>NZ_CP098762.1:1592500-1717500 GCF_023935825.1 Sphingomonas aerolata | reverse complement strand
TGTAACGTAAATGATTTGCCCGACGCCCCGCTGCGGCGATAGCAGGGTGGCAATGCCCGGGGGCGTCGGCATCAGTCGAAGCGCTTCGAACCGGGATCAGGGAGATAAGGATGTCGACGGGTTTCTCATCGGTGACGATCGCACTGCTGCTACAGACCGCGGCCTCGCCGATCGCGTCGCGACCGCCAGCCTCGCCGCCCCCTGCCCCTGCCCCGACATCTACTCCAACATCTGCTCCGACATCTGCCGCGCCAGCCGCAAACCCGGCGTCCACACCGCTTTCGGCGGTCGCGAATCCAGGCCTCTGGCCGACCGCCAAGGCCATGCCTTTGCGCGCCGCGAAGATCGAAGCGCGGCTCGACGCGATCGTCGCGCGCATGTCGATCGAGGACAAGGTCGGCCAGCTGATCCAGGTCGACATCGCCAGCATCACCCCCGCGGACCTGCGCACCTACAAGCTCGGCTCGATCCTCAACGGGGGCAATTCGGGGCCGAACGGCGACGATCTCGCGCCGCCGATCGAGTGGCTGAAGCTCGCGGATGCCTTTTACGATGCGTCGATGGCGCGCAGCGACGGTCGGCCCGCCATTCCGGTGATCTGGGGCACCGACGCGGTGCACGGCAACAACAACATTCCCGGTGCGACGCTCTTCCCGCATAATATCGGCCTTGGTGCGACGCGCGACCGTGACCTGATGCGCGAGATCGGCCATGTGACCGCGATCGAGACCGCCGCCGCCGGGATCGACTGGACCTTCGCGCCGACGCTCGCGGTGGTCCGCGACGATCGCTGGGGCCGCACCTATGAAAGCTATTCGGAAGAACCCGCGGTCCAGACCGATTTCGCCGGCGCGGTGATCGAGGGCGTGCAGGGCAAGGTCGGCACCAGGGATTTCCTTGCCCCCGACCGCGTGATCGCGACGACCAAGCATTTCCTCGGCGACGGCGGCACCGGCGGGCGCGACCAGGGCGATGCACTGATCCCCGAAACGACGCTGCGCGACATTCATCTCGGTGGCTACCCCGCCGCGATCGAGGCAGGTACGCAATCGGTGATGGCGAGCTTCTCGAGCTGGAACGGCGCCAAGATGCACGGCAATAAGAGCCTGCTGACCGGCGTGCTCAAAGACCGGCTGCATTTCGACGGCTTCGTGGTCGGTGACTGGAACGGCCACGGCCAGGTCGAGGGCTGTTCGAACGAGAGCTGCGCTTCCGCGATCAATGCCGGGCTCGACATGTTCATGTATTCGGGCAGCGGCTGGAAGACGCTTTACGCCAACACGCTGAAACAGGCGCAGTCGGGCGAGATCTCTGCCGCGCGGCTTGACGACGCGGTTCGCCGCATCCTCCGCGTCAAGTTGCGCGCGGGCACGTTCGACCGCGGGCGGCCGTCGTCGCGCGCGCTTGCGGGCAAGATGGAGCGGATCGGCGCGGCCGACCACCGTGCGATCGCGCGGCGGGCGGTGCGCGAGTCACTGGTGCTGCTCAAGAACCAAGGCGGGCTGCTGCCGCTCAAACCCTCGGCCAACATCCTGGTCGCGGGCGGCGGTGCCGATGATATCGCGCAACAGGCGGGCGGCTGGTCGCTGACCTGGCAGGGTAGCGGCCTCACCAATGCGAACTTCCCCAATGCCCAGTCGATCTGGTCGGGCATCGACGCGGCGGTCAAGGCGGCGGGCGGCACCGCGACGCTGTCGGCGAACGGCAACTTCGCGAAGAAGCCCGATGCTGCGATCGTCGTGTTCGGCGAACAGCCCTATGCCGAGTTCAAGGGCGACCGCCCGACGCTCGACTATAGCCCCGACGACAAGGCCGATCTCGCGCTGCTCCGCAAGCTCAAGGCGGCGGGCGTGCCGGTGGTGGCGGTATTCCTCTCCGGACGACCGCTCTGGGTGAACGCCGAGCTCAATGCCGCCGATGCGTTCGTCGCGGCGTTCCTGCCGGGCAGCGAGGGCGGCGGCGTCGCCGACGTGCTGTTCCGCACCAAGGACGGGCGCATCGCGAACGACTTCCGCGGCAAGCTCAGCTTCTCCTGGCCCAAACGCCCCGATCAATATGTGCTCAACAGCACAGACCCCGGCTATGACCCGCTGTTCGCCTACGGCTATGGGTTGAGCTACGCCAAGCCGGGCACCGTCGCGAAGCTCGACGAGACGCGCCCCGCCGGACTCGCCGTGGCATCGAGCGGCATCGTGTTCGGCAAGGGTCGCGTCCCCGAAGGCTGGTCGCTCGTCCTCGCTGAACAGGGGCAGTCGAAAGTCCGCCTCCTCGGCGTCAATGCGACGACGACGAACCGGCGGCTCACCGCCTCGGCGGTCGACCGCCGCCGCCAGGAGGATGCACGCAGCCTCGTCTGGTCGGGCGGTGCGGCCGAGGCACGCATCGAGGCGGATCGTCCGCTCGATCTTACGCGGGAGAGCAATGGCGAGTTGAGCCTCGTCGTCGACCTGCGCGTCGATCGCGCCGCCAGCGCACCCGTCACGCTCGGCATGGTCGGCCATGACGGCGCCGTGGTGACCGTCCCGATCACCAGGACGCTAGCGACCGGTACGCCGGGCGAATGGCGCCAGGTCGTCGTGCCGCTGCAATGCTTTGCCAAGCGCGGTGTCGACATGGCGGATGTCACCGCGCCCTTCGTGCTGGCGACCGACGGCGCGCTTGGGGTGTCGGTATCCGACGTGCGGATCGATTCGGCGCCGGTGCCAATGACCCAGTGCGGCGACTGAGGTCGATCGGCGTCGCGGCCGCCTAGACTGCGTTCGCGTCCAGCGGCGTCTTTCGCGGTTGGAGGCGGAACGGATCGAACCCCTGCGGCAGCCCGACGCTGACGGGATTCGGCAGGATCCGCCCTACCCGCGTCGCCGCGGCGACGACGTCGGGCGCGGTCCGGACCGCGTCGTCGACCGGGTCCGTCAACCGGTCGAGCGGCGTCGTCGTTGCGGAGCCGGTCGGCTGGACATAGCGCAATGCCCAGTCGCGGGTCGTCTCGTCAGCGAGCCGGCGGATGACGAGCGCGCGTGCTGCGGCCGGGTCGCCCCGACAGACATACATCTGCATCGCGGCGCCCGGCACCAGCGCTTCGTCCAACAGCACCTCTGCGGTGACGGGTTCGGCGGCAGCGCTCTGGCTGGTGCGGGCGAGCGCACAGGCCTGCCAGGCTTTGACGAGCAGGACGGACGCGCGGTTGACGTTGCTCCCGTATCGTTTCGCCCGATCGAGAAAGACGTCGGCGCGCGTGAGGACCTGCGGCCAGTCGGTCTCCATTGCAGCAAGCGTCAGATAGGCGCCGTCGAGATTGAGGCCATTGCCCTGGTCCTCGGCCGGCACGGTCGTCGCGACCCTGGCAAGCAATGCCCGAGCCTCGTCATAGCGCCCTTGATGCGCCAGCGCCCTGGCGACGATCGGCGCGAGGAACACGCCCTCGCCCCGCGGCGCGCCCGCGGCCCGAGCCTCCACGGGCACCGCCGCCCCGGCCTCAATCCCGTCGAACATCGGCAGAAACAGGCCGAGCACCGCGGGATACGCCTCGAGGCGGGAAAGGCGACGCGCATAGGGCGTAGCGGTGTCGAAATCGGCAGCCGCCGCCCAGTCGCCGCGCAGCTCGTCGAGGTAGCGTCGCGACTGGGCGGCAAGATCGGCACCGGCCCACTCGGCGATCCGCGGCCAGAGCGGTGCATAGCGTCGGTCGATATAGAGTGTGAGCAGATCGTCCGGATCGCCGATCGTCGTGACGAGGTTTGCCGCCTCGTCAGTCGATGCGCCTGGCGACATCCGCATCGCCTCGCGCGTGCGGGACAAGGCTGCGGTCGAGCGCTCGGGCGCGAGCCCCGAACTGAAGCCGATCTCGCCAAGCCGGGCGTTGAGCCGGTCTGCCCGGCTCCGGTCGCCGATCTCGGTCAAACGCCCCGTCAACGCCATGACGACGTAGCGGTCGAAATGCCGCGTCATCTCAGGCGCAAGCCGGCTGGCCTGGAGGAGGAGATCCGCGGCGCGCTGCGGCGAACCGGAAAACGTATAGATGCCCGTCGCGACGAGTTTCGGCCGCGGATCATCCGGCAGAAGCCGCAGCGCCTCCTCGATCGCCGCGACCGCGGGGCCGGTCGCCTGCGCGCTTGCGAGAACACCGGCCCGCACCGTCTGCACCATGCCGCGCAGCGGCGTCGGCCGCGGCAGTTTGGCAAGGACCGCATCGAGCCGGGCGATGTCGGGCGATCGTCCGGCAATCGCCGACGCTGCCTCCGCCATCACCGCGCGATCTGCGGGATCGGTCGTCATCGCTAGGGGATCTGCGACCTGGGCGCGCGCCACCCCTGGGGTCATGCCATAAGCCATCGTCGCGGCGACCGCCGTTAGCGCCATTCCAGATCTGAAAATCGGTCTCATGCTGTTCCCCTCTGCACAGATCCGAGCACAGGGGGCGCAGACTGTCCATCGCTCCATCTCCGACTCTTTTTGACGTCGAGTCGCGGCACCGATGAAAGCGCGAGGACGCGGACTGCGCGCGCGCTGCAGCAACCGGCAGCGCGCACAGTCAGGACGAGCGACGCTGGTCACGGATCGCCGCCGTTATCGGCTGCCTTAACTGGCATCGGCCGCGCGCGAGCCTATCAAACGCCGAGATAAATCATGCCCAGACGGTCCAGCTAACGATCCTCAAGAACGGGACCTTTGCTGGCTCCACCACTGACGTGGTTTCGACCCGCCGAGCGCCAGACCCTCAGGCGGGGTCCGCGCTGCCCTGTTTGGTGATCGGATGGAGCGCGGCGCGCACATTGACCGACGTCAGCTCCTGTTCGATCCAGTCGACACAATCGCTGATCTTCGCGCCGACCAGCGCATTGCCGCCTTCGTCCGCGATGCGCAGCGCCTCCTCGAGGAGGAAAGCCATCGACCTTAGTCGAGCAACCGTCTGCGCGTAACTCTGCATCGCTCAATCCCTTGATCGTGATCATAACGATATCAGAATTGCGTGCGATTTGAAGGGTCAATGACGGTGTCGGATTGGGACTTTTGGCTTAGACCGTCGATTATTCCGGTCCCGCCCTATGGCGCGGCAGCCGCCTGATACCTATTTTTTCCGAGTTAGGGCGGATTCCGGCGTGGCGACGCAACCGGTTCCGTGGCGATCCGTTCGTTAGCGGATCAGGGAGCTTTAGATCTTTATGAACAGCAATGACGGATTTCCCGTATCGCGCCGTGGCGTGATCGCGGGTGGCGTAGCGACCGCGACCCTGACCGGGACCCCGGTGGGTGCGCAGGTGGCGGCACCGCAACAGACCCCGCCGACGACGATGCCGGTGACGCTCAAGGTCAATGGTCGCAATACCCTGATCGAGGTCGATATGCGGACGACTTTGCTCGACGCATTGCGCGAGAAGATGAAGCTTACGGGCACGAAGAAGGGCTGTGATCACGGCCAGTGCGGCGCCTGCACGGTCATCGTCGAGGGCCGGCGGATCAACAGCTGTCTGACGCTCGCGGTGATGCACGAGGGCGACTCGATCACCACGATCGAGGGTCTGGGCACGCCGGAGAAGCTGCACGCGATGCAGGCCGCCTTCGTCAAGCATGACGGCTATCAGTGCGGCTATTGCACGCCGGGCCAGATCTGCTCCGCGGTCGCGACGCTCAACGAGATCAAGGAAGGCATCCCCAGCCATGCCACCGGCGACATCGCCGCCAAGCCGAAGGTGACGACCGCCGAACTCCAGGAGCGGATGAGCGGCAATATCTGTCGCTGCGGCGCCTATTCGAACATCATCGACGCAATCCACGACGTCGCCGGCACGGAGCGCATGGCATGAAGGCCTTTACCTTCGAACGCGCCAAGACCGCGAGCGCCGCCGCGGCAGCTGCCGTCCGCACTCCTGGCGCCAAGTTCATCGCGGGCGGGACCAACCTGCTCGACCTGATGAAGCTGCAGATCGAGACGCCGCAGCATCTGATCGACGTCAATGGTCTCGATCTCGACACGATCGCACCGACCAGCGACGGCGGCCTGCGGATCGGTGCGCTGGTCCGCAACACCGACCTCGCCGCCGACGCCCGCGTTCGCAAGGATTACGGCGTGCTCAGCCGGGCACTGGTGTCGGGCGCGTCCGGCCAGCTGCGCAACAAGGCGACCACCGCGGGCAACCTGCTCCAGCGGACCCGCTGCCCCTATTTCTACGACACGACCAAACCCTGCAACAAACGCCAGCCGGGCAGCGGCTGCGCGGCAATCGGTGGCTTCAACCGCAATCTCGCGGTCATGGGCACCAGCGATGCGTGCATCGCGACGCACCCGAGCGACATGGCAGTCGCGATGCGGGTGCTCGATGCGACCGTCGAGACGGTCAATTCGGCCGGCCAGACGCGCGCCATCCCGATCGCCGACTTCCACCGGTTGCCGGGCACGACGCCGCATATCGAGACCGCGCTCGCCCCGGGTGAGCTGATCACCGCAGTCACGCTGCCAAAGCCGATTGGCGGCACGCACATCTACCAGAAGGTGCGTGACCGTGCCTCCTACGCGTTCGCTTTGGTGTCGGTCGCGGCGGTCGTCCAGCCCGATGGCCGCGGGCGCCTTGCCTTTGGCGGCCTCGCGCACAAGCCGTGGCGGGTCGAAGCTGCCGAGGCGCAACTGCCCAAGGGTGCCAAGGCCACGGCCGCGGCCGTTCTGGCTGGCGCCCGCACGACGTCGCAAAATGCATTCAAGCTGCCGCTGATCGAACGCACGATCCACGCAGTGCTCGAAGAAGCGAAGGCCTGATCGCCATGAAGTTCGACACCCCCGCAACGACCAACCCGATCGACCGCATGAAGGTCGTCGGCCAACCGGTCGACCGCATCGACGGCAAGCGCAAGACCACCGGAACCGCGCGCTATGCCTATGAACGCAACGACGCCGCCCCCAGCGCGGTCTATGGCTATATCGTCGGTGCCGCGATCGCCAAGGGCCGGATCGAGCGGATCGACTCTGCCGAAGCCAAGGCTGCACCGGGCGTCCTCGCCGTCGTGACGCACGAAAATGCCGGTACGGTGGCCAAGGCGCAGGCGCATACCGCGCGCATGCTCGCGGGCCCCGACGTCCAGCATTTCGACCAGGCCGTCGCGATCGTGGTCGCGTCGACGTTCGAACAGGCGCGCGCTGCCGCCAAGCTGGTCCGCGTCACCTATGCCCGCAGCGCAGGGAAGTTCGATCTCGCCGCGGAGAAATCCGCCGCGGTGAAGCCGAAGGACGGCAAGCCCGATACCGCGATCGGCGACTTCGCCGGCGCGTTTGCCAAGGCCCCGGTCAAGCTCGACCAGACCTATACCACGCCCGATCAGAGCCATGCGATGATGGAACCGCATGCGACCACCGCTGCGTGGACGGGGTCGAAGCTGACCCTGTGGACGTCGAACCAGATGCTCAACTGGGCGGTGCGCGACATGAGCGAGACGCTCGGCATTCCCAAGGAGGACATCCACGTCCTGTCGCCCTTCGTCGGCGGCGGCTTCGGGTCGAAGCTCTGGATCCGCAGCGATGCGGTGATGGCCGCGCTCGCCTCGCGCGCGATCGGCGGCAAGCCCGTCAAGGTCGCGCTGACCCGTCCGCAGATCATGAACAACACCACGCACCGTCCGGCGACGATCCAGCGGCTGCGGATCGGCGCGCGCAAGGACGGCACGATCACCGCGATCGCGCATGAAAGCTGGTCGGGCGATCTCCCCGGCGGTGGACCCGAGACTGCGCCGAACGTCACCCGGCTGCTCTATGCAGGCGCGAACCGGATGACCGCGACGCGGCTCGCGACGCTCGACCTTCCCGAGGGCAACGCGATGCGCGCCCCCGGCGAGGCGGTCGGGCTGCTCGCGCTCGAGGCGGCGATGGACGAGCTTGCCGAGACGCTGAAGATGGATCCGGTCCAGCTGCGCATCGTCAACGACACGCAGGTCGATCCCGAATCGCCCAAGCGCGCCTTCTCGCAACGCGATCTCGTCGGCTGTCTCAGGACGGGCGCGGAGCGGTTCGGCTGGAACAAGCGCAATCCCGTACCGGGCCAGGTCCGCGAAGGCCGCTGGCTCATCGGCATGGGCATGGCGTCCGCCTTCCGTGACAATGTCACGATGAAGTCGGGCGCGCGCGTCGGCATCGACAAGAAGGGCGTCGTCACCGTCGCCACCGACATGACCGACATCGGCACCGGCAGCTACACGATCATCGCGCAGACCGCGGCCGAGATGATGGGCGTCCCGCTCGACAAAGTGATCGTCCTGCTCGGTGACAGCAGCTTCCCCGTCTCGTCCGGCTCGGGCGGCCAATGGGGCGGCAACAGCTCGACTGCGGGCGTCTATGCCGCCTGTTCGGCCCTGCGCGACAGCGTCGCACGCAAGCTCGGCTTCGACCCGACCGACATCGTCTTCGAGGACGGCAAGGTGAAGTCGGGCAACCGCAGCGTCTCGCTCGCCGAGGCGGCGGGCGATGCGGGCCTGTCGGCGGAGGATTCGATCGAGTTCGGCGATCTGACCAAGACCTATGCGCAGTCGACCTTCGGCGCGCATTTCGTCGAGGTCGCGGTCGATTCGGCGACCGGCGAGGTTCGGGTACGCCGGATGAGCGGTGCGTTTGCCGCCGGACGAATCCTCAACCCCAAATCGGCGCGCAGCCAGGTCATCGGTGCGATGACCATGGGTGTCGGTGCGGCACTGATGGAGGATGCGGTCGTCGACAAAAGGTTCGGCTATTTCGTCAATCACGACATGGCCGAATATCATGTCCCGGTGCATGCCGACGTGCCCTATCAGGACGTGTTCTTCATGAACGAGACCGATGCCAAGTCGTCACCGATGAAGGCCAAGGGTGTCGGCGAGCTCGGCATCTGCGGCGTCGGCGCTGCGGTCGCGAACGCGGTCTACAATGCCTGTGGCGTCCGGATCCGCGAATATCCGCTGACGCTCGACAAGGTGATCAAGGGCATGCCGCCCGTCGCCTGACGGCCTGTCCTGCCGCCCTTGCAGACGATCCCGCCGTATCGCAGACATCGAACCGATGATCTGCGGTGCGGCGGTGTCGTTTCGGGCTTCGTCGCAGCCCGCGGGTTCGACGGAGAGACTTTGCGATGCCGCTTTATGCCCTGGGCGACAAACGCCCCACCTGCCACCCGACCGCCTGGGTCGCGCCCAGCGCCGATCTGATCGCCGACGTCCAGCTGGCCGAGGCGGCAAGTGTCTGGTTCGGGGCGGTCGTCCGCGCGGACAATACGCCGATCGTCATAGGCGCGCGGAGCAACATCCAGGAGGGCGCGATGCTCCATTCGGATCCCGGCGCGCCGCTTCGGATCGGCGAGGATTGCACGATCGGCCATCACGCCATCCTTCACGGCTGCACGGTCGGCGACCGGTCGCTGATCGGCATGGGGGCGATCCTGCTCAACCATGCGGTGATCCCGGAGGACTGCATCGTCGGCGCCGGCGCGCTCGTCACCGAGGGCAAGACCTTCCCCGCGGGCAGCCTGATCATCGGCAGCCCGGCGCGTGCGGTCCGGCAGCTCGATGAACAGGCGATCGCGGCGCTCCGCGTTTCCGCCCAGCATTATGTCGAGAAGGCCCGCGCCTGCGCAACCGGACTGACGCGCATCGACTAGGGGTGAGCACCGGATCCCGGGACATCGCCCGGGATCCGGCGCCGTTGTGTCAGCCGGCGACCCATTTGGTGACGGCGGAACGCAGCTGGTCGGCGGCGGCCTTGCGGACCGCGATCGTCGACAGTGACCGCGTCACGCCGCCCCGCGACGAGGCGGGCAGATACTTGTCCGCAAAGGCGCTGATCTTCCCCGGCATCGCCGGATCGTTCGAGCCCGCGCCGAGCCCGACGATATAGCCCGATCGCGTGCTCGCCTCGAGGAAGCTCTCGACCAGCTCACGGTTCGCGACCGCCCAGTCGAACGCCAGGTCGGGATGCGCCCCTGCGACCGCGCGGAGCAGCCCGGCCTTTTGCGGCGCGGAGATCGTGTCGGTCTTAAGCAGCGCGAGCGCCCGCCCCGCAGTTGCGGGATCACGCGCGGCCCCGAGCAGCGTCACGAACCGGTTCTTGGCAACCGGGCTAGTCTCCGCCTTGGCGAGCGCAAGCAGCGCATCCCATTCCGCCGGGGTCGCATTGACCGCATAGGTCGACAGGATCGGCTGGCGGATCGCCGGCGGGATCGCGGTCGGATCGGTCGCCAGCGCCGCGACATAGCGCCGCGCGCGGTCCGCGACGCCCGTATCGCCATTGGTGCCGAGCCGCCCGACCAGCGTCTCGCGCAAATTGCTCGTCAGTGGCGATTCGCCCGCTTTAGCCTCGAAGCCGATCCGCGCGAGCACGGGGCCGAGGATCGCGACCGACCGCGCGCGCAGCGGCGCCTCGAGCGGGGTGTCGTCGTACAGCCCGGTGATCCGGCCGAGCGCACCTGCGATCGACGACCATTCGAGCGGATCCGCGTCCGGCCCGACCTTGTCCATCACCGCGAAATAGCGCGACAGGTCCTGATAGCCGCCCGCCGCGAGTGCGAAATCATCGCCGAGCGTACCCAGCCGGTCGGCGAGGTCTAGTCTGGCATAGTCGCGGACGATCGCGGCATGCCCCGCATCGTCGTACATCACGCGGGTATAGCTACCCTTGCCGCGGTTGAGGACGACCGTACCGCATCCCCGGATCGTGACTCGCGACGACGCTGCGCCGGTGACGATCGTCGCCGTCTGCGCACCGCCGAGATTGCCCACGACCAGCGGCACGTGCCAGGTCTGCGGCGTCTTCGATGCCGCATCCAGCCCGAACCGCCCCTGCGTCAGCGTCGCGGTGGTGACGCCGCCGTTGCAGGTCGCGCCCGTCATCGTCACCAGCGGCACGCCGCCCTGCAAGGTGAAGTCGTGCGCGATCTCGGCGACCGGCTTGCCGGCTGCCGCGGACAGTTCGGCCCAGAGCTGTTCGGTGACCGTGTTGCCGTATTTATACTTGGCCATGTAGCTGCGGATGCCCTTGCGGAACACGTCGGGGCCGAGCGTTGATTCGAGCATGCCGATCACGGCCTGCCCCTTCGAATAGGTGATGCCGTCGAACGCTTCGCCGATCTGGTCGACGGTCTCGACCTTGCGGATGATCGGGTGCGTCGCGGACGTTGCGTCGATCCCCATCGCCCCCTCGCGCTCGCCCGACACCGCGGCCGCCTCAGATTTCCACGCTGGCACGAGCACGCCGCTCGACTTGCCCTCCATCCACGAGGCGAACCCCTCGTTCAGCCACAGATCGTCCCACCAGGCCATCGTCACCAGATCGCCGAACCACTGGTGCGCCATTTCATGCGCGACGACGGTGTAGATGCGCTGCTTCGCGCTTTCGGTCGCGCGCTTGGGATCGAACAGCAATTCGTTCTCGAAATAGAAGATCGCGCCCCAATTCTCCATCGCGCCGAAGAACTGGCTCGATCCCGGCCCCGCGATCATGTCCATCTTGGGCAGCGGATAGGGCTGGCCGAAATAGTCGTTGTAATAGGCGAGCAGGTCCTTCGCGGCGGCGAGCGCATAGTCGCCCTGGTCGACGACGCCCTTGCGGCTGATGATGCCGATCTCGGTCTTGCCGGCCATCAGAGTCTTGCGCTCCATGTCCCCCATGCCGAGGAACAGCAGATAGCTCGACATCAGCGGCGTCTCGCCGAACTTGTAGAGCTGCGTGCCGTCCGCCTGCTTCGTGATCGCCGTGGCAGGCATGTTCGAGAATGCAAGCTGCGCGCCCGGCGCGACCGCGGACAGGCGGAACTTCGCCTTGAACGCGGGCTCGTCCCACATCGGTGCGAACCGGCGCGCGTCGGGGGCCTCGAACTGCGTCGCGAGCATCCGCGACGACGACCCGTCGGCATTGGCATAGTCGATCGCGAACAGCCCGGACGCGGACTGGTTGATCTTGCCCGTCCAGGCAAAGGCCAGGCTGTGCCGCCCGACGCTCGCCGCCGCGGGCAGCGTCACCGTGAGCAGCTGCGCGGCAGCGTCCGCCTTCATGGTGGCGGGGCGGCCGTCGAACGTCGCTGAAGTGACGTTGAGATCCGCCGCGTTCAGCTGGATCGTCCGGGTCGCCTGCTTGACGTCGATGGTCACCGTCTCGGTGCCGCTGAACGTCATCGCCTTCGCATCCGGGCGTACCTGGATATCGTACAGAATCGGCACGACGCTGCGCGGCAACTGACGTGCGGCAAGCGCGGGCGCAGACACGGACAGCGCCAGCAGGGCGGCAACGGCAAACTTCATGGCGGCACATCTCCGGAACATTCTATGCCGACCGCTCTAAGCATTTGCGGTCACATGGCAATCACACGTGACTGCCGCTCTAACCAGAGTGCTAGCGCAGCCGTTTCGGCTGCGCTATGAAACGCGCCATGACCGTACCCGCTATTCTAAAGAGCCTGCGCCTGCCCGTGATCGGGTCGCCGCTGTTCATCATTTCCGGACCCGACCTGGTGATCGCCCAGTGCAAGGCGGGGATCGTCGGGTCCTTCCCGGCGCTCAATGCGCGACCGCAGGCGATGCTCGACGAATGGCTGCACCGGATCACCGAGGAACTGAGCGCGCACAACCGCGCCAATCCCAACCGTCCGGCGGCACCGTTCGCCGTCAATCAGATCGTCCACAAGTCGAACGACCGGCTCGAACGCGATCTCGAAACCTGTGCCAAATGGCAGGTGCCGATCGTCATTACCTCGCTCGGCGCACGCGAGGATCTGAACACTGCAGTGCATGGCTGGGGCGGGATCACGCTGCACGACGTCATCGACGACCGGTTCGCGCGCAAGGCGATCGAAAAGGGTGCCGACGGCCTGATCGCGGTCGCCGCGGGCGCCGGCGGCCATGCCGGGCGACTGTCGCCGTTTGCGATCATCCAGGAGATTCGCCAGTGGTTCGACGGTCCGCTCGCGCTGTCGGGCGCGATCGCGACCGGCGACGCGGTGCTCGCGGCGCAGGCGATGGGCGCCGATTTCGGCTATATCGGCTCGCCCTTCATCGCGACCGTCGAGGCGAATGCCGACCAGGCCTATAAGGACGGCATCGTCGCGGGGCGCGCGGCGGACATCGTCTATTCGAACCTGTTCACCGGCGTGCACGGCAATTACCTGCGCGCGTCAATCGTCGCGGCGGGGATGGATCCCGATGCGCTGCCCGAGGGCGATCTGAAGACGATGAACTTCGGGGCCGGCGCCAATGCCGAGGGTGGATCGAAGCCCAAGGCGTGGAAGGATATCTGGGGATCGGGCCAGGGGATCGGCGCGGTCACCGCAGTCGAGAGCGTCGCCGACCGCGTCGACCGGCTCGAGCGCGAATATCGCGCGGCACGCACCCGGCTTGGCCTCGCCTAGGCCAGGCTCGTCTGGCGGTACGCCCCGCCAGCGGCATTAGAGGACGCGGGCGAGGCGATCCTGCATCGACAAGGCGGGGCTGGCGGCGGGCCGTGGCGCATCGAGCGCGGCGTCAAGCAGCGCGACGCGCCGGTGAAGCTGCATGCTCGCGGTGATCAACGCCCTCGCGCTGGGCGGAAACGCCGCCAGCATCGCGTCATCGGTCACCGGCGCCTCGCCGAGCCGCCGCGCCGGATCCAGCGCCTCGCCCCGCGTGAGTTCACCCGCCTGGACCGCGCGCTGCGTCAGCAACCACGCGAGGACATGGAGCAACCGGGTCGTGACCTTGAGCGATTCACAGCTCAGGCTGACGCGGACGAGCGGTTCGAGCCCGTCCCGGTCGGTCCGTCCCGTATCGTCGAAATAGGCCCGGGCCTCTTCGGCCAGCCGCATCGCCTCACGGTACAGCGCACCGATCATGCGGTCTTGCAGGGGCAGTTCGGGCGGTCGACCAATCATTCTGCCCGACTGCCATAGCCGCATCGCCGCGCCCATCGGGAAAACGCATCGATGCGCCAGGATGTGTCCCGAAACGCGCCGCTTCGATCGACCGCTCCATCTATATTATGACGCAATTTGAAGGCGCTGGCCGAAATCACGCCCCGCATCCGCGCGTGCTCGGACGGATCAGGCGATGATGTCGGGGATCAACTGGTCCTCGAACGCGGCAATTTCGTCGCGCAGCCGCAGCTTGCGCTTCTTGAGCCGGGCGATCTGCAGCTGGTCGGGAACGGTGAGCGACCAGAGCGCGGCGATCGCCGAATCGAGGTCGCGATGCTCGGTCCGGATTTCGTCCAGCCGGACCCTGATCTGTGCCTCGTCCACCATCATGTCCTTCGCCCACCCCTGCTACGCAGTCCTTAGCAAATGCGTGGCATTGCGCGAGCACCAAACTGCCCGACGCGCGCCGTCCGTGGTCACAGGACTCGGCCCGTCGCACGCGACGGCTCGCCCGGTCGATTCACCAATCTTCGTTAAAGACTTTTAGCTGGGGCGATGGTTTACTCAGCACCCCAACACGAATGCAGAAGGAGTTTTTCCACCATGCAAACGACGCACCAGGCTGCGCTGGAAACCAAGCATCAAATGCTCGACCGCCGGATTTCCGAAGAGGTACACCGGCCCATGCCCGACGCGCTGGCGCTCGCAGGATTGAAGAAGCAGAAGCTTCGCCTGAAGGAAGAACTCGCCAACCTCTAGACCCCACGCCGTTCGTGGCGGCGGGCGATCGGCCTGTCGTCACGCGGTTCCGGCTTTTCCGATTCCTTCCCCCTCGGGAAAGCCGGACTGGCGGGGTGCCGGATACGCCACCACCGCCTCTTTAGTCAGCCCCTATTCAACCGTTACCGGCAACCTAACGATGCCCCGCTCTGCCGAACGAGGTCACCGCGACCGCGGCTCCCGGAACACGATCGGCTTGGCAAAGGTCGGCGTCGTCTGCCCCTGCCCGACCGACTTGCGCGCCTTCATCGGGTCGATCGTCTCGTCGAGCGCGATTCCCAGACGGCCCTGCGTGCACCACGCCACCCGTCCGGTAACCTCACCAATCCCGCGCAGGTCGATCGTGACCGGCGTATCGACGGCGAGCGGCCGATCGAACTCGATCATCAGCCCGCCTTCGGACAGGTTGCGGACCCGCACCTCGTACACACCCGCACCGTCGGCATAGCTGAACCGCGCAATCATCAGCAGGCTGTCACGAACCGGCCGGTTCTGGCCCGGGTCTGCGCTATCCTCGACGGACTCCCCGGCGCCGGCCCCTGCCGCACCCTCGGCGCCCAACGACCCTTGGTTTCTCATGTCCATCCGTGTTCCTGTGTCCCGACGTCGAGATATGCGTCGCATATATCAGAAGGCGGACCACGTGCCTATGCGCTGTTCGCCGATCCGATATCAGTCCTCGCGGGAGATTTTTTCGTTGCGCTCGTGGCGTTCCTGCGCCTCCACGGTCATCGTCGCGATCGGCCGCGCCTCGAGGCGGGCCAGGCTGATCGGTTCGCCCGTGACTTCGCAATAGCCATATTCGCCATCGTCGATCCGGCGGATCGCCGCCTCGATCTTCGAGACGAGCTTGCGCTGGCGATCCCGGGTCCGCAGTTCGATCGACCAGTCGGTTTCGCTCGACGCACGGTCGGTCAGATCCGCCTCGCGCAGCGAATCGACCTGGAGCTGCGACAGGGTTTCCTGCGATTCCCGCAGGATAGCGTCCTTCCACTGCTGCAGCTTCTGCCGGAAATAGGCCTGCTGACGCAGGCTCATGAACGGCTCGTCGGCCGTCGGTCGATAGCCGTCGGCATCATTGGCTGCTGCAAGATTGGTACCGTGCTCGTCTACGCGATTCATTACCGTTGCCATACCACTCTCCCTCTGGCCGGTCGGCGCGAAAAGCCGCGTCTCGAAGCCACCCCCAAATGGTGAAAGGGCCTATAGTCTTACGTGTTCCGGACCACAAGCGAGCAGACTTGCGCTTGGATCGATAATGAAGACACATTCTTGCGTACCGATGCATCCGGGTTACACCGCCCGCCTACGGCCTCAGCGAGTCCCGCGAACGAGCCCGTCGCCATGATCCTAGATGCGACAACTGTCCCGCCACGGCACGGTCTGCGTATTGAGCGCCCCGCCCGTCGCGATATTGTAAGAATGACCACCAGATCACGTCATGGGCGCTTGCGCTTAACGCTTTGTTTTGCGCTTTGTGCGAACACGGTGTCCGAGTGCCGTGAACGCGATCCGACGTCGTCTGCGCGTCGGCAACGAGAGAGACTTTGAGTATGTCGGTGCGGATGGCCTTGGCCAAATTATGCGCGTGTGCCTGCGGAGGCGCGATCATCGGCGGCGGCGCCGTCCATGTCGCCGAGCGTCCGAAGCGCGCGATTCAGGCCAAGACGATGACAAAGCGCGTTGTCCCCCGCCAAATTGGCGCCGTCGCCCGTCCGCGCATCCGTCGCGTCGTCACCACACGCACCACCGCCTGCGCGCCGGCCATGGTGACGGTCGCCAACGCGCCCCCGGTGCCCGTGGGGTTCGCCGACCCGTTCGTGGGCGGCGCCGGCAGCCCGACCGCCGTGCCGGTAAACAGCGGCGGCGGCTTTTTCGGCGGCGGCGGCCCGGGTGGAGGCTTTGGCGGCGGCGGCTTTGGCGGCGGTTTCTTCGGCGGTGGCGGCTCGGGCGGCAGCATCGTCATCTCGTCGACTTCGAGCGGGGGCTCGTCGAGCACGAGCGGCGGTTCATCGAGCACGAGCGGCGGCTCGACCTCGAGCGGTGGCGTCAGCAGCACCTCGTCGACCGGCGGGTCATCCACCGGCGGG
This sequence comes from Sphingomonas aerolata, assembly GCF_023935825.1. NCBI lineage: Bacteria > Pseudomonadati > Pseudomonadota > Alphaproteobacteria > Sphingomonadales > Sphingomonadaceae > Sphingomonas > Sphingomonas aerolata. The sequence continues at coordinate 1,700,804 of NZ_CP098762.1, read as the reverse complement.
TCATCCACGGGCGGATCATCGACGGGCGGATCGTCGTCCAGCACCGGCGGCGCGTCGGTGTCGAGCACCTCGTCGTCCGCCAGCGGCGGGAGCAGCGGTAACGTATCCTCCTCGTCGAGCGGGAACGTATCGTCGTCGTCCAGCGGTAACGTGTCCTCCTCGTCCAGCGGCAATGTCTCGTCCTCGTCCAGCGGGAACGTGTCTTCCTCGTCCAGCGGCAACGTCGCGTCGTCGACCAGCAGCAGCTCGGGCGGCACCGTGTCGTCGACCAGCAGCGGATCGAGCTCGACCTCGTCGTCGAGCTATGGATCGAGCAGCGCAGGCTGGAGCAGCAATGGCGGCTGGAGCTCGAACGGCGGCTGGCATGGCTCGAACGGCGGCGGCAATGGCAGCACCGGCTCGAGCGGCGGGCCACCCGCCCCCGTTCCGGCACCCCCGATGGTGCTGCTGTTCGGCGCCGCGGCCGCGGCCCTCGTCGCGCGTCGGCGGTTCACCAAGCGCGCCGCCGACTGATCGCGCATAAATCTCGGACATGAAAAAAGGCCCGCAACAACGTGTTGCGGGCCTTTTCAACTATTGGGTGGCAACGGTCAGGCGTTCTTGAGCGCCGTCTCGATGTCGGCAATCGGATGCCCGGTGAGATCCTTCGCAAGCTCGCCCGCCAGCCTGCTGCTGACCGCCTTGTGATAATGTTTGCGCATCTCCCCCAGTGTCTTGGGCGGTGCGACGATGACGAGCGAATCGAAGTCGTTCTTCAACGCGCGCGTCTTGAGCAGTTCGGCTGCGTCGGCGGCGAACCGGTCTTCCTCGATCTGATGGAAATCGGTGGGTTCGACCGAGCTCTGCGCGGCACCCTGCGGGGACGAGGCGCGGCCGGCCGAGTCGGTCGCCTGGTCGCGCGTCGCGGGGTTCTCCTGCTCGACCGCCTCTTCGACGACCAGGTTAGGAAAGGCGGCATCGCCCTCGTTGCGCAGGAACAACATCTTGCGGCCATCGGCGACCATGACGACGGACTTGTGCGGAAGATCCACGGGCTTTCTCCTCTTTGATCTGTGCCTCTGCCCTCCCCAACGTCCCGCGGGCGCACCGGGTTGCGCGCGCTTGCCGGCCTCGGCATAGCCTAGCGCCATGCATGATATCCGTCTGATCCGTGAAAACCCCGCCGCGTTCGACGCAGCCCTCGCCCGTCGCGGCGCTGCCCCCGCCAGCGACCGGCTCGTCGCCCTTGACGAGCGCCGCCGCGCGACGATCGCCGAAGCGCAGGCCGCGCAGACCCGCCGCAACGAGCTGTCCAAGGCGATCGGCCAGGCCAAGGCGCAGAAGGACGAGCCGCGCGCGCAGGCGTTGATGGCGGAAGTTGCCGCGCTGAAGGCCGCGCTGCCGACGCTCGAGGCCGACGAGGCGGCGCTGACCGCCGAGCTCGATGCGGCGCTCGCGGCTATCCCCAATCTGCCCGCATCGGACGTCCCTGCGGGGGTCGACGAGAGCGGGAATGTGCTCGTCCATGCACGCGGGACGAAGCCCGACTTCGCCTTCGCCCCGCGCGAGCATGACGTCGTCGGCCCGGCGATCGGGCTCGATTTCGAGACCGGCGTTGCGATGTCCGGTGCCCGTTTCACGCTGGTACGCGGCCCCGCCGCACGGCTGCAGCGCGCCCTCGGCCAGTTCATGCTCGACCGGCTGACGCGCGATCACGGCTTCGAGGAAGTCGCGCCGCCGTTGCTGGTGCGCGACGAGGCGGTGTTCGGCACGGGCCAGCTGCCCAAGTTTGCCGAGGACCTGTTCCGCACCACCGACGGCCGCTGGCTGATCCCGACCGCAGAGGTCAGCCTGACCAACATCGTGCGCGAACGGATCCTGACCGAAGGCGAACTGCCGCTCCGCTTCGCCGCGCTGACGCCGTGTTTCCGCTCGGAGGCAGGGTCGGCCGGTCGCGACACCCGCGGCTATATTCGCCAGCACCAGTTCGACAAGGTCGAGATGGTCGCGATCGTCACCCCGGACCAGTCCGAGGCCGAGCACGAGCGGATGACGCAGTGCGCCGAGGGCGTGCTCGACGCGTTGCAGCTTCCGTTCAGGCGGATGCTTCTATGCGGTGGCGATATGGGCTTCACCGCAGCACGCACCTATGATCTCGAAGTCTGGCTCCCCGGCCAGGCGCAGTATCGCGAGATATCCAGCATCTCGACCTGCACCGATTTTCAGGCGCGGCGCATGAACGCGCGCTATCGCCCCGAGGGTGAGAAGGCGACGCGGTTCGTCCACACGCTCAACGGCTCCAGCCTCGCGGTCGGCCGCACGCTCGTCGCGGTGATCGAGAATTATCAGCAGGCGGATGGCGCGGTCGCGGTGCCGACTGCGCTCCAGCCCTATCTGGGCGGCCTCACCCTGCTCAAGCCCGCTGCCTGATGCGGATCCTGCTGACCAATGACGACGGTTATCATGCGCGCGGGCTGAAGGTGCTCGAGGCGATCGCCGCGACGCTGTCCGACGATGTCTGGGTGGTGGCGCCGGCGGAGGAACAGTCGGGCGCGGGCCATTCGCTGACGCTGTCGCGACCGCTGCGCGTGCGCAAGTTCGCCGAGAAACGCTATGCCGTCGCCGGCACGCCGACCGATGCGGTGATGATGGCGCTGGCCCGCATCATGAAGGACAGCCCCCCCGACCTGATCCTGTCGGGGGTCAATCGCGGCGCCAACCTCGCCGAGGACGTGACCTATTCGGGCACAGTCTCCGCCGCGATGGAGGGTGCGCTGGCCGGGGTCCGGTCGATCGCGCTGAGCCAGGTCTATAGCCGGGAAGGCATGGGCGATTCGGTCCCGTTCGAGGTCGCGGCTGCCTGGGGCGAACGCGTCCTGCGCCCGCTGCTCGATGCGCCGCTCGCCCCCCGGACGCTCGTCAACGTCAACTTCCCCGTCGGCACGGCGGATGCGGTGCGCGGCATTCGCGTCGTCGGCCAGGGCCTGCGCGACTATGGCCGGTTGCAGATCGTCACCAACACCGACCCGCGCGGCTATGAGTATCACTGGTTCGCGCTGAGCGGCGCGGTCGAGACGCCGCTTCACGCGACCGATCTCGAGGCGATTGCGGACGGCTATATTTCGGTCACGCCGCTGCATCTCGATCTGACGCATGCCGAGTCGCTGGACATGCTGGGACGCGCCTACGCGTGACGCGCGCCGCCGCGATCCTGGGCGCGGCGCTGGCTCTCGCCGGGTGCATCCCGAGCGTCGACACGCCGGTCCGGTCCGACCGCGGGCCGCCGCCGCAGTCGCTCGAACGGATCCAGCGCCTCCCACCCGCCGACCCGCAGGACCGCTCCGCGAACGACGCGCGCGACCGCAGCGACGCCGCCCGATCCGACCCCTATGACGCTCCGCCGCGTCGGCGCACCTATCCGCGCCGCGCGGAGCGGCAGGACGCCAGCCCTGCCCCTTCACCCGTCCGGCGCGCCGATCGCATCCCCGTGCCCGTCTCGACGCTGCCCGCGCCGCGCCCCGCCTGGGAGGAGCGCCCGGTCGCGGCGGATGCGCAGCGGGTCGAGCAATCACTCTATACCGTCCGCCCGGGCGATACGCTGCTCGCCATCGCCGAACGTTCGGGGGCGAGCAGCGAGGCGATCGCGCGCGCCAACGCGATCGAACCGCCCTTCACGATCCAGACGGGACAGCGACTGACCATCCCGGCAGGCCGCTACCACCTCGTCCGGCGCGGCGAGACCGGGATCGCGATCGCTCGCGCCTACGGGGTCGCCTGGTCGCGCATCGTCACCGTCAACGCGCTGCTCGAACCCTATGTGCTGCGTGCGGGCCAGCGCATCGTCATCCCCGATACCGAAGGCGGCACCAGCCTTGCCGATCGAGCGGCTGCGTTCACGCTCGACGTCGACGACATCCTGACCGGCGGCGAGCCTGCGCTTGCGACCAACCAGGCGCCGGTCCGCCCGACCCCGACCCCGCGGCGCATCCTGCCGCCGAGCGCCGTCGTCACGGCGCCCGTACGGCTCGCGGGCGGCGGCTTCCTCTGGCCGGTCGACGGCCGCGTCGTGAAGCGGTTCGGCCACGGCGCCAGCGGCGAACGCAATGACGGCATAAAGATCGCGGTTCCGGTATCGACCCCGATCCGCGCCACCGCCGACGGCGTCGTCGCCTATGTCGGCGACGGCATTGCCGCGCTCGGCGGGCTGGTGATCGTCAAGCATGGCGGCGGCTGGACCAGCGTCTATGGCCATGCCTCGAAACTGCTGGTCCAGCGTGGCCAGAGCGTGAAGCGCGGCCAGACGATCGCGCTCTCAGGCGACACCGGATTCGCCGATCGCCCCGAACTCCATTTCGAACTCCGCAAGGGCCGCACCCCGGTCGACCCGTCGTCGCAGCTGCCGCGGATGTAACCGGCGTGTACGTTGCCTCGGACTCACCGTCCCAAAATCCGTCATCCTGACGAAAGTCAGGATCCAGAGCGATGAGCGCCAGGGCGTGTAACCCTGGATCCTGACTTTCGTCAGGATGAAGGTTGAGGATGTGATGACCGTCCAGAATGCGATGACGGCGGGACGTGACGATGACCACGCCGCCGGGATGACGGAGCGCACAACCGCTGCTAGTGGCTCCTCCATGACCTACCAGTCCGACCTGCTCACCACGCTGACCGCGCGCGGTTATGTCCACCAGATGACCGACGCCGCCGCGCTCGACGCGCTCGCGGGCAAGCAGGTCGTACCCGGCTATATCGGCTTCGACCCGACCGCGCCGTCGCTCCACGTCGGCAGCCTCGTCCAGATCATGCTACTCCGTCGGCTCCAGCAGACCGGCCACAAGCCGATCGTCCTGATGGGCGGCGGCACCGGCAAGATCGGCGATCCGAGCTTCAAGGACGAGGCGCGCAAGCTGCTCGGCGAGGACGGCATCAAGGCCAACGTCGCCTCGATCCGCCGCATCTTCGAACGCTTCCTGACGTTCGGCGACGGCCCCACGGACGCGGTGATGCTCGACAATGCCGAGTGGCTCGACGCGCTCGAATATATCCCGTTCCTGCGCGACGTCGGCCAGCATTTCTCGGTCAACCGGATGCTCGCCTTCGATTCGGTGAAGCTCCGCCTCGACCGCGAACAGTCGCTGAGCTTCCTCGAATTCAACTACATGATCCTTCAGGCGTACGACTTTCTCGAACTGTCGCGCCGCGCCGGCTGCCGGCTGCAGATGGGCGGCTCCGATCAATGGGGCAACATCGTCAACGGCATCGAGCTTTCGCGCCGGATGGACAGCACCGAGGTCTACGGCGTCACCACCCCGCTGATCACGACCGCGGACGGCGGCAAGATGGGCAAGACGATGTCGGGCGCGGTCTGGCTGCACGAGGACCAGCTGCCGCACTTCGATTACTGGCAGTTCTGGCGCAACACCGACGACCGCGACGTCGGCCGGTTCCTGCGGCTGTTCACCGACATGCCGCTCGACGAGATCGCGCGTCTCGAGGCGCTCGAAGGCGCGGAGATCAATGCCGCGAAGGTCGTCCTCGCGAACGAGGCGACCGCGATGTGCCGCGGCCGCGATGCCGCCGAGCAGGCCGCGGAGACCGCGCGCAAGACCTTCGAGGAAGGCGCGTCGGGCGACGCGCTGCCGAGTCTCGTCTGCACCGGGACCGGCATCGGCGTCGTCGAGGCGCTGGTCGGGCTCGGCTTCGTCGCATCGAACGGCGAAGCACGACGCAAGATCGGCGAAGGCGCAGTCCGTGTCGACGGCGAACCACTGCGCGACCCCGCCGCCACGATCCCCGTCGCCGCGCCGGTCCGCCTCAGCCTCGGCAAGAAGCGTCACGGAATGCTGCTGCCCGGCTGACCCGCCGGACCGGCACGGTCATGAACACTGCGTTAGGGATGGTTGGTGGCACGGGCTTCATGATGTCGGCCTAGCCCTCGACCGGGGCACAGCGGGGACTGACCAATGCCGAACCAAGCGATGTCGAGGCACGAGACGCGGTCTGAGCCGCGCGACGAAGTGATGCACCGCACGCGTGCGGCGGACAGCGCAGGCACCGAATTGAGGCTTACGTTGGTCAACGTCTCGCCAAGCGGCCTCATGGCGCGCTGCGACGGCGTTTTGGACGCCGGCGAGCGGCTCCACGTCCGCATGCCGATCGTCGGTGACATCCTCGCCCACGTCCGCTGGTCGCTCGGCGGACGGATCGGCTGCGCGTTCGACCGGACGATCCCGCCCAAGGCCTATTACGGCATGCTCGCGGCGATGCTCCGCACCAGCTGACCGGGCCGCCCGTCAGCCCGATCGCAGCAACGCCACCCCGGCATCGCGGTCGAACAGGTACAGCGCGGTGCGTGCCGCCTGCCCCCGCGGTCCCTCCAGCCCGCCGTCGCGATCGATCAGCAACCGCGCATCGTCATGCGCGCATTGCAGCAGGTCGGCCATCATGTCGGGCGTCGCGAGCCGGAACGCCATCTCGCCCGACTGCTTCGTGCCCAGCAGTTCGCCCGCGCCGCGCAACCGCAGATCCTCCTCGGCGATCCGGAAGCCGTCATTGGTCTCGCGCATCAAAGCCAGCCGCGCGCGCGACGTCTCGCTGAGCGAGTTCCCACGCATCAGCAGGCAGATCGACCGCCCGCTCCCGCGCCCGACCCGCCCACGCAACTGATGCAGCTGCGCGAGACCAAACCGGTCGGCATGCTCGATCACGATCAACGTAGCATTGGGCACGTCGACGCCGACCTCGATCACCGTCGTCGCAACCAGCACCGCGGTGCGCGCGGCGGAGAACTCGGCCATCACCGCGTCCTTCTCGGCGGGCTTCATCCGGCCATGGACGAGCGCCACCTTGTCGCCGAACCGCGCACGCAGCGTCTCCGCGCGCATCTCCGCGGCCGCGAGGTCGCTCTTCTCGCTCTCCTCGACCAGCGGGCACACCCAATAGGCCTGCCCGCCGTCGGCGAGATGCCGGCCGAGCGCATTGACCACGTCGTCAAGCCGATCCTCCGAAATCACCCGTGTCTCGATCGGCTGGCGGCCCGGCGGCATCTCGTCGAGCCGGCTGACGTCCATTTCGCCATATTGCGCCAGCGTCAGCGTGCGCGGGATCGGCGTCGCGGTCATCGCCAGCAGATGCGGCGGCGCGATCCCCTTGGCCTGGAGCGTCATCCGTTGCGCGACGCCGAACCGATGCTGCTCGTCGACCACCACCAGCGCAAGGTCCTTATAGGCGACCGCATCCTGGAAGATCGCGTGCGTGCCGACGAGGATATCGATCTCGCCGCTCGCCAGCGCCATCAGCGTCGCCTCGCGCACGCGCCCCTTGTCGCGCCCAGTCAGCACGCCGACCTCGATCGGAAGGCCCGCGAGCGTCTTGCGCAGCGTCTCGTAATGCTGGCGCGCGAGGATCTCGGTCGGCGCGAGCATCGCCGCCTGCGCCCCCGCCTCGACCGCGATCAGCATCGCCATCGCCGCAACCAGCGTCTTGCCCGAGCCGACATCGCCCTGCAGCAGCCGCAGCATCGGCGCGGTCTGCGCGAGGTCGCCCTCGATCTCCCCCACTGTCCGCGATTGCGCGCCGGTCAGCGTATAGGGCAGCTTTAGCATGCCCCGCAGCCGCCCGTCGCCGTGGAGCGCACGCCCGCGTCGTTTCCGCGTATCGGCACGCACGAGCGTCATCGCGAGCTGGTTGGCGAACACCTCGTCATAGGCCAGCCGCTCGCGCGCCTTGGCATCCGACGGGTCGGCGTGGATCCGCGCCAGCGATTCGTGCCAGCCCGGCCATTCGCGTTTCGCCTTCAGCCCGGGCTCGATCCACTCGGCCAGATCGGGCGCCCGCGCGACCGCCTGCGTCGTCAGCGCCGCCAGCCGCCGCGAGGTCAGCCCCTCCGACAGCGGATAGATCGGCTCGCGCTCGCGCAACTCCTCGTCCTGCTCGACGATGTCCGGGTGAACGATCTGCAGTTCCTGGCCATATTCGTCGAGCCGTCCCGACACGCGCCTGGCCTCGCCGATCGGCAGCAGCTTCTTCGCCCAGCCCGAACTGCCGCCGAAGAAGACGAGGCTGACATAATTGCCATGCTCGTCGGTCGCCTGCACCCGCGTCGGGCCACGCCCCGCGCTGACGCGATACTCGCGCGCGGTCAGCGTGATGACGATGATCCGCCCGGCATCGCTCGACATCAGCTCGGTGCGGGGCACCCGATCGACATAGCCGGTCGGCAGATGGAAGGCGACGTCGACGACGCGCGCGAGCCCGAGCCGGTCGAGCGGCTTGGCGAGCGCAGGCCCCACCCCTTTCAGGACGAGGGTTTCGGCGAACAGCGGATTGAGGATTTCGGGTCGCATGACTATCTGCCCCCTATAGCCCAGCCGACGCCCGCCGCCAGCGGGTCGCCGGTCAATCGGCGTTGGAGATATGATGGACCACGAAACCCGCATCAAGCGCCTCGGCTTCCGCAGCTCGCACCGCGGCACGCGCGAAGCCGACATGATGATCGGCGGCTTCTTCGAAACCTATGGCCGCAGCTGGACGCCCGAGCAGCTCGACTGGTTCGAGGCGCTGCTCGAACAGCAGGACGTCGACATCATGGGCTGGGCGATCGGCTCGATTCCCTGCCCGCCCGAATGGGACGGCCTGATGATGCAGGCGATGCGCGACATCAACTACGTCACGGTCGTGAAGTAACGCCGAGATACTGTTCCCCGGCGAAGGCCGGGGCCCAGTTGGGGGACGTCGATGATTGACGTCAAAACCTGATTTAAGATTGCCTTCCCAACTGGGCCCCGGCCTTCGCCGGGGAACGAGAAGCGAATATGCCAGATCTGAACACGATCCTCTCCGCGACGACCCCGCTGACCTTGTCAGGCGTGCCGTCGGGGTTCCAGCCGTCGCTGCTCGCCGACCTCGCCCGCGCCGCAAAGACGCGCGCGGTGTTCATCGCGCCCGATGATGCGGCGATGCGCGCGATCGCCTCGACCGCGGCCTATTTCGCGCCCGATCTCGAGGTGCTGAGCTTCCCCGCCTGGGATTGCCTTCCCTATGACCGCGCCTCGCCGACCCTGCGGATCATGGCCGAGCGCGTCGCCGCGCTGCACCGCCTGCAGGCCAAGCCCAAGGGCCCACAACTCCTGCTCACCACGGTCAACGCGGCGACCCAGCGCGTCCTGACCCCCTTCCGCGTCCGCCAGCTCGTCGCCCGCCTCGCGCCCGGCGAACGGATCGGCCGCGACAAGCTCGCCACGTTGCTCCAGGCGAACGGCTATGTCCGCACCGACACCGTCCACGACCAGGGCGAATATGCGGTCCGCGGCGGCATCGTCGATCTCTACCCGTCGGGCGAGGACCATGCGCTGCGCCTCGACTTCTTCGGCGACGAGATCGAGAGCGTCCGCACCTTCGACGCCGCCGACCAGCGCACCACCGGCCGGATCGACGGCTTCGTCTTGCTCCCCGCCTCCGAAGCCCTGCTCGACGAGGAATCGATCAAGCGCTTCCGCACGCGCTACCGCGACGCGTTCGGCGCGACCGCGACGGGCGACCCGATGTATCAGGCGATCTCGGACGGCCGCCGCATCGCCGGGATGGAGCATTGGCTGCCGCTGTTCGAGGACAAGATGGCGACGCTGTTCGACCATCTCGGCGGTGACGACGTCGTGGTCCGCGACAGCGGGGTCGGCGCCGCGGCGGAGAGCCGGTTCGAATCGATCACCGATTATTACGCGAACCGCCGGCGCGCCGAAGCCGCGCAGCCCGGCAGCTATCGCCCGCTGGGGGCAACCGCGCTCTATCTCGACGCGCCGCACTGGTCCGTCGCGCTCGACGCCGCCACCGCGCATGTCGTCACGCCCTTCCACGAACCGACCAGCGCCACCGTGCTCGACTTCGACGTCGACGGCCCGCGCGATTTCGGCCCCGAACGCGCCGCACAGGCGAACATCTACGAAGCCGTCGCCGATCACGTCGAGAAACTGCGCAAGCAGGGTCGCAAGCCGATCCTCGCCAGCTATTCGATCGGCGCGCGCGAACGTCTGGGGAGCCTGCTCGCCGATCACGGGATGAAGGGCGGCAAGCAGGCCGAAACCTGGCAGGAAGCGCTCGGCGTCGCAGATACGGCAAAAAGCTTCGGTGTCGCGCTGGTCGTCCTCCCGCTCGACCACGGCTTTACCGCGCCCGGCGTCGCGGTCCTCACCGAGCAGGACATGCTCGGCGACCGCCTCGTCCACCGCAAGAAGCGCAAGAAATCCGCCGACGCGTTCCTCGCCGAACTGGCGACGCTGACGCCCGGCGATCTGGTCGTCCACACCGAGCACGGCATCGGCCGCTACGAAGGCCTGACCTCGATCCCGGTCGGCCAGAGCCCGCACGACTGCGTCGCGCTGAGCTATGCCGGCGGCGACAAGCTCTACGTACCCGTCGAGAATATCGACGTCCTCTCGCGCTACGGCTCGTCGGAGGAAGGCGCATCGCTCGACAAGCTGGGCGGCGAAGGCTGGCAGCGTCGCAAGTCGAAGATGAAGGAGCGGATCCGCGAGATTGCGGGCGAGCTCATCGCGACCGCCGCCGAGCGCGCGCTCCATCCCGGCGACGTGCTCGAACCCGACGCCAGCGGCTATCCCAGCTTCGTCGATCGCTTCCCCTATGAGGAGACCGAGGATCAGGACCGCGCGATCGAGGAGGTTCTCGCCGATCTGTCCGCGGGCAAGCCGATGGACCGGCTCGTCGTCGGCGATGTCGGCTTCGGCAAGACCGAGGTCGCGCTGCGCGCCGCGTTCGTCGCGGCGATGGGCGGCAAGCAGGTCGCGATCGTGTGCCCGACGACATTGCTCGCGCGCCAGCACTACAACAACTTCGTCAGCCGGTTCGAAGGCTTCCCGATGAACATGGGCCGCCTCTCGCGGCTCGTCACCGCGAGCGAGGCGAAAGCGACCAAGGAGGGGCTGGCGAACGGCACGATCGACGTCGTCATCGGCACGCACGCGCTGCTGGCGAAGAATATCGACTTCAAGCGGCTCGGCCTCGTCGTCGTCGACGAGGAGCAGCGGTTCGGCGTCACGCACAAGGAGCGGCTGAAGGCGCTCCGGGCCGACGTCCACATGCTGACGCTGACCGCGACGCCGATCCCGCGCACGTTGCAGATGGCGATGTCGGGTATCCGCGAGCTGTCGGTGATCCAGACCCCGCCGGTCGATCGCCTCGCGGTGCGCACCTACATCATGCCCTTCGACCCCGTCGTGCTGCGCGAGGCGCTGCTGCGCGAGCATTATCGTGGCGGGCAGAGCTTCGTCGTCACCCCGCGCGTCGCCGACCTGCCCGAGATCGAGGAGTTCCTGCGCGAACAGGTGCCCGAGATCCGCTTCGTCGTCGCACACGGACAGATGTCGCCGACCGAGGTCGAAGAGCGCATGTCCGCCTTCTACGACAAGAAGTTCGAGGTGCTCGTCTCGACCACGATCATCGAGAGCGGGATCGACATTGCGTCCGCCAACACGATGATCGTCCACCGCGCCGACCGCTTCGGCCTCGCCCAGCTCTATCAGCTACGCGGGCGCGTCGGCCGTTCGAAGACGCGCGCCTATGCCTATCTGGTCACCCCGCCCGAGCGGCAGATGACGGTGACCGCCGAGAAGCGGCTGAAAGTGCTGTCCGATCTGGATTCGCTCGGGGCCGGGTTCCAGCTGGCGAGCCACGATCTCGATATCCGCGGGGCCGGCAACATGCTCGGCGACGAGCAGACCGGGCATATTAAGGAGGTCGGCTTCGAACTCTACCAGGCGATGCTCGAGGAGGCGATCATGGACGCCAAGTCGGGCGGTCTCGCCTCTGCGCGCCCGAAGGACTTCTCGCCGCAGATCACGGTCGACGCGCCGATCCTCATCCCCGAGGAGTATGTCCCTGATCTCGACCTCCGGATGGGGCTGTATCGCCGCCTGAACGAGCTCGAGGAAGGTCAGGAGATCGAGGCGTTCGCCGCCGAGATGATCGACCGCTTCGGCCCGCTGCCCGACGCGACCGAGAATCTGATCAGGGTCATCGAGATCAAGCTGAACGCGAAGCGCGCCTGCGTGTCGAAGATCGACGTCGGCCCGCGCGGCGTGCTGGTCTCGTTCCACAACGACACCCCGCCCAACATCGACAAGCTGCTCGCCTATGTCGAACGGCTCAACGGCGTCGCGCGGCTGCGGCCCGACAGCAAGCTGGTGCTCCAGCGCGCCTGGGGCGATCCCAAGGCACGGCTGCACGGTGCGCTGCAATTGTCGAAGGGGCTGGCAAAGGCGGCGGGCTGAGCGCCGCCGCGCTCAGCTGCTGTGATCGGCGACGATCTTCCATGCATCGCCGCGCCGCTCGAACAGCAAGGTCGTCATCCCCGTCTCGGTCGAGGTCGCGCCGGTCAGTGTCCAGCGCGCGACCAGCAGGGCATGCGTCGGATCGATCCCGCGCAGCTCGGCGGGAACGAAGCTCAGCTGCCCCCGGCTATTGCCACCACCCGTGAAGCTCGGCGCATAGCGCGCTGTTATTGCGGCCTTTCCGCGCACCAGACCCTTGGGCGTCACGAACACCGCATCCTCGGCATAGACCGCGACGAACCGGGCGAGATCGCCCGCATTCCACCCCGCCGCGCTCGCCGCCATCGCTTCCCGGATCGCCACCGATGCGGGTGCCCGGTCGGGCGCGGCCAGCGCGGGCGTGACGGCGATCGTCGCCGCAGCAACCGCGACGATCATGGCAGATCCTGCCCGGCTCATGTCCGGGTCACCAGTTCGAGCAAGGCCGCGTCGCCGACCGGCTCGGACAGCAGGAAGCCCTGATACAGGCTGGCCCCGCACGCTGCGAGCAGCTCCAGCTGCTCGCGCGTCTCGACCCCCTCGGCGATCACCGACAGGCCGAGCGACCGCGCCATCGTGATCGCGCCGGCGACGACGACCCGGTCGCGCGGGCTGCCGCCAATGTCGTGGACCAGCGCCTTGTCGATCTTCACATAATCGAGCGGCAGATCCTTCAGATAGGCGAGGCTCGAATAGCCCGTGCCGAAATCATCGATCGCGACGCGGCACCCCGCCCCGCGCAATTCGGTGAGCAGCGTCGACGCGCTGGCGAGATCCGCAATCAGCCCGGTCTCGGTAATCTCCACGGTCAGGCGCCCGCGCGGAAAGCCGCTATCGTCGACCCGCGCGAGGAACAGCGTGGCGAAGCCGGGCCGCGCGATATCCGCCGCGGTGAGGTTGAGCGACACGCGCAGCGTCGCCAGCGCCTCGGGCCATGCCAGCGCGCGTGCCAGGACCAGCCGCTGGATATGGTCGGACAGCGCGATCCCCAGATCGGCGCGGTCCGCGGCCGCGAACAGCGCATCCGCGCCCAGCGGCCCCAGCTTGCGGTGATCCCAGCGCGCGAGCGCCTCGACGCCCGTGATCCGTCCGCTCGCAATCTCGACCTGCGGCTGGAAGCGGATGTCGATCTCGTCGAGCTCGATCGCGTGGTGCAGGTCGATCGCCAGCGCATCGAGCGACATGTCGTGCGCCGCCGATGCGATCTGCAGCATCGCGCCGTCGCTGGTCTTGGCCTTGGCGAGCGCACCGAACGCGCGCCGCATCAACGTCGCGGCACCGTCCGCCGGATCGCTCGGATCCCCCGGCTGGTGGCTCGCGACACCGAACCGGCAGCCGAGCACCGCCAGCGCATTGGCGACCGCGAACGGCCGCGCCAGCGCCTCGTCGAGTGCCGCGATCAGCGCGGCGATGTCCGTGGCCCCGGCCCCGACCACGAGCGCGAGATCCGCGCCGCCGAGACGCGCGACGCGCGCGGCGCCCGCCATCGCCTCGGCCGCGACCGCCTCCGCCCGCTCGACCGCGACCTCGATCAGCGAATCGACCGCGGGCCGACCATGCGCAGCATTGACGATGTCGAGCCGCGACAGCGAGACGAGCACGACGGAGACCGGCTGTCCGTCGCCGATCCGCGCCGCGATCCACTGCTGCGCGAGGTTCGGATCGCGACCGAAGCGTGCGCCGGCCATCGCGTCGCGGCGGTCGACGATGCCCGGCCGGCCCGGCGCGCGCGTCACATGACGCGCCGCGAAGCGCAGCGACTGGATCAGTTCGCCGTCGCTCGCCGGATCGATCAGGAAATGCGTCGCCCCCAGCTCGAACACGCGGTCGAGCGCCGTACAGTCGCGGCGCGAAAGGACGAACAGCAGCGCCCCGCCATCCTCGGCGACCCGGGGGGCGATCGTCTGCGCCGCCGCCAGCCCCTGCGCGATCGCCCCGCGCGCATCGATCAGCGCGACCGGCGCGCCGCTTTCGACATAGGCCGGGTCGATACCGCTAGCGGTCGCAGTGACCACCGCATCCCAGCCGCAAGCCACCGCAATATCAGCGATCTCCGCGAAGTGACGGAACGAGCATGCGAACAGCATCGTTCTGTTCAGCATGTCCTTTGTATCCAGTGTGGCCGGTGTCATCGCCGACAACCTAGCCACCCCATCGCCCGTCGCCAATCCTGGAACGCACTTGCCGCTCGACACTGCACCACCTAGCTCTGTTGCTATGGCGTCTCACTCCCCTTCGAGCCACTCCGCAACCGTCGATCGTCCGCTGGTCGACCGGCATCAGCGGACGATCAAATATCTGCGGATTTCGGTCACCGACCGCTGCGATCTGCGGTGCCGTTACTGCATGTCCGAGGCGATGACCTTCCTCCCGCGCGCCAAGCTGTTGAGCCTCGACGAGATCGCGATCATCGCCGAGCGGTTCATCGCGCGCGGCGTGACCAAGATCCGCCTGTCGGGCGGCGAGCCGCTCGTCCGTCGCGACGTCGGCGATCTCGTCAAGCGACTGGGTGGCAATCTCGGCCGCGGGCTCGAGGAGCTGACGATGACCACCAACGGCACGCGGCTGGCCGAGCATGCGCCGGCGATGGTCGATGCGGGCATCCGCCGCGTCAATGTCAGCATGGACAGCCGCGATCCCGAACGGTTCCGCTACATCACCCGGCACGGCGACGTCGCGCAGGTGATCGGCGGCATCATGGCGGCGCGCGATGCGGGCCTCGCGATCAAGATCAACATGGTCGCGCTCAAGGGCTTCAACGAGGACGAGATCGCACCGATGCTCGCCTGGTGCCGCGACGAGGGCTTCGATCTGTCCCTGATCGAGACGATGCCGCTCGGCGCGATCGACGAGGACCGCACCGACCGGTTCCTCCCGCTGACCGGCGTGTTCCGCGATCTCGAGACCCGGTTCCGGCTCGAACGCGACTCGTACAAGACGGGCGGACCGGCACGCTACTGGAACGTCGACGGCACCGGTACGCGGCTCGGGCTCATCTCGCCGCTGACCGCCAATTTCTGCGAAGGCTGCAACCGCGTTCGTCTCACCACCGAGGGCAAGCTGTACCTGTGCCTCGGGCATGACGATCAGGTCGACCTGAAGGGTGCGCTGCGTGACGGCGGCATCGCCGGGCTCGACGCGGCGATCGACGCTGGCCTCTACGCCAAGCCCAAGCGGCACGACTTCCGCATCGGCGAGGGCGAAGGTCCCGCGGTCGCGCGTCACATGAGCGTCACCGGCGGGTGACCGACTATGTCCGCCGGGCGCTGGTAGCCTCCGCCACCCCGCCGGCACAGGCCGCCGCCGCCCAGCTCGCCGATCTGGGCGACTGGGTCGAGCCCGAGGAGGCGGATGTCGTCATCGCGCTGGGCGGAGACGGGTTCATGCTGCAGACGCTCCATGCGATGCTCGAAAGGCGCAAGCCCGCGGTCCCGGTCTTCGGAATGAATCTGGGTACCGTCGGCTTCCTGATGAACGAGTGGCGGCATCACGGCCTCGAAGACCGCCTTTCGCGCGCCAAGCCGTTCAAGGTCACGCCGCTGAGCATGACCGCGACCGGAATCGACGGACGCACCCTCACCCTCCCCGCGATCAACGAGGTCTCGCTGCTGCGCGAGACGCGCCAGACTGCCAAGCTCGAGGTGACGGTCAACGACCGCGTCGTGCTCGCCGAACTGGCCTGTGACGGCATCCTGGTCGCGACGCCCGCGGGCTCGACCGCCTACAACCTCTCCGCGCAGGGCCCGATCCTGCCGCTCGGTTCGGGCATGGTCGCGCTGACGCCGATCAGCCCGTTCCGCCCGCGGCGCTGGCGCGGTGCGATCCTGCCCGACAAGGCGCGGATCGGCATCCGCGTCCTCGACCCCGGCAAACGCCCCGTCTCCGCGGTCGCCGACCAGCGCGAGATCCGCGACGTGGCACAGGTCGACATCTGCATGGACCGTGCGCGTGAACT
Organism: Sphingomonas aerolata; assembly: GCF_023935825.1. Taxonomy (NCBI): domain Bacteria; kingdom Pseudomonadati; phylum Pseudomonadota; class Alphaproteobacteria; order Sphingomonadales; family Sphingomonadaceae; genus Sphingomonas; species Sphingomonas aerolata. The sequence continues at coordinate 1,684,547 of NZ_CP098762.1, read as the reverse complement.
CACCCTGCTCTTCGATCCCGAGCATGCGCTCGACGACCGCATCACGATGGAACAGTTCGCAGCATAGCCCCGGCCCCGGCGCAATTTGTTGCAGAAATCGACAAAAACCGGGTTGCATCGTCCAACTGGCCGTTTATAGAGCCGCCTCCGGCAACGTTCCCTGATAGCTCAGCGGTAGAGCTCTCGACTGTTAATCGAGTGGCCGTAGGTTCGAATCCTACTCAGGGAGCCATTTTCAAGCCGCGAGAGCTCGCTTCTGGCGAGACGCCCCGCGCCAGACCGCGGCAAGATCCCCCGATACACTATTTGCAATACAACCCTCACGGCACGCATCCCGCGCGTCCGACCGGCGTTGACCCCTGACGACCAGAGCGATTGGGGCAGACGATGAAATCGGTGATTCTCCCGGGCGGCGAGACGGTGCCAGCCCTGGGCCAGGGAAGCTGGATGATGGGCGAGCGCGCCGATCGTCGCGAGGCCGAAACCGCAGCGTTGCGCGCAGGCGTCGAGTGCGGGATGACGCTGATCGACACGGCGGAGATGTACGGCGACGGCGCCGCCGAGACGCTGATCGGTGATGCGCTCCAAGATGTCCGCGACACGCTGTTCCTCGTCAGCAAGGCCTATCCCCAGAACGCCTCGCGCGATCGCCTCACCGCCGCCTGCGAGGCGAGCCTTGCGCGGCTGAGGACCGACCGGCTTGACCTGTATCTGCTGCACTGGCGCGGGTCGGTACCACTGGCCGAGACGGTCGAGGCGATGGAACGGCTCAAGACAGCGGGCAAGATCCGCCACTGGGGTGTCAGCAATCTCGATACGCAGGACATGGCCGAGCTCGCGGCGGCGGGCGGACAGGGCTGCGCGACCGATCAGATCCTCTACAATCTGACCCGGCGTGGTCCCGAGCATGACCTCCTCCCCTGGCTCGACCGTCACGACATTCCCGTCATGGCCTATAGTCCGGTCGAACAGGGCCGGCTCCTCGCCGATCCGGCACTGGCGCGGATCGCCGGGGACATCGGCGCGACGCCCGCGCAGGTCGCGCTCGCCTGGGTCCTGCAACGCCCCGCGACGATCGCGATCCCGAAGGCCGCGAGCGTCGCGCATGTCCGCGAAAACCGGGCAGCCGCCGATCTCGTGCTGTCGGCCGAGGATCTTGCCGCGCTCGACACGGCGTTTCCCCGCCCGCGGTCGCCACAACCGCTCGCAATGCTCTGAGCGCGGCATGGCCGGCAGCACGCCCCCCAAGGCCTATCCGACGACCCCCGACGGCCGCTATTTCGTCGTCCGCGGCCGATTGTGGCGGTGCGCGGATCCGTCGCTGCCCGAAGCCGATCGTGCCGAGTTGGTGCGGGCACTGATGGCGGCGCGACGCGCGGTCGGCTTGGCCCGACGTCGGGACGATGCCGACGCGGTCGCCGCTGCACGTGCCGACGTCGACGCGGCCAAGCATGGGCTCGGCGAACGCGGCCCGGTCTGGTGGCATGACGGGTCGCCCGACTATAACCGCCACATGGCCGCCAACACCCCCTATGCGACGTGGTTCGCGGGAATTTCGCCGTCGATCTGAGCCGATGCGGCGACTGGTACGTTGTACAGGGATGATAGTGACGACCCTGCGAGCCCGGCTCGCGTCCGGCGCAATGCCGCTTGCACTCCTCCTGACGAACGGCGCCGCCGGTGCCCAGCCCGCCCAGACTGCGCCGAGACGCGCCGCGCCTCCTGCCAAGCCGAGTGCTGCCCCCGCTGCGATCGGCGGCGTCGTCATCAGCCGGCAGGCGGTGACGGACGCGACCGTCCGCGCGGTCTACACCAAGGCGAAGTGGCGTGCGGTCTGGTCGGATGCAGACGTCGCGGCGCTCAACACTGCGCTCGGCGACCGCAGCCGCCATGGCCTCGATCACGTTGCCTTCCTGCCTGACCTGCCTGCCGACGCGGCCCCGGCGGATATCGACGTCGCCCGCACGCGCGTCGCGCTCGCCTATGGCGGTGCACTGGCAAGGGGCCGCGTCGATCCGGCGACGCTGCATCAGGTCTATACCCTGCCGCGACCCAGCGTCGATCTCGCCACCGGGCTGGTCGCCGCGATCGCGCGGCACAAGGTCGACGACTGGCTTGAAAGCTTGGCGCCGCAGGATGCCGACTATCGCCTGCTGTCCGATGCCTATCGCGTCTTCAGCGAGAAGGCGCTCACCGCACCAGCCGGCCCCGCACCGCTCGAGGCGCCCGCCCAGACGGGCGCTGCCGCGCTGATCCGCGTCGGCACCCGCGATCCGCGCGTTGCGACGATCGTCGAACAGCTGGTCGAGAGCGGTTATCTCCTGACGCCCGGCCCCGTCACCGCGCCGACGCTGGCGCAATCCGCCTCGACCATCGCCGGCCTCCAGCCGGCCACCCCGTCTAGCGCCCCGGTCTATACGCAGGCAATCGCCGACGCGATGAAGGGGCTGCAGACCGATTACGGCATCGCCGCGGACGGGATCGTCGGGCCCGAGACGCTCAAGGTCCTCAATCTCGGACCCGGTGATCGCGCGCGCGCGCTCGCGGTGGCGCTGGAGCGGCGGCGCTGGCTCGAGCGGACGCCCCCGGCGACGCGGATCGACGTCAACACCGCCGCCTCGCAACTGCGCTATTACCGCGACGGCGTGCTCGTCGATCAGCGCAAGGTGATCGTCGGCGAACCCGGTCGCGAGACGCCGGCCTTGTCCTCGCCGATCTACCGCCTCGTCGCCAACCCGACCTGGACCGTGCCGAAGTCGATCCAGAACGGCGAGATGGCCAATGTCGACGACGCCTATCTGCAGGAGCACAACATGGTCCTGCGCGACGGCTGGATCGTCCAGCAGCCCGGCCCGAGCAATGCGCTCGGCCTCGTCAAGTTCGACATGGCGAACGACCAGGCGATCTATCTGCACGACACGTCCGCCCCCGGGCTGTTCGACCGCAGCCAGCGGCATCTGAGCCATGGCTGCGTCCGCGTCGAGGATGCGATCGGCTTCGCGCAGATGCTCGCCGACGACCAGGGCGTTACCGAGGCATGGCAGACCGCGCAGGCGTCGGGCGAGATGCAGTTCGTCCCGCTGCCGCGCCGCATCCCGGTGCGGCTGCTGTACGAGAATGTCTATGTCGGCGACGCCGGCAACGCCGCCTTCCGTACCGATCCCTATGGCTGGAACGATCCCGTCGCCGAACAGCTCGGGTTCGAGCGATCAGCGGCGCGGCGTGCCGAGGCCCGCGACATCGATATCGGCCCGTGAGCGTGAGGCGCGACTAGCCCCTGCGCGCGGCGATGTACCGCGTGACATTGCCGGTCAGCACGTCGAGCGGGACGTTGCCGCCAGCCAGCACCGCCTGGTTGAAGTCCCGCACGTCGAACCGGGTACCCAATTCGGCCTTGGCGCGGGTCCGCTGCGCGACGATCTCGGTCTGGCCGATCTTGTAGCCACAGGCCTGACCCGGCCAGGCGCAATAGCGCTCGACCTCGCTCACCGCGTTGCTCATCGGCAGTCCGGTCGCGGCGACGAACTCGCGCAACGCCTGTTCGCGCGTCCAGCCCATCGCATGGATCCCGGTATCGACCACCAGCCGTACCGCACGCCACGACAGCCCCATGAAATAGCCGAGCCGCCCCGCCGCATCGCCGTCATACAGGCCGAGCTCGTCGGCAAGCTGTTCGGCATAGAGCGCCCAGCCCTCGGTATAGGCATTGAACGCCAGCACCGAGCGGATCAGCGGCAGCTGCTGCGCATATTCCCCCTGCCAGACATGCCCGGGAATCCCCTCGTGGAATACCAGATCGGGGATCGTCACGCGGTTGTGGATCGTGGGATCGCCCAGATTGACCCAGATCTTGCCCGGGATCGATCCGTCGAGCGCGCCCGGCCCGCCATAGGCGGCGGGTGCCCCCGCCTCCTGTGCGAGCGGCATCCGCCGGATCTCGAGCCTGGCCGTCACCAGCGTGCGGAACGCCTTTGGCAGGCGCGGGCGGATCGCGTCGATCCGCCCCTGCATATAGGCGACGATCTGCTGGCGACCGGCATCGTTGTTGGGGAAGGCGATGTCGGGCCGACGCTGCAATTCAGCCGCGCGCTCCGCCACCGTCCCCTTGGTCAGCCCGAAGCCCTTGAGGATCCTGTCCATCTGCGCCTGAAGCTCGACGAGCTGCGCACGCCCCAGCGCGTGGATCTCCGCCGGGCTCCGTCGCGTCGTCGTCCCCGCGCGCAGCCCCCAGCCATACCAGGCCGCGCCATGCGGGCGCGATCCCAGTCCGGCGACGTCGGTTGCGACCGCGCGCTGCGCGATGAGTTCCGCGATCTGCCGCTCGAGCGCGGGGATGACCGCATCGCGGACGATCTGCGTCGCACGCCGGGTCCAGTCGCCGGGGATTGCCTGCGTTTTGCGTGCAAGGGGCCCGATCAGCGGACCGTCGACCGCCGCCGCCTCGGCCAGCGTACGTCGCATCCCGGCCAGCGTCTTGTCGAGCAGGAAACTGGGCGGGACCAGCCCCTGCTCGCGCGCGGTGCGCACCCTGCCCGTCTCGTCATCGAGCTGTTTCGCCATCGCCGTGACCCGCGCGAGATAGCCCTCCGCATCCGCCGCAGTGCGCAGCGGCTGATCGCCGTCGAGCAGCTGCGGCACGTCGAGCCACGCGCCGACATTCTGGATGACGGCATAGGGCGTGTTGCGCCAGTCGCCGATCGTCGCGACGCCGTAAGGCAGCGCCATCCCGTCCAGCGCGGTCTGGAATGCACTCTGCGTCACCGAGATGCTGGTCAGCGTCGCCTGGTCGATCCCGTCGCGCGGCAGCCGGCCGAGCGCCGCCAGCCCGTCGGTCAGGACGCGTCGCCGCGCGGCGATGCCCGCCGGCGACCGGTCATCGAGCAGCCCCCGCAACGCCGCATGCGCGCCGGTATCGAGGCCGAGCCCGGTCGCCTTGCCGGGATCGAGCGTCAGCAACTGCCACGCGAGCCGGTCGAGAAGAGTCGCCGCGTCGGCGGATGCCGGCGAGCGGCTGGCAGTCTGTGCGGAGACGGGCGCAGCGGCGAGCGCGGCCGCGATACCGGCAAGCGCGTCGCGGCGGCGGAACAGGGGTTGGTTCATCCGCGAAACATGTACTCGCCATCCGCCGCGGTCAAACGCACCGCTGTCCCATCACGGTGGACAAACACCCGCCGCCGCCTAGAGGTCGGCGGGGAAAAGGGCTGAGGCACGTGACGATCGGACTGAAGGACATCGCTGCACGCGCCGGCGTCTCGATCGCGACGGTGTCGCGCGTCCTGTCGGGCAAGCCCGTCCGCCCCGCCTATCGCAGCCGCGTCGACGACGCGCTCGCCGCGCTCGACTATCGCCCCAATCTGGCGGCGCGGCGGCTGCGTTCGACGCGCGCGAGCGTGATCGGTCTGATCGTGCCCGATATCGGCAACCCCTTCTTCGTCGCCTTCGTCCAGGCGGTCGAGGGCTATGCCTGGCGCGAGGGGCTGCGCGTCATCCTGTGCAACAGCGGCGAAGATCCCGCGCGCGAACGCCATTACCTGCAATTGCTCGAGGACGAGCGCGTATCGGGCATCATCCTCGCCCCCACGCGCGCCGGCGGCGTGCCCGAGACCGCGACGCCGCTCGTGCTGGTCGATCGGGTGGAGGGGACGCCGCAGGTCGACAGCGTCCGGCTCGACAATGCCGGCGCGGCGGGCGCGCTGGTTGACGCGCTACACGTATCGGGCTGTCGGCGGATCACCGGTCTGTTCGGCGAACGCGGCAGCACCGCGGTCGACCGCCGTCGTGGCTTTTCGGCCGCGCTCGACCGCCACGCGCTTCCAGCCCGGATCATCGACGTCCCGCACGACCCCGCAGCGCGCGCGGCCTGCGTGCGGACCGCGCTCGCCGACACCGCCTGCGACGCGGTGCTCGTCGGCGACACGTTCCTGATGCTCGAGGCGGCGGTCGTGTTACGCGGCCGAACCGAACCGCAGGCATCTCCCGTCCGGCTCGCAGGGTTCGACGACGCCGCCTGGTTGCGCCTGCTCGACGCCGCGCCGATCGTCGTCGAGCAGCCGGTCGACGAGATGGCGCATGCCGCGCTGGCGCTGCTCGTCGAACGGATGAGCGGTGCGCAGCGCGACGCTGTCCGGCTAGTCTTCAACGGGACGATCGTCAGCCCCGCCTGAGCTTCAGGCGGCGGCGGCGATCGCAGTGTGGCCACGCGTCGGGCGGAACCGGCCGCTGCGCAGCGCGGTCTCGATATCCTCCAGGCTCGCGCCCGCGGTTTCCGGCACGAACAGCAGCACGAACACGAACGACGCCAGATTGACCCCGGCATAGACCCACATCGTCGAGCCCAGCCCGATCGCATGGACCAGCGACAGCGCGGTCCCCGTGACGATCAGGTTGCTGCCCCACAGCATCGCCGCGTGCAGCGCGGTCGCGGGGCCGCGCATCGCCAGCGGGAACATCTCCGCGCCCAGCAGCCAGCCGCACACCTGGATGCCACCCGAATTGAAGAGCATGAACGCCAGCAGGAAGCCGATCGTCAGCCAGCCCTGCCACCCGCCATGCGCACCGCTGGCGAACATGATGCCGAGCCCGATCAGGCTGACGACCGATCCCGGAATCATCACCAGCATCAGCCGCCGCCGCCCGATCCGGTCGACGAACAGACAGCCGAGCAGCGTCATCACCGCATAGACGATCGCGACGCCGAGGCTGGCGAGCAGCGCCGACTCCTTGCCGAAGCCGACCCCCGACAGGAAGGTCGGCGCGTAGTAGATCATCATCTCCAGCCCGCCGCACTGGGTGAAGAACGCGACGCCCAGCGCCGCGATCAGCGCCGGTCGCGCCCAACTCTGGCGAATGCCGCGCCAGCCGCTATCGGCCGGATCCGCGTCGGTCGTCGCATCGCGGATCTGGGTGACTTCGTGGCGGATCTCGCGGCGTGTGGTCCGAACGCGGCGCAGCACGTCGATCGCGGCGTGGATGCCGATATTCTCCGCGGCCCAGCGCGGGCTGCGCGGCATGAACGCCATCGCGACGAAGACGATCGCGGCGGGGATCGCGGCGACCGCGACCATCGTCCGCCAGCTCCAGACGTCGTGCAGGCCGAACCCGACGATGCTGGCGAGCAGGATGCCGACGCCGATCGCGACGTTGAACATCGTCACGAGATTGCCGCGACGATGCTGCGGCGCGAGTTCGGAAATATACATCGGCACGACCTGGGTCGATCCGCCGACCGCCATGCCCAGGAACACCCGCGCGGTGATCAGCGCGCCGACGCTCGGTGCCATGGCGCAGGCGATCGCGCCCAGCGTGAACAGCGCGCTCACCCCCATCACCGACAGCTTGCGGCCGATCCGTTCGGACAGCCAGCTCGTCGCCAGCGCACCGATCACCGCGCCCGCCAGGATCGCCGCTGTGACGATCTCCTGCATGCGGTGATCCAGCCCGAACTCGTCGGTGATCGACAGCAACGCCCCCGATATGATCCCCGTGTCATAGCCATAGAGCGCCCCGCATACCGCGGCGACAAACGCTGCGGTCCGCAGCACCCGGTCGCCATTGGCATAGGGTTCGGGAATTCTCGGCTCGTTGCGCGCCGTCAGGCTGCGCCGCGTCAGGGATGGGGCGATGCTGTGATCTGTCAAAACGTGGAGGACTCCGTGGTCGTTGAAAGGCTGTTCAGCGCGGGCGCAGCGCGAAGCGGCGACGCCAGGACGGCATGCGGATCTGCTCGCGCGCCCAGGTCAGCAGACCGGCGCCAATGATGACGGCGATGCCGGCAAAGGTCGGCAGGTCGACGCTCTGGTGAAATACGGTGTAGCTGAGCGCGACGGCCCAGATCATCTGGCTATATTGCGGCGGCGCGATCCGGCTGACCGCGACGCGTTGCGCCGCCAGCATCAGCAGCGCCTGGCCGAGGATCGCGAGCAGGCCATAGCCGGCGAGCAGGACCATCTCGGCCCCGTCCGGCCAGCGGAACGCCTGCAGCCACAGCAGTGCCGCGCCGTTGATCACCAGCGGCCCGATCAGCCCCGCCCCGAGCATCGACACGCGCTTCTCGCCCGCGCCGCCGGCCCGAAACAGCACGATGACGATCGCGCTCGACAATGCGCACAGCATCGCCGCGCCATGGCCCAGATCGAACGCGCGCAGTCCGGGACGCAGCACCATCAGCACGCCGACGAACCCGATCGCCACCGCCGCCCAGCGCCAGGCGCCGACCTGTTCCTTCAGGAACAGCATCGACAGCAACGTCACCAGCATCGGCATCAGGAAGATCAGCGCGAACGCCTCGGGCATCGGCAGCCGCGTGAAGGCGACGACGCTCGACAGGCCGCTGATCGACGATCCGATCGCGCGCGCCAGCCATAGCGAGCGTCGCGTCGCGCTGAACACGTCGAGCAGGCGGTCGCCGGGCGTCCGCACGAAGGGCAAGGCGACCAGCCCGAGCAGCGCACCGGTGAACGTCACCTGGAACGGACTGAACGCGCCTTCGAGCAGCCGTACCGACGCGTCGCTGAACGCGAAGGCCGCATAAGCCAGGAAGGCCAGCGGCACGCCGCCGATGGCCGCCAGACGCGCACCATGGCTCTGAATGGTAAGTTCGATGCTCAATTGCGTCTCTCGGGCTGGCGTGGACGGTGACGACTCCCCGGAGCCGCGGGCACGAGCGAACGCCGCCACCGCCCCGACGTCACCTTATGGCGGGGCGGCAAACAGCTCTGTCTCTTTGCGTATCTCGCTCCTACCGACAGCAGGTGCAGGACGCAACAGAAAACGTTTTCTGTTTTGACCTGGCACGTCGGTACTACTGCGCTTCGGCCGCGCGCAATTGCGGGTTGGCGCGGCTGACGGTACGACCGGGCGATCACCCGTGACGATGAGGATATCCTATCGCAATGAAGCTCGCCGATCTGGCCGTGCTCGCCGGCGTTTCGACTGCAACCGTGTCACGCGCCCTGGCCGGGCATTCGTCCGTCAATGCGCAGACCCGTGCACGCATCCAGGCGCTGGCGCAGGAACATGACGTCCGTCCCAACCAGCTCGCGCGCAACCTGCGGCTGAAGAGCACCGGCGCGATCGGACTCGTCCTGCCGCTCGGCCATGCCCGCACGCAGCATCTCACCGATCCGTTCTTCCTGACCCTGCTCGGGCTGCTCGCCGATCTGCTGGTCGAACGCGGCTATGACATCCTGTTGTCGCGGGTCATCCCCGATGGCGACGACTGGCTCGACCGGCTGGTCGACAGCGGCCGCATCGACGGCCTGCTCCTGGTCGGCCAGTCCGACCAGGGGGCGGTGATCGAACGCGTGTCGCACCGCTATGCGCCGCTGGTCGTGTGGGGCGCGTACCGGGCGGACCAGAACCATCTGACGATCGGCTCCGACAATATCGCGGGGGGCCGACTCGCGGGCCGCCGCATGATCGACCAGGGCCGGTCGCGGCTGATGTTCGTCGGTGACCCCGCCCCGCCCGAATTCGCCGATCGCCACGCCGGATTCGCCGCCGCCGCTGCGGAGGCCGGTCTCGCCTGCGAGCTGCTCGAAACGCCGATGACCCCGGAGGCCGTGCACGCGGCGATGGCGCAGCGGCTCGCCGCCGCGCCGCCCCCCGACGGCATCTTCGCCGCGTCCGATGTCGCCGCGATGAGCGTGCTGCGTGCGCTCGCCGAAGCCGGGATCGACGTCCCCACCACCACCGCAGTGATCGGCTATGACGACGTCACCTTGGCCGCGCACACGTCACCCGCGCTCACGACCATCCGCCAGGATCTTGCCGAGGGCGCCGCGCTGATGGTCGATCGCCTGATGCAGCGGATCGCGGGCCATGCGACCGGATCCGCGATCGTCACGCCCGTCCTGATCGAGCGCGAGTCCGCCTGAACCGCTCCACCTGAGCTACATTCAACGTTTCGCAATCGATTGCATAGCACGTCTTGCAATCGATTGTGAAAAGCGTATGAGGCGATTCTGGGCTTCATAGAAAGCCACCGCGCAGGGAGGATATCATGAAAGCACGTTACATTTTGCTCGCCGGAATCGCCGCCACGTCCTTCGCGACGGTGGCCGCAGCGCAGACCACGCCCATCCAGGACGCCCCCGTTCAGGCCGCACCAGCGTCAGGCGAGCAGCCCGCCGACACCGCCGCGACGCCAGCGCCGATCGACGGCCAGGACGACATCGTTGTCACCGCGGTCGCGCGCGGCACCAACCGCCTCAACACCTCGATCACGACCAGTTCGATCGGCTCCGACGCGCTGATCCAGCTCGCGCCGCGCACCTCGGGCGAGCTGCTGCGCAACCTGCCCGGCATCCGCGTCGAAGCCTCGGGCGGTGACGGCAACGCCAACATCTCGGTCCGCGGCCTACCGGTCGCTTCGGGTGGCTCGAAGTTCCTCCAGCTCCAGGAAGACGGCCTGCCGATCCTCGAATTCGGCGACATCACCTTCGGCAATGCCGACATTTTCCTGCGCGCCGATTTCAACGTCCGCACGGTCGAGTCGGTCCGCGGCGGCTCCGCCTCGACCTTCGCGTCCAACTCGCCGGGCGGCGTGATCAACTTCATCTCGAAGACCGGCGAACAGGAAGGCGGCGCGTTCCAGCTGTCGAGCGGGCTCGACTACCGCGAATTCCGCGTCGATTTCGACCAGGGCGGCAAGCTCTCGGACAGCGTCACCTATCATGTCGGCGGCTTCTACCGGATCGGCGACGGCCAGCGCGAGGTCGGCTTCGACGGCGTCAAGGGTGGTCAGCTCAAGGCGAACATCACCAAGTCGTTCGACAATGGCGGCTATGTCCGGCTGTACGGCAAGTATCTCGACGACCGTGCGATCGGCTACCTCCCCAACCCGGTGCGCGTCACGGGCAGCAACAGCGACCCCGATTACAGCAGCATCGCCAATTTCTCGATCAACAACGGCACGCTGCATAGCGCCAACATCCGTACCGCGCAGACGCTCGACGGCAACAACCGGCTGACCACGCGCTCGATCCGTGACGGCCAGCACCCGGTCGTCTATTCGGCGGGCCTCGAGACGCAGATTCCGCTCGCGGACGACTGGAACATCGTCGAGCGGTTCCGCTACGCCGACATTTCGGGCGGCTTCACCTCGCCCTTCCCCGCCAGCGTCGATTCGGCGCAGTCGATCGCCAACGGCATCGGCGGCGCGGGCGCACAGCTCTTCTACGCCAGCGGTGCGCAGGCGGGTCAGCGCATCGCCAACCCCGCCTCGCTCAACGGCAACGGCCTGCTGGCGAACATCGTCCTGTTCGACGTCGATCTGAAGAGCCTCAACAACATCACCAACGACATCCGCCTGAACGGCTCGCTGCCGTTCGCCGGCGGGTCGCTCGCGGTCACCGGCGGCTTCTATGCCTCGCGTCAGGATATCAAGAGCGACTGGCTGTGGACCTCGTCCGTCCAGACCGTCGCGGACAATGGCCGCTCGGAACTCGTCGACGTCCGCACCGCGGCGGGCGTGCCCGTCACGCAGAACGGCGTCCCCGGCTATTCGGCGAGCTTCTTCGGCAATTGCTGCCGCCGCTCCTATGATCTCGACTACACGACCTACGCACCGTTCGCACAGCTCGGGCTCGAGCTCGGCCGGTTCAACATCGACGGTTCGCTGCGCTATGATTTCGGCCGCGCGCGCGGCAGCGTCGCCGGCTCCGATCTCGGCGCCGCGTTCGGCAGCGGCATCACGACGTTCGACATCAACGGCGACGGCGTGATCTCGGCCGCCGAGCGTCAGGTCGCGGTGATCCCCAACGCTCGCTCGCCGCTCGACTACAACTATGACTACCTGTCCTATTCGGGTGGCGTGAACTTCCGCCTGACCGACAGCACCGCGGTGTTCGGTCGCTACAGCCGCGGCGGTCGTGCCAATGCCGATCGCCTGTTGTTCGGCCCCTCGATCAACACCGCGACTGGCGGGCTGACCGACCAGGGCGCAGCGGTCGATTTCGTCCGCCAGCTCGAAGGCGGGTTCAAGTTCCGCCAGGGCGGCGTCTCGCTCTACGCCACCGGCTTCTGGGCGCGCACCGAGGAACAGAATTTCGAGGCGACGACGCAGCGCTTCTTCAACCGCGAATATGACGCCAAGGGCGTCGAGATCGAGGGTCGGATCGCACGCGGACCGTTCTCGCTCTCGGCCGGCGGCACCTATACCGATGCCGAGATCACCCGCGACGTGCTCAACCCCGGGGTCGAGGGCAACCGTCCGCGTCGCCAGGCCAAGTTCATCTATCAGGCGACGCCACAGGTCGATTTCGACCGCGTGACGATCGGCGCAAACGTGATCGGCACCACCGACAGCTATGCGCAGGACAACAACGTCCTCAAGATGCCGGGCTATACGCAGGTCAACGCGTTCGTCTCGATCCGCCCGGCGGACAATGTGACCGTGTCGGTGAACGGCAACAACCTGTTCGACGTGAAGGGCATCACCGAGGCCGAGGAGGGTGCGATCCCGACCAACGGCATCGTCCGCGCGCGGTCGATCACCGGTCGCACGATCTCCGCCGCCGTCCGCTTCGGCTTCTGATCGGCTGACCCAGGTGCGCGTATCCTCCCCCACCGAGCGTCGCCTCGCGGCGCTCGGGCCCCGCCTGCGCCGCCAGCTCGAACGCCTCTATGGCAGTACCGGGCTGGCGATCTGGCCGCGGCTCGAGGCGATCCTGCGCGAGCGGGCCGCCGAACGCCCCGCCGCAATGGCCGCACTCGACGAGGCGCGGCTCGCCGACCCCGACTGGTTCGTCGCGCCCGACATGCTCGGCTATTCGACCTATGTCGACCGCTTCGCCGGGACCGTCGAGGGCCTGATCGGGCATGTCGACCATCTCGAATCGCTCGGTGTCCGCTATCTCCACCTGCTCGCGCTGTTGAAGGCGCGCGAGGGCGACAGCGATGGCGGCTTCGCGGTCGCCGACTATCTGTCGGTCGAGCCACGACTGGGGACGATGGCCGATGTCGAGCGGCTCGCCGCACGGCTGCGCGAGGGGCGGATCAGCCTGTGCGTCGATCTCGCGCTCAACCATACCGCCGACGATCATGCCTGGGCGCAGGCGGCACGCGACGGCGATCCGCATTACCGCGCCTTCTACCACGTCCTCGGCGACGACGAGGCGCAGGCCTATGAAGCCAACCTGCTGCAGGTCTTCCCGACCACCGCACCGGGCAATTTCACGCCCGTCCCGGCGATGGGCGGACAGGTCTGGACGACCTTCTACCCGTTCCAGTGGGACCTGAACTGGGCGAATCCGGAGGTCATGCTCGCGATCGTCGACACGATGCTGCGGCTCGCCAATCACGGGTTCGAGGCGTTCCGGCTCGATTCGATCGCGTTCCTCTGGAAGCAGCTCGGTACCGATTGCCGCAACCGACCGCAGGCGCATTACATCGTCCGCGCACTGCGCGCCGCGCTCGACATCGCCGCCCCCGCGACCCTGCTCAAGGCTGAGGCGATCGTCCCGACCGCGCTGGTCCCGCCTTATTTCGGCGCGGACGAGGGGTCGGACTGGGATGGCGGGTTCGAGCCCGAATGCCATCTCGTCTACAACAATTCGCTGATGGTCGCCGGCTGGGTCGGGCTCGCCGAGCAGTCGGCCGCACTGCCCCACGCGATCGTCGCGGCGAGCGGTGGTCTGCCGCGCGGCGCGAACTGGCTCAGCTATGCGCGCTGCCATGACGATATCGGCTGGGGCGCGGTGATCGGCGACCTCGCCGGGATCGACCCGGACCCCGTCGCGCGGCTGACCATAGCGGCGAAGTTTCTCGACGGCGCACAGGGCAGCTGGGCGCGGGGCGAACCGTTCCAGTCGGACGGCTCGGTGCTGCACGGCTCGAACGGGACGATGGCGTCGCTCGCCGGGCTCGAGGCCGCGCGAACCGATGAGGAGCGCGAGCATGCGTTCCGCCGCATCGCGCTGCTCAACGCGCTGTCGATCGCCAGCGGCGGACTCGCCACGCTGTACATGGGCGACGAGGCCGGGCTGCTCAACGACACCAGCTATCGCGACGATCCCGATCGCGCGCATGAGGGGCGCTGGCTGCACCGCCCGGTGATGGACTGGGACGCGCTCGACCGCGACGCCGCCCGGCGCATCTCCGGCGACATCAGGGCGCTGCGCGCCGCACGCATCGCCAGCGGCGGGGCGGGCGCGCCCGCGACGATCGCCACGTCGACGCCCGCGCTGCTCGGCATCGCCTGTGGCAGCGACCGCGTCTTCCTCAACTTCTCGCCCCACGCGGTCCAGGCCGGCGATCTCGCCGGCTGGCACGATCGGGTGGCGGATACCCCCATCGGAGACGACGCCATGATCGGTCCCTGGAACGTGCTTTGGGCAGGGCCCTCGGCATGACCGCCGCCCCGCCGCTGTTCGGCTGCATCGAGGCGGGGGGCACCAAGTTCGTGCTCGGCGTCGCACGCGATCCCGACACCGTCCTCCGGACCGCACGCATCCCCACCACGACGCCGGACGAGACGCTCGCCGCCGCGCTCGAATTCTTCACCGCGGCGCAAGCTGAATGGGGCGCGGTCGAGGCGCTCGGCATCGCCTCGTTCGGCCCCGTCGATCTCGACCGCTCGTCGCCCGGCTGGGGCCGGATCGTCGACACGCCCAAGCCCGGCTGGAGCGGCACCGACCTGGTCGGCCCGTTCGCGCGCGCGCTCGACTGCCCGGTCGGGTTCGACACCGACGTCAACGGCGCGATCCTCGCCGAAAGCCTTTGGGGCGCCGCCACCGGCGCCGACATCGCGGTGTACGTCACCGTCGGCACCGGCATCGGCGGCGGTGCGCTGGTCGAGGAACGCCCGGTGCATGGCAGCCGCCACCCGGAAATGGGTCATATCCTCCCCCGCCGGCATCCCGAGGACCGCGACTTCGCCGGCACCTGCCCGTTCCACGGCGACTGCCTCGAAGGACTGGCGAGCGGACCCGCGATCGCCGCGCGCTGGGGCGCGTCGCTGTCGGAGCTCGGCCCCGATCATCCCGCGCATGACATCGTCGCCTATTATCTCGCCCAGCTGGTCGTCGCGCAGCAGGCACTGCTGTCGCCGCGGCGGATCGTGCTCGGCGGCGGCGTGCTGGGAACCCCCGGGCTGCTCGACCGGGTTCGCGATCACGCCGCCGGGATGGCGAACGGCTATTTCGGCACCCCCGATTATGCCACCCTGATCGTCGCGCCGGGACTGGGCGACCGCGCCGGCTTGCTCGGCGCGCTGGCACTCGCACAAAGGGCGCGTCGATGACCAAACCCCGTCTGTCGCTGATCCGCCTCATCGAGATGAATCTCGGCTTTCTCGGGCTGCAATTCTCGTTCGGCCTGCAACAGGCCAACATGGCGCCGATCTACGGTTATCTCGGCGCGGACGAGGCGAGCCTGCCGTTGCTCTGGCTCGCGGGGCCGGTGACCGGGCTGCTGATCCAGCCGCTGATCGGCGCGATGAGCGACCGGACCTCGACCCGGATCGGGCGGCGGACCCCCTATTTCCTCGTTGGCGCAGTGCTGTGCAGCCTGTGCCTGCTCGCCATGCCGTACAGCCCGACTTTGTGGGTCGCGGCCAGCCTGTTGTGGGTGCTCGACGCCGCCAACAACGTGACGATGGAGCCCTACCGCGCCTATGTCGGCGATCGGCTCCCCGATGATCAGCGTGCCGCCGGGTTCCTGACCCAGTCGGCATTCACCGGCCTCGCCCAGACCTTGTCCTATCTCGCGCCGTCGCTGCTCGTCTGGATCGGCTTCGACAAGGATGCGGTCGACGGCAACGGCATTCCCGACATCACGCGGATCGCCTTCCTGATCGGCGCGGTGCTGTCGCTCGCGACGATCCTCTGGTCGGTGCTGCGCGTGCCCGAGCTCCCGCTGCCCGCGGACGAACGCGCGCGGCTGGCGAAGGAACCGCTGACGCTCGGCGGCACGCTGCGCGATCTGAAGACTGCGCTTATCGAGATGCCCCGGCCGATGCGCCAGCTCGCGCTCGCCATGCTGTGCCAATGGTATGCGATGTTCGCCTATTGGCAGTTCATCACCTTCGCGGTCGCGCGCTCGCTGCACGGCACGTCGGATGCGAAGAGCGTGGCGTTCCGCGACACCGTGCTGACCGTCGGCCAGCTCGGCGCCTTCTACAATGCGGTCGCGTTCGTCGCGGCGATCGCGCTGGTGCCGGTCGCCCGCCGCTTCGGTGCGAAGACGGCGCATGCCGGTTGCCTGCTCGCATCGGGCGTCGCGATGCTGGCGATCCCCGGCATAAGCGACGAGGCGGGGCTGTTCGTCGCGATGCTCGGGATCGGTATCGGCTGGGCGAGCATGATGGGCAATCCGTACGTCATGCTGATCGACATGATCCCGCCCGAACGCAACGGCGTCTATATGGGCATCTTCAACATGTTCATCGTTATCCCGATGATCATCGAGAGCCTGACCGTCCCGCTTTTCTACCAGTCGCTGCTTGGCGGCGACCCGCGCAACATCCTGTATGTGTCGGGTGCGCTGATGGTGCTTGGCGCGGCCGCGACGCTGCGGGTCCGGATGCCCGCGACGGCGAAGCGATCGGTGTCGTAGCCGGGGCCGGGCGTCAGCCGACCGCGGTCGCGTGGATCGGCATCAGCGCCGCGCCGATCGTCGCGGCCGCACCCTGCAGCGTCGATACCGAGATGCGCGGCGGGACACTGCAATGGTCGCCGATGTGCATCGCGCCGAAATCGATGTGGCGGACCAGCGCGTCGAGGATCGGCGTCGGCAACGGGCTCGAGATCACGAACTCCCCCGGATCGATCCAGGCGATCCCCCAGTTGATGATCGGCCCGATCTGCCCCGCGGCCCGGCGCACCCACGCATCGACGACCGGCTCATAGCCCTGGATCACCCGGTCGAAATCCACCAGCGAGTCGATCGCGCAGCCCGCCTCGCGCAACGTCGACAACAGGTCGAGCGTCGAGGGGCGCGGCGCGCTGGTCGGGTAGAGGCAGCCGATCTCGCCCGCGCTGGCCATCGCCCCGCGCAGGATGCGCCCCTCGACAATGATCCCCGCGCCGATCCCGTGCCCGAGCAGGATGACGACCGCGGTCGAACAGCGCCGCATCAGTCCCCCGACATAATATTCGGCGAGCGCCGCCGCGTTCGCGTCGTTCTCGATCCACACCGGGTGGCCGATATGCTCCTCGAACAACGCCTTCAGGTCGATCCCGCGCCACGCCGCCAGGCTGTCGACCGTCCAGCGCCGCGTCCCCTCGATCGACAGCGCCGCACCCGGTACGCCGATCCCGACGCCGAGCAGCCGCCGGCCGAGCAGCCGGTTCGCGATCGCCATCTCGTGCATCGCGGTAGTCACCCGCTGCGCGAACACGCGCGGATCGGGATCGTCGAACGGCGCGGACCGGTGCGCGATCACGCCGCCCGCATAATCGACCAGCGCCACCTCGAGCAGCCCGCGGTGGAGCATCGCCCCGACCCCATATCCCGCCTCGGGCGAGATTTGCAGCGGGACCGCCGGGCGGCCGGGCGCGACCGGGGCCGCCCCCGGGCATTCCTCGATCAGCCCGTGCGCGAGCAGCGTCGCCGACAGCCGCGTGATCTTGGTCGCGCTCATTCCCAGGTCGGCGGCGAGGTCCTTGCGCGATCGTGCCCCGAAGGACCGCAGGATCTGCATCACGCGCCGCTCGTCGTCATCCAGCCTCAACCGCGCCATCGCCATCCGCCCACGTCCCTTCGCGGCACCGGATAGCCGATTAGTTTATTTCGTGAAATTAATTAATTTTGTCATATTCCCCGACCAACGGCTGACATATCAATCGGGTGGGAGAAACAATCATGACAAAACACGGCTTGCGTTCGGGATGTGCGCTGATCGCGCTGGGGATTGCGGCACAGACGCCGGCCTGGGCGCAGACGGCATCTTCAGCTCCTACGACCGCGACCGCTGCCGACCAGGCCAGCGACCCCGCGCAGGCAGACCCCGCTCAGGCTGAACCCGTCGCCGGCACCGACATCATCGTTACCGGCTCGGCACGCGAGCAGCGTCGCTTCGATGTCTCCTATGCGGTCAACTCGCTCAGCAATGCCGATATCCAGAAGCTCGCGCCGCTCAACTTCGCCGATCTGCTCGGCAAGCTGCCGGGGTTCGCGGTCGAGAATACCGGTGGCGAGGTCCAGAACATCATCCGGCTGCGCGGTCTGCCCAGCGACGGCGGCCTCGTCACCTTCCAGCAGGACGGGCTGCCGCTGTTCCACGAGAATGACGGCAACTTCTTCCGCGGCGACAGCCTCAACCGCTTCGACCTGATGACGCAGCGCGTCGAGGTCGTGCGCGGCGGCCCCGCCCCGGTCTATGCGAGCTATGCCGCCGCGATCGTCAACAACATCACCGTCTCGGGCACCGACACGGTGCGCGGCAAGGCGCAGCTCACGCTCGGCGACACCGGCCTCTACCGGATCGACGGCTATCAGGCCGGGCCGATCGACGATTCGACCTATTACGCGATCGGCGGCTTCCTCCGCCGCCACGACGGCTATCGCGACAACGGCTTCCCCAACGACCGCGGTGGCCAGGTCCGCGCCAACATCAAGCATGACTTCTCGAACGGGTCGCTGCGCGTGTCGGGCAATTACCTGAACGACCACAACGTCTTCTACCTGCCGATCCCGACCGCCGACCCGCGCGATCCGTCCAAGTCGCTCAACCAGTATATCGACTTCTTCAGCGGCACGATGAACTCGCCCGCATTGCGCAACGCGACGATCCGCTACCGCGAGGCCGATGGCACGACGCGCAACGTCGGCGCCGATCTCGGCAATGGCCGCCATACGCAGTTCGGCAATGTCGGCGTTCAGTACGACGCCGATTACGACGGCTGGAAGGTTGCCGCCAAGGGCGGGGTCAGCATCGGCAAGCTCCACTTCAACGCGCTCTATTCGACCAGCAATCCGTCCGACTCGACCGCCTTTGCGGGCAGCTATCTGACCGCCGCACGCACCGCCTTCGGCGCGGGCGTCACCCGCCTCGGCTATGCGATCGCCGGCACCGACGGCGCCGAGGTCTATGACCCCAATACGGCCTCCGGCCTGGTCGTCCCCGCGCAGTTCCGCGACGTCACGTCGAAATTCTACTCGACCCAGGGCGATCTCAGCGTCACCCGATCGATCGCGACCGGCTTCGGCACGCACGACCTGCGCGTCGGCGTCTATGGCAGCCTGTATGGCGAAACCAACGAGGTCGCCTATCAGGATTATCTGCTCGAGGTCCGCGGCAAGCCGCGCACGCTCGACCTGATCGCCTATAACGCCGCCGGCCAGGCGCTCGGTTCGGTGACCGACAATGGCGTGCTGCGCTACACGACCACGCTCAACCGCGGCAACACCGACGCGTCGATGTACGCCTTCTACGCCAACGACACCTGGGAACTGACCCCGGGGCTGAAGATCGACGGCGGCATCCGTCACGAACGCTACAGCTTCGACGGCTATGCCTTTGCGACGACCTCGGCCAATCTCGGCGACCCGACGACGCTCGCCGACAATGCCGTGCGCGCCTTTACCGGCCAGATCATCCGCTCCTCGCTCGCGCCCGACATCACCAACTGGACCGCGGGCATCAACTACGACGTCACCCGGCATCTCGGCGCCTATGCGCGCGCCTCGCATCTCGAAACCCCGCCTTCGACGCAGGTCACCTATCAGATCAACCCGACGATCCTGACGCCCAAGGCCAACCAGTATGAGGTCGGGCTGAAGGCGGCGTTCGGCCGGTCCTATCTCTATGTCATCGGCTTCTACACGCGCTACGACCCGCTCAACGCCTCGTTCGTCGCGCTCGACCCCGTCACCGGCCGCAACGACCAGTCGGTCCCGTTCGTCGGCAAGGCGGACATCAAGGGGATCGAGATCGACGGCAATCTCGCGCTGCCCTACGGCTTTGCGATCACCGGTGCGGTCACGGTCAGCGATCCCAAGTACAAGAGCCTCGTCAACGCGAACGGCGCCAGCGCGGGCGATGTCGAGGGCAACCAGCTCGTCCGCGAACCCAAGGTCTATGGCAATATCCGCCCCTCGGTCGATTTCGACATCGCGGGCAATGCGGTCCAGCTCTATGGTCGCTACGAATATGTCGGGAAACGCTATGTCGATTTCTTCAACAACACCGCGCTGCCCGCCTATGGGACGGTCGGCGCGGGCATCACGCTGACGCGCGACACGTGGCAGATGCAGGTCGTCGGCGACAACATCTTCAACGCCAAGGGCCTGACCGAGGGCAATACGCGCACCGACCAGCTCAGCGGCCAGGGCACCGCCGACGCGATCTACGGCCGCCCGATCTTCGGCCGCAACGTCCGCCTCGTGGTCAGCAAGTCCTGGTGACCGGCCTGCGGATGATCCTCGCGGTGGCGCTGGCGGGCAGCGCATCGGTACCGCTCGGCGCGCAGGGACCGGCGCCGGCAACGACCGGGCAGGTCGGGGCGGTCGGGCAATCCCCCGACGCCCCGATCGACGGACTCTCGCAGCGCCTGTTTCCCCGGCTCGTCGCGTTGCGCACGACGCCGGGCTGGGCACAGGCACTCGACCGCGACCCGGCGATGCGCACGCTGCAGGGTGCGCGCACGGCGCGGCGCGCGGCGTGCGGCACCACCGCCGCCTGCACGATCGAGGCGGCGATCTGGACGGCCGAGGACCGCGCCGCGCTCGTCGCGATCCTCGACCGGCTCGCGGGCAAGCGCGGGCTGCCGCCGCTCGCGGCGAACGCGGACCTCGCACCGGTCGCGGCGATCGATGCCGAGCTCGACGGGCTGAACGCGGTGCTGCGGATCTATGGGCTCGGCCATCCGTCACGCTATCCGGCGATTGACGGCCCCGTCTTTACCCCCGCGGTCCCGTATTTCGCCGACGGCATCGCGGTCGGCATCGAGTTCGCCCGCGCCGCCTCGGGCGCCGCACCCGACACGCTCGACGGCAGCGTCGCGCTGGCGCTCGCGCTGCTCGATGGCAACGACGCGACCGCGGCGACGCTGTTCGAACCGCTCGACGACCGCGAGAATGCCGGCGCGCGCGCCGCGGCCGCCCGCACCGACTGGGCCGCGTTCCGCTATACCGCGCTGATCGTCCCCGGCGTCGGGCCGGAGGACAGCGCCACACGGCTCAGCCCGCGCAGCAAGCTCCACGCGCTGCTCGCCGCGCAACGCTATCGCCAGGGGCTCGCCCCGTTCATCCTCGTCTCGGGCAGCGCGGTCCACCCGCGCGGCACCCGCTTCGTCGAAGCCGTCGAGATCCGCCGCGCGCTGATCGAGCGCTACGCGATCCCCGCCGATCGCATCATCCTCGAACCCTATGCGCGGCACACGACGACCAATCTGCGCAACGCCACGCGGCGGATGGTCGCGCTCGGCATCCCGCTCGACCGGCCGACGCTGATCGTCACCGACGCGCAGCAGAGCGCCTATATCGAAAGCCCGACCTTCACCACGCGCAACACCGCCGAGCTCGGCTACATGCCCGGCACGATCGGCCGGCGGCTGTCCGTCTACGACCTCGAATTCCGCCCGTCGCGCCAGTCGCTCCGCCAGGATCCCCGCGATCCGCTCGACCCATGACCAGTGTCTTTCAGCGGTCAGACCCCGCAAACACAAACTCCCCAACCCCAACCCCCACCCCGGCGAAGGCCGGGGCCCAGTTGGGGAACACCAATGATCGGGGACAACGCGCGTGCCTCCCCGCCATCCCGACCCCGTTCCGGCCGTCACGGTCGAGACGCATCCTCACCCATCCGCTCGTCCTGACCATGCTGCTAGTTCCCGCAGCCGTCTCCGCCCAGGACACCCCAGCCGATCTCGTCGACCCCTTCGTCGGAACACTCGCCGATTTCGGCCAGCTCACCCCCGCCGCGGTCGCGCCGTTCGGCATGGTCCAGCTCGGCCCCGACACCAGCCCCGCCAACCACGCCGGCTATGATCACGCGGCCACCACGTTGCTCGGCTTCTCGCACACGCGCGGCGTCGGCGTCGGCTGTGGCGGTGCGGGCGGCGACCTGATGATCGCGCTACGCTATGCCGGCGGCGATGCTGCTCCCGCAAAAGTCGACAAGACCAGCGAACGCGCGCGCGCCGGCACCTACAGCGTCCGCTACGACGGCGGCATCCTTGCCGAGACGACCGCGACGCGCGGCGGCGGCGTGCTGCGCTTCACCGTGCCGCGCGCGGGCACGCTCGACCTGCGGATCGACCCGCGGCGCAGCTATGCCAAACGGCTCTCGGCCAACTGGGCACGCCTCGACAGCGACGACCTGCGTGCCGATCTCGTCGCGGGCACCGTCTGCGACCAGGGTGCCTATCGGCTCCACACCGCCAGCCGGATCCGGGTCAACGGCCACCTCGTGCATCGCCGGCTAAGTGTCGGCGCTGGCGATCTGGCGACGCTCCGCCTCGTCGCCCAGGCGGGGGACCGGATCGAGATCCGCACCGGCCTGTCGAGCGTCGACGGCGGCGGCGCGGCGCTGACCCGCGACACCGAACTCGGCGACCGGCCGTTCGCGACCATCGCCGCGGCGACCCGGTCCGACTGGAACCGCGTGCTCGGGCGGGTCGTGCCGAACGGTCCGCGCGACCGCCGCGCGCTGTTCTACACCTCGCTCTACCGCGTCATGCAGACCCCGGTCGCGATCGACGATCCGGACGGCCGGCACCGCGACAAGACCGGCCGCATCGCCGTCTCCCCCAAGGGCACGACGCGCTATGCCAGCTGGTCGCTCTGGGACAATTACCGCACGCAGATGCCGCTGCTGGCGTTGCTCCAGCCCGAACGCAGCGCCGACATCGCCGCCTCGCTGGTCGCGCTCTATGCCGGCGGCAAGCCGCAATGGTCGACCCGCAACGAACCCTTCCTGACGGTGCGCACCGAACATGCCGGGATCGCGCTGCTCGATATGCACCGCAAGGGGATCGCGTTCGACGCGGGCGCGGCGCTCGCCGGCATGGTCGTGGACAGCGCCACGCTCAAGCGCGGCACCCCCGACGAACAGATCGAGGCCGCCTATGACGACTGGGCGACCGCCGAACTCGCACGCGATCTCGGCCGCACCGATCTCGCCGCGCGCTTCACCGCCAAGGCGCTGTCCTACCGCCCGATGTGGCGATCGGTGTTCCAGTCGCCCGGCGCGGACGGCGACGTCGTAAAGGCGCGCGGGCTCTACCAGGGCACGCTGTGGCAATATCGCTGGGCGCCGGTCTTCGATCTCGACTGGATCACCCAGACCGTCGGGCGCGCGCAGCTGCTGGGCGAACTCCAGACCTTCTTCGGGCAGGGCCTGTTCAACATGACGAACGAGCCCGACATCCACGTCCCCTGGATGTTCGCCGCGCTGGGCGAGCCCCGGCCGACCGCGGATCTCGTCCGGACGATCCTGACCCGGCCGATCGCGCATCCCTATACCAACAGCGGCAAGCTCGCGGTGCCGTTCGTCGGGCCCAGCTTCGCGCTGGCACCGCAGGGATTTGCCGACGGGATGGACGATGACGCGGGCGGCATGACCGCCTGGTACGTCTTCGCGACGCTCGGGCTCTATCCGCTCGTGCCGGGAGAGCCATGGTACGTCCCGACGACGCCCGCGTTCGAACGGGTCCGTCTCGATCTCGGCAAGGGGCGCGTGCTCAGCATCCGCCGCGACGGGCCCGCCGACGGCGTCGTGCAACGGGTGACCCTGGACGGACGCGCGCTGTCGCAAACGCGGATCGATCATGCGGATCTGATGCGCGGCGGCACGCTGATCGTCACGACGCAGGCACCGCGCTCGCAAAATGTCCCGCAACTGCAAGACAGCCGCGCTAGGGTCGCGGTCGATGGCATGCTCCACCCCCGATAACGCCGCCGCCGCGCCGCCTGCCACGGCGCGGATGCTCGGCTATGCGAGCGGCAATTTCGGCAAGAACCTGCTCGCGTCGACGATGGACGTCTTCCTGATGTTCACGCTGACCGAATATTGGGGGATATCGCCGCTCGCCGCCGGGCTGATCGTGATGCTCGGGCTGGTCTGGGATGGGCTGTGCAACCCGCTGCTCGGCCGCCTGCTCGACCGCGCCACCGACCGCGCGGGGCTCTACCGCCGCCTGCTCGTCATCGCCGCCCCTGTCGTCACCATCCCCTTCACCATCCTCTTCCTCCTCCCGACTCCCCAACCCGCCTTCATAATTCCCTGGGCGATCAGCCTCGTACTGGTTTTCCGCACCGCCTATGCGACCTGCGATGTCGCGCATAATGCGCTGATGATGCGGATGACCGGACCGCGTGGTGCCGCGACGACGCTGTCGGCCTTGCGGTACATGTTCAGCTGCCTCGGCGCGCTGGCGGTCGCCGGGTCCGCCCCCGCCTTTGTCGACCCCGGGCTTGCAGGCGGTCATCGCCTTATCGTCACCACGGCCTGTGCCGCCCTCGCCTATGTCGCGACTTTGTGGCTGGCCGCCGCATCGGGGCCCGCCGCCGCCCCAGCGCCGCCGCGAACCCCGCCCATCCCGCAAACGCCGCTCCGGGTCTGGATTCTCGGCAATCGTCCGTTCTGTGCGCTGCTGGTGTTCGGTTTCGCGCAGGCGCTGACGCTGCCGGTCTTTGCGCGATCCTTCGCCTATATCGGCAAGGGGGTGATCCACGACCCCGACTGGACCGCGCGCGCGCTCACGACCCTTGCGCTGTCGCAACTCGTCATGCTGCCGGTCTGGGTCGGAGCGAGCCGGCGTGCCAGCCAGCACGGCATACTTGCGGTCGCGCTGATCCTCGTCGCGGTCGGATCGGCGGTGTTCGCGACGGGACCGCGCGGCATGATGGCGGGGATCGCGCTGTTCGGTGCGGGCAATGCCGGCGTGCAGATGATGATCTGGGCGCTGCTCGCCGACGCGATCGATCACGGCGAGCGCCGAACCGGGGTCCGGCTCGAGGCGGTGCCGGTCGCATTGCTGCTCCTGACGCTGAAGCTGGGTGGCGGGATCGGCGGTGCGCTGTTCGGTCAGGGCCTGGCGCTAGCCGGCTGGACCGGCACCGCCCCGCTCGGCGAGACCGGCGGCGGACAACTGCTGGCCATGGCGTGGGCGATGCCGGTGGCGGGGGCGGTCATCGGCATCGCGGTGGTTGTCTTGCAGTCCCACACCGGTGCGGGACGTTCCGCCGTCCCCGCAACACGCAGCCTGCCCAACAGCGTGAGCAGATCGAGCGTCGGATAGCGGGCGGCCGCATTGTCATACATCGCCCGGCACGTCGCGATATCGAACCATGCCGCGCATTTCGCGGTCGCTATCTCCGGCGCATCCCCGCGCTCTCCGACGCCTTTCCGGGGGCCGCTCCTTACAGTTGCTGAAACAAAGTGTTGGACGGCAGATACTGTGAAGAATAATAGACAGTGTACAGCCTGGTATGCGGACCCGGCGCTTGGTCGAGAGGAGCAGGATTATGAAATCAGCATCCACGATTCGGTTTGGAAATGTCGCACTTTGCGTCGCGCTCTCGGCGACGGCGCTCTCAGCCTGCTCGAAAAAGGCGGCCGAGGAGCCCGCCGCGGGCGAAACCGCTGCCGCCGCGCCGGAAGCCGCTACCGCAAACGCCGCGGCTCCGACTGAGGCTGCCGCGCCGGCGGCGACCGCAACCGCCGCCGCTCCGGCTCCCGATAATGTCGATACGCTCAGCGGCGTCAAATTTGCCGGCTATACGGGCGATGCCGCCAAGGGGAAGACCGCGTTCATCACCTGCCAGACCTGCCACGCGATCGACGCCGGCGTGAACAAGATTGGCCCCTCGCTGCATGAGGTGGTCGGCCGGGCCGCGGGAACGGTCGCCGGCTACACCTATTCCGCCGCCAACAAGAATAGCGGGATCACCTGGACCCCCGAAAAGCTGTTCCAGTATCTCGAAAAACCGCAACGCGTCGTCCCGGGTACCAAGATGGCGTTCCCGGGCATCCCCGATCCGCAGAAACGCGCCGACGTGATCGCCTATCTGCAAGCCGGCGGCTGAGCAGAACCGCCGCCCCTGCCCCACCGGTCCCGCTCCTGCCTGTTGCGGGAACGGGCGGGATCGGTCGCAGCTTCGCTTGACCCCGTGACCATGGTCCGGTCGCCGCAGAGCAGGGTGTGAAACGCCAGGCCCGGTCCTGCACCCTGGCTAACCGACACTCAGCCCCGTGCCGTCCGCGCCAGATCGGCGAGATGGACCGGAAGCGACACGATGAGCGGCACCGCGATCCAGCGCCAGTCCAGCCCGATCAGCGCGGCGCGCAGCGCGAACAGCATCAGCATGCCTGGCGCCAGCCGGAGCGCCGCGGTCGCCATGCTCCACCCCTGCCGTCGCAGCCAGAGAAGTTCGAGGGCGAGAACCCCCAGCACGATGTCGACCGCGTGCCCGCTGGCGAACAGCCAGGTCAGGAAAAGGGGCCGTTGAGCTGGACGATCGCCAGATTGAGGTAACCCGCGAACCCCACCCACAGCAGATAGGGCAGCAACAGCGCTGCCGCGGACCGCGAATGCCGGGCCAGTATGACGATGAGCAACAGGATCGACAGCCAGAGCACGACCATCTCCGCGAACGCCCAGTCGGGCCGCTGCAGGCGGAAGAAGACGAGGCTCCACAGGATGTTGAGAAACCCGTTGCCCGCAAACAGGCCGAGCAGCCATTCGCGCTCGCGCCACCCCGCAATCGCCCGCCACCCCGTCACGCCCGCCAGGGCGGTGCAGCTGTAGATCGCGGTCCAGGCCAGCCCATAGGCGGCGTCGGGCGGTGCCCAATGCGGCTTGAGCAGACCTCCATACCAGGATCCGGTGTCGATGATTGTCGCGCCCACCAGTGCCACCAATGTCGCGAGCAACGCCGCGATGCACACCGGAAAGATCCAGACCCTATCCATCGTGTATCAGCTCGCAGTCTGCAGCAGATGCTGCATGTCCTTGACGAAGATCCGCGCATAGGCGAGCGGCCGTGCATAGATCAGCCGCTTATTCATATAGGCATGCCAGGTCAGATGCTGGACGTCGCGGTCGGCGCACATCGCCACGAAGCGTTCGCGGCGGCGATCGTCGCGGTACCAGAAATGCTGCATGATCGCGAGGATGCGGAACACCAGCCCGTGCGCGCGCATGAACCGCCGCCGCGCCGCGCCGAGCGCCCTGGGGTCGCCGCTGGCGAGGAAGGTATCGACCGCCTCGGCGGCGAACCGCGCGGACAGCATCGCGTAATAGAGCCCCTCGCCCGAGGCCGGCGCGACCGCCCCCGCGGCATCGCCGATCACCAGCACGTCGCGGCCATTATCCCATCGCCGCAACGGGCGGAGCGGGATCGGCGCACCCTCGCGACGCAGCGTCACGCACGATTCGAGCCCGAGCCGCACGCGCAACCGGCTGGTCGCGTCACGCAAACCATGCCCTTTGTGCGCGCTGCCGACGCCGATGCTCGCGGTATCGCCATGCGGGAACAGCCAGCCGTAGAAGTCGGGCGAAAATTCGGCCTGATAGAAGACGTCGCACCGGGTGCGGTCGAACGCCGCGGTGCCGGGTTGCGGCGTACGGATCACCTCGTGATAGGCGAAGACGCACGGGTTGCGCACCGCATCGTCGAACACCGCCTCGGCGACGCGCGACCGGGCGCCGTCCGCACCGATCACGCACCGCGCGCGGACGCGATGATCGCCCTCGCCATCGGTATAGCGGACCTGTGCGCCACCATCGCCGTCGCGGACGATCGCCTCGAACCGCCCGGTGCGCCGCTCAGCGCCCTGTTTGGCAGCGCGGTCGCGCAGCCACTCGTCGAACGTGTCGCGGTCGACCATGCCGACATAGCCGCCCGCGCCGCTCGGATCGACCGGCATGTCGACCGCACGCCGCGACGGCGCGATCATCCGCGCGGTTCGCGCCCGCCCGACGATCAGATGATCGGGAATCGCGAAATCACGGATCAGCCGCGGCGGGATCGCGCCGCCGCACGGCTTGATCCGGCCCGCGCGATCGAGCAGCAGCACCGATCGCCCCGCCTGCGCCAGTTCGGCAGCGGCGGTCGCCCCGGCCGGACCGCCGCCGACGACGACGCAGTCATAGGTCGTCATGCCGCCGCCGCGCGCGCGCGCGACTGGCGTCATGTCCTGCCGGCGACCAGGCCTGCGCATCGCCAGCGCTGCGGCAACGACGAAGACCAGCGCCTCGGCCAGGAAGACCAGGGTGAAGACGGTGGCGGGCGAGTCGATCCGGCTCCGCCCGAGATCGACGCCCGTCGCGCCGAGCAGCCCGCCAAGCCCGAAGGCGATCGCCTGTGCCGCGCCCCACACGCCCATGCGGAGTCCCGCCTGATCTCGCCCCTCTGCCTGCCCGCGTCCCGCGAGCGCGATCATCGCGCCGATCGCCGCGACCGCAAAGACGCCATTGGCCAGGCCGAGCAGCGCGACATTGGCGGTCAGCGGCCAGCCCGGCCCGACCCGCGCCGCCAGCGCGAGCCCGGCCAGCGCCGCCGCCGACCCGAGACACCCGCCACCGATCCACCAGCGCAGCCCGCGCGTCTCCCCGCCTTCACCCCGCCCGCCGCCAAACGCCCCGCCGCCGCCCCCCGCGACGATCATCCCGACAAGCACACCCCCGTGCTGCACCCCGGACAGCTGCGTCGAGGCACCGGGCGCGAGCCCGAACACCAGCCCGGCGAACGGCTCGAGGATCAGGTCCTGCATCGCATAGGCCAGCATCGAGACGAAGACGAAGAGCGTGAAGCGGCGCGCCTCGCTATCGGCCCAGATCGTCCGCAACGCCGTCGTCAGGTTAGCCGATCGCTCCCCTCGCCGCGACGCTTCAACCGGCGTGGCGAGCGCCCTGGACGGTGCAGCCCCCTCGACGCCGAGAAGCGCCACCACCGCGAGCGCGAACGCGCACCCCGCGACGCCGGCCGCGACCCGGCTAAGCCGCGCAGCGGAAATGGGTTCGAGCAGCGCACCGGCTATCCCCGCCGTCACCGCGATCCCCGCGACCATCATGATCCAGGTGATCGCCGCCGCCGCCGCGCGCCGCTCGGGCGCGACTCGGGTCGCGAGCAACGCCAGCAGCGACGTGCCCGCCGCGCCCACGCCCATGCCGATCATCGCAAACGCGGCAATCGCCAGCGCCAGCCCCCCGGGCGCGCGTGCGGCAAGAAGCGGCAGCGCACCGACCGCGAGCAAGGCGCCAAGCGCGAGCACCGCCATGCCCCCTATGATCCAAGGTGTCCGCCGCGCGCCGCGATCCGAACCATGCCCCCAGACCGGTCGCGACAGCTGGACCGCATAATGCCAGGCGACCAGACCGGCGGGGAGCGCCGCGGGCAGCGCATATTCGACCACCATCACGCGGTTGAGCAGCGACGTCGCCAGCATCACGATCGCGCCGATCGCGCTCTGCACCAGCCCGATCCGCACGATACCGAGCCAGCCGAGCGGGACCGCGCTCACAACCCCGCTACCCCGCCGAGCCCGAACGCCGACGCCAGCATCCCGAGGACATAGAGCGTCGTGCCGGTCGCATTATACCACGGCGTGTTCTTGAGCGGATCGCGCAGCAGACGCACCATCAGCGCCAATTGCCCCACCAGCAACGCTGCGACCAACAGCGCGATCAGCCCGTGCCCCCACAACGCCAGCAAGCCGATCACCGCGACCTGCGGGACCGCCATGACGATACAGGCCAGCCGGGCGGCGCGATCCACCCCCAGCACGACCGGCAGCGAGCGCAACCCCATCATCCGGTCGCCCTCGACCGCCTTGAAATCGTTGAGCGTCATGATGCCGTGCGCGCCGGCGGTGTAGAGGCCGAGTATGACCAGCACCGCAACGTCGGGCCAGCCGCCCGTCATCGACGCCGCGCCCGTGAACCAGGTCAGCCCCTCATAGGTCAGCGCCACCACCGCGGGCCCCCAGATCCCGCTCGCCTTGAACCGGAACGGCGGCGCGCTGTAGGCCCAGGCGCAGGCCAGCGCGACGCCGGTCGCCGCGAACACCAGCGGCCCCATCGCCGCCCCAACCGCTGCCGAGATCAGGCTGCCCGCGATCGCGATCCACAAGCCCCAACTGCCGGCGATCCGCCCCGACGGGATCGGCCGCAGCGGCTCGTTGATCGCATCGACATGGCGGTCGAACCAGTCATTGGCCGCCTGGCTCGTCCCACAGACCAGCGGCCCCGTCAGCAGGACACCCCCGACAAGAAACGGCCAGCGATCGCCCAGCGGAACGCCCGACGACACGACCCCGCACAGGAACGCCCAGATCGGTGGAAACCAGGTGACCGGCTTGAGCAGCTCCAGCACGTCGCGAGCCGCGGGCGGCGGCATCGCGACACGGGAAGCGGACAGGCGATCCATGTCGCAAAGCTAGGATCAGACACCCTTATCTGTCAATATATGTTGACACCAATGCCGATGACCTCGCGCGTTCAGCCGTCGCCCGACACGAGATTGCCAAGGCCGTGGCGGTGCAGCTTGGAATAGAGGCTTTGCCGACTCACGCCGAGCACCTCCGCCGCGGACGCGCGATTATCCGACGTATAGGCCAGCGCCGCCTCGATGCAGAGCCGCTCGATCAGATCGGTGCTCTCGCGCACGATCTCTTTCAGCGACATGCGCCCCACCAGCTCGGTCAGCTGCTCGACCGATCGCGGCGTGTCGTGCGCGACCAGCGGCACCTGGCGCAGGCGACGTCCGACATGGCGGATCGTGAAGCCGAAACACTCGCTGCCGCCCATCGGCGCGACCACGCCGGACACCTCGATCTCGGCCTGCGCACCCGCCGCGCCGCGCAGGATCGTCGCGACGTTGCGGACCGAGCCATGTTCACGCAGCTGCGCGACGATCAGCTCGAGATCGATGCCCGGCCGGCCCAGCCACGCGCCCAGCCGCGCGCCGATCAGCCGCTCGATCGACGGCATTTCGGTCAGTTCGACAAAGGCGGCATTCGCGGTCAGGACCACCAAGTCGCGATCGACCAGCACGAACGAATCGGGCATGCGCTCGACCACGTCGCCGAGCGTCGCCTCGTGCCGACGCGCACCGACGACCGGCTCGACCGCCTCGATCCGGACGATCAGCGACGGGCTGCGCGCCTGACGGAACAGCTTCGCATCGATCCGCACGTCGACCGCGCGATCGTTCAGGCGCAGCGCGACCGGTGCGACATCGTCCGCCGCCTCCGCCGCCCCGAGATGCGCGACCAGGTCGTCGCGATCATGCGGGTCGACGATCGTGCTGACCGGCGCTCCGACCAGCGTATCGGCGGCGGCATCGAGTAGCCGCAGCGCCGCCGGATTCGCCTCGCGGATACGGCGCGAGCCGGCATCGACGACCAGGATCGCATCGGACGCCATGTCGAACAGCATCCGGTACCGCGTCTCGGCCTGGCGCAGGCGGATATAGTCGCGCTCCAGCGCCTGTTGAGTCTGCAGCAGCCGCTGCTGCGTCGCCGCCGCGCCGCGCAGGTCGCGACCGATCGCGACGAGTCGATCGGGTGTGCCGAGCGACATCACCAGATAGCGGACCGGCACGTCGCCACCCGCCGCGGGATGCGTCACCTGTCGCCAGCGCGGGGGTTCGGGGCGGCCCGCTGCCGCGAGCATCTCGGCCGCCTTGGGACGGCTTTCGACCGTCATCGTGTCCATCCAGCGCTCGCCGACCCAGCCGGCAAAGCCGTGATTGGCAAGATCACCCTGCGACACCGCAACGTCGAGGATCCGCCCATCGGCGGCAAGGATGAAGGCGACGTCGCCGACGGCCGCGAGCAGCGACGCGGCCACGCGCGCGCTCAGGGCCCCGGGCGCGGCGTCGGGGCGGGCGAAGGCCAGATGCGGGGAAGAGGCGATAGTCTTGTCCATCGACGAGCGTCGCGCTCCAATCTGCAGCAATCAATTACACGCCGTGGTCCCCCATGCGCTTTCGCGGAGAAGATCGCCGGCCATTTTCAGCGCGAGTTTCGCATCGGACGCGGTACCATCGGCGCCGACTTTGGTGGCGAGATCCGGGTCTGCATTGAAAATCGCACCGCCGACCATGATGCAGACACGAGGATTTCGCGAAACCCTTCGCAACGCAGCAATGATCGAAGCAAGTCCGGCGATATGGCAGTCGCAACTGATCGTCAATCCGATGATATCGAACCAATCCGCCGTCGCGGCATCCAGCAACACGGGCGTTTCCGCGTCGTTGATCCGGTCCGTCAGCCAGCCGCCATGCCGAAAGACCTCGTCGAGGACGATCGTCCCGAAGCTGTGATGATCGCCCTGCAGCGACGCGAATAATGCTCGATGCCGGTCGCCCGGATCTGTCCGGATGTTCGGCATGCGACCGGCAATCTCGTGCACGACTTCCTGCAGCCGCCACAACCCCATCGTCACATCGACGAAATCGCAGCGATCATCATCCCAATATTCACCGAGCAGGCGCGCGGCGGGTGCGAGCAGATCGACCATGACCGTCTCGACCGAGACACCGCGGTCGAGGATCATCTCGATATGCGCAAGCAGGCGGTCGGCATCGACCTGCATCACCAGCGGCGCGAAGATGCCCACCTCGACGCTGTCGATCGGGCCATCCGTCCCGATCTCGGCGGAGGGCATCGCCGCACTGGCATGCGCCGCCATCAGCCGCGGAATGATCTCGCATTCGATCAGCGCAGACAAAGGGCGATCATAGTCCCCGTCATCGCGACGCGGCCCCGGACCAAGATCTCGGCGGCCATCGCTCCAGTCCCGACGTGCGAACGACCCGGTGCTCCACCGGAAACCGCGCGAATAGTGAGTAACCGCTGCCATTACCGGCTCTCCCCAGCCTGGTCGACACGCCAACAACTACAGACCGGGACCTGCATTTGGCAGATTAGCGGCGACTTGCAGCATATCCCACTTGCAATTGACTGACAACCGGACGGTTTTGCTGCATCGCACAATCTGTTCCAGATCGTGGACGTCCAAATAACTTGACACTTTTTGAGGGGCGGGCGTAAAGTCCGATCGGAACTTGGGCAGGCGGGGCGCGATGCGAGCGAACGACCTTTCTCCGGCAGATCGGCAGGGCGGCACGGCCGTCCCGGGCTCCGGCCGAGCAGCCGCCCCGCTCTACACGCCGGACCAGCGCGAGCGCCGCGACTCGTCGGCCTGGACACTGGTCCAGGGGGTGCTTGCCCCGATCCAGTTCCTGGTCTTCCTCGTCAGCCTGACGCTGGTGCTGCGCTATCTCGCGACGGGCGACGGCGTGGTCGCCGCCACGATATCGATCGTGGTCAAGACGGGCGCGCTCTACGCGATCATGATCACCGGCGCGATCTGGGAGAAGCAGGTGTTCGGCCAATGGCTGTTCGCCCCCGCCTTCTTCTGGGAGGACGTGGTGAGCATGCTCGTGCTCGCGCTGCACACCGCCTATCTCGTCGCGCTCGCCCGCGACTTCGGCAGCGAGGCGGGACGCATGTGGCTCGCGCTCGCGGCCTATGCGAGCTACGTGATCAATGCCGCGCAGTTCCTGATCAAGCTGCGGGCCGCGCGGTTGCAGCGCGCACCGGCGAGCCTGGTCGCGTCATGACCGCCCCGCTTTTTACCCCCCTGCCAACCGCCCCCCTGGCAACCGCGCAGCATTTCGGCCGGACCGGATGCGATGCCACGCCCGTGCTGC
This sequence comes from Sphingomonas aerolata, assembly GCF_023935825.1. Classification (NCBI taxonomy): domain Bacteria; kingdom Pseudomonadati; phylum Pseudomonadota; class Alphaproteobacteria; order Sphingomonadales; family Sphingomonadaceae; genus Sphingomonas; species Sphingomonas aerolata. The sequence goes on along the minus strand of NZ_CP098762.1, from coordinate 1,650,941 downwards.
GCGAGCGCGGCCAGCGCGAGGTGTTCTGCGGGCTCACCGGGATCATCTGGCTGCATCGCAAGATCCAGGACGCGTTCTTCCTCGTCGTCGGCTCGCGGACCTGCGCGCATCTGCTGCAATCGGCGGCAGGCGTGATGGTCTTTCGCGCGGCCGCTGAGCTTGTAATAGGGCGAGAAGACGCTGCCGATGAAGGCGATGATCGTCAGCCCATGGGCGCCGTCCGCGCTGGTCGCGTCGACATACCACCAGGCATAGCCCTGGGCATCGACACGAACGTCGAAGCGTGGTCCCTGAGCAGGCAGTCGACGGCTAGCCGGCCGGAAAGCGCCGCCATCGGGACGCCCGCGCCGGGGTGGGTGCTCCCGCCCGCGCAATAGAGCCCAGGGATCCGTGTCCGGCTGCCCTGCCGGCGGAAGGACGCCGCCCACCCGTGCGAGGCCCGTCCATAAAGGGCTCCACCCGTCGAGGGACACAGTGCCTCGAACGCGTGCGGCGTCGTCATGACGGTCGAGGGCGCCAGATCGAGCGAAAGTCCCGCCTGCGAAACGCCCTCCAGCATACGCCTCGTCCATGTCGCGATCTCCTCCTGGCTGGTGTCCGGGCCGTCGCCGGTGGGCGGCGCGTTGACGATGATCTGCACGCGTTCGGGGCGGGCAGGGGCGGACGCATCGCGGCGGTCGTCGTCGCCGCTGTCGCTGCGATCCTGCGCGCAGACATAGACGCTCGGCCGGGCGGCGGCGCGACCCGCCGACAGCGCGGCGAATTCGGCCGGATATGGACGGGGCCGATGCCGAGCGCGTCGAACAGCCGGAGGAACTGGTCCTCGACGACATCGGGCAGCGCGCCGACGATCATCAGGCTCGGTTTCGCCGATGCGTCGGCGGCGAGGCCGGGCACCAGCGCCGCGAGGCAGGCATCCTCCCCCTCGGTGAAGGTCGTTTCGATCCCGCTGCCCGAATAGTTGAGGATCCGGGTCGTCCCGCCATGCTTCACCGACAGCCGGGCCGCGGCGCGCGAGAGGTCGAGCTTGATCACCTCCGACGGGCAGGAGCCGACGAGGAACAGCAGCTTTATGTCGGGCCGGCGCAACAGCATCTGGTCGACGATGCGGTCGAGCTCGTCGTTGCAGTCCGCCATCCCCGCGAGATCGCGCTCCTCGATGATCGCGGTGGCGAAGCGCGGCTCGGCAATCCGACCAGATCCCAGGCCGCCATCATGCCGATCGCGCCCGCGCACTGCGCCGACGTGCCGAGCAACGCCGCATAACAGGCCACGCCCGCGTCATCGATCCGCGATCCGGTCGACCGGTACAGGAACCGACCCGTCTCGCCCGGGGTGCGGGCGATCCGCGCGAAGAGATGCGGCGCGATCGGATTGACGAACAGCGCGCGCGCCATCGTCGGGAACAATGTCGCGGCCAGCCCCGGAAAGGGCAGCAGCGCCGCACTCAACCCGATGATCGCCGCGGGGGACGCCGTGCCGTCGATCGCCAGCCGTGCCGCGATCGCCGCGCCCGCCGAATGGCCGATGATCACCTGCGGCGTGACCTGCAGCGCACCGAGCAACGTCGCGACCGCACCCGCCATGCCCGCGATCGACAGGCCGCCGACCGGGCGGCCGGTGGTGAAACCATGCCCCGGCAGGTCGACCGCGACGACGTGGTACTCCCGGCCGAGCAACGGCGCGAGCGTCCGCCAGCTATGCGTCGCCGCCCCGGTACCGTGGAGCAGGAGGATCGTCGCGGGCGGGTCCTGGACTACTGGCGCCTCGGGCGCAAAGGTCTGGACATGCCAGCGCAGGCCACCGGCCGTGACGAAGCGGCTGGCGGCGCGATTGGGCCAGTCGCGACCCTCGACGCTCCAGCGCGGCGCGCTCATGCGGGCTGCACCGCGCGGACCGCCGCGTGCATCCGCACCGCATCCGCGCGTGGCAGCGGCAGATAGCGCGCCTGCATCGCCGCGGCGAGCGCCGCGCCCTCCGGCCCCGGCCGCGCGGAGATGTCGAGAAATGCCGCAGCGATTCCCGCACGGCCGAGCGCGGTGGCGGCAGCGCTCGCATCCGCGGCGGCGACGCTGCGCACCGCCCGGCCATCCGCGGCGATGTTCGCGCGCCCGTCGGTCAGCAGGACGACGAACGGCGTCTGGCCTCGCGCGCGTGCCGCATCGGCGACGTCGATCGCGGCGCGCAGCCCCGCCGCGAGTGGCGTGCCACCCCCGCCCGGCAGCTCGGCGAGCGACCGACGCGCGCGCGCCAGCGACCGGGTGGGCGGGAGCAGCACAGTCGCACCATTGCCCCGGAACGCGATGAGCGCGACCTGCGCGCGCTGAACATAGGAATCGGCCAGCAGCAGCTCGACTGCGCCCTTCGCCTCCGCGAGCCGCGACAACGCCGCCGATCCCGACGCGTCGACGACGAAGATCGTGACCGATACCGCGCGCGTCTCGAACCGGCGGATCCGCAGGTCGTCGCGGCGGACCAGCACCCGCGACGCGCTGTCCGCCGTGCGCCGCAGCCGCTGCCATGGCGCCGCCGCGCGCAGCGTGTCGATCAGGCTCAGGCGCTGCCCCCCGCCCGGCACGCCCGGGCGCACCCCGACGGGCCGACCGCGCGCCGGCGATCGACGCCGCTCGCCCGCACCGCGCGACGCGCGCGTCCGCCCGCGCCGTACGCCCCCCGCCGCGATCTGCGCCAGCACATCCTTCGGCAGCGCCGCGAGCGCGGCCTCCAGCACGACGTCGTCGAGTGGCCGGGTTTCGCCTTCCGGCTGGTCGCGATCCCCCGCGTCCGGCGGCGGCGCGTCAGGCGGCTGCGGCTCGGGTGGCGGCGGCGCGTCGTCCGGTTGCTCGGCCGGCAGACGCGTCGCACGCGGCGCGATCACCAGCCGCGCGGCGAGCATAAGATCCCCATCGCCGATCACGTCGCGCCCCGCACACCGCGCCGCAGCCCGCGCCGCGCGCAACGCGAACAGCGGCGCGCGCGCGGTCTCGATCCCGAGCGCGGCCGCCGTCGCGACCAGCGTCGCAAGGACAGCCTCGGACGTCGGCGGCGTCCCCGCGTCCCCAAAATCTTCCCCGCCCTGCATCGCCGCCACGGACTTCGCGTCGTGCAGGTCGATGCGAAACGCCAGCCGTTCGAGCAGCGCCGCGGGCGGGCGCTCGTCGGGACCGATCCCGTCGTCGAGCGCCACGACAAGGCATCGTCCGACGCCGCCGCCGTCCATCGCCGCGACGATCCGCCCCGCCACCGCATCGGACAGCCGGTCCGCCATCGCCAGCACCAGCACCCCGCCCGCCGCCTCGACGAGCAGCCCCGCACGCTGCACCGCGCGCCCCTGGGCCAGCGTCGCGACCAGATCCAGCCCGCCGAACAGCCGGTCGTCATCGACATGGACCGGCACCCGCCGCAGCGGCGCACCGGCCGGCAGATGCGACCGCAGCGCCGCGATCACCGCATCGCGCAGCGCGCCGCCGCCGCGCAGCGCGATGCCGCCAAGCCCGGGATCGGCAGCACAGAGCCGCGCCGCGATCAGCGCATCGGCCAGCGGATCCGGCGCCCCCGCTGCCGGCCCGGTCACCCCGCCACCTCCTCCAGCGCGCGCAGGATCCGCGCGGTCGACCCGGTCTCGTCGAGCACGTTGCGCCGCAGCCGATGGCGCAGCGCCATCGGCGCGATCGTCGCGACATGCGCCTGCGTCACCTCCGACACCGCGTCGAGTGCCGCGAGCGCCCGCGCCGCCCGCATCAGCGTCAGTTCGCCGCGCAACCCGTCAGCCCCCACCGCGATACACAGCCGCGACGCGAAGGCGAGCACCGCGTCGGGCAGCGCGACCTTCGGCAACCCCGCCCGCCCCCGCGCGATCGCCGCCAGCGTCGCACGCTCGTCCGCCGCCCAGTGCTCGACGAACGCCGACGGCGACCGCTCGAACGCGTCGCAGCGCTTCAGGATCTCGACGCGCTGGTCCAGATCCTGCGGCGTGCGGACCTCGACCGACAGCCCGAACCGGTCGAGCAGCTGCGGTCGCAATTCGCCCTCCTCCGGATTGCCGCTGCCGACCAGCACGAACCGCGCCGGATGGCGGACGCTCAGCCCCTCGCGCTCGACAACATTCTCGCCCGACGCGGCGACGTCCAGCAGCAGGTCGACGATATGATCCTCGAGCAGATTGACCTCGTCGATATACAGGAAGCCGCCATTGGCACGCGCGAGCAGCCCCGGCTCGAACGCCTTGATCCCGGCGCCCAGCGCGCGTTCGAGATCGAGCGCGCCGACCACCCGGTCCTCGGTCGCGCCGAGCGGCAGGTCGACGAACGGCACCGGCACCTGTCCGCTGCGCGGCGTTCCGTCCTGATACCCCGCCTGGTCGGCGCGCACCGGCGGCAGCAGCGCGGCGAGCGCGCGCACCGCGGTCGACTTGCCCGTGCCCCGATCGCCGAACACCATCACCCCGCCGATCCGCGCATCGACCGCCGCGATCAGCAGCGCGCGTTTCATCTCGTCCTGACCCACGATCGCCGAAAAGGGGAAAGACACGCGCATGCCAAAGGTGTAACACGCATTGGACACTCGGCAAGATGGACAATGTAATGCTTAACCCGATTGTCGTGAGCGGCAGTGCCGCCATCGCGCTCTGCGTCGTCGGCGGTTTGATGACGCCGATCGGCCCCTGGTACCGCACGCTGCGCAAGCCGCGGTTGCAGCCGCCGAACTGGCTGTTCGGTCCCGCCTGGACGATCATCCTCGGCCTGGCCGCCTGGTCCGCGTCGATCGCCTGGACCGCCGCGCCCGACGCCGCGACCCGCGCGGAGGTGGTGACGCTGTTCGTGGTCAACGCGGTCTTCCACCTGCTGTGGAGCCCGCTCTTCTTCCGCGCCCGGCGCCCCGACTGGGCGCTGATCGAGGTCGTGTTTCTCTGGGCGTCGCTGGTCGCGCTGGTCGTCGGGCTCTGGCCCATCGACCGCTTCGCGAGCCTGTTGATCGCGCCCTATCTCTTGTGGGTCAGCTTTGCGGCCTGGCTCAACTGGGCGATCGTGCGGCTGAACCGGCCGTTCGGTCACGCCGCCCAACGATACCCCGCATGACGAGGATATACGCCACCCCCTGAACGGAGAGCAGATCATGGCCACCCATCCGCACAGCTTCATCGCGCCAGCACCCGCCATCCCCGAGATCCGCGAGATCGGCACCGCCGACCTGCGCTGGGCCCTCGCCGAGGGGTGGAAGGATTTTCTCGCCAAGCGCGGCGACCTGATCGTGATCGGCCTGCTCTATCCGATCGTCTGTCTGGTCGCCGCGGTGGTGACGTACAACGCGCCGCTGCTCCCGCTGTTCTTCCCGCTGGTTGCCGGCCTCTCGATCCTCGGGCCCGCTGCCGCCTCGGGCTTCTACGAACTCGCGCGCCGCCGCGAAGAGGGGCGCGACTCGAGCTGGTGGCATTTCCTCGATCCGCTCAACGGACGCAGCCGCCTGCCGCTCGCGATCCTCACCGCCGGGCTCGCGGCGCTGATGGTCGGATGGCTGGCGACGGCCTATGCGGTCTATGACCTGACCTTCGGTGCGACCGCGCCGCTGCGGATCGGCGACGTCGCAGGCCGGCTGTTCACCACGCAGGAGGGGTGGACGCTGATCCTGCTCGGCAATCTGGCAGGCGCACCCTTCGCGATCACCACGCTGGTCTTCGCGCTGGTCGCGTTCCCGATGGTCGTCGATCAGCCGGTCGATGCAGGCCTCGCGCTGCGCACCTCGCTCGCGGCGGCGCGGCGCAACCCGCGCGCGGTGTTCGGCTGGGGTGCGCGTGTCGCCGGACTGCTGGTCCTCGGGCTGATCCCGCTCGCGATCGGGCTGGCGGTCGTGCTGCCCTGGCTCGGCTATGCGACCTGGCACCTCTATACGCGTCTGGTCGTCCGCTGACGCACCCCCGCGCCGCGCCCGGTGCAGCAGCACCCGGCGCGGCGCGGTCGCCCTCAAGCCCGCGTCGGGCGCGGCCCGGGGTGATAGGATGGCGGACGATCCGCCTTCGCCGTGCCGAAGCGTGACGGCTTGTCCCCCATCACGAAGGCGAGCTCGCCACCCCGGGCGAGATCCGCATGCCCGATCCAGTTCTTCGTCCAGGGCTTGCCGTTCCACCGCACCGACTGGACATAGGGCGCCTGCGGACCATTGCCCGACGCGGTGATCCTGAGCGTCTTGCCACCGCCCAGCGCGACCTCCGCGGCATCGAACAACGGCGAGCCGAACACATAGACCGCGCTGACCGGATCGACCGGGTAGAGGCCGAGCGCTGAGAAGATGAACCACGCGCTCGTCTGCCCGCAATCGTCATTGCCGATGACGCCGTCGGGATCCGCCTTGTACATCTCGGTGCACAGCCGCCGCACCATCGCCTGCGTCTTCCACGGCGCACCGGCATAGGCATACATATACGCGGCATGCTGGTCAGGTTCGTTGCCATGCGCATATTGGCCGACCAGCCCCGAAATGTCGGGCGGCGCATTCTTGGGCAATGTCGACGGCGCGACGAACAGCGCGTCGAGCTTCTTCACGAACCCGGCATCGCCGCCGAACAGGTCGATTAGTCCGTAGATATCGTGCTGGTTGAGGAACGTCGCCTGCCAGCCATTCGCCTCGGTATAATCGCGGTGCTTGTCGGGGTTGTGGCCAAGCTGGATCGGATCATAGTCCGCCCACCAGGTCCCGTCGGCGAAGCGCGGCCGCGCGAAGCCGATCTTCGGATCGATGACGTTGCGATAGTTGAGGCTGCGCTTGCGCAACGCCTGCGCGTCCGCGGAGGCGCCCGCCGCGTCCGCGAGCACCGCCATCGCCCAGTCGTCATACGCATATTCCTGCGTCCGGCTGACCGATTCCCAGACCTTGTCGGCGGGGATGAAGCCGAGGTCGTAATAATAGCCGCGGCCGAGCGTGCTTTCCAGATCGCGGAAGCTGCGGTCGAACGCACGGCGGCGGATCTGCGGCCAGGCGGCGGCATAGTCCGCCTTCACGCCCTTCACGCACGCCTCGGCAAGCACCGACACCGAATGCCAGCCGATCATGCAGGCGGTCTCGACACCCTGGAGCGGCCAGACCGGCGAGCCCGCCGGGCTCTGGATCGTCTGGCGGACCAGATCGCGCGTGAACTGCGCCGCCTTGTCGGGCTGGACCAGATTGAGCAGCGGGTGCAGCGCGCGATACGTGTCCCACAGCGAATAGGTGCTGTACGCAGGATCTCCCGGCGCCGCTGTGTGCACCTTGCGGTCGAGCCCGACATAGCGGCCGTCGCGGTCGGTGAAGAGCGTGGGCGACAGGAACGTGTGGTACAGCGCGCTGGCCATGATCGTGCGCTGATCGGGCGTGCCGCCCTCGACGCGGATACAGTCGAGCTGCGTCTGCCAGGTCCGCGCCGCCGCGCGCCGGACGCTGTCGAACTGCCAGCCCGGGGCTTCGCCCGCCAGCGCGGCCTTGGCGCCCGCGACGTCGACCGCGGAGATGCCCGTCTTGATCAGGATCGGTTCGCCGCCCGCCTGGTCGAAGAACAGCGCGACCTTCAGCCGGTTGCCGGTGATCGCCTTCGCGCCCGCGGGTGCCGGTTTGTCGTCGTCGCCGAAGAACTCGACACGGTCGGGGCGGCGCGACAGCTGCATCGCGAAATGGATCCGCCGACCCTTCGCCCAGCGGTGGACGCGGCGGCTGCCGGTCAGCATGCCGTCGGGCGACAGCGCCAGCGACGCCTCGTCGATCAGCACACCCTTGTCCCAGACGTCGAGGATCATGTGCGCGAAGTCGATCAGGATGTGCCCCGCGCCCTGCGGGAAGGTATAGCGGTGATGCCCCGTCCGCTCGGTCACGGTCAGCTCGGCGAGCACGCCCGATTCGAGCTTCACGCGGTAATAGCCGGGCTCGGCCAGCTCATCGGAGAAGCGCTGGCGATAGCCGTCCTGCGGCTTGTCGAGCGCACCGGGTTTCAGCTTCAGCGGCCCGCGCGTCGGGACGACGAGGACGTCGAGCATGTCGCCGATTCCCGTCCCCGACAGATGCGTGTGGCTGAACCCCATGATCGAGCCGTCATCCTGGTGATAGCCCGAGCACGCGTCCCAGCGGCTGTTGTCGGTATCGGGGCCGAGCTGGACCATCCCGAACGGCAGCGACGGCCCGGGATAGGTGTGGCCGTGCCCGCCCGTGCCGATGAACAGATCGGGCTTGCCCGCGGTCGGGCGCTTGCCCTGCGCGGTGGCAGCGGCGGCGGGCAGCACGCCCGCAAGGCCGGCAAGCCCGGTGGTGGCAAGCACCTGGCGGCGGTTGGCGGTGGTCATGTGTCTCTCCCGTGGGTCCATGTCAGTAGCGCGCGGCGAGCAAGCCGGGCTTGCGGCGCTCGAGGTCGAGGATCAGCTCGCCGAACAGCCCGTTGGCCCAGGCGAACCAGCTGCGCGTGAATTTCGTCGGATCATCCTTGTGAAAGGATTCGTGCATGAAGCCCGTGCCGTCATGCGTCGTCTTCAGCCAGGTCAGGCACTGGCGGATCACGGCGTCGTCATCGCTGTTCATCGCATGCGTGACGATCGACATCGGCCAGATCATGTCGAGGCCGATATGCGGCCCGCCGATCCCCTGCGCGGCCTTGCCCGCAAAGAAATAGGGGTTGCGATCGCTCCAGGCGAGCGCGGCGGTGCGGCGGAACAGCGGGTCGGCGCGGTCCGCCGCGCCGAGCAGCGGCAGGCCCGACAGGCTCGGCACGTTGGCGTCGTCCATGAAGATCGCATTGCCGAAGCCGTCGACCTCATAGGCCCAGACCTCGCCGCCCTGCCCGTCGGGCATCCGGCCATGCGCGCGCAGCGCCGCCTCGACCTCGGTCGCGAGCGCCTCGCTGTCCGCCGCGCCCGCGGTATCGCCGCGCGCCTCGCGCTGGACCGTCGCCAGCATGCGCAGCGCCGACACCGCGAACAGGTTGGACGGGATCAGGAAGGGGTAGAGGCACGCATCGTCCGACGGGCGGAACATCGAATGGATCAGCCCGACCTTGCGCGTCGGTGCGCCGTATCCCTCGAACATCAGCGTCTCGGTCGGCGAGACGTTCAGCCGCTGGAAATGATACGAGCCCTTGCCGTCCTTGCGCTGCTGTTCGCGGAAGGTCGCGACCGCACGGACCATCGCCTGCGCCCACAGGTCGTCGAACGGCGTCTTGTCGCGCGTCGCGGTCCAGTAGCCGTGCGCGAGCCGCATCGGGTAGCAGAGCGAGTCGATCTCCCATTTCCGCTCGGCGACGCCCGGCTTCATCTCGGTCTGGTCGGTCCGCGCGCCCAGGTTCGATTTCGCGGTCGGGTCGTCCATGAACGCGTTGGCGTACGGGTCGATCAGGATACAGCGCGCCTGCCGTGCGATCAGCCCGACAAAGACCCGGCGCAGCCCCGCATCCTTGTGCGCGAGATGGACATAGGTCTGCATCTGCGCCGAGCTGTCGCGCAGCCACAGCGCCTCGATATCGCCCGTGATGACGAACGCGTCGGGCTTGCCGTCGACCATGCCCAGCCGGACCGTGGTGTCGAGCGTGTTGGGGTAGCAATTCTCGAACAGCCAGGCGAGCTCGGGGTCGGCGATCTTCGCCTTCACCCGCGCGATCTCGGCCTCGACCGCGACGCTGACGAAGCGACGCTCGCCACGCGGCGGGCGCTTGCTCGCCAGCGGCGCGGCGACCGCCCCGCCGGGCAGCGCGGCCGTCAGTGCGAGCGCCGCCGCACCGGTCATCACGTCGCGGCGGCGGGGGGTGAAGCGCACGCCGCTCATGGCTTGGCCACCGGCGCGCTCATCGAGAAGGGCGCAGCACTGCTCGCCGACCCCCATTTTCGGTTCGGCGTCGCCCCCATCACGAAACGCAGCGTACCCCCCTTCTGCAGCGCCTCGCGCGTCAGCCATGGCTTGTCGTGCGGCGTCCCGTTGAAGCTTGCCGACTGGATATAGACATTGCCCGGCCCGTTGTTCGCCGCCTCGATCGTCAGTGTCTTGCCGCCCGGCATCGTCAGTTTGACGGTGCGGAACAGCGGGCTGCCAATCGCATATTGGCCGACCGCGGGCGTGACCGGATAAAAGCCGAGCGCGGAGAACACGTACCAGGCCGAGGTCTGGCCATTATCCTCGTCGCCCGGATAGCCGTCGGGCGTGGGCGCGTAGAGCTTCTTCATCACGTCGCGGACATGATATTGCGTCTTCCACGGCGCCCCCGCCCAGTCATAGAGATAGGGCATGTGCTGGATCGGCTGGTTGCCATGCGCATATTGGCCCATGTCGACGATCTGCATCTCGCGGATCTCGTGGATCGTCTGCCCGTAATAGCTGTCGTCGAAGATCGGCGGCGTGGTGAAGACCGAATCGAGCCGCTTCACGAACGCGTCCTTGCCCCCCATCAGGTCGGCAAGCCCCTGCACGTCCTGCATCACCGACCAGCTGTAATGCAGCGCATTGCCCTCGGTGAACGCGTCGCCCCATTTATACGGGTTGAAGGGGGTCGACCAGCTGCCGTCCTGGTTGCGCCCGCGCATCCACCCGCTCTGCGTGTCGTAGAGCTTGCGGTAATTCTGCGCCCGCGCGGCATAGAGCTTGGCATCCTCGGTCTTGCCGAGCGCACTCGCCAGCCGCGAGATCGAGAAGTCGGCGGTCGCATATTCGAGGCTGCGCGCGGCATTCTCGTTGATGCCGACGTCATAGGGCACATAGCCCAGCCGGTTGTAATATTCGACGCCCTCGCGCCCGACCGCGCCGACCACATTGCCCTTCTTGTCGACCGGACGCCCCTGCGACGTGGTCGCGTTCTTGACCATCGCCTCGTACAACGTCTCGACGTCGAACCCGCGCACGCCGTTCAGATACGCATCGGCGATCAGGTTCGCCGAGTTCGACCCGATCATCACGTCACGGTGGCCGGGGCTCGCCCATTCGGGCAGCCAGCCGGACTCCTTGTAGGTGTTGACCAGCCCCTGCATGATCTCGCTGTCGCGCTCGGGATACATGAGCGCGAAGAACGGGAAGACCGCGCGCCACGTGTCCCAGAAGCCGTTGTCGGTATAGAGAAAGCCCGGATGCGCCTTGCCGTCATACGGACTGTAATGGACCGTCTGGCCCTTGGCATCGACCTCGTGGAACATGCGTGGGAACTGCAGCATCCGGTACAGCGCGGAGTAGAAGGTGCGCCGGTTGTCGATGTCGGGATCGCTCACCTCGATCCGGTCGAACTCGCGCTGCCAGACCGCCTTCGCCTTGGCCTTGGTCTGCTCGAAGCCGTCGCCGCCGATCTCGCCGCGCAAATTGCGCTCGGCCTGGTCGAGGCTGATGAACGACGATGCGACCTTGACGCCGACCTGCTCGCCCTTGCGCGTCTTGAAGCTGACGACCGCGCCGACATGATCGCCCTCGCGCACCGGTGTCGCGGCGATCTGGCCATTATCGTCCCAGGTCCGGCTGACGGTGAAGGCGTGATCGAACTCGGCGACGAAGTAATTGTGGAAATTGCCCGGCACGCCGCCATGGTTGTTGCGGACATAGCCGGTGATCCGGCGCCTGGCCGTGTCGACCGACACCATCGATCCGCCCGCATAGCCGTCGAGGATGATGTGCGCGTCGTCGCTTTCGGGGAAGGTGAAGCGGAACTGCGCGGCGCGGTTGGTCGGCGCGACCTCCGCGGTCACGTCGTAATCGGCGAGATAGACCTTGTAGCTATAGGGCCGGCTCTCCTCCGCCTTGTGGCTGTACCACGAGGCGCGTTCGTCCGCCTTGACCTTCAGCGCGCCGGTCGTCGCCATCAGCGCGAACGCGGCATAATCGTTCATCCACGGACTTGGCTGGTGCGTCTGCTTGATGCCGTTGATCTTGTTGCCGTCATAGGTGTAGCCCCAGCCGCTGCCGGGCTTGCCCGTCACCGGCGTCCAGAAGTTCATCCCCCACGGCACCGCGACCGCGGGATAGGTGTTGCCGTAGGACAGCGTATAGTCGGAATCGGTGCCCATCAGCGGGTTGACGAGGTCGACCGACGGCTGCGCCTCGGCGCTGGCGGCAGCCTGTGCCGACAGCGGCACCGGTGCGACGAGCGCGATCGACGCGACCGCCGCCACCGTGCCGCGCAATGCGGCGATTACCCTGTGTCTCACATCGCTCTCCCAGATGAATGTTGGTCGCGCCCTGAAGCGGTTGACCCGGCACGGATCGGCCGCGGCGCGACGCCGGTATTGGTCATGACCACGGGCTTGATTGTCCCGTCGGCGGCAAAGACCATGCGGTCGACCGCGATCTGCCGGTGTTCGCCGCGATCGGTGTCGAGCGGCCGGCGGTGATAGGCGATGTACCAGTCGTCGGTGCCGGGCACGTTGACGACCGAATGATGCCCCGCGCCGCGCGCGATGCGCAGGTCCTGCGACAGGATCTTGCCCTTCGGCGTGAACGGCCCGGTCGGGCTCGGCGCGGTCGCATAGGCGACGCTATAGTCCGGGCCGGTCCACCCGCCCTCCGACCACATCAGATAATAGACGCCGCGGCGTTCGATCATGAACGACCCCTCGACATAGCCGGGCGGCGTGATCTCCTTGAACATCGTCCCGTCGGGAAACGGCAGGACGCGCTTCAGGTCGGGGCTCAGCCGGACGACGTTGCAATGCTTCCAGCCGCCGTAGAAGAGATAGACCTGCCCGTCGCGATCCCGGAACGCGAACGGGTCGATCGGCTGCGCACCGTTATGGAACGCGCCGACCAGCGGCTTGCCGAGTGCATCCCTGAACGGACCGCCCGGCGTCGTGCTGACCGCGAGACCGATCCCGCCGAGCGCACCATCGCTCTGGATGTCGTTCGCGCTGAAGAACATGTAATAGCGCCCGTTCGCCTGGAGCACCGACGGAGCCCAGATCGCATAAGCGGCCCAGCCCGCATCCTGCACGTCGAACACGCGGCGATGCTTTGTCCAGTGCACCAGGTCGGGCGAGGAAAACGCGTCGAAGAAGGTCTGCATGCCATAGGACGGGCGGACCGTCTTGCGCAGTCGGGCGGCCTTTTGCGCGGGCGTAAAGCGGCTCGGCGCGACCGGCTTTCCGGCATGGTCGGAATAGGTCGGGTAGATCCAGTATTGCCCCGCGAACACGCGGATCTCGGGATCGGCATACCAGCCCGGCACGATCGGGTTGGACGCGGTCGCCGCTCCGCAGGCGAGCAGCCCCGCCAGCGTCAGGGCCCGGCGCAGGACGCGGGGATATCTATCAAAAAAACGGTGGCTCCGCGAAGGAGCCACCAGGGGAGAGGAAGGTTTTGGCCCCGCCATCAGAAGTTGAACGACACGCCGACATAGGCACGGCGCCCGAAGTAATTCCGATAGACGAAGCGATCCTTGGTATCGTTGCCGAGATGCTGGCTCTCTTCCGACTTGGTCAGGTTGATGATCGAGGCGGTGATGTTGAGCCGGTCGGTCAGCGCATAGGCGGCGTTGAGATCGACCTGTTCATACGGGCTGGTATAGACGTTCAGCCCCGACTGGAGCCCGCCGACGACCTCGCCGCGGCGGTTGTACGACGCGCGGACCAGCACCTTGCCATGCTCGTAGAAGACCGAGGCGTTCATCTGCGTCTTCGCGCTCCCGACCAGCGCGGACGAGCCGACCGACTGGCCGTCGAGCGTCACGTCGGCGACCGACGTGTCGTTATAGGTGAAGTTGACCTGCGCACCCAGCCCGAAGGACAGCGTGTGCTGCGCATAGAGCTCGACACCCTGCGACCGCGCGTTGGATCCGTTCGCGACCGTCGAATAGGGCTGGATCAGCACCTGCTCCCCCGCCACCTCGCGCGTGACGTTCAGCACCAGCGGCACGACGAAATCGGACACGTCCTTGCGGAACAGCGTCGCGCCAAGCACCGAGCCGCGATGGAAATACCATTCGATGCCGGCGTCATACTGCCATGCCGAAAACGGGTTGAGTTCCGAATTGCCGCCTCTGCCCGACCAGCCCTCGAACTCGCCGAACTGGCCGCGGTCGAACGCATATTCGGGCGAGCGATAGGTCAGCGACCGTTCGGACCCGAGATTGGCGAAGGACGGCCGTGAAATGACCTTGGCGACCGCACCGCGGACCAGCAGGTCCGGGGTGATCTCGTACGAGATGTTAAAGCTCGGCAGCCAGTCCGTGTAGGTCTTGGTCTGGTCGGCGCGCGTGTTGACGATCGTCTCGCGGACGCTCAGCGGCAGGACCTGGCAATTGCCGTCCGCGCCAAGTGGCCGGTTCGGATCGAACGAACCGTTCGGCCCGTTGACGCAATAGTCTTTCAGATACTGGAGCCGGTCCGACGTGTTGCCCGACTGACGCGTATTGGCCATCCGCACACCGATATTGCCGCGCAGACCGCCGGTGCCGAAGTTCGCTTGGGCGTAACCGGCGAAGACGCGCTCGCCCAGATCATAGACGAAGTCGCGCTCGTTGACGCGGACCGCGTCGCCATAGGTCGCGTTCAGATAGCTCAGATACTTGTCGAAATTGATCCCCGGCATGACGTTGGCGTTGAATCCGCCGTTGACGTTGCCGATCGGGTTTTCATAGAAGAATTCGGGCAGTGCGACCGCGCCCGCCGCGGTATCCTGATAGCGCAGCTGGCTGGCCGCATCCGCATACCATTCGTTGCGTCCGGTCTCGCGGTGGATGCTCAGGTCACGCCATTTGCCGCCGATCTGCACCGACTTCAGGAACCCGTCGAACCGGCGCGTCAGGTCGAGCTGGAGATACCGCTGCGCCAGGTCGCTGTTCGTGAAGCTCGAATTGGTCGAACCGACGTCGATCTGCGCGATGCCGTTGCGGATGTTCTGCTGCAGGTCGGGCGAGAAGGTGAAATCGCCGATGCCGTTCGAAACGTCCCAGTTGCTCACCAGATTGCCGTTCTGCTCCTGCCCCGGCACCGTCACGCGTGGCTTCGCGGCGGCGCTGAACCGAGCGGACGGGCCGCCGCTCGACTTGGTCTTGCCGAGCTTCAGCACCGCGTCGAACCGGTCCTGGCTGTACTTGACCTCGGTTTCGAACGTGTTCGAGACCTGCTTCTCGCGGCTGTAGGTGCCCGCGATCTGCGGCGTTTCCATCGTGCACGGGGTCGCACGGAGCAGACAGCCCGTCCCCGCCGCCGGCACCGCAAAATTCGCCGACTGGAAGATCGTCCCGCTCTTGTCGAGCGTCGCGCCGGTGAAGAAGTCGTTATAGCCCCATTCGGGGATCTTGACGGTATTCGAGGTGAAGTCGCTGCTGTAGCCGAAGCGGAAATAGTTGGACGTCACCGTGACATTGTCGAACGGGCGGAACTGCGCCGTCGCCTGGATGCCATAGCGTTCGCGTTCTTGGTCGAACACTTCGGCATTGACCGTCTGCGGTGCCCAATAGCCTGAATAATGCGTGCCGTCGCGCGTGGTCGTGCCCTGCCCCGGCCAATAGGAGATCGCGTCGTTATTGGCGAACGGCTTGCCGTTGACGTCGGTCGCGGGCGTCAGGACATTGCCCTGCGCGTCGCGGTCGCTCCACCACAGCCAGCTTTCCGCCTCGCTGCGCAATTCGCGGTTGGTCCGCTTCTGCCACACTCCGCCGACCAGCAGGCCGAACGTCTCGTCCTCGTTCTTCCACGACAGCTGGCCGCCGAGCTGCGGCTCGAACTTCTCGGTGGTGTCCGAATAGGTGCCCTCGGTCGACACGAAGCCCGACCAGGCGGGGACGTCGAACGGCTTGCGCGTGTTGAGGATGATCGTGCCGCCGACACCGCCTTCTTCCAGCCGTGCCTCGGGCGACTTGTAGACTTCGGTGCTGGCGATGAAACTGGATGGCAGCAGGACATAGTTGAACGACCGCTGTGGATCGCCGCTGTCCGCGCCGGCCAGGAAGTTGCCGTTGAGCAGCGTCAGCGTCAGGTCGGACTGGAGCCCGCGGATGCTGACCCGCGCGCCTTCGCCGCCGTCGCGCGTGATGACCACGCCGGGCACGCGTTGCAGCGCGTCGGCGACGTTCTTGTCGGGGAACTTGCCGATGTCCTCGGCGGTGATGACGTCGACGAACGCATTGGCTTCGCGCTTCTGGTTCAGGCTCTTCTCGATCGAGCGGCGATAGCCGGTGACGACGATATCCTGCTCACCCGCAACGGCCGACGCGGTGTCCGCCGTCTGGCCCGAGGGCGCAGTCGCCGTCGATGCGGGCGTTACCGCGTCGGGCGCTCCGGTCGTGTCGCCGGTCTGCGGTGTCTTGGCGGCTGCGGGCAATGGCGGCGCGACCTCCTGCGCGCCCGCCGTCCCGGCCAGCGCCGCGCTCAGGCTTGCGCCCGCGAGCAGAAAGCGCAGCGCGCGGCGGCGATGCGACGGAACGGCATATAGTGTCTTGGTTGCGCTCATCAGACTTCCCCTTTTCGGCGTGCGGGACGTCCTTGCCCCCTCACGTCTCCCTGCTGATCGCGTGCCTGCTCCCGTATTCGGGTAGGACGTCCGGTTCATCGGATCGTCACGGTACGTCGTCTTTGCTTGCCTATTTGCCAATTATAAAAGTAAATTGTCAAATGGATTATGCGGAGCAGATTTATGCCGTTTCGGTCTCAACATTCGCAACATTCGCCGCGGCTCGGAACTTGGCCGAACCGGCACTAATCCTGCCGGGCGGTTCGCCGGCGGCGCGCCGTCTTGCCAAATCGCCCCGCAAACTGAATGCTGTCGTCTTCAACTCGGCCGGTATCAGCACCCGGCCTTGCCGCTCCGGCCCCAGACTCCGGAGCCCCTTCCCCTCCCAGACCGGGTGACCGCCATGCCAATGCTCAAGCGTCTCTGCCTCGCCGGATCGGCGCTCGCCCTGCTCGCCGTGTGCCCCGCCCCCGCCCTCGCCCAGACCGCGCCGCGACCGAGCGACTCGGTCGATCCGCTGATCGGCACCGGTGGTGAGGGGCACACCTTCCCCGGCGCCGTCGCCCCGTTCGGCATGGTCCAGCTCTCGCCCGACACCGACACCTCCTGCGTCCTCCGCGACTGCTATCCGCACGCCGCCGGCTATCGCTACGACGACCCGACGATCGTCGGCTTCAGCCACACCCATTTCTCCGGCGCCGGCCATTCGGATCTCGGCGACGTGCTGGTGATGCCGGTCGCCGGCGACGACGTGCCGATGGACCCGGGCACGCCCGCCGCCCCCGGCTATCGCTCGCGCTTCTCGCACGCCACTGAAACCGCGAAGCCCGGTTATTACGCCGTCACGCTCGCCGATCGCGGCATCCGCGCCGAAATGACGGCCGGCTCGCGGGTCGGCGTGCACCGCTACAGCTTTCCCGCAGGCAAGGCGGCGCATCTCGTTCTCGACCTCCGCTCGTCGCTCTATAATTATCCCGGCAAGATCCTGTGGTCGGGGCTGCACCTGCGCGACGACGGTGTCCTGACCGGCTTTCGCGAAACCCGTGGATGGGCACCCGGACGCAAGCTCTTTTTCGCGATGCGCTTCTCCGCCCCCCTGACCGGCCACGCACTCGTCAACCGCGAGACCGCCATTCCCTATAAGGGGTTCCAGGGGCCGGGCCGCGACAGCGATGCGCTCGCCGAAAAGCTCGGCCAGGCGCTCGAGGCGCGTCTCGATTTCGGCGTCCTGACAAGACCGCTCGAGGTGAAGGTCGGCATCTCAGGCGTCGACGAAGCCGGCGCGCTCGCCAATCTCGACGGTGAAGCGGGCGGCTTCGACGATATCCATGCGCAGACGCAGGCTGCCTGGGATACCGCGCTCGGCGCCGTCACGTTCGAGGCCGAGGCGCCGATGCGCCGCATCTTCGCCACCGCGCTCTACCACAGCCTGCTCGCGCCCAGCATCTGGAGCGACCGCGACGGCCGCTATCGCGGGCCCGACGACCAGATCCACCAGGCGACCGATTTCACGGTCCGGTCGACCTTCTCGCTCTGGGACACGTTCCGCGCCGAACACCCGCTGCTGACCCTGATCCAGCCGGAGAAGACCAATACCGACATCGTCCGCTCGCTGCTCGCCAGCCAGACGCACAGCCCCGACGGCATCCTCCCGGTCTGGCAGTTCGCCGGCCGCGAGACGTGGACGATGATCGGCTATCACGCCGTACCCGTCATCGCCGATGCCTATATGAAGGGCATTGGCGGCTTCGATGCCAATGCGGCGCTGGACGCGATGGTCGCGAGTGCCGACCATGCCAGCTATGGCGGTCTCGGCGAGTATATCGCGCGGGGCTATGTGCCGATCGACAAGGAACCCGAAGCCGCCTCCAAGACCGTCGAATATGCCTATGACGACTGGACCATCGCGCGGATGGCGCGGAAACTCGGCCGGTCCGACATCGCCGCGCGCTTTGAAAAGCGGGCCGGCAACTGGCGCAACAGCTTCGACGCGTCGTCAGGCTGGCTCCGCGCGCGCAAGACGGACGGACAGTTCCGCACCCCCTTCGACCCGACCGCAATCAACTACGGCTCCGACTATACGGAGGGCAATGCGTGGCAATATAGCTGGTTCGTGCCGCAGGATCAGGCGGGGCTCTTCCGCCTGCTGGGCGGCGACGCGAGGACAATCCGGAAGCTTGACGCGATGTTCGATTTCGACCTGTCGAAGATCGACTACAGCCATGCTGAGGACATCGCCGGGCTTATCGGCCAGTATATCCACGGGAACGAGCCGAGCCATCACGTCGCCTATCTCTACAGCTATGCCGGAGCACCCTGGCGTACACAGGAGCGGCTGGGGCAGATCGTCGCCAGCCAATATGCCGACACGCCGGCGGGATTGAGCGGCAACGACGATCTCGGACAGATGTCCGCCTGGCTCGTGTTCACCGCGCTAGGCTTCTACCCGGTCGCACCGGGCGCGAACGAATATGTCATCGGCCGCCCCTTCCTGCCCAAGGCGACACTGATGTTGCCCGGCGGCAAGCGGTTCGTGATTAGCACGGACAATTTCTCGACCGCCAATCGCTACGTCCAGTCCGTCACCCTGAACGGCCGGCCCCTCACCCGCACCTATCTCCGCGACGACGAGATCCGGCAGGGCGGCGACTTGCGGTTCGTGATGAGCGCCCGGCCGAACCGGCAATGGGGGAAGAGCGCATCGTCGCGCCCGTTCTCGACCTCGACCGCGGTTTCAAGCCCCCCGACGCGGCGCTAGCGGGGGCGCCGTCGGGAAGTGCGTGCGGTGGCGGCAGTCTCGCCCGCTTCCAGCGCACGCCAGCGCGCAAAGCGTTCGGGCGTCAAAATGCCGGCGTCGATCCCCGCGCGCACCGCACAGCCCGGCTCTCCGCCGTGCGCGCAGTTCGAGAACCGGCAGTCCTGCGCGGCAAGGGTAAAGTCGTCGAACACTTCCGCGATGCCCGCGGCCGCGTCGGACAATTGCAGTTCGCGCATGCCCGGCAGGTCGAGCAGCCAACCGCCCTGGTCGAGGCGATGCATCTGGCGCACCGTCGTCGTATGCCGCCCCGTCCCGTCATGTTCGCGGATCGCCTGGGTCGCGATGCTTGCGGATCCGCGCAACGTGTTGACGAGCGTCGACTTGCCGACGCCCGACGACCCGAGAAAGGCGACGGTCTTGCCGATACCGCACCAGGCGGCGAGCCGCGCCACAGCGTCAGGTTCGCGCCCGTCGACGGTCTCGACGATCAGTCCGGGCTCGATCGCACGAACCGCGTCCACATAGGTCTCCGGCGTGTCCGTCAGGTCGATCTTGGTGAGGATCACGACCGCATCGACCCCGACCTCGCGTGCCAGCACGAGATAGCGTTCCAGCCGCGCAACGCTGAAATCCTGGTTGCACGACGCGACGAGGAAGACCGTGTCGACATTCGCGGCGATCATCTGCTCACCGCGCGGATCACCCGGCGCACGGCGCTTGAACAGGTTCTTGCGACCGAGCACACGCAGCGCCTGCGCCCTGTCCGCGCTGGTCAGCAGCCAGTCGCCGACGGTCGGGTGATCGTCCGACGGCGTGGCACCAGCGATATAGGGCGACAGATCGCCGGCCCAGCCCGACCCTGCCACGGCAATCTGGCCGCGGTGGACGGCCATGACCCTGGCGGGATGACAATAGGCGGCTTCGACCCCCGAGACCTGGCTCTCGAAATGCGCGTCCCAGCCAAGCTGTTCCAGGGTCTGATCAGCAGAATCCATAAGGGTACAGCAGCATCTTTCCTTGCGGGCCGATCCCCGGCCCTCCCGTCTACGATCCGGTCGTATACGCCGATAGGAGGCGGTTACCAGTCGCACCCACGATCAAAACGCTGCTATTTGCGCCCTTTCGTCTAAGCCGCCGCGCTCGCATTCAGGCGAGCCGCGGAAATCCGCACCCGGATTGGGGCCAGGTATCAAACCGCGCGACCCACGAGATGCCCGATCGCGGCCGTCGCGGCCATCGCCGCCGCACCCCAGAACAGGACGCGAAGCGCCGGCCGCCACGGGCTTGCGCCACCCGTCCGCGCCCCGACAATCCCCAGCAGCGCGAGGAAGACCAGAGTCGCTGCCGTCACCGCTAGCAGCCGGTGTGGCGCAGGCGTCAGGATGGCCACCAGCAGCGGCGGTATCGCGCCGACGACGAAGCTGACAGCGGACGCGAATGCCGCCTGGAGCGGGCGGGCCATGACGATTTCGGAGATGCCAAGTTCGTCACGGGCATGCGCGCCGACCGCATCATGCGCCATCAATTGCCGCGCGACCTCGCTCGCGATCGTCGCATCGAGACCGCGCGCCACGTAGATCTGCGCGAGCTCGTCATGCTCATGCGCCCAGTCGCTGGCGAGTTCGCCGTGCTCGCGCGCCAGATCGGCAGCCTCGCTGTCGGCCTGCGAACTGACCGACACATATTCGCCCGCGGCCATCGACATCGCCCCCGCGACCATAGCCGCCGCGCCGGCCACGAACACGGCGCCGGTCGTTGCGCCCGACGCGGCGACGCCCGCGATCAGGCTCGCGGTCGACACCATCCCGTCATTTGCGCCAAGCACCGCGGCACGAAGCCAGCCGCTCCGCGATACAAGATGACGTTCGCGATGCGCGCTCATGGCAGTATCCTGATGGTTTCGCCGAGTGTCGCCACCGTCATGCCGAGCTTGCGGACGATCAGTCGGTTCTGCGCGACCCGGGCATTGGGAGACAGCGTCAGCCACTGATCGACCATCATGCCGCCGCGCATACGAAAGGCCAGATGCAGGCGATTGCCGACCGCCTCCCCCGTCACCGGTCCGGACGCGTCAGTCAGCGTGCCCGTGTAACGCCCGTGCCCGAGCGGAACGATCCGCCATTGCCGATCGCGCGGCGGCTTGCTCTGCTGCTCGATATGCTGGTCCAGGATTAATGTTCCGTCGGCAGCGACGCGACCGACGCTCGCGACATGCGTCCGGACCGGCGCCCGAAATGCGATCTTGAGCACGCCCGTCCCGTCCAGCCGCCCGGCGAAGAACCGTTCGGCGACAAAGGCCGGTTGCGCGGCGATCGACGCGGTGCTCGGCCCACCCGCGCAGGCGCACGGCAGCAGCGCAAGCGGCACTGCAACGAAAGTCGTCAGACGGGGAACCGGGATCATCCTCTGCTTCATCGCCATCCTCGTCGTCGCATGCGCCGCAGGGCTCGCAATCCGCGTTCGCTCTCTTGCGCCAGGACGCTGCGTTCGGCCGTTCTCGCCGAGCTGGCAATATGTATCTACCCACCCCGCCCGCGGTACGCGCTGCTGATCGTGGAGTTGCCTGACGAACCCCACCGACCAAAGCGCTCGTTTAAACTGTGCACATCGCGCGCCTGCCCGTCTATCTAGCATGATGAAGCATAGGCCTCCGGCCGGCGCGATGCCGGCACGCGATCTGTCGGCGGCCATGGAACGCATGCGGCCGGCACTCATGGCGTTCTTCGTCCGTCGTCTCAGCGATCCCGTGCAGGCGGAAGATCTGATCCAGGATCTCTTCATCCGAATGGCGACGATGAGGGGGCCGGCCACCGACAACCCCGAAGGCTATATCTTCCAGGCAGCCGCCAACCTGTTGCGCGATCAATATCGACGTGACGCGACGCGGTACCGATATCAACAATCACGAGCGACCGATGCCGACCTCGGCGTCGATCCGATCGACGCCGAGCGGTTGCTGTCCGCGCGGCAGAGCGTCGGGTGCGTCGCGCGCACGCTGGGCGGACTGCCTGACCGGACTCGCCAGATTTTCATTCTCTACCGGTTGGAGGGCATGCAGCGTAAGGCGATCGCCGATGCGTTCGGCATTTCCGTGAGCGCGGTCGAGAAGCATATCGCGAACGCAATGCGTGCGCTGCTTGCCGCCATGGGAGACTCGCAATGACCGCGCCGCAATCCGATGCGGACATCGTCATCGACTGGTGCCTGCGGTTGTCCGACGGGCCCTTGTCTCCGCAGGAGCGCACCGACCTGCACGCGTGGTTGGCCGACGACCCGCGCCGGGGCGAGCGCCTGGGCGCAGCGCTTGCCGCCTGGGACGCAGTTGAGGAAAATGCCGACGCTCCCGAGATGCTCGCACTACGCCGCGAAGCGCTCGGTGCCGTACATCGCGCGGGGCAGCGTCGCTGGATTCGGACGCCGATGGTGTCCCGACCTGTGGCTTGGGCGATCGCGGCTGTGCTCCTGCTTGCGCTGTCGCTGGGCTCGCTGGCGTGGCGCCATAGCGGCCGCGACGAATATCGCACCGCGATCGGTGAGCGACGTGTCATCGCGCTGGCCGATGGCTCGCGTCTGTCGCTCGACGCCGACAGCATGGTCACGGTCGCCTTCAGCCCGCAACGCCGCGACATCGTCCTTGAGAAGGGCCGCGCGCGCTTCAAGGTCGCAAAGGATCCGCTGCGCCCGTTCGCCGTGCGCAGCGGGCGAAACGTGGTGATCGCAACCGGGACCGAGTTTTCGGTTGAAAGGCTCAGCCGCGAAGTGCGGGTCGCGCTGTTCGAGGGTCGGGTCGCGGTATTACGCGATACCCCCCAGGGGCAGATGAACGAGGTCGTTCGGCTGGGTGGGCGCCAACTGACCGCAGAGCGCGCGCTGACCCCGGGGCATGAGATCGGCCTGCCGGTATCGGGGTTCGTCGGATCCGTGAGCTCATCGATCGGAAACGACGGCTGGGGTGCGGAGCAGGTAAGTTTCACGTCGGAGACACTCGTCGCCGCCGCCGAACGCATGAACCGCTATGCCCAGCGCCGCCGGATCATCGTCGATCCGGGTGCCGCGGACATTCGCGTCAGCGGGGTCTTCAACAATGGCGATGTCGATGCCTTTGCCGACGCAATCGCCACAACCTTCCCGGTCGATGCTGCCGTTGACGGCGAGGCGATCCGCTTGAGCCGCCGTCGCTGAAACCGAGACAAAGCGAAATTATAAGATAATTTTCGTAATGAAGTGAGTGTTCGACACCCTCGTACGTCACAAAAGTATAACAGAGGAAGAGGGGCGATCGATGATGTTAAGGGACCGACGAATTCTTGGCGTAAGCTGCGTGGCAATCGCTACGGTGATGGCGGTCTCTCCGGCACAGGCGCAGCGGGTGGTTCGCGTCGACATCAAGGCCCAGCCACTCGGCCCGGCGCTGCGGTTGCTCGGCCGCCAGATGCACGTGCAGATGGTGTTCGACGAAACCCTCCTCGCCGACCGCGTATCCCCGTCGATCACCGGATCGATGACGCCGGACGTGGCGATCGACCGGCTCCTGCAGGGCAGTGGTCTCGTCACGTCGCGAACGGGACAGGGCGTCTATGTAATCGCGCGCCCCGCCGCGCCGATGCGCGTATCGATGACGGGATCTCAATCACAGGTTTTGCCGCAACGCCCGGCGAACCAGCCTGACACGGAACAGGACGACACGACGGGTCCGACGCCGCCTGGTGGCGACATCGTCGTGACGGGATCGCGCATCCGGTCGAAAAATCTCGTCGAAACCGCACCGGTGACCAGCGTCAGCCAGGCGGACATCAAGCTGCAGGCAGCCTTCAGCGTCCAGGAGGTGCTGAACCGCGTTCCGGCGATCAAGAACAATGACACCAACTTATCGAACGGCAACGGGCGCCAGCAGTTTGATTTTCACGGCCTCGGGACGAACCGGACGCTCACGCTGATTGATGGTCAGCGGATCGGTGTCACCGAAGGGATCGATGCGTCCGTCGTGCCGGTTGGACTGATCGAGCGCGTCGATCTGCTGACCGGCGGCGCATCTGCCGTCTATGGCTCGGACGCTATCGGCGGCGTGGTGAACTTCATCCTCCGCAAGGATTTCGAGGGCGTCAACGCGAACGTCAATTACGGCTTCTACAACGCCGACAATCGCGACAACATCGCCGCGCAGGCCGCGCGTGACGCAGGCTTCGCCGTGCCCAGCGGCATGGCCAATGATGGCGGCCGGTTCGACGCCAATATCAGCATGGGCAGAAATTTCGCCGGCGGCCGCGGCAACATCTCGCTCTTCGGGGCCTATAGCCAGGTCGAGCCGGTCCTCGCATCGTCGCGATCGTTTTCCGTCTGCCCGATCACCTTGTCGGCGCAGTCGGTCGTCTGCGCCTCACCGTCCTCGGCAACGCCGGCTGGCTATTTCCAGGCGCTGTCCGGGCCGGCGCAGAATGGCTCCGTCCTCACGAACGCGGCGGGTGGCGGTCGCGAATTCGTCCCGTTCACGGGGGCCAACGGCTACAACTACAATGACAGCTTCTATTTCCAGCGCGAGAACAAGCGCTACAACGGCGCCGTCTTCCTCAACTACGAGGTTTCCCCCGCGCTGCAGCTCTACGCAAACGGGCTTTATCTGAGATCCGAGTCGCGGAGCCAGTCGGATCCTGCCACGATCCAGCCCGGTTCGATCCCCTATGACATCAACTGCGACAACCCGCTTCTATCGCAGCAGCAGGCAGGGGCTTTGTGCGGTACTGCCGCGGGGACGGCAACGAACGTCCGCACCGATGTCCGCTACCGCTTCACCGACGCGCAGTCGACGCTGTCGTCCAACGAGATCTATCGTGCCGTGGCGGGGTTTCGCGGGGATCTTGGCAGCGCATGGCATTACGACGTAGGCGGCGTCTATTCGACCACGCTCTACCGCCAGCAACAGCTCGGCCGCATCGACCCCGCCAAGGTCGCCACCGCACTGCAGGTGGTCGACGTCAACGGCACGCCGACCTGCGCCGCGGTGGTCAGCGGATCCGACCCGAGCTGCGTCCCGCTCGACATCTTCTCCACCAACGGGCCCAGCGCCGCGGCCGTCGACTATCTGTCGTTCGCGCAGGGCGGCGGCGTGTTCCACGAGCGGTATGAACAATGGGTGGGCAATGCCAACGTCACCGGCGACCTCGGCGAATATGGCATCAGAAGCCCGTTTTCGACCAAGGGGATCAACATCGCGGTTGGCGGGGAATATCGGTCGAGCGGCTATCGTTCGCGCCCCGACGCCGCCTATCAGGCCGCGTTCGGGTCGACGCCCTCGACATTGTCCAACAACGCGGTCGACCTCTACGGTGAGGTCAACGTGCCGCTGGTCAGCGACCGCCCCCTGATCCGCGACCTGAGTATCGGCGCCGCGATCCGTGGATCGAAATATTCCGGGGTCGAACGGGTGCGGTCGACGTACAAGATCGACGGCAGCTGGCGGCCGATCGAGGACCTGCTGTTCCGGGCGAGCTACAACAAGGCAACCCGCGCACCGAGCATCTACGAACTCTCGTCGAACGCCAACGCCAGTTACGGCGTGCTAGACACGAACACGCTGGGCGATCCGTGCGCAGGGACGAGCCCCGTTGCCAGCCGCGAGGTTTGTGCAAGCACCGGCGTGACCGCCGCACAATATGGAGCGATCCAGCAATGTCCGGATTTCCTGTGCACTGTCCGCAACGGTTCCGAAGGTCTGGTGACGCCCGAAGTCGCGCACACCTACACCTACGGCCTCGTCCTGACGCCCCGCATGTTGCGCGGTTTTTCCGCGACCGCCGATTATTACAGCATCGAGATCCAGAACGGCATCGGCTATTACCGCGCGATCGACTTCCTGCAGACCTGCGCGAACACCGGCTATGATTTCTTCTGCGGACAGCTCAAGCGCAACGCCGACGGGACGCTGTTCAGCAACGCCGGAGCAGCAACGGGCTATATCAACCAGGGATACAGCAACCTTGGCCGAACGAATGCCCGCGGGTTCAACTTCTCTGCCAATTACGACACGCGGATGGGCAACTGGGCGCGGTTCTCCACCAGCTATGTTGCGACGCTGCAGACCGCCAAGGGCGGTGATCTCGGCCTCCCCGACACCGACTTCAACGTGGTCGGGCTGTTCGGGCCCTATGCCGGGCAGGGCTATCGCCGGTATCAGCACAATTTCCGGTTTACGCTCAGCTCCCCCGAAGCTGCGCAGACCCAGGCGCTGGTCTCGGTCAACTGGAGGCATAATTCGGGGCTGAAAAACTCGCGTCTCGACGGAAATCCGATTTTCGGCGAGGACGATCCGAACGTGCCGGATGCGTATAAGTATCTGCCGGCCTATGACGTGTTCGACCTGAGCGGGAGCGTCACCGTATCGCGGGCGTTGACGCTGCGACTGGTCGTCAACAACGTGCTCAACCGGGCGGCGCCGGTTCGTCCCAGCCCCCCGCTTGAGGCGGCGGAGCGCGTCAACACCTCGCCTTCGGTCTATGATGCGCTCGGCCGGTCTATCAACATCGGGGCGACCCTGGATTTCTAGGCCGTAGCCGGGCATGGCGGCGCCACCGGACGCGCCGCCATGCGGGAAGGGAAAGCATGACGGGTCAACCACCGGGCGTCGCCGACGCATTCGCCAGCGTATCACGTCGCCGCGTCATGGCAGCAGGGACCGGTTCCATGTTCGCCGGGCTCTTCACGGGGCTGGGCGCCGCCGAAGCCAGCGCCCCCGGCGCGGACGAGCGCCACCGGATTGCGGCGACCGAGCCCGCGAGCGAGTGGCTGCTCGGGCATCCCGTCGGTAACGGCCGGCTCGCCGCGATGATGGGCGGCGGGGTCGTACGCGACATATTGTCGCTCAATCACGATACACTGTGGAGCGGCCAGCCCGACGTCAGCCCCGGGCAGGCGGGCGTCGATCGAGACCATGCCGATCCTCGCAACCGGGACGCACTCGCCGCAGTTCGCCGCGCCGTGTTCGCCGATGATCCGGTCAGTGCCGATCAACTGAGCCATGCTCTCCAGGGGCCGTTCAGTGCGAGCTATGCACCGATGGCGGATCTCCACCTCGAGATGGACCATCGCGAAGCCCCGCAGGACTATTGCCGGACGCTCAACCTCGATCGCGCGGTTGCATCCGTCACGTATCGCTCTGGCGGGACAGGCTTCGGCCGCGACCTGTTCGCCTCGCACCCCGATGGCGTGATCGTGCTGCGCCTTACCGCGGATCGACGCGGCATGATCAATTGCCGCCTCATGCTGACGAGCAAGCTGCGCGCGACGGCGACGGCTACCGCACAATCAGGCAGCAACCAGATCACCCTGCTCGGCAAGGCACCCACGCAGAGCGAGCCCGATTACCGCGATGTCCCCGACCCCATTCGATATTCGGATAGCCCTGGTCGGGGCATGGCGTTCGCGACGATCCTGTCGGTCGAAACCGATGGCGGCGCAATCACCGCGTCGGAGGGCGCGCTGCACATCTGCGGCGCCACAACCGCGATCGTCCGCATCGCCGCCGCCACAGGGTTTCGCCGCTTCGACCTCGCGCCCGACACCCCCGTCGCCGCGGTCCGCGCTTCGGCCGAACGCGACCTCGCGGCTGCCAGACGTCATGACTATACGACACTAGTAAAGCGCCACGTCAGCGATCATCAGGCGCTCTACCGCCGCGCCTTGCTCGAACTCAACGGCACGATCGGGGACGGCGATACACCGCGTGCCGAACGCCTGTTCCAGCTCGGCCGCTATCTCCTCATCGCCAGTTCCCGTGCCGATACGATGCCCGCCAATCTTCAGGGCGTGTGGAATGCCGCGGTGCGCCCGCCCTGGAGTTCGAACTACACCACCAACATCAATCTCCAGATGAACTATTGGGCCGCCGAGACCTGCAATCTCGCAGACTGCCATCTTCCGCTGATCGATCATATCGAACGGCTCGCGGTCACCGGCGCGCGCACCGCGCGACAATTCTACGGAATGCCGGGCTGGTGTGTGCATCATAACAGCGATTTGTGGGCGATGAGCAACCCCGTCGGCGCGGGCGTCGGCGATCCGAATTGGGCGAACTGGCCGATGGCGGGCCCATGGCTGGTACAGCACGTCTGGGATCATTACCGCTTCAGCGGCGATCGCGACTTCCTCAAGACGCGTGGCTTTGCATTGATGCGAGGCTGCGCCGAATTCTGTGCAGCCTGGCTGGTTCGCGATCCACGAAGCGGCCATCTCACGACCGCCCCGTCGATCTCGCCTGAGAACCTGTTTCTGACCGCGACCGGCAAGTCCGCCGCAATATCGGCAGGCTGCACGATGGACCTCGCGCTGATCCGCGAACTGTTCACGAACTGCATCGCGGCCATGGCAGTAATCGGTGATGTCGACGGGCTCAAAGTGCGCCTCGCCGGGTTGCTGAAGCAAATCGAGCCCTATCGCACCGGCCAATATGGCCAACTTCAGGAATGGGCGACCGACTTCGCCGAGCAGGACCCGGGCCACCGACACATCTCGCATCTCTATCCGCTCTATCCCGGCGATGCGATCGACCCCGTCCGGACGCCCGCGCTCGCCCGGGCTGCGCGCGCGTCGATCACGCGCCGCGAGGCGCATGGCGGTGCCAGCACGGGCTGGAGCCGTGCCTGGGCGACCGCGGTCTGGGCCCGGCTGGGTGACGGCGCGCAGGCCGGGCGATCGCTTTCCGCGTTCATCGCCAACAGCGTCGCAGCGAACCTGCTCGACACGCATCCGGCAAAGCCACGGCCCGTATTCCAGATCGATGGCAATCTGGGCATCACCGCGGCGATCGCGGAGATGCTGCTACAGAGCCGCGAAACCGAGATCGCGCTGCTGCCTGCGGTCCCCCCGCAATGGACCAGCGGTCGCGTCGTCGGGCTCCGCGCGCGGGGCGGTCACGAGGTTGCGATCGCGTGGAGCGATGGCCATGTCGACGCGACGGTAATTGCCGGCGACACGCGCCTTTCGGTCCGATTGCCGTCAGGGTTCGAACCGCTCAAGATTGTTCAGCGGGGGACGATCGTCCGGTTCGAGAAGGATGCACAGTCTATCACGTTCGAGACTGTGAAGGGCCGACGCTACGACGTCGCGCTACGCAGAACCGCTCAGGGCGCCGCCAGCAGCACGCCACGCGAGAGCGATGCCACATGACCCGAAACGTTCCAGGAGTCCCCATGCCGATCATCACCCGCCGCGCTATGCTAGCCTCGGGGCTCGCCTCCGGCCTGGCATCGACAGCGTCGTCTAGCGGCTGGGCGCGCAAGCCATCGCCTGGAACTCCACCCGCGTCCTGGGGAGCAACCCCCTCCCCGCGCCAGCTCGCCTGGCACGCACGCGAGCAATACGCCTTCGTCCATTTTTCGATCAACACCTTCACCGATCGCGAATGGGGCTATGGCGACGAAGACCCCAAATTGTTCGCACCAACCGACTTCTCGGCGGATCAGATCGTCGGAGCGGCCAAGGCCGGCGGCCTGCGCGGGATCGTGCTTACCGCCAAGCATCATGACGGATTCTGTCTCTGGCCGACGATGCTGACCGAGCATTGCGTCAGGAACAGCCCGTTTCGTGATGGTAAAGGCGATGTGGTCCGCGAATTCGAGCAAGCGGCCAGGCGCGCCGGCCTAGACTTCGGCCTTTATCTGTCACCCTGGGACCGCAATCACGCCGAATATGGCCGCCCCGGCTATCTCGACTATTACCGCAAACAGATCGTCGAACTCTGTACGCGCTACGGCCCGCTGTTTGAGTTCTGGTTCGACGGCGCCAACGGCGGCGACGGCTATTATGGCGGCGCCCGCGAAACACGGAAGATCGACTCCGAGACCTATTATAACTGGCCGTCGATCTTCGCCCTGGTGCATCAGCATCAGCCCATGGCCTGCACCTTCGAACCGCTAGGGTCCGACGTGCGGTGGGTCGGCAATGAGGATGGTGTCGCCGGCGATCCGTGCTGGCCGACCATGGCTAACCGCAAACCGAGCCAGGCGGACGGCAACGCCGGTCTTCGCAACGGCGCCTTATGGTGGCCCGCCGAAACCAACACCTCGATCCGCCCGGGCTGGTTCTACCACGCCGACGAGGATGCGAAGGTCAAGGATCCTGAGCGGATGCTGCAATTGTTCGACGAATCGATCGCGCGTGGCACCAATCTGATCCTGAACCTGCCACCCGACCGGCGCGGCCGTCTCGCCGATCCCGACGTCGCCGTTCTGCAAGCATTCGGTACCGCGCAGCGCGCAACGCTCGCGGACAATCGTGCGACCGGCGCGATCGCGTCGGCCGATCACATTCGCGGGCCGCGCTTTGCGGCGGCCAATGTGCTCGATCGGAGTCCTGATAGCTATTGGTCGACCCCCGACGCCGTGCATACGCCAAGCCTTGTCCTCGACCTTCCGCCCGGCCGCAGCTTCGATCTCGTCCGGATCCGGGAGTTCCTGCCGCTTGGCGTCCGCGTCGACCGGTTTGCGATCGACGTCGATCGCGGCAAGGGTTGGTCGGAGATCGCATCGGGCACGTGCATCGCCGCACAGCGTGTCGTCCGCCTGCCCGCGCCCGTCGTCGCACGACGGCTGCGCCTGCGGATCGTCGCCGCACAGGCGTGTCCGGCGATCAGCGAGATCGCGCTGTTCCGCCAGATCGCCCCGATCGCGGTCGCGCTGCCCGCCGCGCGTAGCCGCGATGTGCTGCAGCCCCCCGAGATATCGATCGTCTCGGCATCGGGACAGACTGCCGGCGCCGTGCTCGACAATGATTCGAACACAGTCTGGCAGGTTCCCGTTGCGTCGACTGCGGATCGGCCGACCGTCACTTTCAAATTGACCACGCCTCAGCACTTGGCTGGCTTCATCCTGACGCCCTCGCGCGCGGTGATGACGGATACCGCGCCACCGAAGCGATTCCTTGTCGAGACAAGCCTCGACGGGAGGACATGGGTCAAGGCGGCTGCCGACGAGTTCTCGAACATCGCCAACGCGCTCTCGCCGCAACGCATCGTCTTCGACACGAAAGTCGACGCCGTCTACGTCCGCATGACCTTCATCGATCTTGCATCCCCCAGGAGGCATATGGCCATCGCCGGCATCGACCTGTTTCGATAGAGGGTTGGCAGGCGCGATACGTATCCCGCCTACCGCCGACGGTTATCTCCGGATGAACGCGAGGATGTCGGCGTTGATGACATCAGCCTGCGTCGTCGCCATACCATGTGGATAGCCCGGATAGGTCTTGAGCCTGCCTCCCATCGGATACCAGTTCCGGCAAGGGGTGCGACCTGATCATCTTCGCCATGATCACCAGCACGGGCTGGTCGGCGATGCGCGCGACCGGGCGTTGCGAGACTATTGGAAGAGCGAATCCAACTTCGTCGATGTCGATCCGACCGCCAGCAGCTTCGATCCGAAGACGGGCGAGCGACGTCTTTCGATGACGGGTAAGGCGCGCATGGACTGAACTTCAGGCTGGATCCAACCGACGGGATGACGATCGGCTATTGTGCTGATTTGACCCGCGACGCCGCGCCCGACGGTGCCGCGCCGTACGCCGTCCCCTATCCACAGCATACGCGCACGGTGGAAACGATCCTGTTGCCGCAAGAACGATATCGCCAGGACAGTCGCGGGCACCGAATATCGCCGCCGTGTCACGTTAAAGGGCGGCATGTTCACCGCGGAGCGCACCCAACGAAGCCTCA
This sequence comes from Sphingomonas aerolata, assembly GCF_023935825.1. Classification (NCBI taxonomy): domain Bacteria; kingdom Pseudomonadati; phylum Pseudomonadota; class Alphaproteobacteria; order Sphingomonadales; family Sphingomonadaceae; genus Sphingomonas; species Sphingomonas aerolata. The sequence continues at coordinate 1,619,118 of NZ_CP098762.1, read as the reverse complement.
TGTCCAAATTCCCTGCAAAGGACGCGCCCGCGGCGCAAGCAACGTAACGCGATCAGGCCGATCAGATGCTGTATAATCGCCGCGCCGCCTCGATCGTCTGGCGCGCCCGCGGCGTGAAGGTTGACGCGATCAAAGATCTCAAGGCCACCGGCTAGGCCTTTACCCGAGCGCTGAAGTTTGACCCCGGAAACGTCTTTGCGCTCAAAAGCGGTGCCCGCTCGGGCCGCGCTGTTGGCGATCCGGACGCGGCGCTGGCGGATTTGGCGGCGGTTGTCGCGCTCGATCCAACGAACGCCGAAGCCTGTATGATGCATGCTACGATCCAGCTTTCCAACGGCAAACCGCAAGCGGTTGCAGTAGAAGCCGCAGAACCGGTAACGGCGGTACAGGCAATGACTATGTGCACGTCGTTGCCGCGCGCCTCTATCATTCGATCGCACGCCACGACGACGCGATGATGGAGTTCGACAAGGCCCTCGCAATCAAGCCCGCGTCGTATTTCTATCTGAACAGGCTGGATAGCAGACCGAAGAGCGATCGTATCGGCCGCATGGCCGATCTCACGGCGGCGTCGAACCTCAAGCCTAAATCACCCGATGTTCCGGTGCGGAAATCCGCGATGCTTGACGCTCGAGTTCAACAACCTGTGCTGGGCCAAGGCAATAGCCGGGCTGGCGTTGGAATCCACGCTCGCGGACTGTGATCCGGCACTTGCACTCTCGCCCAAATCCGCCGCCATTCTCGACAGCAAAGGACTGGTCCTTCGCAACATATGGCGTATCGCCCTGAGATGGGTCGCGTCGCCGTTGCTCATGCTCGCCCACCCACGCGTCCATCACGGTATCACGACCGGTAGGACGCTCGACGCTGGAAGTGGCGGTCTCGTTCAGGACAGCAAATCTGTGTCCCCCGCCCTAAAACAAAAGGCATAATCATCTCGCTGGTCGGGGCGGTTTTAGTGCTCGTTGAAATGCCGGTCTTCGGCCGGCGTGTAATAGCGCGCGATATCCGCTTCGGTGAGGACATGACCGCTCGACTCCTCAATAAGCGCGGCAATTTCGCCATCGGTCTTCCCGGCGTTGCGCAGCTGCTCGATCTCGTCGCTTACCATGTTGATGAAGGCGGGGACCGGGAACCGTTCCTCACCCAGGCCCAGTGCATCACGCATGTGTTTTTGCGCACGCAAGGCTTCGGGAAGCGTGAACGCGATATCATCAGCCATCGAACGTGCCTTTCATGAACTGGATATGGTCGGGGGGCATTGGCCCCCCGACACCGAAACGCTTATGCGGTGACCGCTTCCGCTTTGACGTTCACGCTCGACGTTGCCATCGCGGTCAACTTGTCGTCGGTCGCATATTCCTCATCGAGCGTTTCTTTCAGGATCGCAGCGATATCGGCGCGGCCGAGCTGGTTCGCCCAAGCGATCAGCGTGCCATAGCGCGTGATCTCGTAATGCTCGACGGCCTGTGCCGACGCGATCAGCGCGGCATCCAGAACGGCTTTGTCCTCGATCTCGCCGGCGACTTCGTTGGCTTCCTTGATGATGCCGTCGATCGCCGGGCAGGTCACGGCCTTCGCCTTCTCGCCAAGCAGGTCGAAAATCCGCTCGAGGCGCGTGATCTGGCCTTCCGTCTCACGCAGATGGGTTTCGAAACCCTGCTTCAGGGCTGGCGCCGTTGCCTTGGCGACCATTTTCGGCAGCGCCTTGGTGATCTGGTTTTCCGCGTAATACACATCCTGCAACTGGTGCAGGAACAGGTCGTCGAACGTCACGATGTCTTTGGAAAACAGGCCCATGATAGGATCCTCGCTAAGCAAATGGCTGCGAAGCAGACTGCTCCGGCACCGCCGCAACGCGCCGGCTCCGGGGTAAGTTTCGTTCGGGTCGGCGCAGCCTTCACGCAGTCCGATCGGTGGCGGCGTTGTGATCCTCGACGCCGGTCCGGTTGTCGCTCGACTGATCATGCCGGCGGTCAAGTCGGGCATAGGAACGATCGGAAAAGCCCCCATCTAGCGTCGCATGACCAATAGCATTCTTCATCTCGGGCTCATGGAAGACGGCGAGATCGAGCTCGATCTGGCCGCCCTGGAACTCGCAGCGCTCGATCATCCCGGTATCGATCTCGATGAATATATCGACGAGCTCACTGGCATAGAATTGGCCCTGCGCGCTGCGGACGACGACGCAGCAGGCAGCGGCGCGCAGGCCCAGACCTTGAGCAGCGTCATGGTCGAGGATTTCGGCTTCTCCGGCGACCGCACGCACTACGACGATCCCCAGAACGCGGACCTGATCGCTGTCGTCGATCGACGGCTCGGTCTGCCGATCAGTCTGTCGATCCTCTATGTGGCAATGGCCCGACGCCTTGGATGGTCGGCGATGCCGCTCAACACCCCCGGTCACGTCCTGGTCCGCCTTGGCGACGCACCGGATGCGCTGATCATCGATCCCTTCAATGACGGTCGCATCGTCGCCCCCGAACAGGTGGAAGCCTTGTTGGAGCAGATGACGGGCCAGACACGGTTTTCCGACGGGATGCTGCCCCTGTCGAACCGATCGGCGCTTGTTCGACTGCTGCTCAACCAGGCGACGCGTGCCGAGCAGGCCGGCAATCCCGCGCGCGCGCTAGTCCTGTACGACCGCATGACGATCGTGGCGCCCACGCACGCCCATGGTTGGTGGGAGCGAGCCAGACTTCAGCTAGTCGCGGGAGATGTTGCCGGCGCCCGCAACAGCCTTAGCGCGATGCTCGAGATTTCCCGGGACGACGATCTGCGCCTGCAGGTATCGGCAGCGCTCGATGCCCTTCCCCGACCAACGCCCTCGTGAACGTCGCGGGGGACTGGCTCTACCCCAAGCGCCCTTTGGGAAGGTCTCTGTCTGCGAGAAGATCGTCGAGCCTTGGGATACCTTCAGCTCGCGGGCTTCGTGATCCCCGGGAGCTTCGCCGCGCGGAGCTTGCTCAGCAGATCGCGTGCTTCCACGGGGGCCGCCTGTTTGAACAGGCTGAACAGCGCGCCATCGTCCAAACCGCTGATGTCAAACCCGATCGACAAGGCAATGGGCTGACGAAGACGAGCACCGGGCTGCGCCTCGAGGACGAGTACGAACCACTGCATGCCAACGGGGGGCTGTCCGATATTCTCGGCGAACTCCCCTGCAACGGCTTGGCGTATCCGGATGCGTCGATCGGGATTATTGTCGAACCAGGCCGCGTCCCCGTGCGTGGCCACCTCTGCGATGCGGTCGTCAATCGAGCGGGGTGTACTGATCATCATGAGGTCCTGACATACGCCATTGCGGGGCGCCCTGTACCGGGCCTCGTCGCATTGGCAAATGGCATGATGCGCACACGGGTTCGGCTCAGGCGTCGCGATGCTTGCCTTCGATGCTGTCCAATGCCGAGACGGGGCGCCCCCTTAGGAACGCCCCGTCTCTTCGAGCCAGCAAATCAGAGAGGATTACGCCGACGCGACCTTGGCACGCGTCGATGTGTGACCGCCGGAGCGATACAGCACATCGGCTGCATCCTCGGGAGCGACCCCTGCCCCGGCTGTATCGACCGACACGAACACACCACCTTCGTTGATACGCCCCTCATAATAGCTGGCATCGACCCGGCTGACGCCATGGTCCGTCATGACTTTTTCCAGCCCCCCGACGGCGCCACCCAGCGCTGCACCGACGACGGCCGCACCGGGGATCGCGGCCGACGCGATCGCGCCAGCTGCAACCAGAGGGCCGACGCCGGGTATTGCGAGTGCGGCGATACCGAGCAGCGTTCCGATGCCAGCGCCGGCTGCGACCTTGCCGACAAACTCCTGCGTGTCGCCGTTGCCGTCTGTGGTCGTGTTCTTGCCATCATGCTGCGCCACGATCGAAATCGCGCTGTCGTTTACGCCCGCAGCGCGCAGCTCTGAAACGGCGCGCTCTGCATCGGCGTGATTGTCGAAAACGGCTGATACGAGGGTCGTGCTCATGATGATTCCTGTCGACAGTTCGGTTTGCTCACGGATCTAGAAGCGGTGTCGAAGGATGATCGTTCCGGATATTAAGGGTTAGCGAAGCGGTAACCATGAATAGCAGCGTCGCGACACAGGACGCCGTGGGCGGGATAGACCATGCCCTTGGGCAGCTGCGACTCACGTGTCGCTTTTTGCTTTTCGCCATTGTCGCATCGCCGCGTCATATCGTTGACGCTCTGCTTCGACTGCAGCCTCTGCCGCGCCAACATTGGCGCGGTGTTGCTCTTCGAGTTCACGTCGCTCGCGGGCCAGTTTGGCCTCCCGGTCCGCCAACCCCTTCATCCTGCCGCCGTAATCGGCCGCCACCGTCTCCAGCGCAGCCTCCGCCGCCTCGAGCTTGGCGCTGCTGGGCTTCGGTTTCGGTGCAGACTTCGGTTTTTGCGGCTGTTCGGACGTTTCGGGGCGCGCCGAAACATCTCCCCGCGCTGTCCGCAGTTCGGGGGCCGGCATGGCCTTGATCTGCTCCCCGGTCGTGCCCCGAGAATGCTTCACGACCACGCCTGGCGACGCCAAAGGCTCTGCGGTCAGCGCGGGGTCTGTGACGAGCTCAGCTATGCCTCGCGCGAACAGGTCTCGCTCGCTGCCCCAGGCCTCGAGGGCAGCCTTCTGACTCGTTGCCGCGACATAGGCATCATTGAAGCCAGCGACCGTCCTGTAAACCTTCAGCTTTTGCGCACGAGCCATACGGTCTGATACCGCGCTATGTGCTGAAATAGAAGTTGGCGCCGATCGCCCATCCGGTACCGACGCCAATGCCTACCTCCGGGACTACCGGACACGGATCGCGTTCGGCTGTTCGCGCCATCGTCGGTCCGGTCACGACCTGCCTAGACACTCCTAAGCGGTAAGCGAAGGCGGCACGTCAATGTGCCTCGTCTTAAGCGTGGTTCTAGCGTCAAAGCTTGCATTGGGTCACATTGCTTCAAGCGGCATGGGCGTCCTAAATATATTGAGGAGAAGCGCCGCCATGGCTACGCATTCAATTGATGCTGAAGTTAGCAGGTAACTGTATCGGCTTGGGTCAAGAAGCGGCTGGAACTGCGATAAAAAGCATTTCTTGGATCAAGTTATAGGCGACGCTTGCGATCATCGAGCGATTTATTGTTGATACGTAAATCACACTCCCTGCGATGGACGCGAGATGTTCGCCGATCGGCTGAGGATGACATCGGGACGATAAATTACGATGTCGATCACGCGAGACCGCTAGCAATTCGGAGGACCCGCTGTACCCGCCCTTGACCTAACGGTGCCCGGCGACCGACAACCGCCGAATGATCAAGCCTTTCGTCGCCACCGTCGCGCTATCCGCGCTAGCTACTGGAACCGCAGCGCAGACCGTGTCGACGCAGCAGGTCGGCAGCGCCACGCTCTCTGGCGTGCCCAGTATCCCCGTTGAGGTGCGCGAGGCGGTGCAGCGCTATCAGAATAGTCGGGCGGCACAATTCGAGGATTGGCTGCCGGACGGCTCGATGCTGATCGCCACGCGCTTTGGCGCGACGCAGCAATTGCATCACGTCGCAACCCCCGGTGGCGCACGCACACAGATCACGTTCGGTGCCGAGCCGATCGCCGCCGCGACGACGATCCCCCGCAGCGATCGTTTCGTGATGACGCGCGACACGGGCGGGGACGAGTGGTTTCAACTCTATACGCGCGGCCTCACCGGTGTAGCCACGCCGGTGACCGAAGCCGGCACCCGCAACCAGTCGCCGGTTTTCAGCAAGGACGGCACGCTGATGACATGGGCGCGGGCGACCAAGGGAAGCGCCGCTTATGCAATCCTGGGGGTCGACCCAAAGGCGGGCGGCAACCCGCGCTCGCTTTACCAGTCCGACGGCGCGGTGGCGCCCGCCGATATCGCGCCCGACGCTGCGCGGCTGATATTTGTGCGCAGCCTTTCCAACCGTGAGGACCAGCTGTTCGAGCTGGATCTTAAGACCGGCAAGGCGGACCGCATCGCGCCGAAGGCTGACGCTGCCGTCTATGCCGACCCACGCTATCTGCCGGGCGGACGAAAGCTGATCGCCATCTCCGATTCCGGCAGCGACACGCGCCGACTGGTCGAGATCGATATCGCCACCGGCGCGCAGACGGTCCTGACGCCGGACCTTAAATGGGATGTCGAGAGCTTCGATCTGACGGATGACGGGCGCGTGCTCGCCTATTCCGTGAACGAGGACGGCTTCTCGCGCGTGGTGGTGCAGGATCGGGTCACCCGCCGCGCGCTACCACAACCGGTGCTGCCGCGCGGCGTCCTGACCGCGCTCAGATTTTCGCCCGACGGCAGGAATTTGGCGGTTGGCCTGACCTCGGCCACTTCCGCCGGCGACGTGTGGAGCTGGGGCGTGACCGGAGGCGGCCTGACACGCTGGACCGAATCGGAGCTGGGCGAACTCGATCCCACGATCCTCGCCGAGCCCGAGCTCGTACGCTTCAAGTCCTTCGACGGCCTGTCCGTCCCGGCGTTCGTCTATCGGCCCAAGGGCTTGCCGGCAGGCACGCGGACGCCGGTGATTATCGACATCCATGGGGGCCCGGAGGCGCAGACGCGTCCGATCTGGAACTATGGCGCGCAATATTTTGCCGATGTGTTGAAGGCGACGGTGATCCTTCCCAACGTCCGCGGCAGCGACGGCTATGGCAAGCGCTACCTCAACCTCGACAATGGCGTGAAGCGCGAGGACTCGGTAAAGGATATCGGCGCCCTGCTCGACTGGATCGGCACGCAGCCGGGCCTCGATGCAGGTCGTGTCGCGGTCTATGGTCAGTCCTATGGCGGCTATATGAGCCTTGCCGTCATGACGCATTATTCGGACCGGCTGGTCGGCGGGGTCGAGCGCTACGGGATCAGCAACTGGAACACGTTCCTCCAGAACACCGAGGCCTATCGTCGCGACAATCGCCGCGCAGAATATGGCGACGAGCGCGATCCGGCGATGCGCGCGGTACTAACGCGGGTGTCGCCGTTCACGAATGTCGCGCGGATCACCAAGCCGATGTTGGTGATGCAGGGCGCCAACGACCCGCGTGTACCCCAATCGGAATCGGACCAGATCGTGGCGCGCCTGCGGGCCAACGGCAACGACGCTTGGTATGTGGTGTTCGCCGACGAAGGGCACGGCTTTCTGAAAAAGCCGAACAACGATCTGCGGCGCGAGGTGGAAACCGTATTCTTGAGGCGTCTGTTTGAGCGGTAGCGAGAGGGATAGGCTTGGGAGGAATGTGCCCGCGCGCCTTTGCGATGTTGACGCACAGGCAGACTTTGATGCCGCTGCTTCTGCTGCTAGCACTCAGACATCGGTTTAGGTTGGCGCGCCGTGCTCCTCCGTCGCTTGCGGTACGAACACCGAGAACGCCAGCGTGACGCCTGCGATCATAAGGATGCTCCGGGACGTCAGGAGCCGGCCGTGCGCTAGCCCTGCCCGGCTCATCACTGCGCTTGCCGCCGACCCCTGGTCCACGAGCATCTGCTAAATCTGTTGCAGCGCCCCAGCGTGTCCGCGGGCGAGGCTGGCATCGAGCACGGTGCCCAGCACCGCCGCCCCAAGTGTGCTGCCAGATTTCGGGGAAACAAGTTGGAGTCCGTCGTGGCCCCACGCTCTGCCAAACCCACGCTGCCCTGGATCAGCTTGAGGCGCTGAAGATCCGCGGCGGCAGGGTTCTCCGCCGCAATCTTCACATAACGCCGCGTTGGCATCCTCAAGGGCGGGTACGCAGATCAGACGGCCTGCTCTGTTTCGCATGGCGCCGGCCAAGCCTCGCTATCGGCGATGAAGCCAAATTTGGAGCAGGCTTCACAACCGATTGAAAATACACCAGTCCTTATGATCCGTTAACCGTCGCCTCCTACATTTTGGGCATGAACCGAATAGCCCACCGTGTAACCGAGCTCACACGTTTTGCAGCGCTACCGATCGCCACAGGCGTTGGTTACTATCTGGCGGCCTTCGCATCCCTCTACCTCACCCGCGGTGCTGACGGGATCGCGATGCTGTGGCCGCCCAGCGGCATTCTTTTCGCAGCCTTACTGGTCGAACCTCGGAATCGCATCGTGTGGCATTTAGGCGCCGCAGCAATGGCCAGTCTCGCTGCCAACCTCGGCGGCGGGAATGGCGTCCTGCTTTCGATCGGTTTCACGCTCGCTAACGTGTCCGAGTCCGGATTTGCGGCATGGCTTTTACGAAACCGAACGCGGCGTCGTGATTCATTCACCGATCCAAAGGGCTTGGTCTTGTTCTGCATCGCCGCAGCGGCCGCGGCAGCGCTGAGCGCGACGATCGCCGCCTGCGCGACAACGGCTGTCGGGATCAGCTTCTGGCTTTCGTGGTTCACGACTGATCTGCTGGGGATCTTGATCGTTGCCCCGCTCATCCTGATCGCAGGCCGAGCCTTCTATCGCAAACGGTTTCGCGATGGCCTGGCAGCAGCCCCTCAAGCCATCGCGGTATTTCTGCTCGTGGCTGGCGTGTCGATCATTGCCTTCTCGCAGGTCAACTACTCGCTGCTTTTCCTGCCGATGCTTGCAGTCCTTCTGGCAGCGTTGCGAATGGGTCCGTTTGGCGCCGCCGGAAGTGTGCTGATCGTTGCGACGGCCAGCTCACTCGCCCATATTTTCGGCTCTGATCCGCAGGCGATAGCCGACGGTCAGGCGTACGCACGTAGCATCTTTCTGCAATTCTATTTGCTGGCCCTGTTCGCGGCCGCCCTGCCGATTGCCGCCTTGCTTGCGACTAGACAACAGCTGATCGATAGCAATGCGAACAAGCTGCGGTTGCTCGAGCTTGCCGAAGGTGCGGCGCACGTGGGTCATTGGCATCTGGATTTGTTGACCCAGCTCATAACGTGGTCGGACGAAGTCTTTCGCATTCACGGTGTGGAGAACCGCGTTCCGCCGTCACTCGACACCGCGATAGACGCCTATCACCCTGACGATAGGGATGCGGTTTCGGCGCATATCGGGCGCTCCCTCGAACACTGCGTAGGTTTTGAATTCACCGCTCGCATCGTCCGCCCCGACGGGGAGGTACGCCATGTGTTTTCGAAGGGTGAGATTGACCGAAACGGCGTCAATGAATCGGTTGGCCTGTTCGGCATTATCCAGGACATAACGACGCAGGTTGCGCACGAAGCCGAGATCGAACGGGCCCGCACTCGTGCTGAGACCGCCGCCCGCAACGCAATAATTCTGGCCGAGACGGACCAGCTTACCGGAATTGCAAACCGGCGCCGCACCAGCTTCGTGCTTGAGCAGACGTTGCTGCTCGCCCGCGAAACCGGGCACCCGATGTCCGTGGCGATGTTCGATATTGATCACTTCAAGCGCATCAATGACACCTATGGACATCACACAGGCGACGAGGTGCTGAAGAGGGTGGCAGCAGGCGCTGCCGCGGAACTGCGCAGCGGCGATACCATTGGCCGCTTCGGCGGTGAGGAATTCGTGATCGTGTTACCGGATGCCGCAGCGGATGCGGCAAGCAAGGTCGCCGAACGGGTGCGTCATGCGATCGGAACGGACAGCGGTACGCCGGGTGTCACGGTAAGCATTGGCGTGGCTGAAATGGCGCCTGGGGAGAGTTGCGATGCGCTGCTGCGGCGAGCCGATGATGCGCTGTATGTCGCGAAGAACGAGGGCCGCAACAGGATGCGGCTGGCAGCCTAGCGAAGTCGTCCGTAGACGCAGCCGTACTTCCAATGTCTGTCTCAATTGCGCATTCGCGAATGGCCTGTCGGCGACAAGAAACGGGAGAGATGGCGCTTAACGAATGGCCGTTATGGGTTGCCCGTATAGCCACTCTGAACGTCCGGCACTGGGCGCTAGCTACCGGTCCGCTTTGCAGGTGGTAAGACCCAATAGATGACACTCAGATCGGCCTACCCGCTTCCCACAAATCGCTGCTAATTCATGTTCTAAGTTTGACCGCTTCTCGGTTTTCATGGCGCATGCTGGTAGGTGACTGCTCACCCTCGTAGCGAGCAGCCGGACCAGTTCCGGCTGCATAAATTGAAAACTGTTTATTACGTCAAATAAAGCGTGTGCTTGCCTGCCAGAGCCGCCCGGATTTGAAGCTGGAGCTTGCTCCGCTGCGCCTTCGACCCGGCTGATCATTTCAGCCGGGAGCGAGTTCTCAGCGTCATGGTTAGGACGCGCGTCGGGTCCGAACGCGGTGGCGGCTCTCCCACCGATCGGTCCAGCGATTTCTAGAAACGGCTTAAGCTTGCGTCTCTCCCCGATCGGAACGCCCGGCCCGTCCGTCGGAAGCGCAGCAAGGCACCCTCAAGGTAAGCTTGCGCGGCGCCATCCAGCGCCTAGGCGATGAGTTCGGTCCTGTCCTGATCGAGGCAGAGATCGGCGGTCTGATCGGATCTCGCAATCATGCTGATGAAGGTAGCTAAGACCTCTATCTTGGTCGACCTCGCGACGACTACGACAGCGGTGCCCCAGACCCGGACATTCGCAGTGATTCCGGCTTACCAACACCGGTCGTTCGTTCATCTCGGACGCAGGCGCTCGGAGCCGTCGCCATTCGTCACGCAAGTGCGCGGATCAACTGGCCATCAGTGCCCTTCGCGATGTCCGCCCGCGTGATCGGGATTGCTATGTCCGGCTTCACACCCCGGTCGGGTTGCGGGGTCGTCGGAAACCGGCCGATCAGCGGCAGGTCGGCTTCCAGCCCGGTCGCAGGCAGTCGCACGAAGTAGAAGCAGCCACCGTTGATCCCGCGCCGGTTGCCGCCGGTCATCTCACCGATCAGCGTTGCCAGGCGATTACGGCGGACGAAATCGGCGAACTGGAACGTCGCCGAACTGTTTTGCGGGCCGATCAGAACGCGCACGTCGCCCTCATAGCGTGTACCGCGCGGTCTGATCGGGTCCACCCGGTCGCCTTGCGCATCGAGCCGGAGGAACCGGTTGCTGATCCTGGTCGCATTCTCTCCCAGATGGTCGAAACTGCGGTCCCACGTGTCGAGCACAGGCCGCAGGTCCCCGGGCACGGTGCGGTAGCGGACGAGCCTCTGGACCTCCTCGAACGGCGTCTCGCGGTTCACCAGCCGTTCGGCGAGCGCGTTACCGCAGTCGAGCCCCCCCTCGTTCGCGCGCAGATCGACGACCAATCGCGGCACCCGCTCGGCGACCAGCCGGTCGACCGCCTGATCGAGCCAGCCGCGCCAATCCCACTTGCTATCGTAGAGACCCCAGCTCGGCATCGACAGAAGCGCGGCGTCACCGCGCCGCTCGATCGTCCAGATCGGCGTGTCGCCGCTCGCATCGACGCCGGCGTGCGCGGTGGTACGGCGCTGCGCCAGCGAGACGCCAGCAACGGTCGCGGCACGTCGCCGTCCGGAGGGGTCCTCCACCGTCAGCTGATAGCGGTCCTGCCCGAACAGCATTGAGAAGAAGATGTCGAAGGTCTCGTAGCGGTCGTCGCCCTGGACCGAGAGAAGCCGGCGACGCTTGGCATCGTTGTGCCCATCCGCACGCGCGAGCGGCATGAGCGCGGCGAGGATCGCGCTCGCGGATCGGCCGTTGACCGCCAGGATGCGGCTTCCCGGCGAGATCCCCGTGGCGAATGGATCAGCCGTGACGACCATCGCGTCGCCGATCCAGAGGAAGTCGAACGGCAACCGATCCGGTGCTTCAAATAACGCGGCGGCGACCTCGCGTCGCTGATTGTAGAAATTCGCATAGCTATGGCCGCAGCGCACGGTCGCGAGAAAGCGCGACAGCGTGAGGTAGAACGCCCGTAGCGTCATGGGGATGGCCGCCGCCTGGTCCAGCGCTGCGAAGCGGGCATCGATCTCCCGGGGCGTATTGTAACGGTGGATGCCGGGGTGGAGCTCGGCATATGCCCTGCGCAGTAACGCGACGTCCTCGCGCATCGCCGCGGCGCGGAGCAGCGTCGGACTGGATGAGGTCCGGGCGAGCAGCGGCGAGGCTGCAAAGGTGGCGCCGAGGCCGCCGAGCACGGCGCGGCGGGACGGTGGCGATGTGATCATGTCAGCTCCGACGTTATGGATACCCTCTTCAAGCATGGCCGAGCGCGTACGCGTCGCCTCATCATCGCCCGTGCCATGCGGTTTCTCGTTTGTGAGACGCCCGATACGCACTCGGTGAGCGACCATAGCGCCGCTGGAAGGCGCGGTTGAAGCTCGCCTTCGACGCGAACCCGGCGTCGAGTGCGATCGCCAGAACTGGCCGGGAATCGTCCGCCGCCAGGGCCGCCGCGACATCCTCGCAGCGAAGACCGTTGACGAAGTCCGAAAAGCCGACGCCCAGCCCCTCATTGAGTGCGCGCGACACATAGGTCTCGTTGGTCCCAAGCAGGCTCGCCAGCCGCCGCAGCGTCAGCGAGTCGTCACGATACCACCCGTTATCGCGGATCCGCGTCGCCCATTCCTCCCCTTGCGCCTGCCAGTTTCGAACGGCGGGTGATCGCACCTCCGGATGCTCCAGTGTGTCGAGCGCCGGAAACGGCAACGCGAGATACCGCCATCCTGTGATCCCGAGATACAATGCGAACCCCGCGATCGCGGCGTAGAGCGGCATCAGCCCCCTATAGCCGAGCGGCGTCACCGCATCGACCAGCAGCCAGCCCGCCCAGACGATCGCCAGCAACGGATAGGCGACGGCGGTGCGGCTGAGCCACGCAGTCGCGAACCGCGCGTCGTCGCTGCGCTTTTGCGACAGAGCGTCGCGGTAGTCGTGCAACAGCCGGATCGTCCACGCGCCATAGACGACGAAGCTGATCGCGAGCAGCGATGCGACGATCGCATTGCCGGTCGTGAAAGCAAGATCCGCCCAGTGACGCTTCAGCGGCGTCGGCAGGAGGAACGCGGCAGTCTGATAGGCGAACTGGATGGCGCCAGGTAGCAGGTGTCGCCATGCCGCGGGCGACCAGCGACCGGTGACTAGAGCATAAGCGTGAAGATAGAGGAGCGGCGGGACCAGCAGCGCGTTCGAGAAGGGCGCGAAGGTCAGCCACCACCAGCGATCATAAAAGCCGGCAAACCCGATCAGCCAGGGCACGAAGACGCCGGTCATGACGATCAGCAGCGCAGCAAGCGCGCGCGCCGCCAGCCGGTTCTGAAACGACGTCGACAAGCCGACCGCCAGCGGCAGCAAAATTGCCGCTGCCACCGTGAGGACAGCCGTGCGCCAGCCAAAGACCAGATCCATGACGGTCAGCGTAGCTTCGTCGACACCCAAAGCTAGAGATCACATTTCGGAAGGAGGCCAGTCGCCTCACCTGCGCGCATTCGAGCCCCCCAGCGCTTGCACAGCTGGAAACTTGCAGCTCACTCCCGCTCGAAAGACGGCATCCCAAAGACCCAGAGCCACTCCTGGAGCAGTGTCTTTGAGCAGCCCGAAAGCGGACGTCCGTTCACCTCTGCCGCTCGTGCGCGAATCAGGACGCAGTGCGCATGACGGCAAATCCCGTGGGCCCCACTCCGGAGCAAAGGTAGTGCGAACAGCTTTACAGTATTCGGGTTGGTGCTGGCGCGCACCGCCGTCGACGCGCATGTCTCGCTTGGCGGCGGTGCGCCCCTCCTCGTCGCCCGTTGCAAGACGGGGTGGGTCATGAGCACCCCCCGCCGCACCCCCCGCCGCACCCGCCATCGCCGCTACCGCATCCGTCCAACCCGCAAGCGCCACCGTCGAAGTTCAGATCGAAACGACGACCAGCTCTGCCGGCCTTTAGTCGCGCACCCTGGATCCATGTGACGATCGCGACGGCAAGGAGGAAAACGGCAACCAGCGCCACCATATCTTGAACGATCAGGACGACCAGGCCGGCGCAAATGAACCCGACCAACGTCGCCTCTTCCGCGCCCAGAAGCATCTTTCTGGTCCGGTCGATCCGCTGGAAATTTCCCGAGAATCGTTCGCAGGGATCGGGCCAAACATCTGCGGGCGGCGCAGCACCAAAGGTGTCCCGGTATAAATTGAGCGTACGCACATACCGGTCACGATAGTGCTCGCATTGCTCGGGGCCACCCGATGTCGGCTCGTGATGAATATCGCGCGCGACGATATCGCGGCAGAGGCCGTGCCAATAATCGCGGGTATAAGCCAGATGCAGATGCCACGCCTGATCAACCGCGTCCGACGGCGTAAGCTGCTCATCGCTGATCGCGACCAGCGCGAGGAAGCGACGATATTCCGTCGCGACCCGGTCTGCAAACGACCCGGTCCATCCGTTCTCTGCGGCCAGCCTCCCTTCGAAGCTGAGGGCTGCACCGGGCTGGCCGATGCTCAGGGTTTCGATCCTCCCAATGAGGATCCTTCGCGCCATATGCGCGGGGCTGTTCGGTTCCATATCCCATTACATTAGTATGGTATTGTTGCAGGATCGTGACGCCGATGGCAATCGATCGATCCAGAACTCGGCGCCCGCACCTCGATCGTTGCGTGATGCTCCGAGGTAGACAATGTCCGACCGCTACTCGGTCTCTACACTGCCGTCATAGGCTGACCGATCGCAAGCGCGGGGCCGATATCGTGCATCAACATGGTCCATTTCAGCATGTGGTCGGCGATGCTCGGGTCGCTCGCCGGGGCCGCCCGCCTGTTTCGAGCGGGCGATCCATTGTTCCTGCACGCCCCCTTTTACCGTGCAGGTCAGTCGACCGGGCCGTCCAACGAAACGTTCGACGCTTCGCTGAAGGCACGCAACCCGCTCTAGGTTTTACGCGACGGCGTGACGGTGATCGTAGCATCTGACGGGTCCACCAGCTGACTCGCGTCGTCCAAATGCCGGCCAATAACCCTTGGGTCGTTCTGCAACGCAATTCGCTACAGACCTGGCCCATGGCAGTCCGAGGGGCTGCCGCCACGCGCGACCTTTCTTTCACGTACGCCCCACAAGCCAACGTTGCAGGGCCTTCCCCCCGCCGAGCTGCGGACACTCATTCAATGAGGTTTCCGGCTAAGCCACTGCATGCCGCCATTTAGGCGGTTGTCGGCACTGGCGTTCATGAAGTGGGGGCGACCTTGTCGGTGCGGTGCGGGCTGCGCGCCTACACAATCAAATCACGGGAGGCGTGTCCCGGGATCATGCCTCCGTGTGACGGACGATGGCCTCGCAAACTTCATGCGTTGCGAGAATAGCGGCTGAATCGACCGGCCTTCGCTCACGCGCCGCAAGCAGGAAGTCGTCGCACATCGCCGCAAAGCCGCGCTGCTCTCCTACCGAGATCCAGTCGCCTCGTCGATGTAAGCGCTGTGTCCCGCTTGTCTCGACGCGATCAGCAAGGTTCAGCACGGTATGACGGGCCCCACCGCCAATGACGTCCAGGCGTTCCTCGTCGAGCCCACTGTTACGATGCATTGTGCCGATGGCGGTAAACCCGTCGCCTGCGAGCGTGAGGGTGATCGTGTGGAGCATGCCGTCTACGATATGGGTTTCGATGTTGCGTCGGCAGACCGGTCCTGGGGCCAGGAACAGCAGCGTATCGACGACATGGATGAAGTCATCGAAGACGACCTTCCGCGGCTCGTCGGGTTGCCGGTAGCGGTGCTTTTCGAGGATAATGAGGTTCGCGTCGATGCCTCGCAATGCGACATAATCTGGCGCAAACCGCCGGTTGAAGCCGACCATGAGCGGAGCGACACGGTCCGTGGCCAAGGCGACAAGCGCTTCGACGTCGCCGAGATTATCGGCGAGCGGCTTGTCGACGAAGGTCGGGACGCCTCTCTCAATAAGCAGCCTGACGAGTTCGCCGTGTGCCTGCGTCGACGCGTGGACGAAGGCGGCGTCGAACAATGTGGTGGAAAGCGCATCTGCAGCGCTGGTGTGCCGATGCCCGATACGAAACGAGCGGCCGACCTCGTCAAGGACGCCCGCATCGCGCGTCGCCAGGTGAATGTCGAGATCAGCTCGCGTGGAAAGAACCGGAAGATATGCTTTGCGAGCGATGTCACCCAGCCCGATGAGAAGCACGCGCATATCTATTCCCCGGTCCGGCACGATCGCCGCGTCTGCCGGGCCGCAATAGCTTCACCATTGCGCTCTCCGCAACCAATCGGCGGGGATGACTGCGGCGCCAACTGGGGCAAAGATGTCGCGGTGCGACGCAAAAATGCATCGCCGCCGATCGTGTCTCTTGCCGCACGTGGCAGTGATGTTACCGATCGGGGACGGATCCGGGTCACACGGATCGACGCAGGAGGATGTTCGAAGCCCAAGGGGGGACCATCCATGATTCGCTTGCCCGTTCGTACGTCTGCCATCGCCCGACTGCTGGCCGCCAGCGCGCCGTTATTCGTCTGTGCCACACCAGCCGTCGCGCAGGACCAGGCGCCGACGGGGCAAGCCGTCGGCGATCCGGCCGGCGAACAGGGCGTCGGCGACATCGTCGTCACGGCGACCCGCCGTCGCGAATCGGCGAAGGACGTGCCGCTCGCGGTCACCGCGATCAGCGGCGAGAAACTCGACGTCCTTAACTCAAGCGGGCTCGATATCCGGTTCCTCGCTGGTCGCACGCCGAGCCTTCAGGTGGAATCCTCGTTCGGCCGCACCTTCCCGCGCTTCTACATCCGCGGGCTCGGCAATACCGATTTCGATCCGAACGCCGCACAGCCGGTGTCGGTGGTGTATGACGACGTCGCGCTCGAAAATCCGATGCTGAAATCCTTCCCAGTGTTCGACCTGCAAAGCGTCGAAGTGCTGCGCGGGCCGCAGGGCACGTTGTTCGGGCGCAACACGCCAGCCGGCGTCGTGAAGATCAATTCCGCCAAGCCGGATCCGGACAAGGTCTCGGGCTACGCGACCGGATCCTGGGCGACCTACAACACGATCAACGGCGAGGCGGCGCTGAACCTGCCGATCGGCAACGGCTTCGCCTTCCGCGCCTCAGGTATCATTCAGTCGCGTGACGACTGGGTCACCAACGATTCCGCGACGGGCAATGCCGATCGCAAGCTCGAAGGGTATCGCGATGTCGCCGGCCGCTTCCAGCTCGGCTATACCAACGGCGACTTCAACGCCTTGCTGAACGTCCACGTCCGTGACCTCACGGGCTCGCCGCGCATTTTCCGCGCCGGGCTGTTCAAACCCGGCACCAACGACTTCAACACCGGCTTCGACCCCAATCACGTCACGCTCGACGGCTATACCAGCCAGAGCCTGACGCAATGGGGCACCAACCTGCGGCTCGATTATCACCTCGACGGCATCGGCACCTTCTATTCGGTCACCGGCTATGAACAGGCCAAGGTCGAGAGCACTGGCGACGTCGATGGCGGCAACAGCTACCCGTTCACGGGCGGCACGATCGGCGCGATCGGCGTCGGGCTGTTCCCGTCGAACACCGGCGGCCTCACCAAGCCCAAGGAGTTCAGCCAGGAACTGCGCTACGCCAGCGAGGACATGAACGGCATCCGCTTGCAGGGCGGGCTGTATTATTTCTACCAGACGCTGCGCTATCATCAATATGACTATGCGTTCGGCGGTACCGGATCGCGTGCGACCGACCTGACGCAGGACATCTTCCACGACAATCGCAACGAGAATTACGGTGCGTTTGCATCGATCGAGGCGAAGCCGACCGACCTGCTGACGTTGCGCGCGGGCGTCCGCTATTCGCACGACTATCGCAACGACCTCGTGACAGCACCGATCCCCGGGACCGGGATCAGCGACACACTGCCCGCACGTGCGGTCGTCCGTGGCTCGAACGTGACCTGGGACGCGAGCGCGACCTATGAGCTGACCCCCGCGATCAACGTGTATTCGCGGCTTGCGACCGGCTATCAGGGGCCGGCGATCCAGGACCGCGTGACGTTCGGCAGCGTTCAGAGCACCGCACCGAAACAGACGACCTTCTCTGGCGAGAGCGGCTTCAAGGGGACGCTGCTCGACCGGAAGGTGAACTTCTCGCTCGACGCCTATTGGTACAGCACCAGGGACCTGCAGATCACGGCGGTCGGCGGCAGCAGCAACTCGGCCCGTCTGATCAGCGCGAACAAGGCGATCGGCTATGGCGTCGAGGGTGAGTTCGAGGCGCGGCCGGTGCCCGAATTGTCGCTGACCGCAAGCGGCAGCTACAACTTCACCGAGATCCGCGATCGCTCGATCGGCGTGGGGGTCTGCGCGACCTGCACCGTGCTCGATCCGATCGTGAACGGGTTTGCGATGATCGACGGCAACGATCTTCCCCAGGCGCCACGCTGGATCGCCAACTGGACAGCGCGCTACGGCATCCCGCTCGCCAATGGTGGCGAGGTCTATGCCTATACCGACTGGGTCTACCGCAGCCGCATAAACTTCTTCCTGTATGAAGCGGTGGAGTTCACCGGCAAGTCTTCGCTCGAAGGCGGGCTCAAGGTCGGCTATAAATCGCCGCAGGGGTATGAGGTCGGCGCGTTCGTACGCAACATCACCAACCAGTATCGCAGCATCAGCGCGATCGATTTCAACAACCTGACGGGGATGATCAACGAGCCGCGGATCATCGGCGGCCAGTTCAAGGTCGCGTTTTAGGATAAGACGCGGAACTGACCACCTTACGGGCAATCGTGGTGCGAAAGCGAGCGTCACCAACGAACCCGAACTCCTCGGCAAGGGCCGTCGCAGGCGCGGCGGCCTGCTCCCAGCGCTGCCTGCGAACCGCCGGCAACGGCCGCCAGCCGGACGGAGATGGCTTCGAGCACGTCATCACAGGCAGCACGGTCGGTGCCGGCGTGGTCGAGGAGCGCCAATGCAGGCGCGGCTTCGTCAGGAAGGGTATCATTCTCATCGACCAGCCCAAGGTGCATCAGACGATCATCCATTCCTGTTGGATCGGAACATGGCGCTGACGATTAAAGGCTACAATTTGGGGCGGCGATACCTAACGCACTAGTTCCCGTGGGTCCGGTATCTACGAACGCCGTTGCGTTAGCAGGTTAGTGTAGACGGGCCCCCGCCACGACTTTTCCCTTTGAAGACCACCATCTGAACACTCAGAGACATCGCCCCCTTCCCGACTTCGGACGCCCATCTATCGTTCGGATCAACTATTTCGACGATGCGTGACGCTCTTGGTCATGGCCGACCGGACGCTGCTTTTCGTCTGGATGCCCCTGACCAGGAGCTGAAACTGCGTTTTGCGGCGCACTCCCTTTGCGTCTGTAGTCTTGCGAAGGGGCGGTTGGGCGCTACCAATGCCGTCAGGACAGATAGGGGAGGACCAACATGACCACTAGCTTCGACCGCCGCGCCCTCTTGGTTGGCGGCCTCGCAGCCTCGGCTGCTACCGTGGTGCCACTTGGCCAGGCCTTTGCCCAGCGCCGCGGCCGGGTGTCGGCGAACGACAAGGTCCAGGTGGGTCTGATAGGTTGCAAGGGCATGGGCTGGTCGGATCTATCGGCCATGTGCAAGCGGGCCGACGTGGCGCCCGTAGCCCTTTGCGACGTCGACGCTACGGTCCTTGCGGCACGCGGTGCCGAATTGAAGAAGGTCTCAGGCCTCACGCCGAAGCTCTACGACGACTATCGTCGGATGCTGGACGACAAGTCGATAGACGCGGTGATCATCGCCACGCCCGACCATTGGCACGCGCTTCAGCTGGTCGATGCCATGTCCGCGGGCAAGGACGCATATTGTGAAAAGCCGCTCGGAAACTCCATTGCCGAATGCCGTGCCATGGTCGCCGCCAAACAGCGTCACAATCGTGTGGTTCAGGTTGGTCAGTGGCAACGCAGCAACCAGCACTGGGCAGACGCGATCGCGCATGTTCAGTCCGGCGGCATCGGTCGGGTCCGAAAGGTCAAGGCTTGGGCGTACATGGGATGGATGAAGCGCGTCGTTCCCCAACCGGATCAGGCCCCACCCGCCGGCGTCGATTATGATAGCTGGCTGGGCCCCGCACCGCTGCGCCCCTTCAATCCCAATCGCTTCCACTTCAGCTGGCGCTGGTACTGGGACTATGCGGGTGGCCTGATGACCGACTGGGGCGTCCATCTGATGGACATCGCGCTGTTGGGCATGAAGGCAGAGGCACCTCGTTCGGTCAGTTCGCTTGGCGGTGCCTATGGCTATCCGGGCTCTGCGATGGAAACTCCGGACACGCAGACCGCCATCTACGACTTTGGCGACTATTCCGTGGAATGGGAGCATGCGGTCGGCATCAGTCAGGGCCCCTATGGCGGCCGCGACCACGGCGTCGCCTTCGTCGGCGAGACCGGCACCCTTGTCGTCGATCGTGGCCAGTGGCGTGTCACGCCAGAAACAAGCGATGGCAAAGCCATGACTCGGGAGATCCCGGTCACGAAAGCCAAGGACGAGGGGCTCGACCGGCATACAGCCGACTTCATTGCCTGCGTCAAAAATCGCGCGCGCACGCCAGCTTGTACGATCGAGGCGGCGTCCAACACCGCCATCGTGTGCCAGATGGGAAACATCGCCTTGCGCACAGGCCGCAAGGTGAATTGGGATACTGCGACAGGTCAGTTCAGGGATGACGCAGAGGCGAACAGACTAATCACGCCCCGCTACCGTGCACCGTATCGGCTGCCAGCTACATAAGCGGCTGGCCGCCTATGCCGACAGGGGGGACCGCTGCGCCGCACGCTCGACAGCGGCTCTGGCCAATCGCTGCCATGGGATGACCGAGGTCGGCCATTCGGTTGCCCGTCCCAGATCCCCAGCTTTGGTCGCACTTACATGCTAGCTGGACAGCCGCTTTCGATGATTAAGCGCTCTCAACATATTATCTCTATATCATAGCGCTGAACCATTTGACGCCACCCAGCTGGCACATTTGACGCAGGAATGCCGCGAGGTCGGCGTAGGTCAATCATCAGCGGGCAGACATCGCCGATTGACGACGGTTGCGGCTTGCGCTCGACTGGCCCGGACGGCTTTGCGAGGGCATGATGGCACATCCAATTGATCGACGTTCCTTACTCGCAGGTGCCGCTATGAGCGGCGTGGCGCTCGCAACTGTCGAGGCTCAGGCTCAGCCCCGCGACGCGGCAGCAACCCTGGAGATCTACGAGCTGCGGACCTATCGGCTGGTAAACGGCCCCATGAAGGACCGTCTGGACGCTTATCTGAGCAACGCCTTTATCCCTGCAGCACGACGCGCAGGTTGCGGGCCGGTGGGTGTATTTACGGTGGCGATCGGGTCCGAAAGTCCAACCGTCCATGTTCTCGTCCCCTATCCCTCGATCGAGGATTTCGTGGCTTTGCCCGGCAGGCTTACCGCCGATCCGAGCTACACCACGGCTGCCGGGTCGTTTTTGAAGGCGACGCCAGACGCGCCGCCATACACGTCCCTTGAAGTGAAGTTGATGCGCGCGTTCCCTCACTTTCCTCGGCTCGAATTGACCGACGCCTCGAGCAGCAACACGCCGCGCGTATTCGAGCTCCGGACGTATTTCAGCCATAGCGACGCGGCAGGAATGACCAAGATCGGGATGTTCGACACGCGCGGTGAGATCGAGATATTCCGTCGGACTGGCCTAACGCCGGTCTTTTTCGCCCAGGACCTTACCGGAGCCCGCCTGCCGAGCCTGACCTACCTGCTGACCTTTCCCGACCTTGCGACCCGTGAGCGAAACTGGCGTGCCTTCGGGTCGGATCCCGCTTGGCGCCGGCTCATCTCGACGCCGGGGCTTACCGACCGCGAAATCACCACAGGAATAGACAACCAGATCCTAAGTCCGGCGTCGTTTTCGCAAATTTAACCCACAAGCGGGCGTTCGCGCCCTATGTGCTCCCCAAACTTCGGTCGTCCGTTCGTTTAGATTCCCGGCCGCTTTCCGGGCGGCATTGCGGCAGAGCTGTGATCTCGGCAATGCCACCCTGAACCGACCACCGCCCGCCTCGGCTGCGATGCAGCGCACCTCACCTCCGTGTTGCCGTGCAATCTGACGGACGAGGCTGAGACCGAGGCCATGTCCGCCATCACCCTCGTTCGCGCCGCGTGCTCTGTAGAACGGCGCAAAGATGGCCTCACACTCGCTTGGCGCGACACCTGCGCCACCATCGTGGACCTCAAGCGCGATCTCCGCTGCAGAGGCTGTCAGCGTGACGAGGATCGCCGTCCCTCCGCCGTAACGTTGCGCGTTGTTGAGGAGATTGCGGAGCATCCGCCGGAGGAGGATCGCATCGCCGCAGATCTCTACTCGCTCTCCAGTGAACTGCGCGGTAGCCCGCGCACATTCTTCGGCGACGAGCGCGGTCAGGTCCAAAACCATTGGCCGGTGCTCACGCTTTGACATTCCGTCGAGCCGGCTTGCGAGCAATACCTCCTCGACCAGCTGGTCGAGCTCCATCACATTGCGCGCTAGCTCCGCGCGTACTGCGACGGACGGTGCCTCGGACAGCAACTCGATCGCCATGCGGATACGCGCGAGCGGCGATCGCAGTTCGTGGGAGGCATTGGCTAGCAGGATCCGCTGCGCGCCCATCAACGCTTCGATCCGCCCGGCCGATTGGTTGAAGCTCATTGCCAGCCGCGCAATTTCGTCGCGCCCCTCGACGGCAACCCTCCTCGACAGATCACCCGTTCCCCAGGCATCGACGCTGGCCTGGAGCCGCTCGAGCCGGCGGGTAAGCCGACGAACGACGGGGAATGCAGCGACCGCCACAACCACCGCAATCGCCAGCAGCAGCGCCAGCATGGCGAGATGGCCATGGAAGCCCTGCATGGCCGCTGGAGCCGCGCCGTAGCGCAGATGCGCCAGTCCAAAGAGAGTTGCCGCCGCCGTTAGGCTCGCCAGCAATGCGAGATAGATCCGCCAATACAGGCGCTGCATCAGGCGGGGTCGTCCGCTGTCACCGTCCAGCACGTCAGGCTCAGCCATCCTGCACCCGTGCGAACACGTAGCCCGATCCGCGCACCGTGATGATGCGCCGAGGCTGCCTGGGATCGTCTTCGATTGCGGCACGCAGGCGTCCGATATGAACGTCAATCGATCGGTCGAATGGCTCGTGGCTTCCGCCATTCAACGCGTCGATCAGCTGGTCGCGCGACAGCACGCGACCGGCGCGCTCGGCGAGCACCACGAGCAGATCGAACTGATAGGCGGTCAGCGGGCAACCCTGCCCGTCCAGCTGCACCACACGCGCATCGCGGTCGATCTCCAGCCGCCCGAACCGCAACCGCGGCAGGCTGTCCGCTGCGGCCAAGGCCGGTCGACGCAGCACGGCACGCAACCTGGCCAGCAGCTCGCGGGGCTCGAACGGTTTGGGAAGATAGTCGTCAGCGCCCAACTCTAAGCCGATTACGCGGTCGAACGGGTCACCCTTTGCCGTGAGCATCACGATCGGCATCGCGCCTGCGGGCGACGGCAATGCACGGACATGCCGGCAGATGTCGAGCCCGTCGCTGTCGGGGAGCATTAGGTCGAGCAGCACGGCCGCGAACCCCGCACGCTCGTGGTCGCGCAACGCGGCTAGGCCCTCCTCGCCGGTCGGGGCGTGTGCAACGACATAGCCATGCTGGGCTAGATAGGTCTTCACCATCGCCGCCAGGCGGCAATCGTCTTCGATCATCAGGATGTGCTGAATAATGGCCTTGGCCTTCAGATGATGATGCAGGGATGTCCATCAGACCATACAGGCTTCGCGCACTCCGCAAAGCCTGTAGGCCAGGTCCGACGATCGCGTGCCGTCAGCGACCTGTGTCGACGGCGAGTGCTGCGATCTCGACCGCTTCTGCCGCGTGGGCGGCAGCGATCTGGTCGAGTTGAGCCGAAGCACGGGCTATGGCAGTTCGAGTACAGCGCATCGCGCTCAGGTTCATCGCCAATGGCAAAACACCATGGGTGTCGCATACCCGACGCGCTGCTCCATGGATGCGCCTCTGAAGGGTCGCCCGGCCGGCTTCGCCGCGTAGATCGAGATCAGAAACGCTGACGCGTTCTATCGGGGTCTGGCTTGACGGCAACGTCAGCGGCGCGGCGCTGGCGTCGCCTGAGACGGCCAGTATGCATATGCCAACCAAAAAGGGGCTCACAGTCCTGCTCCCTTGTGATGGACCGCCTTTAGATAAGCAGCCAATCGGACGCGCTGTGATGGTGTCAGCACCTCGGCGGCGTCGGCCAGCCCTTGGACGATCCGCCGCGAGGCACGGTCCGCCTGCTGCACCTGCTCGACTCGCAATGCCTCCAACCCGGCGCGGTCGATCGACGGCTGCAACACCAGGACGTATGCACGTTGGTGTGCGGTCCGGAACTGTGCGTGAAAGGCATTCAGATCGGTATGGACCGAATTGGCGATTAGCTTCAGCTGCGCCCTTTGCTTGGGTGTGCCGTCAGGCAGAAGTTGCGTTAGCATTTTGTTGAAGTGCGCGTCGTTGATCGCAGGATCCGCTGTTGCCGAATGGCCAGGCGGCCCGTGTAGGGGCGGTACCGCCGAGGCTAGGCCAGCACCGGCGATCGCTGCGATCCCGGCCACGACGGCCAGCAGCCCGGCAACTGTCCGGCGTCGTTGAAAATATCGGTTCATTGCACAGCGCTCCATCCAATTCAGCCGACGATCTATTCGTTGGCCGCTCCGCAATGGCAGCGCGCCTTGGCGTCAAGATGTGTGCCGAGTAAAGCTTTGCAAACGTCAGCCAATTGGTAGCGACACACCTGTATTTGAGTCACCGACCGCCCTGTAGCTCTTCTGTGGGCTCGACCCATATGCGACGATATCGTCGCGGCATTCCTTGCAGGGTATGAGGCGGAGACGCAGCGCCTGGAGACCGAGACGGTCAGCATCCGCCCGGATCGTGAAGTCGGACTCACGAATCTTGACCGGCAGATCGGCACTGCGAAGATGGAGAAGATGGTCCGCTTCACGGTCATGCTACGCCCTCACGCGGCCCAGCTCGTCGACAGGTATTCGGATCGGAGGGATTCCGGCGTGCCGATCGATCCGACAATCGATCTGTCGAGCATCGCTACGGCGTCGCATCGACCACGGTGAACGAATGCCAAATTTGGGCAGGCACGCTCCAGCGCTCCGGCTTTGACCAGAGCTGATTTCACCATCTATCTATGGGGCGAGTTGGTCTTACTGTTCGCACTACGCGCTGGCATAATAACGACGACAGCCTCGAAGCTTTCGCTCCGGGGCTGTCGTAGGATTTGGTTGCGGGGACAGGATTTGAACCTGTGACCTTCAGGTTATGAGCCTGACGAGCTACCGGGCTGCTCCACCCCGCGACGGTCCGGTTAGGGACGTAAGGGTAGATGAGATTGTGAATGGGTTTAGATATCGTGTGATGCATGTCGCACGGGCTTCAATGCCTGGCGACGACCTACTCTTCCATCGCTTGAGCGATAGTACCATTGGCGCAGGCGGGTTTCACGGCCGAGTTCGGAATGGGATCGGGTGGGACACCGACGCTATAGCCACCAGGCAATGGAGCCGGTGCGACATGCGTCACTGTGATATCTGGGTCCCTCGAGGCCTGCCTTGCGACGGGTCTTGAGGGTTTTAAAATCGATACCGTGCAAGGTTAGTGGTATTTATGACCAATCCCTCGACGGCGAGGGGATTGGCAATCTGGCGTCGTCTTAATCATCCGCACGCATCTTTGACGCTGGGCGAACCCAGTGTTGTCATTGATGGTGTGAGACTCTCAAGCGCGAATAGAGCAATTAGTATCGGTTAGCTCCATGCGTTACCGCACTTCTACATCCGATCTATCAACGTCGTGGTCTCCGACGGCTCTATGAAATCTTATCTCGAGGGAGGCTTCCCGCTTAGATGCTTTCAGCGGTTATCCCGTCCATACATAGCTACCCAGCTGCGCTCTTGGCAGAACGACTGGTACACCAGAGGTATGTTCAACCCGGTCCTCTCGTACTAGGGTCAACTCCTCTCAAATTTCGACGCCCACGGCAGATAGGGACCAAACTGTCTCGCGACGTTCTGAACCCAGCTCACGTACCACTTTAATTGGCGAACAGCCAAACCCTTGGGACCTGCTCCAGCCCCAGGATGTGATGAGCCGACATCGAGGTGCCAAACAACCCCGTCGATATGAGCTCTTGGGGGTTATCAGCCTGTTATCCCCGGCGTACCTTTTATCCGTTGAGCGATGGCCCTTCCACGAGGGACCACCGGATCACTATGACCGACTTTCGTCTCTGCTCGACTTGTCAGTCTCGCAGTCAGGCGGGCTTATGCCATTGCACTCTAACAGACGGTTTCCGACCGTCCTGAGCCCACCATTGCGCGCCTCCGTTACTCTTTAGGAGGCGACCGCCCCAGTCAAACTACCCGCCACAGAGGGTCCCTGTTCCGGCTTACGGAACGAGGTTAGACATCAGAAACAAACAGGGTGGTATTTCACCTATGGCTCCACATCAGCTGGCGCCGATGCTTCAAAGCCTCCCACCTATGCTACACAGTTTCTTCCTAATGCCACTCTGAAGCTGCAGTAAAGGTGCACGGGGTCTTTCCGTCTAACCGCGGGTACTCCGCATCTTCACGGAGAATTCAATTTCGCTGAGCATGTCCTGGAGACAGTGGGGAAGTCGTTACGCCATTCGTGCAGGTCGGAACTTACCCGACAAGGAATTTCGCTACCTTAGGACCGTTATAGTTACGGCCGCCGTTTACCTGGGCTTCATTTCAGAGCTTGCACCCCTCCACTTAACCT
>NZ_CP098762.1:7500-1587500 GCF_023935825.1 Sphingomonas aerolata | reverse complement strand
GTCGCCTTTTATCTTCCGGGCGATGTCTGTGACTTCGACGTCTTCCTGCTGGCGGGGATGGACCAGACGATCGCCGCGATCACCCCTGCACGCGTTGCGGTGGTCGATGCCCCGATGCTAGCCGTGCTTGCCATCGACCACCCGCCCCTGACGCAGGCCCTGTGGTGGGAATCGCTGACCGCCGCCGCGATCCAGCGCGCCTGGACGCTCAATGTCGGGCAACGCAGTGCCAAACAGCGAATCGCACATCTGTTGTGCGAGCTATATCTGCGAATGGACCGGGTTGGGCTGGTGCAGGACGGCAGCTGTGCGCTGCCGTTGACCCAGTTTCATCTGGGGGATGCCTGTGCGCTGACGTCCATCCACACCAATCGTGCGCTTCAAGAGCTGCGCCGTGACGGCTTGCTGTCGCTCGAGGCCCGACGCCTGACGATCCACGACTGGCCGGCGCTGGTCGATCTGGCCGCGTTCGACCCCGCCTATCTCCAACTGTCCAAGGAGCCCGGTACCTCGTGATAGTGCGGCCCTTGGCTGAACAGCGGCCCGGGTGGTGGTCTGCTTCTTCATAGAGGTCCAGCTAAGGCGGCGTTACCGCTCCAGCGTGCCACGCCACCCCGTTAAGCCATGAACGCCCGCTCGCCACAGAGCCGTCTGCAGACAGGCGGTCTCTGGGCGGGCGAGACTAGACGCGGCCTATCTAGCGGTCGCCAGACCTACAGGCGGAAGGACAGCGACGCGACATAGGTCCGCCCGTTCTTGTAGAAAGCCGTGGGCCGATCGGGCGTCGCGTTATACTGGCGATAGGTCTCGTCGAGCAGGTTCTGCGCGTTGAGCGACAGCGTGACCTGCTTGGTCAAATTGAACCCTGCCGACAGATCGAGCTGGTTATACGCGGCGACCATTTCGCGCGAGCCGAGACGGCCAATCGTGCGGAAATACTTCGTCCGGTAATTGTAGCTCAACCGCGCCTGGAACGGTCCGCTTTCGAAATAGGGGATCACGTTGACGGTGTGCTTCGACAAATAGGGAAGGTTGAGATCGGCGCCCGACGCGTCGGTCGAGGAGGTCGTGCTGTCCTGATAGGTATAATTCGCCTGGAGCCCGAACCCGCCCCAGATCTCGCTCTGCCCGGACACGAGGATGCCGTTCACCTTCGCCTTGCCGCCGTTGATCGGCTGCGAAACGCTGTAATTGTTCTCCAGCCGCCCGGTCAGCGAATTGAACAAAGTCACCCCCTCGGTCCGGGTGGTGATGATGTAGTTGCTGATGTCGCGACGGAAGGCCTCGACCGCGAGCAGGCTGCCCGGACGCGGGTAGAATTCCGCGGTCAGCTCGTAATTGGTCGACTCATACGGCTTCAGATTGGGATTGCCGCCACCCGCATCGCGCGTTGTATCGTTCTGCGAGATCGACGCCGCCAGATCCTGATAGCGTGGCCGCGAGATCACCTTGGCAACCGCACCGCGGAAGATGAGCGACGAACTCGCCTCATAGGCGATGTTGAAGCTCGGCAGGAACTTCAGATAGTCGGTCGAGGTCGTCGTCGGGGTCGGCACGGGGTTGGGGTTGGCCGCGGTCGATAGCGTCAGCGCATAGTCCGACACGTCCTTGGTATAGACCAGCCGGCCACCGATATTACCGCGAAAGCCGCTCTGCTCGAAATTGAGCTGCGCATAGCTCGCCGCGACGGTTTCCTTGACGCGGGTCGACGCGCCGATCTTGCGGATCAGCGGCGAATTGATCGCATTCGCCAGGATATCGATCACCGACTGTTCGGACAGGTTCAGATACTGCGTCGCGTTGCCGAGCCCACCGCTGCCGCTGAATGTGCCGTCCGGAGTCGACGCGGTCGGCACGTTGAGCTGCGATGCAAGCTGCGACGTGGTGAGATAGGTGTTGATGCCGCGACCGTCGATGCGGTTGACATGGTCGGTGACGCGTGCGCCGAGCATCAGCTGCGTGAATGGCCCGAACGACACCGGGATCGTCGCATCATAGCCGCCGAAGATGTCGCGATCGGTCGTCACGCTGTAATCGAGTCCGCCGATCTGCGCGGCGTTCAACTGCGTGCCGCCGACCAGCACCGGGCTGCCCTCGATCTGTGCCGGATTGTTGTTCGGGTTGGTGAAGTAGTTTGCGGGGTTGGTCGGATCGCCGGTGAAATTGACCGTCGCCGTATCGTTGGTGAAGGCATAGCTGAACGGCAGTCTGGTCTGCACGTTGAACAGATATTCGGGATTGCGCCCGCCCCTCGCCCGGCTCCAGCCACCCGCGAACGACACCTTGGCGCCGTCATCGCCTTCCCAATCCGCGAACAAGTTGAGATTGTCGGTGGTCAGCTTGGTCTTACGGACGAGCGTGTCGAGCTGCGCACTCTGGCTCGTGGCGGCACCGAAGGTCGCGGCGTTGACGACCCCGTTACTGATATTGGCGGACTGCAGCACGTTGCCCGTCCAGGCCCCGGGAATGGTGTACATCGACTGGCTGTAATTGTCGTAATTGCCGTTGATGTGCAAACCGTTGAGCGTCAGCGTCAGCTCCGAGCTGGGGCGGTACTGCACAGTGCCTGACACGCTCTTGCGCTCGCGCGTCTGCTGGAAATAGGCATAGTTGATGCCGAACGGCGACGCGGCCTTGTAGAGATCCGCAATCGTTCCGCCAGTGATGGTCGCACCCGGGCTCTTCAGGCTGAGCGTGCCGTCCTGCGCGCGGTTGACGAACGGGCTATTATAGGTGCCGTCCGCATTCGCCGCGGCATTGTCATAGCCGAAGAATTCCACGCCGGCGCGCGTCAGGCTCTGCTTGTCATAGGTCGCGGCCACCAGCACACCGAACGTCTCCGCATCGTTCTTCCAGCTGTACAGCCCCGAACCGCGGACATTGCCCTTGTCCGAACGGTCGTTGTACGAATACCCGCCCGACGCGAAGATCGAATTGGCCTTTAGCTCGAGCGGCCGGCGGGTGCGGACGATGACGGTGCCCCCGAGGCTGCCCTCCTCGATCCGCGGTTCGGGCGACTTGTACACCTCGAGCCGGTCGACGAGTTCGGGCGCGAGCAACGAATAGTTGAAGGTGCGGCTCGAGGGGTCATTGTCGTTGCCGCCCCAATCCGCCGACGCGAGCGCATGACCGTCGAGCAGCATCCGGTTCAGTGCGGGATCGGTACCAAGGATGGCGACCTTCTCGCCCTCGCCAAAGCGCCGGTCGATGCTCACGCCCGGGATGTGCGACAGCGATTCGGCGACGTTGCGGTCGGGAAACTTGCCGATCGCTTCGGCGCTGATCACGTCGACCACGGCATTGGCCTCGCGCTTGACCGCGATCGCGCTGCGCAGACTACCGCGGATACCGGTGACAACGATGTCGCTGTCCGCGTCCCCCGAGGGGGCGGCCTGCGTGGGAGGTGTCTGAGCGGATACGGGCTGCTCGGCGGCGGCTGGCGGGGCGGATGACGGCGCGGTCTGTGCGCCCGCAGGCGCGATCAGTCCGGCGATCGCGCTGGCGACCACGGCGGTGGATGCGAGCAACATCTGCTTAGGAAAAACCATTGGTCAAAGCCCCTTTTCATAGGCGCCATCGCGCCATCCCGATGCAGCCCATGCCTGCACCCGTAAATCCCGCGAATCGCCCGGTATTCTTTTGGTAGCCAGGTCGATGTCTAGGCGCCGCTACCTATATCAAATTCATTTTCCGAATCTAATGCGAAAATTACCTTTTTATTACCAATTCTGAGAGGGACGCATTTCAGTCCGGCGGTTGCCCCCGTGGCTGCGGACCTGACGCCAGCGAGACCCGGGCCAAGTCCGTTCGACAAGGCAAGACGCGTCAGCGCATCAATTTTCCAATATACTCCACGCCTCCAAAGATGGTGTGAGGCGCGGATCAAAGGCACATTCTGCCACCTTGCGAGGGACTTACCCGCGCTTACTGACAGGCGCTAGCGCATCATGACCCCGGAAGCCCACGCCAGGGCCGACCGCAACGGATCGAATACTCACTTAGGCTCGAGTAGTATTCGCTGGCGACGTGCAAATAAGGGCAACATTCCATACCAAAGTAGGATATTTGGGGCATTCAACGAGCCATGCGGTTCGCGCACAGCGGATGGCGCTACCACCCCTAGCGTAAGCGCTGATCAGGCGAGCGCGGAACATCCGCGCTGCGAGATGCTGCGCGCGGCAGCGCCCTGTCCATGGCGCCGGAGCCCCTGCCCATGGCATAGGGCCTGACCAACCCCATGGTCGCGCAATTCATCCGTGTGGGGGGCGTGCCTACGATTCCCCCGCACCTGCGCCACTCGCGGGGCAGATCGCTCGCCCTATCGCAGGATCGGCAGTGTTGCGGGCTTCCCGGGGAACCGCTCGCATGACAAGGGGTTTCTGAAATTGGCCGTTTTGGCCGTATCCCGGGAGACGATACACAATGACTGATTTTGCCGATCTTGTAGATGGATACCAGCGGTTTCGGACGTCTGACTGGCGCCGCCAGCATGACCGTTGGGAGAAATTGAAAGTCGGACAGGAACCGCGCGTCATGGTGATCGCCTGTTCGGACAGCCGGGTCGAACCCGCGCAGATCTTCGACACGTTGCCTGGTGAGATGTTCGTCGTCCGCAACGTCGCCAACCTTGTTCCGCCGTTCGAGACGGGTGGCGGCTATCACGGCGTTTCTGCCGCGGTGGAATTTGCGGTCACGCAGCTCAAGGTCGGCGAGATCGTCGTACTCGGCCATGGCCAGTGCGGCGGCTGCAAGGCGGCGCTCGCAGGCACGTTCGACAAGGCAGAGCGCGGCCAGGGTGGCTTCATCAGTGACTGGGTGCATCTGCTCGATGGCGCACGCGAGTCCGTCGCCAAGGATCATGCCGATCTGAAGTCTGAAGAGGCTCGCGAGGCGATGGAGCAGGCTGCCGTTCGGACGTCGATTGAAAATCTGCGGACCTTCCCGTTCGTCCGCGATGCAGAGGCTGCCGGCGATCTCGAGATCCGCGGCGCGGTGTTTGCGATCGACGACGGCATTCTGCGCGTGATGGACGAGGATGGCGGGTTCACGCCGGCTCAGCCCCGCGCGGACTGATGCCGAGGCCGGGCCGGCGAAAGTCTCGTCGGCCCGGCGCATCTTTACTTCAAACCTTATCTGCTGGCCGCTGCGAGCTCTCGCAAATGGTCAGGGGAGACCGAGACTGTAGGCGGGTTGCGGCCCGTCAGATTAGGGCGCTATGTTGCTGGCTTCTGACTGGAGGTCCTATGACGCGCCTTGCCTTGGTTATCGCTGCCGGCCTGTCGGCCGCCACAGCGGCATATGCCGCACCCGATCCCGCGCCGAGCGCCGCCCTGGTCGCGGCAACCAAAGCCGGGACGCGAACGCCCGCGACGATCGCGCGCGACGCTTTCCGCCACCCCGCCCAGACGCTGGCGTTTTTCGGTGTGAAGCCTGGTGACACGATCGTCGAGATCTGGCCCAGCGGCGGCTGGTATACCGAGATCCTTGCGCCCTATCTCGCGGCCCGCGGCACGCTTTATGCCGCTGCGCCGAGCGAGAAGGGTCTCGCAGCTGTCCGGGCCAAGCGCCAGGCGATGCCCGAAGCCTATCGCGCGCTGCGCTATGCCATGTTCCCGGCAGTCGCCGGCCAGCCGACCGTTCCCGCAGGCTCGGCGGACGTCGTGCTGACCTTCCGCAACGTGCACAACTGGCGGTTCGGGGCCGCCGATCAGACCCAGGCCGCGTTCGACCAGATGTTCGCGATGCTCAAGCCCGGCGGCACGCTTGGCCTTGTCGAACACCATCTGCCCGAAGCGTCGGGCAAGATCGAGGAAGGCAAGAGCGGCTATATGAAGCGGTCTTCGGTCATCGCCTATGCCACCAAGGCAGGATTCAAGCTGGCAGGCGAGAGCGCGGTGAATGCGAACCCGAAGGATACGCATGACTATCCCAAGGGCGTGTGGACCCTGCCGCCCAATTACGCCGAGGGCGATGTTGGCCGCGCGCGCTATGCCGCGATCGGCGAAAGCGACCGGATGACGCTCAAGTTCGTCAAACCCCGTTGATCGCCGCGCAGAGTGTCACCCGCCGCATCCAAGATTTGGAAGCGGCGGGCTACACTGTTACGACACCCGTGTGACCGCCACCCCACTCCGTTTCCTCGAACGTCTGCCGCTGCTATGGGATCGCCGCGCCATCGCGTACGGCGTTGCGGTCGCCCTCTCCATCGCTGCCTGCGCGATCCGGATCGGCGTCGATCACCTGCTGCCGCCCGGTTTTCCGTTCCTGACCTTCTTCCCGGCGGTCATCATCTCGTCCTTCCTGCTCGGGCGCGGTCCCGGTTCGGCGGCTGCGCTGCTGTGCGGTGTGCTGGCCTGGTATTATTTCATCGCGCCACGCCAAGGGTTCACACTCGGCGTCGATACCGCGGTAGCACTGCTCTTCTATGCCGCAGTCGCTGCCGTCGACATCGCGCTGGTCCACTGGATGCAGCAGGCCAATCACCGGCTGCGCGACGAGCGCGAACGCAACGCCGACCTTGCGCTGCGCAGCGGGCTGCTGGCTGATCGGACCGAGGTGCTGTTCCGCGAATTGCAGCACCGCGTATCGAATAATCTCCAGATGATCGGGGCCGTCCTCGCGTTGCAAAAGCGCGGTATCGCCGACCCTGCCGCGGCTCTTGCACTCGACAATGCAGCGACCAAGATCACGCTGATCGGCCGGATCCAGCGGCAGCTTTACGATACCAGCGGATCGCTGATCGCGCTCGACCAGTTCCTCCATCAACTGACTGCCGACGTGATCGAGGCGGGTGGCAATCCGGGTATCGTCCACTCGGTTTCCGCACCGCCCGGCGTCATGCTACCCCCCGACGCGCTGATCCCCGTTGCGCTGATCATGGCGGAGGCGATCGCCAACGCGATCGAGCATGGGCTGGTGGGACGCGATCATGGCAGCATCCGGGTCGATCTCGTCCAAACCGCCACCGGGTTGCAGCTCTGCGTGACCGACGACGGCGCCGGACTGCCCGAGGGATTCGACACGCGCGGCTCGACGAGCCTCGGCCTGAAGATCGCCACCACGCTAGCGCGACAGCTCGGTGGCAGCTTCGACGTCAGAAGCGCTGAGCCGGTCGGCGCACAAAGCGTGCTGACCATTCCCCATTCCCCCGCAGGACAGCCCCCTACCCCATGATCATCCGCAGCGACGAATTCATTGATATCCCTCGCATCGCCAGCGGCACTCCTTCGGATGACGCCATGCCGTCACAAGGCGGCGTCATGCGCACGCACCTGTTCCGCCCCGCGGTCGAGGGACGCTATCCCGGCGTTCTGCTGTTCTCGGAAATCTACCAGGTCACGGACCCGATCCGCCGGCTTGCTGCCTATGTCGCCGGTCACGGCTTCTGCGTCGCGGTGCCCGAGGTCTATCATGAGTATGAGCAACCCGGGACGGTGCTGCGCTACGACGCGGCCGGCACCGATCGCGGCAACGCGCTGAAGGTCACGAAACCGGTTCACGCCTTTGACGAGGATGCGGTCGCAGCGCTCGACGGCCTTGCTGCGCACCCCGCCTGTACCGGGCGGCTCGCGACGATGGGCGTCTGCCTGGGGGGACATCTTGCCTACCGCGCCGCACTCGATCCCCGCGTCGCAGCAGCGGCGTGCTTTTACGCGACCGACATCCACAGCGGCACGCTGGGTGAAGGCAAGCAGGATGACAGTCTGGCGCGCATGGAGGAGCTGAAGGCGGAAACGCTGTTCATCTGGGGGCGGCAGGACCCGCATGTCCCGTTTGCCGCGCGCGAGACGATCCGCGCACGGCTGGAGGCGGTCGGCGCCAATTATGGCTGGCTCGAGGTCAACGGCCAGCACGCGTTTCTCCGTGACGAGGGACCACGCTATGATCCCGCCCTGTTCGCCCAGACGCTGAACGCGGTCATCGCTCTATTTAACCGCACCCTAGCCGGATGACGGCCCACCGCCGGTCAGCCGGCTAGGCGCCTCGCGGGCTCCGACGCAGGAGGCTCAGCGCGGCCACAACCGCGCTGCGCCGCGCACGCCCGAGGAATCACCCCAACGGGCCGGCACCACCTGCCCCTTCCAGTCGCCACCGAAGCTGTAGCGATCGATCACCGCGGGAAGCCGGGCGTAGATCGCCTCGACATTCGACATGCCGCCGCCGAACACGAAGACGTCCGGGTCGACGATATTGGCGATCATCGCCAGCGCGCGTCCAAGCCGATCGACATAGGCGTCGAGCGATGCGACCGCGTCGGCTTCGCCGTGTCGCGCGGCCTCGACGATCGCGGCGCCGTCGAGCATCTGCCCGGACCGGGCGGCATGATCCTGCCGGAAACCGGTCCCCGATATCAGCATGTCGAGGCACCCGCTTTGTCCGCACCAGCAGGACGGACCGGGATATTCCGCCGCGGTCATCCATGGAAGCGGAACATGGCCCCATTCGCCGCCCATGCCGTTCGCGCCCTCGACGATGTGCCCGTCGACGACCAGTCCGCCTCCGACGCCGGTCCCGACGATCACCGCAAAGGCGGACCGCGCCCCCGCTGCCGCCCCGTCGACCGCCTCGGACAGCGCCATGCAATTCGCGTCATTGGCCATCCGGACCTGACGGCCGAGAGCAGTCTCCAGATCCTCGCGAAAGGCGCGGCCGTTGAGGAAGGTGGCGTTCGAGTTGCGCATCAGCCCGTCGCGCGGACTGATCGATCCGGGCGTACCGACCCCGATCGAGCCCATGGCGCCCGCCTCGCTCTCGGCGCGAGCGATCAGCTCGCCGATCGTCCCGATGGCGTCGTCGTAATTTCCCGGGTTCGGGCTGCGCACGCGGGCGAGGAACTGGCCGTCGGCGTCAAGGGCCGCTGCCTCGATCTTCGTGCCGCCGACATCGATACCGATCTGGATCACTGCATCTCTCTCTGACTTTGGTTTGGAGGCACCCTGCCCGCGAGAAAGATAAAGTCAATTTGCTTTAACAATCAGCCCTTAATCAGGATGGCGTCCGACGGCAGGATCCGGTCGAGAAACGGCAGGATCGCAGCGCCCACGGCGGGCGCATCGCGCGAGAGTGTGGCGCGCCGGATCGGTGCACGCGCCGGGATCGTCGGCGCCGCCGCGATCAGCTTGCGCGTCGTTTCCGACGCCAGTCGGTCGAGCACCAGGTCGGGGAGACGTCCGCCGATCAGCACCGCGGCCGGGTTGATCAGGCAGTTGACGGCGGTCAGCGCGGGCACGAGCGCGCTCGCGCACTCGTCGACCCATGCATCAAGTGTCGCACCGAACTGTTCAGCAACGTCCAGCGCCGGGTCGAACGGCGTAGTCAAGCCAGCCTGTTCAAGCCGCGCGGCGAGCGCGGACAAGGACACCACGTCCTGAAGCACCTGTCCCGGCATGCCCGCCAGAGGCAGAAAGCCGAGCTCCCCGCTGCGGGCGTCGGCGCCGCGATAATAGGATCCGTCGATGACGACCCCGCCCCCAAGCCCTGCGCTGACCAGAATGTAGAAGAAGCTCGCATGGTCGAGCCCGCCACCGAACTGCGCCTCGCCGATCGCCGCCGCCGCCGCGTCATTGTCGATATGGACCGACCAGGGAACGACACCGGCGAGCAGCGCCTGGAGGTCGACAGCACCCCAGCATTCATAGCCCGCCGGACGATGCGGCAACGCCACCTGCCCCAGATCGTCGGGCAGTGCCACGCCGACGCCAAGTATCCTGTCTGCGCGCAGCACGCCCGATCCCCGGATCTCGGCGATCTCCTTGCCGACGATGCCAATGATGTCGTCGGGCATCGCGAACGCGATCTGCTGTGTGAACCGGGACCGGACCTGCCCTGCCAGATCGAGCGATACGAGCGTGACGTGATCACGGTCGATGTTCAGCCCGATCGCGAAGCATCCATCGGGGTTAATCCGCAACCGCACCGCCGGCTGGCCGCGTCCGCCCTTGCGGCGCCCGGCATCGACGATGAGATCAGCCTCGAACAGGCGCCCCGTGATATTCGCGATCGTCGGCGCGGTGAGGTTGGTCATCGTCGCGATCTCGGTCCGGGTAATGTCCGGATTTCGACGGATGACCTGGAGCACGACGCGCTGGTTATAGTCGCCCGCCCGTTCGAGATTCGTGCCCGACAGGCTTGGGCCAAGCCGCACCGCGCGCTCCTCCGCAGTCACCCCGCCACCGGCATGCGGCTCGAAATCCGAGAAATCCACGGCTTGCTCCCTCCCCGGAACGTCGAGGCGCGCATCGATGTGATTTCGCGCGCCGCCCCGTCAGTCGTGCGTGCCGACGGCCCCAAATGCGATCCTATAGTCCGACATCCACCCCAGCCGGTCAATTGAATATGCCAAGTTGGTTATATCTCCGCACCGGAAAGCACACCGGGTTGGCACGACGCCGTGCACACGGCCGCGAACAAGCGACATCGCGCAGTTGCAAAGCCTGTGGTATCGCGCCGCAATTCAACCATTTGGAAAGATCGACATCGATGATTACACGGCTCGAAGATCTGGAGCGGGTCCGCGCCGAATGCCGGTCGCTTGTCACCCGGCGATCCTTGATGTCGGCGGGCGCCGCGGTCGTACCGATTCCGGGCGTCGACCTGGTCGCGGATGTCGGCCTGTTGACCACCCTGCTGCCGAAGATCAGCGAAATGTTCCAGCTCGATCACGAACAGGTGCAAAAGCTCGAGCCGCATCTCGCGCAGCAGGTGCTGGTGATGGCGTCGAGCATGGGCAATAACGTGATCGGGCGCATGGTCACCAAGCGGGTCGTGGCGGCGCTGCTGCGGCGCGTCGGTGCGCGGGTCGCGGCGGGATCGCTTGCCAAATATGTACCGTTCGTCGGTTCTGCCTTCGCCGCCACGATCAGCTTCGGCGCGATGAAGCTGGTCGGCAACGCGCATATCGAGGATTGCTACAAGACGGCGCTGGCCTTGCTGCCCGCGTCGGGGCAAATCGCTCCGGTCTCGACCCCGGCGGGCGGTATCGCACGCTGACCCGGCGCACGCAGCGCCCCACGAAGAGGACCGACACATGGCGAAACAATATTGGGCACAGTTGATCGACTTCGAAGAGGAGATGCAGTCCGCATGCATCTCCGGCGCGACCGATCACGAGGATGCCGCCGAGACGCTCATCTCCGACTTCGTCGGGCAGATGGGTGGAAAAATCACCAAGGGCGCTGTGCGCGTCTGGGTACAGGGCGAAAACCGCGAGAAGGTCTATGACTGGACCGTCGACCTGATCATCCCAGAGGATGACGGCACGCACGGCGGCGAGGATGAAGAGATCGAGGTCGAGGCCGAGATCGAGTTGATCGAACGCACCTGACGCCCCCGCGCCAATCAGGCACCCCGTGCGCCGTGGCGTACGGAGTGCCCTGGCTTGAGCCGTAACAGATTAGCTCGGGGCGCCCTCGCCGCCGTTGAACCCGCGCTCGAGAATCTGCGCGACCAGCCGATCGCGTGAGCGCGCGGTGCGCTCGCCCAGGACGACGGCGATCAGTCGGCGGTTGCCGCGCTTTGCCGATGCCGCCAGATTGAACCCGGCCTCGACCGTATAGCCGGTCTTGATGCCGTCGAGTCCGTCAAAGGCGCCGAGCATGTGATTGTGGTTCTGCAACTGCCGTCCCGCCCAGCGAAACGACCGGGTGCTGAAATAGGCATAGCGATCCGCATGCTGGTCGATCAGTGCCTTGGACAACATGGCCATGTCGGTCGCGGTCGTGAGATTGGCGCCGGGCAATCCGGTGACGTTGGTGAACAACGTGCGCCGCATGCCGAGCGTCCGCGCCTTCGCAGTCATCCGCCGCGCGAAGCCGGCTTCGCTGCCACCCAGTTTTTCGGAAAGCGCTACCGCCACGTCATTGGCCGAACTCACCGCGATCGCCCGGATGGCTTCACCGACGGTCAGCCCGGCACCGGGCCGCAGACCGAGCCGTGACGGCGGCTGGTTCGCCGCGGCCCGCGAGAATTTGACGGTGTCGGACAGCTGCAGCTTGTTCGCGTCGAGCGCGTCGAACGCCAGGAACAACGTCATCATCTTGGTCAGCGACGCGGGTCGACGGACCAGATTGGCCCCTTGCGCATATAATACCCGGCCATCGCGCGCATCGATCAGGATGGCCGACACCGTCCGCGCCGCCGCCGGCGATGGCGCGGCGAGCACCGGTTCCGCCAAAGCCGGAACCGCCATTGCCGTCCCGGGAATCGCCGCCAGCGGAACCGGCGCGGCGCGGCTCGCCACCCCGGCGGGCGACGCCGTCGATACCGCAGACGACATGGGCAGAACCAGCGTGGCCAGCGCCGCCAGCACGGCCGGGATACGGCGCTGATAGGCGCCGGTCGGCATCAGCCTCACTGCGGCTCCATCTCGTTCGTGGCGGGCACGTCATCGGCGGGTTCGCTCGCGCTGCTGCCGTCGCGGCGGACGCGCGCAGTCATTCCCGTCGCATCGGCATCGTCCTGCATCTGAACGTCCGGCGCGATTTCCGGAGCGGGCGGTGCCTCGGCTTTCACCTCTGCAGGGGCGGGCGCAGGCGCTTCCTCGACCACCGCCGGCGCTTCGGCTTCAGCCGGGGCCTCTTCCTCATACGCGCTGTTTTCGGTCACGGGTGCGGTGTCCGGCTCGGACGGGGAACAGCCGCCGAGCGCGGTCGCGAACAGGCTCGCGCCGAGCGCGAAGCGGATCGCATGTGTCTTGGTCGTCATGGTCATGTCCCTCATCGTGCTGCCATCGCCTGCGCCGCCGACCGTGCCTCGATCTTGGAGGCCAGTGTCGAATCCCAGCTATAGGGATCCGCGCGGAAGTTCATCTGGCCGTTACCACTGGCGAATGCCGTCCAATAGAGGAGATAAACCGACACGGGCTTGCTGAGCCGCGCCCGCACCGTCGTGCCCTTGTCGACCGTCGCCGCGACCATCTCGGGGGTCCATTGCGGATCACCCGCGAGCAGGAGGTTGGCAAGCTCGGCGGGCTTTTCGAGCCGGACGCACCCGTGGCTCGCCAGACGGCTGAAGCTCGCAAACTTCGCGCGTGACGGGGTGTCGTGCAGATACACCGAATAGGGATTGTCGAAATCGAACTTGTACCGCCCCAGCGCGCTCTGCGTACCAGCGGCCTGCTGCAGCCGCGTGCCGCCGATCACCTTGAAGCCATTGCGCTTCAGGTATCCCGGATTGGCCTTTTCCTTCGGCCACAGTTCGCGCGTCGCGATCGAGGTCGGGACGTTCCAGGGCGGGTTGATCACGACGCTATGGATCGTCGAGGTCAGCATTGGCGTCTCGTCGCCGGGGCGCCCGGTGACCGCGCGCATCGAAGTGATCGGCCGGTCGCCGTCGAATACCGTCAGGACCGCGGCGGCGATGTTCACCTGGATGCGATCCTTGGGCAGCTCCTGCGGCAGCCAGCGCCAGCGCTCCATGTTCGCCATGATCTGGCGGACGCGATCGGTCGCCGAGACGTTCAGCGCACCCAGCGTCTGCCCCGACACGATCCCGCTCGGATTGAGTCCGTAGCGCCGCTGCGCGCGACGTACCCCCTCGAGCAGCGCAGCGTCGAACCTGTCGCCGCCGGCCGATACGTCCTTGTCCTCGATCGCAAGGCGCTGGCGCAGCGCGGTCACGCGTGGGCCCGTCGCGCCGATCGTCATATCCGGGCCACTCGCCAGCATGGACCAACCGCCCGCCGCCGCGATCGCGCGATAGCGCTCGAGCCCGGCCTTGAGCCCGTCATACCCTGAATAGGGCGGTGGCAACGCGGCGAACCACGCGGCGATCCGGTCACGCTTCACCGCGTCGGCAAAGCCCGGCAGCGGATCGAAGG
This sequence comes from Sphingomonas aerolata, assembly GCF_023935825.1. NCBI lineage: Bacteria > Pseudomonadati > Pseudomonadota > Alphaproteobacteria > Sphingomonadales > Sphingomonadaceae > Sphingomonas > Sphingomonas aerolata. The sequence continues at coordinate 1,573,684 of NZ_CP098762.1, read as the reverse complement.
CGGGCGGGCGCATGCCCCAGTCCCGCTGGAAGTCCGCTTCGGACAACCGCCCGGCATGGACGGCGCGGGCATGGTCGAGCGCTTCGCGGACCAATGTGTCATTGTCGACGTCGAGCACCAGCGCCGGCCGCGCGAACGCGAGCCCCTGCCCCATCGTGTCCGACGCAAGCAGCTTCTGCAGCTGCTTGACCTGGGCAACGGACAGCACCGGCATGCGAACGGTAGGCACCACCGGCGGCACCGCCATCCGCGGCGTCATCGCCTGGGCCGGAAGCGCAGGCTGGCTGGCCGGCGGGGCCGATGGGGCGACGGGCCTTTGCGGCTGGGTCTGGAACAGTTGCGGCGGTACCAGCTGCTCCTGCGCCGCTCGGGCCGAAACGGCGTCGACCGGGAGCAACAGGGCCACCACCGCGGCACCGCTCAGCATCGTGCCGAACCAGGGGGCGTTCGTCTTTGTCTTTGAAAGGCTTTGCATAGCGTCCCTATAGCGATCGCGTCCTGCGTCGCACGGGCAATATCGCCCTAGCCTGAATAAAGCCCGGACGACGCGATATTTCCCGCCGCCTTGATGACTATCACAGGGCCCAACGCCCCCTTCGGCCTGGGCACGGCCGTGCCCGTCATTTGCGCGCCGCCCGAGTCGCGTCGCGCTCCGCCGCGAACGGCTCGGACGCGTTCCAGACTGGCCATGCCGTCCCCTCGGCGACCTCGCGGCCCAGCGCATAGGCGACGCTACCCTCCTGCGCGGCGCCGGTCATGTCCCAGCGCGCGTCGAACTCGTCGCAGGTCTGGTGATAGCATCGTGCGTTGAACCGATCGCGCATCGCCTCGCCTGCCTTCGTCCCGCCCGTCACGAGATCGCGGCCCGCGCGGAAATACACCCCCGGCACGCCCTTCTGCGCGAGCGCATAATGGTCCGAGCGGTAATACCAGCCCGCCTCGGTATTCTCCTCGGGCACGATCCGCAGCCCCTGCACCGCCGCAACCCGCTCGAGATCGCGCTCCATCGGCGTTCGCCCGACGCCGATCAGCTCGAGATCGCGCGTCCGCCCCAGCACGACATGCGGGTCGAGATTGAACTGTGCTGCGGTCGTCGCGAGCGGCAGGACGGGGTGGTCGGCATACCAGCTTGCGCCGAGCAGCCCCTTTTCTTCCGCAGTCCACAGCGCGAACACGACGGAACGCCGCGGCCGGGCGGCGCCGGCATAGGCGTGCGCGATCTCGAGTAGCGTCGCGGTGCCGGTCCCGTTGTCGATCGCGCCGTTGCGGATCCGGTCCGCGGGCGGATCGAACGCGTTCTCCCCATAGGCATCCCAATGCGCGCCATAGAGAATGCTGCCCGCCGCGGGATCGGTGCCCGGAAGAACGCCGACGACATTGTGGCTCGCGACATGTTCCATCCTTGTTTCGACCCGCGCCGACAGGGTCGCCCCCTTCAACATGATCGCAGCGAAATCGGCGCGCTGTGCCGCAGCCTTCGCCGCGGCATAATCCAGCCCCGCCTGCCGCAGCAGACGGATTCCAATGTCGTTGCGCAGGTTGCCGCGCAGTCCGAACGCCGCAGGCACCGTCCCGGTGTCGAGCGCATAGCCCGGTACCGCGTCGCCGTTCGCGATCTGCAGCCAGGGATAGCTGGCTGGGAACGTCTCGTGGATCGTCAGGAACGCCGCAGCGCCGCGCTTCTGCGCCTCGGTGAGCTTGGTTCGCGCAGCAGGGCTCGACGCGCGTCCGCCGAATCCCAGGTCGCGCCCCGCCTCGACATCGGGATCGCCGGCCAGGGCGACGACGATCTTGCCGCGCACATCGACCCCGCGATACGGATCATAGCCGAGCTTCGGCTCGACCACGCCATAGCCGACAAACACGATATCGGCATGATCGAGCGCGGTCGTGCCGACGATCCGCGACGATGCCGCGATCTCGATCCCCGGCCGTAATGGCACCGACTGATCGCCGAGATGCAGCGTGAAGGTTGCGGCATCGCGGGTCCAGCGCAGCAGGGGCATACGCTGCCGATAGCTGGCGCCGGCAATGGGTTTCAGCCCGAGTTGCTTGAAGCGTCGCTCGAGGAATTCGAGCGTGACCGCCTCACCCGCTTGAGTAGGCCCGCGCCCGTGGAATGCATCCGCGCTCAGTGTCTTGACGTCCGCCTTGATCCGGTCCGGCGACAGGATGGGCGGCCGTGGATCAGCGGCGATGGCGGCGGTAGTGGCCGAGACGGTGAGCAGCAGCAGCGGCAGGAGGCGTTTCATCGGCATAACCTGCCCGCGATGTGTCACGTGCACAAGCGAACGAATGAGATCGCACGCTATTCCCGCGCCTTAGGCCGCGATCTTCAGCCCGGCAGACGAACCTGAACGCGGCGAAAGCGCGCTTCGACAAAGCTGTAGACGCCGAACAATCCCAGCCCGACGCCCGTCGCGGCCAACAGCCATTTGCCCCCCGGCTGGTCCTGCAGCATCGCCAGCGCGTCGGCCATGCCGCCGGCTTCGGTCGCATGCGCCTGCCATGCCGCGACCGCGAAAAAGCCCGCGATGATCGTGAAGACGACCGCGCGGGCGCCATACCCCAGCCGCCCCATCGTGCAGACATAGGAAGGCAGCGAGCCGTCATTGTGCAGGTCCTTGACGAAATCGCCCTTCCAGGCTTTCTTCGCCTGCATCACCGCCGCGGTGAGGATACCGATTGCGACCACGGCAACCAGCACGCGGCCGAACGGCACCGACAGCAGCCAGCCGGTCCAGTCGCGGGCACTCTCGTCACCCGGGGACTGCCCGCCGCCGCCCGTCCTTGGTTGCCAGGCGAGACGTGCCGCACTCCAGGCAAGGATGAGGTGGGCGATCCCGCTGACGACGTGCCCGATCCGGGTCAAGGCGCCCTTGGCGTCGCGCATGATCTGCTCCGGATCGGCGATCGCTTCGGTCAGCCGCCATACCGCATAGCCGAGCAGACCCGCGGCAATGACGGCCAGCAGGACGGCACCGAGCTGCTCGTCCGCCAGCGATCCGATCGCACCCTGATTGTCGGCGATCGTTCCGCCGCGCATTGCGGCATCGACCGCAAACCAGGCAACCAGACAATAAACCAGCCCGCGCGCGGCGAAGCCGAGACGTGCGAGTTGCGTCGCACGGACATCCGAGATGGTCACCGCAAATCCCCCTGGATCATATTGATCGTTACGCCGGCTAAACCCGCCGTGCGCAGCGACGTTCCGCCGGCGGTCACGACATCGCCGCGGCGACGCGGATCGGCGCAGCCCGGTACCGCGCCCGGGCCGCACCGGACCGTCAGGCGTGGATCACCTCTGCGGCGTCCGCGAAGGGGACCGGAAGGCGTGCAATCGCGGGATGCGCGATCAGGTAGCCCTGGCACAACCGTACCCCGAGCGCGCGCAACGCCGCCAGTTCGCCCGAAGTCTCGATCCCCTCGGCGATCGGGATGATGCCAAGTTCGTCGCACAATGCGATGACCGCGGCGACGATCGACCGCTTCACGGCGGACCCGTCGATCCCGCGGATCAATGCCATGTCGATCTTGATGACATCGGGATTGAGTTCGGCAAGCAGCCCTAGCCCCGCATAGCCCGCGCCGAAATCGTCGATCGCGGTCACGAACCCTTGTGCACGGTACGCCTCGATGATCCGCCGTACATGCGGCACGTCGCGCATGCGTTCGTTCTCGGTGAATTCGAACATCAGGTTGCGCTTGTCGAAGCCGACCCGCGCCGCTGCCCCCAGCGTCGCCCGGATACAGGCATTGGGTTCATAGACCGCGTTCGGCATGAAATTGATCGACAGCTTCACGTCCTCGCCCGGCGTGAACAGCGCGCCAGCCATCTCCACGGCACGCACACGGCAAGCCTGATCGAACCCGTAGATCATGTCCCCCGACACCCTGTCGAGGATCGCCCCCGCGCCCGCACCGTCGGTGCCGCGAACCAGCGCTTCATAGGCCCAGACCCGCTCCGTCGCGATGTTGACGATCGGCTGGAACGCCATCGTGAAGTCGAACGGGAGCATGCTGCCGGTGCCACAGGCACCGCACGTCACACGGGTTGCCGTCTCGACTGGTGCGATCGCGTCCGCTGGAGCGCGAGATGCAGCCCGGAATGGGGCGGGGTCGATAAATGTCACTGTCGCTCCTTACCGCGCTCTGTCGGGGCCGGACGGGCATGAGAACCGGCGCGACGCCACCTCACTCCAAACTCGGTGAGGTCATTGTTAATCTACAACAATTAACAGAATGAGTAGTACTAGTTTGTTATCATAGATCAAGTATCTTGTAGATGTGAAAATGTGCGTCAATTGGTTGGTGGACGGCGGCGATAGCTCAGCGCTTCCGCGACATGGATACGCGCCACATGATCGGCGCCGGCCAGATCCGCGATCGTCCGCGCGACGCGCAGTATTCGGGTATAACCCCGCGCGGTTAGCCGCATCGCCTCTGCCGCCTGTACGAGCAGACGCTGTCCCGGCGCATCGGGGGTAGCGACCGATTCGAGCAACGGGCCGTCCGCCTCGGCATTCGTCCGCACGGGATGATCACGATAGCGCTCCGTCTGCACCCTGCGGGCGGCGGCCACTCGCACTGCCACCGCTGCCGATCCCTCGCCGGCCTGGGGCAGGACGAGATCCGCCGCCGTGACCGCTGCCACATCGATGTGCAGGTCGATTCGGTCGAGCAGCGGCCCCGACACCTTCGCCTGATAGTCCGCGGCACAGCGCGGTGCCCGCGCACAGGCGAGGCCGGCATCGCCGAGATGACCGCAGCGACACGGGTTCATCGCCGCGATCAGCTGGACGCGCGCGGGGAAGGTCACATGCGCATTGGCGCGCGCGACGCTGATCGTTCCCGTCTCGAGCGGCTGGCGCAGCGAATCGAGCACCGCCCGCTGGAACTCGGGCAATTCGTCGAGGAACAGCACACCTAGATGCGCCAGGCTGACCTCCCCGGGCTTCACCTTCAGCCCTCCCCCGGTCAGCGCAGCCATCGACGCCGAATGATGCGGGCTGCGGAACGGCCGGGTTCGAGTCAGCCGTCCCCCCGACAACGTGCCTGCCACTGACTGGACCATCGACACTTCGAGCGCCTCGGCGGGGTCGAGCGGCGGCAGGATCCCCGGCAGGCACGCAGCCATCAGCGATTTGCCCGACCCCGGCGGCCCACACATCAACAGATTATGCCCACCCGCCGCAGCGACTTCCAGTGCGCGCTTGGCGGTCTCCTGCCCGCGAACCTGCGCAAGGTCCGGCCCGGCCGGCGCGACATCGACCTCGCCAGGCTGCGGCGCGCGCAGCAGGCCATGGCCTTTGAAATGGTTGATCAGCGCGAGCAGGTCTGGCGCGGCGACCACCTCGATCGACCCGGCCCAGGCCGCTTCCGATCCTTGTGACGCGGGGCATATCAGCCCCTTGCCCTCATTCGATGCATGCAGCGCGGCGAGCAGGACACCGGGCGACGCGGTGATGCGCGCATCGAGGCCGAGCTCGCCGACGACGACATAATCGGCGAGCATTTCGGCATCGATCACCCCCATCGCCGCCAGCAATGCGAGCGCGACAGGAAGATCGAAATGCGATCCTTCTTTCGGCAGATCGGCCGGCGACAGGTTCACCGCGATCCGTTTCGGCGGCAATGCCAGCCCCATCCCCGCAATCGCGCCGCGGACACGCTCGCGGCTCTCGCCGACCGCCTTGTCCGCCAGCCCGACGAGGTTAAAGGCGGGAAGTCCCGGAATCAGCTGGACTTGTACTTCGACGGCGCGCGCTTCCAGCCCCAGATATGCCACTGTCGACACGATCGCCGCCATGAAAATCCCCCGCCGCGTCGCTCGTCATGGCGGATCGCCACCGTCACGCCCTATTCATACCGGATTTGGCCATTGGGCAATGGCGAGCGGCACGGTGCCGTCTTGCCAACCTAACACACCGGTCCCAAATGCCTCGCGTGAACGCCGTCCGCTCCTCGACCTATCGTCTCGTCCAGCTATTTTGCGGCGGGATGATGATCCTTGCCGCCCCCCTGCTGACACCGGTGCCCGGGCCGGCGGGGGTCTTCGTGTTTGCCGGCGGCATGGTCCTGGTACTGCGCAACTCGCCACGGGCACGGCGACGCTGGGGCCGGCTGAAACGCCGCTGGCCGCGGGGCGGTCATTTCGTCGACCGGATGATGCGCCGCCGCAGCGCGTTGCGACGGCATGCCCGCGATCGTGCCGCCGCGGTTTCGCAGCGAGGCGATTCGGCGAAGACGGAGCGCGTGAATTGACTTGTCACCGCGCTTTGCCTAAGCGCCCACCCATCAAGGCCGTCCCCGTGGCGGCCGTTTTCTATTTGATGACCTAGGGAATGACCAATGAAGCGGACCTTTCAGCCGAGCAACCTGGTACGTGCACGCCGTCACGGCTTCCGCGCACGGATGGCCACGGTCGGCGGCCGGGCAGTGATCCACGCCCGCCGCGCCCGCGGTCGCAAGAAGCTGTCGGCCTGACCGTTGCGGCCGGCGATGCCGGCCTGACGATCATGTCGAAACGCCGCGATTTTCTCGCGGCGAATTCGGGGAAGCGCGCACCGATGCCGGGATTCGTCCTGCTCATGCGCCCCCGCGATGACGGTGACGAGACGATGCGAATCGGCTTCACCGTCACCAAGAAGATCGGCAACGCCGTCGTCCGGAACCGCATGAAACGGCGGTTGCGGGCTTTGGCGCGTGAGCTGTTGGCGGAGCGCGGTGTCGCGGGCGCAGATCATGTACTGATCGGCCGCAATGGCGGCATCGAGCGCGATTACGCGCTCTTGCGGACCGAGCTCGGCAAGGCTTTTCGCAAGGTAACGCCGCAAGCAGCAGCTGCTGCTTCAGTGGATACCACCACCCCAGCAAAGGCCGGGGCCCAGGTGGGAAAACCCCTTTAATGCTCCGCAGCCACTCGTCACTAGCGTCCCCCAACTGGGCCCCGGCCTACGCCGGGATGGTCCGCAGTCTGGAATGGCGCTGTGCCGAAGGCGCGATCTTGCACCGCTTCTTGTTCTCCCGCGAAGGCGGGAGTCCAGTCTCGATCCTCGCCTTCGCGGGGAAACAGTTTTGGGGTGCACTGGTCCCGGCCGCATCGTGCTAGCCCGCCTCCTCATCCTCGTCGCGCGCGGCTGGCAACTCGGTCCTTCGCTGGTCCTGCCGTCTAGCTGTCGCTACGATCCTTCCTGTTCCGCCTATGCAATCGAGGCCGTTGGGCGCTATGGCGCGCGCAAGGGGGGCTGGTTGGCGGCGAAGCGCATCGCGCGCTGCCATCCTTGGGGCGGGTACGGACCCGACCCAGTCCCAGAGCTGAAGCCTGAGAAATTGAAAGACGCCGCCCTGTGAAAGACGACAAGCAGAATTTCGTGCTGTTCGCGGTTATCGCGGCGCTCATCCTGTTCGGATGGCCGATGATCCAGGGCAAGTTCTTCCCGACGGCCAATCCACCGGTGACGAAAATCGAAGGCGGCAAGACGAAGGCCGTCGCGAACCCCGCCGCCGATCCGGCCGCCGACGGTGCCGCCGCAGTGCGCGATCGCGCCGCGGTCATCGCCGAGACGCCGCGCGTCCGTATCGAAACCCCGCGGGTGTCCGGCTCGATCAACCTGAAGGGTGCGCGGATCGATGATCTCGTTCTCAAGGGCTATGACGAGACCGTCGCGAAGGATTCTCCGCCGATCCGTCTGCTTTCACCGGCCGGTGCACCCGACGCCTATTTCGCGAGCTTCGGCTGGCGCGCGCAGGGGCTTGCCCCGCCTGCCGCCGACGCCGTCTGGACCGCGTCGGGCGCGACGACGCTGACGCCCACGACTCCGGTCACGCTTGATGCAACCAACGCCACGGGCCAGCGCTTCCGCATCCAGATCGCAGTCGACGGCGATTACATGTTCACGGTCCGCCAGACCGTCCTCAACGCGGGCACCGCGCCCGTCCCCGTCGCCACCTACGGCCTCGTCAACCGTGTCGGCATCTCGAAGGATCCGTCGTCGATGACGATCCACGTTGGGCCGATGTCGGTCGACAATGGCGGCGCGCATTACCGTCCGAACTACAAGGACATCGACGAGGCTCCGCAGAAGTTTTCGACCACCGGCGGCTGGCTTGGCTTCACCGACAAATACTGGCTGACCGCGCTGGTCCCCGATCAGGGTCAGGCGTTTGACGGCCAGTTCCGTGCCGGCGCCAACAAGGCCTATCAGGCCGACTACGCGCTGCAGCCCAAGCTCATCGCCCCCGGCCAGGCGGTGACCCAGACGTCGCGCTTCTTTGCGGGCGCGAAGGAGGTCCGGCTGCTCGATCGCTATACCGATCAGGCGGGCGGCGTCGCCAAGCTCGATTATGCAATCGACTGGGGCTGGTTCCGGATCGTCGAGAAGCCGATCTTCTATTATCTCGACTGGCTGTACCGCACGGTCGGCAATTTCGGCGTCGCGATCATCCTGCTGACGGTGACGATCCGCGGCCTGCTCTTCCCGATCGCGCAGCGCCAGTTCAAGTCGATGGCCGCAATGCGCGCCGTCCAGCCCAAGACCAAGGCGCTGCAGGAGAAGTACAAGGACGACAAGGTCCGCATGCAGCAGGAGGTCATGGCGCTGTACAAGGCGGAGAAGGTCAACCCGCTCGCGGGCTGTGCGCCGACGCTGCTCCAGATCCCGATCATGTACGCGCTGTACAAGGTGCTGATGCTAACGATCGAAATGCGTCACCAGCCGTTCGTCGCGTGGATCAAGGATCTGTCCGCGCCCGACCCGCTGACGCCGCTCAACCTTTTCGGTCTGCTGCCGTTCACCCCGCCGCACATGATCGCGATCGGCATTGTCCCGATCATCCTCGGCATCAGCATGTACTTCCAGTTCAAGCTGAACCCGACGCCGATGGACGACACGCAGAAGCAGGTCTTCAAGCTGCTGCCCTGGGTGCTGATGTTTGTGATGGCGCCGTTCGCCGTCGGTCTTCAGGTCTACTGGATCACGTCGAACTGCCTGACGATCCTTCAGCAGAAGCTCCTCTACGCCCGACATCCGGGCCTGCAAGCACCGGTGACCAAGTGAACGACCTTCCGACCGCCGGCCCGAATCTGGGTCCCGACCTCGAGCAGACCGACGCGCCGTTCACCGCGGAGCAGCTCGAGCATGCGCGCAAGCTGTTCGCCGGTCATGTCGGCTTCCTGAAATCGGCACCGACGCTCGAATTCCTGCCCGATGCGTCGGTGCCGGAGGTGGCGTTTGCCGGACGGTCGAACGTCGGCAAGTCGTCGCTGCTCAATGCGCTGACCGGGCGCAATTCGATGGCGCGTACATCGAACACGCCCGGACGCACGCAGGAACTGAACTTCTTCGAGGTCGGCGCGCCGCTCGCCTTCCGCCTCGTCGACATGCCCGGCTATGGCTTTGCCAAGGCGCCCAAGGACGTCGTCAAGAAGTGGCGCTTCCTGATCAACGACTTCCTTCGCGGCCGCGACGTGCTCAAGCGCGCGCTCGTGCTGATCGACTCGCGCCACGGCATCAAGGACGTCGACCGCGAGATCCTCGAGATGCTCGACAAGGCTGCAGTCAGCTATCGCATGGTGCTGACCAAGGCGGACAAGATCAAGGCGTCGGAACTCGTCGAGGTCACCGAGCGTACCGCGGCCGAGGCCCGCAAGCGCCCCGCCGCGCATCCCGACATCCTCGTGACTTCGAGTGAATACGGCATGGGCATCCCCGAACTGCGCGCGGCGGTCGTCGAAGCCGTCAGCTGACGCCCGTGCACCCGGCGAGGGCGGCAGAGATTGCCCTCGCCGCTCCCGCCCGCTAGTCCCCGGGCCATGAAACTCGTCATCGGCAACAAGGCCTATTCCTCCTGGTCGCTTCGCGGCTGGCTCGCGTGCAAGCAGTCCGGGCTGCCCTTCGACGAGGTCGTCGTCCCGCTCTACGATGCGGAATGGGAAAAGCGACGCCAGGGCGATGAGTTCGCCCCCTCGTCGGGCAAGGTACCGATCCTCTGGGATGGCGAGGCGGTCGTATGGGACAGCCTGGCAATCATCGACTATCTCGCGGACAAGGTGGGTCGCGACCGCTTCTGGCCCGAAGACGAGGCGGCCCGCGCCATGGCCCGCTCGATGGCGGCCGAAATGCATTCGAGCTTCGCCGCGCTGCGCAAGAAGCACAGCATGAACGTCCGTCAGATCTTCCCGGCGCAGCGCCCCGACGACGATGTCCTGGTCGATCTTCAAAGGATCATGGAGCTCTGGGCACAGGCGCGTGCGCGCTTTGGCGGTGGCGGCGATTTCCTTTTCGGTACGTTCGGCGCGGCCGACATCATGTACGCGCCCGTCGTCACGCGGATCGTCACCTATCAGCTGCCGATCGCCCGGTTCGCGCAGGGCTATATGCAGGCGATGTTCGACCATCCCTTCATGCAGGACTGGATCGCCGGTGCGCAGGAAGAGAACTGGGTGATCGAACAATATGAGCACCCGGCGCCGAGCGCGCTGCGGTGATCGATCCGCTGGCGCTGGCGCAGGCGCTGCTGGCCGAGGACAGCGTAACCCCGGCGCGGGGCCGCGTGTTCGACGTGCTGGAGGCGGCGCTGACTCCGATCGGCTTTGACGTCGACCGCTTCACGATCGGCGAAGCGCCCGACGGTCCGGTGGAAAACATGCTCGCGGTCCGGACCGGATCGGGGCCGCATCTGGCATTTGCAGGGCATCTCGACGTCGTACCCCCGGGCGAGGGGTGGCAGGGCTCGCCCTGGTCGGCCGAGGTCCGCGACGGCCTGCTCTACGGGCGCGGCGCGGTCGACATGAAGGGCGCGATCGCCGCCTTTGCCGCTGCCGCCAGCCGGACCGACGCGGGCACCGTGTCGCTGATCATCACCGGGGACGAGGAAGGTCCTGCGACCTTCGGGACGCGCGCGCTGATCGATCGGATGGCGGCACGGGGCATCCATCCCGACCAGTGCATCGTCGGCGAGCCGACCTCCACCGCCGCGCTCGGCGACACGATCAAGATCGGCCGGCGCGGCTCGGTCAATATCTGGATCAGCGTCCCCGGGCGGCAGGGTCACGTCGCCTATCCGCATCTCGCCGACAACCCCATCCCACGGCTGGTCGAGATCCTTGCCGAGATCGAAACCGTCGCGCTCGACCAGGGCAATGCCTGGTTCCAGCCGTCGAACATCGAGGTCACCGATATCGCGGTCGGCAATCCCGCGCATAACGTCATCCCGGCCGCAGCGTCGGCGCGGCTCAGCATCCGGTTCAACGACACGCATAGCGGTGACGCGCTGATCGCCCGGATCGCCGCGCTAGCGGCTCGGCATGATCCCGCAGCGGTCGTCACCGGTCGCGTGTCGGGTGAAGCCTTTCTGACGGAACCCGGGCCGCTGTCGACGCTGGTGTCGGACGCGATCACCGCGGTGACGGGGGTCGTTCCCGACCTGTCGACGACGGGCGGCACGTCCGACGCGCGGTTTCTGGCGAAGCTGTGCCCGGTGGTCGAATTCGGGCTGATCAATGCGACGATGCACAAGCTCGACGAGGCGGTTGCGGTCGAGGACCTGTACCGCCTGACCGACATCTATGCCGATGTCATCGTCCGCGCGGTCGAGCGGGGATAGCGCGGGACGGGTATCACCCCAGGTCGCGGCTGCGACGCAGGATGATGTAGAGTGCCCCTGCCCCGCCATGCCGGGGATGCGCGCCGCGTACCGCGACGATCCCGCCGGCATGACGCGAGATCGATAGCCAGTCGATGACCGCCGCACGGATCGCGCCGCGGGCATGCGGCCGTTCGCTCTCGGGGCGGGGTGGCTTGCCCGTCACCAGCAACAGCACGCGGTCGCCGCGGGCGATCGCGCGGGACAGGCCGGTGTCGAGGATTGCATGCGCGGAGGCGAGCGTGTGGCCGTGAAGGTCGATCGAGCTGTCGGGACTGACCGCGCCGCGCAGCAGTCGCTTGTCCCAGCCGCCGTCGAGCGTGTTCGCCGGTGACAAGGTGCGCGCCGCCGCCTTCAGCGGCGCGGCGCCGGGTGGGGGTGGGAGCGTTGGCAGGCGGATGCCCTTGGTCGGCTTTACCTTGCGCGTCGTCGCGACGGGCGCAGCAACCGGGACGACCGGGGGCACGAGCTTGGGGACCGCGCGCATTGGGCGCACGGTCTGCATCACGCGCGCCCAGAGATGCGCCTCGTCAGGGTTGAGCGGACGATCCGTCATAGCGCGCCCCGTTCGCAGTTGCGGCGTTAAGCCGTGCGGTGGTGCCGATCGGGAGCAGCAGGAACGCGGTGCCGCGCCCCGCCATGCCGCCCGCGGTCGCTTCGGCAGCGGCTCCGGCGCCCCAGAAGGTGTCGAACCGGTTGCTGCCCTTGATCGCGCCACCGGTATCCTGGACGATCCACAGCCCGGTCGCATCCTGCCGGTCGAGCGACAGGATCACCGGCGCGCCGAGCGGCACAAACTTCACGTCCGCCGCCGCGCTGACCTGCCCGGTCACGGGATAGCCCATTGCCCCCTGTGGCGCGCCGTCGAGTTCGCGGAAGAACACGAAGCTCTTGTTCTCGCGCATGATCGCCTGCCCCTCGACGGGGTGATCGTGGAGCCACTGCACGATGCCCTGCATCGACGTCTGGCCGGGCTGCAACAGCCCGCGCGTCTTCATCAGCGCGCCGATGCCGGTATAGTCGCGGCCGTTCTGCGTATCGTAGCCAATCCGGAGGATCGACCCGTCGGGCAGGCGGAGCCGCCCCGACCCCTGGATCTGCAGGAAGAAGAGCTCGACCGGATCCTTCGCCCAGGCGAGGATCGGCGCGGTCTCCGCAAGCGCGCCCTGCTCGATCGCGGTCCGGTCGTAATAAGGAATGAAGTTCGAGCCCGACACGCGGCCGCGGATCTTCTTGCCCTTGAGCGATGTCGAAAAGGCACCGAGATCGACGTCGATCAGATCGCGCGGGCGCCCATAGACCGGGGCATAGCCGTCGCGACGTTCGAGCGAGCCGGCGATCTCGGGCTCGTAATAGCCGGTTGCGAAGGCCTTGCCGTCGCCGACCTGGACCGCCTCGAACCACTGGGTGAAGAATGCGCGCGCGCCACCGGGCCCGGTCGCCTGTGCCGCGGCGCAGGCGGGCTGCCAATCGGCGCCGCGCGTCAGCCCCGACTGGTCGGAGCGACGCTGCAAGCCAGGGCAGCTCGTGACGAAGGCGAGACGTGCAGCCTCGGCCTGCGCATCGCTGATCGGCAGCGTTGCGAGCGACGGCCCCGGTGTTACGCCGGCCGTGACCGCGCTGACCGGGGCGAGCGCACCGGGGAGTGGCGGGGCGACGGGAACAGCCGCCAGCGGAACCGCGCCGACGATGCGGGCGGGTATCTGGATGCCGCGAATGTTGCGAATGTTGTCACTGTTTGGGGTAAATTGACCCCGGGGCGGCTTTCCGGCGGTGGCCGCCGGCGATGCGGTGCCCGGCGAGGACGGGCGGTCGGTGGGTGCCGCGACACCGCCGACGCACCCGCTGAGTGCCAGGGCCAGCGCGAACGAACCGCCAATCCCCCTGATCGCGCGCGTCACGCCTCGTCGGTGTCCGCGAGCTTCCAGTTCGGGCCGGCGCTTTTCAGCGTCCGGACGAACGTCCAGATGTCATGCGTCTCGACCGCGTCGGTGAGCGACCCGGCGATGACTTCGCCCGCCTCGTTGCGCGTGATCGCGGCGATGTCCGCATCGAAGCGTACCGAGATCCGGGCTTCGCGGCCCGAAACCGATGCATCGGCGATCACCGCGCGTTCGATCGTCACCAGACGATTGTCGAGCGTCTCGCCGGCCGCCTCGCGCGCCGCGATCGCCTCGACAAAGGCGGTGCGGACGTCGTCCTCGGCCAGATCGGCGAGCGTATCGGCATCACCCTTCCAGAAGGCCTCCAGCGTCATGCGATAGGCCGCCTGCGCGCCTTCGAGGAACTGGTTGACGTCGAAGCCGGGCTCGACGGCGATGATCGAGCGCAGGCCGGGTTCGGCGCGCGCGTCGATGTTGCGGTTCGCGATCGTCCGCTGTTCGGCGGCCGCATCGATCGTGCGCGGGATCGTGACGGGTATGGACCGCTCCTCTGCCGCACGCGGCAGGGGCTGCTGTTCATGACCGGTCCGCTTTCCGAGCACGCTATAAAGACGCATCGCCAGGAACCCTGCGACCATCGCGAGAAGTACTACGTAAAACAACCGTGCCTCCGATCTTCGTCCCAACATAGGGCAACGGCGTCTCTTTTCAAACCCGCCTAGGATTCCGTGGGATCCGTAGCCGTTGAAACACCCGTCGGGCACTGCTACGCGCACTGCCTCAAGACACGAACGCGCGACCCGTCCGCTTCGGTCCCACCTCATTTATACGAAGGATTCGCAGATCATGGACGACCAGAACGGCATGTCGATCGCGGATCAGCCGCTTGCCAATGGTGCCGACGAAGCGCCCGCCGCCGGCCTGATCTCGCAGTACGTCAAGGATCTCTCGTTCGAGAACCCCAACGCGCCCGCAGTCTATCAGAACCAGACCCCGCCCGCGATCGACGTCCAGTTCAACATCGGCGCGGCGCAGGTCGGCGACGAGGTGCACGAGGTCGTGCTGAAGATCGACGTCCGCGCCGAGACCGACGGCCAGGTCGCCTTCATCGTCGACCTGTCCTTTGCGGGCCTGTTCGGGCTGCGCAACATCCCGGCCGAGCATGTCCAGCCCTTCCTGCTGGGCGAGGCCCCGCGCCTGCTGTTCCCGTTCGCACGCCGCGTGCTGTCGGATGCGGTGCGTGACGGCGGCTTCCCGCCGCTGCTGCTCGAGCCGATCGATTTCGCGCAGCTCTATCTCCAGCAGTCGGAACAGCAGGGCATCCAGCCGAACGTCGGCGATTTCGGCCAGGCGTGAAGCCCGGACCGGAGGGCGCATAGGTGAACCTGACCAAGGCGCTGGGATCGGTTGGCGGGCTGACGCTCGCCAGCCGGATCCTGGGGCTGGTGCGCGATTCGCTGTTCGCGCGGTTCGTTGGCGCAGGATTCGCATCGGATGCGTTCCTGATCGCCTTCCGCCTTCCCAACATGTTCCGCGCCCTGTTCGCCGAGGGCGCGTTCTCGGCCGCGTTCATCCCGATGTTCAACCGCAAGGTCGGCGACAAGGATGGCCGCGGCCTGCCCGACGGCATCGCCTTTGCCGAGGACGCGCTGTCGGTACTGCTGCCGGTGCTGATCGGCATGACGGTGCTGCTCGAGCTGGCAGCCTGGCCCGTCACATGGCTGCTGACCTTCGGGTTCAACGGGGCGAGCGCCGAGCGGTTCGCCTATGTCGTCCACCTGTCGCGGATCACCCTGCCCTATCTGCTGCTGATCAGCCTCGTCTCGCTGCTCGGCGGGATCCTCAATTCACTGCATAAATTCTGGATCAACGCCGCGGCGCCGATCCTGCTCAACGCGACGCTGATCGCCGCGCTGCTGCTGTTCCATGAGCGGCTGCCGCTGATGACCGTGCGCAACCAGGCGATCGCGGTGACGGTGTCGGGCGCGCTCCAGCTGCTCTGGCTGATCTATGCCTGCCGCAGATCGGGCGTCGTGCTCCGGCTGAAGCGGCCCCAGCTCAATCCCGAGGTGAAGCGGCTGATGTCGCTGATCTGGCCCGCCGCCGCGGGTGCGGGCGCGGTGCAGATCAACCTCGTCGTCTCGACCGCACTCGCCGCCGCGCTGCTGCCCGCGGGCTCGGTCTCGTACATCTATTTCGCGGACCGGCTGAACCAGCTGCCGCTCGGGCTGATCGGCATCGGGCTTGGCACCGTCCTGCTCCCCACCATCTCGCGCCAGCTCGGTCGCGGCGAGGAGATGGAGGCGATGGCGACACAGAACCGCGGCATGGAGCTGGCGCTGTTCCTGACGCTGCCCGCGACGGTGGCGCTGATCGTCTGCGGCGTGCCGATCGTCGGCGCATTGTTCCAGCACGGCAAGTTCGCGCTCGACGACAGCATCCTCACCGCGCAGGCGCTTGCCGCCTTCTCGATCGGGCTGCCGTCCTACATCCTCGTGAAGGTGCTGACGCCGGGCTATTATGCGCGGTCCGACACGAAGACGCCGGTGCGCTATGCGACGATGTCGATGGTCGTGAACCTCGTCCTCAACCTCGCCTTCATCAAGCCGCTCGGCCATATGGGCCCGCCGCTCGCCACCGCGATCGCGAGCACGGTCAACGTCGCGATGCTGTATCGCACGCTCGTCCGTCGCGGGCATTTCGTCCCCGATGCGCGGCTGGTGCGGCGGACGTGGCGGCTGCTGGTCGCCGCGCTGATCATGGGCGGCGTGATGTATTTCCTCAACGACCTGTTCCAGCCGTTCGTCACCGGCAGCGGGACCGAGCGCTGGGGGGCGATGCTCGTGCTGGTCGCGACCGGCGGGGTCGTCTATGCGATCGCCACCCTGCTCACCGGCGCGTTCCGGCTGGGCGACATCTCCACGCTCCTGCGTCGTTCCAAATAAGGTTTTCCCATGCGCGTCGTCTCCGGCATCAAGCCCACCGGTAATCTCCATCTCGGCAATTACCTGGGGGCGGTGAAGCAATGGGTGACGTTGCAGGACGACGTCGTCGCGCAGGGCGGGGAGTCGATGTTCTTCATCGCCGACCTGCACGCGCCGACCGAATGGATCGCGCCGGCCGAACTCTCGTCGCACACGCTCGAGGTCGCCGCGACGATGATCGCGGCGGGCGTCGATCCGGCCAAGTCGATCCTGTTCAACCAGGCGCGCGTGCCCGCGCACAGCGAGATGGCATGGCTGCTCAACACCGTCGCGCGCGTCGGCTGGCTGAACCGCATGACGCAGTTCAAGGACAAGGCGGGCAAGAACCGCGAGGGTGCGAGCGTCGGGCTGTATGACTATCCGGTGCTGATGGCGGCGGACGTGCTGCTCTACAATGCGACCCACGTGCCGGTCGGCGAGGACCAGAAGCAGCATCTCGAGCTCGCACGCGACATCGCGACCAAGTTCAACGGCGATTACGGCGTCGACCTGTTCACGCTCCCCGCGCCGCTGATCAGCAAGGCGGCGCCGCGGATCATGTCGTTGCGCGATGCGTCGGCCAAGATGTCCAAGTCGAACCCGTCCGAACAGTCGGTGGTCAAGCTGATCGACAGCGACGACACGATCGCGGACAAGTTCCGCAAGGCGAAGACCGATCCCGACCTGCTGCCCGCGACCGTCGACGAGCTCGGCGACCGGGCGGAGGCACGGAACCTGCTGACGATCTATGCCGCGCTGGCGGACAGCGACGTCGCGACCGTGCTCAGCGAATATGGCGGCAAGGGGTTCGGCGCGTTCAAGCCGGCGCTCGCGGATCTCGCGGTCGCCAAGCTCGGGCCGATTCGTGACGAGATGGTGCGGCTGCTCGACGATCGCAGCGCGGTGACGGCGGTGCTGCGCGACGGCGCGGAAAAGGCGCGCGCGCTGGCGGCGCCGGTGCTGAAGCGGACGCAAGACGCGATGGGGTTGCAGGTCTAGGCTGCCTCGCACCCGTCATACTGATGTCCCTCCCGTCATCCTGACGCCCCCTCCCGTCATCCTGACGAACGTCAGGACCCAGGGTAACAGGCGGTGTGGTTTGTGGCTCTGGGTCCTGACGTTCGTCAGGATGACGGAGTAAGAGGCGCGAGGGCCTCAGCCCTCCAGTTCTCGCATTAGCACACGGACCGCGGCGTCGATGTCGCGGTCCTGGTCGCGCAGTTCGGTAATCTTGCGAACCGCGTGGATCACCGTCGAGTGATCGCGGCCGCCGAACTTGCGTCCGATCTCGGGCAGCGACCGCGTCGTCAGGCGCTTGGCGAGATACATCGCGATCTGCCGCGGCCGCGCGACCGCACGCGCGCGGCGGGCCGAGATCATGTCGAGCGGCTTCAGCTCGAAATGCGCCGTCACCAGCTTCTGGATCTCGTCGATCGTCACGCGCTTCTGCGCGCCGCGCAGCACTTCGCCGAGCGTCGCGATCGCGAACTCGAGGTCGATCGTCTCGCCGGTCAGCTGCGCATAGGCGATGACGCGGTTCAGCGCGCCCTCGAGCTCGCGGATATTGGCGTGGATCCGGCTCGCGATCAGGTCGAGCACGTCGGTCGGCACGCGCAGGTCGGGCAGGTCGACGAGCTTGCGGTCGAGGATCGTCCGGCGCAGCAGCAGGTCGGGCGCCTTGATGTCGGCGACCAGCCCGACCGCCATGCGGCTGATGATCCGCGATTCGACGCCCTCGAGCGCCTGCGGACAGCGATCGGCGGAGATCACCAGCCGCTTGCCGGCGGTCATGATCTCGTTGATCGTGTGGAAGAATTCCTCCTGCGTCGCGTCCTTGCCGGCGATGAACTGGAGATCGTCGATCAGCAGCAGGTCGGCGCCGCGCAGCCGGCGCTTGAACGCATGCGTGTCACGCGCGCGCATCGCTGCGACGAAATCATACATGAACCGCTCGGCCGACATGCACAGCACGACCGCGTGCGGGTTGGCCGCGAGGAACGCATGGCCGATCGCATGCATCAGATGCGTCTTGCCCTGCCCCGTGTTGCTGTGGAGGAACAGCGGGCTGAATCGCACGGGTCCGGGCTCGGCGAGCACCTTGGCGGCGTTGAACGCGACCTTGTTCGACGAATCGACGACGAAGCGGTCGAACGTGTAGCGCGGATCGAGCGGCGGGCGCTCGGGGATGACGCTGTCGTAGGCCGGTACGGGCTGTGCCGCGGGGGCGGGGGCGGGCTTCAGTGACGGGTCGACGCCGAATTTGACCGGGACCTGAGCGGGTTCCACGGCAGCGGCCGCGGTGGTGCGGTCCGGGATCTCCGCGGGGGTCGGCATCACCAGCAGCACGGGCTTCGGGCCGGGCCTGCGCGTCTCGATCTGGACGGTGCGGACCTGCGGCAGGATCTGCCGGAATTCGAGGGCGAGCCGGTCCGCATAATGGTTGCGGACCCAGTTCGTCATGAAGGCGGACGGCAAGGCGAGGCGGATCGACTCCTCGTCGTCGCTCGGGATCAGCTCGATCGGCTTCAGCCACTGCTCGAACAGGCGCGCGCCGGCAGACTCGCGCAGGGACGAGCGCACGCGATCCCAGGCCTTTTCGGCCTCCGAAGCGTGCACGGTCGATCCTTGCCAATTCGTCACGCGCACACTTCTCCGACCCCGCGCGACAGCCGCGCTGGTGATATAGTCCCGACAGAAAATGATCCCCCGTGACGACCCATAGGGTCGCCCGGCATCTTCGCCCTGTTGCTTGCGCAGTGGTGATTCACGTCCGTGATTCACCGCCGCCGTTCGCTCAGTTATGAAGCGATCGGCGAGTCTAGCAAGGCCCGAGCACGTCACATTTTCGAAATAAAGCGGGTTGACTTGATCAAGCCCCGGAAATGCGTCGATATTTTTATAAGTGGCTGTGTTTGGCCAATTTTTACGATTTCGGAGCCGGTGCGGCATGATCCGGCGTCACTCGAATCGCGGGGAATCCGTGGGTTGCGCGAGCGCGCCTTCGGTTCCCTTTGCAGACGCAAAAAACCCGCCGGGAAGATCCCGGCGGGCAATCCGCTCCGGCAATGTCGGGTCGCTTAGGCGAGCCCGGTCACGGCCTTGGTCAGACGCGCGAACTTGCGGCTCGCGGTGTTCTTGTGCAGCACGCCCTTGGCGACGCCACGCTGCAGCTCAGGCTGTGCCGCGGCCAGTGCGGTGGTCGCTGCGCCCTTGTCGCCCGAAGCCAGTGCGGCCTCGACCTTCTTGATGAAGGTACGGATACGGCCAACGCGGTTGCCGTTCACTTCCGCGCGACGGTCGTTGCGACGGATACGCTTTTTCGCCTGCGGCGTGTTCGCCATGAAGCCCTCTGGATGTTCGAATGATAAAAAGGGGCGCCGGATTGCTCCTACGCCCTCTCGAAGCGCGGCTCCTACCCACTCCGCACCGAATCGTCAACCGCGTTCCGTCATGCCTTTTGGCAGCGCGCACACCAGAAGGTCGAACGCCCGCCCTCCGTCCTGCGTCGGACCAGCGCGCCGCACGAACAGGGCTCGCCCTCGCGACCATAGACACGCCATTGTTTCGAGAAATAGCCGAGCTCGCCGTCGGGCCGCGCATAGTCGCGCAGACTCGATCCGCCCGCGAGGATCGCGGCGGTCAGCACCGCGCGGATCGCCTCGACCAGCCGTTCGAGTCGCGGCAGCGCGATCCGCCCCGCCGCACGGCTCGGCGCGATCTTCGCCATGTGCAGCGCCTCGCACACATAGATGTTGCCGAGGCCGGCTACGATCCGCTGGTCGAGCAGCATCGCCTTGATCGACGCCCCCCGCCCTTCGAGCGCCGCGAGGAGATAGGCCGCGGTCAGATCGGGGCCGAGCGGTTCGGGCCCCATGGCGAGGAACGGCGGATACTGCGCGATCGCGTCGCTGGACCAGAGATCGAGAAAGCCGAAGCGTCGCGGGTCGTTCAGCGCGACCGTCCGCCCCGCCGCCGTGCCGATGAGCAGATGGTCGTGCGGCAGGATCGCGCTGGGATCGACCCGCCAGCGTCCCGACATGCCGAGATGGAAGACCAGCGTATCGCCGCGATCGGTGTCGATCAGGCCGTATTTGGCGCGCCGCGACAGCCGCGTGACGGTCGCGCCGGTCATGCGCTGCCGCAGGTCGACGGGAATCGCCTTGCGCAGGTCTGCACGGCGCGGTTCGACCGAGGCCAGGCGCTGGCCGAGCAGCACGGGTTCGAGCCCGCGCACGGTGGTTTCGACTTCGGGAAGTTCTGGCACGTTTTCCAGCTAGGTTGCGTTTGCCCGCGCCACAAGGCGCCGCTAGAGCACGGGGCATGAATGACATCGTGCCCGCCCCCGCTCTCATCCCCGACACCGCCCCGAAGGCCGACACCGTCTCGTTCGGCTATGAGGACATTCCCGCCACCGAGAAGACCGCGCGCGTCGGCGGCGTGTTTTCGAACGTCGCGAGCAAATATGACCTGATGAACGACGCGATGTCGGGCGGCATGCACCGGCTGTGGAAGGACCGGTTCGTGCGCCGCGTGAAGCCGCGCGAGGGCGAGCAGATCCTCGACATGGCGGGCGGCACCGGTGACATCGCGTTCCGCATGGAGCCGTCGGGCGCGTCGATCACGGTTGCGGACATCAATCCGCAGATGCTCGAGGTCGGCATGGAACGCGCGCACAAGCGCGGGCTCGACGGGCTGGTCTGGACCGAGGCGAATGCCGAGACGCTGACCTTCCCCGACAGGTTCTTCGACGCGTACACGATCGCGTTCGGGATCCGGAACGTGACCGACATCCCCAAGGCGTTGCGCGAGGCACACCGCGTATTGCGGCGTGGCGGGCGCTTCTATTGCCTCGAATTCTCGACCACCGTGTGGCCGGGCTTTGCCGAGGTGTACGACGCCTATTCGCACAAGATGGTGCCGAAGCTCGGGCAACTGCTCGCGCAGGATGCCGACAGCTATCGCTATCTGATCGAGTCGATCCGTCGATTCCCGGACATGCCCAAGTTCAAGGGGATGATCGCGGATGCTGGGTTTGTTCAGACGAAGGTCGAGCCGCTGCTGGGCGGTCTGGTTGCGATTCATTCGGGTTGGAAGATTTAGTGATCACGCGAAGGCGCGAAGGCGCGAAGAGGGGTTCACGCGGAGACGCGGAGACGCGGAGAGTCAGAGCCGCATTCGCGCGACAGCGCAGAATCAACTCTTCGCCGATGATGAAAAGCCGCAGTCGCGGCAGGGTGCACACTCTCCGCGCCTCCGCGCCTCCGCGCGAACCAAATTCTTCTCTTCGCGCCTTCGCGCCTTCGCGTGAACCGACTTCTTGCTACGGTGTTGAAGGCCTGTGACCGCCTCGACCACCCATGTCTGGCGCCTCCTCAAATGGGGTCGCATTCTCGCCCGGCACGGCGCGCTGCGGGGGATCGAGCGGGATCCCAATACGCCGGCCGCCGTGCGACGCCTCGCGCGGATCGCCCGGTTCGGTGCGCGCGTCCCCAAGGTGCCGCGCTATGCCGATGCGTTCCAGGCGATCGGCCCCGCCGCGATCAAGCTCGGCCAGACGCTCGCCACCCGCCCCGATCTGGTCGGCGAAGACGCCGCGCAGGATCTGCTGCGGCTGCAGGACCAGCTGTCGCCCGTCCCTTACGAGACGATCGAGGCGGCGATGCTGGCGAGCTTCGGCAAGCCGCTCGAAACGCTGTTCTCGCGGATCGAGCAGGTCCCGGTCGGTGCCGCGTCGATCGCGCAGGTCCACCGCGCGACGACCACCGATGGCCGCCAGGTCGCGGTCAAGGTGCTGCGCCCCGGCGTCGAGGACGACTTCGCGCGGGCGATCGACACCTATAGCTGGGCGGCGGCGCAACTCGAGGCGCTGAGCCCCGAGGCGATGCGTCTGCGCCCGCGCCTGACGATCGAGACGTTCAAGCGCTGGACGCTGCGCGAGTTAAATTTCCGCCGCGAGGCCGCCTCGGCGTCCGAGCTCGCGGACGGCATGACCGCCGAGCCCGATTTCGTCATCCCCGCGATCGACTGGGCACGATCGACCGCCAAGGTCATGACGATCGAGTGGATCAACGGCATCAAGCTGTCGGATCGTCCCGCGCTGGTGGCGGCGGGCTACGACCTGCCCGGCCTCGCGCAGACCTTGGTCCGCGCGTTCCTGCGGCAGGCGATCGCCGACGGGTTCTTCCACGCCGACATGCACCAGGGAAACCTGTTCGCGCTGCCGGGCAACCGGATCGCGGCGATCGATTTCGGCATCATGGGCCGGATCGACCGGCGCGCCCGCGTCTGGCTCGCCGAGATCCTCTACGGGCTGATCACCGGCAACTATAAACGCGTCGCCGAGATCCATTTCGAGGCGGGCTATGTCCCCGCGCATCACGACGTCGCCGAATTCGCGACCGCCTTGCGTGCGGTCGGCGAGCCGATGCGCGGGTTGCCGGTCAAGGACATGTCGATCGGCATGATGCTCGACAGCCTGTTCTCGATCACGCGCGATTTCGACATGGTGACGCAGCCGCATTTGCTGCTGCTGCAGAAGACGATGGTGATGGTCGAGGGCGTGGCGACCAGCCTCGATCCCGACATCAACCTGTGGGAGAGCGCGGAGCCGTTCGTGCGTGACTGGATCCGCGGCGAACTCGGCCCCGAGGCGGCGATCGCCGACCGGATCATCGAGGACGTGCGTACGCTGACCCGGCTGCCCGAACTGGTCCGCCGGATCGAGGCGCATTACCCGCCACCCGGCGGCGCACCGCCGACGATGCCACTGCGCGAGATCGAGGTCATCCGGATCGGCGGCGGCTGGCGCTATGGCCTCGTCGCGGTGATCGCGGCGATGGCCGGGGTTGCCGCCACGCTGGTCTTCGGATGAGCCTGCACGTCGGATGAGGACGCGGCGGGGCGCCCCCCTGTGGCTGGTCGGCCCGAGCCGGTTCGCCGGCATGTCCCGGTCGCAGGCGCGGCTGGGGCTTGCGCTGTTCGCGATGCTGCTGCTCGCGTGCCTGACCGCGATTAGCGCGCCCGGACCACGCCCGGGCGAGGCGGGCGTGGCGTCCGCGCCGCTGGGCCAGACCGAGCTGCTGCTCTATCAGAGCGTCGTCGCAAACGTGCGCAGCGGCACGCCCTATTATGTCGCGGCGGCAGAGGCGCACCGCGTCGCACACGCGCCGCTCAAGCCCTATACGACGGTCCGCCTGCCGACGCTGGCGGTGGTGCAGGCCGCGGTGCCGCCGCTGCTCGTCACCGCGCTGTTGCCGCTTCTCTGCATTGGCGCGATGGGCGCGTGGATCGTCCGGCTGCGCCCGGCGATGACCGGGCCGATCCCCGTGGGGATCGCGGGGCTGCTGATCCTGACGGGGCTCTACGTGCATCTCGAGCCGCCGCTGGTGGTCTTCCCCGAAGTCTGGGCGGGGGCCTTGATCGCGCTCTCGCTCGCGTTGAGGCGCCCCGGTGAGTGGATCCCCGCGGTCGCGCTCGGCCTGTCGGCGATGCTGATCCGCGAGACCGCGCTGATCTATGTCGTGATCATGGCGGTGATCGCGTGGATCGAGGGCGAGCGCCGCGAGGCCGCCGCATGGGTCGGCGCGACGCTCGTCTTCTTCGTCGCGCTCGCCGCGCATGCGCATGCGGTGACGCTCGTCACCGGTCCGCTCGACCGCAGCGCGCAGGGGCTGAGCGGTCTGGAGGGGTTCGGCTTCTATGTGCAGCTCGTGACGCTGTCGTCGGGCCTCGCGCTGCTGCCGGACTGGCTTGCGGCGGTCCTGATCGCGACCGCGCTGTTCGGGTGGCTGGCGTGGCGCGATCCCACCGCGGTCCGCGCGCTCGCCACGCTGCTGGGCTATGCGGCGGTAATCGCGCTGGGCGTGCGCAGCGACGACTTCCCCTGGGCGCTGATCACCACCCCCGTCCTGCTCGTCGGGATCGTCTTCGCGGTCGATGGCCTGCGCGACATGATCGTCGCGGCGCGCGATACACGACGGATTACGGTGACGCGCGTGATCCGCTAGGACTCGCGGCATGAAGCGTATTCTCCTGATCGTCGGGGGCGGCATCGCCGCCTACAAGGCGAGCGAACTCGTCCGCCTCCTGCGCAAGCGGGGCCATGCGGTCCGCTGCGTGCTGACCGAGGCGGGGCAGCATTTCGTCACGCCGATGACGCTCGCGGCCCTCAGCGAGGACAAGGTCTATACGACCCTGTGGGATCTGAAAGACGAGGCGGAGATGGGGCATATCCAGCTCAGCCGTCAGGCCGACCTGATCGTCGTCGCGCCCGCGACCGCGGACCTGATCGCGCGGATGGCGGGCGGGCTCGCCAACGATCTTGCGACGACATTGCTGCTCGCGACCGACAAGCCGGTGCTCGCGGCGCCGGCGATGAACGTGCGGATGTGGCTGCACCCCGCGACGGTGCGCAACGTCGCGCAGCTGCGCGCGGACGGCATTACTGTCATGGCGCCCGACGAGGGGCCGATGGCGTGCGGTGAATTCGGACCGGGGCGGCTGCCCGAACCCGACCGGATCGCCGACGCGATCGATGCCGCACTCGAGGCCAAGCCGCAGCGTCTCGCGGGCCGGCACATCCTCGTCACCGCAGGGCCGACGCACGAGCCGATCGACCCCGTCCGCTACATCGCCAACCGGTCGTCGGGGCGGCAGGGCTTCGCGATCGCGGGCGCGCTTGCAGCACTTGGCGCGCGGGTGACGCTGGTGGCGGGGCCGGTGACGCTGCCGACCCCTGCGGGCACGACGCGGATCGACGTCGAGACCGCGCGCGAGATGGCCGATGCGGTCGACCGCGCGCTGCCCGTCGATGCCGCGATCATGGTCGCGGCGGTCGCCGACTGGCACGTCGACGCCGCGGTGCAGAAGATCAAGAAGGGCGATGCGACGCCGACGCTCGCGCTGTCCGAGAACCCCGACATCCTCGCGACACTCGCGCGCAGCCGGCAGCGCCCCGCGCTGCTGATCGGCTTCGCGGCCGAGACCGAACGCGTCGTCGAGCATGCGACCGCCAAGCGCGCACGCAAGGACGTCGACTGGATCGTCGCCAACGACGTGTCGGGCGACGTGATGGGCGGCGACAGCAACAGCGTCCACATCGTCACGAAGGACGGCGTCGAGAGCTGGCCGCGGCAGGGCAAGGATGCAGTCGCGGCGCAGCTGGCACGGCGCGTCGCCGATGCGCTGGAACCCGCACAGCCGATGCGCTAAACCGCGCCGCATGACGATCCGTATAGACCTCAAGAGATTGCCGCATGGCGATGGCCTCCCCCTGCCCGCCTATGCGACCGCCGGTGCCGCTGGCATGGACGTGGTCGCGGCCGAGCCGCTGACGCTTGCACCGGGCGCCCGCGCGGCGGTCGCGACCGGCTTTGCGATCGCGATTCCCGAAGGGTACGAAGTGCAGGTGCGGCCGCGTTCGGGGCTGGCGCTTAAGCACGGCGTCACCTGCCTCAACACGCCCGGGACGATCGATTCGGACTATCGCGGCGAGGTGAAGGTCATCCTCGCCAATCTCGGCGATGCCCCCTTCGACATCGCCCGCGGCGATCGGATCGCACAGCTCGTTCCCGCAGCCGTGGTGCGCGCGAGCCTCGGCGAGGTCGAGACGCTCGACGACACGGTGCGCGGGCATGGAGGATTCGGGTCGACCGGACGATGATCGCGCTGCTTCTTCTGGCAGCGTCGCTGGGCGCCGTGCAGGCCCCGGCCGCCGACGTGCAGACCGCACCGGCGCTGCCCGTGCCGCGAATCATCCCCCCGCCCGTCGTTCCGACCCTGCCCCCCGCGCCTGCGCCGTCCGCGCCGCCGCAGGTGACGGGTGGCGCCCCGCTGCCGCCACAGGACTGGAGCGCGCTGCCGGTGTTGCGGCTGCGGCGCGCGGTCGCCCCGTCGCTGGATGCCAGCACGTTCGTCCAGCGCGAGGTGCTGGCCGGGCGGTGCGGCGGCGCGACGCGGACGCCGCAGGGCTGGGTCCTGAACCTCGACCTCGCGCTGCTCGCCGCGGCGGATGGCCGGGTGCGACGGGTCACGCCGCGCGCGATCGACTGTCCGACGGTCGAGCAGTTCGCCGCCGGTCTGCTGCTGGGCGCGGCGCGCAACAATGTCGATCTGCGCGGCGCCGCCTCCGACAGCTGGTACCGCACGACGATGGTGTTCGCGTGGAAGGCATGACGCTCTCCGACGACGAACTCGCGCGCTATGCCCGGCACATCGTTCTTCGCGAGTTCGGCGGCACCGGTCAGCTACGGCTGAAGGCGGCTACGGCGGTGGTGATCGGCGCCGGCGGCATCGGCTCGCCGGCGATCCAGTATCTCGCGGCCGCCGGGATCGGGCGCCTCGTGCTGATCGACGACGACGCGGTCGAGACGTCGAACCTCCAGCGTCAGACGATCTTCCGCACCGAAGACCAGGGTCTCGCCAAGGTCGAGGCCGCGGCCGCGGCGCTGCGCCGGATCAATCCGAACGTCGCGGTGGACGCGCACCGCCTGAGGGTCGACCAGGGCAATATCGGCGCGCTGATCGCGGGCGCGGACGTGGTGCTCGACGGCTGCGACAATTTCGCGACGCGGTTCGTCGTCGCCGATGCGGCGCATGCGGCGCGGATCCCGCTGGTCTCGGCGGCGGTCGGACAGTTTGAAGGCCAGCTCGGCGTCTATCGCGGCTGGGAGCCCGACCGGCCCTGCTATCGCTGCTTCGTCGGCGAGAATCCCGAGCGTGCCGAGACGAGCTGTGCGGAGGACGGCATCCTCGGCCCCGTCACGGGCGTGGTCGGCAGCTTGGCCGCGCTGGAAGTGATTCGTGCGGTCGCGCCGTTCGGCGACGACGTGGCGGGCCAGCTGTTGCTGATCGACCTGTTGTCGCTCCGCTTCCGGACGATCCGGCTGCCCAAGGATCCCGGCTGTCCCTGCTGCGGCAGCGGCTGATCCGGAAACGAGCGGGGCGGATGGGCTGAACCCACCCGCCCCGCATCTTGCGGGCCGTTCAGCCCAGCAGCGTCTTGGCAAACGCGCGGACGACCGGTCCGATATCGTCGCGTGCGAGCGCGAGCGCGAGGTTGGCCTGGATATAGCCCGCCTTGTCGCCGCAATCGTAGCGCTGGCCATCGAAGGTGAAGCCGTGGAACGGCTGGTTGCCGATCAGCTGCGCCATCGCGTCGGTCAGCTGGATCTCGCCGCCGGCACCCTTTTCCTGCCCTTCGAGGATGCGCATCACTTCAGGCTGGAGGATGTAGCGGCCCGGGATCATCAGGTTCGACGGCGAGGTGCCCTTGGCGGGCTTCTCGATCAGCGCGGTGACCTCGGTCAGGCGACCGTCGGTCGCGCCGGGCGAGATGATGCCGTATTTGTCGGTTTC
This sequence comes from Sphingomonas aerolata, assembly GCF_023935825.1. Classification (NCBI taxonomy): domain Bacteria; kingdom Pseudomonadati; phylum Pseudomonadota; class Alphaproteobacteria; order Sphingomonadales; family Sphingomonadaceae; genus Sphingomonas; species Sphingomonas aerolata. The sequence goes on along the minus strand of NZ_CP098762.1, from coordinate 1,545,837 downwards.
CGAATCAGCGACCTCGAGCGCGCCGATGACGTTGCCGCCGACCTTGTTATACGCCTCGACCATCTGCTTCATGAAGCCGGGCTTGCCGACCATCAGCTCGTCGGGGAGCAGCACCGCGAACGGCTCGTCGCCGACGATCTCGCGCGCGCACCAGACCGCATGGCCGAGACCCAGCGGCTCCTGCTGACGGACATAGACGGGCGAACCGGGCCGCTGGCGGATGCCGTCGAGCACGGTCAGCGACTTGCCGCGCGCGCGCATCGTCGCCTCGAGCTCGTAGGAAATGTCGAAATGATCCTCGAGCGCGCCCTTGCCGCGGCCGGTGACGAAGATGATCTGCTCGATCCCCGCTTCCAGTGCCTCTTCGACGGCATATTGGATCAGCGGCTTGTCGACGACGGTCAGCATCTCCTTGGGCATCGACTTGGTCGCCGGAAGGAATCGCGTGCCAAGCCCAGCAACGGGGAATACGGCCTTGCGCAGCGGTTTGATCGTCATTCAGTAGTCCCTTGTATCGTTGCGGGTGCAGATCGTTGCGGGTGCATAATGCCGCCGAACGGACTCGGCAAATCAACTGCGGCGGTTAGCGCGTCATTAAAGACGTGGGGTGTAGGCGGGTTCCATGTCAAAAATACTCGTCATCTTCGGGACGCGCCCCGAAGCGATCAAACTCTTCCCGGTCATCCGGGCGTTGCAGACGCAGCCGGGGCTGGTCGTCAGGACCTGCGTGACCGCACAGCATCGCGGCCTGCTCGACCAGGTGCTCGCGATCGCGGGGCTGTCCCCCGATATCGATCTCGACCTGATGGAGCCGGGGCAGACGCTCGACCGGCTGACCGCGCGGCTGCTGGTCGGGCTGGGCGATGTGATGGACGCCGAGCAGCCCGACATGGTCGTCGTCCAGGGCGACACCGCCACTGCAATGACCGGCGCGCTCGCCGCCTATTACCGCAAGGTTCCGGTCGCGCATGTCGAGGCCGGCCTGCGCTCGGGCGACATCCATCATCCCTGGCCCGAGGAAGTGAACCGGCGGATCGTCGCACCGATCGCCGCCTTGCACTTCGCGCCGACCCAGACCGCGGCGGACGCGTTGCTGCGCGAGAATATCGCCCCCTCGACGATCCACGTCACGGGCAACACGGTGATCGACGCGCTGCACTGGACCCATGCGCGGGTGGCGGCGGATCCGGCGCTCGGTGCCGCGCTCGATCCGGTCGTGGCGGACTGTGCGGGCAAGCGGATCATCCTCGTCACGACCCACCGGCGCGAAAATTTCGGCGACGCGATGGCCGGGATCGCGCGGGCAATCGCGCGGATCGCGGCGCGCGATGACGTCGCGGTCGTCTTTCCCGTGCATCCCAACCCGAATGTCGTCTCGGTGATGGACCGGATTCTTGGCGACCAGCCCGATATCGCGCGGATCGCGCCGCTCGATTACCCGAGCTTCGTCCGCGCGCTGGGGCTGGCCGAGATCGTCCTGACCGATTCGGGCGGCGTGCAGGAAGAGGCGCCTGCGCTCGGCAAGCCAGTGCTGGTGATGCGCGAGACGACCGAGCGCCCCGAGGGCATCGAGGCGGGTACCGCAAGGCTGGTCGGGACGTCGGAGGACCGCATCGTTTCCGAAATCTTCACGCTGCTTGACGACAAAGCGGCCTATTGCGCGATGGCGCGCGCGCATAATCCGTTCGGCGACGGCCTTGCTGCGGCCCGGATCGCCCAGACCATCGCGCAGACCATGGCCCAGGCGGTCGCCAGCCCACCGGCCTATCGTTGAGGATCATCCGTCATGCTTTCCGATACTGAACTGAACGTCGTCGTCATGGGGCTGGGCTATATCGGCCTGCCCACCGCGGCGATCATCGCGCGGACCGGCGCCCGCGTGCTCGGCGTCGACGTGACCGAACGCGTCGTCGAGACGATCAATTCGGGGCGCGTGCATATCGAGGAGGTCGATCTCGACGGTCTGGTTTCGGGCGTGGTCGCGCGCGGTACGCTGCGCGCGGCGATGACGGTCGAGCCCGCCGACGTCTTCGTGATCGCGGTCCCGACCCCGTTCGACGCCGCGCATGCACCCGACATCAGCTATGTCCTGGGTGCCGCGACGACGATCGCGCCGGTGCTGAAGCCCGGCGATACCGTCATCCTCGAATCGACCTCGCCCGTCGGGACGACCGAGAAGGTCCGCGACCTGCTGGCGACTTTGCGCCCCGATCTGCGCGTGCCCGGGCGGACCCGCGACCAGGCCGATATCGCGATCGCCTATTGCCCCGAACGCGTGCTGCCGGGACGCATCCTGGTCGAGCTGATCGACAATGACCGCGTCATCGGCGGGATCACGCCGCGCTGTGCGCGCAAGGCGCTGACCTTCTACCGCCGGTTCGTGCGCGGCGCGTGCGTCACGACGACCGCGCGCGCCGCGGAGATGACGAAGCTGACCGAGAATGCGTTTCGCGACGTCAACATCGCGTTCGCCAACGAGCTGTCGCTGATCGCCGACACGATGAACGTCGATGTCTGGGAGGTGATCCGGCTCGCCAATCGCCACCCGCGCGTCAACATCCTGCAGCCCGGGCCCGGTGTCGGCGGGCATTGCATCGCGGTCGACCCCTGGTTCCTCGTCCATGCAGCACCCGACCAGACGCCGCTGATCCGCACCGCGCGCGAGGTCAATGACGGCAAGACCGATCACGTCATCGCGCAGGTCGCCGCCATGATCGCGGCGGATCCGGCCGCGCCGGTCGCGTGCCTGGGCCTCGCGTTCAAGGCCAATATCGACGATTTCCGCGAGAGCCCGGCGATGAAGGTCGCGCTGGCGGTCGCGAATCGCTTCGGGGATCGCGTCCGGATCGTCGAGCCCTATGCCAGCACGCTGCCACCCGGCTTTGCCGGCACCGGTGCGACCCTGATCGACGTCGACACCGCGATCGAGACCTGCCCGATCATGGTCGTGCTGGTCGATCACGACGTCTTCCGCTCGATCCCGCTCGAGGAGCGCAGCGAGAAGACGGTGCTCGATACGCGCGGGATCTGGCCCGACCAGCCGCGCAGCCCCGCACAGCCGGCGGCGCGGATCGCCAACTAGCGAAGCGGCTGGGTCCGCAGCGCGAGGACGTCGGCGGGCAGGATCGGCCGTTCGGGGCGGCGGGCAATGTCCTGAACGACGGCGTCGAGCGCGGTCGCCCGTGCCTTGGACGAGGCGTGGGTGCGGCTGCGGAACAGGCCGCCGTCGATCGTGCCCCCCTTCTCGCGCCAGAATTGCGGCGCCGAGCGCGGATCATAGCCGGCATTGGCGAGCAGATAGACGCTGAGCCGGTCCGCCTCGTCCTCGGTCTGGCGGATCAGCCGGCCGTTGCGGCCGAGTTCCGCCATCAGCCCGCGGCTGATCTTCGCGGCGTCGAGCCGGTCGCGGTGGCGCAGGATGTTGTGCGCCAGCTCGTGCGCGACGATCACTGCGATCTCCGCGTCACTATAGCCTTCGAAATACTTCTCGCCGATCTGGACGACAGCGCCGTCCGCGCTCGCATCGAGGCCGCTGCCGAGCAGGATCTCGAATCGCGAGCGGCAGCCCGCGACAGCCGGGATCGAGACCGTGACCGCGCGCCCGTCGCGCAGGACCGTCATCGCGATCGGTGCGCCGGGCGGCTGCGCGGCGATCAGGGCCTCGGCAGCGTCGCGGTCGGCGGGGGTTTCCGCGGTGTCCGCGGCACCGATCCCGGGTTGCCGCTTGCCCGCGAGCAGCTGGATCGAATCCCCCGACCGGACGCCTGCGCGCGCGGCCGGCCCGTCGGCGACCACCGCCTCGACCCCCAGCCGCGTTTCGAACCCGAACACGCTGAGCGCATTCGGCCTGGCCTCCGCACTATATTGGTTGAGCGCATGGATCGGCATGCCGATCTGCGGCTGCAGCCGGTCGCACAACGCCGCATTGGCGGAGGTCAGCCGGTATCCGATCGTCGCCAGCCGCAGATCCGCGGCGCGCAACGCCTCGAAGAATGCCCTGGGCGGGGCCTCCGCGGGTGCCGCAGCCGGAGCGGCGGTGGTGCCAGCGAGGGAGACGGACAGCGGCGGAACCGCGGAGGCTGCACCTGCGCTTAGCAGGACTGCGGGCAGGATACGCATGACGATCGACATGCGGCCCTGATAGACGGCTTTCAGCCGCACGCCATCCATCCTCGCGCAGGAGTCGACGAACCGCGCCGCGTTGCGACGGCGCGCCCGAGCCTCTATGTGCGGTGCCAACGGATATAGACTTTATGATTTCAAGATTCTTTCGGTCCAAGGCCCCGCGATCCGCGGGCCGATCCTGTTCGATCCCCGACGGCCGGCGCGTCTATGCGGTCGGCGACATCCATGGCTGTGCCGATCTGCTCGACGACCTGATCGCGCAGATCGACGCGGACGATGCGGCACGCGGCGCGGCGGAGACGACGGTCATCTTCCTCGGCGATATCGTCGATCGAGGTCCGGGCTCGGCCGCGGTGATCGATCGGCTGATCGGCTATGCCGCGGCGCGCGCCGACGTGCGGTTCCTGCAGGGCAATCACGAGGAGATCTTCCTCGGCGCGCTCGACGGCGAGCCCAAGGCGCTGCGGCTCTTCTGCCGGATCGGCGGTCGCGAGACGGTGCTGAGCTATGGCATGGATGCGGCGGAATATGAGCGGCTCGATTACGAGGAGCTGGTGCAACGTCTCGCGCAGCTGGTGCCCGAGGCGCATCGCACGTTCCTGGCGGGCTTCGAGGATCTGATCACGATCGGCGACTATGCGTTCGTGCATGCGGGCGTCCGTCCGGGAACGCCGCTCGCAGACCAGCGCGGTTCGGATCTGCGCTGGATTCGCGATCCGTTTCTCGATCATCGCAGCCCGCTCGACAAGATGATCGTCCATGGCCACACGGTGATCGAAGAGGTCCAGACGATGGCGCATCGTATCGGCATAGATACGGGCGCCTATGCGACCGGTCGGCTGACTGCGCTAGGGATCGAGGGCGATCGCACATGGACGTTGCAGACGGCACCCCGCCCCGGCTCGTCGGAAAATTCTCTCGTATCCTGAAAACTATGCCTTCTCGTCTTACTACAATAGGGTATACCCCCAGGGCGATCAGGGCATGTTGCCCGCTCGCAACAGTATGGAACTCTTCCGTACCGTTCCAGTTACCTCGGTTGCGCAAGGTCAGGTTTCGTGCCAAAGACCTACGTGACGAGCACAAAGGGAGTTCATCATGCGTCTTGGGAAGTATCTCCTGACCGCAGCAGCAGCCACGATGGCAGTTGCTCCGGCCATGGCAGCACCGGTTAATTCGGCAGCAAGCCTTTCGGTTTCGAAGTCGGCTCGCGCCGGTTCGGTTACCGCAAAGAAGAACAAGGTTGCAGGCGGCGGCGTTATCGTTGCAGTCCTCGCAGCAGCAGCCGTTGTCGGCGGCATCGTTATCGTTGCCGATAACGACGACGACAGCGACAGCAACTAAGCCTAGGCTCAGTTCTGGAAAATAGCGGTCTTCGGGCCGCTATTTTTTTTGCCTGCCGCAGATGGGTCCGGGGCGGATACGGCGACACTCCAGCGCCCCTCCCCGCCTCGCACCGCTGCGCAAGCCACCGCGTGCCACCGAGATCGACGATAGATTGCGACGATCCGCGGGACTGAGGCCTGCACACGAATTCCGGCAGACGAGCATGATCCGCCATGCCGCTGTAATGCCGGATGGTGTTTGACCCCTGACGCGGCGCGCCCACCCTTGGCCATGGCAGGCGGGCGCGAGATGACCCGAGGCGTCACCGGGCGCATCGGCCGAGCCCTGCATGATCCGAGTTACGCCGACATAGAAAGGCCGCCCGCGACGATCAGTCGCGGACGGCCCTGTATCATGATGCCGAGTCCGGCGAGTCGGGCGGCGAACCGCCCGACGAGGCGATCAGCGCGGCTGCGGTACCGCGCCGCCGGCGCCCGGCGCACCCTGCTGCATCTGCATCTGCTGCTGCGCCTGCATCTGCTGGACGACGCTTTGCGGCAGGAAGTCGAGCAGCTCGACGTCGAACACGAGCGTCGAGTTGGCCGGGATCGGTCCGCTCGCCTTGTCGCCATAGCCGAGCGAAGGCTTCAGCCAGAAACGGTACTTGCCGCCCTTTGGCATCAGCTTGAGCGCTTCGGAGAAGCCGGGAACGACGCCCGTGACGGGCAGCGGCGTAGGCTGCTGCGACTTGTCGAAGGTGGTGCCGTTGAGGAGCTTGCCCTCGTAATTCACCAGCGCGACATCGGCATCGGTCGGCTTGGCGGCACCGGGCTTGCCCGGCGTCAGGATCTTGTACTGGAGGCCCGACGCGGTCGTGACGACACCCTTGGCGCGCCCGTTGCGGGTCAGCGGATCGTCACCCTGGCGCGCAAGGGCGACGGCGCCGATCAGCGCGAGCGCGATGCCCAGCCACAGATAGATGAGATAGCTGCGCTTGGTCGGCTGCAGCGGAACGGCGGTGACGGTCGACATCGGACAAACCCCGGGTCATCTGGTCACGCCGGAGCGCCGCGCGTGCCGTAGAATTCGTAATCGGAGCCGCGGTAACGCGGCCCCCAAAACCCTGGCTGCGCGTGCAGCCGAGGGTTCCTACTGCAGGCGAAGCTTAGCGTGCGCCGTCGCGCTCGGCGCGCTTGCGCTCGAGCTTGCGCGAACGACGGATCGCAGCCGCACGCTCGCGAGCGCGCTTTTCCGACGGCTTCTCGTAGTGGCGGCGCAACTTCATCTCGCGATACACGCCTTCACGCTGCAGCTTCTTCTTGAGCGCGCGAAGGGCCTGGTCGACGTTGTTGTCGCGGACGATGATTTGCATAAACCCGTTAAGCTCCGGTCGAATAGATACGAATGGATAGTGCCGTCGCGAACAAGTCCGCGCCGCATGAACGGGAGCCCCTAACAGCGTGTGCCCGCTGTTTCAAGCCAAACCCGCCCTATCCGTGTCGGGATCGACGTCGGGCACCGGTTTACGCGCCTGCCAAGCGAGCGCTAAGAGCCGCGCATGACCACGCACGCCCTGACCCTGTATAACAGCCTGACGCGCCGGCTCGAGCCGTTTGCGCCGATCGATCCCGCCAATGTCGGGCTCTATTCCTGCGGACCGACCGTCTACAACTATGCGCATATCGGCAATTTGCGCGCCTATGTCTTTACCGACACGCTGTCGCGGACGCTGACGTGGAAGGGCTTTGGCCTCACGCACATCGTCAACATCACCGATGTCGGCCACCTGACGTCGGATGCCGATGCGGGCGACGACAAGATGGAGGCCGCCGCGCGCGCCAGCGGGCAGGATATCTGGGCGATCGCAAGACATTACACCGAAGCCTTCAAGCGCAATCTGATCGACCTCCACATCCGCACGCCGACGCGCTTCCCGCTCGCGACCGACCATATCGCGGAGATGATCGCCTTTGCCGAGGCCATCGCGCCGGAGCATTGCTACCTGCTCGAGGACGGGCTGTATTTCGATACCAGCACGGTCCCGGATTATGGCCGGCTTGCCCGGTCGAACGACGATGCCGGCGAGAGCCGGATCGATCCGGTCGCGGGCAAGCGCCACCCGCAGGATTTCGCGATCTGGCGGACATCGGCCCCGGGCGAGATGCGCCAGATGGAATGGGAGTCGCCCTGGGGACGCGGTGCACCCGGCTGGCATCTCGAATGCTCGGTGATGAGCCAGAAATATCTGGGGCCGCAGTTCGACATCCACACCGGCGGCATCGACCACCGCGAGATCCACCACCCGAACGAGATTGCGCAGAATCAGGCGCGTTGCGGCTGTGCGGACACCGGGGCGAACCTCTGGATGCACAACAACTTTCTCGTCGAACGCTCGGGAAAGATGTCGAAATCCGGCGGCGAGTTCACGACTCTCCAGACTCTCGTCGATCGCGGCTTCCACCCGCTCGCTTATCGGCTGATGTGCCTCCAGGCGCAGTATCGCAGCGAGCTGGAATTCTCCTGGGACAATCTGGCGGCCGCGACGACGCGACTGAAGCGGCTGGCGCTCACCGTGCAGGCGTTGCGCGACCGGGCGGCCCCAGGCAATTCGGCAAGCGATCCCGCCAAACCCGCGACCGACGCCGTCCGCGCTCTGCTCGCTGGCTACCGCGACCGACTCGACATCGCGGTCTGCGACGACCTCGCAACGCCGCGCGCCTTGCCGGTCCTCGACGAACTGCTCGCAGACAAGCGACTGTCGCCCGCGGACCGACTCGCCGCGCTGGCCGATTTCGATGCGGTGCTGGGACTTGATCTCGCAGCCCTGCGCCGCGAGGATCTGCGCGTCCGGCCGGCCTCGGCCACGCTCGACGCCGCAGCCGTCGACGAACGCCTTGCCGAGCGCCGCGCCGCGCGGGCTGCGAAGGACTTCCCGCGGTCGGACGCGATCCGCGACGACCTCGCCAGCGCCGGGGTCGAGGTGATGGACGGCGATCCGCTTGGCTGGGACTGGCGGATCGGGTGATCGGCGGCGGAGACGACTCCGCGCTTTGGCGTCACGCCCGAAGCGCGGTACAGAGGCGGGGATGAAAGCCGTCCTCCCCGCCGCCGCCCGTCCGCTGCTCGAACCGCATCTGCCATCCGATCTCGACGTCGAATGGTTTGCAACGCCAAGCGAGGCGAATGCGGCGATCGCCGATGCGGACATCGCCTGGGTCGACATGCAGCCGACTCACCTGGTGGCGGACGCGATTCGCGCCGCCGGGCCGCAGCTGAAATGGGTGTCGACCATCTATGCGGGACTCGACGCCTTCCCCCTTGCATGGCTGCACGACCGGGGCGTGATCCTGACCAACGGTGCGGGCATCAACGCGGTCGCGGTCGCGGAATATGCGGTGATGGGGATACTCGTCGCCGCCAAGCGCCTCGACACCGTCCTCCGCGCGCAGGCCGATCATGTCTGGCTGAAGGACGCGCCGGGCAAGATCGAGCTTGCCGACACGCGCGCGCTGGTCATCGGCTATGGCACGATCGGCGCGATGATCGGCGATCGGCTCGCGGCCTTTGGCGTCGACGTGACCGGCGTGACCCGGACCGGGCGCGGCGCGACGCTCACGCCCGATGCCTGGCGCGCCCGTCTCGGGGAGTTCGACTGGGTGGTGCTTGCCGCGCCCTCGACCGATGCGACCAAGACGCTGATCGGCAGCGGCGAGCTTGCCGCGATGAAGGACAGCGCATGGCTGATCAACATCGCGCGCGGCGACATGATCGATGACGAGGCGTTGCTCGCAGCCTTGCGTTCGGGACAGATTGGCGGGGCGTTCCTTGATCCGACGCACCCCGAACCGTTGCCGGCCGATCACCCCTTATGGTCCGCGCCGAACACGATCCTGACGATGCATCTGTCGGGTCGCAGCCAGACCAGGATGTTCAAACGCGGAGCGGCGATGTTCCTCGACAATCTGCAGGCGTACCGCGCGGGGTCCGCGATGCGGAACGTCGCTGATCTTGCAGCGGGCTATTGAACGATAGCGTCGGTGGCAGGCACCGGCGGTCGCACGATCAGCTGCGCGCGGTGCCGTTGTTCGGGCTGTTATAGTCCTTGATCCCGCGACGACGGCGCTTGTCGCGACGGCGGCGCTTCATCATCATGATCAGCACGGGCACGCCGATCGCGACACCGACGCCAACGATCGAAAATGCAATGATAATTCGCAAGGGAAGATCCATCATCGCCCTGTGCCAAACCTGCCCGACATTGAGAAGCGCTTTCTCTACAATCTCGGGCAACCCCTGACCGTCCGGATCGCTGCGATCAGTCACATTGCATCCGGTACTCGTCCGCCTGCAAGCTTTACTTGATTGCGCCAAAAGCCGATTCGGCGCATGGCCGCGCCTCGAATTCACCAATCGGACGAACAATTATGGCCGCAAACTGGGCCCCCGACAGCTGGACCACGCACGAAGCCCGCCAGCTCCCCTCGTATCCCGACGCCGGCGCGCTCGACGCCGCGACCGCACAGCTTGCGACGTTTCCGCCGCTCGTCTTCGCAGGCGAGGCGCGCAACCTGACCGCGAGCCTCGCCGAGGTTGCGGCGGGCAAGGCGTTCCTGCTCCAGGGCGGCGACTGCGCCGAGAGCTTTGCCGAGCACAGCGCGAACAACATCCGCGATACCTTCCGCGTCATCCTGCAGATGGCGGTCGTGCTTACCTTCGCCTCGAAGCTGCCGGTCGTGAAGCTCGGCCGCATGGCGGGCCAGTTCGCCAAGCCGCGCTCGGCCAATACCGAGACGATCGGCGGCGTCGAGCTGCCCAGCTATCGCGGCGACAACGTCAACGACATCGCCTTCACGGCCGAGTCGCGGGCCCCCGATCCGCAGCGGATGATCCGTGCCTATTCGCAGTCGGCGGCGACGCTCAACCTGCTCCGCGCGTTCGCGCAGGGTGGGTATGCCAACCTGCATCAGGTGCATCGCTGGACGCACGACTTCATGGGCCGCAGCCCCTGGTCGAAGAAATATGCCGAGACCGCGGACCGGATCGGCGAGGCGCTCGAGTTCATGGCGGCCTGCGGGATCGATCCGGAAACCGTGCCGCAGCTTGCCCAGACCAATTTCTACACCAGCCATGAAGCGTTGCTGCTGCAATATGAGCAGGCACTCACGCGGCAGGATTCGCTGACCGGCGACTGGTACGACACGAGCGCGCATTTCCTGTGGATCGGCGACCGGACGCGATTCGAGGGGTCGAGCCATGTCGAATATCTGCGCGGCATCGGCAATCCGATCGGCATCAAATGCGGTCCGAGCCTCGAGCCGGACGCGCTGCTGCGGATGCTCGATACGCTCAATCCTGCGCGCGTCCCGGGCCGGATGACGCTGATCACGCGCTATGGCTATGATTCGATCGAGGCCGCGCTGCCCAAGCTCGTCCGTGCGGTGACCCGCGCGGGGCATCCCGTCGTCTGGTCGTGCGACCCGATGCACGGCAACGTCGTCAAGGCGGCCAATGGCTACAAGACCCGGCCGTTCGAGCGCATCCTTGCCGAGGTCCGCGGCTTCTTCGCGGTGCACCGCGCCGAGGGCACGCATGCCGGCGGCATCCATATCGAGATGACCGGGCAGAACGTCACCGAATGCACCGGCGGCGCGGTCGACGTCACCGAGCAGAGCCTGGCGGACCGGTATCACACGCATTGCGATCCGCGCCTGAACGCCAGCCAAAGCCTTGAGATGGCGTTTCTTCTGGCCGAAATGCTCAACGCCGAAATGGCCGAGCGCAAGAAGGTCGCTGCCTGACGACGACGATCGTCAAGGCGATCCGGCGGCAAAACGTGCACCTCGCGCGATTTTGCCGCCGCACCGCCTTGACGCCCGCGCCCCGCTTCCGTAGGAGCGCGGCTCGACTACACGGCCCCTTCGTCTAGCGGTTAGGACGACGCCCTCTCACGGCGTAAGCACGAGTTCGATTCTCGTAGGGGTCACCAAGTCTACCCATTCTGACATCACTGGGACGTAGTACACTGCGGCATTCGTGTGCGCGGCAATCGTGTCGCTACGTGTTTCCCGATGGTGCAGCGACGGGCGAGCGGGCGCTACCCGGGGCCGTCCTCATTTTCGAGGGCGTGCACCCCGTGGAAGGATGCCAGCATGGCCGATGCCGCCCGCAACACCGATTCGCCAGATACCCTCCCCGCGCCGGCCACCGACTGGAGCGCGGATCTGACGACCCGGACCGGCTACGCGTTTCACGTCCGCCCGATCACGCCGGATGACGAGGCGGCGCTGGCTGACTTCTTCACGCATGTCGGCAAGGAGGATTTGCGCTTCCGGTTCCTCAGCGCGATCAACCATGTCGGGCACGAGCAGCTGCTCGCGCTGCTGCGCGTCGATCACGAGCATAGCGAGCATTTCCTCGCCTGCGAGATCGGCAGCGGCCGGATCCTCGCGACCGCGATGCTGGTCGGCGATGACGACGGCCTGCGCGCGGAGGTCGCGGTCGCGATCCGCAGCGATTTCAAGCGGCGCGGGATCAGCTGGGTCCTGCTCGATCACGTCGCGACGTTTGCCCGCGCCAAGGGCCTCCGCACGCTCGAATCGATCGAAAGCCGCGACAATCACCAGGCGATCGACATGGAGCGCGAGCGGGGCTGGACGGCAGCCCCCTGCCCTGGCGATCCCTCCGCGATGATCCTGCGACTGACGCTGGCATCGCCGCCCGCCTGACCCGTTCGGACACTGGGGTGCTCGATCGAGCGGCGGTGGCCGGTGCGGCGGTTCTGGTCTATCATCCAGGCCGGTTCCGTACCGGCGACCAAGACCTTGGCCATCGGCGTATCGGGCCCGACCGCCGGACAAGGCCCAGAGCCCGATGAACCGCACGCGCCCAGCCCGACCGGCCGCCCCACCCGCATGATCGCGCATCCGTCCGACATGGGCGACGCGGCTGCCGGACGTCCCGCCGTGCTGGCGGAGGAACTCGGCCTGCTGATCGACGCGGCGACGACCTATGCGATCTACATGCTCGACCCGCAGGGGCGCGTGACGATCTGGAACCGGGGCGCCGAGCGGATCAAGGGATGGACCGAGGCCGAGATCATCGGCCGCGATGCCGCGATCTTCTACCCGGCCGAGGACGTCGCGGCGGGCAAGCCGCGCGCCGATCTCGAGCGCGCGCATGCCGGTGGCCGGATCGAGGAGGAAAACTGGCGGGTCCGCAAGGACGGATCGGAATTTCTCGCGAGCGTGACGATCACCGCGCTGCATGACGACGCGGGCGCGCTGCGCGGCTTTGGCAAGGTGATCCGCGACATCACCGACGAGAAGGCGGCGGAGGCCGCGATCCTGCGCCGCGAACATCATCTCCGCTCGATCCTGAACACCGTCCCCGATGCGATGATCGTGATGAACGAATACGGCGTCATCGTATCGTTCAGCGCCGCCGCCGCGCTCGTCTTCGGCTATGAGACGGACGAGGTGATCGGTCGCAACGTCGCGATGCTGATGCCGCCCGCGAATGCCGCTGCGCATGACGCGCATCTGCACACCTACCGGCGGACCGGGGTGCGGCACGTCATCGGCAATGTCCGGCTCGAACACGCGCTACGCAAGAATGGCGAGGTCTTTCCGATCGAACTCGCGGTCGGCGAGGCGTCGATCGCGGGCGAGCGGATCTTCACGGGCTTCATCCGCGACATCAGCCAGCGCCAGGCCACCGAGCGCCGGCTGAAGGAGCTGCAGGCCGAGCTGGTCCACGTCTCGCGGGTCAGCGCGATGGGCACGATGGCATCGACGCTCGCGCATGAGATCAACCAGCCGCTGACCGCGATCGCCAATTATCTGGAGGCGACGCGGGACATGATCGGCGACACGCCGTCGCCGCTGCTGGCGGAGATCGCCGAGGCGCTCGAGCTGGCGGCGGCGCAGTCGCTGCGTGCCGGCACGATTGTCCGGCGGCTGCGCGCGTTCGTCGAGGGCGGCGACACCGCGCTGCGGGTGGAGCCGCTCGCCGCACTCGTCGAGGAGGCGATCAGCCTGGGGCTGCTGGGCGCGCACGAGGCGGGGATCACGGTCACCACCGATATCCGCCAGGGCGCCGATCTGGTGCGGGTCGACCGCATCCAGATCCAGCAGGTCCTGGTCAATCTGATCCGCAACGCCATCCAGTCGATGGCCGGCGCGCCCGACAAGCGCCTGACGATCGCGACGCTGGCGGATCGCGAAGGCTGGGTGCGGATCAGCGTGGCCGATACCGGTGCGGGCATCGATCCGGCGATCCGCGAGCGCCTGTTCGACGCGTTCGCGACGACCAAGAGCGACGGCATGGGCCTTGGGCTGTCGATCTGTCGGACGATCGTCGAGGCGCATGGCGGCCGCATCTGGGTCGAACCGACATGCCCCGCCGGTACCGCCTTCCACTTCACGATACCGCTCGCCACACAGGATGTTGCCGATGGATGAGACCAGCCACGTCGTGCACGTCGTCGACGACGATCCCGCGATCCGCCAGTCGGTCGGGTTCCTGCTGCGCAAGGCGGGCTATGCGGTCGAGACGCATGTGTCGGGCACGCATTTCCTCAAGCACGTCACGCGCGAGGCGCGTGGCTGCGTTCTGCTCGACGTGCGGATGCCCGATATCGACGGGCTCGAGGTCCAGGCGACGCTGGCGCAGCGCGGCATAGCCCTGCCCGTGATCATGCTGACCGGGCACGGCGACGTCGCGCTCGCGGTGCGTGCGATCAAGGCGGGGGCGATCGAGTTCCTGGAAAAGCCGTTCGAGCGCGCGACGCTGCTCGCGGCGATCGAGATCGCGCTTGCCAAGGCCGCACGGATCGGCCGCGACCAGCTCGCCGCGGCCGAGGCCCGCGTCCTGCTCGCGGCGCTGACCCCGCGCGAGCGCGACGTGCTGGACGGGATGGTCCTGGGCCGGCCGAACAAGCTGATCGCGTTCGATCTCGACATCGCGACGCGGACGGTCGAGGTCCACCGCGCCAATCTGATGGAAAAGCTGATGGCGCGCAGCCTGTCGGACGTGCTGCGCATCGCCTTTGCCGCGGGTCTGGGCGAGACGGCCGACCCGGCCTGAGCGCCCCCCGTGTTTTACGTACAGACCGGGTCCGCGGGTCCTGTCATCGAAGATCCGACAAGGATCGACGATGAACCCACCGGCCCCGTTTCTGCCCACCAGCCCGGGCATCTCGCTGGTCGACGGCAATCCCGCGCGACGCCGCGCGCGGCAGATCCTGCTGCTCTCCGAACGCTACCGGGTACGGTCCTATGCAAGCTGTGCGGCCCTGGTGTCCGATCCGGCATCGCGCGAGCATGCGTGCATCATCCTGGACCTCTCCGATTCCGGGCTGGCGGGGCAGGATGACGACGGGATGGCGGCGCTCGCCGCGATGCGGGGCCTGGGCTGGGCTGGCCGGGCGATCCTGCTCGACGGGCGGGTGCCGTCGCCGGACCTGATCGCCGCGGCGGCCCCTCAGGGTGACCGGATCCTCGACCGCGCGACCACCGACGGTGCGCTGCTCGCGGCGATCGCGGCCGCCATGCTGACGCTCGCCGGCTAAGGACGCCGCGCGGATCGATGGGGTCAGCGTGAGGGTGGGCCGATCGCCGCCTGGCTGAGACGGGCGGCATGACGGGCGATCTCGTCATCCTCGCGCGAGGCGACGATCCGGATTGCCATGCCCGGCAGCCATGCCAGGCCGGTACCGATCGCCTGCTGGGTCGCGCGGTCATGTTCGCCGATCCCGCCGGTCAGCACGAGCAGGTCGAGCCCCCCGAGCGTCGCAGCCATCGCTGCGATCTGCTTGCAGACCGATCGCTCGAACATCCGGATCGCGAGGTCGGCATTGGGGTTGCTCCCGGCCGCCGCGCGCAGCACGCGCATGTCCCCCGACAATCCCGAGATCCCCGCCATTCCCGAATCGTGATCGATCATCGTCGCCAGTTCATCAGCCTCGAGCCCGGTCTCGCGGAGCAGGTACAGCAGGATGCCGGGGTCGATATCCCCCGTCCGCGTGGCCATCGTCACCCCGCCTGATGGCGTCAGCCCCATGCTGGTATCGACCGATCGCCCGTCGCGCACCGCGGTGACGCTCGCCCCGTTGCCGAGATGCGCGATGACGAGGCGCGACGGCACGCCGCCCCCGAGCTGCGCCAGGATCGATTCGCACGACAGGCCGTGAAAGCCGTACCGCCGCACCCCGCTCGCACGGTATCGGCGCGGGATCGGAAGGACCTGCGCGACATCGGGCAGATCGGCATGGAAGGCGGTGTCGAAACAGGCGACCTGCGGCATCCCGGGATAGCGCGCACGTGCGGCCGCAATCAGTGCGAGCGCCGCCGGACCATGGAGCGGCGCGAACGCACAGGCCGCGACCAGATCCGCGGTCACCGCATCGTCGATCAGGCAATGCGCGGTACGATGCGGGCCGCCATGGACGATCCGGTGGCCGATCGCGCTTGGCGCCGGGCTGTCCCGCAACGCGGCGTCGAGCGCGTCGAGGACCGAAGCGTGACCGTCGGCGGTCTCGATCGTCCCGCCGACGAGCAACGCGGGGTCCGGGTCGACGGCGTAGAGCCCGTATTTCACCGTCGACGACCCGCTGTTCAGCGCGAGGATCAGCGCGCCCATTGCCAGTCGCGGACCTCCGGCAGATCGTCGCCCTGTTGGGCAATGTACAGCTTGTGCCGTTCCATCGTCGTCCAGTAGCGCGCGGTCTCGCGCGGGACGCGGTCGCGCAGCCGCGGGATCCGCTCGATCGCGTCGAGCGCGAGCCGGTACCGGTCGAGATCGTTCAGCACGACCATGTCGAACGGCGTCGTCGTCGTGCCCATTTCCTTGTAGCCGCGGACATGGATGTTGGCGTGGTTGGCACGGCGGTAGGTCAGCTTGTGGATCATCGCCGGATAGCCGTGGAACGCGAAGATCACCGGTGTGTCAGTCGTGAACAGCGCGTCGAACTCGCGCTCGTCGAGGCCGTGCGTATGTTCGGATCGCGGCTGCAACACCATCAGGTCGACGACATTGACCACCCGGATCCGGATATCGGGGACATAGGCACGCAGCAGCGTGACCGCCGCCAGCGTCTCGAGCGTCGGAACGTCGCCCGCACACGCCATCACCACATCGGGATCGGCATCGTCGCCAGCCCAGTCCCAGATGCCGGCGCCAGCGGTGCAGTGCCGCACCGCCGCGTCGATCCCCAGCCATTGCCATTCGGGCTGCTTGCCCGCGACGATCACGTTCACATAGCCGCGGCTGCGCAGGCAATGGTCGCCGACCGACAACAGGCAATTGGCGTCGGGGGGCAGATAGATTCGCGTCACCTCCGCGGTCTTGTTCGCGACGTGATCGATGAACCCCGGGTCCTGATGCGACAGGCCATTGTGATCCTGTCGCCAGACATGCGACGTCAGCAGATAGTTGAGCGACGCGATCGGCCGCCGCCACGGGATGCCGCGCGTCACCTTCAGCCATTTGGCGTGCTGGTTGACCATCGAATCGACGATGTGGACGAACGCCTCGTAACAGGAAAACAGCCCGTGGCGTCCGGTGAGCAGATAGCCCTCGAGCCAGCCCTGGCACAGATGCTCGCTCAGCACCTCCATCACGCGGCCGTCGCACGTCAGGTGCTCGTCGACCGCCTCGACCTCAGCCATCCAGACCTTGCCCGACACGTCATAGACATCGGCGAGACGGTTCGACGCGGTCTCGTCGGGCCCGAACAGGCGGAAGTTCACGCTCGGCATGTTGAGCTTCATCACGTCGCGCAGATACCCGCCGAACACCCGCGTTGCTTCGGCCATGACCGTGCCCGGCGCGTCGACCGGCACGGCATGCGCACGGAAGTCGGGCAGCGACAGGGGCACCAGCGTCTCGCCGCCATTGGCATGCCGGTTCGACCCCATCCGCCGATGCCCGGTCGGGGCGAGCGAGGCGTAGATGTCGAGGAACTTGCCCGTCGCGTCGAACAGCTCCTCGGGACGGTAGCTGCGCATCCAGTCCTCGAGCAGCCGGAGATGCTTGGGGTCCTTGAAGTCGGCGATCGGGACCTGATGCGCGCGCCATGTGCCCTCGACCGGCTTGCCGTCGACGGTCTTCGGGCCGGTCCACCCCTTGGGCGTGCGGAACACGATCATCGGCCAGCGCGGTCGCCCGGGCGTCGCGCCGGGGATGCGTGCCTCGGCCTGGATCGCCTGGATCCGCGCCAGCGCGGTGTCGAGCGCGGCGGCGAGCTGCTGGTGGACGAGCGCGGGGTCGCTGCCGCCGACATAGAGCGGCTCATGCCCATAGCCGCGCAGCAGCGCGTCGAGCTCGTCCCCGTCGATCCGCGCGAGGATCGTGGGGTTGGCGATCTTGAACCCGTTGAGGTGCAGGATCGGCAGGACTGCGCCGTCGCGCGCGGGGTTCAGGAACTTGTTCGAATGCCAGCTCGCCGCCAGCGCGCCCGTCTCTGCCTCGCCGTCGCCGATCACGCAGGCGACCAGCAGGTCCGGATTGTCGAACGCCGCGCCGTAAGCATGTGCCAGCGAATAGCCGAGCTCGCCGCCCTCATGGATCGATCCCGGCGTCTCGGGCGCGACATGGCTCGGGATGCCGCCCGGCCAGGAGAATTGCCGGAACAGCCGGTGCATGCCCGACCGGCTGCGCTCGATCGCGGGATAACGTTCGGTATAGGAGCCCTCGAGATAGGTGTGGGCCACCAGCCCCGGCCCGCCATGCCCCGGCCCGATGATGTTGATCATGTCGAGGTCGTGCGCGACAATCAGCCGGTTGAGATGGACGTAGAGGAAGTTGAGCCCCGGCGTCGTGCCCCAGTGGCCGAGCAGCCGCGGCTTGACGTCGGCGACCGTCAGCGGGCGTTCGAGCAGCGCGTTGTCGCGCAGATAGATCTGGCCGACCGACAGGTAGTTGGCGGCACGCCAATAGGCGTCCATCCGGTGCAGTTCATCGGGCGACAACGGATCGGCGCGCGTCACGACATGCGGCGGTGCCTTGTGGGCGAGGCCGGTCAAGAGTGCGGAGCCCATGGACGAGCGGCGGGGATCGCGGGCGGTATGGGGCGCATGTCGATAATCCTTTGATGGGGCCGCATCAGCCGGCCAGCCGGCTGGTCAGCGAAGGGTCGCGCAGCAGCGCCTCGTCGCCGAACGCGAGTTGTGCGCAGGTGCGGTTCGCCTGCGCAGTGACGGCGTTCAGATGCTGGCCGGCGACCTGCGGATCGAGATGGCTGGTGATATTGGCGAATCGGCGCTGTTCCTGCGACCGCATGCCGAAGGCGTGGACCAGATACTGGTCGACCATGATCGTCAGCCCCGTCCCGAGCCCCTGATCGTCGAGCCAGACCCGGCTGCCCGCCGCGGTTGTGAAGGTCAGCAGCCGCTTGCCGCCGAGCAGCAGGCTGCGCGCACGCTGCTGGACCGCGACAGGCTCGATCCCTGCGCCGAACACGCGCTCGATATAGCCCTTCATCATCGCCGGCGGGGAGCCGAACCACAGCGGGTAGACGAGGACGAACACGTCGCAGCCAGCGATCGCCGCGCGTTCGTCCTGCACGTCCTGCGCGAGAACCGCCGCATCCCGCGTCGGCAATTCCGCCGGTTTGAGCACCGGATCGAAGCCCGACGCATAGAGGTCGCGCAGTACGACGTGCTGGCCGTTTGCGCGCACCGCATCGGCATAGCGGTGCGCGATCGCGTGGTTGAAGCTCGCAGGATCCGGATGGCACAGGATCACGGCATGCCGAGGCTGGGCCGCAACGGGCTCGTCATCCATCATCGCGCCGACTCCATCCTCCCAACCATCATCCGGTCGCGCGCCGCGGCGGAGACGGTCAGGGAGCCGAGGGATACGGCATCGAGCCGCGGGTTCTCAGCCTCGGAAACTACGCACTAGGCAGCGCGCTGTAAGCCTGCGCGCCCCCGTTGTCCCGGAGGCGGCCAGGTCGAAATGCCGCTCGAGCGCGGACACGACGCGACCAAGACGTTATTGGCCTTAACGGCTTTGATAGTGCTGGATCTACGGCCTGCCGCCTGGGCAAGCGATGATCATGCGGTGCATGATGGTCGGGAAGAGAGGATTCGAACCTCCGGCCCCTGCCTCCCGAAGACAGTGCTCTACCAGGCTGAGCTACTCCCCGACGGAGTCCGATCGTTACGCCCTTGGGGGACCGACCGGTGACTGGAGGGGCGCCTATACCCAGCACTTCGCGGCTGTGCAAGCGGCCGCGGCAAGAAGTTTTCGGGAGATGTCGAAAAGCACGGGGGCATTGGGTGATGCGACGGGACCGTCGCGTCGCGACGTCAATGCAGTGCGGATGAGATGGGAGATAACCGCTTCCGGCGTCGTGCCGCGGCAGGTTGTGGACGATGGTGCACCCAGAGCGATTCGAACGCCCGACCCTCAGATTCGTAGTCTGATGCTCTATCCAGCTGAGCTATGGGTGCATCGCCATGCCATATTTGGCCGGCCCGTGTCTGGCCGTCTGGCCCCGCCGCGAGGCAGGAAATCCTGGTGCACCCAGAGCGATTCGAACGCCCGACCCTCAGATTCGTAGTCTGATGCTCTATCCAGCTGAGCTATGGGTGCACTGGAGGGGCGCTGATAGCAGGCATTTTTCGCGGCGCAAGGGTGTTGCGCGATAAAGTTGTGTACGCCGCGTCGGCGGCATAGAGCGACGGGCATGAAACAGCCTTCCCGCCCCGCGCTGATCGCCCTTCTTCTCGCACCCGCCCTGGCGGTCGGCGCCTGCAGCAAGGATAGCGCCAGCTATCCCTCGCTCGGGATCCGCCCGACCGAATCGATCGGCTTTGGCGAACCCGCGGGCAAGCCGGTGGTGGTCCAGCCCGATCCTACGCTCGACACCGATATTGCAGCGTTCCGGACGCAGCTCGACCGGATCAGGGCGGGCTTTGCGAAGGATGCGGCGAGCACCCAGGCCGCGGCTCGCGCCGCACGCGGCGGTGCGGTCGGCAGCGAGCCGTGGCTGACGGCCCAGACCGCGCTGGCCGGTCTCGACGACTGGCGGGCGCAGACGTCGCTGCTCGTCACCGATATCGAGCGTCGCGCGACCGATCGCGCGGCGACGCTCGCGCCGGCCTATCCCGCGCTCGACGCGGTGCGCGACGCGGCGCAGGCCGAAGCCGAGAAGCAGGGAACGACCATCACGCAGATCCAGGCGAGCCTCCCCGCCGCCTGACGCCCCCCTTTCAGCCTACCAGAGCCCCTTGAGCAGCGGCAGGATCGTCGAATAATCGTCGGTCCATGCGGCCATGCCGTCGCGCGCGACGATCGGTTCCCAGCCTAAATTGCGTTGCCGGAGCAGCGCGATCGCCCGCGGGTCGCGCGACAGCGCGATCCAGTCCGATGGCGAGGGGTGATCGGCGTCGAGCGGCGAAGGAGGGTAGAGCAGGTGGACGGCGTGCCACCCCGCCTCGCGCGCGGCGGCGGCGACCACGGGTTCGAGGTCGATATAGCGGTTCGAGATATGGACGAGCAGCAGCCCGTTGCGCGACACCACGCGGCCATAGGTCGCGAACGCCTCGCGCGTCATCAGGTGCATCGGCACCGTATCCGACGAGAAGGCATCGAGCGCGAGCAGGTCGAGGCTCGCGGTCCTCTCCCCCGCCAGCGCGATCCGCGCGTCGCCGATCCGGATCACCGGATCGGGCAGGCAGCGCGACAGATAGCTGAACTGGCCGGTATCGCGCGCGATCCGCACGACCGCCGGGTCGATCTCGTAGAAACGCCACTGCTCGCCCGGGCGGGCGTAGCAGGACAGGGTGCCCGTCCCCAGCCCGACGACACCGACCCGCGCCGCCGGGCCATAGAGCGGGCCGAGCGCCTGCATCGCCTGCCCCACGCCCGATCCGGCAACATAATAGGTGGTCGGCGTCCGCTCGCGCGCGGGCGAACCGCGCAGCTGGATGCCGTGGACGGTGGTCCCGTGATCGAGCTCGCGGACCCCCTCGTCGTCGCGCACCGTGTAGACGCCGAAATAGCTGCGCTCGCGCGCACCCCGCTCGGCGCTGAGTTCCAGCGCGCGATAGCCCCCGAACATCACCAGCGTGCTGGCGAGCACGACGACATAGGGCAACCGTGCGCCAAGCGTGGCGAGGCCGATCGCGGCGACGATCAGGAAGGCCGCGCCCTGATGCTGGTCGCCCAATATGCCGTCGGGGTTGCTGATCCGCATCCCGGCCGCCACCGCCATGACGAGGATGATGGCCGCGAGCCCGAGACGGCGCCGCACCGCCGGCCCCGACCAGACCGCGCGGAACGTCGCCAGCAGGTACATCTGCGGCACCAGCACGCCCGCTGCCAGGATCAGCAGCGGATATTCATAGGTCCAGTCGAAGATCACGGGGGCCAGCAACGCGGCGAACACCCCGCCCAGCACGCCGCCGACCGACATCGCCAGATAGAAGCCCGTCAGCCGGTCGGGCGCCGGGCGCCGGCGATACATGGCGGTGTGGAGCGCGACCGAGACCATGAACAGCAAGGTCAGCGCGATCGTCGCGCTGAACACCGGCTTGTCGTTGAATCCGCCCATGATCACCCCGCCGAACAGCAGGATCGTCACCGGCGCGATCCGGGTCAGCAGGTCGGCGAGCGTGCGATCCTGCGCGAAGGCGATGGTGAAGCTGAGCAGATAGAGCCCGAGCGGCAGCACCCAGAGCAGCGGCATCGCGACGATATCGGTGGTGATATAGGTCGAGGTGGCGAGCATCAGCCCCGACGGCACCAGCGCGAGCGCGATCCAGTGGAGGATCAGCGCCGCGCCCGGCGCCGGGCTGGTCGCGGCGACATGCTCGGCCGACGCGGTGCGCGGCAGCCGCGTCGCGCAGAGTGCGACCAACAGGACGAGCACCGCGTACCCTGCGGTCCACAACAGGCTCTGCCCGTGGATCGCCAGCAACGGCTCGACGACCAGCGGATAGGCGATCAGACCGGCGAAACTGCCGAGATTGGACGCGGCATAAAGTGCATAGGGATCCGCACCGCCGCTCGACGCGCTGAACCAGCGCTGGATCAGCGGCGCCTGGGCCGACACCGCGAAGAACAGCGGACCGATCGACAGGCCGAGCAGCCAGGGCACCCACACCGCAGGCTGTGCATCGGCGGGCAGATCGAGCGCGAACAGCCCGATCGGCAGCCACAAAGCTGCGACCGCGAGCACGCCGAGATGGATGACCGCCTGCGCGCGCGGCTTCACCCGTCCGAGCCAGTGCGCATAGGCATAGCCACCGAGCAGCAGCGCCTGATAGACGAGCATCGCCGAGTTCCACACCGCAGGCGCGCCGCCGAGCCGCGGCAGCGCCATGCGCGCGACCATCGGCTGGACGAGGAACAGCAGGAACGACCCTGCCAGGATCGTCGCGACGAACAGGACGCGGCACCACCGTGCCATCGGGGAAGGATCAGACATTGGTGGGGCGATGGATCCGATAGAGGACGTGCCGGCGCAGCGGGTCGGTGGCGGCGAGATCGGGATGGTCGAAATCGCCATCCTCGACATGGGTCATGCCCAGCCGCTCCATCAGCGCGCGGCTGCGCATGTTGGCGGGAACCGTGATGGCGACGATATGCGCGACGGGCAGATGGGCCCAGCCCCAGGCGAGGCTCGCCGCCGCGGCTTCGGACGCATAGCCCTGCCCCCAGGCATGACGCGCGAGACGCCAGCCGATCTCGATCGCGCCGTCGATCGGCGGCTTGCCCGGTACCAGACCGCAAAAGCCGAGAAACGCGGCATCCGCCTTGCGTTCGATCGCCCAGAAGCAATGCCCCGACGTGCGTTGACGATCGACCATCCGGCCGACCGCCGCCTGCGTCTCGGCAAGCGTCGCCGGCGGCCCGAGAAAGCGCATCACATCGGGGTCACGCCCCATCGCCGCAAAGGCCTCGACGTCGGCGTCCCGCCACGCGCGCAGGATGAGACGCTCGGTCTCGAGCCTGAACTCATCCATTCAGGAGCCGGGCCGCGTGTGCCGCATGATAGGTCAGCACGCCCGAACAGCCGGCGCGCTTGAACGCCATCAGCGTCTCGAGCACCAGCGCGTCACGGTCGCCCGCGCCCGCTGCGGCCGACGCCTCGATCATCGCATATTCGCCCGACACCTGATAGGCGAAGACCGGCACCTCGAACGCCTGACGGACGCGGACGATGATGTCGAGATAGGGCAGGCCCGGCTTGACCATCACCGTGTCCGCGCCCTCGGCGAGATCCATCGCAACCTCGCGCAGCGCCTCCTCGGCATTGGCGTTGTCCATCTGGTACGTCTTCTTGTCGCCCTTCAGCAGCCCGCGGCTGCCGACCGCATCGCGGAACGGGCCGTAAAAGGCGCTCGCATATTTGGCGGCATAGGACATGATCTGGACGTTGTGATGCGACTCCGCCTCGAGCGCGGTGCGGATCATGCCGATCCGGCCGTCCATCATGTCGCTGGGTGCGATAATGTCCGCGCCCGCCGCCGCCTGGTTCAGCGCCTGCGCGACGAGCATCTCCGCGGTGGTGTCGTTGACGACATAGCCCGCGGCGTCGACCAGCCCGTCATGGCCGTGGCTGGTATAGGGATCGAGCGCGACGTCGGTCAGCACGCCGACCTCGGGCACCGCATCCTTGAGCGCACGGATCGCCTGGCACATCAGATTGTCGGGGTTGAGTGCCTCGCGACCATCTTCGGTGCGACGCTCGGGCTGGGTGTAGGGAAACAGCGCGATGCACGGGATGCCGAGGTCACGCGCCTCGCGGCCGCGCGCGACGATCTGGTCGACCGACCAGCGCGATACGCCCGGCAGGCTGGCGATCGGTTGCTCGACGCCCTCCCCCTCGACGACGAACAGCGGCCAGATCAGATCGGCCGGCGTGAGGACGGTCTCGGCATGGAGCCGGCGGCTCCAGTCGGACGAGCGGGTGCGGCGCAGGCGCAGCGCGGGATAGCTTGCGGACATGGCGCGGCTTTTGCGGGATGGACGCCGCGCAGGCAAGCGTTACGGTCGGCGCGAACGAAACCGATCGCTGCCGATTCGGCCTCGGGGACGCATTTCCCTTTCGCGCGTTGGGCCTCGCATGACCGCCACCACGATAGACACGACCCAGGCCCCTGATACCGGACCGGCGCGCGACCGGCCGATCCGCTCCGCCGCGCTTGTGGTGAACGCGAAGTCGCGCAAGGGACAGGCGCTGTTCAAGCGCGCCTGCGCGGCGATGTCGGGGCTTCCCTATGAGGTCGACGCGCATGCGGTCGAGAACCCCGAGGATCTGGAACCCACCGTCCGCCGGGCGCTCGCTGCCAAGCCCGATCTGCTGATCCTGGGCGGCGGCGACGGCACGATCAGCGGGCTGGTCGACCTGATGGTCGGGCACGATGTCATCCTCGGCGTGCTTCCGCTGGGCACCGCGAACAGCTTTGCGCGGACGCTCGGCATTCCGCTGACGATCGAGGGCGCGGTCGAGGTCATCCGGACGGGTGCGCCGCGGCGGATCGATCTCGGCATGATTGACGGCGATTATTTCGCCAATTGCGCGGCGATGGGGATCAGCCCGAAGATCGCCGAGACGGTGCCGCACGGCCTCAAGAAGGTGCTGGGCCGGGTCGGCTATCTCGGCTGGGCGGCGTATCAGTTCATGCGCTTCCGCCCGTTCACGCTGATCGTCGGCGAGGGCCCGGACGCGGTGCGGATGCGCGTCGTCGAGGTGCGTATCTCGAACGGCCCCTATCATGGCGGGACCGAGCTGGTCGACGCGGCGGCGGTCGATTCGGGCGAGATCGTCGTGCAGGCGGTGATGGGCAAGATGAAGCGGCGACTGGTGCAGAACTGGGTCGCCAGCGTCTTCCGTCACGAATCGCGGCACGAGGAGGTCCGCGACTTCCGCGGTAAGAGCATGCGCGTCGACACGATCCCCAAGCTGCCGATCTCGATCGATGGCGAGGTGCTCGCCAAGACCCCGGTGACGGCCAGGATCGCCGCCGGGATCATTCAGGTCATGGCCCCGGTGACGCCGCCCCAGGCCTAGGGTGGCACTCAGCCGACCGGCATGGACCGGCTGGCGGGCTCGCAATCCGCCTTGGCTGCCTCGCCCGCGTCGTGTGCGGCGGGCTCGGTAACGATCCGGCCCTTGCGCCAGCCGCCATGCAGGTAATAGCCGATCGTCAGCAGCATCGAGGCGAGCGACCCCGCGGGAAAGCTCCACCAGATCGCATCCGCGCCGATCATCGGCTCGAGCGCATAGGCGAGCCCGAACCGTACCGGCCCCATCGCGACCGCGAGGATCAGCAACGGGCCGACCACCGCGCCGTTCGCGCGGACAGTCGCCGACAGCACCATCGACACGCCGAACAGGATGAAGCTCCACCCCGCGATCAGGTTGATCCGCGTGGCGATGCCGATCGCGCCGGTATCCTGCCCGAGGAACAGCCACAGCACGTGCCGGTCGAGCAGCGTCAGCAGCGCGACCAGCCCGCCGGTCAGCGCGAGGTTCATCATCAGCCCCGCGCGCGTGATCCGGTCGACCCGGTCCCAGCGCCCCGCACCGATATTCTGCGCCGCCATCGCGCTGACCGCCGCACCGACCGCCATCGCGGGCATCTGCACATAGGTCCAGAGCTGGTTGGCGGCGCCATAGGCGGCGGTCGTGGTGGTGCCGTGCCGGTTGACCAGCCCGATCATCGCCAGCGCCGAGGTCGAGACGACGAGCATCTGCAACCCCATCGGGACACCCTTCACGACAATGGTCTTCAGCAGCGCACGATCAGGCAGGATATAGCGCAGCTCGGCGCCACGCAGCCGGATCGGCAGGTCCTTCGCATAGATATAGGCGAGCAGTGCGACGAACGAGACGGTGTTGGCGATCAGCGTCGCGAGCGCGGATCCCTCGATCCCGAGCGCGGGGATCGGCCCCCAGCCGCGGATCAGCAGCGGGTTGAGCGCGACGTCGACGACCGAGCCGAGCGCCATGAACTTGAGCGGGGTCAGCGAATCGCCGGTGCCGCGCAGCGCCATCGTCAGCAGCACCGACAGGAACCCCGCGGGCATCGCGACGAAGATCACGCGCAGATAGGCGAGCGCAAGCGGATAGACCTCGGCAGGCGTCGCCAGCACGCGCAGGATCGCCGGCGCGACCAGCCAGCCGATCGCCACCGTCAGCACCGAGATGATCGTGAACAGCCCGAACGACGTGCCGAGAACGCGGCGCACCGCATCGATGTCGCGGCGGCCCATGTTCTGGCCGATCAGGATGGTCGACGCCATGCCGAAGCCGAACACCGCGGCGACCAGCAGGAACATGATGATGTTCGCGTTGGTCGTCGCCGCCAGCGCGCGCTCGCCGAGAAACTGGCCGATCCACACCGCGTTGATCGAACCGTTGAGCGATTGCAGGACCGACGATCCGAGCGTCGGCAGCGCGAACGCGAGCAACGTCTTGCCGATCGGCCCCGTGGTCAGGTCGCGCTGGCCGGTCCTTGGTGCAGGCGTGTCCGTCGCATCAGGCATCGCAGTCGGGTCCCCTCCCCTTTGCATGCGGGGTCAGGACCGGCCCTGACCCCGCATGCTCGCAGCACGCGTTACGCACGCCCCGGCCCCGTCCCGCACATCGGACGGGGTCAGGTCAGCCCAGACGTCCCAGTGCCGCCTGCAGCCGCGCGGCTTCGGCCGCCTTGTCGGCATGGTCCGCCTTGGCCTTTTCGACCGCTTCGGGCTTGGCGCGCTCGACGAAGCTCGCATTGCCGAGCCTCCCTGCGAGCGCGTCGCGCTCCTTCTCCGCCGCCGCGATCGCCTTGGTCAGGCGGGTGCGCTCGGCGTCGAGATCGATCACGCCCTCGAGCGGCAGGACGAAGGTCGCCTCGTCGACCACGACCTGCGCCGCGCCGCCAGTGGCTTCGCCCTCGGCATGCGTGACGCGCGCGAGGCGTGCGAGCGCGGGGGCCTGGCGTTCGAGCCGTGCGAGCGTCGCCGCATTCGCGTCACGAACGTGCAGCGGCAAACGCGCACCCGGCGGCACGTTCAGCTCGTTGCGCGCGGTGCGGATTTCCTGGACCAGCCGGATCAGCCAGTCGACCTCCCTGCTCGCCTCCGGATCCATCGAGCGCGCATCCGCCATCGGCCACTGCGCGACGATCAGGTCGTGCTCACGCGCGCCCATCGCGTGCCACAGCTCCTCGGTGATGAACGGCATGAACGGGTGGAGCAGCACCAGGATCTGGTCGAGCACCCAGCCGGCGACCGCCTTCGATTCCTCGTCGATCTGGCCGCGGACGTCATCGACCATCTGCGGCTTGATGAGTTCGAGATACCAGTCGCAGAACCGGCTCCACGCGAACTGGTAGATCGCGTTTGCGGCGCCATCGAAGCGGTAGTCGGCGAGCGCGAGGTCGACCTGTTGTACGGTCGCGATCGTCTCGGCGATGATCCACTTGTTGACCGCGAGCTCCGCGCGCGGCGCCTCGAGCGTGGTGCTCGCGACGATGCCGTTGGCCTGCGCGAAGCGGGCGGCGTTCCACAGCTTGGTCGCGAAGTTGCGATAGCCCTCGACGCGCTTCTCATCCATCTTGATGTCGCGGCCCTGGCTTTCCATCGCCGCCATGAAGAAGCGGAGCGCGTCGGCGCCATACTGGTCGATCAGCCCGAGCGGGTTGACGACATTGCCCTTCGACTTGGACATCTTCGCGCCGTCCGCCGCGCGGACGAGGCCGTGGAGGTAGAGCGTGCGGAACGGCACGTCCTTCATGAAGTGCAGCCCCTGCATCATCATCCGCGCGTTCCAGAAGAACAGGATGTCGAAGCCGGAGATGAGCACGTCGTTGGGATAGCGGCCGCCGAGTTGCGATCCAGAGGCAAGCCCCTCCCCTTCAGGGGAGGGGTTG
This sequence comes from Sphingomonas aerolata, assembly GCF_023935825.1. Taxonomy (NCBI): domain Bacteria; kingdom Pseudomonadati; phylum Pseudomonadota; class Alphaproteobacteria; order Sphingomonadales; family Sphingomonadaceae; genus Sphingomonas; species Sphingomonas aerolata. The sequence goes on along the minus strand of NZ_CP098762.1, from coordinate 1,517,515 downwards.
GGGTGGGGAGCCGCCCCGCGCGCGTCGGTCTCGATGAGATGGGACGGCCCCACCCCTTGCCCCTCCCCTGAAGGGGAGGGGTAAGAAGAGCCGTCCCAGCCTAGCGTTGCGAAAGGCCAGAGCGCGGAGGAGAACCATGTGTCGAGGACGTCGGGATCACGCGTCAACGCGACACCCGCGCCGGCGAGCGCCTGCGCTTCGGCCTCCGTCTCGGCTACGTATGGCGTGCCGTCGGGCCCGAACCATGCCGGGATCTGATGCCCCCACCACAGCTGGCGCGACACGCACCAGGGCTGGATGTTCTCCATCCAGTTGAAGAACGTCTTCTCCCACGTCTTGGGCACGATATCGATCGCGCCGACGCGCACCGCCTCGATCGCGGGCTGGGCGAGCGTCTTGGCGTCGACATACCATTGGTCGGTCAGCCAAGGCTCGATCACCACGCCCGAGCGATCGCCGTACGGCGTCTGGATCGTGCGCGGCTCGGCGTCGTGCTCGACGCCGTCCTTGTCGACATGCGCGATCAGGAAGCCCTCGGCCTTCAGCTGCGCGACGACCGCCTTGCGCGCCTCCGCAGTCGTCAGCCCGAGCAGCTCGGCGGGGATCAGCCCGTCGGACACCTGCACGACGCGCGCCTTAGCATCGAGCATGTTGAGCATCGCGCCCGCGGCCATGCCGGCGCGCTTGCCGACCTCGAAATCGTTGAAGTCGTGTCCGGGCGTGATCTTCACCGCGCCCGATCCGAGCTCGGGATCGGCATGGTCGTCGGCGATGATCGGGATCAGCCGCCCGGTGATCGGCAGCTTCACCTGCTTGCCGATCAGCGCGGTGTAGCGCTCATCCGCGCCGTTCACCGCGACCGCCATGTCGGCGAGCATCGTCTCGGGCCGCGTCGTCGCGACCTCGATGAACCCCGATCCGTCGGCGAGCGGATAGCGCAGGTGCCAGAAGCTGCCCTTGATCTCACGCGTCTCGACCTCGAGGTCGCTGATCGCGGTGCCGAGGCCCGGATCCCAGTTCACGAGGCGCTTGTCGCGGTAGAGCAGCCCCTGCTTGTGCAGGTCGACGAACACTTTCAGGACGGCCTTCGAAAAGCCTTCGTCCATCGTGAAGCGCTCGTTCGCCCAGTCCATCGAGCAGCCCAAACGGCGGAGCTGCTGCGTGATCTCGCCGCCGCTCTCTTCCTTCCACGCCCAGACCTTGGCGATGAAGTCCTCACGCGAGAGGTCGGTGCGCTTCTGCGGCGGGGACATCGCGCCCATCTGGCGCTCGACCACCATCTGCGTCGCGATGCCCGCGTGATCGGTGCCGACCACCCAGAGCGCGTCCTTGCCCTTGAGGCGGGCGTGGCGTGTCAGGATGTCCTGCAGCGTGTTGTCGAGCGCATGGCCGATATGCAGGCTGCCCGTGACGTTGGGCGGCGGGTTGACGATCGTCCAGGGTTCCGCGTTCGGGCGGTCGGGGCGGAACTGGCCGCTGGCCTCCCAATGCGCATACCAGCGCGATTCGATGGAGGCGGGGTCGAAGGTTTTGGGAAGCTCGCTCATACCCCGTGCCTTAGCGAGCGTGTCCGGGCTAGACCAGCCTCACGTCCGCGCCCCCGGCTTGTCGAGCACCGCCCGGATGCGGTCGTTCAACTCATTCCGGCGATAGGGTTTGCGGATCAGTTCGAACGACCGGCTGCCCTCGTCGATCGCCTCGTCGGCAAAGCCCGTCGTCAGCAGCACCGCGGTGTGCGGATAGTCGCGCCGCACCGACTGGGCCAGCGTGACGCCGTTCATGCCGCCGGGCATCAGGATATCGGTGAACAGCAACCGGAATTCGGCGTCCTGACGGAGCGTGTCGAGCGCGGCGCGCGCGCTGTTGACCAGGACGACGTCATAGCCGAGATCCTCAAGGATCGTCCGCCCCAGCTCGCCCACTTCGCGCTGATCCTCGACCATCAGCACCCGCTCGGCACCGCCCGCATGCGGTGCGATCGGCCCCGCGGTCTTGCGCTCGACCGCACCGCTCGCACGCGGGAAGTAGAGCGAGAATTCGGCACCGCCCCCGCTGAGGTTGCGCACCGTCGCAAGGCCGCCCGACTGCCGGACGAAGCCGTAGACCATTGCGAGCCCCAGCCCGGCACCCTTGCCCATCTCCTTCGTCGTGAAGAAGGGTTCGAAGATCTTGTCGACCGTCCCGGGATCGATCCCAGGCCCGTTGTCGCGAATGCTCAGCACGACATATTCGCCGGGCTCCAGCCTCGCGACACCGCCATCCTCGGGAAGGACGGCGTTGCGCGTCGTGATCGTGATCTCCCCCGTGCCGTCGAGCGCGTCGCGCGCGTTGGCGATGATGTTGAGCAGCGCCATCTCGGCCTGCACCGGATCGACGCGGCAATTCCACAGATCGGTCGCCAAGTCGCGCTTCAGCGTGATTCCACTGCCGATGCTGCGGTCGAGAATCGGCCGGAAGTCGCCCAGCAGCTGGTTGAGATTCATCAACCGGTCGCGCAATTCCTGCTTGCGCGCAAAGGCGAGCAGCTGCTGCGTGAGCGTCGCCGCGCGCGAGGCCGAGGTCGAGATCGCATCGACTGCCCGCCGCGCCGATCGATCGCTCGCGTCGATCCGCGCGTCGAGGATGTCGGCATAGCCCTGGATGACCTGCAGCAGATTGTTGAAGTCGTGCGCGATCCCTCCGGTCAGCTTGCCGACGGCCTCCATCCGCTGCGCCTCGTGCAGCGCCTCCTCGGCCTCCCGGCGGCGCGAGATGTCCAGCTGGCTCGCGAAGAAATAGCGCAGCTCGCCGTCGTCGCCGAACACGGGCGAGACGTAGAGCGCGTTCCAGAAGGTCGAGCCGTTCTTGCGATAGTTGAGCATCTCGACCGAGACTTCTTCACGCTTAGCGATCGCGGCGCGTAATTCGCCGACGACCGTGCGGTCGGTCTCGGGGCCCTGCAGGAAGCGGCAGTTGTAGCCGAGGATCTCGTCCTGCGAGTAGCCGGTCATGAACGAGAAGGCGTCGTTGCAGAAGATGATCGGGTTGTCGGGCCGATGCGGGTCGGTCACCACCATCGGCATCCGCGTGGTCCGCACCGCCGCGAAGAAGATGTCGCTGCTGGCATCGGCCGGCGCGATATCGCCCCGGACGCCCTGAGCGGCGAGACGGGCGGGGATTTCAGGCTCGGACACACTGTGATCGGACATTTGCCAACAACCATAGCGGAACCGTCACGGTTCCGCTCGTCGTGACATTACAGTCGTTTGGACCAGGACCCGGCGAGCAGTGTCCGATCGTCGCCGGGCGACCGGGTCCCGATACAGGCCGCAGCGCGAAACGCTGCGGCCGGCCCGGTCAGGGCTGCTGGTTCATGATCTTGGCGATCTCGCGCGCGACCATGTCCTCGACCATGTCGGGCAGGTTCGCGTCGATCCATTCGCGCAGCATCGGGCGCAGCATCTCGCGGACCAGACCCTCGAGCGTGCCGTCGCTGCTTCCCTCGGGCTTGACCATCATCCGCGTCAGCGCCTCGAGCGGCGCACGCGTCGCCGCCGCGGTTTCGCGCGACATGATCGGCTGGGCCGGCTCTTCTGCAGGCTGCGGAGCATGCTGCTGGGGCGCATGCGCGGCCGACGACGCGACATGCGGCGCGACATGAGGCTGGGGCTGGCTGCGCGGCGGCGCCTGGCGTGGTTCCGGCGCGGCGTCGACCGAGGTCAGCACCGGCGATTTCGGCGGGCGGGGGGTGCGGTCAACCATCGGCATCGGGTCGCTCAGTTCGAGGATTTCATCGTCGTCGATCGCGTCGTCGTCGTAATCGGCCGCGTAATCGGTGGCCGCCGATGCGGGCATCGCCCGCTGGTGGCGCCGCTGGCGACTGGGCATGCCGTCGCCTTCTTCGGCAATGATGCGTTTGATCGACGAGAGGATTTCCTCCATCGACGGCTCCGCGCTGATATCCCCCATACGGACCATTCCAAACCCCGTCGCCCCACGCGCCCCTATTGGCGGCTCGGCGCATCCTTACCTGTCGTCAATGCCGGGTTCCTGTCAACCGGGCTGTCGAGCAACGGGTCAAGTTCGCGGCGCACGGCGGCGTCCTGCGTGGGCGACTGGACGGTACGCGTCGCGACCGGCACCGGCTCACCATCACCGCCCCAGTCCCAGATCTTCTTGTGGACGCGGTCGTAATTGGCGACCGGATCGTACAGCACGCCGCCGTCGAGCCCGAGGTCGCGCGCCTCCGCCTGCCCCATCGCCGCCAGCAGCGCGAAGCCCGCGACATAGGCGTCGCGCCGCGCCGTCACGAGCGTGACCTGGCTGTTGAGCAGCTCCTGCTCGGCGTTGAGGATGTCGAGGATCGTGCGCGTCCCGACGCTGTTCTCTGCCCGGACACCCTCGAGGCTCAACTTGTTCGCGTTGACCGCGGTCTCGGACGACTGGATCACCTGTTCCGACGAACGCCAGACGGCATAGGCCGAGCGCGCCTGCGCGATCACATTGCGCTCGGCGGCGGTGACATTCTCGATCGCGCGGCTTTGAAACGCCTCGGCCTGGCGGACCTGCGCGGCGGGACGACCGCCCTGGAACAGCGGCATCGTCAGCGACAGGCCCGCCTGCACCGCCTTGTTCGCATTGGGAAAGGTGTTGATGCTGCCGTCGGTCGTCGACGCCGATCCGAGATAGTTGGTGTAGCTGGCGCCGCCGGTCGCGCTGATCTGCGGCAAGCGGCTCGCCCGCGCGACCCCGACATCGTACCGCGTCGCGTCGCGTTCCTTCGCCGCGGCGATCAGCACGGGATTATTGTCGATCGCCACCGTCACTGCCAGGGCGGGGCTGTCAGGCAGATGCGGGAGGGTCGGCGGCGTATCGAGCGTGCCGGCGGGCGTGCCGACAAAGCGGATATAGTTTTCCCGGCTGGTGATCAGCTGCGCCTCGGCCGACTGGAGCTGCGCCCGCGCGAGCGCGAGCCGCGCCTCGGACTGGGCGACGTCGGTGCGGGTCAGGTCGCCGACCTGGAACCGGTCGCGGCTGGCCTGGAGATTGATGTCGAGCACGCGAACATTCTGCGTGTTCAGGCCGACGATCGCCTCGTCGCGGATCACGTCCATATAGGCGCCGACGACGTTGGTGAACAGATCGGCCTCGGTACCGCGCAGCGTCGCGCGGCCCGCCTCGACCCGCGTCTTGGCCGCGGCGACCGAGTTGCGCACCTGCCCGCCCTGATAGAGCGGCACGGAGACGTTCGCGCGTGCCACGACCTGACGCGGCAAGGCGATGAAGCTGTTCGCCGCGGTCACGACGAACTCGGTGTAATCGCCGGTCGCATTCGCCGAGGGCAACCCTGAGGCACGCGCGATCGGGACATTTTCGTCGGTCGCACGCAGCGTCGCACGCTGCGCCGTGATCGTCGGGTTGGTCGTATAGGCCTTGACCAGCGCCTCGCGGAGCGTCTCCGCATGGACCGGTGCAGCGCTGTATAGCAGCGCAACACCCGAGAGCAGACGGCGGACTAAAGCGGCGCGCGGCATGATGTGCCTCAGAACTTGAAGGGTTTGGGTGTTTCGAAACCCGGCAGCGTCACGCACTCGACATCGACGAACGCCGCCAGTGCAAAGCCGCCATCGGTCTTTCGTCCCGATGCGAGCCGGGTCACGCCGCGATCCGCGATCCCGGCGACGATGCGGCCGCCCGACCGGATCTGCGCCACCAGCGTGTCGGGGATCACCTCGACCGCGCCGTCGATGACGAGCACGTCATAGGGCGCACCGGCGGCATGGCCCTGTGCCATCGGCCCCTCGACCAGTTCGACCGTCGGCGTGGCGCCCAGCGCATCGCGCGCGGTGCCGAGCAAGGACGGATCGCTGTCGACCGCAACCACCGTGCCGACGATCTCGGCGAGAACCGCGGCGGTGTAGCCCGTCGCGGCACCGATCAGCAGGACCCGGTCGGTGGCGGTCAGATAGGCCTCGGTCAGCAACCGCCCGGTCGCCATCGGCAGATTGGCGTAACGGCCACCGCCGAGCGGGATCGGTGCGTCGCGATAGGCGATCGACCGGACATCGTCAGGCACGAACGCCTCGCGCGGCACCCGCGCCATCGCCGCGACGACGCGCTGGTCACTGACCGCGTTGGTGCGCAGCTGGCTGGCCACCATGGCGTGACGCATGACCGCGAAATCGGGGCCGCCGTCGGACGTGCCGACAGCCGCATGCGTGCGGGTAGTGGAGTTCGTATCGATGCTGATCGTCGTCATGGCCCATCCTGTCGCACAGCTGTTTTAGTTGCGCAATACACTTGTTCGCTTGCGTCAATCTCTACCGTGCCGCCAGCGTCGCGCCAAGCGACCTGTGGCGAATCGCGCGAGACGGCCCGGCTTGGAACGGCACAGAGGTCGGAACGGCACAGGGGCCGGATGCCGGGACTAGGGCGCCCCGCCCGCCCGTGTGACACCGAAATGCCGCGGGCGGGACGCCGAGGGCGCACGCAGAATGCGGCAACACCTCGCTCAGGCGCCTAGCACGGGCGCGCCCTGATCGGGCATCGGAATTTCCGCCGGGTCGATGACGGGGGTGGACGTGGGATCGGGGGCGGGATCGATCTTCGGCGCCCGGCGGGCCGGCACCGCGCTGATGATCCGCTCGCTCGTTTCGGCGGGAACCTGCAGCGCCTGGGTCGGCGCGCCGAGCACCGCGGCGCGCGCGCGGACGCTCGCGTCGAGAAACGGCGTGCTCATCGCCATGAACCGCCGCGGCGTCATCCCGAGAAACGTGCCGGCGTCGCGCAGGAAATGCGACACGTCGAAATAGCTCGGGTCGATCGCCGAATAGTCGGTGCCGCCGGGCGTCCGGAACACGCGCAGGAACGAGCGCAGGAACCGTGCGCGCCGCAACAGCATCTTGGGGGTGAAGCCGAAATGCCGCACCGCCAGCCGCCGCAGCGTGTCGGGGCTGATCGCGAGCTTGGCCGCGACCGCAGCGACGTCATCGCCGCCGTCCTGCCCGATCAGCCGGGTAAGCTGCCGGATCGTCGCGGATTCGCGGTGCGGCGGCCCGAGCAGGTCGCACAGGATGGCATCGAGGATCGGCGCGACCTGATCATCGCGTTCGGCCGCCCGCAGTGCAGTCGTCAGACGCTGGGTCGCGACCGGCCCGAGCGCCTCGGCAAGCGGCACGATCCGGTCACGATAATCCGCCGCCGACCGGTTGAACAGCCGGCTCCAAGCCAGCGCGCTGACCCCGAACCCGATCATGATGCCGCCATTGGTCGTCGCCTTCAGCGCGGTCCCCGTCGGGCCGTACAGCGTCGCCGCCGGCAGGGGCCCGAACGTCCGCCGGCCGATCGCCACGCTGATCGGCCCCGCCTCGAACGCGAACCGGACATTGGCCGTCCCCGGCAGGAAGCGGTTGACCTGGCCGATGCTGGCCGGACCGGTCGCGCGATAGACATGGTAGCCGGTGATGAGGTCGGTAAGCGCGTCGCAGGGCTGGTCATATCGGATCGCCATCCCCGCGGGCATCGCGAAGACATCGGGCGCCAGCCCTGCGCGGTTCGTTCCCCCGGACACCTGCATCACGTCCAAAAGAAACTCCATATGAAGCCAGAATTGGACCGTATCGTGCCCAATCCATCGCCGGCGTGCAAGCCGTCCCCCAACCCGGCGGCGCACCGCCGTGGCACACCCCACGACTATTTTAGCCCACAAACGCGATCGCCCGGTTGACCCGCCGCACAAAAGCCCGCATTTGCGCGCTCCGCATCGAGGCCCGATGGCGGAGTGGTGACGTAGAGGACTGCAAATCCTCGCACCCGGGTTCGATTCCCGGTCGGGCCTCCAATCTCATATCCTATCGTTGCCACATGACGCGATGCACTGCGGCGATCGCGCTCGGTAGCATGATGAGCGCGGATCTCGACGGCGCTTTGCCAGGCATGAGAGCAGTCTAGAGACAGGTCTCCGCGATGACGGGGCTTTGGACCCCGGTCCCCGATGGACGCCAGGCATCCCGACATTCGATGATAGGGAGGCGCATCCGAAGCGCGACCGATTCGCTTTCACCCTTATTCGCCAGGTACATGTCATGACCCGACCATCGATCGCCGCCGGCCTTGTCGGCCTTGCCATCTCCGCCACCGGACTGGGCTGTCCGGCCTCGGCCGCGCCCTCCCCGCAACGCATGCAGCCGCCCCCCGCACCTCAAAAGGCAAACGCGCCCGTGAGGTCCAGCGCGAGCGCCAACGTGCGTATCAGGGGCCCCGTCTTCGGCGTGAACATTGCCGGGTGCAGCTTTGTCGCCGACGGTACGCTCTGCCCGACGCCGGCGTCGGTCCGCGCCTATCTCGACAAGGGATTCACGATGGTCCGCCTGCCGTTCAAGGGACCGCAGATGGCGGACCCCGCGATCCGCAGGAAATTGGTGGCAGCGACGCGCGCCGCGCTCGACCGCGGTGCCTATGTCGTGCTCGATCGTCACGACTATAGCTGGCCATCGGTATCCGAACAGGTTGCGTTCTGGACGTCGCTGATGGCGAGCATGCCGCGGTCCGACCGGATCATCATCGACCCGATGAACGAGCCGAGGCATTTCGACGACCCGGTGCTGACCAACGACTGGGATCAATGGGCGCGCGATACCAACCAGATCATCGCGGGCCTGCGCGCCGCGGGGATCCGCAATGTCATCGCGCCGGAATATCCCGGGTCCTCCGCCACCTTCCGGCTGCGCAAGCGCGAGGACGCCGCCAAGCCGTCCGAAAGTGCGCTGGTCGCCCTCGACCGCGCGGGCGGGCTGAAGGATCCGCTAGGCCTGACCATCATCAACGGGCACCGCTATTTCGACAAGGGGTCGAGCGGAACCCAGCCGAGCTGCACGGGGACGCCGGGCTATGACAATTTCGCGTCCGAGCTGCGGGCGCGCGGGTTGAAGGGGATCATCACCGAATCGGCGTTCGGACGCGCTGGGGCGATACCGCCGAGCTGCGAGGCGGCAGGCGCAGCGGCGATCGCCTATCTCAAAACCAATGCCGATACGGTCGTCGGCGTGACCTGGTGGGGCGGCGGCGCGGCCTGGAACGAGCGGTATCTGTTCAAGATCGAACCGAAAAAGGGCGGTTTTGGCCCCAAGCACAAGGACGCCTATCTCGACCGCCTGCTCGGCCGCTGACCCCGCGCGGTTGTGGCCGGGCGGTATAAAGTCGGACTTACGATACCCGATTTCGGGACGGCAGCATCAACGCTGGTGCGGCCGTCTCCCGAAGGAAAAGCGCGATTGGGAGTATGCGCACTTCTTGCATTTCCGCACCCAAGTCTCGCCACCGGCCTCATCCACTGAAACAACGCGCCATTCGCCGAGGCGATGCCAGCAGATGAGCATCAGGACACCGCTTCCGCCACGCGTACCGGCTCCGTCGCCGGAACGATGCCCGCTAGCGTGAACGCAATCTGCTCGAGTCTGGTATCGAGCTCGCTATTGTCGAATTCGCGCTCGATCTTGGCGCGTGCCGCCACCCGCATGCTCGCCAGATCCACCTCCCCCGATTCGATTGTCGTTATGATGTCGGCGATCTGTCCGGCATTGCGCTCTTCGACCAGAAAGCCCTCGACGCCGTCGTCGATGAGTTCCGGGATGCCGCTATGCCAGGTGGAGACGGTGATGACGCCGAGCGCCATGGCCTCCATCAACGACACGGGAATCCCTTCCATGTCGCCATTGTCGGCGACGACGGAGGGCAGCAGGAACACGTCGGACCGCTTGAGCTCCGCAAGCACCTCGCGGTGCGGGATCTTGCCGAGGAACGTCACGCGCGCAGGACAGGCCGCAGCGGCCTCGCGCAGTTCCTTTTCCAGCGGCCCGTAGCCGATGATCGACAGATGCGAGTCGCCCGGCGCGGCGCACATGGCGTTGATCGCGTAGATCAGCCCCTTTTTTTGGACGAAGCGCGCCGTCGTCAGCAGCCGCAATGGCCCGGCAGCGCCGCGACGTGGCTGCGGCATTGGAAAGTCGCTGACGTCGACCCCCATCCGGTGGACCGTGATCATCGCCGGGTCAGCACCCCAGCCGATCAGCTTCTTCTTCCACAATTCACTGATCGGAAGCAGTGCTTCGGTCTGAGTGAAGAGGCGGCGGTAATGCGGCAGGAATTTTTTGACGAGACCATGCTCGGTCACGTCAAGACCATGAAAGACAGTGGCGATCGGGCCCGAGATCAGACCGGCGTCGCGCAGATACATCGCCCGCACGCCCGCGGGACCGAAATGCGCGATGATGGCATCGAAATGACCAAGTCCCTGTTCGCCGACACTGAGAATATCGACGATCGGCGCGACAATTCCATCGCGCAAACCAGTAAGTCCTGCGCGAATTCGCCGTCGGCTCTTGCCGGATTGCGCGCCAAGCAGAAGTCGAGCCGACTTTTTCAGCAAATGCGCGATCGGCGATGAGCCTCCTGTATTCGCGCGAACGGAGACGATACGCGCGGCACCGGATAGTGGATCATCGACAGAACGATCATGCTGGCCGGTAATGATCGTAACCTCATGCCCGAGGTCGATCATACCCCTGATCTGACGAACGACGAACGTTTCCGAAAGAACGGGATAGTTCGAAAGAAAGAAAGCAATCTTCATGACGTGCCGCCCGGTATATTGAACGAATGATGAAACCGGACTGGCGACGCCACTGGGCAATGCAGCATTGCTTACGAGCGCCGTCGATGCGGTTCACGCCGAGCCAGCACACAGGCGAGTTCAAGCAATTCAACGCCTAGGCGGATACAGAAGAATTTCTCCACGAAAAATTGCCGGTCTATCGTCGATCCTTGTACTTTATCGGGACTTGTTGCCGTCGGGCCACGCTTCCGGCGTTGCTTTGGCGATACCGGGGCGCACGTCCGGTCTATGCGCGCTGGATCAGGTGCAGGACGACACGCCAGAACGGATAGGACGCGCATTGCGGCCAGGTGTGCGGGCACAGGCCTTCGACGTGCCAGCGCACGGCGAGGATCGCCAACGTCGTCGCGATCGCGGTGGCGAGCGCGGTCAGCCAGCGTGCTTTCAGACCAATCCGTGGTTTGACGCCCCATTCGAGCAGCGCCGCCAGCAGCCAGAACGCCGCGATCTGCCAGCGGGAATAGGTATCGAGCAGCATGAACCGCGAAAGGACGGCCAGGGCCACCAGTCCGGCCGCCAGCAGGATGTTCAGAAGGAACGTACGCATCGCGGTCTCGATCTGGAGGGGGCCTTGGCCGGGACGAGCATGGGAGACAACGCACCGCCTCCCTGACCGTCGCCCGTGACTACTGCTCTGAGCACATGAATGCGCTGTCCACAGCAGCGGATCATCGGACGATAGCTATAGAGAAGTGCGCGGCCCCGGCGCGGGGGCCAGGGGCCTCTGTGACCCACATGGCGCAAGGTAAATGGCGGAGAGGGTGGGATTCGAACCCACGGTACCCTCGCGGGTACGCCGCATTTCGAGTGCGGTACGTTCGACCACTCTGCCACCTCTCCGCAAGGTCATCCGAAGTGCTGCGAGCAGCGCCTCCGATCGGTCGAGGGCGGGCCTCTAAATCAGACCTTGCCGCAGTGCAAGAGGGTTTTTGCAATCACGAGCGGCCCGGCTTGTGCGTCGCGAAACAGCGCTTAAATTGTCGCCATGCCCCGCCACGACATCCCCATCGACCCCGCCACCCCCGACATCGCCGCGTCCGATGCCCTCTCGTCCGAGCCGGCACCGGCGGCGGCGGTCGAGGTCGTTGCCCCGCCGATCGTCCATGCGAATTTCTCGATCGGCGATATCGTCCGGCACCGCCTGTTCGATTTCCGCGGAGTCGTGTTCGACGTGGATCCGGTCTTTGCCAACACCGATGAATGGTACGAGGCGATTCCCGAACAGATGCGGCCGAAGAAGGATCAGCCCTTCTACCATCTGCTCGCCGAGAATCGCGAGTCGAGCTACGTCGCCTATGTCAGCCAGCAGAACCTGGTATCCGATGCGGGTGACGAACCGGTGGACCATCCCGGTATCGCCGGATTGTTCACCGACTTTGCCGATGGTCGCTACACGCTGCGCGCCGTCCACCGGCACTGATCGCCGGTTCGGGCACAGCGTCCTGACGCGGTTCCTGCCAGGACCTGCGATGTTTTCGCCCCCCGCAATGGCCCTTCTTGGTTGACATCGTCACGCCCCTCGCTTAGCTCCCCGGCTTCTCCCGGCGGACCCTGCGTTCGTGGGGCACATGTATTTGGAAAGTGACAAGGGCCATGTTCGCAGTCGTGCGCACGGGCGGCAAGCAGTATCGCGTCGCCGCCGGAGATAAGATCGTCGTCGAAAAGATCGAGGGCGATGCAGGTGCGTCGGTGACGCTGGGTGATGTGCTGTTGGCGGGCGAAGGCTCGGAACTGCGCTCGGTCGAGGGTTTCACCGTCGCTGCAGAGATCATCGCTCAGGCGAAGGCGGACAAGGTCATCGTCTTCAAGAAGCGTCGTCGTCATAACTATCGTCGCAAGAACGGCCATCGCCAGCAGCACACGATCCTGAAGATCGTGTCCGTCGGCGGCCAGACCGCCAAGCAGACCGAGGCTGACGCCCCGGCCGCTCAGGCATAAGGAGTAGTTTCAGATGGCACATAAGAAAGCAGGCGGCTCTTCGCGCAACGGTCGCGATTCAGCCGGTCGTCGTCTCGGCGTGAAGAAGTTCGGTGGCCAGGCATGCGTTGCCGGCAACATCCTCGTGCGCCAGCGCGGGACGAAGTTCTATCCGGGCACCAATGTCGGCATCGGCACGGACCATACGCTGTTCGCGCTGGTCGATGGCCGCGTCGTGTTCAGCCAGGGCAAACTTGGTCGCAAGTTCTGCTCGGTCGAGCTGGCAGCGAATGATGCCGCCGACATGGCAGTTGCAGCCGAATAACATCGGGTAACCATCCGGGTTGCCCACCAGGGTGACCCGGGTCGCGAAAGCGAACCTGAACAAGGGAGACGGGTCACCCCGGCTCCCTTTTTTATTGCTCCCTCCCCTTGGCTGTCGCCGTCCCGTCATCCTGACGTGGCATGCGCGCAGCCGACGACGCGAGAGGAAGAGAGCAATGTTCGCGCGCACGAAGAGACTGACCTTGCGGCCCGGCTGGCCCGAGGATGCGCCTGCGCTGACGCAGGCGATCGGGCACGAAGCCGTGATCGCCAAGCTGACGCGGGCACCCTGGCCCTATTCACTCGGCGACGCGGCGGCCTTTCTGGCGCAGCCGCGCGGCGAGCATCAGCCGCGCTTCCTGATCGATGCGCTCGACCCCGGCGCGCCGCGGCTGATTGGCGGCATCGATATCCATGCATCGCCGGACGGGTATGGCCATGAGCTCGGCTATTGGGTGACGCCCGATGCCTGGGGACGCGGCTATGCGACTGAAGCTGGCGAGGCGGTGATCGCGATCGCGCGCCATGCGCTCGGGCTCCGGCGGCTCGAGGCGTTCCATTTCGTCGACAATCCCGCGTCCGGCCGCGTCCTGGCCAAGCTCGGCTTCCGGCCGACCGGGCGGGTCGAGCCTCGGGCGTCGCGCGGGCGTGGCGGCGAGGCTCAGGCCGTACTGTTCGAACTGGTGCTCGATGAGGACCGATGTGCGCCGATGCCGATGGCGGCGTGATTCGCGCATCCCGGCTGTGGTTCACCACCCCGGCGGAGGCCGGGGTCCAGTTGGGGAACGTCGTTGACTGCGGTCATCGCGTCGTTACTACGACCTTTCCAACTGGGCCCCGGCCTCCGCCGGGGTGGAATATGTTGGCGACGATTCGCCCTACTCCCCGTCCCCCCGCGAAGGCGGGGGTCCAGGAGTCGCGGGCGGTGCCGTTTGGGACTCTGGGCTCCCGCCTTCGCGGGAGAACGCGGCAGAAGAGAGGCCGCAACCGTAGCTCAGGCCACCACGACCGCCCGCTTCTCGACCGGCAGCACCGCCGCCTCATAATCACTTTCGGCCAGCGCGATCAGCGCGCGGTCGTCGTGTTTCCAGGGATGGAAGCCGGGCAGGAAATAGGCCGCCCACACGCCCGCTATCTTGCGCGCCATGCCCGGGTTGCCGAACGCATACCATGCCATCCGCGCCCAGATCCGCGGGCCCGTGAGCCCGTCCTGCCGCAGCAATTCGGTCATGCCGCGCGCCCGCCCCGTGAAGAAGCGCCACGTCGTGATCAGCATCACCAGCGACTTGACCCGCCAGCGGGTGAACCGAGGCCAGTCGCGGGTCGCGTGCAACCAGGTGTCATAGGCGACGCCCTTATGCTCGATCTCCTCGGCGGCATGCCATTGCCACAGCGCCGCCGCCTGCTGATCGCCGCCGGCGAGGTGCCGGGGGTTCGCGATCAATTCATGCGCGAGCATCGCGGTGAAATGCTCGAGCGCGGTCGTCGCGGCGAGGCTCGCGATCGGCGGGCGCCCCTTGGTCAGCGCGAGCGCGGCGTCGACATCGGCGATCAGCGGCGCGACGTCATACCCCTGATCGGTGACGTGGCGGTTGAACGCGACATGCTCGCGGGTGTGGATCACCTCCTGCTTGATGAACGCGTTGATCTCGGCGGTCAGCTTGGGCGGCGTACCGTCGCGAAACCGGCGAACGCTGTCGACGAAATAGCCCTCGCCCTTGGGGAAGGTGACCGACAAGGCGTTGTAAAAGGCCGTCGCGATCGGATCGTCGTTCAGCCACCACCGGCGAATCGGCGAGCCCCGGCCAAATCGACGATCGCGCGGTGTGATCGTCAGATCGACGGGTGTGGTTGCTTTCGCCACGGAAACCTCCAAACAGAGACAGATCGTCATTACTGACACAGTTGTAAGTAGGTTTTTCATTTCGTGACGTCAACACCCCGCAAGCGCCTCTCCCCGACCGAATCGCGTGACGCCGCAGTCGAGGCCGCGCGCGCGCTGCTCGTCGAAAGCGGTCCCGGCGCGGTCACGTTGAAGGCGGTGGCGGGCCGGATCGGGCGGACGCACGCCAATCTGCTCCACCATTTCGGCTCGGCCGAGGCGCTGCAGACCGCGCTGATCACGCGGATGGCGGCGGATATCGTCGGCACGATCGGCGCCGCGGTGCTGCGTGTCCGCGCGGGCGAGCTGGATCCGCGCGAGGTGGTCGAGATGACCTTCGACGCATTCGGCAAGGGCGGCGCGGGCGCGCTGGCGAGCTGGATGATCCTGTCGGGCAACACCGACGCGCTCGACCCGATTCTCACCGCGATCCACGATCTGGTCGACGAACTTGCCGAGGGCGACATGCCCGGCGACCAGCCGATCCAGGACCAGACGCTGACGCTGGTCCTGATGGCGCTGGGCGACGCGTTGATGGGCGCGCCGATGGCCCGCGCGCTCGGCCTGCCCGCGACCAGGGCGCGCGAACTCGCGCTCGACGCGCTGCTCGCGAGCAAGGACGCCGCCGCCTGCCCGTCGGCCTGAGCAACGCCGACCAGGGCCCGAGTCGCAGAGGCTGGCGATTTTCGCCAATTTCGCTATGGGGCGGCGATGCATTTTCTAGACCAAGCCAAGATCTACGTACGTTCGGGTGAGGGCGGCCCCGGTGCCGTCAGCTTCCGCCGCGAGAAATTCATCGAATATGGCGGCCCCGATGGCGGCAATGGCGGCAAGGGCGGCGACATCGTGTTCGAATGCATCGCCGGCCTGAACACGCTGATCGACTTTCGCTACACACAGCATTTCCGTGCCCCGCGCGGCTCCGGCGGCTCGGGCTCGAACCGCACCGGCGCGGGCGGCGAGGACCTCGTGATCCGCGTTCCGCTCGGCACGCAGGTGCTGTCGGAGGACAAGGAAGAGGTGCTGATCGACTTCACGCAAGTCGGCCAGCGCGAAGTGCTGTTCCGCGGCGGCGACGGCGGGCGCGGTAACGCCAGCTACAAGACATCGACCAACCGCGCCCCGCGCCAGCACGGCACCGGCTGGCCCTATGGCGAGGCCTGGGTCTGGCTGCGGCTGAAGCTGCTCGCCGATGCAGGTCTCGTCGGCCTGCCGAATGCGGGCAAGTCGACCTTCATCAACCAGGTCACGAACGCGCAGGCCAAGGTTGGCGAATATGCCTTCACCACCACCCGGCCGCAGCTGGGCGTGGTCCGCCACAAGCAGCGCGAATTCGTCGTCGCGGACATTCCCGGGCTGATCCAGGGTGCGGCCGAGGGCGCAGGCATCGGCGACCGCTTCCTCGGGCATATCGAACGCTGCCGCGTGTTGCTGCATCTGGTCGATGCGAACGACGCGGATGTCGGCGAATCCTACCGGATCGTCCGCGACGAGCTGGCCAATTACGGCGAGGGCCTGACCGACAAGAAGGTGATCGTCGCGCTGAACAAGACCGACATGCTCGACGCCGAGCTGATCGCGGCGCTGTCGGCCGAACTGGCCGAGGCCAGCGGTGCCGAGGTGATGGCGATGTCCGGCGCGAGCGGTGCCGGCGTGGAAGCCGTGCTCGACAAGCTGATCGGCGAGATCGGCCCGGCACCGGGCGCGCCGAAGGACCTGGCGGAGGGCGAAGAGCCGGTCGCATGGTCGCCGCTGTAGCGTTCAAAACCGCTCCGTAGCCCGATCATGTACGCCATCGTCATCCCCGCGCAGGCGGGGATCCATAGCCTCAGGGGTATGCGATTCGGTGGTGAGGCCAGCCAATATGGGTTCCCGCCTCCGCGGGAATGACGATAGGGTGTTGCAGGCTATGACGACCTACGGGGAGGACCTACGGGGTCGACCAATGATGTTTCCGCCGTCCTCCTGTCCCCGCCTGATCGTAAAGATCGGTTCGGCACTGCTCGTCGATCCCGACGGCAGTGTCCGGCGGGACTGGCTCGCCGGGCTCGTCGCCGACGTCGCCGCGCGCACCGGTGCCGGGCAGCAGGTCGCGATCGTGTCGTCTGGGGCGATCGCGCTCGGCGCGCGGCGGCTTGGCCTCGCCAAGGGCGGCCGCGCGAGTCTCGAGGATGCGCAGGCCGCGGCCGCCACCGGGCAGATCGCGCTGAGCCAGGTCTGGGCCGAGCTGCTCGCCGCGAAGGGGCTGAACGCGGCGCAGATGCTGGTGACGCTCGACGATCTCGAGGACCGCCGCCGCTATCTCAATGCCGCCGCGACGCTCAGCCGGCTCCTGTCGCTCGGGGTCGTGCCGGTCATCAACGAGAATGACAGCGTCGCGACCGCCGAAATCCGCTTCGGCGACAATGACCGGCTCGCGGCGCGGGTCGCGCAGGCTGCTGGAGCGCAGGGTGTGGTCCTGCTCTCCGACGTCGACGGACTCTATACCGCCAATCCGCATGTCGATCCTTCGTCCGCCCATATCGCCGATGTCCCCAAGATCGACGCGGTCGCGGCGATGGCGGACGACGGGTCGGGGTCCGGCATGGGATCGGGCGGCATGGCATCGAAGATCGCCGCCGCGCGAATCGCCACGGCGGCAGGCATTCCACTCGTGATCGCCTCGGGCCGAATCGACCATCCGCTCTCCACCCCTGCCCGCCACACGATCTTCAGCGCCGAACGCACCGCGTCTGCGCGGAAAGCCTGGCTGGCGGGCGGACTGACTGCAAAGGGCACGATCCATGTCGACGCGGGCGCCGCTGCCGCGCTCGGCCAGGGGCGCAGCCTGCTGGCCGCGGGCGCGACGAGGCTCGACGGGGGCTTCGTGCGCGGCGATCTGGTGACGATCGAGGGGCCGGCCGGCATCGTTGCGCGCGGCCTCGCCGAATATGACGCGGCGGACACCGCGCGTCTGCTCGGCCGCCATAGCGACGATCACGCCGCGATCCTCGGCTATGCGCCGCGCTCGGCGCTCGTCCATCGCAATCATCTGGCGCTCGTATGACTGCCGCGCAACCGTCGATCTGGAGCGAGCCGTCATGATCCTGGCCATCACCGGCGGTACCGGGTTCGTCGGCAGCCACCTGATCGACCATGCGCTGGAGACGGGACACACGATCCGCGCGCTCGCCCGCAAGCCACAGGCCAAGCGCATCGGCGTGACCTGGATCGAAGGCGCGCTCGATCGCCCGAAGAGCCTGGCGACGCTGGTCAAGGGCGCGGACGTGGTCATCCACGTCGCCGGCGTGGTCAACGCCGCGGATCGCGCGGGCTTTGCCGAGGGCAATATCGCCGGCACTCAGGCGATCGTTGATGCGACGCGGTCGGCGGGTATTCGCCGCTTCGTCCAGGTCTCGTCGCTGGCGGCGCGAGCGCCGGCACTGTCCAACTATGGCTGGTCGAAGGCCGAGGCGGAGACGTGCGTTGCCGCGTCGGGGCTCGACTGGACGATCGTCCGCCCGCCCGCGATCTTCGGCCCGCGCGATCACGACCTGCTCGACGTGTTCAAGGCGGCGCGGTCGGGGTATGTGCCGATGCCCCCTGCCGGCACGCGCGTCTCGCTGCTCTATGTCGAGGATCTGACCGCGCTGCTGCTCGCGCTGGCCGAGATCCCGGTCGCGCCGGCGATCATGGAACCCGACGATGGCACGCCAAAGGGCTGGGACAATCGCGACTTCGCGCGCGCGATCGGCGTCGCGGTCGGGAAACCGGTGAGGCCGCTATCGATGCCGCGCGTCGTCCTGTCGCTGGCGTCCGCCGCCGACCGTTTCGTCCGGCGCGGCAAGGCCAAGCTGACGCGCGACCGGGTCCGCTATTTCTGCCATCCCGACTGGGTCTCGCACACGCCGCCGCCGGCTACGCTCTGGACGCCCGCGGTCCCGACCCCGCAGGCCCTGGCGCAAACCGCGGCGTGGTATCGCGCGGCGGGGCTGCTATAGCGCCGAAAAGCCGCCGCAATTCGCTGTCAGGATTGCGTCGACACCCGGAAGGAAGAGCATGAGCGACCGTCAGCAGATCTACGACACCGTCACCGCGCAGATCGAGCCGTTCAACAAGAAGGGCGTCGCGCTGAGCGATGCGACCACCTTCCAGGGCGATCTCGAATGGGACAGCCTGACCGTCATGGATTTCGTCGCCGCGATCGAGGATGAATTCGACATCATCATCACGATGAACATGCAGGCCGAGATCGAAACCGTCGGCCAGCTGGTCGATGCCGTCGCGAAGTTGAAGCAGGACTAACCAAAAATATCCCGTTCGTGCTGAGCGTAGTCGAAGCACATGAGACACAGGCCCTTCGACTTCGCTCACGGCGAATGGCAAGGGGCGATACCGTCCTGATCTGGAACCGAACATGACCGAAGCCGCCACTACCGCCCACGCCCTCCCCGTCGATCCCCCCGAGGTCGCGCCCGAACGCGATCTGATGAGCAAGTTCGATGGCCTGATCGCCGAACGCGAGGCGCTGGTGCAGTCCGGCGTGCGCAATCCGTTCACGATCGTGATGGACGAGGTCAAGTCGCCGACCGAGGCGGTGATCCGCGGCAAGGACACGATCCTGCTCGGCACCTACAACTATATGGGCATGACGTTCGACCCCGACGTCATCCAGGCGGGCAAGGACGCGCTCGAGAAATTCGGGTCGGGCACCAATGGCAGCCGGATGCTCAACGGCACGTTCCACGATCATATCGACGTCGAGCAGGCACTGCGCGAGTTCTACGACATGAGCGGCGCGATCGTGTTCTCGACCGGCTACATGGCCAATCTCGGGATCATCTCGACGCTCGCCGGCAAGGGCGAGTACGTCATCCTCGACGCGGACAGCCATGCGTCGATCTATGACGGCTGCAAGCAGGGCAATGCCGAGATCGTCCGCTTCCGCCACAACGACGTCGCCGATCTCGACAAGCGGCTCGGCCGCCTGCCCAAGGAAGCCGGCAAGCTGGTGGTGCTCGAAGGCGTCTATTCGATGCTCGGCGACATCGCCCCGCTCAAGGAGATGGTTGCGGTCGCCAAGAAGCATGGTTGCATGGTGCTGGTCGACGAGGCGCATTCGATGGGCTTTTTCGGCCCCAATGGCCGCGGCGTGTACGAGGAGATGGGGCTGACCGACCAGGTCGATTTCGTCGTCGGCACCTTCTCGAAATCGGTCGGGACGGTCGGCGGGTTCGTCGTGTCGAACCACCCGAAGTTCGAGATGGTCCGCTTCGCCTGCCGCCCGTACATCTTCACCGCGTCGCTTCCCCCCTCGGTCGTCGCCACCGCCGCGACGTCGATCCGCAAGCTCATGACCGCGCATGACAAGCGCGCGCAGCTCTGGAAGAATGCACGCGCGATGCATGCGGGCCTCAAGGCGATGGGCTTCAAGCTCGGCACCGAGACGTCGGATTCGGCGATCATCGCGATCATCCTGACCGACCAGGAACAGGCGATCGCGATCTGGCAGTCGCTGCTCGAGGGCGGGCTCTACGTCAACATGGCACGCCCGCCGGCGACGCCTGCGGGCACGTTCCTGCTGCGCTGTTCGCTGTGCGCCGAACATACCGACGCGCAGGTCGAGACGATCCTGGGCATGTTCCGCGACGCGGGTCGCGCCGTCGGCGTGATCGGCTAGCAGCCGGCCGCTGTCATTGCGTCGGGAGCAATACGCACGCTATCGTCGCGGGGTGACGCAGGACGAGGCCGACGCGGCAGCCCTTGGGGGCGGTGCGACCTGGCGGACCATCACGCTCATCGTGATGGCGCTGCTGGGCGCCGCCGTTCTGGTCGGGCTCATCGCCACGCTGAGCAGCGCGAACCGTCAGCGCGACAGCGCGTTGCGGCTGCAGGCGCACAGCTATGACGTGATGATCCTCGCGCGCACGCTGTCGAGCACGATCGCCCGGTCGGAGGCGTCGCTCGGCCGCTATGTGATCAGCGGCGACCGACAGCTCGGCCGGCTCTATTTCGAGGAATGGGTCCTGGCCGGGACGCAGCTCAACCGGCTCGAGCGGCTGACCTACGACAATGGCGAACAGCGCGGGCACATCGCCGAACTGCGCCAGGCCTATGAAGACCGCGGCCGCGAGCTGTCGATGACCGCGCTCAGCACCAATTACGGCAAGAATTCGCAGGCGTTCGCGCGCTATTACCAGGGCCGCAACGCCCCGACGCTGATCGCGATCAACCGGACGCTCGACCGGCTCATCGCGCGCGAGCGGGCGCTGCTCGACAACCGGACGTCGCGAGCGATGGCATCGGTCGAACGCTCAAGCTCGATCGCGGGCGTGCTGGCGGTGTTCGGGATGCTGATCGTGCTCGGCGCGATCGGGCTGGGCTGGTTCACGATCCGCGCGGTCAGCGACCGGGCGGTCGCGCAGGCGGACGCGGACATGGAACGCAGCCGTGCCGAGGAACTGTCCGCCGCGGTCGAACAGGCGACGGCCGAGTTGCGCGTGCAGGACGCCAAGCTGCGCCAGGTCCAGAAGATGGACGCGGTCGGTCGGCTGACCGGGGGTATTGCGCATGATTTCAACAATATGCTGGCCGTCATCCTGGGCGGGCTGGAACTGGCGCTGCGCAACATCGCGCGCGATCCGGCGACCGCGCGGCGACACATCGAGAGCGCGACCGACGGCGCCACCCGTGCCGCCGCGCTGACCCGCCGGCTGCTCGCCTTCAGCCGCGAGGATTCGCTGAAGCCCGAGACGATGGGGGTGGCAGGGCTGGTCGAGGGCATGTCCGACCTGCTCGACCGGACGCTCGGCGATGCGATCACGCTGCACGTGGTCGACGCCTCCAAAGGCTGGCGGGTCCGCGCGGATCGCGTCCAACTCGAAAATGCGGTGCTCAACCTTGCAGTCAACGCGCGCGACGCGATGAACGGCCGCGGCACGATGATCGTGACCACCGGCGCGGCAGTGCTGGCCGCGGGCGCGATCGGCGACTGCCCGGCGGGCGACTTTGCCACCATCACGGTCGCAGACGACGGCAGCGGCATGTCGCCGGACGTCGCCGAGCGCGTGTTCGAGCCGTTCTTTACCACCAAGGAAACCGGCAAGGGTACGGGCCTTGGCCTCAGCCAGATCTTCGGCCTCGTCCGGCAGCTGGGCGGCGAGATCGCGATTGCCAGCGTGGTCGGTGAAGGGACGACGGTGACGCTGTATCTGCCCCGCGACACCAGCGATCCCGCGATCGAGCCGCAGCCCGTCCTGCCGTTTGCGGACCTGCCAGAGCCGGTACAGCCCGTCGCGCCGACGGGGCTGAACGTGTTGGTGGTCGAGGATGATCCCCGCGTGCTCGCCGCGACGATCGGTGCGCTCGAGGAGCTTGGCCATCATCCGGTCGCCTGTGACGACCCGACCCATGCGGCGGCGATGCTCGCGCGTCACGGCGCGATCGACCTGATCATTTCCGACGTGCTGATGCCGCGGCAGACGGGGCCTGAGATGATCGCGGCATTGCGGCCGCTTTTCCCCGACATCGCGATCCTGTTCGTCACGGGGTTTGCGGGTGAAGCCGCGACGAGCGAGTTCGGCGACCATGAGGTGTTGCGCAAACCCTTCACGCTGAGCGGCCTGGAACGCGCGGTCGCGGCGGCGATGGGCACCGACCGCCCCACCCCGCCCCGCCAGATGGCGGCCGAATAGACCGTGACAGGCCCGCCCCGTCCGAACTATAGCCGCCGCCCTATATCCCGCGCGAAAAGCTGATATAGACCCGCCCCACGCCTCGCGTTCGAGGCGCTCGCAGAGCCCCCGCTTCATGAAATCCATCGATCGCTACATGGCCCGGCTGATCGCGGTCCCGCTCTTTTCGACGCTGATCATCGCGGCGATGCTGCTCGTGCTCGACCGGATGCGCCGGCTGTTCGATTTCGTCGCGACCGAGGGCGGACCGATCAGCGTCGTCTGGCGGATGCTCGCCAATCTGCTGCCCGAATATCTCGGCCTCGGGATTCCGATCGGGCTGCTGCTCGGCATCCTGCTCGCGTTCCGCAAGCTCGCGACGACGTCGGAACTCGACGTCCTGCGCAGCGTGGGGATGAGCTATACCCGGCTGCTGCGGGTGCCCTATATGTTCGCCATCGTGCTGGCGATCGCGAACCTGCTGATCGTGGGCTATCTCCAGCCGATCGCCCGCTATTATTACGAGGGGCTCCGCTTCGAGCTGCGCACGGGCGCGCTCGGCGCATCGATCAAGGTTGGTGAATTCACGCATCTGGGCGACCGGATGACGCTGCGGATCGAGCAGAGCCGCGACAAGGGGCGCGAGCTGTCGGGCATCTTCGTCCATGCGCAGACGCCCAAGAACGACTGGATCGGCGTCACCGCGGAGAAGGGACGCTTCCTCGCGACCGACGATCCCAACGTCATCATCTTCCGTCTCGCCAACGGCACGCTGATCCACGAACGGCCCGAATTCAAGACGCCGCGCGTGCTGACCTTCAGCAGCCATGACCTGCCGATCAACCTGCCCAAGTTCGAGAGCTTCCGCGTCCGCGGCGGGCGCAACCTCGAATTCACGCTGCCCGAACTCGCGCGTGCGGGGCATGAGGCGGCGACGCCCGAGCTGCGCGATGCAAGCCGGTCCGAATTCCACTTCCGTCTGGCGGAGGTGGCGATGATGTTCCTGCTGCCGATGCTGGCGGTGGCGCTCGGCGTGCCTGCGAAACGATCGACGTCCGGTCTCGGCGTCTTCCTGTCGATCGTGATGATCGTCACCTATCACAAGGTGAACCAATATGCGGCGGACGTCGGCGAGCTTGGCCGGATCGACCCGCTGATCGCGCTGTGGGTGCCGTTCACGGTGTTCGCAGGGCTGATCCTGTGGATGTACTACACCATCGCCTATGTGCCCGGCGGCGAGCCGATCGGTGCGCTTGAGCGCGGCGTCGGCCGGATCGGCAAGGCGATCACCAGCCGGCTGCCCGGGCGCCGCAAAGAGAAGACGGCATGAGCAGGATCACGATCTTTCCGTCGCGCACGGTCGCGGTCTATATGGGCCGGCTGTTCATGACGCGGACGTTCAGCATCCTCGCGGCGCTGGTCCTCGTGCTCCAGGCGCTCGATCTGCTGAGCGAATCGGGCAACATCCTGGCGCAGGCGGGGAATGGCGACGCGCAGGTCTGGCAATATGTCAGCCTGCGCGCACCGCAGATCATCGCCTTCGCGCTGCCCTTCTCGGTCCTGCTCGGCACCATCCTGACGCTGATCACGATGAACCAGAACAGCGAGATCATCGCGCTCAAGGCGTCGGGGCTGTCCGCGCACCAGGTGCTCGCCCCGCTGCTGATCGCCAGCCTGGTCGTCGCGATCGTCAGCTTCAGCTTCAACGACCGCGTCGTGTCGCGCGCCACCGCCACCCTGTCGCAGTGGCAGAAGGTCAATTACGGCGCGATGCCGATCGACCGTGGCGACCGTGCCAATGTCTGGGTCCGCGACGGCGACGATTTGATCCAGGTGAACCAGACGCGCGGCAAGGGCGCCGGAACGCGGCTTGGCGGGGTGACGCTATACGATCGCGCCGGCGGCAGCCTCGTCTCGATCATCCGCGCGCCTAATGGCAAGCGCGTCGCCGGGGGCTGGGAGATCGGCCCCGCGACGCGGTTCGACGTCGCCAGCGGCACGCTAACCACGCTCGGGTCGGTGGTCGTCGGGCGTGACGTCCGCCCCGACCAGTTCACGCTCGCAAGCGTCGACGCCGACAGCCTTTCGTTCGGCGCGCTAAAGGCGGCGATCGGCGATCTGGCTGACGCGGGGCGCCCGACCAAGGCACTCGAGGGATCGCTCTGGCACAAGCTGTCGGGACCGCTGTCTTCGGTGCTGATGCCGCTGCTCGGCGCAGTCGCGGCGTTCGGTATTGCTCGCTCGGGCAAGCTCTTCGTCCGCGCGGTGATCGGCATGGGGCTGGGCTTTGCCTATTTCGTCGCGGACAATTTCGCGCTCGCGATGGGCAATCTTGGCGCCTATCCGCCGTTCCTCGCCGCCTGGGCACCCTTCCTCCTGTTCTTCCTGATCGGCGAGGCTGTCCTGTTCCGGACCGAGGAATAGCCGCTGTACGAACTGCGTGATCGTCGATATCCGCAGCGGCTGACGACGCAGCGCTGAGGGGCGAGCCAATGGCCGGTACGATAACGATCCGCAAGGTCGAGACGAAGCGCGATCGCAAGGTCTTTGTCGACGTGCCCTTCGGCCTCTATCGCGACGATCCGCACTGGGTCCCGCCGCTCAAGACCGAAGCGCTCGGACTGATCACGCCTGAAAAGAATGGCTGGTTCAGCCATGCCAAGGCGCAACTGTTCCTCGCCGAGGAGAATGACCGGGTCGTCGGTCGCATCTCGGCGCATATCGACACGCTCGCGCTCACCATGCCCGCCGAACAGGGCTTTGGCCCCGGCGTCGGTCAATGGGGGCTGATGGAGGCGGAGAGCGAGCCGGTGTTCCAGGCTTTGCTCGCCGCTGCCGAGGATTGGTTGCGTGCGCAGGGCATGACGCGGATGCTCGGCCCGATCAGCATGTCGATCTGGGAGGAGCCCGGGCTCCTCATCGAAGGCTATGATCACGCGCCGACGATCATGATGGGGCATGCGCGTCCCGAATATCGCGACTGGGTCGAGCGGTCAGGCCAGGTCCCCGTCAAGCGGCTGATGACCTATGAGGTCGACGTCACGCGACAATTCCCGCCGATCGTCCAGCGGATCATCAAGTCCGGCGAGAAGAATCTGCGGATCGTCATCCGCGAGGTCGACAAGTCGCGGTTCGAGGACGAGGCCGCGATCATCCTCGCCATCCTCAACGATGCCTGGTCGAGCAACTGGGGGTTCGTGCCCCTGACGCCCCCCGAGATCAAGGATGTCGGGGTCAAGCTCAAGCCGATCGTTTTCAACGACCTGATCCGGATCGCCGAGGTCGACGGCAAGCCCGTCGCGTTCATGATCACGCTGCCCGACCTGAACGAGGCGATCAAGCCACTGCGCGGGTCGCTTCTGCCGTTCGGTTGGGCCAAGCTGTTGCTGTGGCTGCGCAAACCAAAGGTGAAGACGGTTCGCGTCCCGCTGATGGGCGTCGTCCGGGAGCTGCAGTCGTCGCGCATGGCAAGCCAGCTCGCCTTCATGATGATCGAATATATCCGGCGTTCCGCCTCGCAGGATTACGGCGCGACCCGCGCGGAGATCGGCTGGATCCTCGACGACAATCAGGGGATGCGCTCTATCGCCGAGACGATCGAGAGCCGCATGAACAAGGTCTATCAGGTCTACGAAAAGACGCTCTAGCCCGACCGTCGCCCCTGCCAGAGCGCGCCCGGCGGCGGGTTGATCAGCCGATCAGCCCGTCGCCCTGCGCCTCACGCGCTAGGATCCGGCCGATCGCGTCGAACAGCGAATCCATCGCGACCGGCTTGAAGATCACATCGTCGGCGCCCGCGGAAAGACAGCGCTGGCGGAGGTCGGGGGCGACATCCGCGGTCACGACGATGATTGGGACCATGCCCTTGGCGTCGGACCGCGCGCGGATGTGGCGGATCGCGGTGATACCGTCCATGCCCGGCATGCGCAGGTCGACCAGCACCATCTCGAAATCCTGCTCGTCGAGGATTTCGAGGCCACGCTCGGCGCTTTCCGCCTCGACCATCGTCGCGCCGGCCACGTCGAGCATGTCGCCCACCACGCGGCGGTTCATCCGATCGTCCTCGATGAACAATATGTTCAACATATCCTCCGTGACGGGTCGACCGGGAGAGGCGCGCTGTCCGTCATTGCTAGGCGTTTACGCATCAAGCCGCCCGCGAGACAAGATCGGGAATTGCGTTGTTTTTAACTACCGGCGACGCGAAGATCGCTTCGACCAGATCCGCACCCGATACCGGCTTCGCAACGATGCGTGTAATGGCAGTCGTGAGCAGTGCCGGATCGTCGAGCCGATCGGCGGGCCACAACAGCGTCGTCGCGGCATCACCCGCCGCCCGCGTCAGCTGCTCCAGCGCCGGCCCCGGATCGCCACCGG
The DNA here is from genome assembly GCF_023935825.1 of Sphingomonas aerolata. NCBI lineage: Bacteria > Pseudomonadati > Pseudomonadota > Alphaproteobacteria > Sphingomonadales > Sphingomonadaceae > Sphingomonas > Sphingomonas aerolata. Next base: position 1,490,712 of record NZ_CP098762.1, on the reverse strand, counting down.
CGCGCAACGTTGCATCGTCGATCACGATGTTCGCGACGACCGTCTGCGCCAGCAGCGTGACAGCCTCGTCGATCGAGGCGGCGGTCAGGACGATGTCGCAATGCGGTGTCACCAGGGTCCGGAACATGCTGCGCATGATGGGATTGCGGTCGATGATCAACGTCGCCGCGCCAGTTCCCTGATCGGCCCCCAGGTCGCCGAGCGCGATCGCCTCCGCATGGACCAGCGGCAGGCTGAGCGTGAACGTGGCGCCCTGCCCTTCGCGGCTGGTGACCGTGACGTCGCCATTCATCGCGCGCGCCAGGTTGCGACAGATCGACAGGCCGAGCCCGGTGCCGCCGAACTGCCGCGTCGTTCCGGCATCCGCCTGGCGGAAGGATTCGAAGATCTCGTCGAGCTTGTTCGCCGGAATGCCGATGCCCGAATCGGATACGTCGAGCCACAGCCGGTCTTCACCCGTCCGCAACGCCACCGTCACCGCGCCCACGCGGGTGAATTTCAGCGCATTCGACAACAGGTTGAACACGATCTGCCGCACCCGCGCGGCGTCGCCCATAATCCGGGCGGGGCAGTCGGCCATGTCGAGCGTGAACGACAGCCCCTTCGACCGGGCCTGCTCCTCCCACATCTGCGCAGCATCGGTCACCGTAGCGCACAGATCGAACGGTGCGAACTCGATCGTCAGGTTGCCGGTTTCCATCTTGGCGATGTCGAGAATGTCGTCGACCAGCGCGCGCATCGTCGCCCCCGCGCCGCGCACGATGCCGAGGCGATCGCGCAGGTCGGGCGTCAGGCGCGAATCGGCGAGCATGACCTCGGTCATGCCCAAGATCCCGTTCAGCGGCGTGCGGATCTCGTGGCTGGTCGTGGCAAGGAATTCGGTCTTCGCCGCGAGTGCCTTGCCAAGCGCGGCATTGGTGATCGCGAGATCGTCATTCGCCGCCCGGACCTTGTCGCGACTGCGACGGATCGTCACCAGGCCGATTGCGAGCATGCCAATGATGATCGAAACCGCGGCGATCGCGCCGATGAACATCAGCCGCTGTGTCTTCGCCCGATCCTTCTCGTACCGCACGCTGCGCTCGAGGTCGTCGGCGCGCAGCTTCGAAATCTTCAGTTCCTGATTCGCAAAGTCGAATCGTGCCGCCAGCAAAGCCGTGCTCATGTTGGTAGCAAGCTTGGTCGCCTGATCATCCAGACGCTTCTGCGCCTCGAGATGGAGGAGTGCGTCTGCAGGGCGGTCGAGCGCTTTGTAGATTGCATAAGCTGTCTGGTGCGCTTCCCTAAACGACAAGCTGGTGTTTTCGACATCGACGCCCGCAAAACGTTCCGAAATCAGCGCCAACGCGCGCTGCAGATTGCCCTGCTTAAACGCAACTTTGGCGGCGATCGGCAGGAGCTGAACGCGCCACACCGCAGCTTCTGATCGCAGGGTAAGGCGCTGGCTCGACGCGACGGCCTCCGCTGCCGCAGCGATCTTACCAGCCTTGAGAAGCGTCCTAGCAATATTTCCCTGGATACGGGATTGCAAAAGCGGGCTTTTCATCTGCCCCGCGAGCCGCAGGGCGTTGCGGTACTGCGCCGCGGACTGATCGTAACGGCCAAGATCCTGCAGATACGACCCGCGGTTATTATAGATCGAAACTAGCAGACCAGGATCGCCGTCATAAGTGTCCAGTGCTTGGCCCAGATACTTCAGCGCCGACTCGGCATCATTGCTGTCGCCATAGAGCGCCGCAATCAACATCAGCGCCTTTGCGCGGTTGCGATTATCCGAAAGCGCACGGAAGATGTTGTGCGCGTTCTGGTAGTCGGCCAGCGACGCGGCGACCTGCCCGCGCGCCGCATGCACCCCGCCCCGCGACAGCAGGACGTTGGCGTGCAGATTCGAATTGGGGTCGCGCCGCTGAACGATGGCCAGCGACCGTGCGATGAGCAGTTCGGCATGATCCGGGTCGCTGACCCGGATCAATGCCTCACCCTGCAACCACCAGGCGGTGGCGAGCGCGTTCTCCTTCCGGACCGGATCATTGATGCCTTGGGCGATCGTCTCGGCTGCCTTTGCCTTACGGATTGCCACGGAAGGATCGACCTGCATCGCCGACTTCGCGTCGGCGATCGCGGCGTCGAACCGTACCGCCGATGTCGCGGCGGACACTTTCACGACCGGGGCCGCAGCCGTCAGAAAGGGCGCTGCCAACATCACGCCCACCGCCAGGCTGCAAGCGATCACACGCGATCGGATCGACCTGTGCATTCAGCCGCTCTTCCGAAAGGCCGCCACCCGCGTGAAAGGCGACCGCACATCCTGCGCGATTGCGAGGTGACGTTCCTCCGCCAGGAACGGGAGCAGCGCATCGAGCCCGATCGGGCGGCTGATCAGGAATCCCTGCACCATGTCGCACCCCATGACCGACAGCAATGCCATTGCTGCCGGGGTTTCAACCCCTTCTGCCACAACTTCCATCTCGAGCGCATGCGCCAGATCGATGGTCGACCGGACGATCAGCGGGTCGCGGTTCGAACTGGTGAGTTGCGTGACGAAGAGCTTGTCGATCTTGAGCTCGCTGGCGGGAAGCTGCTTGAGATAGGCGAGCGACGACAGGCCGGCACCATAATCGTCGATCGCGATCACGATGCCGATATCCGCGAAAATCTGCAAATTCCGGATCGCGCTTTCCGGATCGCGAATCACCGACGTCTCGGTGATCTCGAAGCCCAGACGCGCACCGCTCGAAGTGATCATCTCGCACGCCTGCCGCACGAAACGGGCATCTGCGAGCAACACGCCGGCGATATTGATGAATATCGGCAGGTCATGACCATGCGCCGCCAGGATTCGCTGGTCGCCGATAACCTGCTCGATCGTCCATAGCGTGAGCGCGACAATATCGCGGCTCTCCTCCGCGATCGGGATGAAGTCGCTCGGCAACACGAGGCCGCGCTGCGGATGGCGCCAGCGGACCAGCGCCTCGACACTGACGATCTCCTGCCGACGCAGATGGACCTTGGGTTGATATTGGAGGAACAGCTGGTCGCCGCCGATCGCCTTGTGCAGCTCGCGCGCCAGCATCAGCCGGTCGAGCGATGCGCTGGCGGCAGAGACGTCGCGCGCGATGGGTCCGCGTTCGACCCGGGCGTCGTCAAGGGCGAGTTCGGCTTCCTCGACCAGGCGAACCTCGTCGTGCTGTGGCGCACGGACCGACGCGCCGCCCAGCGTCAGGTCGACATGATAGAGCTCGCCATCGATGTCGAACGGCGTGGTGAAGGCGTGCGCGATCTGGTCGAGCGCCAGATCGAGATCGCTCTGCTGATCCCCCAGCAGCGCGATGTCGATCAGGTCGCGGGCGGCGATTTCGGTGCGCGACTGTGGCAATAAGGCTGCGATCCGGATCGCGATGTCGCCGACCAGCGTGTCTGCACGGCCCCGCCCGACATGCCGGCGAAGCATCGCGAAATTCGCCACTTCCGCCAGGATGACGAACTGCCAGCCATGATAAGCGACCGGAAGGCAAGGCACAGTCACGTGCTCCGGGACGTCAGTCATAGGACCGCCCCGTCGACGCATACCCGCACTCACGCACGTCGCAACGGCAGTCGGAAGGAAGATGCGACCGGTCATTCATCTCCGAAACGCTAGCTGCCGATACTGAAGATAGCGTTAAGCCTCCCATTACGACACGTAAACATGGTTAACGATCAATAAACCATGTTGTGTTTCAATTAACGCCTGATTAACTTTATCAAGCGTCCGAAACGGCGTGAATAAGGGAGAAAAAAGTGCTGAAGTTCATTCTTTCGCTCGTCTATGGCGACTCGATGCGCCCCTGGTAAACAGGTGCCGGCCCGGCGTTTTTGGAAAGATCCGCGGTTTCGTGGTTCGGCTTCCATCGGCACCGGGCCAATTTAACGACGTTCAACTATAGTAGTTTAAGATCCAGCCCGGCCTGAACCCCCCGGCCCGCCGCGAACGGCATTGCCCCGTGCGCTGACCGCCACGTGGCACAGGCGTAGAGCCGCCCTGCAAGACCGTATCGGGTCATGCATCAGCGACAGCCGTCATTCCTGTCATCAGTCCGAACGGACCACCACGTCGCCGGCGGAAAGCCCGGGCACCCGGCATCGTCTCACGAACGGATCAGGCCTTCGCGCAACATCGCCGCGCCCGCACACGCGACGTCAATGGACGCGCGAGCCTGACCGCAAGCTGAAATCACCGATCAAGCGAGATCCCGTGGCGGGCGTGATTCGCGCCGCCACGGGATGAAGCGATCAATAGTCCTTGGAGTATTTCACGCTGGCGTTGGTCCCGCCCTGCGCGCCGGCCGACGAGAGCAGGCTGAGCGCCTTGGTCAGGGCGATCTCGAGCTGGGTCGAGGTGAAGCCCTTCGCGTCGGTCACGATCTCCACATAGATGTTGTCGGTCAGGTACTTGCCTGCCGCAAGGCTGGTGCCACGCCCGCTGGCCTCGTCCGCGCCAAGGACGCGCAGACGATCGAAGCCGGTCGCCGAACGCAGCTTGCCGAGCGGATTCAGACCGCCACCCGACCCGCGCAGCGAATTGAGCGCAGACGCCAGCTGGATCGCCTCGGTCGCCGAGAGATTCTCGGGGTTGGTCCCGAACAACAGCCGGCTCAGCACCTCGTCCTGCGGCAGCGCCGGGGTCGAGGTGAAGGCGATCTGCGGCCGCTGGCCAGTGCCCGTGACGTTGATCACGACGGTGATGTTGTTCGTGGTCGTCGTCGCCTGGATGTTGATGTCCGGATCGGTCAGCGCCCCACCACGGAAGCGGATCGTGCCGCGATTGACCTCGAACCGCTTGCCCGCGAACGAATAGGTCCCGCGGACGATGTCGAGCCCACCGGTGACGACCGGCGCGGTCGACGTGCCGGTGATCCGCATGTCCATCTCCCATTCCGATTCGAGACCCATGCCGGACACGAACAGCTGGTTTGGCGCCCGCACCCGGAGGTCGAGCTTGATCAGGCTCGGCGGCGCGGGCCGCGCAGGACGATCGGTCGGCAGCGCGGGCCGGATCTCGCTCTTGCGGCGGATACCGGTCAGCTCGGCAACCTCCGCCTGACCCTGGCGGATGATCTCGTAGCGCGCCTCCGGGATCTGCAGGTCACCCTTGAGCAGTCCGCCATCGCGGCCATAGGTGAACCGTACCGACCCGGTCGTCGTCGCACTCAGCGCGTCGCTCTTGGCGAGCTGTGCATTGTCGAGCGTCGCGCGCAGATCGATCGGGAAGCCGCTGTCCGCGGCGAGCCCGACACTGCCCTGGGCCTGGACGCTGCCATTGCCGGCACGGGCCCGCAGCTGCGTCAGTTCAAGCCGGTCGTTGTTGAACCGCGCATTGATCGCCATCTGCGACAGCCGCGTGCCGTAGACCTCATTGTCATAGGTCAGCGAATCGGCCCGCACGATACCATTCAGACGCGGCGCCTGGACACGCCCGGAAAAGTCCGCCGCGATCGCGATCGGCCCGGACAGCTGCTGATTGGGCAGCGCGGCCAGGCTGAACAGCACTGCCGATGGCCCGTTATACCGGATGCCACCCGACAGCGGTGCCGCCATCAGTCGTTCGGACCAGGACGCGCCAGCGCCCAGCGGCCGGAGATTGGCGACCATGCGCCCCACCACCGTCGGCCCGCGCCGGACCAGCGCGCGGCCGGTCGCGCCATCGGCATTGAGCGTGCCGGCGAACACGATGTCGACCGCATCGGACACCGCAGCGATTCCCGTGCGGGTGAAGTTGCTCACCGTCGCGCGGACGTTCGCCGTGGGCACCGCAGTGCTGTTGGCCTGGGCGAAGTCGAGGCTGCCCGTCGCGGTGCCGCCAATCCCGAGATTCGGCATCAGCGCGCTCAGCACCGACAGGTCGAGCTTGTCGAGCCGCGCCTGTGCGTTCAATCCGCGGCCATAGGTGCCCGCGAGCCGCGCTGCGCCGGCCGCGGTCCCCTGACCAAAGTCGATCCGGGTCGGCGAAAGACGATAGACGCCCTGCGTCGCCTGGATCCGCGCGGGATTGGCGGTGCGGAAGTCGATCCCGTTCGCCTGGCCCTTGAGCGCGACCAGATAGTTATCGGGGCTCAGCTTCGCATTCATCGCGAGGCGGAATGGCACGCCGCTCGACCCGGTCGCCAGTGCCTGGGCCGTGCCCTTCCCGCCGACGTAATTCACCTTCGCACGTGCGGCGGACAACACGACCTCGCCGTAGCGCATGTCGGCGATCTGGACGTCGGCGATCACTTCGGGCGCCTTGGGATACAGCACGGCGCTGGCATCGACGATCGCGCGGCCGATCGTGAAATCGACCATCCCCGGAATCTTCGCGCCATAGGCCCGCGCAGCGACATCGGCGCGCTGATACCCGCCCTGGTTGGCGAGACGGACATTGCCCGTCAGCCCCTGCCCCGCGAACTGCAGCGCACCGGCGAACGGCCCCGCCGCACTCTGCACGATCCGGCCGCGTGCAACGATGCCCGCGAAAACCGCACGGCGCACGTCGACCGCAAGCTGCGTGCCCGGCGTGACCAGCACATCGGCGGTGAACGGGCCGTAATCGGTGCCGCCGCTCGCGACGACGGCATAGGCGCCGTTACGCCCGACGACCCGCGCCTGGAGATTTACCAGCCCGACGCCGACGCCCGGCCGCGGTGCGCGCAGGACGACGACCGGCGCCGTCGCACTACCCGTGACCCGCGCCGACAGCGGCCCGTAGACCGTCGAATAGGCATCCGCGTTGACGAGGACCGCGCCGGTGGCCGGATCGAACCGCCCCTCGCCGCGCGTCACGCGGAATTGCGGCGCGTTCATCCGCAGGTTGCGGAACGTCACGATCCCCTCGGGGCTGTACCCGATGTCCGACCGGACGATCGCGTTGCCGCCGAGGAAGCTGCGCGCGCCCTCGTTGAAGATCTGTGCGGTCTGCGCGACGACGCGGCCGGTGATGCCGAACCCCCCATTGGGGCCCGGCACCAGCTTTGCATCGGTCGTCAGGTTGACGATGCCGATCCCGTCGACGCGGTAGTTGTTGACCCGCCCCTTGAGCGCGCCGGTGTAGCGTCCGGTCGACATGTTGGCGACGACGACCGCGGTCGCATCGATCTTGTCCGAACGGATCTTGAGATTGTCGGACAGGACATTGACGCCGGAGATCGCGAAGTCCCCATCGATCGCGACGTTGGTCGCGAGGCCGCCGACCGCCGCATTCAGCCCGGTCACGCGACGTGCGCGCGCCTTGATCGGCAAGAGGATGCGGTCGGCATTCACGCGGGCGAGACCCTCGGCATAGAGGTTCTCGACGCCCATGTCACCAAAGGCGATCGTCGCGGCCCGCACCTTGTAGTCGACGGTCGGGGTCGCGAACGCCCCGTCGAGGACGACGCGCGCGGTGACATCGCGACCGCGCAGATTGGGCAGGATCGCCCCCGGGGTCAGAAGCTTCGCGTCGACCGCGAAGTTGGCGAACCGGCTGTTGGCGAGATCGATCAGGCCGCCGGCATCGACCGCCAGCGCGTCCGACTTCAACGTCATGCGCGTGTCGGCCTTGCGGTCGTTCAGCGTCGTGTCGATCGACACTTCGAGCTGCGGCGCGGTCAGGCGCTCGACCGGTCCTTCGAGATAGAGGCCGGGGCGGGTCGCGCCGCGCACCTCGATATGGCCGTTCTTCGCGGTCAGGCCGAGATTGGCGAGCTCGCCGCCGCCCAGCGTCGCGACCGCACGACCGCGCCATGCGGCCCAGCTTCCGCGTCCGGCGACGGTTGCGGTCAGCGGCGCCTTGAGCGACCCCATCGTCGCGACCACACCGCCGACGGGTGCGGTCAGCTTGACGTTGACGTCGAGCTTGTTCTGTTCGGGCACCGCGTCGAGCTTGAGGATCAGCCGGTCGCCGCCGGCAATGCCGGGGCCGGTCAGCGCGGCGGCGTTGGTCGTCAGCTGCGCACGCTTGTCGGCGATATGGACCGCGCCGTCGATCTTGAGGATATGCGTCTGGCCCGTCACCGGCTTGCCGATCACGAACCGGTCGATCACCAGCCGGTTCACGTCGATATCGAGATCGGGCAGCAGCGGCGCGTTGGGATCGGTCGGGGTTGCCTTGAGCACCGGACGCCGTTGCAGCGTGACGAGCGGCGTGGTCAGTGACCGGACATCGACGTGGTTGCTGGCAAAGGCGAACGGGCGCCAGTCGACGCGCAGCTTCGGGCTGGTGAGGAACACGCCGGTCGGGTCCGACACGCGGACGTCGCTGAGCGTCATCGCGCCGTAGATCGATCCGTCGATCCGGCCGACCTTGATGTTGAGGCCGGACGCGGTCGTGTAGCCACCGATCTGATCCGCGACGAGGCGGCGACCGGGATCGGTGTTGATCCCGAACAGCACGATCAGCACGAGGGCGATCAGCGCCACGATCAGGATCACGATACCCTTGAGGATCCGCTGCCAGAGCGGCCGCCGGGCGACGACGCTGTCGTCAGCCTGATCGATAGGTCCCTGGTCGGCAGGGGGTGCGCCGTTTTCGGCCATCAGAATGCCTGCCCGATCGAGATGTAGAGCGCGACCTTGCCGTCGCCCTCGCGTGGGTTCAGCGGCGTCGCGACGTCGATGCGCATCGGACCGAAGCTGGTGTAGAAGCGACCGCCGATACCCGCGCCGTAGCGCAGGCTCGACAGGTTCGGCGTGCTGCTTTCATAGCTGTTGCCCGCGTCGATGAACGGGACGATGCCGAAATCGCCGAACCGGTAGCGCGCCTCAAGCGCGAACTCGTTGAGCGAGCGCCCGCCGACTGGGTCGCCATTGGGATCGAACGGCCCGAGCCGCTGATAGCCATAGCCGCGGACCGATCCGCCGCCGCCGCCATAATAGCGCCGCGAGGGTGCCAGATCGTCGCGCGCGACGCCCTGGATCGTTCCCGCCTTGGCGCGACCGGCGATCACGATGCTGCTCGACACGGGATAGTAGAAGGTCCCCTCGACCATTGCACGGACATAGGGTTTGACCGAGCCCTGCACCGATGTTTCGGGGCTGGCGTTCAAACGCAGGCGGAAGCCCTTGGTCGGGTTCAGCAGGCTGTCGGAGCGGTCGAACAACAGCTGCCCGGGCAGCGCGACGATGCCATAGGTGCGTCGGACGTTCTCGCCACGAGCGAAATCATACACGCTCTCGTTCGTGCCGACGAGCTCGCCGCCGTAGTAATAGGTGATCGGCTTCTGCCAAATCGGCGTCGAATCATAGCTCCAGCGGATGCCGACGCTCGTCGTGAACGCCTCATAGGCGTCGTAGTTCGAATGATTGGCCCCCGCCGTCAGGCTGAAGGTGCGGTCGCGACGCCCGGCATTGGCGCGGCGAAACGTGCCCGCAAGCCCCTGTTCCTGCGTCCCCGCGATCACCGACGCGAGCAGGCCACCCTCATAGGGGAACAGGTTGCGATGCTGCCAGGTGCCCTCGGCGCGGAAGCCCTGCCCGGTCGAGAAGCCGACATTGCCGCCCAGCGTGCGCGCCGGGCCCTTTTCCTGCCGGACCAGCAGGTCGACCTGCTCGGTGCCGTCGGGGTTGGTCCTGCCGGTCCGTTGCGGCACCACCGAGACGCTCTGGAACAGGCTGGTCGCGACCAGCGCGTCGCGCAGGTCGTCAGTCATCCGGTTGTCGTAGAGCTGCCCTTCCTCGAACCGCGGAAAGACGTTCAGATGCTCGATGTCGAACACCGCGTCGCCTTCGGTGCGCAACTGCCCGAACGAGGCGCGCGGCCCCGTATCGACGGGCAGCGTATAGGCACCGGTCGGGACCTGCGCCTCGTCGTCGAGCAGGATGTCGCGCTCGCCGACCTTGACGAAGGGATAGCCCATCTGCGGCAGCATCAGCGAGACATTGGCCTCCGCCCCCTGGATCCGGTCCGCCTGGATCGGATCGCCGACCTTCAGCGGCAACTGGCTGCGCACCAGATCCGGCGGAATGGTCTGCGCGGTCTTCACGTCGATCGAGCCGAGCGTGTAGAGCCGCCCCGGCTGCGCGCTGACGATCGCCTTCAGCCGGCCGGGCTTTTCGGGAACCGCCTCGATCGTGGAAATCGCGGTCGCGTCATAATAGCCGAGCGACTTCAGCAGCCGGACGACCAGCGCCTCGTCTTCCTTCGCGCGCGCCGAAACCTGCGTCGTGTTCGCCGCCTTGCCGCCGCCCTTCAGCGCCGACAGCGCCTTGTAGCGCGCCTCGAGCCCGTCGCCCGCATCGGCCAGACCCTTGATCTCCGTATCATAGCGGATCTCGGGCGCATCCTTGTCCTTGATGTCCGCAGCGGTCGCCAGCGGCGCCGTGTCGTAGCTAGCAAGTGCGGGAAGCGGCACGACCAGCTGCGGATCTTCGGGACCGATGGGGGGCAATGCGGCGCCCGTCGCGGTCGTCGCGGGGGTCACATCCGTCGCGGGGGTCACGGGCGCCGTCTCGCTCGCCATCGGCTCGAGCGGTGCATTGATGTCGTTCGAAAGCGGCGGCAGCGCCTGGTTGAATTCCGCGTCGGGGACGATCGGGGCATTGCCCTTGGGATCGGCGACGCCTGTGTCGGATCGCTGCTCGGCCGTGGGTGCGTCGGGTCCCTTTGCGGGCGCGGTACCGGGCTTTGCGAGCTGGGCTTCGCCGGGAGCGGCCACACTCGCCGCCAGAGCGATCGCGAGCCAATAGTGCCGTCTTGTCGAACTCGTCACAGGAAACACGATCCCCTTTCGAAGGGCGACCGCGTTCGATTCATCCCCGTTAATCCCTCGCAACGCACGAAACTTGGGTTGGTTTCCGTCATCCGGCGATTCACACGCAGCCGATCATGCCGGCCACCGGAAGGACGATGGTGTCACGGCCCGGCCGCTCGAGCCGTAGCGTCGCATTGGGCACCATCGCGCCGGACGCCAGATCCTCGCGCGTGACGATCGTCATGTCGAGCGTGACGGTCAGATCGCCACCGCGATAGGTCGTCACCCCGGCAAAGCCGTAGCCACCCGGGCCGGCCTCGTCGACTCGCGCATAATCGACCGGCTTGCCGTCGACCGCGAGACGCAGCCGAGCCGAGTCGGCGGTCGCCATCGCCACCAACGCGCGGTCGCCCGTCGACCAGAGATACGCCGCGCATCCCCGTGCGGGCATCGCCTGCTTGCCGATCGGACCGAGCGTCGCGGGAGCCTTGGTGGTGTCGCCGGGCACCGTCTTGGCGGGCGTGGCGGCTTGCACGGCCGCGGCGATAAGCAATAGCATCATCCGCCCGACGCTATCATGAAGAGCCAGGCCGGATAAGCCGCGATCGCCAGCAATGCGCCGAACGGCATCGCGGTCTGCCCGGTCACGGGTTTGCCGCCGACGCGCATCGTCAGCACCGCGCCGAGCCCGACCATGCTGGCGATCAGCAACACGGCGGGCAGCATCTGCCAGCCGAGCCACAGCCCGATCGCACCGAACAGCTTGGGATCGCCGCCGCCCATCCCGTCATGTCCGCGGATCCGGCGATAGCCCGCCGCGATCGCCCAAAGGAGGGCGAACCCCGCGGCCCCGCCGATAAGCCGGTCGACTCCGTCGGGCGCCAGTCCGGCGACACCGCCCGCCGCGCCGCCGAGCGCCAGCAAGAGGGTCAGGCGGTCGGGCAGCCAGAAGGCGACGAGGTCGAGGGCGGCGAGTGCCAGCAACAGCCAGCCAAAGGCCGCGCCCCACAAGGCGGCCTGCCCCGGCGCGACGAGCCCGGCGGCAATACCGATCCCCAGCCCGCACGCCTCGATCCGCCAGTGCAGCGGATCGATCTGCGCACCGCAAGACCGACACCGCCCCCGCAGCAGCAGCGCACTGACCAGCGGGACGAGATCGAGCGCGGTCAGCGTCCGCCCGCAGGCGTCGCACGCCGACCGCCCGCGAACGACCGACCGGTCCTCCGGCCAGCGAATCACCAGCGCAGCGATGAAGCTGCCGACGATGGCACCGAGCACGCCCAGCGCCGCCGCGGCGATCATCGGGCTCGGCACGGGCATGGCGTCGATCATCCGCCGCGCGTGCCGGGCACGTTCCGCGCCGTCAAGCCGGTCCCGACCGCGTCGACGGCGTCAGAGACCAAGTGTGTAATATCGGCTGAACCGCGAGGGCGGATAGGACCCGAACCGCTTACAGCGGACAAAGCCCGCGCGTTCGTACAGCGCGCGCGCCGCAGCATAGGCGGCGTTGCTCCCGGTCTCGAGGCTGATCCGGGTCGCGCCCATGTCTCTGGCATGGCGGGTCGCATGATCGAGCAGCGCCGCCCCGACCCCGCGGCGCACATGATCGGGATGCGTCCGCATCGATTTCAGCTCGCAATGCCCCGCGTCGAGCCGCTTCACCGCGACGATCCCGAGCAGCGTCGACTCGCCCCCCGCCTCGTCCCAGGCCGACCACACGATCACCGACGGATCTCGCAGCCCGGCGAGGTCGAAGGCAAAGACACAGCCCGGCGGCGAATTGGCGTGCGCGGCGCGCTGGTGCAGCGCGACCAGATCGACGACCGCATCGCGCGTCAGATCGTCGCGCTCTATCCGCATGACGCGATCCGGGTGCGATGCCGCGTCATCGTTCAGGGCAGCGCTTCGTCCGCATCGACTCCCCACAGCGCGTCGACGCGCACGAAACCGGCCTGTCCCTTGATGTCCATCTTGCACCAGCCATTGCCGCACTGGCTCAGCCGACCGACCACGCCGGGGGCCGCGCGCCATTGCAGGCGTCCGGTGTCACTCGGGCGGTCGAGAATCGCGATCGGGGTCGTGCCGCGCACGATCGCGGTGCGCGTGCTGCTCATCAAATTGGCCTGCATCCAGCCTTCGGTGCCGTCCGGATCGGCGATCTTGCGCCATTCCTTGTGGATCGCGATCACGCGCACCGGCAGGTCGGCACGCTGATACAGCCAGCTGGCGGGATAGGCGCGGGCCGGGCCGGTCCGCAACCGCGCGCGACCCGCCGAGATCGAGGCATAATAAGGAAGCTTGCGCACCGGATCCGCGGCGGCGGCAGGCTCGGTGCCCAGCGCCGCCGTGACGAGGGCGGCGAGCCCGAAGGCGAGAATGCGCATGCTGATGTCCTGTTGCCGACGCGGTTCGTGTCCGGCCAAGCTCTATCGCCACCGCAGCGGCGGTTTCAACTGCTAAGCGCGCGCGCCGCCGTTCCACGGATCGCAGCGCGGTTTTGCCGCTCCATCGTTGACGCCGTGGATGACGTTCGCCAAGCCACGGTCATGCCCGATCCACGCCCCGATAGCTGGCCCGACACCCGGCGCTGCCCCAACCCCAAGGTGATCGTCACGCGCGAACTCGCCGATGCGGTCATGGACCGTATGGCGGCGCTGTTCGACACGACCAACAACCACGGCGATGCCAAGCTCAGCCGCGACCAGCTGGCCGCGGCGATGGCCGATTGCGACGTGCTGGTCCCGACCGTGACCGACGATATCGACGCCGCGCTGATCGCCGGCGCGGGCGATCGCCTTCGCCTGATCGCCAATTACGGCGCGGGCGTGAACCATATCGACCTGAAGGCGGCGCGTGCGCGCGGGATCATCGTCACCAACACGCCGGGGGTGCTGACCGAAGACACCGCGGACATGACGATGGCGCTGATCCTGTCGGTGCCGCGGCGGCTGGCGGAGGGCGAGAAGCTCGTTCGCTCGGGCGCATGGACCGGCTGGAGCCCCGGCGGGATGCTCGGCCACCGGATCGGCGGCAAGGCACTCGGCATCGTCGGGATGGGCCGGATCGGACAGGCGGTCGCGCGCCGTGCCGCCGCATTCGGCCTCTCGATCCACTATCACAATCGCCGCCGCCTCCCCGTCGCACTCGAACAGGCGCTCGGGGCGACGTGGCACCCCTCGCTCGACGAGCTGCTCGGCGCAGTCGACATCGTGACGATCCACACCCCGCTGAACGCCGACAGCCGGGACATGATCGACGCGCGGCGGATCGCGCTGATGCGCCCGCACGTCTTCCTCATCAACGCCTCGCGCGGCGGCGTGGTCGACGAGACCGCGCTGGTCGACGCGCTCGAGGCGGGCCGGCTCGCCGGCGCCGGGCTCGACGTCTGGCGTCACGAGCCGCAGATCGATCCGCGGCTGCTCGCGCTCGATAACGTCGTGATGCTCCCGCACATGGGATCGGCGACGTTCGAGGGGCGGATCGCGACGGGTGAGAAGGTGATCCAGAACATCCGGATGTGGGCCGATGGCCATCGTCCGCCCGATCAGGTGCTCGAAGGCTGGGCCTGACGGCCCCGCGCCTGAGCCCGGAACCGATTCCGCAGTGCGGCATTTGTTGGATACCCCCGGAGAGAAAGAGGAGTATCCCATGAAGAAGATTGCTGTTTCCGCGCTGCTGATCGCGTCCGCCGTCTCGATGAGCGCCTGCTCGACGCTCAAGGGCGCAGGCATTGGTGCAGCCGGCGGTGCGGGTGTCGCCGCGGCGACGGGCGGTAGCGTCGAAAAGGGTGCAGCGGTCGGTGGTGCCGGCGGCGCAGTGGTCGGCACGGTCGCCGACTGAAACGCTTGGCGCGCGCGGGCCTGAAGGTCCGCGCGTCGCCCTTCAGATCACCGTGCGCGGATCCAGCCGGTCCGCTGGACGGTGCCCGTCAGGACCTTCGACCCGAACGCCTTGGCGACCGTCGCGACATCCGCAATGTTCATCAGGACGATCCGTGTCCCGCCCGACGGCAGCGATTCGATCGCGCTGATCTCGGCCTTGTGCTTGGCGCACATCGCGACGGCCTGAGCCTCGGTGACGCGTACGTTCATCGCACGCGAAATGGGCGCAACATCGGCGCTGGGCGTGGTGGTCATCTGATAATCCCGGCAGGGAGCGGGAGCGCGATACGTCTCTCAGTCGTGGCTTGCCCGAATGAAGCGCCGCAATCCGCCCGGTATGCGCGCTATCCCGCCGATCGGCAACCTCGGCCGCCGCGTCAGACGCGCGTTCCGAGCAGTGCGAGACCAAAGCCAACGAACACCGCCCCCGTCGCGCGGTCGAAGGCGCGCCGCAATGCCGGTCGCGTCAGATGCCGCGCGAGCGTCCGCCCGCTCATCGCATAGACCGCATACCAGAGGCTTTCGACCACCGCGAAGGTGACAACGAGGATCGCGAACTGCGGCCCCTGCGGTGCGGCGCGGTTGACGAACTGCGGCAGGAAGGCGGCTGCGAACAGCAGCAGCTTGGGATTGCTGATCCCGATCACGAACCCGCCGCGGAACAGCCGTGCGGCCGACATCGTGCGCGGCAGCGTGTCGGCGCCCAGATCGACCGGCCCGCCGGCACCGCGCCACGCCTTGATCCCCAGCACGATCAGATAGGCGACACCGGCATAACGCAGCGCATCGAACACCCGCGGCCAGGCGGTCAGCAAAGCCGCGACCCCCGCCGCCGATGCCGCGAGGATCAGGACCAGCGCGGTCAGGCACCCCGCCATAGCCGCCAGGCTGCGCCGCGCGCCGAAGGTCATGCTGCGCGTCATGACATGCAGCATGTTGGGCCCCGGCGTCCCGCACAACAGGATCACCGCGACCAGGAACACCGTCCACGCATGCAGCGTCATGCCTTTGCCCCCTACCCTGACCGGCTCAGTCGCCGGTCAGGATCCGATCGACCAGCTGCCCGACGCTCGGCACGAACCCGTTGGAATAGAACGGGTCCTTCTTGAAGTTATACGCCGCATGGCCGGCGAACATCAGGTTCTGGTCGATGTCCCCGCCATGCGCGATATCCTGCAGCGTCTTCTGGATGCAGAAGCTGCGCGGGTCGGCGAGCCGCCCCGTCGAGTTGGTCTCGGTGTCCGCCCAGCTCGAGAACGAGCATTGCGACAGACAGCCCATGCAGTCCGCCTGATCCTTGCGGATCATGCCCTTTTCTTCCGGACTGACGAAGACCAGCGTGTTGTCCGGGGTCTTGAGTGCATCGGTATAGCCCTCGCCGAACCACTGGCGCGCGCGCAGCAGGTCGTTGCGCGTCACCCAGAAATTCTTGCCCTTAACGCCGACGTCGAGCTGGAAGATGTGGTCGCCCGCCTCCTGCGTCGAAAACGCGATCTGGCGCTCGGACCGCGCCTCGAGGCTGCGCAGGAACGGGTTGCGCACCGCCGAGGAATAGAAACCGGTCGGCGAGAATTTGTGCAGCAGCACTTCGCCTTCCTCGATCTTCGTCAGCGCGTCCTTCCACCCCTGCGGGATCGGGCTTTCGCGCGTGAGCAACGGGCGGGTACCGAACTGGAACGCGATCGTGCCGAGCTCGGGGTTGTCGATCCAGTCGTTCCAGTCGCGCAGGTACCAGACGCCGCCCGCCATCACGATCGGCACGTCGTCCGAGATACCGCCCTCGCGCATCACGTCGCGCAGTTCCTTGACGCGCGGATAGGGATCCTGCGGCTTCAGCGGATCCTCGGCATTCGACAGGCCGTTATGCCCGCCGGCGAGCCATGGATCCTCGTACACGACTGCCGCCAGCCACTGTGCCGCCTTCGAATAGGCGCGCTTCCACAGCGCGCGGAAAGCCCGCCCCGAGCTGACGATCGGCAGGTAGCTGACGCCGTAGGACGCGGTGATCTCGCTGAGCTTGTAGGGCATGCCCGCGCCACAGGTGACGCCCGCCACCTTGCCGCGCGTCCGCTCGAGCACGCCGTGCAGGATCCGCTGCGCGCCGCCCATTTCCCACAGCACGTTGATGTTGATCGCGCCCTTGCCGTCGGCGATCTCATAGGCGCGCTCGACCTGCTGGACCGCACCGTCGATCGCATACTGGACGAGCTCCTCATGCCGGTCTCGCCGCGTCAGCGCGGCATAGACCTGCGGGATGATCTTGCCCTCTGGATCGTAACTATCGGCATTCACGGCAGAAACCGTGCCGATGCCACCTGCGGCGGCCCAGGCTCCGGCCGACGCATGGTTGGTCGCCGCGACTCCCTTGCCGCCTTCCACCAGCGGCCACACTTCGCGACCGTTATAGACGATAGGCTTCAGGCCCTTGAACACGACGTCACCTCTCCCGGAAAATACGGCCCCCTATATCGCAAGGACGCAGCGTGCGAGCAAATTAAGACCTAGGTTAGCGCGCCGGGCCTGCCGAGCGCCTCTTCGTACAGCGTACGGTAGCGCGCGATCATCACCGATTCGTCGAATTCAGCCCGCGCCCGCCGCTGATTCGCCGCCCCGATCGACGCGCGCAGCGCGGGATCCGCGACCAGTGCCTGCAACGCATCGCGCAGCCGTACCTCGCTCGGCGCTTCGGTGATGAACGGCAGGTTTTCGGGCGCGACCATCCGCGCGACGTCACCGACCGGATAGCTCGCGATCGGCAGGCCGGCGGCCATCGCCTCGACCACCGAAATCGGAAACTGCTCGCTGCGCGACGACAGAGCGAGAATGTCGAAATGCCCGATGTAACGATAGGGCCGATCAAGAAATCCCGGCAGGACGAGCGTGTCGGCCATTCCCATCGCCGCCGCCGCCTGCGCGACCCGCGCGCGCTCGGGTCCCTCGCCGACGATCACCAGCCGCACCCGCCCCGACACGCCGCCGACCGCACGCACCAGCGCGGTCAGGTCCTTCACCTCGCGCAGGCCTGCCAGCGCGCCGATGACGACCTCCTTCGCCTTCGGGACGAACCCCGGGATCGCCTTGGGTTCGGGCTTTTGCGCGTAATAGGCGGTGCCGATTCCATTCACGATCCGGTGAACCCGCTCGCGCGGCTGCTTCCAGGTCTTCAGCGCGATCGCCTCGAGCACTTCGGACGGTACCGCCAGCGCATGTGCCGCACCCAGCGCGAGCCGACGATAGATGTTGCGCTCGATCTTCAGCCCGCCCGCCTCGTCGGCGTTGAACCCGTCCTCGTGATGGACCAGCGGCGGCGCGCCCTTGCCGAACGCGCGCCGCGCCATCGCCCCGTCGATCGCCCCCCAGTTGTAGCTCAGCACCAGATCGAACCGCCGCATATATTGCGCAATCGCCTCGTAGCGCGCGACCGACGGCTTGCCCGTCAGCGGCGGCGGGTTCTGCGCGATCTCGTAGCGGATCCCCTTGGCGATCGACCCCTGCGCGCCCAGCGCATCGGGCACGCCCGACACGATGGTGTGCTTGGCGCGATCGCCGAACGCATTCATCAACCGCACCGCCCGCGCCTCCTTCCCGCCGAGGTCGAACGAGGAGTGGAGATGCAGGATGTTGACGGGTGCGGTCATGCCCGACGCGATGCCGATTTCTCGCCGGGGTTTCAAGGGAGCAGGCGCGCTGGATCGCTGTCCGCTTCCGCCCACTTGCGGACACTAGAAGCATAATTTCATGCCGTGCTATGATGCCGACAACGGAGGGGGGCGGACGGTGAAAACACTGGATGACTTGATCGAATGGGCGAACGAGCAGCGCCAAGAATCGCTGCGACAGGTCGATCTCTTCAGCAACGGCGGAGTGAAGGCACAGCTTGTCATGCCGGATGGCACTACGCAGGATATTACTGCCGGGGTGCTTTCGCATCAGAAAGCGAACGTAGATGCTTTCACCAGTCTCGTGTCAGCCTTGAAGAGGTAAGGTCCGCTCCCCACCAAAATACGCCACGAACCGGATCAGGCCGGCGGATCGAACGCAGTCTTCGCGATGTGCGTGATCCGGCACGCCAGATCCGCCTCGCCGCTCGCGACCACGTAGAAGTCGCCCGCGTCCGCGATGCCTGTCGTGAAGACGACATTGTCGACGTACATCTGGTCCTTCAACGGTTCGGTCAGCGCGGGGTTCGCCTCGAGCAGCGGCGCGTGCTGGGTCGCGATCGTGATCGACGGATCGTCCTTGTCGAGGATCGACCAATAGGTGCGGTAGATGCCGACCACGCCCGACGGCTCGACGCCGTGCCACAGGCTCAGCCAGCCGCGATCGGTCAGGATCGGTGGTGTCCCCCCGCCCATCCGCGCGGTCGAGACCGTGGCAGCGTGCGGGCGGATGCCGGGCTTGTCATGCGGCTTCCAGTGGAGCGCATCGGGCGAGCGCGACAGGTTGATCGACGGCCCGGCGCGCCATTCGCTGCCCGGCGGATAGGCGAAATACAGGTCGCCGAGTGGCCGCGTCTGCGCCCAATATTGCCCGCCGATCAGCCCTTCGAAGATCAGCATGTCCTTGTTCTGGTGATCGAGCACGATCCCCTCGAGCTGCCAGTCGAGCGCGTCGGCGGAGGAATAAAGCGTGGTCGAATGCCGTTCCGGGCTGACCGAACAGGTGGTCATCAGATAGCGGTCGCCGACCTTCGAGATGCGGGCATCCTCGACGCCATAGCATTGGTAGGGCGTGCGCGGCGCGATCGCATTGTCGTAATGGACCGCGACGACCGAACGGCCCTCCGCGTCGAGCTCGACCGGCAGGAGCCAGGACAGCGAGGTGAGCGCCATCACCTTCCACCCGCCGCCGGGGATCAGGAATTTGCGCGGATCCTTGGTGTCGACCATCTGCAACGGCCACGCATCACGCAGATAGGCGCCGTCCTGCCAGCGGATCGCATGGACGTTGCCGCCCTTGACCGGCTCGCGCAACGCCTCGGCCACGCGCACCATCAGCAGCAGATTGCCGTTCGCCAGCCGCGTCATCCCCGGATTGAAGGCGCCGAGCACATAGGTCTCGGCGCCGACCTTGCCCGCCAGCGGCGAGCGCGACAGGTCGATGTCGGCGGGAGTGAAGACGAGCTGATCGAACATGCTATTCTCCTTGAAGTCTTGTCTTGCGGACGTCCCGCTTCCAACGCCCGCCCCCTTCCCCGTTCGCCCTGAGCGAAGTCGAAGGGCATGCCCCGAGCGGAGGTGCTTCGACTTCGCTCAGCACGAACGGGAGGGGGTAAACAAAGGCGTTATTCCCCCTCCAGCGCGCGGGGCACGATGACGAGCTGCTGGATCACGCTTCGCGTCGGCTGCGTCAGCAGGAACTCGACGCCCGCGGCGATGTCCTCGCCGCGCAGCATCTGCTCCGCTGCGATCATCTGCCGCTGCTTCTCGTCGGGCACGTCGGGATATTGCATGTTGGAGCCGACCTTGCCCGGCTCGATCAGCGACACCCGGATCCCCTTGGGCCCCAGCTCGCGACGCAGCGCCTCGGCGAAACCGGCGATACCCGATTTGATGCCCGCATAGACGGTCGAGCTCGGCCCGAGGATGTGCGCGCTGAGCGACCCGATGAGGACCAGATCGCCGATCGGCGTCATCCGGTGCGCGGCGTGATGCGCGCTGAGCAGATAGGCGGTGAAATTGACCGCGATCGCGTAGCGCAGCGCGTCCTCGTCCATCTGCGTCAGCCCGCCCGCGGCGATCGAGGCGTTGATTACGGTGATGTCGAACCCGCCCAGATACGCCTCGCCCGCATCGAAAAAGGCGCGGACCTTGTCGGGATCGGCAAGCTCGGTAACCATCCCGTCACCTTCGCCGACCGCGCGGATGCAGGCGAGCGCGTCCTCGAGATGACCCGCATCGTGACCGCAGATATAGACTTTGGCGCCCCCCGCCGCGAGCAGCACCGCGATCGACCGGCCGATGCCCGTCGTCCCTCCCGTGATGATCGCGCGACGACCCTCAAGGGAGCGATGGTTCGGATGAAGGTCGGCGGGTGCGGTCATAAGCTGTTCCGGTCATCGAGCAGGCGGGACAAGGCGTCGCTGCGACGCCTCGTCCCCGTCCCCTAGGCGCGGACAGCATCCCCCTCAAGCACCTGCGCCAGCAGGTCGTCGATCGGCGCCTGGACGATCGGCTCGCTCAGCGTCGGGGCATGACCGACCCCGGGCACGGTGACGAGCGTCGCGCGGTCGAGCGATGCGACCATCCGATCCGCGATCGCGGCGGACAACAGGTCGGATCGGCCACCGCGCACGATCAGCGTCGGGATCTCGCGCAGGCCCGCCAGCGCCTGCCACATGTCCGGCCCGGCCTCGCTGCCCGGCACGCGGAACGGCTCGGCGATCTTCAGGTCGTAATCGAGCACGATCCGGCCCGAGCTGTTGAGCCGGTAGATGCGCTTGGCCATCGCCAGCCAGTCCTCGATCGTCCAGTCGGGATAGACGTCGGCATTGCTCTCCGACACGCAGCGCGCGGCGTGCATCCAGGTCGGAAAGACGCTCGCCTTGCCGACATAGCCGCGGATCCGCGACAGGCCCTGCGCGTCGATCTCGGGGCCGACATCGTTGAGCAAAGCGGCTGCGATTCGCCCGCGCGCCGGCCCCGCCATCAGCATCGTGACGATCCCGCCGAGCGACGTCCCGAACGCGACGAAACGGTCGATGCCATGCTCGGCCAGCAACGCCTCGACATCCTGCACATAGGTCAGCGGGACATAGGACATCGGATCCTTGGCATAGGCGCTCTCGCCGCGCCCGCGGAAATCGATCCCGATCAGCCGCCAGCGTCCCGCCAGCCGCGCCGCCAGCGCATCAAAATCGCGCGCGTTGCGCGTCAGCCCGGGCAGGCACAGGATCGGCGGACGGCCATCGCCGCCGCCCGGATAGTCGCGTGCGTGCAGCCGCAGCCCGTCCCTGGACCACCAATAGAGGTTTTCGTAAGCGGCCATGGTTGCGTCCTTCGGGTAGCGGCCACCATATCGCCGCATGCCCATCGACCCGCAAGCCTTCCCCGCCTATCGCCCCGAAACCACGTTGCTCGACCTGGGCGACCCGTTCTTCGATCCGGTCGCGGCGGCCGATTTCCCCCGCACCCAGCTCCGCTTCCGCAATGATCGCGCCGCCGCGCAGGTCGGCCTGGCGACGCTCGACGACGATGAATGGACCCGCCATTTCGGCCGGTTCGCGCCGTTGCCGGACACGCTGCCCGGCCCACTCGCCTTGCGCTATCACGGTCATCAGTTCCGCAACTACAATCCCGATCTGGGTGACGGGCGCGGCTTCACCTTCGCCCAGATGCGCGACGATCGCGACCGCCTGATGGATCTCGGCACCAAGGGGTCGGGGCAGACGCCGTGGAGCCGCGCGGGCGATGGTCGGCTCACGCTGAAAGGCGGCGTTCGCGAGATTCTCGCGACCGAGATGCTCGAAGCGCTGAACGTCCCGACCTCGCGCACGCTGTCGCTAATCGAAACCGGCGAGGACCTGCAGCGCGGCGACGAGCCGAGCCCGACCCGCTCCGCGGTCATGGTCCGGCTCAGCCACAGCCATGTCCGGATCGGCACGTTCCAGCGCCTCGCCTATCATCGTGACGACGACGCCCTGCGCCGGCTGGTCGGCTATACATTGCGCAACCTGTTCGACGAGGACGAGAACGGGGAAGGCGACGATCCGGTCCGCCTCCTCGCGCTCGTCGTCGCGCGGACCGCGCGGCTCGCGGCGCGCTACATGGCCGCGGGCTTTGTCCACGGCGTGCTCAATTCCGACAACATCAACGTCACCGGCGAAAGCTTCGACTATGGCCCGTGGCGGTTCGCGCCGACCTGGGACCCGGGTTTCACCGCCGCCTATTTCGATCATCAGGGGCTGTACGCCTTTGGTCGCCAGCCCGAGGCGATCCACTGGGACGTGATGCAGCTCGCGGTATCGCTGCGCACGATCGCCGAGAGCGATCCGCTGATCGCCGCGCTCGACGGTTTCGGCCCCGCCTATCAGACCGAAGTGGGCGCGGCGATCCTGTGGCGGCTGGGCGTCCGCCCGCGCGATCCGGACAGCGACCGCGCGCTCGTCCAGGCGACCGAACGCGCGCTGCGGACCAGCGGGGCGAGTATCGACCGGTTCTTCTTCGATGCGTTCGGCGGCGAGCTTCCCGCGGGCTACGGTCCCGAATGGGACGAGGTCCGCGCCGCGCTCGGCGGCTATGCCGCGCGCAAGGATCGCACCCATCCCTATTGGTCGGGCACGCCGTGCAGCCTGCTGATCGACGAGGTGGAATCGATCTGGGCGCCGATCGCCGACGCCGACGACTGGAGCCGTCTTACCGAGAAGGTCGCGGCGATCCGGGCGATGGGCGACGCTCTTGCCTGATCGCCGGTGCCGCGGCCGACGGTGCGGCGGGTGGTGGAAACTCTTCTAAAATTGGGGCAAGAGCCCGATATGGCCGATGAGATCCTCTCCTATGAACCCGCAACCGGTACGCTGTTGTGGCGTCACCCGATCGGGGATGTCGATACCGAAGTGGCGACCGCGCGATCGGGCTGGGCCGGCTGGGCGTCCAAGCCGCTCGCGTTCCGGATCGAGACGATGCGCCGGTTCGCCAATGTCGTCCGCCAGCGCAACGACGCGTTCACCGACCTGATTGCGCGCGAGACGGGCAAGCCTATCTGGGAAGCGCGCGGCGAGGTCGAGACGGTGATCGCCAAGGTCGACATCTCGGTCAGCGCCTATGCCGAACGCACCGCGCAGCGCCGGATGGAGGCGCCGATGAACAGCCGCGTCGCGCTGCGCCACAAGCCGCACGGCGTGCTCGCGGTGCTCGGCCCCTATAACTTCCCGGCACACCTCCCCAATGGCCACATCGTCCCCGCGCTGATCGCGGGCAATGCGGTCGTCTTCAAACCGTCCGAGAAGACCCCCGCATCGGGCGCGTTCCTCGTCGAATGCTACCGCGCCGCGGGTGTACCCGAGGATTGCATCCGGCTGCTCGTCGGCGGCCCGGCGGAGGGCAAGGCGCTCGCCGCGCATCCCGATATCGACGGCCTGCTCTTCACCGGTTCGGCCCAGACCGGCCTCGCGCTCAACCGCGCCTTTGCCGAGAAGCCCGAGAAGATCCTGGCGCTCGAAATGGGCGGCAACAACCCGATCATGGTCTGGGACACGCCGGACCTGCACACCGCGGCGGTGCTCGTCGTCCAGTCCGCCTTCACCACCGCCGGCCAGCGCTGCACCGCCGCGCGCCGGCTGATCGTCCAGGAACGGCTCGCCCAGCCGCTGCTCGACACGATCGAGCGGATGATCGCGCGGATCATCGTCGACGAGCCGCATGCGAACCCGGCGCCGTTCATGGGCCCGGTGATCGACAACCAGGCGGCCGACCAGCTGACTGAGAGCTTTCTCGAGCTGCTGATGCGCGGAGGCCGGCCGATCCGGCATCTCGAACGCCCGGTCGACACGCTGCCCTTCCTCCGCCCGGCGATGATCGACGTCACCGACATGGCGGAGCGCCCCGATCTCGAGCTGTTCGGGCCGATCCTGCAGGTCTTCCGCACCGATGATTTCGACGCCGCGATCGCCGAGGCGAACAACACCCGCTACGGCCTGTCCGCCGCGCTGATCAGCCAGACGCCCGCGCTCTACGACCGGTTCTGGGCCAATATCCGCGCCGGCATCGTCAACTGGAACAAGCCCACCAACGGCGCCTCGTCGGGCGCGCCGTTCGGCGGCGTCGGCTGGTCGGGCAACCACCGCCCCAGCGCCTATTACGCCGCCGACTATTGCGCCTATCCGGTCGTCAGCAGCGAATCCGAAAGCGCGCGCGCCAGCATCGGCATCGGCCTGCGCGACGGCTGAGGCGGGTAGCGGCCCCCAAAGCTGCACTCAAATCCTCCCCCGTCAGGGGGAGGATCATGGGGGTTACTTTGCCCCGCCCAACCAGTCGTCGATCTTCTTCTCAAGCACCGGCATCGGCAGTGCCCCCGTGTCGAGCACCTGCGCATGGAAGGCGCGCGGATCGAACGCGGCACCCTGCGCCGCCTGCGCCTTGGCCTTCATCCTGAGGATCGTCAGCTGGCCGATCTTGTAGGCCAGCGCCTGCCCGGGAATCGAGATGTACCGCTCGACCTCGGCGGTCGCGTCGGTCCGCCCCATCGGCGAATTGGCGAGCATATAGGCGATCGCCTGGTCGCGGCTCCACCCCTTGGCGTGGATGCCGGTATCGACGACCAGCCGCATCGCGCGCAGCATCTCGTCGTTCAGGCCGCCCATCCGCTGATAGGGATCGCTCTCGACGCCCAGTTCCTTCCACAAGGTCTCGGCATAGAGCGCCCAGCCCTCGACATAGGCGGTGTTGCCGCCGAACCGGATGAACGCGGGCAGCGCGACATTCTCCTGCGCCAGGCTGATCTGGTAATGATGCCCCGGCACCGCCTCGTGCAGGTACAGTGTCTCCATCCCCCACAGATACCGCGTCGGCAGGTCATAGGTGTTGTAGTAGAAGATCCCCGGCCGCGTGCCGTCGGGGGTCCCCTGCTGATACGACCCCGCCGCATCGGTCTTCGCGCGGAAATCGGGCACCGCGCGGATCTCGAGCGGGCTTTTGGGCACCAGCGAGAATTGCGTCGCGATCCGCGCGTTGACCCGCTTGCCGATCGCCTCATAGCCCTCGCGCACCGCCGCCGCCGACTTGGGCTGGAAGCGTGGATCGGTGCGCAGATGGTCGAAGAAGGCGGCGAGCGTGCCCTTGAACCCGACCGCGGTCTTCTGCGCCTCCATCGCCTGCGTGATCCGCGCGACCTCCGACAGGCCGAGCTGATGCACCGCCTCGGGCTCGAGCGGCAGCGTCGTGCTATCCTCGATCCGCTGCGCATAAAGCGCGGCGCCGCCCGGCAGCGCCGACAGCCCGACCGTATCGCGCGCCTTGGCGAGATATTCATTCGCGAGGAAGTCACGCATCCGGACATGCGCGGGATTGATCACCTCGCGCACCTGCTTGGCATAGGCCGCGGTCAGGCGCGTGCGGTCGGCCGCCGGGATCGACGCGGGGAACATCGTCACCGGCGCGTAGAAGGTCGATTTCTCGACACCCTCGGCGATCAGATTGTCGAACTGGCCGATCATGTTGCGCACGACCAGCTTGGGCTGGGTCACGCCCTTCGCCATGCCCTCGCGGAACCGCGCGATCGCCCGGTCATAGACCGCGGCATAGCCCGCATTGCGCCGCAGATTGTTCTCGTAATCCGCGACCGACTTGAACGGCGCGCCGCCCTTGCCCGACGCGAAATCGGGATAGAAGGTCTGGAACCCGCCGAAATGGCTGAGCGGCAGCAACCGGTCGATCGCGACCAGGTTCGGCGCGAACCCGCGCAGCGCGACCTCGCGGCCGTTGCGGAACACGTCATAGGCGATCTGGTCGACCCGCGTCAGCTTCGCCCGGTCGATCGCGGCGATCGCAGACAGGTCCTGCTCGACGTTGCGCTTGTCCTGCGCGGTGCGCGCATCGGTCAGATATTCGCCGAAGCGATCGGCATAGCGCATGTCGCCGCGGAAGATGGCCTGCAGCGGATCGTTCTTCAGATCGCGCTCGTCGCTTGCATAGAAAAGCTGCTTGAGCTTTGCATCCTCTGGGCCGTCGCCGGCGATCGGCGCGGGCGGCGGCAGCGCCTGGCTCGACACCGGCACCGCGCCGATGAAGGTGGTCGCCAGCAACATGGCGGCAAGGCAGGTCAGGCGCATTATCGAAGTTCCCCATCGCGTCCGGGTTACCCGGTTCGTCGCGCCTTCCTATAGCGCGGACTCCACCACCACCAGCCCGTGACCGGGGCCTGCGAACGTTTCCGGCGTTGGCACCCGCGCCGCGTGGGAAAGCAGGACTAGCCCCGGGGCAAATAATGCTGGGCTCGCCAATCGCCCGCCCAGCGCCCATCTTCCTGACATGGTAAGCTTGCTAGACCCCGGTGCCCGCGGGCGCGTCATCCTCGTCGGGGCGGGGCCCGGCGATCCCGGACTGCTGACCGTACGTGCGGTCGCCGCGCTCGAGATCGCCGACGTCGTCGTCCATGACGGGCTGATCGATCCGCGCGTGCTCGACATTGCGCCGCCTGCCGCCCAGCGCATCTCGGTCGCCAAGCAGCGCGCGCGCCACACGCTGCCGCAGGAGGCGATCAACGCGCTGATCATCGCGCATGTGAAGACCGGCGCGATCGTCGTCCGGCTGAAGGGTGGCGATCCGTTCGTGTTCGGTCGCGGCGGCGAGGAGGTCGAGGCGGTACGTGCGGCGGGCCTGCCGGTCGAGGTGATCCCCGGCGTCTCCGCAGCACTGGGTTGCGCGGCCGAGGCGATGCTCCCGCTCACTCACCGCGATCATTCGAGCGCGGTCAGCTTCGTCGCGGGCCAGTGCAAGGGTCTGACCGAACAGGACTGGTCGGGGCTCGCCGGCCAGGGCCGTACGCTCGTCATCTACATGGGGATCGCGACCGCGACCGATATCGCCGACAAGCTGATGGCCGATGGCGTCGCGCCCGACATGCCGGTTGCGGTGCTCGAGCGCGGCACGCTATCGGGCAGCCGTGCGATGCGGACCCTGCTCGCCGATCTCGGCCCGATGGTGCAGCGCGAGGCGGTAAAGAGCCCCGCGATCATCGTCGTCGGCGAGGTCGTCGAACTCTCCGACGCGCAGGACAAGCTCGCCCGCTGGGCACGAATTGCAGAGGCCGCCGCATGAAGCTCCTGACCGGAAACGACCTTCCCACCGGCGACGTGATCTGGTGGACCGGCGACGGCTGGTCGCGTCACATCGAGGATGCGGCCGATGTCGGCGTCGCGGGTGAATCGATCCTCCAGGCGGAGGAAGGCGCACGCCGCGTCAATGTCCCCTATCTGATCGAGGCGACCGCGACCGCAGACGGCCCCCGCCCTGCGCACATCAAGGACCGCATCCGTGCGCTGGGTCCGACGATGCGGCCCGACCTTACGCTCAAGCCGGCCGATCCGGCTGCGGGGAGTTGGGTTATATGATTCACGCGATGGCGCGAAGGCGCGACGAGAGCAATGAGAAGATGGTTCGCGCGGAGGCGCGGAGGCGCGGAGGTGTCTCCCTTGCCGCGCAGCGGCCCTCACACTCGCTGATTGAGGCAGATTCGATGCCCGCTGGCGCGGGAGTTCCTTCCTCGTCTTTCTCCTCCGCGCCTCCGCGCCTCCGCGTGAACAAAATTCTTCTGAATCTCTTCGCGCCATCGCGCCCCTTCGGCTTCGCTCAGGACAGGCTCCGCGTGAACCAAATTCTACCGGGAACCCCCCATGTATAAGTACGACGAATACGACCAGGCCATCGTCGACCAGCGCGTCGACGAATTCCGCGACCAGGTCCGCCGCCGCCTTTCGGGCGAGCTGACCGAGGACCAGTTCAAGCCGCTGCGCCTGATGAACGGCCTGTATCTGCAGTTGCATGCCTACATGCTGCGCGTCGCGGTGCCCTATGGCACGCTGGACGGCCGGCAGATGCGGATGCTCGGCCACATCGCGCGCAAATATGATCGCGGCTACGGCCATTTCACGACGCGGCAGAACATCCAGTTCAACTGGATCCAGCTCGATCAGACCCCGGACATCCTCCAGGAGCTGTCGACGGTCGAGATGCATGCCATCCAGACCTCGGGCAACTGCATCCGCAACATCAGTTCCGACCAGTTCGCCGGCGCCGCCGCGGACGAGGTCGCCGATCCGCGCCCTTGGGCCGAGCTGATCCGTCAGTGGAGCACGTTCCATCCCGAATTCACCTACCTCCCGCGCAAGTTCAAGATCTGCGTGATCGCGGCGGACGAGGATCGCGCGGCGATGCGGCTGCACGATATCGGCATCGGTCTGCACGTCCGCGACGGCGAACTCGGCGCGAAGATCTATGTCGGCGGCGGCATGGGCCGCACGCCGATGATCAGCCACGAGATCCGCGATTTCGTCCCCGCCGACGACCTGATGAGCTATCTCGAGGCGTGCCTGCGCGTCTACAATCGCTACGGCCGCCGCGACAATATCTACAAGGCGCGGATCAAGATCCTGCTGCACGAGATCGGCCCCGACGAATATCGTCGCCAGGTCGAGGAGGAATTCGCCGCGGTGAAGGGCCTCGGCCTCGATCCGCCGCGCGCCGAACTCGAGCGGATCACGAGCCATTTCGGCGCGCCCGCATTCGAGGAAAACGCGTCCACCGAGATCGACCGCAGCGATCCCGACTTCGCGGTCTGGCTCGACCAGAATGTGAAGGCGCACAAGCAGCCCGGCTATGCGATCGTCAACATCAGCCTGAAGCCCGTCGGCGGCATCCCCGGCGACGCGTCGGCGGACCAGATCGACGTAATGGCCGATCTCGGCACGCGCTACAGCTTCGACGAACTGCGCGTCACGCATGCGCAGAACATCGTCCTGCCGCACGTCCGCATGGCCGATCTACACGCGGTGTGGTCGACGCTCAGCGAGGCGGGGCTGGCCGAGGCCAATCTCGACCTGATCAGCGACATCATCGCCTGCCCCGGCCTCGATTATTGCAGCCTCGCCAATGCGCGGTCGATCCCGCTCGCGCAGAAGATCGCGACGCGCTTCGGCGATCTTGGCCGTCAGCGCGAGCTGGGTGAGCTCAAGCTCAAGATCAGCGGCTGCATCAACGCCTGCGGGCATCACCATGCCGGCCACATCGGCATCCTCGGCGTCGACAAGAAGGGCACCGAGAATTACCAGCTCTCGCTCGGCGGATCGGGCGCGGAGGATGTGAGCCTCGCCAAGATCACCGGCCCCGGCTTCTCGGAGGATGGCGTCGTCGACGCGATCGAACGCGTTACCGACCGCTATCTCCAGGTCCGTGACCCCGGCGAGCGCTTCCTCGACACCTATCGCCGCGTCGGCTTCGAGACGTTCAAGGAGGCGATCTATGGTTGAGTATCCGGACCAGACGCTGCTCCGATTCCGCGATGACGAGCCGCATGACGAGCCTGCGGTGACGCTCGATTCGTTCATCGGCCAGAGCAACGCCGCCGCCGTCCGCCTCGAAGCGGGTGACGATGCGCGCGCGCTGCTGCCGCAGATCGACCAGCTCGCGCTGATCGAGGTGAGCTTTCCCGGCTATCGCGACGGGCGCGGCTATTCGGCGGCGCGGATCCTGCGCGAGGCGGGCTATACCGGCGAGCTGCGTGCGGCGGGCGACGTGCTTGTCGACCAGATTCCGTTGATGCGCCGCTGCGGCTTCGACAGCTTCGCGCCCGAGGCCCCGATCGATATCGACGTGCTGCGCGCCAGCCTCGCGCGCTACGACACGCCCTATCAGAAGGCGGCGGACGGCGCCGTGCCGGTCTGGAAGCTGCGCCATGGGTGAAGCGCTCCGCCGGATCGACACGATCGACGTCACCCCCGCCTTTACGAAGGCGGATGCACAGGCGATGCAGGACCGGTTCGCCGGCGTTCCTGCGGCGCAGATGCTGCGCGAGCTGCTGACCGGCGAGCTGGCCGGGCGGATCGCGTCGGTCTCGTCCTTCGGTGCCGAATCGGCGGTGCTGCTGCACATGGTCGCGCAGGTCGATGTCGACGTGCCGGTGGTCTTCACCAACACGCAGAAGATGTTCGGCGAGACGCTCGCCTATCGTGATGCGCTCGCCGAACGGCTGGGCCTCACCGACCTGCGCGTGTTCAGACCCGATCCGCGGCTGCTGGCGATCAAGGATCGGGCGGGCGAGCGCTGGTCTTATGACCCCGATGGCTGCTGCGACCTGCGCAAGGTCGAGCCGCTGCGCCGCGCGCTCGCGCCGTTCGACGCGTGGATCTCGGGGCGCAAGGGCTTCCAGTCGGGCACGCGCACCGCGCTGCCGCGGTTCGAGGAAGATGAGGGCCGGTTGAAGATCAACCCGCTCGCCGACTGGGACAAGGCGCGGCTCGATGCCTATTTCGCCGAGCATGACCTGCCGCGGCATCCGCTCGAGGCGCAGGGTTATCTCTCGATCGGCTGCGCGCCCTGCACGACCAAGGTCGCCCCCGGCGAGGATCCGCGCGCGGGGCGTTGGCGCAGCTTCGACAAGGTCGAATGCGGCATCCACGCCCCCGGCGGCTACGACCCGATCATCTGACTGAATTCCCTCGCCCCTTTGGGGAGAGGGAGGGAGGAGCCGTAGGCGACGGAAGGGAGAGGGGCGTTGGGATCAACCGTCCCGCGTCTCACACCCCTCACCCTTCCCACGGCAAGTGCCGCGGGCCCCTTCCCTCTCCCCCGCGGGGAGAGGGAGATGAGCGCCTCAATATTCCGCCAGATCCGAGAACTTCGTGATCGTCGGATCAAACTTCATCCGCACCTTGCCGGTCGCACCGTGACGCTGCTTGGCGATGATCAGCTCGGCCAGGCCATAGACGCGCTCCATCTCGGCTGCCCAGGACGCGTGATCCTCGAAGATCTTCGCGCTGTCGCCTTCGGCCGGCCGCTTGGGCTCCTTCGAGGCGACGTAATAGTCCTCGCGGTATACGAACCAGACCATGTCCGCGTCCTGCTCGATCGACCCCGATTCGCGAAGATCTGACAGCATCGGCGTCTTGTCCTCGCGGCTTTCGACCGCGCGGCTCAGCTGCGACAGTGCCAGCACCGGCACGTTCAGATCCTTCGCCAGCGTTTTCAGCCCGCGCGAAATCTCGGAGATTTCCTGGACGCGGTTGCCGTCCTTGCTCTTGCCCGACCCCGACAGCAGCTGGAGATAGTCGACCACCACCAGCCCGATCTCGTTATTGTGGCGACGCTGCAGCCGGCGGACGCGCGTGTGCAGCGCGCCGATCGACAGGCCGCCGGTGTCGTCGATGAACAGCGGCAGGTTCTCAAGCTCGGCCGCCGCGGCCGCGAGCTGCGCGAACTCGGTGCGGCTGATCTTGCCCATGCGGAGCGATTCGGAACTGATCTGAGACTGCTCGGCAAGAATACGCGTCGCCAGCTGATCCGCGGACATTTCGAGGCTGAAGAACGCAACCTTCGCGCCGACCGAATCCTTCGGGGCGATCCCGTCGGCCATGTCGCGCATCCAGCGCCGCGCGGCGTTGAACGCGATGTTGGTGGCGAGCGACGTCTTGCCCATGCCCGGACGCCCGGCGAGGATCATGAGATCGCTGTGATGCATGCCGCCGATCTTGGCGTTGATCGAATCGATACCCGTCGTCACGCCCGACAAATTGCCGCCCGAGTTGAGCGCCCGCTCGG
Source organism: Sphingomonas aerolata (assembly GCF_023935825.1). NCBI lineage: Bacteria > Pseudomonadati > Pseudomonadota > Alphaproteobacteria > Sphingomonadales > Sphingomonadaceae > Sphingomonas > Sphingomonas aerolata. Next base: position 1,458,900 of record NZ_CP098762.1, on the reverse strand, counting down.
CCATCTTGACCGCTGCGGTGGTCGCCTGCGCGAACGTCTTGACCGAGTTCTCCGCCCCGCCATCGGCGGCGACCTTGAACAATTCCTCCTCGGCGAGTTCGATCTGCGCACGCGGATTAACCTCCTCGGACGTATCCATCGCGCGGTCGACCAGGGTGCGGCCGACCGAGACGAGCGCGCGCAGCATCGCCAGGTCATAGATCTGCTGCGCGAACTGGCGCGCACCGATCAGCCCCGCGCCGCTGCCCGTGAGGCCGGCCAGATAGGCGGGGCCGCCCAGCTCGCGCATGCCCTCGTCCGCGTCGAACATCGGCCGCAGCGTGACCGGCGTCACCAGCATGTCGTTGCCACGCAGCGTCTTGATCGCGGCGAAGATGCGCCCGTGTACGGGTTCGAAGAAATGCGTGGGTTCGAGCTTGTCGACCAGATCGTCGGCGAGCCGGTTATCGATCATCATCGCGCCGAGCATCGCGGCTTCGGCCTCGACGTTGCGGGGAAGCTGCTGTGGTTCGGCCACGGCGGGGACGGGGAATGCGAGGGTTGCCATACTGCGTTCTACGCACTGCGCGCGATCGCTCCAAGCCAACTGCGCCAGAATGATGGGGATAAGTCGACCAGCCAGCCGCGATCGGCGGCCGCCGGTGCAGGCGACAAGTGACACGCGTTACGACCATCGCTATCGCACATGGCATGGCCGACCCGCGGATCATCGACATACAGCTCGACGAGCGCACGATTGCGTGGCGTTCCGCGGATATCGAGCAGGAACGCCGGATCGCGATCTTCGACCTGATCGAGGGCAATTATTTCGCGCCGCAGCGCCAGCATGCCGATGGCTATGCCGGCCCGTACCGCATCAGGCTCGAGACGGAGGAAGGCCGTCTCGGCATTCACATCCATCGTGAGGACGACACGCATCTTGAGACACTGGTGCTCGCGCTCGGCCGTTTCCGCCGACCGATCAAGGACTATTTCGCGATCTGCGACAGCTATTACCAGGCGATTCGCCAGTCCTCGCCCGCGCAGATCGAAACCGTCGACATGGCCCGGCGCGGCGTCCACAACGAGGCCGCCGAGCTGCTCAAGGACCGGCTGTCGGGCAAGATCGAGGTCGATTTCGACACCGCCCGCCGGTTGTTCACGCTTATCTGCGTCCTGCATCTGCGTGGCTGAGCAACGCTGATGGCGACAACATTGCTGAAGCTTGCGACCCTGCTGTTCGGCACGGGCGGCATTGCGATTGGCGGCTGGGCCTATGCGACGCAGTGGCATCCCGCGACCGAGACCTATCCGCTGCAAGGCGTCGACCTGGGTGAAAATCCCGCGCCGGTCGAATGGGGAACGGTGCGCGCGCGCGGCGTCGACTTCGCCTATATCGTCGCGACCTCGGGCAAGGATCGCCGCGATCCCGCGTTCGAGGCGAACTGGGCGGCGCTTCCCGAAGCCGGGCTGCGGCGCGGCGCGGTGCATATCTATTCGCTGTGCCAGCCTGCGGTCGAACAGGCGAACGCGTTCAATACCTTCGTGCCCGCCGCCGCCGATGCGCTGCCCGTCGCCGTAGACGTGCAGTTCCGTGATGATTGCGTCGCCCGCCCTGAAAAGGCCGCGCTGGTCGCCGATCTGACGCGCTTCGTGACGATGGTGGAGACGCATACCGGCAAGCCCGTCCTGCTGCGGATCGGCAAGTCGGTCGAGGGCAGCTATGCGTTGTCGGCGGCACTGCCGCGGCCGGTCTGGGCGATGGCCAATCTGCTCAAGCCCGATTATGCGGCACGGCCATGGCGCATGTGGCGCGCGAGCAATTTTCGGCGTGTCGAGGGAATCGAGGGACCGGTGAACTGGGACGTGGTGGCAGGATGAACGATGGTTTCGACACCGATCAGGCAACCCGCCTGATCGCCGCGGCGCGCGATGCCGCACGTCACGCGCATGCGCCCTATTCACGATTCGCGGTCGGCGCCGCAGTGCTGCTCGACGACGGCAGCGTGATCACCGGCGCCAATTTCGAGAATGCGAGTTACGGCCTGTCGCTCTGCGCCGAAACCGTCGCGCTGGCGACCGCAAGCGCGCAGGGCCGCCTGCGTGACGTCGTCGCGATCGGCGTGATCGGCGGCGCGATGGATGCGGACGGCATCGCCGCCGGCCTCTCCCCGGTGAGCCCCTGCGGACGGTGCCGCCAGGTGATCAACGAGGCGGCGCAGATGGGCGGGCGCGATCTCCCCGTGCATTGCGGCGCGGCGCAGGGCGACGCTGTCCGCAGCTACCGCCTGTCGGAGCTTCTCCCCGATGCGTTCGGCCCGGCGGACCTCGGGATCGGCTGATCCGCGGTCAGTAGTTGAACTGCAACTGTGTGCGGATCAGATCGCCCTCCGCCCGGCCCTCGCGGCGTTCGTCGGCCTCGCGCCGTGTCATCCGCGCATAGGCGACGGTCAGCTCGATCGGCGGGGTCGGCTGGAACTCGATCCCCAGCTCGAACTCGTCGGTCTCGAGCCGCGGCGCATTGGGCAGCGCCTTCCACCCGCCGCGATAATATTGCCGGCGCGCATAGGGCATGAACGGGCCGAGCGGCGACGACCGCACGCGCGCCATCGCCTGGACATAGCCGCCGTTGAGCCGCTTGGTCGTAATCGACTGCGATGCATCGTCATATTCGGGGCCGCGGCCCCAGTTCCACTCTGCCTGGAACCCGAAGGGCTGCGGATAGAGGATCGCGTGGACGCCGAACCGCTCGTCGGCAAAGCTCGTGTCGCTGACCCCGCCGCTGCGCAATTCGGGCTGGACGCGATTACGGATGGCCGCCCCGCCGACCTCCAACACCTGTCCGCTGAACGCCCCGCCAAGCCCGTCCAGCGCGAACGGCCAGGTCGCCATCGCCACGGTCATGACGCCGTCATTGGTCTCGGCACGGCTGATCCCCTGGCCGTTATACACGCCGAGCGCGAACGCGCCGTAATTGCCGAACAGTTTCTGGCCGTCCTCCTCGAGGCGGTCCCATATCCGTTGCATGCCGGTGGGCGTGTAATAGGCGACGATGCCCAGATCGCGCTCGCCGGGGACCGCGCTGTTGATCCCGTCGCTGCGATCGATCGTGATGCGATTCGACGAGGACTGCATATTCTCCCAGCCGAATGGCACCTTCGACTGCCCGAACCGCAGCCGGAAGCGGCGATCCGCGTCGAGGAACGTGTCGACATAGGCGTCGCGCAGCTGGGCAAAGCCCTCGCGTCGCTCGCCGACCGACTGGTTGCTGACGTTCACCGCGAAGTCCGGCTGGAGATAGAAGGACACACGGTCGGTCAGGTCGCCCTGCAGGACCAGCCGGACGCGGCGGAGCGAGAAGCCGGTATTGTCGCCGATGCTGCCGTCATGCACCGACCGCAACCGCGACTGGCCGTCCGGCGCGGTGCGATCGCCCGACACGATTTCGTTGAACCGCATCTGCGTATAGCCGCGGATCGCGATGCGATCATACCAGGCGCGCTTCGGCTCGGGCGTCGCCGCGGCCAATTGCGTCAATGGCGCGACCGCGGTTGCCGGCTTGGGAGCGGGCGCGGGCGTTGCTGCAACCGCGACCGGCGCAGCTATCGGCGCAGTGACTGGCGCAGTCTGGGCAATCGGTCCGTTCTGGGCGGCCTTGAGCTCGGCGATCGTCGCCTTCAGTTCGTCGATCTGGCGTTGCAGGTCCTGCACCGACTGCGCCTGCGCCGCCGTACCCGACAGCGCGATCGATCCTACCAGCGCGATCCGCGCATGGCGGCTGGCGCGGCGAGCGCGGGTCGCGGCGCGATCCCGCTGACCATCAAGGTCCGGAAGCTGTGGCTCGACGGACGTACCGCGCGGAAAAGGCTGCCGAATCTGGTTCATGCCGCGCCCCATGACGGCCCGACACGCCGGCTGCAACGGCAAAAACGCTCTCTGCGTGCGCGCGCTCTTGCCGCCATCGACCATCCGCGCGAAAGCAGCGGCGAAAAGGGGAATGTCTCATGTCCGTCATGTCCGACCGCTGGATTCGCGAACGCGCGCTGGGCGATGCGATGATCGAGCCGTTTCACGAGGCGCAGCGCCGCGACGGCTGTATCAGCTACGGCCTGTCCTCCTATGGCTATGACGCGCGCGTCGCCGACGAGTTCAAGATCTTCACCAATGTCGACAGTGCGATCGTCGATCCGAAGAATTTCGACGCGAACAGCTTCGTCGACCGCAAGACCGATGTCTGCATCATCCCGCCGAACAGCTTTGCGCTGGCGCGGACGGTCGAATATTTCCGCATCCCGCGCGACACGCTGGTGATCTGTCTGGGCAAATCGACCTATGCGCGCTGCGGGATCATCGTCAACGTCACCCCGCTCGAACCCGAATGGGAGGGCCATGTGACGCTCGAATTCTCCAACACGACGCCGCTCCCCGCGAAGATCTACGCGAACGAGGGCGCCTGCCAGTTCCTGTTCCTGCGCGGCAACGAGCCGTGCGAGATCAGCTATGCCGACCGCGCGGGCAAATATATGGGCCAGCGCGGGGTCACCCTGCCCCGCCTCTGACCGCCTCAGGCGTCGACCGCGCGAGGTCGACGCCTCTGCCTCACGACCGGAACCACAGGACCGGCGCCGGACGAGCGCGTCGGCCCTGGTTTAGCGCGTGGCGATCTGCACCGGGGCCACGCCGAGAGCGCGCCGTGCCAGATCATGCGACGAGGCCACCGCACCCGAGGGCAGGTCCATCGCGATGTCGCGGCGTTCGAGCACGCGCTTGTACAGCGCCCGTGCGTCCGCCTCGCGGCCGGTCCGCCGGTAAACCGCGGCAAGGTTGAGCATCAGTTCGGGGCGACCCGGATAGACCGCCTGTTCTGCCAGGATATGGCGTTCGGCCGCGGCCAGATCGCCCGACACGATCGCCTGATAGCCATTCTGATCCGCTGCGAGCGCCGGTGCTGCCGCGCCGACAAGGGCAAGAACTACAAAGCCGAATTTGCGCATCATCCCGTCTCCATCGCCCTTCTGAGTCGAAAGGTTTCACTTTTGTGACACTGTTGTGTCACTTCGATGACTGGAGCGCAATATGGCATTTTTACGGATATCGCCCTGGCAAGGCCGTGAGGTGCGCGCGCGGCATGCCGACGCTGTCCGCCCCCGGTGTCATGGACGTCGGACATGCAAAAGGGGCGGCCCTTGCGGACCGCCCCTGGCATCGTATCGATCGTGTCGCGTGACTTAGAAGTCGTTGCGATACTGCTCGTTACCGATGAAGCCGAGCTTCGTGATCGAAGACCGCTTCACGACGGCCAGCGTGCGATCGACGACTTCGTACCGCGCCTGCGGGTCCGGCTGGAAGTGAAGTTCCGGCTCGGGGTTCATGCCCGCGGTCTGGTCCAGATACTGGCGCAGCGTCACCTCGTCGACCGGCGACCCGTTCCAGGCCACCGTGCCCGATGCGTCGATCGAGATCTTGTTCTTCTCGGGGTCGATCGGGTTCTGCGGCGGGTTCTTGCTGTTGACCGGAAGGTCGACCTTGACCGCGTGCGTCTGGATCGGGATCGTGATGATGAACATGATGAGGAGAACGAGCAGGACGTCGATCAACGGCGTCATGTTCATTTCCATCATCGGCCCGTCATCTTCTTTGCCGCCGCCCATTGCCATTCTATACTACTCCTAAATACGTCCGAGCGATCGTCAGCGTTCGGTGGTGCCGCCGGGGGGCGGCTCGGAGATGAAGCCGACGCGGGCGAAGCCGGCGCGCTGCATCGTGTAGATCGTGCCGCCGATGCACTTGTACGGCGTGTTCACGTCGCCGCGAATATGCGCCTCGGGCAGCTCAAGACCTGCGGCATTCACGCCACCCTGACGATCGATCTCGGTCTTCAGCTTGGCGACCGCGCGATCGAGCAACTCGGTCGAGGTGACCGGGGTCATGTTCCAATACACTGCACAGCTGCCATCGCCATTTGTCGTCACCGACAGCGAGACATTTTCGGGCTTGGTCGTGGTCGGATCAAATTTGACCTCGGGGAGCTTCAGCTGCACCGCTTGGACCGCGACGGTCGTCGTCACCAGAAAGATGATCAGGAGCACGAGCATGACGTCGACCAGCGGCGTCGTATTGATGTCCGATATCGATTTCTCGGTGGAATCGCCACCAACACTCATCGCCATGTGCGAACTATCCTATTCTTTTATCGCCACCGGCACCGCCGGCGGGAAGGAAGCGGAGCTGCCGCGAACGGCAGCCCCGCCTTTCTCGCGTCTTAGTTAGCGCGCGGCACGCCACCGGTCTGACCGGCAGTCGTGGTCGCCGTGGCAGGCTTGGCCACGACCGGCTTGACGCCCGAAGCGGTGATCGGACGCACGGCGCCGTTCGATGCCAGGAAGCCGAGCACGTCGTTCGAGAAGGCCGACAGGTCCTCTGCGATCGACTTGTTGCGACGCTGCAGCCAGTTGTACGACAGAACGGCAGGAACCGCGACGACGAGACCCAATGCGGTCATGATCAGTGCTTCACCGACCGGCCCTGCGACCTTGTCGATCGATGCCTGACCCGATGCACCGATCTTCACGAGTGCGCGGTAGATGCCGATAACCGTACCGAACAGACCGATGAACGGCGAAACCGAACCGACCGTTGCGAGGAAGGCGAGACCGCCACCCAGCTTCGAGTTGATCGCAGCTTCCGAACGGGCGAGCGAACCGTGCAGCCAGTCATGCGCCTCGACCGGATCGGTCAGCTTCGAATGCTGCTCCTGAGCGGCCAGGCCGTCGTCGACGATCTGCTTGTAGGCCGAGTTCTTCTCGAGCTTGGCCGAACCTTCGCGAAGGCTGTTCGACGACCAGAAGGCCTGACGGACGCGCTTGCCCTGACCGATGATCTTCTGCTGCTCGAACAGCTTGGAGAACAGGATGTAGAACGAAACCACCGACATCAGCACCAGAATGCCGAACACGGTCTGGGAGATGAGACCGCCTTCGCGAAGTGCCGCTTCGAGGCCGTACGGGTTGGCTTCGGCTGCTGCGGGCGCCGCCGCGGCAAGGATAGTGGTGAACATGGTCGGATGATCCTCTTAAGATTCGTTGGTCTAAGTGCGCCGAGACGCAGATTAATTTTCCGGCAACGTCCACCGGATACGCTGCGTCGCACTCGAACGCATCGGGTTCCCGGCCTGATCGAGCGCCGGCGAGTAGCGACCACGTCGCGTCATCGCAGCACAGGCTGCCCGATCGAGAGCAGGCGAACCGCTCGACGACGTCACGGTGCAGTTCTCGACACGACCCTGGGCGTTAATGTCCCAGCGCATCGCGACCGCACCCTGTTCGCCGGCACGGATCGCGCTCGGCGGATAGTCGTCCTGGCTCACCCACGTGGCCGGATTACCCTTGGCGCCCGCGGCCTTGCTGACCGTCGGTGCTGCTGGCGGGGCCGGCGGCGCTGGCGGCGCGGGAGGCGCCGGCGGTGCCGTTGGCTGGCTCAGCGGGATGATGTTCGACGTCGTGATCGCCGGAGCGGGCGACGGCGTAACAACGACCGGCGGCGGCACGACGACCGTGGTCGGCGGCGGCGGCAGGTTGGGCTGGTCAGGCGGCGGCGGCGGGGGCTCGTCGGGCGGAGGCGGCGGTGGCGGCGGCTCCACGTCGAACGTGTTTAACTTTTCGGTGGCCTTTTTCACGTATTGAAACGCGAGGCCGGTGACGAAAGCATAGCCCAAGGCAGCATGAATCAGCGCGACGATGACGATCGCGACGATTTTGCCTGAGGACATCTTCTGGTCAACATAGGCCATTCAGCAACGACACTCCCTTATTCTGTCTGCCTTCACGCAGTCGCGCATGGGGGCAGGCGCAACGCAAACGTGTGCCGTGAAGCAAAAATTCCACGCGGCAGTGCGCAATGTCTATCGCCACGCCATGCGACACGCAAACGCTTTGTCGGACGCAACAAACGTACAAGCGTATGATGGCAATTTTATTTCTGTAACGTTCATGCGCCATCGCGTAGCCCATGGCGATGATATCCCCACGTTCCATCCCACCGCTCATGACCCTCTTCGCCGTCATCGCCGCGGCCCCGATCGTTGCGCAAACGGCCCCCCCGCCGCAATCCGTGCCGACCGCGCCGCAGCAAAACAGCGCCGGCGACTCGACGACGCTGACCCCCGAACAGCTTGATCAGCAATGGGAAGGCGCGCGCGATGCGGTGCCGGTCGGCGCCGCCGGCGCGGGTCCCGCCCAACCCGCGGCCCCCGACCAAGGCGCGGGCTATGCGGACCTTGCAGATCTCGTTCTCGCCGCGCCGGTGATCGCCGACGCGACGATTCGCTCGACCGCGCGGATCAAGGGCGCAGAGGCGGCGGATGTCGCACCCGGGCTCGTGCGTTTCTATGTCGAGGCCGACGTAACCGCGCTGATTCGCGGCAGTGGTGGTGTGGCCCCAAGACTCGGCTATCTGCTTGATATCGCACCGGATTCCAACGGTCGTCTGCCAAAGCTGAAAAAGGCGCGCGTGCTGCTGTTTGCACGTACCGCCGGAACATCGACCGCCCAGATCCAGCTCGTCGCGCGCGACGCGCAACGCGACTGGACGCCCGCTCTCGACGCGCAGGTCCGCCGCATCGCCCGCGAGGTGCTCGCCGCCGACGCGCCGCCCGTCATCACCGGGATCGGCAACGCCTTTCACGTGCCCGGCGCCCTGCCCGGCGAAGGCGAAACGCAGATCTTCCTGACCACTTCGGATCAGCGTCCCGTCTCGCTGTCGATCCTGCGGCGGCCCGGCGAGCAACCCCGCTGGGCGGTCGCGCTGAGCGAGATCGTCGACGAGGCCGCGGCCCCTCCGCCGCGTGGTTCGCTATTGTGGTACCGGCTAGCCTGCGCGCTTCCCGCCGCCATGCCGGATCGCAGCGTCGCGTCGATGGCAGTCACCGATGCGGTAATCGCGCGTGAGGATTATCAATTCGTTCTGCGTGCGCTCGGCCCCTGCGGACGCAGCCCGCAGCGCTGACCGGACCGCCGAGCGAGGCCCCGCTCAGCGTATTTCGAGGGTCTGCCCGGTCGTCGACAGGGCGGTTTCGAGGTAACTGATCGCCGCCTCGACATCGGCAGCCCGCGCCCCATTATGGGACAGGACGGCGTTAATTCGTGTCACCGGCGCCGCCTCGATCGCAAGCGGCGCGATCGCGGCACGGGCCTGGGCGGCAAAAAGCGAATCGCTGCTTTCGCGAATCACGACGACCAGGCTGTCGTCGGTGCCCAGCCGCGCGCGCGCATCGCGCACGCACGCCGCGATGTCGTCACGCTCGCTCACGATCAGCCGCATGATCTCACCGACGATGTCGCACGAGCGTCACGCCGATCGCCTCGCCCGCTTCGGCGATCGCCAGCTTGACGATCTTCACCGCGACCCGCTGAACACGCGCGTCCTGCAGGAACAGCGTTTCGCAGATATGGTCGGCAACGGCCTCGATCAGCGTGAAATGCACGCCCGTCGGCAAGGCCGTGGTCGCGGCATGTTTCAGATCGAGATAGTTTTTCGACGCCGACAAGGGCGTGTCGGGATCGAACCGGCTCGGGCAGGTGAGATCGACGGTGAGCGAAATCCGCAGCGGCTGGGGCAGATGCGTCTCCTCCGAATAGATCCCGGTGAGCACCTGCACTTCCATGTCGTGCACTTCGAGCTGAAGACTGTCTTGCATCGCCGCGCTCTAGCAGAGCCGCGACCGTAGGGAAGGCCCGGGGCGGACGCGGCGCTACGCCGGTTCCGCTTGCGTTCGGCGACGTGCTGCGTAAAGCGCGCGGCCCCGGACGTTCCTGCGCCGGCGCTGGAGAAGCCGGTGTTCGAACTTGTCCCCCTGAACGCCGTCCCGCATGCCGAGGTCGAGGCGCTGCTCGACCGCGCGTTCGGGCAGGATCGTCATGGCCGGACCGCCTATATGATCCGCGGCGATGGAATAGCGATCCCGGCACTCAGCTTCGCCGCCGTGTCGGGCGACGTGCTGCTGGGCTCGATCCAGTGCTGGCCGATCGCGCTCATGACCGCGCAGGCGGCATTGCCGCTGGTGATGGTCGGCCCGGTCGCGGTCGCGCCGGGGCATCAGGGCGACGGCATCGGCCGGGCGCTGGTAGCGCGCGCGCTCGAGGTCGCTGCGGCGAGCGATCTGGGCGCCGCGCTGATGCTGATCGGCGATCCGGACTATTATGGCCGGTTCTTCGGCTTTTCCGTTGAGCGCACAGCCGCGTGGCAGGCACCGGGTCCGGTCGAACGTCACCGGCTTCTTGCACTGGGGGGGGCCGTACCCGACGACGCTGGAATGCTCGGCCCGCGCCCAGGCGCAGCCGGCTGACGACGCCGCAGCGCGGCCTGGCGCTTCGCCTGCCGCGAGACTTTACGAGAGGCCATGCGCACCCTACCTCGCGCTCATGCCTATGGACCCCCTCCCCGATCTTGCCTCGCTGAGCCTCGCCGAAATCGCCCGGCTCGCCGACGAGCAGAAACTGCCGCCGGTCGACAAATGGAATCCGTCGCATTGTGGCGACAGCGAAATGCGGATCGCGCGCGACGGGACCTGGTATCATCAGGGCACGCCGATCGGCCGCGAGGCGATGGTCCGGCTCTTCTCGACGATCCTCAGGCGCGAGCCATCGGGCGGCTATGTCCTGGTCACCCCGGTCGAGAAGCTCGACATCGTCGTCGAAGACGTCCCGTTCGTTGCGGTCGAGGTGAAGATCGATGGCGAGGGTCCGGCGACCAGGCTGACCTTCCGGCTTAACACCGGCGACCTCGTCACCGCGGGCGCCGCGCACCCGATCCGCTTCGTCGAGGATGAGGATGGCCCGCGGCCCTATCTGATGGTTCGCGGCGGGATGGAGGCGGTGGTCGCACGGCCGGTCTATTACGAGCTCGCCGACCGCGCGATTGCCGGCGGCGAGTCGCCGGTCGGACTATGGAGCGACGGCCAGTTCTTCCCGCTCGAACCTGCCATGCCGTCGCCCGAAGACATCGCCGCGTGACGCTCGCCGATCGGCTGCGCAGCGCGCTGTCGCGGGGTGTCGAGCCGGGCATGATCCTGCTGACCGGCGACCGTGACGACATCGATCTGCCGCCCGGCGATACGCTGCTGCCCGCGGCGGTGCTGATCGCGGTGACCGATCGTGCCGAACCCGGGGTGATCCTGACCCAGCGGACCGAGACGATGCGCAAGCATGCGGGCCAGATCGCCTTTCCCGGCGGCCGGATCGATCCCGGCGAGGATATCGTCACCGCCGCACTGCGCGAGGCCGAGGAAGAGATCGCGTTGCCGCGCGACCGCGTGACCGTCATCGGCCAGGCCGATACCTATCGCACCGTCACCGGCTTTCAGGTGACGCCGGTGATCGGCGTCATCCCCCCCGACCTCGTGCTTCACCCGAGCGAGGCGGAGGTGGCGAACGTGTTCGAGGTTCCGCTCGAATTCCTGCTCGATTCGGGCAATCATGTCGAAGCCAGCGTCGAGTGGCAGGGTCATGAGCGGCATTATTACGAGATCATCTGGAACGACCGCCGCATCTGGGGCGCGACCGCGGCGATGATCGTCAATCTGAGGCGACGACTGCAATGGGCATGAGCCTTCCCGACGCCGCCTGGCGGACGCGCCCCGGCCTCGCCGCGCTGACCGCCGTGCTGGGCAGCACGTCGGCGCAGTCGCGGTTCGTCGGCGGGGCGGTACGCGACACGCTGCTCGGCCTGACGCCTGCCGATACCGGCGCGATCGACATCGACATCGCGACGAGCCTTCCCCCGCAGGAGGTGCTCGAACGGCTCGAGGATGCGCGGATCCGCGCGGTACCGACCGGGCTCGCGCATGGCACGATCACCGCGGTGACCGAGGGGGGAACGGTCGAGATCACGACGCTGCGCCGCGATGTCGCGACCGATGGGCGGCATGCAACGATCGCCTATACCGATGACTGGCGCGAGGATGCGGCGCGCCGCGATTTCACGATCAACGCGCTCTACGCCGATCCCGTCAGCGGTGAGATCTTCGACTATTTCGGTGGCCTGGACGATCTGTCCGCAGGGCGCGTGCGCTTCATCGGCGATCCGTTGCAGCGAATTGCGGAGGATCATCTGCGGATTCTGCGCTTCTTCCGCTTTCACGCCCGGTTCGGCAGCGAGATCGACGTCGCCGGGCTGGAGGCGTGCACCACCCGCGCCAACGACCTGATGGCGCTGTCCCGCGAGCGGATCGCCGCCGAACTGCTCAAGCTGCTCGTCGCGGCGCGTGCCGTCGCGGTGATCGCGCTGATGGTCGAGCGCGGCATCTGGCGCGCGGTGCTGCCCGAGATCGACGCCGACGGGGTCGCGCAGCTGGCCGCGCTGGTCGATCACGAAGATGCCGCCGGCATTGCGCCCGATCCGATCAGGCGTCTGGCCGCACTGATCCCCGCCCGCGACGGCGATGTGGTCGCTGCACGGCTGAAACTGTCGAACACCAATCGCAAACGCGTCGTCGCGGCGACGCAGGGGATTGGCGACGAAGGCCCGCGCGCACTCGCCTATCGCCACGGCGTGGCTGGCGCGATCGACCGGTTGCTGATCGCAGGCGCGGACGTCGCGCCGATTGCCGACTGGTCGCCGCCGGCATTTCCGATCAGCGGCGGCGCGCTGGTCGAACGCGGCCTGCGGAAGGGCCCCGACGTCGCGGCGATGCGCCGGCGGATCGAGACTCAGTGGATCGCGGAGGGCTTTCCCGATCAGGCCCGGGTCGATGCGATCGCCGACAAGGCGGTCACCGAAACGCTCGCCTGAGCCTTCAGGCCAGGATCGGGACCCGGTTGAAGATCGACTCGAACGCCTGAGCCGCCTCGAGCGGCCGAGCGAAGACATAGCCCTGGCCATAGGTGCATCCGAGCGCCGCGAGCGTCTGGGCCAAGTCGCCCGTCTCGATCCCCTCCGCGGTCGTCTGCATGTTGAGCGCCTGTGCGAGACTGAGGATCGCGCGGACGATCGACACCTTGTCACGGTCCGCCAGCATCCCCGTCACGAAGCTCCGGTCGATCTTCAGCACATCGATCGGCAGTTTCTGGAGATAGGCGAGATTGGAATAACCGGTGCCGAAATCGTCCATGGCGAGCGTCGTACCGAGATCCTTCAGCGCGTGCATCGCCTGCGCGATCCGGTCCGGGTCGGACACGATCGCGCTTTCGGTCAGTTCGAGGGTGAACCGATCGCCGCCGAGCCGCGAGCGAGACAGCGCCGACTCGACCACCGGCGCGATCGCATCGCGCTGAAGCTGGATCGCTGACAGGTTCACCGCGACGCGAACGCCGCAATGCCCGCCGGCACGCACGTCCCACGCCGCCAGCGTCCGCGCCGCCGCATCGATCGCCCAGCGCCCCAGTGGAACGATCAGCCCCGATTCCTCGGCAACCGGAATGAACTGTGTCGGCGGGATCTCGCGACCATCCTCGTCGGTCCACCGCGCCAGCGCCTCGAACGCGACGATACGCCCGGTCGCAAGGTCGCAGATCGGCTGATAGGCAAGCCGCAGCCGATCATTCTCGATCGCGCGACGCAGCGCGGTCTCCATGCCAAACTGTTCGCGTGCGATGACGAATTCCTGGCGCTGATAGCATTCGGTCCGCCCCGTCGCCTTGCCGCGCTTCACCGCGAACTGCGCGTGGCGGATCATCTCGGCGGTGTCGCCGGTCTCGTCCCGGCCATAGGCGATGCCGATCGAGCATTCGACGCGGATCTCGTAATCGGTCAGGCGGAACGGTGCGATCAGCGCGCGCTGGATCCGGTCGGCGAGACGCAGTGCCTCTGCGGGATCCTCGTCGATCGTCATCAGCACCGCAAACTGCCCGCCGCCGACCCGCGCCAGCGTATCGCGGACCCGCAGCGCGCCCTTGATCCGCCGCGCGACGGTGATCAGCATCTCGTCGCCGACCAGCGATCCCAGACACGCGTTCAGCCGCCCGAACCGGTCGATATCGATCGCCAGGACCGCGCGCGCGGCGTGATCCTCGACCGCCTCGACCAGATCCTCGAACCCTTCGCGGTTGAGCAGCCCGGTCAGGCTGTCGGTCGTCATCTCGCGCCGCATGCTGCGTTCGGTATGGATCTGCGAGGTCCGGTCGACGAAGCTCAGCGTGCACCGGTCGTGGATCGCTGCGCTGCTCCGCGCGATCGTCACGCGGTAATGCCGGCAATCGATCGTGTCGCCAAAGGCCCAGTCGAAGTCGAGTCGGGTCTGCGACGTCAGCAGAAAGGCGATGATCCGATCGCCCAGATCGGCGATCATCGGCGACCGTGCCGCGACGACGCCCAGCCCGGCCAGGCGATAGGCCCGGTTCATCGCGAACAGCTCCAGCCCACCATTCTCGAGCGTCAGGTGGACCATCGGAATCGGGCTCAGCTCGAGGCCGCGCGCGACGAGATCAGCCGAGACGGTTGCCGGTTGTTCGGCCTCGTGAAGAACCCATTCCATAGTCCCGCCTAACCCGGCTTCGTTAAGGCCGCGTGAAATTTACAAAAGACCCAAAACGAGTACGATTATTTCAACGCCGGTTCAGACAGCCCCGCACCAGTCCGCAACGACCCGGCCACTGGCCCCCGATTTACCCTGGAGTCAGATCGCGATGGTCAGCACGCATCGCCTTAGCATAGACGAATTTCAGCCGAATCGGTTGTCGCGGGGGAAACCTGTGGGGGGCATCCGCCCGGCCGCACCGCGCGCCGTGCGCCACGGCCCCAGATCCGCCTCGGTCCGCGTGCGTTTGGTTTCGCCGCCCATCGCCCAGCTCAAGCCGTTGGCGAACACGAAGGTGATCGCATCCGCCAGCCCGCCGTCGCGGTAACGCTGGAGCTGCACCCCCTGCCCGCGATTCATCTCGACCAGCTCGTTGATCGGGAACACCAGCAGCTTGCGGTTGTCGCCGATCGCCGCGACATAATCATCCGCGGGGTCGACAGGACGGACCAGCTTCACCTTCTCGCCGATCCGCGGCGTCATCACCGTCTTGCCCTTGCGTGTCTCCGCGATCACGTCCGCTGCGGTCGCGATGAACGCGCGGCCATCGGTCGCCGCGACCATCAGCTTGGCCTGCCGCGCCGCCGGCAACAACGCGACGATCCCGACGCTGCCGTCGAGGTCGATCATCGCGCGCACCGGCTCGCCAAAGCCGCGCCCGCCCGGCAGCTTGTCCGCCGCCAGCGTGAAGAATCGCCCATTCTCCGCCGCCAGCAACAGCTTGTCGGTCGTCTGCGCATGGAAGGCGAAGGCCGGGCCATCGCCCTCCTTGAACTTCAGCGCCTCGGGGCTCGCCAGATCATTATGCCCGCGCATCGCCCGGATCCAGCCGCGCTGCGACAGGATCACCGTGATCGGCTCGCGCTCGATCATCGCCTCAAGCGGAATGTCGCGAGTCGGCGCCGCCTCCTCGATCGTCGTGCGCCGCTTGCCGAGCAGCGTCTCGGCGCCATAGCGGTCGCGGATCTTGCGCAGGTCCGCCTTCATCCGCTTCTTCTGCAGCTTGGGATCGGCGAGCAACGCGGTCAGCGTCGCCTGTTCCTTATCGAGCTTGTCGCGTTCGGTCTTGATCTCAAACTCTTCGAGCCGGCGAAGCGACCGCAGCCGCATGTTCAGGATCGCCTCCGCCTGACGATCAGTCAGGTTGAACTCGGCGATCATCACCTTTTTCGGCTCGTCCTCGGTGCGGATGATCTCGATCACGCGGTCGAGATTGAGATAGGCGATCAGATAGCCGTCGAGCAGTTCGATCCGGTCGGCGATCTTCTCCAGCCGGTGCTGGGTCCGCCGCGTCAGCACGACGAACTGATGCTCGACCCAGGCCGACAATGCCTCGCGCAGCGACATCACGCGCGGCGTGCGATCCTTGTCGAGCACGTTAAGGTTGAGGCTGACCCGCGTCTCGAGATCGGTCAGCCGGAACAGCCCGTCCATCAGCACCTGCGGATCGACCGTCCGGCTCCGCGGCTCCAGCACGATGCGGATTTCGGCGTCCGATTCGTCGCGCACGTCCGCCAGGATCGGCAGGCGCTTGGCGTTGATCAGGTCGGCGATCTGCTCGATCAGCTTGCCCTTCTGCACGCCATACGGGATCTCGGACACGATCAGCGTCCACATCCCGCCCTTTTCGCGCTCGATTTCCCAGCGCGCGCGCACCCGGAACCCGCCGCGCCCGCTGGCATAGGATTCGCGGATCACCGCTGGCGGATCGACGACCAGCCCGCCGGTCGGAAAGTCCGGCCCCGTCACATGCGCCAGGATCGCGTCATTGTCGGCATCGGGCTGATCGACCAGCAGGATCGCCGCCTCGATCAGTTCGGCGGCATTGTGCGGCGGGATGCTCGTCGCCATCCCGACCGCGATCCCGCTCGCGCCATTGGCAAGCAGATTGGGGAACATGCCGGGGAACAGCTCGGGCTCCTCGTCCTCGCCATTGTAGGTCGGGCGAAGATTGGCCGCATCCTCGTCGAGCCCGTCCATCAGGTCGACCGCGACCTGTGTCAGCCGTGCCTCGGTATAGCGGTACGCGGCGGCGTTATCCCCGTCGATATTGCCGAAATTGCCCTGCCCGTCGACCAGCGGATAGCGCAGCGAGAAGGTCTGCGCGAGCCGGACCATCGCGTCATAGACCGACTGGTCGCCATGCGGATGATATTTGCCGATCACGTCGCCGACGACGCGCGCGCATTTCTTGTAGCCCTGGCTCGGATCGAGCTTCAGCAGACGCATCGCCCAGAGCAGCCGCCGGTGCACCGGCTTCATCCCGTCGCGCACATCGGGCAGCGACCGCGCGGTGATCGTCGAGAGCGCATAGACGAGATACCGCTCGCTCAGCGCGCTGTCGAAGGGGGCGTCGACGATGGAATCGAAGGGATCTTTGAAATCGGTGACCATAGTTGCCTTGTGGATAGCAAGCGCGGCCCAAAGGTTCCACTGTTGTTCTCAACACCCCGACCAGGCCGCCCGGTCCTCATCCCCTGCCCGTCACCCTGACGAACATCAGGACCCACGAGCCAAGCCTCCCACCGATATTGCGTCCACCCGCAACGTCCGCCACCGTCAGACCATGACCGCTGCTGCGTTCGTCACCTGCTCCCCGAAAGGCCCCGCAACCCCATGATCCGCCTTGCCTTTCTTGCGCTCGCCGCCATCTCCACACCGGTGACCGCCGAACCGCCCGCACCCAAGCTCCTGACCTGGCCCGACCTCGTCAAACGCCCGAAGCCCAGCCCAGACGCGACCATCGCCTATGGTCCCGACCAGATGCAGAAGGTCGATGTCTGGCGGCCGAAGGGCAAAGGCCCCTTCCCGGTCGTGGTGATGGTCCATGGCGGCTGCTGGACGACGAGCATCGCCGATCGCAGCCTGATGAACTGGGTCGCGGACGATCTTCGCAAGAACGGCATCGCGGTCTGGAACATCGATTATCGCGGCGTCGACCGCGCCGGCGGGGGTTATCCGGGGACGTTCGAGGACGCGGCGAAGGCGACCGACGCGCTCACTGCGAACGCGGCGACCTTCAGTCTCGACACGCGCCGCATCGTCGCGATCGGCCATTCCGCCGGCGGCCATCTCGCGCTCTGGCTCGCCGCCCGCGCGAAGCTTCCTGCTGCCAGCCCGCTCCACAGCAGCGCGCCGCTGCACATCGACCATGTCATCAGCCTCGGCGGGTTGCCCGATCTTGAGGCGACGGCGGCCACCCCCGCCAATGGCTGCGGCACGGAGGTCGTCGCCAAGCTCGTCGGGACGCCCAGCGCGGCCCGTGCGGATGTGTACGCCGACACATCGGTGCCGCGCCTCCTCCCGCTCGGCATCGCGCAGGACCTCGTCAACGGTCGCGAGGACCGGATCATCCCCTTCCCCTTCGCCACCGATTATGTCGCCAGGGCGAAAGCCGCAGGCGACACCGCCGTCCTCCACACCATCCCGGCGACCGGCCATGTCGAACTCGTCGCACCCGAGACAGCGGCCTGGGCCGACGCGAAACGGCTGATCGCGGCTGCCCTGAAATGACCCTGAACCCGCCCGTATCGACAAAGGCCCGACCATGACCCTCGACGAAGTCCGCGCGCTTGACGCCGCCGATCCTCTGGCAGCGTACCGGGAGCAGTTCGCGCTGCCGGAAGGCGTGATCTATCTCGACGGCAATTCACTCGGCGCGCTTCCCAAGGCGACGCCCGCCGCGCTCGCCGACGTCGCGACCCGCCAATGGGGCGATCGGCTGATCCGCAGCTGGAACGAGGGCTGGATCGACGCACCGCAGCGGATCGGCGCGAAGATCGCCCCGCTGATCGGCGCCGCCGCGGACGAGGTGATCATCGGCGACACGACCTCGACGCATCTGTTCAAAGCGCTGGTCGCGGCGTTACGCGCCAACCCCGACCGCCACACGGTGCTGAGCGAGGCCGGCAATTTCCCGACCGACCTCCATATCGCCGAGGGCGCGGTCGCCTGCGTCCCCGACGCCCGGCTGAAGGTGGTCGCGCGCGCGGATCTCGCAGAGGCGCTCGACGAGGACACCGCGGTGCTGCTGCTCACCCATGTCCACTACAAGACCGGCGAGCGGTTCGACATGACCGCGTGGACCGCCCGCGCGCACGATGCCGGCGCGTTGATGCTCTGGGACCTCAGCCACAGCGTCGGCGCGGTACCGATCGACCTGAACGGCGCCGACGCCGATCTGGCGGTCGGCTGCACGTATAAATATCTCAACGGCGGCCCCGGCGCGCCCGCCTTTATCTATGTCGCGACGCGCTGGCAGGACAGGCTCGCCAGCCCGCTGTCCGGCTGGATGGGCCACGCCGCGCCCTTCGCGTTCGAGGACGCCTATCGCCCCGCGCCGGGGATGAAGCGCTGGCTCGCGGGCACGCCCGCGATGCTGTCGACCGCCGCGCTCGAAACCGCGCTCGACCTCTGGGCCGATATCGACCAGCACGCCGTCGCCGCCAAGAGCGCGCGTCTGTTCGACATCCTCGCCGCCGCCGGCGACGCGCTCGGCCTCGACTGCGTCAGTCCGCGCGATCCCGCCCAGCGCGGCAGCCATATCAGCTTCCGCCACCCCCATGCCCATGCGATCACGCAGGCGCTCATCGCGCACGGCGTCATCGGCGACTTCCGCGACCCCGACATCCTCCGCCTCGGCCTGACCCCGCTCTATCTCAGTCATGAAGACGTCTGGTGCGCGGGCGAGATGCTGAAAAAGATCGTCGAAACCGGAGAATGGCAGAATCCGCAGTATTCGGAACGACTTGCCGTTACCTGAGAACAGCATCCTTCGCTAACGGCCAAGAGTTGTAAAATAACGCGGCTTCACGTCCGACGAACCAGCCCTGACTTTCACTGTACGATCTGTTAGCCGATAGGCGCGGCGCATGGGGAGCGTCGCGCCGCGGGGGCGTAACAGTGACAATCAAACAGTCGGGTCATGTCGAATTATACGGCGTACAGATGCTGCGCGCGATCGCGGCGCTGGCCGTCGTCGTCCATCACGCGCTGGAGGAGTCGGGGGGTGCGATCGGAAAGTTCAGCCCCGACTGGCTGACGACATCGGGCGCATCGGGCGTCGACATATTCTTCGTCATCAGCGGCTTCATCATGTTCCACGTCACGTTCAGGGATCGCCGCGGCCCGCCGACACCCGGGACCTTCCTGTTTCGCCGCGCCACCCGCATCTACCCCTTCTACTGGTTGTGCTGCCTCGCCGTCCTGACGATCTCGGCGATGGGATTCCTTGCTTCCAACCATTATCCCGCACGGACGATCGCCGGCGCGCTGATCCTGCTGCCGGGCAATGCGCTGCTCGGAACCGCGTGGACGCTTGTCTTTGAAATGTATTTCTACCTTCTCTTCGCGGCCACGCTCTGGGCGCGCTCGGCGACGCTATCGGTGATCGCGACGATCGCGGCGATCCTGTGCCTGCAGGTCGCGGGATCGCTGATGCCTGCGACCGCCACCGCCAAGTTTCTCGCAAGCCCGCTATCGCTCGAATTCTGCTTCGGCCTCGTCCTGGGATATGGCTATGCCGCCTGGACTCGCCGCGAACGGGCCTGGCCCGTGCCGCCCGTCATGGCACTTGTCGCAATGGCGGTTATGGCCGTCGTGCCGCTGTTCGTCGCGCACGACGCCACCACCAGCCTGCCCGAACTGCCGCGCATCGCGGCGTGGGGCCTTCCCGCAGTCGTCGTCGTCGCCAGCGTCTTGACGATCGGCGCACCACGCACCGCGGTGGCGCGGTTCCTCGTTCTGCTTGGTGATGCCTCCTATGCGCTGTATCTCACCCACGCCTTCGTGATGATGGGCTATGGATGGCTGGTGAAGATTCCCGCGGTCAGCCGACTGCCGCAGCAACCCGTCGTGGTCCTGATCGTCATCATCGCGATCATCATCGGCCTGCTCGCCCATCTGCTGGTCGAGAAACCGCTGCTCGGTCTCGTTCGCCGACTGACCCCGGCCCGCCCCGCCCGGGCGGCGCCGGTGGACCAGCCGCTTCCCGAAGTCGCCGGATAGCATCGACAGCCCTGCATTCCGTTCACACCGGCACGCCGATCCGATTGCACCGCCCGCGCCCTTCGCCTATAGGCGCGGCCTATTCCGGCCTCGGCTCCGCGAAGATTATCGTGGGGGTCGGGGCCGCTCAATTTTCAGGGGACCGCGCATGGCTCGCCGCCGCCAGATCTACGAAGGCAAGGCCAAGATCCTCTACGAGGGTCCCGAGCCCGGCACGCTGATCCAGTATTTCAAGGACGACGCGACCGCGTTCAATGCCCAGAAAAAGGGTACGATCAACGGCAAGGGCGTGCTCAACAACCGGATTTCCGAGCACATCTTCACGCTGCTCGATCATATCGGCGTGCCGACGCACTTCATCCGCCGGCTTAACATGCGCGAGCAGCTGATCCGCCAGGTCGAGATCGTCCCGATCGAGGTCGTCGTGCGCAACGTCGCCGCGGGTTCGATCTCGAAGCGTCTTGGGATCGAGGAGGGCACCAAGCTGCCCCGCACGATCATCGAATATTACTACAAGGACGATGCACTCGGCGATCCGATGATCTCCGACGAGCATATCGCCGCGTTCGGCTGGGCGAGCCAGGAGGAGATGCACGACATCGCCGACCTCGCGATCCGCGTGAACGATTTCCTGTGCGGGCTGTTTGCCGGCGTCGGCATCCGCCTCGTCGACTTCAAGCTCGAATTCGGCCGCATCTTCGACAACGACTATGGCCGCATCATCCTCGCGGACGAGATCAGCCCCGATGGCTGCCGTCTGTGGGACATGGAAACCAACGAGAAGATGGACAAGGACCGCTTCCGCCGCGATCTCGGCGGCGAAGTCGAGGCCTATCAGGAGGTTGCACGCCGTCTTGGCCTGTTGCCCGAAGGTGGCGACAATTCGGTCCTCGACCTCGAAAAGCATCGCAAGAACCGGGGCAAGTAAATGAAACTCAAGGTTTTCGTGACACTCAAACCCGGCGTGCTCGACCCGCAGGGCCGCGCCATCCATCACGCACTCGGCAGCCTCGGCTTCGACGGCGTGCAGGACGTCCGCCAGGGTAAGCTGATCGAGCTGGAGGTCGCCGACGATACCGACGACGCGACGATCGACGGCATGTGCCGCAAGCTGCTCGCCAACACGGTGATCGAGAATTACCGGGTCGAGAAGGCATGAAGGTGGTAAAATCATGAAGACTGCGGTCATCGTTTTTCCCGGCTCCAACTGCGACCGCGACATTGCCGTCGCGCTGGAAACGGTGACCGGCGTCAAGCCGACGATGGTCTGGCACGGCGACGCCGACCTGCCGGGCGATGTCGGGCTGGTCGCGGTGCCCGGCGGCTTCTCCTACGGCGATTACCTGCGCTCGGGCGCGATCGCCGCACGCTCGCCGATCATGCGCGCAGTCGTCGAGCAGGCTGGCAAGGGCCTGCCCGTGCTCGGGATCTGCAACGGCTTCCAGGTGCTGACCGAGGCGGGGCTCCTGCCCGGCGCGCTGATGCGCAACCAGGGGCTGAACTTCGTCTGCCGTGACGTCGCGCTGACCGTCGAGACGTCTTCGAGCCGCTTCACGTCTGGCTATAGCGCTGGCGAACGCGTCTCCTTCCCGGTCGCGCATCATGACGGCAATTACTTTGCCGACACCGAGACGCTCGACCGCCTCGAGGGCGAAGGCCGCGTCGCCTTCCGCTATGCCGAGAGCGTCAACGGATCGGCGCGCAACATCGCTGGCCTGCTCAACGACAAGGGCAACGTTCTCGGCATGATGCCGCACCCGGAACGCCGGATCGAAGCGGCGCATGGCGGCACGGATGGCCGGCGGCTGTTCGAAGGCCTGATGGAAGCCGTCAGCGCTTAATCGGGTTCGTCACCCCACCCCACCCCATCCGTTCGCCCTGAGCGAAGTCGAAGGGCCTGAGACCCAGGTGCTTCGACTTCGCTCAGCACGAACGGGTGGGGGCGGAAGCGGATCGCATGCGACAAGTTTAAACCCGCGTCCGGAACGGCGAAAAGTCCGTCCCCTCGTCATACACATCCACCCCCTCGCGCCGCTTGAGCCACCCCACCGCGACATAGGTTAGCGGCGTCAGCAGCACCTCCCACGACACCTTCAGCGCGAACTGGCTGACCATCACCATCAGCATCGCCTCGACCGGCCAGTCGGGCGCGCCGTAAAAGGCCAGCGGATAGAAGATCAGGCTGTCGAACGCCTGCCCTACCACCGTGCTGCCGATCGTCCGCGTCCACAGCATGCGCCCCTTGGTCCAGATCTTCATCCGCGCGAGCACGAAGCTGTTGGCGAACTCGCCTACCCAGAACGCGCAGATCGAGGCCAGCACGATCCGCGGCACCTGTCCGAACACCGACTCATACGCCGCCTGCCCCGTCCACCCCGCGTCCGGCGGCAGCGCGACGACCACCGTCGACATGAACACCATGAAGAGCATCGCGCCGAACCCGGCCCAGATGCAGCGGCGCGCACGCGCATAGCCGTAGACTTCGGTCAGCACGTCGCCGATCACATAGCTGACCGGAAAGAACAGGATCCCCGCGCCGAACGGCCAGGCACCGATGAACGGCAGGTCGATCACCGCCCGCTTGCCCGCGCCGATGACGTTGGACAGCAGGAGGATCGTGACGAATGCCGCCATCACGAAATCGAAATAGCGGAACTGTTCACTGCGCATGGCAGTGGCCGCCACCGGCTCGGGCGCGTCGGGATCCACGATATTCATCGCGTCGTTATGATGACGGTTCCAAGCTCGTGCAATGCACGCTAATCGGAACGCGTGCGCGCCCGTAGCTCAGTTGGATAGAGCAAGGAGCTTCTACCTCCTCGGTCGGGGGTTCGACTCCCTCCGGGCGCGCCAATTTTCCTAACGGTCTCGGCGATAGGTCGCGAGATAGGCGATCACGTCGGCGCGCTGCTGCGCATCGGACAGACCGGCAAAGCGCATCGTCGTCCCCGGCACCAAGCCCTGCGGTGCTCGAAGCCACGCATCGAGCCGCGCTGCATCCCAGCGCCCGCCCATTGCCTGCAACGCCGCGGTATAGGCAAATCGCGGCCGGCGTTGCGCGACCGGGCCGTCGACCACGTCATAAAGATTGGGGCCATCGGTATCGACTGCGTCCGCACCGATCGTGTGGCAGGCGTTGCACTGAACGAACACGCGCGCACCCGCCACCGGGTCGCCCGTCAGCGTCCCGACCACCACGCGGCGTTCCACGGCGGCGGCATCCCGGCCATCGCCCGACTGCTGGCATGCGCCGACGAGCATCAGCCCCAGTGTCACCCCGATCCTCCGCATGCCTTCGCTCCGATACCACCGGCCCGTCCGAACGGCCGCGCCCCCCGCCTAGCGCAGATTTTCGGGCGAAACGAGGCAGCGGCGTGACGAGCGGTGCTGTCAAGTTTCGCCGCCAATGCTAGCTTGTCGTTAGCGACGCAGTGCCGATACGGCATCGCGTCCTCGGCGCCCCGCCCGGATACGAGAGTGTCGCACGGACGGGCGGGGCGCCCCGTTCATTTTCAATTCACGACTGCTTGGCATAAGCCATGGGCAGAGGCGTTGCCGAGTATCGCGTAACCTTCAGCGCCCCGCCAGTTTTCAGTCACACGGGCCGGCGGGGCGCGCAGCACCATCCCTCCCCGCTTGGTCGGCATCGTTCGGTGCAGACCACACACAGCGCAATCGGGATCGCCGAATCGCAATTCGATCTCCAGGTTTGTCCCGCAATCGGTCGGCACAACTTCCTTTCAAAAGTCTTGATACATCGCGGCATTCCGCCCATATCCGATCTGTCCGACGCGCTTCCCCAAGACAGCAGCGTCGGCGCTGGACTGCGGCCCGCACGAGTTATCCCCTTTTCTCGAGCGGGCCGATTCCTACTGAAATTGACAGAAGACGCCGACGCCAGACGCTCGAACTATGTGTGCAAGCGGCTGCGTGGCGTGCCTCAGCGCCGTTCGGGGCCTGCTGCCACGGCGTCGGCGGCCCCCTGTACCGCATCCAGCCGGGCCTTGAGCGGATCCACGCCGTTGATCGCGCTCGCATCGGCCTGCAGCAGCTGCACGGCGCCCCGGCGTGCGTCGAAGGCCGGCCAGCGCGGTAGTCCCGGCGCGTTGGGATCGCCCTTCCGCACGAAATTGACGACATAGCGGTTGGCGAGCTGCGCGGCGCGGGCATCCTGCGGGGTTAGCGCCGCGCCGTATTTCGCGGCAACCGTGTCGAAGAAATACGGGATGTCCGTGGCATGCGGCGCGCCCGACCAGTCCTTGCGCATCGATTGTGCGACATAGCCGAAGCGATAGAGATAGGCTGGCTGCCCCGCGCGCTGCGTCTCCTGCGCGACGAGCCGCGCGGGTTCGTGCATCAGGCGGTCGCGTCCTACCTCGGGACCGACCGCGGCAAGCTCCTGCGTGCCCGCGGGATCATAGGCGGCGCGGGCGGCGTCGGCCTGCGCACCGAAGCTGGCGAACAGCCCCTCCTTGGACGTCTCGCCAAAGCCCGCGATATCCGCGTCGGTGGTCCCGACCATCATCGGTACCGCCATCGCGGTCCCTCGCCGCATCGCTCCGTCCGTCGTGCCGACCACGATGCGGCCATCGACGATCGGTCCGCCCGCATAGGTCGGCACATCCACCGGGCCCCGATAGGCAAGGTTCAACTCGCCGCGCACCTGATCGGCGGGCAAGGCGCGAAGCGCCGCGAGCGTTTCCGCATCAGACCGTCCCGCAATGCCCTGGGTCGTCGCAAAGTTGACGCCGATCGTCTCGGCCGAAGGCCTGCCGCCCGCCTCGGCGCGAAGCGGCACGCCACCGATCAATGTGCGCCCGCCGCCCGACATCACGATCGCCCGCGCGAACAGGCCCTTTGCCATCGGCGATGCCATCAGGTTCAACACCGAAGCGCCCCCTGCCGATTCACCCATCAGCGTGACCTGCGCCGGATCGCCCCCGAATTTCGCGATGTTCGCTTGCACCCATTGCAACGCCGCGATCTGGTCGAGCAGCGCATAGTTGCCGAGCGGTCCCTCGTTCGCGGCGCTCAGCGCGGGATGCGCGAAGAAGCCGAACCGTCCGAGCCGGTAGTTGAAGCTGACGAACACGACGTCCTGCCGTGCGAACGCCGACCCGTCATAGACCGCAGGCGACGACCCGCCATTCACGAACCCGCCGCCATAGATCCAGACCAGCACGGGTTTAGGCGCCGCTGACGCCGCCGGACGCCAGACGTTGAGGACGAGACAATCCTCCGCCGGCGTCGTGCCGAGCGGCGCGGCATCGCTCGGAAAGGGCAGTTGCATGCAGTCATGCCCGAAACGGTCCGCCGCGCGCACGCCCGACCATTTCTGCACCGGCTGCGGCGCCCGCCAGCGCAAGGGGCCGACCGGCGGCGCTGCAAAGGGTATGCCCTTGAAGACCGCGACGCCTGCGGCCGTCGTGCCGGTCACCGACCCGCCCTCGACCTTGACCGCGGGCGTCACGCCCTGCGCCGCGCCTGTGCCCGGGACCATCGCGGCAACACACGTCATCGCGATCGCCAGCGCCTTCGACGCCCTCTGCATGCTCATCACCGCTCTCCCCCGGTCCTGCTTGTCTACGAGGGAATGGAACACCCGCGCCCATCCTGCAATCGGGGAAACCGCTCAGGCGAAGAGGCGCACGCCGCCCATGGGGCTCACTCCCACTCGATCGTACCGGGCGGCTTCGACGTATAGTCGTAGGTGACGCGGTTGATGCCCTTGACCTCGTTGATGATCCGGGTCGCCACGCGCGGCAGGAAATCGCCCGGGAACTGGAACGCCTGCGCGGTCATCCCGTCGGTCGACGTCACCGCACGCAGGGCGAGGACGTTATCGTAGGTGCGCCCATCGCCCATCACGCCGACGCTCCGGACGGGCAGCAGCACCGCGAACGCCTGCCAGATCGTGTCGTAGAGCCCCGCCGCGCGGATCTCCTCGAGATAGATCGCATCCGCCTTGCGCAGGATGTCGCAGCGTTCCTTGGTGACTTCGCCGGGGATGCGGATCGCGAGGCCGGGTCCGGGGAACGGGTGACGCCCGACGAAGATCTCGGGCAGACCCAATTCGCGACCAAGCGCGCGGACCTCGTCCTTGAACAGTTCGCGCAAGGGCTCGACGAGCTTCATGTTCATCCGCTCGGGCAGACCGCCGACATTGTGGTGGCTCTTGATCGTTACCGACGGCCCGCCGGTGAAGCTGACGCTCTCGATCACGTCGGGATAGAGCGTACCCTGAGCCAGGAACTCCGCCCCGCCCAGCTTCTTGGCCTCGGCATCGAACACGTCGATGAAGGTCTTGCCGATGAACTTGCGCTTGAGTTCGGGGTCAGTGATCCCAGCGAGACCGCTCAGGAACAGTTCCTCGACGTTCACATGGATCAGCGGGATGTTGTAGGCACCGCGGAACAGGCTGACGACCTGCTCGCTCTCGCCCGCGCGCATCAGCCCGTGGTCGACATAGACGCAGGTGAGCTGCTCGCCGATCGCTTCATGGATTAGAACCGCCGCGACCGCCGAGTCGACGCCCCCCGACAGGCCGCAGATAACCCGGCCGCTACCGACCTGCGCGCGGATCTCGGCGATCTTGGTCTCGCGGAACTCGGCCATCGTCCAGTCGCCGCTGAGCCCGCAGACGTGGCGCGCGAAATTCGCGATCAGCTTGCCGCCATCGGGTGTGTGGACGACCTCGGGGTGGAACTGCACGCCGTAGAAGCGCCGCGCCTCGTCGGCGACGATCGCATAGGGGGCACCGGTCGACACCGCGACGGGGGTGAAGCCCGGCGGGATCGCGTCGACCTTGTCGCCATGGCTCATCCACACCTGGTGCCGCTCACCCTCGGCCCACAGCCCGTCGAACAGCGCGCAAGGCGACTTCACCTCGACGAAGGCGCTGCCGAACTCGCCGCCATCACCCGAGACGATCACGTTGCCGCCGAGCTGCGCGGACATAACCTGCTGGCCGTAACAGATGCCAAGGATCGGGATCCCCGCCTCGAAGAAATGCTGCGGCACGCGGGGGCTATTCTCGGTCGTGACCGAGGCGGGGCCACCCGACAGGATGATCCCCTTTGGCTGCATCCGTTCGAACGCGGCCGCGGCGGACTGGAAGGGGGCGATCTCGCTATAGACGCCCGCCTCGCGCACGCGGCGGGCGATCAGCTGGGTTACCTGGCTGCCGAAATCGACGATGAGAATGCTGTCTGGGTGCTCCATGTCGGGCGCATAGCCGGATGGAACCCGTAACGAAAGAGGCCGCGCTTCCCGGATGGGAAACGCGGCCTGCAATTCGACTAACGAGAGGCGGGGATTATGCCGCTTCGTTGTAATCCTCGTCCGACATCACCGGACCCGAATCCTGGCCCTTCGCCGAGACGTCGCGGTCGACGAACTCGATGACGGCCATCGGTGAGGCGTCCGACATGCGGATGCCGGCCTTGATGACGCGGGTATAGCCGCCGTTGCGATCCGCATAACGGGTCGCCAGAACGTCGAATAGCTTCACCAGCTGGGCGTCGTCGAGCAGCTTGCCATGCGCGAGACGACGGTTGGACAGGCCACCCTTTTTCGCGAGCGTGATCAGCTTCTCGATGTAAGGACGCAGTTCCTTCGCCTTGGCGACGGTGGTGGTGATCTGCTCGTGCTTGATGAGCGCGGCGCTCATGTTGCGGAACAGAGCAAGACGGTGGGCCGAGGTCCGCTGAAGCTTACGGCCGCCTACGCGATGGCGCATGTTTAATACCTTTTCGTTCGTTCAGGGGCCGTATGAGGTACCCGGGAGCTGGTCGCCGTTAAGGCCGGCGACCGATGCCTTCGTAAAGACAGCAAGGCCGGGTTTCGTCAATCACGAAACCCGCACCTTGCCTACTTTAATCTCCTACCGGATGGCGCCGCGGCAAAGCCGCGTCGTCGGTCGGGTGAAACCCGCCGGCCGGGCTGGCGTCGTCTCCGGGTTAGCTGGCGCTAACCCGGTGCGACTTGGCCTTAGCCCATGATTTCCTGCTCGAGCTTCTTGGCCATCTCTTCGATGTTCTCAGGCGGCCAGCCCGGGATTTCCATGCCCAGGCGAAGACCCATCGACGACAGCACTTCCTTGATCTCGTTCAAGGACTTGCGGCCGAAGTTAGGCGTGCGCAGCATCTCGGCTTCGGTCTTGCCGACCAGATCGCCGATGTAGATGATGTTGTCGTTCTTGAGGCAGTTCGCCGAACGCACCGACAGCTCAAGCTCGTCGACCTTCTTGAGAAGGTAACGGTTGATCTGCTGCGTGTCGCCTGCGGGCTCCGCACCACCGGCAGCGGGTGCTGCCTGGCCGATCGGGGCCGACGAACGGGTGACCGACGAATCGTCGAAGTGGACGAACAGCGCGAGCTGGTCCTGGAGAATGCGACCGGCATAGCCGACTGCGTCTTCCGGGGTGATCGTGCCGTCGGTTTCGATCGTCAGCGTCAGCTTGTCGTAATCCAGGTCCTGACCGACGCGGGTCGGGTCGACCTTGTACGACACCTGACGTACCGGCGAGTACAGCGCATCGACCGGGATCAGACCGATCGGCGCGTCGGCCGGGCGGTTTGCGGTCGCGGGCACGTAACCCTTACCGATGTCGGCGGTCAGCTCCATGTTGAGCGTCGCACCCTCATCGAGATGGCAGATCACGAGATCCTTGTTCATGATCTCGATGTCGCCCGAGACGGCGATGTCGCCGGCCTTGACTTCACCCGGACCCGTTGCCGAGAGCTGGAGGCGCTTGGGCCCCTCGCCTTGCATGCGGATCGCGATCTGCTTCACGTTGAGGACGATGTCGGTCACGTCCTCGCGGACGCCGGCCAGAGACGAGAACTCATGCAGCACGTTCTCGATCTTGATCGAGGTCACGGCCGCGCCCTGCAGCGACGAAAGCAACACGCGACGCAGCGCGTTGCCGAGCGTCAGGCCGAAGCCACGCTCGAGCGGCTCGGCGATGAAGGTCGCCTTGCGCTTGGTGTCGCCACCGGCCTTTTTCTCCAGGCCGCTGGGCTTCTTGAGTTCCTGCCAGTTCTTTGCGTTGACAGACACTTGCTTCCCCTAATTTGGGGGCCGGCGGACAGGACGTCCACCGGCCATGAATATGCACCCGTGCCGCGCGATCAACCGCGCACGGGCAACGTCGGAGAAATCAGACGCGACGACGCTTCGAAGGACGAACGCCGTTGTGCGGGATCGAGGTCACGTCGCGGATCGACGTGATCTGGAAACCGACCGCCTGCAGCGCGCGCAGTGCCGACTCGCGGCCCGAACCGGGGCCCTTCACTTCGACTTCGATCGTCCGGACGCCGTGCTCGGCGGCCTTCTTGCCCGCGTCTTCCGCTGCGACCTGCGCCGCGTACGGAGTCGACTTGCGCGAGCCCTTGAAGCCCATTGCGCCGGCCGACGACCACGAGATCGCGTTGCCCTGGGCATCGGTGATCGTGATCATGGTGTTGTTGAAGCTGGCATTCACGTGTGCGACGCCAGAGGTGATGTTCTTGCGCTCGCGCCGCTTAATGCGCTGAGGTTCGCGTGCCATGGTGTATTTCCTGACCTGTATCTGCGTGACGCCGGGCGGTCCCTCGGGACCAGCGCCGGCGGAGTAATCCGGTGTTGAGTCGGATTACTTCTTCTTGCCGGCGATCGGCTTAGCCTTGCCCTTGCGGGTGCGCGCATTGGTGTGCGTACGCTGGCCGCGGACCGGCAGGCCCTTACGGTGACGAAGACCACGATAGCAGGCGAGATCCATCAGGCGCTTGATGTTCATCGACACTTGGCGACGCAGATCGCCTTCGACGGTGTAGTCGGCGTCGATCGCCTCACGGATGTGCAGCACTTCCTGGTCGGTCAGGTCCTGAACTCGTGCGGTGTCGGCAATGCCGAGCTTCGCGACGATTTCCTTGGCCTTGGTCGAACCGATGCCGTGAATATAGGTCAGCGCGATCACCACGCGCTTGTTGGTCGGGATATTAACACCCGCGATACGTGCCATGAACTTGGTTCTCCTGCTCCACGAGGTCCGGCATGGCTGCACGGCCCTCATCTCCTAGCGATGATCCGAAACGCACGATAACGGCGAACGCAAAAGAGCGCCGCCGGGAACCGTCGTATCGGGGAGGTCGAATTAGGCGCGCGCTAACGAACTGTCAAGCCGCGGGTTCCGCCGCCCGCGTGATGCGCCCCTGCGATGCGTGAAGTGCGACCGCGTCAGGGCCGGGGCTCGGCCACCCGTCGCATCACGATCCAGCGCCGCAGCGCGACGACGAACCAGATCAGCTCGACCAGGCCGAACGGCCATGCTCCTTGCAGGAAGCCATAGGCCGATCCGAACAGGCACCCGACCGCGAAGCCGAACGTCCACCAGTGCGATCCCGATTCCTTGGCATAGCACAGCAGGGTGAAGGAGACCGCGGCAAGCCCGAAAAGCGAAAGTGCGTCCATCGGCCGCCTCTTGCCGCGTCCGCACACACAAAGCCATCCCCGCGCGCGGTCAGACCGGCAGGACGATCCGCGCGACCAGGCCGGGCGCATTGTCCCCCAGTTCGAACCGCCCGTCATGCAGCCGAGCGACCGCCTCGACCAGCGCCATGCCCAGCCCCGCCCCCGGGGTCGTGCGTGCGCTGTCGAGTCGCCCGAATCGCTTGAGCGCCTGTGCACGGTCCGCCACCGCGATCCCTGGCCCGCGATCCTCGACCTGGATCGCGACGCCGTCACCGCGCTCGATCAGGCGAAGCGTCACCGTGCCGCCACTGGCACCATGCCGCAGCGCATTGTCGATCATGTTGGTGATCGCCTGGCTCAGCAGTTCGCGGTGCAGCGCCATTGCCGGTGGCCGATCGTCGATCGCCACGACGAAGCTCAAGCCCGCGTCCTCGGCGACCGGGGCATAGAGCTCACCGATCTCCTCGAGCAGGTTCGCAGGCGACACCTGGATGAACCGGTCGCGCGACACCGATCCCGACCGGCTGATCTCGATCACCATCGTCAGCATCCGCATGACGAGGTCGGTCTCTGTCAGCAGCCCGCCCAGCGCCACTTCACGCGCGTCGGGGTCCGCGATCAGCACCGCCTGCTCGGTCTTGGTCCGTAATCGCGCGAGAGGGGAACGAAGGTCATGCGCCAGGCTGTCGGTCACGACGCGCAGCTCGGCCATCACCCCCTCAAGCTTGCTGAGCATGACGTTCAGCCGCGCAGCCAGCCGGTCGAACGCGTCACCGCCACCCGCGACCACGGCCACACGGCGTGACAGGTCACCCTCGCCCGCAGCCTCGACGACGCTCGCTATCCCGTCGAGACGCCGACCGACATAACGCGCGAGAACGAGTCCCCCGACGATGCCGAGCGCGAGCGAGAGGGTGATGGCGAAGGCCAGCGCGCGCTCCATCGCACGTTCCTCCGCCGCGATCAGGTCAAGGTTGCGGCCGGTCAGCAGCCATTGCCGGCCGATCGGGTACAGGGCGTACCCCGTCTCGCGCGCGTTCCACAACGCGTCGTCGCCAAGCCGGGCGATCCTGAAGCGGGTCATCCGCAGCGGCACGGTCAGCCGGGCGGGCGCGACCCCCTGGACGGTCCGTCCGTCCGCGTCGACGAGCGCGAGTACCAGCGAGACGTCGCCGGGGCTGACCGCCTCGCCGATCGCCTGGCGCAGTTCGGGAATACCGCCGACCTGCCAGACGGTACGCAGCGCATCAGACTGTTCGGTGGTCTCGCGCCGGATCGCATCGATCGCATCGGCGCTGGTCTGTTTCCAAACGAAGCCGATCAGCGCGAGGTTGGACACCAGCGACAGCATGATCGCGAGCAGCGCGATCCGCGCGGTGACCGACAGGCGCATCGTGGTTCAGCCCTCCACGGCGAGCCGGTATCCTGCCCCACGTACCGTATGGAGGATCGGCGTCGGGAACCCGTCCTCGAGCTTGCGCCGCAACCGCCCGATATGGACGTCGACGACGTTCGATCCTGGGTCGAAGTGATAGTTCCAGATCTTCTCGAGCATCATCGTCCGCGTCACGACCTGCCCTGCATGCCGCGCGAGGAATTCCAGGAGGTTGAATTCACGCGCGCCCAGCGGGATGGTGTGCCCACCGCGCGACACGACGCGCGAGAGCAGGTCGATCTCGAGATCGCCGACCGACAGCTTGGTCTTTTGCGGATCGCTCGCGAGGCGGTCCGACCGGCGCACCAGCGCCTCGACGCGCGCCGACAGTTCCGCGAACGAGAAGGGTTTGCAGAGATAGTCGTCGGCCCCGGCCTTCAGCCCGTCGACCCGGTGATCGACCGCCGCGAGCGCGGAAAGGATGAGGACCGGGGTGACGATGCCGGCCGCGCGGACCGCGCTGACCATGGCGAGGCCGTCGAGCCCTGGCAGCATCCGGTCGGCGATGATGAGGTCGAAGATGCCCTCGCTCGCGAGGAACAGTCCGTCACGCCCATCGCCACAGGTCTCGACGGCATAACCCGCTTCGGTCAGCCCCTTGGCTAGATAGCTCGCGGTCGAGACATCATCTTCGACAATCAGGATCTTGCGGTTCACGGCGTCATCGCTTTCCCCTGTCCCATAACGGAAAGGCCGGCGGAAATCACTTCCCGCCGGCCCCCACGGTACCCCCGGGAGTGACGGGCACCGATCTCTGGAAACTCGCGCCGCTCGTTCGGGCGACACGCGTCTCTTAGGATCGGGCACTCGACAGGGGGATGACCCGAACATGACAAACCTGTCATGTTCGGGTCGGTGATCGTATAATCAGCGGTCGTCGAGGATCGCTGCGATCGCGACGCCGACATGGCCAATATCCGCCATCCCGTCGACGCGGCGCACAAGCCCGCGCGCATCGTAGATCGGCAGGATCGGCGCGGTCTTGGCGCGATATTCGGCCATCCGCGTCTTGACGGTTTCGGCATTGTCGTCGGGACGGCGCTTGAACTCGGTCGAGCCGCACACGTCGCAGACCCCGGCAACCGCCGGCTGCTTGAACCGATCGTGATAGCCGGCGCCGCAGTTGGCACAGGTATACCGGCCGACCACGCGGTCGATAAGCGCGGCCTCGTCGACCCCGAGCTCGATCACGTAGTCGAGAGTACGCCCGCGAGCCGCGAGCAGCCCGTCGAGCGCCTCGGCCTGGGCCGCAGTGCGCGGATAGCCGTCAAAGATCACGCCGTTTGCGGTATCGGGCTGGTCGAGCCGCTCGCCGATGATGCCCGACACGATGTCGTCGCTGACCAGGCCCCCGGCGGCCATCACGGCTTTCGCCTGAAGGCCGACGGGCGATTCCGCTGCGACCGCAGCACGCAGCATGTCGCCGGTGGACAGCTGGACCATGCCGCGTTCGGCCACGAGCGTCGCGGCCTGCGTGCCCTTGCCCGCACCTGGCGGGCCAAGAAGGATGATATTCACGAAACGCACTCCCCTCGTTCGTGCAGGATTATAAACCGGTAACCCCGCAACTTAGCGAAGTCGACCGCCCTTCAGCTTCGCCTTCTTGATCAGGTCGCCATATTGATGCGCGAGCAGATGGCTCTGGATCTGTGTCACCGTATCCATCGTCACGTTGACGACGATCAGCAGGCTGGTCCCGCCGAGATAGAAGGGGATCGACAGCGCCGTGACCAGATATTCGGGCAGCAGGCAGATGATCGTCAGATAGGCGGCACCGATGACGGTGATGCGCGTCAGAACATAATCGAAGTAGTTCTCGGTGTTCTTGCCCGGACGGATGCCGGGGATGAACCCGCCATGCCGCTTCAGATTGTCCGCCGTCTCTTCGGGATTGAACACGATCGCGGTGTAGAAGAACGAGAAGAAGATGATGCCGGCGCCGTAGAGCAGCATGTAAACAGGGCTGCCGTGCTGCAGATACTGGTTGAGCGTGATGATGAAATCGCCCCACTGCGACTCACCTGCAACGCGCTGACCCGCGAACTGCGAGATCGTCAGCGGCATCAGCAGCAGCGACGAGGCGAAGATCGGCGGGATGACACCCGCGGTGTTGATCTTCAGCGGCAGATGGCTGCGATCGGCCTGCATCCCGCGCTGCGTCTGGCGCTTGGGATACTGGATCAGGATGCGACGCTGCGCGCGCTCCATGAAGCAGATGAACAGGACGAGCAGGACGACCGCGACGATGATGCCGATCAGCTTGATCGGGTCGAGGCTGCCCGAACGGCCACCCTCGAGCAGGTTGACCAAGGTCGTCGGCAGATGCGCGACGATGCCCGCCATGATGATCAGCGAGACGCCGTTGCCGATGCCGCGGCTGGTGATCTGCTCACCCAGCCACATCAGGAACATCGTGCCGCCGATCAGCGAGATGACCGCCGCGATGCGGAACGTCATACCCGGTTCAATCACCGCGGCGATGCCCTGGTTCGCGCCGAGCGTCTCGAGCCCGACGGCGATGAAATAGCCCTGCACCGCGGTCAGGCCGACCGTGCCGTAGCGGGTATACTGGTTCAGGCGCTTGCGGCCCGATTCGCCGTCCTTCTTGATCGCGGCGAGCGTGGGGCTCAGCGAAGTCGCGAGCTGCACCACGATCGAGGCGGTGATGTAGGGCATCACGCCAAGCGCGATCAGCGACATGCGGCTGAGCGAGCCACCCGAGAAGGTGTTGAAGAAGTCGAGCACGCCGCCCTGCGTCTGCTGCGACAACAGCCCCAGCGCGGTCGGGTCGACACCCGGCAACGGGACATAGCTGAGCAGGCGGAAGACGATCAGGGCGCCGATCGTGAACCACAACCGCTTCTTGAGATCGGTCGCCTTGGCGAATTTGGACAGGCTGACGCTTTGCGCCATCTGGTCGGCTGCGGATGCCATACGTGTGATCGTCCTGGAAACAAAGAAGGCGGGAAGCGTTGTGACCGCCCCCGCCGCTCATATAGGCGCAGGAGCGCGCTTGTCTAATGCCTAGGTGCGTTATGCGAGCCCGAGGGGCGCTCGGTCGCCCCCTGCCCCGTTCGTCCTCAGCGAAGTCGCAGGACGTTGCCCCAGGTGACGTACCCTTCGACTACGCTCAGGGCGAACGGAGGAAGGGTGGTCTCGAAAAACGGGCGGGTCGGAAGCGGGCGACAGGAAGGCGCCACGTCAGGCAAATAAAAAAAAGGGGCCGGCGCTCTCGCACCCGCCCCCTTTCTCGTTCAGCTCAGGCCTTGAACGACGCCTTGTGCGCCGCACGCTCCTTGTACTTCACGCCCTTCTTGGCGGCAGCCTTCTCGGCTGCGGGGACGAAGTGGATCACCTCGACCTTGCCGCCGATCTTCTCGACCGCCTCGATCGCGCCCTTCGACGCGCCGTCGACGGTGAACGAGAGGACCGTGGTCAGCTCGCCCTTGGCGAGGAGGCGGACGCCGTCCTTGCCGCCGCGTGCCAGGCCAGCGGCCTTGAGCGCGTTGTGGTCGAGCGTGGCGTTCGCCTCGATCTTGCCGGCATCGACCGCGAGCTGGATCGCGCCGAGGTTGACCTCTGCAAAGTCCTTGCGG
Organism: Sphingomonas aerolata; assembly: GCF_023935825.1. NCBI lineage: Bacteria > Pseudomonadati > Pseudomonadota > Alphaproteobacteria > Sphingomonadales > Sphingomonadaceae > Sphingomonas > Sphingomonas aerolata. Next base: position 1,422,923 of record NZ_CP098762.1, on the reverse strand, counting down.
AAGATGTTGTTGAAGCCGCGCTTAGGCAGACGCATGTGGAGCGGCATCTGACCGCCTTCGAAGCCGGCGATGGACACGCCCTCGCGGCTCTTCTGGCCCTTCTGGCCGCGGCCGCCGGTCTTGCCCTTGCCCGAGCCGATGCCGCGTCCGACGCGCATCTTGGACTTACGGGCACCTTCGTTATCGCGGAGTTCGTTGAGCTTCATGGTAATGCACTCGCTTTCGCTTGTTACGCGCTGGTTGAAAAACCGGGTTGGATTCTGGAATAAGAAAGGGGGCCGTTAGCCCCCTTTCCCGTATTTGTCACGTGGGTCGTGAAGGCTCAGCCTTCGACCGACACCATGTGCTGCACCTTGCGGATCATGCCGCGGACCTCTGGGCTGTCTTCCAGCTCGCGGGTCTTGTGCATCTTGTTCAGGCCGAGACCGACCAGCGTTGCGCGCTGGTCCTTCTCGCGGCGGATCGGCGAACCGGTCTGCGTGATCTTGATGGTAGCCATGATCGCTTACTCCGTGATCGCAGCTGCATCGGCCTCGGCGGTCTTCGAACCACCATGGCCGAGCAGGTCGGCGATCTTCTTGCCGCGACGCTGTGCGACGGCCTTGGGCGAGGTCTGCTCGCCAAGGGCTTCGAACGTTGCGCGGATCATGTTGTAGGGGTTCGACGTGCCGACCGACTTGGTCACGACGTCTGCAACGCCCAGCGACTCGAAGACGGCGCGCATCGGGCCACCGGCGATGATGCCCGTACCCTGAGGCGCCGACCGCAGCGTGACCTTGCCGGCACCGAAGTGACCGTTGCCGTCATGATGCAGCGTGCGACCGTCCTTGAGCGGAACGCGAACCATCTTCTTCTTGGCAGCTGCCGTCGCCTTCGAAATGGCTTCCGGCACTTCGCGTGCCTTGCCATGACCGAAGCCTGCACGGCCCTTGCCGTCGCCGACGACGACGAGTGCCGCAAAGCCGAAGCGCTTGCCGCCCTTGACCGTCTTCGAGACGCGGTTGATGTGCACCAGCTTCTCGATCAGCTCTTCGCCGCCATCGTCCGAACCCGGACGACCGCCACGATTGTCACGACCGCCACGACCGCCATCGCGACCACCACGGTTGCCACCGGGGCCACCGCCACGGTTGCCGCCGGGGCCACCACGACCGCCACCGCCGCCGCCACCGGGACGACCACGGCCACCGCCGCTGTTGCCCTGGTATCCGGTGCTCTGGGGCACGTTCTGAGCCGTGACGTCCTGTGCGGTCGTCTCGGGTGCGATTACCGCTGGCGTGTTGTTTTCGTCAGCCATGTCTTAGAACTCCAATCCGGCTTCGCGCGCGGCATCGGCAAGAGCCTTCACGCGACCGTGGTAGAGGAAGCCGCCGCGATCGAACACGACCTGGGTCACGCCCGCTGCCTTGGCAGCCTCGGCGACGCGCTTGCCGACCGAAGTCGCCGCGTCGATGTTGGCGCCGGACGTGCCGCGCACGTCCTTCTCCAGCGTCGAGGCCGAAGCGACCGTCGTGCCGGCGGCATCGTCGATCACCTGGGCATAGATGTGCTTGCCCGAGCGATGCACGGACAGGCGCGGACGGGTGCCGGCGCGTGCGCGCAGCGCGGTACGGTTGCGGCGACGCCGCTTGGCGAAAAGAGAAAGTCCCTTGGTCATTACTTCTTCTTCCCTTCCTTGCGGAAGATGAACTCGCCGTCGTACTTGATGCCCTTGCCCTTGTACGGCTCGGGCTTGCGCCACTGACGAATCTCCGCGGCCAGCTGGCCAACCATCTGCTTGTCCGAACCCGAGATCTCGATCGTCGTGTTGTCCGGCGTCTTCACCTCGATGCCCTCGGGCACGTCGATGTTGACGTCATGGCTGTAGCCGAGCTGCAGCTTGAGGTTGCGACCCTGGGCTGCGGCACGATAGCCGACGCCGCTGATCAGCAGCTTCTTGGTGAAGCCTTCCGACACGCCGGTGACCAGGTTCTGCACCATGGTCCGCTGCATGCCCCAGAACGCGCGAGCGCGCTTGGTGTCGTTGGCCGGCTGCACCGAAATGCCGCCGTCTTCGATCGTGTAGCTGATTTCGTCGCGCAGCGGCATCTTCAGGGTCCCCTTGGGGCCCTTCATCGTCAGCTGCTTGCCCTCGATCGTCGGCGTGATGCCCGCCGGTACGGTGACCGGCTTCTTACCAATACGGCTCATCAGAACACCTCCGCGAGGACTTCGCCGCCGACGTTCTGCTCACGTGCTTCGGAATCCGAAAGCACGCCGCGGGGCGTCGAGACGATGGTGATGCCGAGGCCGTTGCGGACGCGGGGAAGTTCCTGCGAGCCGGAATAGACGCGACGGCCGGGCTTCGAGACGCGCGCGACATGCTTGATCGCAGGCTGGCCCTCGAAATACTTCAGCTCGATGCGAAGGCCGGCCGCGGGGCCCATCTGCTCTTCGCTATAGCCACGGATATAGCCTTCACGCTGCAGAACGTCGAGCACGCGGACGCGCAGCTTCGACGCCGGAGTCAGGACGGAGTCCTTCTTCGCGCGCTGGCCATTACGGATACGGGTGAGCAAATCACCCAGGGGATCGGTCACTGCCATGATGTAGTCCTTACCAGCTCGACTTCGTGACGCCGGGGATCAGGCCCTTGTTGGCCAGATCGCGCAGCTGAATACGGCAGAGCCGGAACTTGCGGTAATAGGCGCGCGGGCGACCGGTCAACTCGCACCGGTTACGGATGCGGGTCGGGTTCGCGTTGCGCGGGATTGCCGCCATCTTGAGGCGAGCGATCAGACGCTCCCCATCGTCGAGCGTCTTGTCCGCTGCGATTGCCTTCAGTGCCGCGTACTTCGGGGCATACTGCTTGACCATGCGCTTGCGGCGCTCGTTCTTGTTGACTGAACTCAGTTTCGCCATCGACTTAAGTTCTTTCTTTCCTGAAGCGCCGCCCGTGACACGAGGTCAGGGGCGGCGGTTGGTAGTTAAGCTGCCTTCTTCTCGTCGGCAGCGTCGTCTTCGATCGGGAACGGGAAGCCGAAGAGACGGAGAAGCTCGCGAGCCTCGTCGTCGGTCTTGGCGGTCGTCGTCACGATCACATCCATGCCGCGGACCTTGTCGACCCGGTCATAGCTGATTTCTGGGAACACGATCTGCTCCTTGATACCGCAGGCATAGTTGCCACGGCCATCGAAGCTCTTCGGGTTGAGACCGCGGAAATCGCGGACGCGGGGAAGAGCGATCGTGATGAAACGGTCGAGAAACTCGTACATGCGCTCGCGGCGAAGGGTAACCTTCACGCCGATCGGCATGCCCTCACGCAGCTTGAACTGCGCGATCGACTTCTTGGCCTTCGTCACGACGGGCTTCTGGCCGGCGATCAGCTCCATTTCCTGGGCTGCCTGGTCGACCTTCTTCTTGTCCTGCGTCGCTTCGCCGACACCCATGTTCAGCACGATCTTGTCGATCCGGGGGATCTCCATGACGTTCTTGTAGCCGAACTTCTCGGTCATCGCCTTGATGATCGTCTCATCATACATCTTCCGCATGCGCGGCGTGTAGGCGGCCTCGGTGCCAGCGGCGGTGTTCTGATCAACCATTGATCTTCTCCCCGGTCTTGACGGCCACGCGGACCTTCTTGCCATCCTGCTCCTCGAAGCGGACGCGGGTCGGCTTGCCGTCGGCGGTCACGTGCGCGACCTTCGAGACGTGCATCGGTGCTTCCTTGCGAACCAGGCCACCCTGCGGGTCACCCTGGGTCGGCTTGGTGTGGCGCACGGCGATGTTCACGCCCGAGACGACGACCTTGTCGGTCTTCGGCATCGACATCGTGACTTCGCCGGTCTTGCCCTTGTCCTTGCCGGACAGGATGATGACCTTGTCACCCTTCTTGATACGCTGGCTCGCCATTACAGCACCTCCGGCGCAAGGCTGATGATCTTCATGTGCTTCTTGCCACGCAGCTCGCGAACGACTGGGCCGAAGATACGGGTGCCGATCGGCTCCTCGTTCTTGTTGACCAGCACCGCGGCGTTACCGTCGAAGCGGATGACCGTACCGTCTGCACGGCGGATATCCTTGGCGGTACGAACGATCACCGCGCGGTGAACGTCGCCCTTCTTCACGCGGCCCCGTGGCTGCGCTTCCTTGATGCTGACGACGATGATGTCGCCAACGCCTGCAACACGACGCTTGGAACCCCCAAGCACCTTGATGCACTGCACCCGCTTCGCGCCGCTGTTGTCAGCGACGTCGAGATTGGACTGCATCTGGATCATGGATCCGTATCCCTTCTCTGTCTCTGGGGTCGATACCGACCGAACCCCGCCTAAAAAATCACCCCGCCGCGGACGAATCCGCAACGGGGAGGAGCGGCCGCTTAGCCGTTCCCGTTTACGAAAACAAGAGCGCAGGGAGTTGCCCCCCTGCCCTCATGTTTGATTCAGCCCTCGGCCGAAGCCCGCTCCGGCGTCGCGTGGGTGTTGACCCGCTCGATCACCTTCCAGGTCTTCAGCTTGGAGATCGGTGCGGTCTCTTCGATCCGCACGGTCTCGCCCTGCTTGAACTCGTTGCTCTCGTCATGAGCATGATACTTCTTCGAGCGACGGATGATCTTCCCGTAGAGCGGGTGCTTCACCTTACGCTCGACGTTCACGACCACCGTCTTGTCGCCCTTGTCGGACACGACCAGACCGGTCAGCACGCGCTTCGGCATGATGTGTTCCTTACTTCGCGGCGTCAGCGCTGGTGCGCTGAGCCTGCAGGGTCTTGATGCGAGCGATGTCGCGGCGGACCTCACGAACGCGGCTCGGCTTTTCGAGCTGGTTCGTGGCGGCCTGGAAGCGCAGGTTGAACTGCTCGCGCTTCAGTTCGCCAAGCGACTCCGACAGCTGGTCGTCGCTCTTGGCCTTCATGTCGTCGATACGAGCCATGATCTTACTCGCCTCCCAGATGCGAGGTGTCGCCCAGGCGGGCAACGACCTTTACCTTGATCGGCAGCTTCATGGCCGCCCGCTCGAATGCCTCGGCGGCGATCTTGCCGTCGACGCCGTCGAGCTCGAACAGGATCCGACCCGGCTTGACTCGAGCGGCCCAATATTCCGGCGCGCCCTTGCCCTTACCCATGCGGACTTCGGCTGGCTTTCCCGAGACCGGAAGGTCTGGGAAAATGCGGATCCACAAACGCCCCTGGCGCTTCATGTGACGCGTGATCGCACGGCGTGCCGCCTCGATCTGACGTGCGGTGATCCGGTCGGGCTCCATGGCCTTCAGGCCGTAGGAGCCGAAATTGAGCGAGAAGCCACTCTTGGCGTCGCCCGAAATCTTGCCCTTGAAGGCCTTCCGGAACTTGGTCTTTTTTGGTTGCAGCATGTCTGTTCCTGCCCCTTAGCGACGATCGTCGCGCTGCGGCCGCACGCCGGAGGTCTGAGCCTCCATCATGATGCGGTCGTACGACGTCGGATCGTTGCCGAGAATCTCGCCCTTGAAGACCCAGACCTTCACGCCGCAAACGCCATAAGACGTGTGCGCCGTAGCCTCGGCATAATCGATGTTCGCGCGCAGCGTGTGCAACGGAACCCGACCCTCACGATAGCTCTCCGACCGTGCGATCTCGGCGCCGCCAAGACGGCCGCCGCAGTTCACGCGGATGCCTTCGGCACCGAGACGCATCGCCGACTGAACCGCACGCTTCATGGCGCGACGGAAGGCGATACGACGCTCGAGCTGATCGGCGATGCCCTGTGCAACGAGACGTGCATCGACTTCCGGCTTGCGGATCTCGACGATGTTCAGCGACACGGTCGACGACGTCATCTTGCCGATCGTCGAACGCAGCTTCTCGATGTCCGCACCCTTCTTGCCGATGATCACGCCGGGGCGTGCAGCGAAGATGGAGATGCGGGCCAGCTTGGCCGGACGCTCGATCACAACCTTGGAGATCGCGGCCTGCGGCAGCGTCTTCATGATATATGCGCGGATCTTGAGATCCTCGAGCAGGAGCCGACCATAGTCGGCGCCTTCGGCGTACCAGCGGCTATCCCAGGTACGGTTGATCTGCAGACGCAGACCGATGGGGTTGCTCTTCTGACCCATTATGCTTCTTCCTGCTCGCGCACGACGATGCGCAGACGGCTGAATGGCTTGAGAATGCGGGTCGACTTGCCGCGGCCGCGGGTCGCGAAGCGCTTCATCGTGATCGACTTGCCAACCGATGCCTCGGCGACGACCAGCGAGTCGACGTCGAGGTTGTGGTTGTTCTCCGCATTGGCGATGGCCGAGGCCAGCACCTTGCGGGCTTCGATCGCCATGCCCTTGGTCGAGAAGGCGAGGATGTTCATCGCATCGCCGACCTTCTTGCCACGGATGAGCGCAGCGACGAGGCCGAGCTTCTGCGCGGAACCGCGGATCTGCGTACCGACCGAAAGCGCCTCGTTGTCCGCGACCTTGCGCGGGCTGACTTGCTTAGACATCAGCGCTTGCCCTTCTTGTCGGCGGAGTGGCCGGGGAAGTAGCGCGTGGGCGCGAACTCGCCCAGCTTCATCCCGACCATGTCCTCGTTGACCGAGACCGGCACGAACTTGCGGCCGTTATAGACGTTGAACGTGAGGCCCACGAACGACGGCAGGATCGTCGAGCGACGCGACCAGGTCTTGATCGGCGAACGCGCGTTGGTGTCCTGGGCGGTTTCTGCCTTCTTGAGCAGATGAAGGTCCACGAACGGACCCTTCCAGACTGAACGAGCCATGTTAGCCCTTCCTCTTCGTCGAATGACGCGACCGGATGATCATCTTGTCGGTCGATTTGTTGTGACGCGTGCGCGCACCCTTCGTAGGCTTGCCCCACGGCGTGACCGGATGACGGCCACCCGAGGTGCGGCCTTCACCACCGCCGTGCGGATGGTCGACCGGGTTCTTGGCGACGCCGCGCGTCAGCGGACGAATACCAAGCCAGCGCGAACGCCCTGCCTTGCCCAGGTTCTGGTTCTGGTTGTCGGGGTTCGAGACCGCGCCAACCGTCGCCATGCAATCGCTGCGGATGTAGCGCTGCTCGCCCGAGTTCAGGCGGACCATCACCATGCCCTTGTCGCGACCGACGACCTGCACGTACGTGCCGGCCGAGCGAGCGATCTGGCCACCCTTCATCGGCTTCATCTCCACATTGTGGACGATGGTGCCGACCGGCATCTGACCGAGTTCCATGGCATTGCCTGGCTTCACGTCGGTCTTCTTGGCCGCGAGAACCTTGTCGCCAACGGCCAGACGCTGCGGCGCCAGGATGTAGGCAAGCTCTTCGTCCGGGTACTTGACCAGGGCGATGAACGCGGTGCGGTTGGGATCATACTCGATCCGCTCGACAGTGCCTTCGACGTCCCACTTGCGACGCTTGAAGTCGATGTAGCGGTACTTCTGCTTGTGACCACCGGCGATGCCGCGCGAGGTCACATGACCCTTGTTGTTACGACCGCCGGTCTTGTGCTTGCCTTCGGTCAGCGCCTTGACGGGCTTGCCCTTCCAGAGCGACGACTTGTCGACCAGAATGAGACCGCGGCGTGCCGGCGATGTCGGATTATAATGCTTGAGTGCCATGGCCTCAGATCCCCGTCGTCACGTCGATGGACTGACCGTCCTTCAACGTCACGATTGCCTTTTTCATGTCCGAGCGCGAGTAGTTCGTGCCCTTCCACTTCTTGGTCTTGCCCTTCTGGACGAGCGTGTTCACGCCGACGACGTTCACGTCGAACAGCGCCTCTACGGCCGCCTTGATCTCGGGCTTCGTGGCGTCGTTGGACACCTTGAACACCACCGCGTTGTGCTCCGACAGGGTCGTCGTCTTCTCGGTGATGTGCGGGGCGAGGATAACGTCGTAATGACGATTATCGATGCCCGCCTTCTGCTTCTTAGCCATGGAAGCGCGCCTCCAGCTTTTCGACAGCGGCGCGCGTCAGCACCAGCGTGTCATGCTTCAGGATGTCGTAAACGTTGGCGCCGGCTGCCGGCATCACGTTCACTTCGTACAGGTTGCCCGCAGCGAATGCGAAGCTGGTGTCGACCATGTCGCCGTCGATGACGAGCGCACGCTTGCCGAAGCCGAGCTTGGCGAGATCGCCCTGCAGCGTCTTGGTCTTGCCACCCTCGACAGCCAGGCTGTCCATGATGACCAGCGAACCCGCCTTGGCGTGGCTGCTGAGCGCCATTCGCAGGCCGAGCGCGCGAACCTTCTTGTTCAGCGAGGGGTTGAAGTCACGGACGCGAGCGCCGTGTGCCTTACCACCACCGATGAACACAGGCGCGCGGCGATCGCCGTGACGTGCCGTACCGCCGCCCTTCTGGCGACCGAACTTCTTGCCGGTGCGAGCGACGTCTGCGCGCTCACGGGTGCCACGAGCCGTCTCGCGACGCTTCTCGAGCTGCCAGGTGACCACACGGTGCAGGATGTCGGCGCGCGGATCGAGACCGAAGATCTCGTCGTTGAGCTCGATGTCCGCGCCCTCGGTGCCGGCGAAAGATGAAAGCTTGATCTTCACGCTCAGCCCTCCTGGCCGTCGGCTGCAGGTGCGTCGGTCGTTTCGGCCGGCGTGTCTGCTGCGGTGTTGCTGTTGGCGGTCTTGAGACCGGCGGGGAACGGTGCGTCGGCGTGGCGCGCGACCTTGACCGAGTCCTTGACGAAGAGCCAGCCGCCCTTGGAGCCAGGAACCGAACCCTTGACGAACAGGAGACCACGCTCGACGTCCGTCGATACGATCTCGAGGTTCTGCTGGGTGCGATACTTGTCGCCCATGTGGCCGGCCATCTTCTTGTTCTTGAAGACCTTGCCCGGATCCTGGCGCTGACCGGTCGAACCGAGCGAACGGTGCGAGACCGACACGCCGTGGGTTGCCCGCAGACCACCGAAGCCCCAACGCTTCATGCCGCCCTGGAAGCCCTTACCCTGGGTCTTGCCCTGGATATCGACGATCTGGCCTGCGACATAATGGTCGGCCGAGATCTCGGCGCCAACGTCGAGCAGGCCGTCTGCGTTCACACGGAACTCATGGACGACAGCCTTGGGCTCCACTTCGGCCTTGCCGAAATGGCCGCGCTGCGGCTTTGCGACATTCTTCGACTTGGCAACGCCTGCACCAAGCTGGACGGCGGTGTAGCCGTCACGATCCATTTCGCGAACGGAAATGACCTGATTGCCTTCAAGTGCCAGAACGGTAACCGGCACATGCCGACCATCTTCCTGGAACAGGCGGGTCATCCCCATCTTCTTCGCGATCACGCCAGTACGCATGATCTTGTCCCTTCCTAGACAGAGGCCCCGTCGGACTATTCCTCGGGGGCTTGCGGACCATGTCCGGAGCAAGCTCCATGATGCATCCACCTGACCCCATCCCCGGCAAAAGCCCTGAATGGAGTCGGATCAACCCGGTAAATACGAAACGCGCCCCGTCCCGGGCTGGTGCTCCTGCGAATGCGAGAGCGTGACGGGGGACGCTGCCCCGTCGGTTTGCACCGACGGCGGTATCCCAATGTCGAACGGCGCGGGACCGTTACCGGTCGACCGCGCCGCGCTCGCCCTTAGGCGAGCTTGATCTCGACGTCAACGCCAGCGGCGAGGTCCAGCTTCATCAGCGCATCGACCGTCTGCGGCGTCGGCTGGACGATATCCAGCATACGCTTGTACGTGCGCACCTCGAACTGCTCGCGCGACTTCTTGTCGATGTGCGGGCCGCGGTTCACGGTGAATTTTTCGATGCGCGTCGGAAGGGGAATCGGACCGCGGATGAGCGCGCCGGTGCGGCGTGCGGTGTCGGCGATGTCGCCGGTGGCCTGATCGAGCACGCGGTGATCGAACGCCTTCAGACGAATGCGGATATTGCTGTCCATAGTCCCTACCGATGCGAAAGAGCGGGCCCGTTTCCGGGCTCTTGCTGGTTGATGTTTAAACCGAAGGCGGGCCATTACGGGAGAGTCGCCGAAAAGGCAACTAGGGCGACGACGATTTTAGGCCGCCCATCGCGGCGGCGATAGGCTCGTGACTACCCCCACCCGACCCCTTTGGCGCTACCTTGGCCTAGGGCGGGCGCCCGATCAGCCGGATAACCGACGCCTACACGCGTCCTTTGGCGAAATGCTGTACTTCACCCGGCACAGTCACCCAGTGATGCATCGATTCCTCCCAGACAGAGCGAACGGGAGCTGGGAAAGTAGGATCGGCAATCGCGCCCACGGCGACCCCGATCATCGACGGTTGCTTGGCGGTCCTCGCATAGACCGTTGATCCGCACTCTGGGCAGAAGACCGTCTCGAAGCGATTGCCTTCGTCCGTCGCCCGCTCAAACCGTTTGCCCTCACCGGCGACAGTGAGCAGGTCCTCGAGATAATAGGCGAGAACACCAAAGGGCGATCCGCTTCGGCGCTGACAGGCGATGCAGTGACACGCCACCACGGCAGGCGATGGCCCCGGAAGCTCGACCGTGAATTGGCCGCACTGACATTGCGCACGCATAAGCCCCGCCCCCTGTGACGTGCCTAATCTAGCCGATCGCCGGATCCTGGCAATTGCATGCTTGCCGCCCAACGCTTTGGCGATGCTGCGGCCGCCCCCGAACACGAAAAAGCCCGGCCTCTCTCGCGAGAAGCCGGGCTCTTCGATCATCTCCCGAAGGAGCGGATGCTTACTTGTCGATCTGGCTGACGACGCCTGCACCGACGGTACGGCCGCCTTCGCGGATCGTGAAGCGCTGGCCCACGTCCATGGCGATCGGTGCGATCAGCTTGATGCCGAGCGACACGTTGTCGCCTGGCATCACCATCTCGGTGCCCTCAGGCAGCTCGACGGTGCCGGTCACGTCCGTCGTGCGGAAGTAGAACTGCGGGCGGTAGTTGGCGAAGAACGGCGTGTGACGGCCACCCTCTTCCTTCGACAGCACGTAGACTTCCGAGTTGAAATCGGTGTGCGGCTTGATCGTGCCCGGCTTGCAGAGCACCTGGCCACGCTCGACTTCGTCACGTGCAACGCCGCGGATCAGCGCGCCGACGTTATCACCAGCCTGGCCCTGGTCGAGCAGCTTGCGGAACATCTCGACGCCCGTGACCGTGGTCTTGCGAACGGTCGGGTGGATACCGACGATCTCGACTTCCTCGCCAACCTTGACGATGCCGGTCTCGACGCGGCCGGTGACGACCGTACCACGACCCGAGATCGAGAACACGTCCTCGATCGGCATCATGAACGGCTTGTCGAGCGGACGCTCGGGCTGCGGGATGTAGTCGTCGACTGCCTGCATCAGCTCGGTGACGGCGTCGGCGCCAAGCTTCTGGTTCGAACCCGACAGCGCACAGGTGGCCGAACCCTTGATGACGGGGATGTCGTCGCCCGGGAAGTCGTACGAGCTGAGCAGCTCGCGGATTTCCATCTCGACCAGCTCGAGGATTTCCTCGTCGTCGACCAGATCGACCTTGTTCATGAACACGACCATCGCAGGCACGCCGACCTGGCGTGCGAGCAGGATGTGCTCACGGGTCTGCGGCATCGGGCCATCGGTCGCCGAAACGACGAGGATCGCGCCGTCCATCTGGGCTGCGCCGGTGATCATGTTCTTCACATAATCGGCGTGGCCCGGGCAATCGACGTGCGCGTAGTGACGGTTGGCCGTCTCGTACTCGACGTGTGCGGTCGAGATCGTGATGCCGCGCTCGCGCTCCTCGGGAGCCTTGTCGATGTTTGCGAAGTCGACAGCGGTACCGCCGGTCGTCTCGGCGAGAACCTTCGTGATCGCAGCGGTGAGCGACGTCTTGCCATGATCGACGTGACCGATGGTGCCGATGTTGAGATGCGGCTTGTTCCGCTCAAATTTTGCCTTGGCCATTGTTTCCTACCTTCTGATTCGTATTCCGGTGCCACACCGGGAACCGCGCGAACGCGGCCCCATAGCGGCTGTTAAAGCCTGACGCTAGCCCTACCCCCTTAAAGGGTTAGGCCAGTTTCGCCTTCACCTCGTCAGCGACGTTCTGCGGCACTTCATCATAATGCGAGAACTGCATCGAGTATTGCGCGCGACCCTGCGTGAACGAGCGGAGCGAGTTCACATAGCCGAACATGTTGGCCAGTGGCACCATCGCCTCGACCGTCTGCGCGTTGCCGCGGCTGTCGGTGCCCTGGATCTGGCCACGACGGCTGTTCATGTCGCCGATGACGTCGCCCAGATAATCCTCCGGGGTGACGACCTCAACCTTCATGACCGGCTCGAGCAGCGTGATGCCCGACTTCTGCGCCACTTCGCGCATTGCGCCACGTGCACAGATTTCGAACGCCAGAGCCGACGAGTCGACGTCGTGATACGCGCCGTCATACAGCACGATCTCGAAATCGATGATCGGGAAGCCGACCAGCGAACCCGAAGCAGCGGTCTCGCGGAATCCCTTCTCGATCGCGGGCAGATATTCCTTCGGAATGTTGCCGCCCTTGATCTCGTCCTTGAACGTGATGCCCGAACCGCGCTCGCCCGGCGTGACCTTGACCTTCACGCGACCGAACTGGCCGGTGCCGCCCGACTGCTTCTTGTGCGTGTAGTCGACGTCGACCGGCTTCTTCAGATATTCGCGATACGCGACCTGAGGAGCACCGACATTGGCCTCGACCTTGAACTCACGCTTCATGCGGTCGACCAGGATCTCGAGATGGAGCTCGCCCATGCCCTTGATGATGGTCTGGCCCGACTCGGGGTCCGACGACACGCGGAACGACGGATCCTCGCGTGCGAGACGATTGAGCGCGACGCCCATCTTCTCCTGATCGGCCTTGGTCTTCGGCTCCACCGACAGCTCGATCACGGGCTCGGGGAATTCCATCCGCTCGAGGATGATCGGTGCGTTCATCGCGCAGAGCGTGTCGCCCGTGGTCGTGTCCTTGAGGCCTGCGAGAGCGACGATGTCGCCCGCGAACGCTTCCTGGATGTCCTCACGGCTGTTCGCATGCATGAGCAGCATGCGGCCGACCTTTTCCTTCTTGTCCTTGACCGAGTTGGTGACCTGCGATGCGGTCTCCAGCTTGCCCGAATAGATGCGGGCGAAGGTCAGCGTGCCGACGAACGGATCGTTCATGATCTTGAACGCCAGTGCCGAGAACGGAACCTCGTCCGACGAAGGACGCTCGTCCGGCGTCACGCCGTCGAGCTTCAGACCCTGAATCGCGGGAACGTCGAGCGGCGACGGCAGATAGTCGACCACGGCGTCGAGCAGGGGCTGGACGCCCTTGTTCTTGAACGCCGAACCGCAGACCACGGGGACGAACGCCATGCTGAGCGTACCCTTGCGGATCAGCTTCTTGAGGTCGGCGACGCTGGGCTCGTTACCCTCAAGATAGGCTTCCATCAGAGCATCGTCCTGCTCGACAGCCATCTCGATCAGGTCGCTGCGATACTTCGCGGCCTTGTCGGCCATGTCCGCCGGGATGTCCTGATATTCGAACTTCGCGCCCAGGCTCTCTTCGAGCCAGATGATCGCGCGGTTCTCGACGAGGTCGACCAGGCCCTTGAAGCCGCCTTCCATGCCGATCGGCAGGTACAGGACCGCCGGACGCGCGCCGAGACGCTCGATGATCGAGTCGACGCAGAAATAGAAGTCGGCACCGGTGCGGTCGAGCTTGTTGACGAAGCACATACGCGGCACGCCGTACTTGTCGGCCTGACGCCACACGGTCTCGGACTGCGGCTCGACGCCGGCAACGCCGTCGAAGCACGCGACTGCACCGTCGAGGACGCGCAGCGAACGCTCGACTTCGATCGTGAAATCGACGTGGCCCGGGGTGTCGATGATGTTGATAAGGTGCTCTTCACCCTTACCTTCTTCGGCGCGCCACTTGCAGGTGGTTGCAGCCGACGTGATCGTGATCCCGCGCTCCTGCTCCTGCTCCATCCAGTCCATCGTCGCGGTGCCTTCATGCACTTCGCCGATCTTGTAGGACTTGCCGGTGTAATAGAGGATGCGCTCGGTCGTCGTCGTCTTGCCGGCGTCGATGTGCGCCATGATGCCGATGTTGCGGTAACGGTCGAGCGGATGGCTGCGGGCCATGATCGTGCTTCCTTAAGGATATGGGGAGCCGAACGTGCCGGCTCCCCAATATATAGGTGTTTGCGTTACGGGCGAAAGGCCGCCCGTGACACGGTTACCAATGCTAGGCTTCGAAGCCCGCTGTTACCAGCGGTAGTGCGAGAATGCACGGTTGGCTTCTGCCATCCGGTGCGTGTCTTCGCGCTTCTTGACCGCGTTGCCGCGGTTGTTCGCCGCGTCCATCAGCTCGCCCGACAGCCGTGCGGCCATCGTGTTCTCGCTGCGCGAACGTGCCGCACCGATCAGCCAGCGGATCGCCAGCGCCTGTGCACGCTCGGGACGCACTTCGACGGGAACCTGGTAGGTTGCACCACCGACGCGACGCGAACGGACTTCGATGCCCGGCTTCACGTTGTTCAGCGCATCGTGGAAAACGCCGATCGGGTCGCGCTTGGCGCGGCTCTCGACGGTTTCGAATGCACCGTACACGATCAGCTCTGCGACGGACTTCTTGCCGTCCAGCATGACGCTGTTCATGAACTTCGACAGAACCTCATCCCCGAACTTGGGATCAGGCAGGATGACCCGCTTTTCGGGACGACGACGACGTGCCATTTTATATTCCTTCTAAACTTCAGCCTGTGTGATCAAACATACCAGTGCCGACTTGCGTCGGTTGGCATTGATCGGCTTACTTCGGACGCTTGGCGCCGTACTTGGAACGCGACTGACGCCGGTCCTTCACACCCTGTGTATCGAGCACGCCGCGCAGGACGTGATAGCGAACACCGGGAAGATCGCGGACACGACCGCCACGGATCAGGACAACCGAATGCTCCTGAAGATTGTGGCCCTCGCCCGGGATGTAGCTGATGACTTCGCGCTGGTTGGTCAGGCGAACCTTGGCCACCTTGCGCAGAGCCGAGTTCGGCTTCTTCGGGGTCGTCGTGTAGACGCGGGTGCAAACGCCGCGCTTCTGCGGGTTGGCTTCCATCGCAGGGACCTTCGACTTGGCCTTCTGCGGATCGCGGCCCTTGCGGACCAGCTGGTTGATCGTCGGCATTGAAGCCTTCACCTTTCAAATGGTTACTTTGCTGGAGCCATTGAGGCGCCTGAGAATACAAAAAGGACCCTAGGAAGCGCAAAACGCTCCTCAGGCCCTGGAATGCATCCAGCAATGTTCAAGCATGCCCAGCGGGAAAGACTCCCGAAGAACAGGGCGCGCCTATAGGTCAGGAGTCAGCCGCGGTCAACACGGGGATCCACCCCACCCTGCCCCGAACCCGACGCCGGATTGGTTGCACGTTTCACAATCGTGCATCGGGCATGAACAGGTGCTTGCCCTGCCGCGGACATGGCGCTAGAGCCCGCCACCGCACAGGAGTGTAGCTCAGTTGGTTAGAGCGTCGGTCTCCAAAACCGAAGGCCCTCGGTTCGAATCCGAGCACTCCTGCCAGATCTTCCCACATCGCCGATCGACAGCTGCCGTGACCCATTGGTCAGCGGCCCACGTACTGCGCCTGTCACGATTGCATAAAACGCATTTCATAATGCAATTTGCGCAGTTGTGAAATTCGCTGCTGCGATGCACAAAGACTGTGCCTTTCAGGCATCCTCTCCTAAAACTTTTACCGCCGGTCTTTGACCGGCCTTTTTTTTGGTCTGCGCGCTGATATACCGATGACGGTCCGTCACGCCGGCAAACATAACAGAAACGCAGGAGAGGCGCCGCCGGCAAGACCGGCACCGGTTGACGGCCGGCGGGGGAGAGGGCGCAAACGCCCGCCCCCGCGCCTTCCGGTCCCGCCTCCCACGCATCCCCTTATGCTTTCAATCATGCGCGAAAGGCTGGTGCAGCGCGCCTCATGCGCTGCCGAGTCGGATCATGACGGGGCCGCCCGGCGGGCGCTGCCGCCCCACCCCTTGCGTTCCGTCGGCGCGGAAGCTATCTGCGCCGCCATCCGACAGCGAGACGGACGCATGCCCGACCCCTTTGACGGGGCCCTATTGACGGGGCGACCCTTCACAGGGAGCGGGTTATGGGTCTATGCCTCGCTTCTTTTCATGTCTCCATCAGGCGGGTTCGAACAGCACCGTGGCTAAAACGTCCCCACTCGAATTCATCCGGCAGGTCCGCACCGAAACCTCGAAGGTTACGTGGCCGACGCGTCGCGAGACGATCATGACCGGGGTGATGGTCGTCATCATGACGACGATCCTCGCGCTCTTCTTCTTCGGCGTCGACTCGATCCTTCAGGCGATCGTCACCGCCCTTCTGAAACTCGCTCAATAAGGTCCGCACATGGCGCGCTGGTACATCATTCACGCCTATTCGGGCTTCGAGGGCAAGGTCCGCGACTCGATCATGGCAGAGGCGACCCGCATGGGTCTCGAGCAGCTCGTCGAGCAGATCGAAGTCCCCACCGAGACGATCACCGAGGCCCGTCGCGGCAAGAAGATCGCGGTCGAGCGTAAGTTCATGCCGGGCTATGTTCTCGCCAAGTTGAACATGAATGACGACGTCTATCACCTCGTCAAGAACACCCCCAAGGTGACCGGCTTCCTCGGCAGCATGGGCAAGCCGCAGGCGATCAGCGAGGCGGAAGCCACGCGGATGCTCAACAGCAAGGAAGAGGCCGCGGCCGCTCCCAAGCAGAAGGTCAAGGTCGACTACGAGATCGGCGATCAGGTCAAGGTTCTCGACGGTCCGTTCGCGAGCTTCAACGGTCTGGTCGAGGAACTCGATTTCGACCGCAGCCGCGTCAAGGTGTCGGTGTCGATCTTCGGTCGCGCCACCCCGGTCGAGCTCGAGTTCGAGCAGGTCGAGCGCTCGAAGTAATCACCGCCTGAGTCTGCGGGCTCAGTCGATACGAATGATGAGGGGCCTGATGCTGCGACGCCGCGGCATCAGGCCTTTTCGTGTGCGTTTGAGAGCCGTACCCGCGCCGTAAGCCCGTGCCCGGCATAAGCGAGAAAGCCGCGCAGCATGTGGCGCAGGCGGAAACTGTGGAAGCGCCGGATATAGGGAAAGGGCCGCGTCCCCGCGCGGATCTCGCCGAGCGCATCGCCAAGGTCGCGGCGGATCGCCCCCAGGATTCGCCAGTCGGTCAGGATATGCTTGGCGTAGAGCGCGCCGTCGCCATAGCCATAGCCCGCGAGCAGCGCGATCACCTGATCGGGCCGGCAGCGCCCATGATGATGCTCGACGGCGAAATACGGGTCATAGGCGACGACCACCCCGGCCGCGATCGCGCGGAACAGGAAATCGGTATCCTCCGCCGCCACGAACCGCGCGCCCGCGCCGAACCGGGTGTCGAACCGGCCCGTCCGCACGATGACGTCGCGCGTGAAGGCAAGGTTCGCGCCCATCACGAACCCGCCGGGAAACGCCCCCGGCACCGGCTCCATCGGATGATCCTCGAGCTTCAGCGTCACCGGCAGGTCTGCGGCATCGCCCGGCAGGATCCGCCCGCCGACGATCGTCGGCGTCGCGACCCCCGCGAACCGGCGGACGAGCGCGAGCAGATAGTCCGGCTTGAGCACGCAATCGTCGTCGGTCATCGCGACGATCCGCCCGCGGACATGCGCCAGCCCCAGATTGCGCGCCCGCGCCAGCCCCGCGCGCGGCTCGGCCAGCAGCATCACGGGAAACGCCTGCTCCGCCTGCCAGGCTGCCAGACGCGCCGCAGTATCGTCGCTCGACCCGTTGTCGACGACGACCATCTCGACCGCCACATCCCCCGCAACGCCGACCGCGCGCGTCACCGAGTCGAGCGTGCGCGACAGCGACGCCCCACGGTCGCGCGTGCAGATCAGCACACTGACGTCGATCATTCGCGCAGCAGCAGCGGCGACGGCGCGGTCCAGGCGGCAATATAGGCGGACAGCTTGCCATAATCATTGTCGAGCGCGACGTGCGGGATGCCCAGCAGCAGCGCGAGAATATGCGCGTGCAGCCGGTCGGTGACGATCTGCCGCCCGCGCGACAGGAGCGTCAGCCCGCGCGCGACCCGCGCACCAGCCAGCCGCTCATAGTGCGCAGCACGCGGCACCCCCGCCTCCCAAGCCGGCAGCATGCCATCCTCGAGCCAGTCGAGCACCACCGCCCCCTCCGGCACCGGCCCGCGATCCCCCGCCACGCGCTCGTCATCGGTCCGCATCAGCATCAGCAGGTCGCAATCCGCCGGCCCACGCGACTGCGCCCCCAGCGCGAACGCGGAATCGGGCGCCAGCGCGACCGGGCAGGACAGAGGCCGCGCAAGGTCGAGGCTCTGCGCATCGCGGACATAAAGGTGGAAATCGGGGTGCGCGGCGACGCAGGCGGCGAAGCGGTCGAGCCCCTCGCCAGCGCGGAAATGGATCGACTGGGGCAGCTGGACGATCGTCCGGTCGCGAAACTCCGCCAGCATTGCCTCGCGAAACCGCTGATGATGCGGCCAGATATCCCCCAGATTGCCGCCGCCGTGCAGGAACACGACCCCCGCCGGGCTGTCGCGGCGAAACGCGTCCGCGTCGAACGCGTCCCAGGTACAGACATGATCGGGATCGCGCCCGGTGATCGCGCGGAGCATGGCGATCTCGCCCAGCCAGATCGCGCTGTCGCCGACATTGGCGTGATCGGGAAAGTCGAGCAGCGCATAGCGGTCGCCGTGCCCGACATGCTGCCGGTACAGCGCCGCCAGCGCCTCCTGCTGCGCCGCGATGACGTCATCGCCCCGTATCCGTGCAGACACAGTCACGCGACCATCTCCGCCTTGGCCGCGCATACCTCCGCATACAGTGCCTCGCACCGGTCGAGCCAGCGGTCGCGCGTGAACAGCCGTTCGACCCGCGCACGCGGTACATCGCGCGGGATCGCCATCGCCGCAGGGATCGCCGCCGCCAGCCCCTCGACGTCGCCCGGCGCTGCAAGGCACCCCGCCTCGCCCACGACCTCGCGCGCCGCGCCCATGTCAAACGCGGCGACTGGCAGGCCGCACGCCATCGCCTCCGCCGCAACCAGCCCGAACGGCTCGTCCCAGCACGGCGTGAACAGGAACACCGACGCCTGCCCGAGCGCCGACGCCAGCGCCGCGCCGTCCAGATGTCCGCCATACCGAACGTCGGATCCCAGATGCGGCGCGACCTCGGCCGTCCAATAGTCCGGATCTTCGATCTGCCCGTACAGCGTGATCGCTACGCCCGCGCGCCGTGCCGCCTGCACCGCCAGATGCGGCCCCTTGTTCGGCGTCATCCGTCCCGACCAGATCGCGCTGCCGTCCCCTGCGGGCGAGAACCCCCACGCCGCGGGGTCGATGCCGTTGTGCAGCACCGATGCCTCGGCGGGCGCACCGTCGGGCCACCAGGCGCGCAACTGTGATTGCGACGTAACCGTCAGCCGGTGCGTCGGTGACGGGCTCGCCTTCACGAACCAGTGCAGCGCGTCATAGGGCGGCACGTGGAGCGAGGTGACGGTCGGCACGATCGCGGTCCGCTGCAGCTCGATCGGAAAGCGGCTCAGGCTGTTGTTGTGTACCACGTCGAACCCGCCCGCCGCGATCCTCTCGCACGCCGCGATATAGCCTTGGTCGACATGCGCGATCAGCGGTGCCGACCCGCGATGCTCGGCCCAGGGAAACACCCGCTCATAATGCTGGGGCAGCACCGGATCGATCGCGAAGCGCGGGTCGCTGTCGCCGCTGGCGAACAGCACGACGTCGTGCCCGCGTGCCTGCAGCCCTTCCGCCAGATACCAGCTGTGCGATTCCATCCCGCCCATGAACGGCTGCGCGATCCGCTGGCGGACGTGCGAGAGCAAGGCGATCCTCACGCCGCCGCGGCACTCGCGGCGACACGCTCTTCCAGCAGCCGGATGACGCTTGCGGTATTGGCATAGGGCTGGTGGCTCTGCTGCCCGGTCAGCGCGAGATCCGCGTCATCGGGGCGGCGCAGCACGCGGATCGGCTGGCCGGGCCGATCGTCGATCAGCCCCATCAGCCGGAATGCGTGCAGCCAGTGCCCCATCGTCCGATAGCCCCAGCGCGCCTCGAACAGCTCGGCATTGCGGATCACGCTGTCGAGATGATGGACCGGCGGCATGTGATGCGGATGATATTGATGATGCGCCAGCCCGCCCTTGATCCACGCGATCGGCACGCCTGCGGTGTCGAGCACCTTGCCGAAATCGGTATCCTCGCCGCCATAGCCGTTATAGCCCTCGTGGAATCCGCCGACCGCGAGGAAGGTCGCGCGCCGCATCGCGAAGTTGAGCGACCAGAAACAGCGATAGTCGTTGCACGCCTCGATCCCCTCCGCAGGCGGGCCGCGCCGGTCCGAATGCCGCACCGCGACTGCCGCGAAATCCTCGCTGCGCCAGTCCCCCTTCGTCGCGCCGCCCGGCAGGTACATCACCTCGCCCATCAGCAACCCGTCATAGGTGGCCAGATGCCCGGCATAGTCCGCCACCAGGCCCGGCGCGGGGATGCAGTCCATGTCGAGGAAGATCAGCCCCTCCCCCGTCGCGGTCCGCGCCGCCAGGTTGCGCGCCGCGGCCAGCGGCAACGCCTCGCCCGCGATCATCAGCTGTCGGACCGGAAAATCCGTCTCGGGCAGGACATAGGGCTCGTCCTGCATCACCGCGACGATCAGTTCGCGCGGCGGGGTCGTCTGTCGCGTGAGCCCCAAAACCAGATTGTAGAGATGCTCGGCCCGCCCCTTGGCCAGCGTGACGATCGAGATAGCGGACATGGGCAGGGCTCCAATGGGATCTGGGAACAGGACGGAACAGGGTAACGACGGGGGCAGAACGGATCAGGCCGGGTGCGGTGCCGTGCCCCAGAGCCTTGCCGCCAGCGCTTCGAGCCAGCGCGCGGCATCGTCGGCGGGGGCCTCGGCGATCATCGCGCGCTGCCGCTCGGGGCGGTGCTGCGCATAGGCGGCGTCGATCGCCTGCGTCCACGCGTCCGCCGACGACGGCAGATGCGGCCGGATGCACGCCACCCCCGCCGCGCCCAGCGCGTCGGCCTTGCGGTGCTGCTCGTCGAAATAGCGCCACTCGGGTACCGCGATCCACGGCCGCGCCGCCGCCAGGATCTGCTGGCAGGTCGTGTTGCCCGTCGACGCGATCACCAGATCCGCCGCCGCGACATAGTCCGCCGCATTCTCCACCCAGCCGCGATGTTCGATATTGGCGGGCTCGGTCGCATGCCAGTCGCGCACGACCGGCCCGATCGTGATCCAGCGCGCGGCAGGCCGGCTGCGCGCGCCGACGCCCAGTGGCGCCTGCCCGAACCCGCTGCCGCCGCCGCCGGCCATGACGAGGATCATCTCCTCGCGCTCGCCGATCCCCAGCCGCTCCCGCGCCGCGCTCCGGTCGGGGCCCTGCGTATCGACCCCCAGCCCTCCGGCGAAACAGGTCTTTTCGACCATCGCCGCGTCCCAGTCGGGCTGGGCGAGATCGCGGTGGAACGCGGCGAGCAGCCCGGCGGCGCCGTCATAGGCCGCGCGGTGCCCGGCATCGCCGCGGTCGCCATGCTGCAGCACCTTGACGTGCGGCACGCTGCAGATCCGCGCCAGCTGCGCGATCTCCGCAGACACGTCGCAGATCATCAGCGCGGGGTCCGCTTGCGCGAACCAGTCGGCGATCGTCGCCATCGCGCTTCGGATCCCCGGCCAGCCGAGCGGTGCGCAGTGCAGCGTCGCGGGCGTCGCGACCCAGTCCATCGCCACTTCCTGCCCGGTCGGCTCGAACAGCGACGGGATCGTTACGATCCGCGCCTGTGCCGGCAGCGCGGGGAAGATGTCGTCGCGCGCGCAGAAGATCGTCACGGGACGCGACGGCGGCAGCGCCTGCAGGATCGCGGCACAGCGTTCCGCATGTCCGCGACCCTGATGGTGGACGAAATAGCCGAACGGACGCGTCATGCCGCGACTTGCACGGCCGGCGTGGTCAATCCGAGCCGCGCCAGCCCCTCGACCACCCCGGCGGCATGGTTGCGCGTGGCGCGATGCAGCCCGGGACGCGCAGCAAGTGTCGCCAGTTCATCACTCGCATTGGCAACAACAATCGCGAACCCGCACGCGTCGAGCATGTCGAGGTCATTGCCGCTGTCGCCCGCTGCGATGCAGTCGTCGAGCGTCAATCCCAACCCGGCCGCATAGGCCGCGATCGCCGCCGCCTTGCCACCACCGGGGGACAGCACGTCGATCAGCCGGCCGTGCGAGAACACGACCCGCGCTGCAAGCCCCGCCTGCGCCAGAGCCGTGCGGATCGCTGCGACGTCGGCGGCGTCGCCAAAGAAGCTGAGCTTGTGCGCGCCCTCGGTAACGACCGGCTGAGCGCAGATGCCGAGCGGGGCAATCGCCGCACGTACCGCCGCCCGGTCCCAGTCCTTATCGAGCGCGTCAGTGAACGCTGCGCAGGACTGCCACCCGCCTTGCGCCGCCGGACGGAGGATCCGCGTCCCGACATCGACAATGAACGCGTCCGGCTCGGGCAAATGCCACTGCGCCAGCACCGCGCGCGCCTCGGCGAAGCTGCGCCC
Source organism: Sphingomonas aerolata (assembly GCF_023935825.1). Lineage (NCBI taxonomy): Bacteria > Pseudomonadati > Pseudomonadota > Alphaproteobacteria > Sphingomonadales > Sphingomonadaceae > Sphingomonas > Sphingomonas aerolata. The sequence continues at coordinate 1,400,383 of NZ_CP098762.1, read as the reverse complement.
CGTCGCGACCACGAACGGCAGGCTGCTGCCATGCCGCCAACGTGCGAAAGCCGCTGCACCATCGACCGACCCGGTCAGCGTGTTGTCGATGTCGCATGCCAGCAGGGCAGGCTGGCGCCGCAACGCCGCGTAGATGTCGATCGCTGCATCGGCATAGCGCCGCCAGTCATATGCCGCACTTCCGACACGTGCCGCCCGGCTCAACCGCGCGTGAAGCCCCGCATCCCCGATCACCGCACGACACGCCGCCGCAATTCCCGGCTCGTCGCGCGGATCGACCAGCAAGCCGTGACCGATCTGCGCGACGATCTCCGCTGGCCCTCCGTTGCGGGTCGCAACGACCGGAACGCCGGCCGCTGCCGCTTCGATCAGGGTCAGCCCGAACGGCTCGTGCAGCGCCGGGTTGACGAACACGCCGCCTGCCGCCGCTCGCCGGTACAGCGCGGTGACGTCCGCCGCATCGTGCCGCGGCGGCAAGGCAAAGCGCCCACGCAGCGCAGGACTAGCGGCAAGCGCCTGCAGTTCGCCCAGCACCGCCCGTTCCTCACTTGACGACTGGCCCCCATGTTGCCCGGCGAGGATCACCAGATTCGCACGTTCGTGCAGAACCGGATCCGCCGCGAACGCGCGGACAAAGGCCGCGAGGTTCTTCTTCGCCACCGGTCGCGCGATCGCCAGCAGGATCGGGAGATCCGGCCGATCGAGCCAGTCTTCCAAGCTGTCGACCAGCGTCACCGTGCCTCCTGTATCGGGACGGCGGGGTACGCCTGGCGGGACGCAGTGGATCCGGCCCGCGACCTCGACGCCATAGGCCGGGACCTGCCGTTCGGCCTCGTCCCGCGTCGATACGATCAGCGCGTCTGCCGCAGCGATCGCGGTGGTTTCCGCCGCAATCCGCGTGTCGAGTTCGGCTCCGCCAAGGCCCTGCCGCCGCTTGTCGATCGCCAGCGCATGCGGCGTGTACACGAACGGAATGCCGAACCGGCGGCGTGCCTCGATCGCGACCGCTGCGGCATCGGCGAAATGCGCATGGATGACGTTGGGCATGACCGCCTGTCCGGCGATGTGACGGCAAAACGCCTCGGTGAATGCGGGCAGGTCGGCGGCGAGCGCCTCCTTTTCGAGATAGCGGTCGTCGCCACTATCGACCCGGTCGATCGTCAATTTGTCGGTGACGCGCTCCGATCGCTGGCCATGCACGGATGGCAGATCCGCAGACCGGAACAAACGGGTAACGATCGAGACCCGGTCCACACCGGGAAGCTCTGCCTGAACCAATGCTGCGTCGACCACATAGGCAAGATGCCCCCCGGAGTCGGCCGTAATGCCGAAGTCAATGGGCGGCGCTTTCAGGCAGCCCCCGAGGGCCAAATGCAGAATGAACAAGGCGACCCCGTATCGTTAGTATGGCGAAACGACACGCCACGACATTCGATCCCGGGGTGCGCGGTTATCGCGTTGCGCTATGTTAACCCTGTTGCAATCTGACGTTTTCTGCCGCTGCCGGGCAGAGCCGCCCCGGCATGTCTGCATGCCCGGGGCGCCCGTTCATGTCACCGCGCGGGGTCGAACGCGAACAGCGCGGTCGGCAGCGAGGCCGGCGCGCCCGGCTTGAACCAGTTGGTGTCCTGGATATGGCTCGCCGTCACATAGATCCGGCCGTCCGGCCCTTCCGAAAACGTGTCGGGCCAGCGCAGCCGCTTGTCGGTCAGCACCGGCTCGACATGATCGCCGACCAGCCGCGTGATGCTGTCGTCGGTGGGCGACGTGATGTACAGCACCCCCGCCTTGCTCATCCACAAACCGTCCGCGACATGCGTCTCGGCGATGGTCTTCACCCCCGCCGCCTGCTGCGCTGCGCTCACGCCCTCGCGGAGCAGCCCGGTATCGATCGCGTACAGCGTCTTGCCGGTGAGTGCCTGGTAATACAGCGTTTTGCCATCGTTTGAGATCGCGATCCCGTCCGCGGAGAAGGCCGGCTGGCGGCCATCGGGGCGGACCAGCGGCTTGCCGTCGGTCATGACCGTCACGCTCTTGTCGATCTGCGTCGAGCCATGCCCGTCGAGTGCGCGCATCCCCTTGCCGCTCTCCAGGTCGATTACGATGATCGCGCCGCGCGTGCCAGAATCGGTGATATAGCCGGTCTTGCCGTCGGGCGAGAAGCGGATGTCGTTGAGGTACGTACCCTGCAGCGCAACATCGGGCGCGACGTTGATCACCTTGGTCACGCGGTTCGTCGCCAGGTCGATCCTGACCAGCTTCGGTGCTCCCTCGAGCGGCTTTTCGTTACCGGGCGCGCCGGGATCGAGCACCCACAGATTGCCGTGGCCATCGGGCACGATCGACTGGACGCAGACGAAATAGTCGCCGACCGGCAATTCGTTCGCGCGCGCGTTGCGCCAGCTGTTCCACGTATCGTCGGGATAGGCCTTAAGCTTTCCGTCCGGCAGCACCTCGGCGACCGAGATCGGCGCATCGTCGGTCCAGCGCGGGAAGTTGACGAACCGTCGTCCGTCCGCGGTCACCGCGACGCCGGTCACCTGGTGGTCGAACGTCGCCACCTGAGTCAGCGGGCTCGCCGCGGTCTTGGCCTGTGCGACGCCGGCCGCGGTTGCGGCGGCGGCGAGTGCGAACAGCGCGGCGCCTGCGAGAAGGGGTTTGAACTTGGACATGTCTTGGCTCCGGTAAATCGTGTCGGACAAGGTGGCGGGATCGCCGGTGAACAGCGTGACGAGCAGGTCGGCGACCGCCTCGGGCCGCTCACGCTGTGGAAAATGGCCGACGCCCGGCAAGGTGACGAAGGCAAAGGGGCCCGAGAATTTCTCCGGTACCGCGGTGGTCGCGCTCGGCGGGTTCACCCCGTCCTCCGCACCCTGAATGTACAGCGCGGGCAGCGACAGCGTCTCGCTCGCCTTTACCGCTTCCTCAAGCCAGACGCTCGCGGGGTCGGGCGCCGCCTCGTCCCAGCGCGCGCGATAGCTGTGCAGCGTGACGTCGACCCAGTCCGGATTCCCGAACGCGCGCGCCACTCGCGCAAAGGTCGCCTCGTCGAACCAGCCCGGCGGCGACCAGTTGGTCCAGTGGACATGCGCAAATCCCCTGGGGTCATCGCGCACCGCCTGCGCGCCGCGCGCGGTGGCCATGAACCAGTGATACCATTGCCGCTGCGTCTGTTCGAACGGCGGCGTCGGCATGCCGCCCAGTCGCGGCGGCGTCGCGAGCATCGCGATCCGCTGAACCCGGTCGGGCCATCCGACCGCCAGCGCTTCGGCGATGTTCGAGCCCCAGTCGTGCCCGGCGACCATGAACCGTGCGATCCCCAGCCCGTCCATCAATGCGATCGCGTCCATCGCCAGCACCGCGCTGTTGCCGGTGCGCGGCGTATCCGCCGCCACGAACCGCGTTTCGCCGAACCCGCGCAGGCTCGGCACGATCGTGCGCAGCCCCGCCGCATGAAGCGCGGGCAGGACGTCGTCCCAGGTCGAGGAATCATCGGGCCAGCCGTGCAGCAACAGCACCGCGTCGCCCTCGCGCGGGCCCGTATCGGTATAGGCGATCGCCAGCGTCGGCGTGGTTATCACCGGCATCTCAGCGCTCCGCCATCGGCAGGGGCACAACCCGCCCGAAGGCGTGATAGCGGGGCGGAGAGGCATGGGTCGTCGACGTCATGGCATTACTCGCTGCAGGATCGGGAGGGAGAGAGGATCCCCCTCCCAACGCATCAGCGCTTCGCAGGAGCCATGGCGAACGCCGCCTTCAGCCGCGCCACCGCGAGATCGTTCGCATCCTTGGCGCCGCGCACGATCGTGCCCATGCCGAAGAATTCATGCGTCACGCCCGGGAAGGTACGCTGTTCGACCGTGTCGCCCGCCGCACGCATCGCCGCGGCCAGCGTCTCGCCGTCCGACCGCAGTGGATCGATCTGCGCATTGATGATCGTCGTCGGCGGCAGCCCGCGCAGATTCGCCCCGACCAGGTTCAGCCGCGGATCCTGCGCATCCGCCTTGCTGGTCTGGTAGTAATAGCCGAACCACGGCAGCATCGCGCCGTTAAGCGGCTTCGCATTCGCCGAATCCCGGCGCGACGGCAGCGTCTTGCTGCTGTTGGCGATCGGATAGACCGAGACGATGTGCAGCGGCGCGGTCAGGCGATTGTCGCGGGCATAGATCGCCGTCGCGACCGCCAGATTGCCGCCGGCGCTCTCGCCCGCAACCGCGATCTTCGCCGGGTTGCCACCCCATGCCGCGGCATTGGCCAGCGTCCAGCGATAGGCCGCCGCTGCGTCGTCATGCTGCGCGGGGAACTTGAACTCGGGCGCATGACGATATTCGACCGACACGACGATCGCGTTCAGCGCCTTTGCCATCGCGCGCGGTGCCGCATCATAGGTCGCGACGTCCGCGATCACCCAGCCGCCGCCGTGATAATAGACCACGACCGGCAGGCCCTTGGCATTGGCCGCGCTTGCCGGCTTGTACACGCGGGCGAACTGCTTGGCGTCGCTGCCGTACGGAATGTCCTGCGTCGTCACCGACGCGTCGGGCGTCGTCGGCATCCCCTTCTGTGCCATCACCGCCTTGGCGCCATCCGCAGCCGAGGGCTGTTGGCGTGCTTCGGCTGGCGTCAGCGTCTCGATCGGTTTGCCGCCGAGGCCGGCCAGCGCGTCGAGGACGGCCTGCATGTCGGGCGCAGCCTTGGCCGGCGCCATCTTGGTGGCGGGCGGCGGGGGCGGCGGCGGCGCGGTGACGCTGCGTGCCGACTGGGCGAACGCAGCGCCCGGGATGAGTACGAGCGTCGATGCAAACACGCCGGCGAGCAGCGTCCGTCGAATGGAATGTGTCAAATTTGCCTCCTGTAACATTGAAAGGCGCAACCCCGGCGGCGGCGTGGGAGTTGCTGTACGAAACCGGACGAAGACCGGATCGTATTGAATTCGTGCAGTGTTTCAGGGGGCATGATGGTGGGCGACAATCGACTGGAGACCATCGATCGGGATGGGGCTGGCGACGCGTCGTTGGCGCGAGGCACAGGAAACCGGCTGCTCCAGCGCCTGAGCCCCGACGACTTCGCGTTGATCGCCCCGCATCTCGACCGCGTCCCCTTTGCGGTGGGCGAGTCGCTGACGCGTGCGGGCGACCGGATCGAGACGCTCTGCTTTCCCGAGGAGGGGATCGCCGGCGTGCTCGACGCGCTCGAGGGCGATCATCGGTTCGCGGTCGGGCTGATCGGTGCGGAGGGCTTTGTCGGCTGGTCCGCGCTGCTCGGCGATGACCGCTCGCCCTATGACGTCGTGATGCGCGCCGAACAGGGCGTCGCGCTGCAGCTCCCGCTCGACCGCTTCCACGCCGCCGCCGCGCAGAGCGACACGCTGCAGCTCGCGCTGCTCCGTTTCGTGCAGGTGTTCATGACCCAGATGGGCCGCACGATCGTCTCGTCGCTCGCCCATTCGATCGAGCGACGCATGGCGCGCTGGATCCTGCTCTATCACGACCGCATCCGCGACGACGCGATCTGCATGACGCATGAGGAGTTCCGCCTGATGCTCGGCGTCCGGCGCAGCAGCGTGACCGACGCGCTCCACCGGCTCGAGGAGGAGCATGCGATTCGCTCGGTCCGCGGCCGCGTGCTGGTCCGCGACCGCGACATTCTGATGCGGATGGCGGGCGACACCTATGGCCATGCCGAATCCGAGTATCGCCGCCTGCTCGGCTGAGCCGGTCGGAACATTTCGTGCACGGATCACGGAACGAGCCGGTCCGCATACCGTTCATTCAATGGGCGCCGACGGCCCGACCGGAGGGGCCATGCTGAAGCGTACCGACCATATCGACCTGCCGGGCGACACGCGCGCCGCACCGGCAACCCTGCCCGCGGCGATGGTCGTTGCCGAGCTGCTGACCGCCGGGATCGACCGTGCCATTCTGGTGGTCGAGGACGAGGCTCGCGCCGAGGCGATCGCCTGTCTCGCGGAGGGGTTCGCCCCTGCGATGACCGTCGTCCATCTCGTTGCGAGCGATGCGCTCCCCGGCGACTCCGCGCCGCCCAGCGCCGCCAATGTCGGCCGCCGGGTCGAGGCGCTGCGCCGTCTGCGCGCCGCGACCGCTACAGCCTCGACTGACCCGATCCTCCTCGTCCTGTCCGTAGAGGCGAGCGCGGTCCGCTATCCCGCCCCCGCCGCGTTCGACGAGGCGCCACCGGTGTTCCGCGTCGGCGACACGATCGACATCGCCGCGCTGCCCGCGCTCGCCGACACGATCGGCTACACGATCGACGACCGCGTCGACGAACCCGGCGAGATCGCGATCCGCGGCAGCGTCGTCGACCTGTTTCCAGCCGATCGTGCGAACCCCGCCCGGATCGAATTCGACGACGATTCGATTATCACCGAAATTCGCAGCTATGACCCGGTGTCGCAGCGCAGCCTTGAAACGCTCGACGCGGTGATCGTCGGTCGCGCCTGCGAACCCGATCTGGGTGACGGCGTCGCGATCACCGAGCATCTGCCCGACGCCGCGCTCCATTTCGACCCGCTGGTCGACGACCGCCGCACCCGGTTCCTAGCGCTTGCCGCCGACGGCACCGCGGCGCGTCAGGTCAAGGCCGCGCTAGTCGACACGCGCGCCTGGAACAAGGCGACCGCCGGCCGCCAAATCCTCGCCACCGACACCCCGGTCGAACGCACCCCGCGCTTCATCGAGCGGCGCGACCCGGTCCGCGCCTTCCGTCGATTTGCCCGTTCGGTGATCGCCGACGGCCGGCTCGCGATCGCCGGGTCCGCGCGTGACCTTCGTTTCCTCGCATCGCGGCTCGGCGTCGACGCCGAACCCGTCGACAGCCTTGCCGAGGCGGCGGCCGCACCCGTCGGTTCGGTGTCACTGCTCTACGCTCCGCTCGACCAGGGCTTTGTCCATGCCGATCTTACCATCGTCGCCGCCGCCGATCTGCTCGGCAGCCGCGCACGACTGGACGACGGTCCCGGTGTTGGCGTTGCGGCCTTTGCCGAAGGTGCGACGCTGCAGACCGGCGACATCGTTGTGCATGAGGATCACGGCATCGGTCGCGTTCTTGGGGTCGAGGCGCTGCCCGACCTCGATGGCGTCGCGGCCGACGCGATCGTGCTCGACTATGCCAAGGGCGCCCGCCGCCTCGTCCCCGTGCACGAGGCCGATCGCATCTGGCGGTATGGCGCGGACGCGGACGCAGTGACGCTCGACACGCTCGATGGCGGAAGCTGGACCAAGCGTCGCGCTGCGATCGACACCGCGATCGCCGAAAGCGCACGTGCGCTTCAGGCGGTTGCCGCCGAACGCGACGCGCGGACGACGCCGCCGATCGTCCCCGATGTCGCGCTCTACGAACGGTTCGCCGCGGGCTTTCCCTTCGCCGAGACCCCCGACCAGGCCCGCGCGATTGCGGCGGTCCGCAGCGATCTCGCCAGCGGCAAGCCGATGGACCGGCTGATCGTCGGCGATGTCGGCTATGGCAAGACCGAGGTCGCACTTCGCGCCGCCGCGCTCGTCGCGCTAGCCGGTCGCCAGGTCGCGATCGTCGCGCCCACCACGGTGCTGATCCGCCAGCATCTCGAAACGTTCCGCACGCGCTTTGTCGGCACCGGGCTGGAGGTCGCCGCGCTGTCTCGGCTGTCGACGCCTGCCGAGCGCAAGCGCGTCTGCGCCGGGCTCGCCGACGGGTCTATCGCGGTCGTGGTCGGCACCAGCGCGGTTGGCGGCAAGGGCGTCGCCTTTGCCGATCTCGCGCTCGTCGTGATTGACGAGGAACAGCGGTTCGGCGCGAAGGCCAAGGCGTCGCTGCGCGACATGGGCGCGGGCCATGTCCTCACGCTCAGCGCCACGCCGATCCCGCGCACGCTCCAGTCGGCGATGGTCGGCATCCAGGCGATCTCGGTCATCGCGACTCCGCCCGCGCGCCGCCAGCCGATCCGCACCATCGTCGCGCCGTTCGACGACGCCGCCGTCCGCAAGGCGCTCCGCCGCGAACGCGCGCGCGGCGGCCAGAGCTTTGTCGTCGTGCCGCGGATCGAGGACATCGCCCCGCTCGCGAAGACGCTCGCGCGGCTCGTCCCCGAGCTCGGCCTCGTCATCGCGCACGGCAAGATGGACGCGGCCGAGCTCGACGACGCGATGGCGGGCTTTGCCGCGGGTGACGGCGATGTGCTGCTCGCGACCAACATCATCGAGGCGGGGCTCGACGTGCCCCGCGCCAACACGATGATCGTCCACCACGCCGACCGGTTTGGCCTGTCGCAGCTTCACCAGCTGCGCGGTCGGGTCGGACGCGGCGGCCGGCGCGGCCAGATCCTGCTGTCGACCGACGGCGAGGCCACGATCGCCGACGCCACGATGAAGCGCCTGCGCACGCTTCAGGCGTTCGACCAGCTCGGCGCGGGGTTCGCGATCAGCGCGCGCGATCTCGACATGCGCGGCGCGGGCGATCTGGTCGGCGAGGATCAGGCTGGCCACATGAAGCTGATCGGTATCGACCTCTACCAGCACCTGCTGGGTCGCGCGCTGAAAGCCGCGCGCGGCGAACCGGTCGATCAGTGCCAGCCGGTGCTTAATCTCGACGTCGGCGGCATGCTTCCCGAGGAGTGGATTCCCGAGACCGACCTGCGGCTGACGCTCTACGGCCAGCTCGCGCATCTGACCGACATCGCCGCGCTCGACGCGTTCCAGGCCGAGCTCGAGGACCGGTTCGGCGCGCTGCCCGACAATGCCGTCCGCCTGCTCGAATGCGCGCGGATCCGGGCGCTCGCCGCCGCCGCTGACATTCGCCAGATCGACGTCGGCCCGGGCGCCATCGCCTTCACGCCGGGGAATCCGACCGCCGCCCTTCCGGCGCCGTTCGAACCGGCGAAGCGCCGCTGGCTGGTACGCGAACGGATCGAGGATCCGCTCGCCCGCCTCGATCGCGTCCGCGAGCTGCTGAGCGACCTGTCGGAGTGACGCTCAGCCGCCCGTGCGGCGGAGCAGATACACGTCCATGATCCAGCCGTGCCGGGCGCGCAGTCCGGCACGGCGCGTGACGATCTCCGCCCCGACCGCGGCGAGCGGCCCGGCGATCAGTGCCTCCTGCGCCATACCTAGATACGCCCCCCACCAGATCATGATCCCCTCGGGAGCGAGCGTCTCGAACGCGCACGCTCCGTCGAGCATCACCGCCAGCGTCCCGACCCCCGCCGGCCACCCCTCCGCGCGCAGCCTGCGCCCGGTGGTGATCGTCACCGGCGCGGCGAGCGTGTTGAGCGGGATCGCATGCGCCGCGGTCAGCGCCTGCAAACTTGTGATCCCCGGCACCACGCTCACCCCGATCGACCGCCCGCCGGCGCGCAGCCGCTCGGCGATCCGCAGGCTGCTGTCATAGAGCGACGGATCCCCCCAGACGAGGAACGCGACCCGTCCTCCGCCCGGTAGATGCTTCGCGATCTGCGCCGCCCAGACCGCCGCGATCTCGTCATGCCACGCGTCGACCGCCGCACGGTACGGCACGTCCGCATCGCGTCCGGGCAGATCGAACTCCACCACCTTGGCCGGCCCGGTCAGCAACGCGGTGCAGATCGTCCGGCGCAAATCGACCAGATCGGACTTCCCCGCGCCTTTCCGCGGCAGCAGGATCAGGTCGGCGGCGTTCATCGCCGTGACCGCCGCGCGCGTCACGTGATCGGGATTGCCCGTGCCGATCCCGATCAGCGATATCTCGATGTCGGCTGCACTCACGGCGCCATCAGCGAGCCGTAGAGGATCAGCGCGGGCTTGTCGGACACGCCCCCCGCCAGCCGCGCGGCGAGCCCCGCGATCGTCGACCAGGTCAGGCTCTGGTCGGGATGCCCGACATTTTCCGCGAGCAGCGCGGTCGTGTCGCCCGACAGACCATGTGCGACGAGCGACTCGACCAGAGCCGGAAACGTCCGCTGCGGCATGAACACGACCGTCGTCGCCTCCGGATCGGCAAGCGCGGCCATGTTGCGTTGCTGCGGCAACTGCCCGGTCACGTCATGCCCGGTGACATATTGCACCCGCCGCGCGGACAGCCGGCGCGTCAGCGGTATCGCCGCGGCGGCGGCGGCGGCGCTCGCCGCGCTGATCCCCGGGACGATCTCGAACGTCACGCCCGCCTCGCGCAGCGCGACGATCTCCTCCTCAAGCCGTCCGAACATTCCCGCATCGCCCGATTTCAGCCGGACGACGCGCGCGCCGGTCAGCGCGTGGTCGACCAGTAGTTGCGAGACATGCGACTGGCGCGGCGACGGCCGCCCCGCGCGCTTGCCGACCGCGACCAGTTCGGCATCGACGCGCGCATGGCCCAGCACCGCGCCCGACGACAGGTCGTCGAACAGCACGACGTCGGCGCGCTGCAACCGCGTCACCGCCTTCAGCGTCAGCAATTCGGGGTCGCCGGGGCCGGAACCGACGAACGAAACGAAACCGGTCATGCAGCCGGTGGGCCAAGCGGGGCGATCATGTGGAAGAAACTACCCGTCACGCCGCCGCGATGCGAGCCGGTTTCGGGCACGGCCTGCGCATTCGCGTCGACCACCTGCGCCAGCGGCGCGTCGGGCTGGTCGAGGATCGTCGAATAATGGAATTCATGCCCCGCCAGCATCGCTCCCGCCGGTATCCCGCCGATCGGCGCGTGCAGCGTCGCACGGCGATAGCCCAGATGCATCCGCCGCTTCTCATAACTCGTCACCAGCCCGAGCAGCCCGGCCATCCGGTGCCGTGTCCCGTCCGCATCGATCAGCCCCTCACCCAGCGCCATATAGCCGCCGCACTCGCCGTGCACCGGTCGCGTCTCGGCATGCAGCGCCAGCGCCGCGCGGAACCGGTCCGCCGCCGCCAGCGCACCCGCATGCAGTTCGGGATAGCCCCCCGGCAGCCAGACCAGATCCGCGTCCTTCGCCGGCGCCTCGTCCGCCAGCGGCGAAAAGGGCAGGATCTCCACCCCTGCGCTGCGCCACCCGTCGAGCACATGCGCATAGGTGAATGAGAAGGCGGCATCCTGAGCCAGCGCGATCCGCTGTGCCGGCGGGGTCGGCACGACCGTCCCCTGCGCGACCGGCCGCGGCGTGGCGGCGGCCGCATCGCGCAGTGCGGCGATATCGACATGCGCGCGCAGGAACGTCGCATAGGCCGCGATCTGCGCGTCGAGCGCAGGGTGCTCGATCGCCTGTACGAGCCCCAGATGCCGCTCGGGCAGCGTCAGGTCGCCGCGCCGTGGCAGCGCGCCGAACACGCGGATCCCGACCGCCTCCATCCCGCTGCGTGCCAGCCGTTCGTGCCGCTCGCTCGCCACGCGGTTGAGGATCACGCCTGCGACCCTCACGCCGGGATCATAGCGCGCAAACCCTAGCGCAGTCGCCGCCGCGGACTGTGCCTGACCCGACACGTCGATCACCAGCACGACCGGCCAGCCCATCCGCCGCGCGACGTCCGCGCTCGCGCCATTGCCCGTCGCGCCCGCGTGCGCCACGCCGTCGAACAGCCCCATCGACCCTTCGGCCAGCGTCATGTCCGCATCGTCGCCGCGCGCCGCGATCCCGTCGAGCCGCGGCCCCGTCATCGCCCAGCTGTCGAGGTTGAACGACGCGCGCCCGCTCGCCGCGCGGTGAAACGCCGGGTCGATATAGTCGGGCCCGCATTTGAACGGCTGAACCGCGATCCCGTCGTCGCGCAGTGCGCGCAACAGCCCTAGCATCACCGTCGTCTTCCCCGTCCCCGACGCGGGCGCTGCGACCAGCAGGCCCGGCGTGGCGTCGCGCGTCATGGCGTGTCCCCTGCGAACCGCGACTCCGCCGATTGCGGCCGGAACCGCCGGTCATAGCCTTGCGCATACAGGCTGCTCGTCGCGAAATCGCCCGGCGCCAGCACGCGCCCGACCAGAATCAGCGCGGTCCGCTCGGGCCGCCCCGTCACCGCCTCCTCGATCGTCGACACAGTCGCGCGGACGATCTGCTCGTCGGGCCAGCTCGCGCGCCACACCACCGCGACCGGGCAGTCGCCACCATAAGCCGGCAGCAGATCCGCGACGACCTGCGCCAGATTGTGTACCGACAGGTGGATTGCCAGCGTCGCCTGTGTCGCGGCGAACGCGGCAAGCGTCTCGGCCAGCGGCATCGAGCTTGCCCGTCCCGGCGTCCGCGTCAGCACCACCGACTGCGCCAGTTCGGGCAAGGTCAGTTCGACCTCGAGCGCGGCGGCGGCGGCGGCAAAGGCGGGGACGCCGGGGGTGATCGTCACCGGAATGTCCAGCGCGCGCAGCCGCCGCAGCTGCTCGCCCATCGCCGACCAGATCGACAGATCCCCCGAATGCAGCCGCGCGACGTCCTGCCCCCCTGCGTGCGCGGTGACGATCTCGGCCATGATCTGGTCGAGGTCCATCGGCGCGGTGTTGACGATCCGCGCACCGGGCGGACAATGCTCCAGCAGCGCCTCCGGGATCAGCGACCCGGCATAGAGGCACACCGGCGACATCGCGATCCGGTCGCGCCCCCGCAACGTCAGCAAGTCGGGCGCACCCGGCCCTGCACCGATGAAATGCACGGTCATGGTCGAAATCCTTGGGCAATGGCGCAGGTCGCGCGTCGGCACGGCGAAATATGGCGAAGGGTCAGCAGCCTCGCGCCCGGCCCCGCACCGGCAAGCGCGGCGGCCTCGGCAACGCTGCCGGTCCCCCGCACGGCAAGGCTCGCAGGGGACCGGGTGATGGGACTGGCCGCAATCAGCGCGGCGGGATCGACCGTGATCAGCGGCAGACCCAGCAGCGCCGCGATCTCGCCGGGCAGCCCGTGCTTGTCATCGGGCGCCGCCAGCGCCTCGACCGGCGGCAGCCCCTGCTGCGCGGCGGCCAGCGCGGCCCGCAACGCGGCGGCATCCGCGGCTGTGTTGAAGCCAAAACCCGCGACGATCATGCCGGATACGCCCATTGCACCACCGGGAACTGCGCGCGCCACCCACGTCGCGTCCCGATCGGCACCGCCTGCGCCACCTCGATCCGCATCAGGCTCCCCCCCTGCGCTGCCTGCCACTGCGTCAGCAGCGCCTCCGATTCGAGCGTCACCGCATTCGCGACGATGCGCGCGCCCTGCTCGACCCGCGGCCACAGCGCGCGCAACAGCGCCTCGGACAGCCCCCCGCCGACGAACACCGCATCGGGACATGCCTGCGTGTCGAGACACTCGGGCGCCCGCCCCTCGACCACCACCAGCCGGTCGACGCCCATCGTCGCGGCATTGTCGCTGATCCGCCGCGCGCGGACCGGATCCGCCTCGAACGCAATTGCCCGCATTGACGCGTGCGCGAGGAGCCACGAAATCCCGATCGATCCCGATCCCGCGCCGATATCCCACAAGTTCTCGCCCGGTTTCGGCGCGAGCGCGGCCAGCGTCACCGCGCGGATCGGCGACTTGGTGATCTGCCCGTCATGCGCGAACCAGTCGTCGGACAGCCCCGCCTGCGGCATGACCGCGCCCGCGCCCTCGAAGACGATGCCGACCGCGACCGGATGCGCGATGTCGTCGAACGCCATCGTCGCGGCGGTCGTGTGACGGATCCGCTCGCGCGGCCCGCCCAGCGCCTCGAGCACGTGCAGCGCCGACGCGCCGAACCCCGCCGCATCCAGATACGCCGCCAGCCCGCCGACCGCCGCCCCGTCGCGCACCAGCACGATCGCGCGCCGCCCCCTCGCGACATGCGGCCGCAACCGGCCGAACGGCGCGGCATGCAGCCCCAGGCATATGCAGTCCTCGAGTCCCCAGCCGAGCCGCGCCGCCGCCAGCGCGAAGCTCGACGGTGCGGGATGCGCGGTCCACTCGCCCGGCCTCAGATGCCGCATCACTGACGTGCCCGCGCCGAACCAGAACGGATCCCCCGATGCCAGCATCACCACCCGCCGGCCGCGATGCCCGATCAGCCGCGCGATCCCGTTCTCGAACGGCACTGGCCAAGCCTCGACCGCCCCCCTAAGCTCGCCGGCAAGCGCCAGATGGCGGGTCGCGCCCGTCACGATCTCGGCATCGGCCAGCGCCGTGCGCGCCGCGGCGGACAGCCCGGCCACCCCGTCCTCGCCAATCCCGAGAATCGTCAGCCACGGAGCCTCAGTCATTCCGACCATCCTGCTTCTCGGCGGCACCACCGAAGCCAGCGCGCTCGCCGCACGGCTCGCGGCGCGCGGCGATCCGACCGTGCTGAGCTATGCCGGCCGCGTCGCCAACCCGCGCGCGCAGCCGGTGCCCGTCCGCATCGGCGGCTTTGGCGGCGTCGGAGGGCTCGTTACCTATCTCAAAGAGCACCGTGTCACGCACCTGATTGACGCGACGCATCCCTTCGCCGCGCAGATGCACCGGCATGCGGTCGAGGCCGCGGCACAGGCGGGCGTCGCGCATGTCGCGCTCGCCCGCCCCGCCTGGACCCCGGTTGCGGGCGATCTCTGGCACCGCGTCGCCGACATCGCCGCCGCCGTCGCCGCGCTCGCCGGCCCGCCGCAGCGCGTGATGCTCGCACTCGGCCGGATGCATGTCGACGCTTTCGCGCAGCAGCCGCAACACGACTATCTGCTGCGTTTCGTCGATACGCCCGATCATCCGCCGCAGCTGCCCCGCCACCGCCTGGTCGTGGACCGCGGCCCGTTCGACGCGGCCGGCGACACCCAATTGATGCGCGACCACTCGACAGACCTGGTCGTCTGCAAGAATGCAGGCGGCAGCGGCGCGGCGGCCAAGCTCGTCGCCGCGCGCACGCTCGGCCTGCCGGTGATCATGATCGACCGCCCGCCGCTGCCTGCGCGGCACGCGGTCGATACGGTCGACGCGGTGCTCGACTGGCTCGATCATGGCGCCGACCGCGGCGTATAGAGGATCGGCCGCTGCGCCCGCGCGATGATCCGCGTCAGGCTCGACCCCACGATCACCATCGTCCGCATGTCCGCCATCTCTGCGCGCGCGTCGGTCAGCGGTACGATCGACAGCGCTTCCTCGGGCGTCGACACCGCCCGCGCGAACAGCACCGGGCGATCGTCGCCGCACGTCGTGCGAAGGATCTCGAACGCGCGGACCAGCCCGTCGGGTCGCGCCTTCGATCGCGGATTGTAGAAGGCGATCGCGAAATCGGCCTCCGCCGCCAGCCGCACGCGCCGCTCGATCAGCGCCTGGGGCTTCAGATTGTCCGAAAGGTTGATCGCGCAGAAATCATGCCCCAGCGGCGCCCCCGCGCGCGCACTCGCCGCCAGCATCGCGGTGATCCCCGGCAGCACGCGGATGTCGATCCCTCCCCACGCCGCCGGCCCCGCCTCGAGCGCCTCGAACACCGCCGCCGCCATCGCGAACACGCCGGGATCCCCCGACGACACGACGACGACGCGCGCGCCTTCCGCTGACAGTTCGAGCGCATGACGCGCGCGGTCGATCTCGACCCGGTTGTCGCTCGCATGCAGTGTCAGACCGTCGCGCGCCGGAACCCTCGCGACATAGGGGATATAGCCGATCACGTCGGTTGCCTCGGTCAGCGCCGCGCTGACCTCGGGCGTCACCAGCGCGGTATCCCCCGGCCCCAGCCCCGCAATCGCCAGCCAGCCAGCCCCTGCGCTCTGGATCATGGCCGCCGCCCCTGCCCGTGGATCAGCAGTATCGCGAAATAGGGCGTGACCGCATCCGCCTCGCACAGCCGCGTGACGCGCTGCTCGGCCATCGCGGCATATTCGACCAGCCACGCCGCCTCCTCGCGCCCCGCCGCGGCGACCGCGCGGCGCAGCTTGGCGAGGTGCCGGCCGATCTTCATCACCACCAGCGCATCGGTGTCGCGGATCCGCCGCACCAGATCCGCCTCGGGCAGCGTCCCCATCACCACCGTCAGCACGTCGTCGCCCCAGGTGATCGGCGCGCCGCTCGCGGTCCAGGCGCCCGACATGCCGGTGATGCCGGGAACGACGGCGACCGGCGCGACCCCCTGCAACCGCGTATAGAGATGCATGAACGATCCGTAGAAGAACGGGTCGCCCTCGCACAGCACCACCACGTCCTCGCCGCCCAGTGCCAGCGCCGCGAGGTGATCGATGCACCCCGCGTAAAAGCCTGACAGCCGGTCGTTGTAGCGCGGATCGGACAATGCGATCTCGGTGGTGACGGGATATTCCATGGGATATTCGATCACGTCGTCGCGGAGCATCCCCTCGACGATCCGGCGCGCCTGTCCCGGGCGTCCCGCCTTGCGGAAATAGGCGACGTGGCGCGCACCGCGTACCAGCCGATCCGCGCGCACGCTCATCAGGTCGCACGCCCCCGGCCCCAGTCCGACGCCGTGAATCGTGCCGGTTACGACCACCTGTCCCGGCGGCGGCACCAAGGTCGCGGATGGCGCCACCACGCCGATCATTCCGCCGCACTCGCCAGCGCGTTGATCGCCGCGACGGTGATCGCGCTGCCGCCCAGCCGCCCCTCGACGATCACGCACGGCACCGGCTGCGCTGCCCACAGCGCATCCTTCGATTCGACCGCTCCGACGAAACCCACCGGACAGCCGATGATTGCCGCGGGCCGCGGACAATCGGGATCCTCCAGCATATTGAGCAGGTGGAACAGCGCAGTCGGGGCATTGCCGATCGCCACCACCGCGCCTGCCAGATGCGGTCGCCAGAATTCCAGCGCGGCGGCCGAGCGCGTCGTTGCCATTTCTCTCGCCAGCGCGACCGTCTCGGGTGTGTGCAGCGTACAGATCACCGCATTGTCCGCCGGCAAACGCGCGCGCGTGATCCCCTCGGTCACCATCCGCGCATCGCACAGGATCGGCGCCCGCGCCCGCAACGCCGCACGCGCGGTATGTGCGAAGCCGGGCGAAAAGCGGATATCCCCCGCCAGGGGGACCAGCCCCGCGGCATGGATCATCCGCACCGCGACCGGCTCCTCCTCGGCGTCAAACCGCGCGAGATCCGCCTCGGCGCGGATCATCGCGAACGACTGGCGATAGATCGCGGCCCCGTCAGTCTCATAGGCATAGGGCATCAGGCGGCTCCGGACGGCTGGGAGAAATGGGCGATAATCTGAGCGGGTTCGAACGCGCCGAGCAGCGGCGGCGCGCCCGCGCCCGCGCGCGCGTGCAGGGCAAGATCGAACCGCCCGTCGCGCCCGGTCAGCACCACGTCCGCAGGCCTCGCACGCGCGCAGCCCTTGGCGCATCCCGACACGTGCAGGCTGCCAGCGACCAATGGAGCCAGCCGCCGCGCGAGGTCGCGCGTCGCGACGCTCGCCTGCGGACAGGCGGGCGCGCCGACACAGGCGTCCACCCCGGCGCGCACGCTGCTCTGGTCGCGCGCGTTATCTGGCACACCCCCTTCGAGGATCAGCATCCGCCACGGCGTCACCCGGATCGCCGTGACCGGTTCCGCAGCGATCCGGTCGCGCAGCACCGTCCCCGCGATCCGCCCGAAACCGAGCGCGATCGCCGCGCCGAGTGGGTGCGCCCCCGCCTCGGGCGGCGGCGCGACGGGCGCAGGGACCAAAGTCGCGGGCCCCGGCACGGCCGCCGCGTGGCGCGCCATCCGCCCCGCCGCCGCACCGCCGCTGTCGACGAACCACCGCGCCAGCGCGATCAGCGCGTCGACCGCGGTGTCGCGCGTCACGTCCACCCCCGCCGCACGCCCCTCGCCGCGGACCAGCAGCCTGCCGTCCACCGCGCGCTCGACCCGGAAATCGGCGGGCGCGCGGGTCAGCACCGGCGCCGGGCCGGCATCAATTGCAAAACCGACCTTGCCGGGCAGCACCGGCAGGTCAGCCAATCGCTCGCGCAACGCGGTGGCGATATGCTGCGTATCGTCCCCGTCCTGCCAGTCGGGCGCAACCAGAACCGCACCCCGCGCCTCGCGCTCCGGATCGGGGTCGATCAGCCCGACTGCCAACAACGCCTCGACCAGCCCCCGCCAGCCCGCCTCGGCCACGCCGCGGATCTGCAGGTTCGCGCGGCTGGTCACGTCGACCTCGCCATTCCCCCACGCCATCGCCGCATCACACAGCGCGAGTGTCTGCGCGCGCGTCAGCCGGCCGAGCGGCGGGCGGATCCGCACCAGCAGCCCGTCGCCCGCCGCCATCGGCCGCCACGCATCGGGGCACCATCCCTTGACGGCGAACGCGCTCATGCCGGCAGCTCGAGCTGCGCGAGGATCGAATTGCGCCGCGTCGGCCACAGACCGGCCGCATGCAGCGCCGCGAACCGCGCGGTCATCGCCGCCAGCGCCGCGGGGTTCGCGCTTTCCAGAAACGCGCGCACCGCGTCGCGCCCCAGCGTCGCATCATAGTAGAGATCGATAAGCTCGGGAGACACCACCCGCGCCAGCTGCGCGAACATCGCCATATGGTCGAGCGTCGCGGCGATCTCCGCGCCCCCGCGAAACCCGTGCCGCATCATCCCCTCGACCCAGGCCGGGTTCGCCGCCCGCGCATGAACGACCCGCGCAATCTCCTCGTCCAGCGACCGCGCACGCGGCCGTTCTGGGTCGCGCGCATCGAGATGATACAGCGCCGCGGCCTTGCCCCCCGCAACCGCCTGCGCGGCCGCAAACCCTGCCTCGTGTGCAGCATAATCCGCGGCGAGCAACAGGTCGGTTTCGGGCAGGTCCTGAACATGGACGAACGCGTCGGCGGCGGCGACCCGGTCGCGGATCCCCGCCGGATCGAACCGCGTCGCACCGTCGTCGCCCGCCCCGTCGAGCGCGTGGCTCGACGCCGCCAGCCACGCCGCACCCGCCGCCGCCCGGGCCGCCTCGCCGTACGTCTCGCCCGCATCGCCAAGACCCAGTCCGTAGCGACCCGGCTCCGGCCCATAGACCCGCGCACCGACGGCAGCGCCAACGAACGGGTTCCAGTCGCCGGGCTCGTCGCGCAGCGCCAGCGCGCGCACCGCCTGCCCGAACATCTGGCCGAGCGCGGGAAACGCGTCGCGAAACAGCCCCGATACGCGCAGCGTCACGTCGATCCGCGGCCGGTCGAGCCTCGCCAGCGGCAGGATCTCGACCCCCGTGACGCGGTCCGACGCGTGATCCCAGACCGGCTCCGCGCCGAGCAGGTGGAGCGCCATCGCGAACTCCTCGCCCGCGGTCCGCATCGTCGCCGACGCCCACAGGTCGACGACCAGCGCGCGCGGATAGTCGCCCTCGTCCTGCAGATGCCGGCGGACCAACTCGTCGGCCAGCCGCACGCCCTGCGCATGCGCCGCGCGCGACGGCACCGCGCGCGCGTCGGTCGCATACAGGTTGCGCCCGGTCGGCAGGACGTCGCTGCGTCCGCGCCACGGCGACCCCGACGGCCCCGCCGCGATCCGCATGCCGCGCAACGCGTTCAGCAGCCCGTCGCGCTCGGCCTCCCCCTGTTCGCCACGCCCATAGACGTGCAGCCCGTCGCCGAACTGGCTCTCCTTCACGTCGCACACGAACGTGTCGATTCGCGTGATCGCCTCCGCCTGGCTCGCCGCCTCGTCGAGCCGCAGCGTCGCCGCCAGTCCGGTCGCGCGCGCCTCGTCGGCAATGTCGCGCTGCAGCCGGTCGCGCCGCGCGGGGTCGAGCCCGTCGGCGGTCGAAAACTCGTCGAGCAGCGATTCGAGCCGCCCCAGCCCCGCGCCGCTGCGCGTCGTCGCGGCCGGCGGCGGGACATGGCCGATCGTCACCGCGCCGATCCGCCGCCGCGCCTGCGCCGCCTCGCCCGGATCGTTGACGATGAACGGATAGAGCACCGGCATCGCCCCGGTCAGCGCCTCGGGCCAGCATTCCCCCGACAGCGCGACCGCCTTGCCCGGCAGCCATTCGAGCGTCCCGTGCGCGCCGACATGGATCAGCGCATCACTCCCCCGCGCGTGCAGCCACAGATAGAAGGCGACATAGGCATGACGGGGACAGCGCGACAGGTCGTGATACTCCCCGACCCGCGCCGCACTGCGCCCGCGTTCGGGCTGGAGCGCAATCACCACGCCCCCCCGCTCGACGCCCGCGAACCCGAACGCGCCGTCGACACAGGCCAGATCGTCCTCGGGCGCGCCCCAGCTTTCCTCGAGCGCCTCGCGCAACACGGCCGGCAAGCCCCCAAGCGCCGCACGATACGCCGCGACCGGCCACGCGATCCGCCCCGTCGCCAGCGCCTCGGCCAGGCCTCCGGATGCAGTCTCCCCGGTCGCATAACCCGCGGCCGCCAGGTCCTCGACGATCGCCTCGGCAGACGCCAGCGCGTCAAGCCCGACCGCATGCGCCATCTGATACTCCTTGCCCGGATAGGTCGACAGCACGACCGCGGGCCGCTGCTCGGCGACCGGCCGCTCCGCCAGAAGCACCCAGGCCGCGACGCGCGCGACGATCGCGTTGATCCGGGCGGGCTCGGCCCGGTGCTCGCGCCGCGCATAGCCGAGAGCGTCGTCGCGGACGCCGTCCTCCTTGAAGCTCGCGACGCCTGCGAACAGCCGTCCGTCGACCTCGGGCAGAACAACGTGCATCGCCAGGTCGGCGGGGGACAGCCCGCGCGTCGATCCCGCCCAGGCGGCGCGGTCCGATGTCGCCAGCGCGACCTGGAACACCGGCACCCCCGCCCCGTCGAGCGGCGAGCTGTTATCGGCGCCGCGGCCGGAAAAGGCGGTGGCGTTCACGATCGCCGCCGGGCGCAGTGCGACGACCCAACGCGCCAGCCACCCCGCCGCGCCCGGCGCCTTCAGCGACGGCGCGAACAGCCCGACGACCTCGAACCCCGCCGCGCTCAGCCCGGCATGCAGCGCCTCGACCGGGTCGAGATCGGCAGCGGTCAGGTAGGAACGGTAGAAGATCAGCAGGATTCGCGGCCGCGTCGCAGTCATCGCGAACGCCGCGGGGCACGTCACCCCGTCGCGCGGCTGCCAGCCGCCGACCTCTGGGACCGTCTTCACCCCCGCGACCGGCCCCGCATAGAGCCCTGCCGCCAGCGCCATCTGCGCCAGCGCCGCCTGCGCCGCGACCGCGCCGCCATCGTCGCACAAGGCGGCGAGCCGGCGCAGCGTCGACACCGGCACCGTCGACGCCGCATCGAGCCGTGCGTCGATCCGCCCGTCGGCCGGCAGCACCGCCAGCGCGATCCCCCGCGCCCGCGCCAGTGCCTCGACCTGCTGCAACCCATAGGACCAGTAGGACCGCCCGCCGATCAGCCGGATCACGATCCCCTTCGCCCCACCGCTCCCGCTCCCGCTCAGCGTCCGCTCGACATAGGTATCGACCGACAGCGGATGCGCGAGCGCGGACAGATTGGCGAGCCGGAGCGACGGCAGCGGGCTCCCACTCGCCGCCGCACGCCGCCACCCGGCCGCGAACGCGCCGAGATCCCCGTCCGAAAAGGACAGGACGACAAGATCCGCCGGGCTCTGCGCCAGGTCCTGCGGGACCGCGCTCTCCTCCAGCCCGTGGCTTTCGCGGAAGACGACGTGCATCGTCGTCAGCCCTGAAGCGCGGCCCGGATCCTTGCGGGGTCGATCCGGTCATGCTCCGCGATCACCACCAGCCGCGTCTGGCGCGCCTCGTCGCCGCGCCACGGCCGGTCATATTGCGTCCGCACCCGCGCCCCGACCGCCTGCACCAGCAGCCGCATCGGCTTGCCCGTCACCGCGGCATAGCCCTTCACGCGCAGGATGTCGGCGTCGCGCGCGAGGGTCTCGATCCGCGCGGCGAGCGCCGCCGGGTCCGCGATCTCGCCGAGGTCGACGATCATGCTGTCGAAATCGTCATGCTCGTGATCGTCCGCGCCATCATGGTGCGACGGTCGCGCGGCGATGTCGTCCTCCGCCGCCGCGTTCAGCCCGAGCACGACGCGCGGATCGATCACCCCGTCGGTCAGCGCGATCACCGGCAACGCACGCGGGGACTCCGTCGCGACCACCGCGCGCGCCGCAGCCACCCCCGCCTCGCCCGCCAGATCCGCCTTGGTCAGCAGCACCAGATCCGCACAGGCAAGCTGGTCCTCGAACACCTCGGCAAGCGGCGTCTCGTGATCCACGCTCGGATCCGCGCGCCGCTGCGCCTCGATCGCGGCGAGGTCGGGCGCGAACCGTCCCGCGGCGACCGCTTCCGCATCGGCCAGAGCGATCACCCCGTCGACTGTGATCCGCGACCGGATCGCGGGCCAGTCGAACGCCTTGAGCAACGGCTTGGGCAAAGCGAGCCCCGACGTCTCGATCAGGATGTGGTCGGGCCGCGGGTCAAGCGCGAGCAAAGTCTCGACGGTCGGGATGAAATCGTCCGCGACGGTGCAGCAGATGCAGCCATTGGCGAGCTCGACGACATTCTCGGCCGGGCAATCGGGGATCGCGCAGCCCTTCAAGATGTCGCCGTCGATACCGAGCGTGCCGAATTCGTTGACGATCACCGCGAGCCGCCGGCCACCGGCATTCCGGATCAGGTGGCTGATCAGCGTGGTCTTGCCCGCGCCGAGGAATCCGGTGACGATGGTAACGGGAATCTTGGCCAGGGTCGGCTGGGGGTCGGTCATGCGATACTCTCCGGGCGTTGGAACGACGGCCACGGACGGGCGCACGCCCGCAGCCACACGCGCGCACGACCTGAAGGCCGCACGCGTTCGTCGCTCAGACGGAGTACCGTGCCGCGACCATCCCCTGGATCAAGGCAAGAGCGACCATGACGCTGGCAGGTCTCCTGGCTCGCGGGTCGAAGCTCGATGCACGCCTTCCCAGGTCCCGTGACCCAGTGGCTGCCCCCGCATCGGGGGCCTGTGCGTCTCGCTCACCGCTTACAGTTGCAGGGACAGCCGCGGCATTGGGAGGCAAAGCTCCCGCACCGCATTCCCATTCAAGCCCCGAAGGGCACCGGCGCGATCTGTTGAGGTTCGGTAGAACCAAACCTCGGGGTTGGGTTTAGAGGAGTTTCGTGACTGTGCCAATGCACCTGACCTCCGTCATTCTGACGAAAGTCAGGATCCAGGGCCACGCATGATCCGGTGATTGGCTCTGGGCGCCGGGTCGAGCCGGGGATGACGACGCTGCTCGTTACCCCCGCACCACCTCGATCTCGTCGAACCGCTTCCACCGGTAGATCGCGAAACTCAGCACCCAGCACGCCACGAACAGCGCGATGATCGCAAAGCCCAGCCCGTTGAAATTCTCGCCCAGCGCCGAAGCAACGTCCCACACGCCCCCGCTCAGGCCGAGCTTCGACGCCAGCAGCGCGAGCGTCTCGATCCCGCCGATCGCGATCGCGACGATCGCCGAGATCAGCGTGATCGTGATGTTGTAATAGAGCTTGCGGATCGGCTTCACGAACGCCCATTCATACGCGCCGAGCATCACCACCCCGTCGGCACTGTCGACCAGTGCCATGCCCGTCGCGAACAGCACCGGCAGCACCAGCACCGTGCCGATCGACAGCCCGTCCGCCGCCTGGCTTGCAGACAGGCCGAGGATCGCGACTTCGGTCCCGGTGTCGAACCCCAGCCCGAACAGGAACCCGAGCGGCGCCATGTGCCAGCTGCGCGTGACCAGCCGGAACATCGGCCGGAACAGCCGCGCGAGCAGCCCGCGATTGCCGAGAAGCAGGTCGAGATCCTCCTCGACATAGCGCCCCCCGCCGCGGACATGGCCGAAGGTCCGCCACACCGATCGCAGGATGATCAGGTTCATCGCCGCGATCGTGAACAGGAACAGCGCGGAGATCAGTGTCGCGATCACCCCGCCCGCCTGCTTGAACGCCTCGAACTGCGCCAGCGCACTCGCGGTCAGCGCGATCGCGACCGCGGCGATCAGGACGATCCCCGAATGGCCGACCGCGAACCAGAAGCCGACCCCGATCGGCCGCTGCCCGTCCTGCATCAGCTTGCGCGTCACGTTGTCGATCGCCGCGATATGATCGGCGTCGACCGCATGGCGCAGCCCCAGCCCCCAGGCGAGCATCGCGGTGCCCAGCATCAATGGCTGCGTTTGGAACAGCGCGAACGCCCATCCCCAGGCGGCGATATTGGCCGCCACCAGCATCGCGAACATCCAGCCGATCCGGTGTCGCGTCGAACGACCGGCGGTCCGCCCGGTCATGATCTTGGTCATTGGCACATCCCCGGCGTCCGACGAGGACGGGGGCCTGCCGCGAACGACCGGGACGCGCGCCGACCGGACGCCCTGAGCGGCCGGCATGCGTCGCCGATGCGGCCCCCGCCGCATGGTCGTCGCTCAGACGGCGTTCACCGTGCCTCGGCCACCCCCTGGACCGGGACAAGAGCGACCAGACGCCGGCAGGTCTCCTGGCTCACGGGTCAAGGCTCGACGCACACCTTCCCAGGCCATCGGCCCAGTGGCTGCCCCCGTCGCAGGGGGCGCGTGCGTGTCGCTCGCCGCTTACAGTTGCAGGGACAGCTGCGGTCTTGGGGCAAACCCCGCACCGCATTCCCATTCAAGCCCCGAGGGGCACCGACGCGATCTGTGCGGATCCGGCTTGCGTCGGACCTGCGCCACAGGGCTAGCGCGTTTTGCCTGCGCTGACGACAGGATTTGCGCGCGACGCAACGCAGGGCATGTCGTCCCATCTCACCGCAACGTCTGCCTTACCTCGTACGTTGATCGCATAACCGACCGGTGTCCTGCCGGTCGCGGCGTTGCCCGCTTTCCGCCCCGCGGCATTCGTGCGAGCAGCGCAGACCTTCATCGCCCCGCTGAACGGAGCCCGCATGCGCCCTCTCGTCCCCGTCGCCGAAGCCCAGTCCCGCCTCTTCGCCATGGCATCGCGCGTGCCGGCCGAAACCGTGCCGCTGCGCTCCGCGATGGGTCGCTGGGCGGCGGAGGACATTCTCGCCCGCCGCACCCAGCCTGCGACCGACCTTTCGGCGATGGACGGCTATGCGATCCGCTACGCCGATCTACCCGGGCCGTGGACGGTCATCGGCGAGAGCGCGGCCGGCCGCCCCTTCGCCGGCACGCTCGCCCCGGGCGAGGCGACGCGCATCTTCACCGGCGCGGCGATGCCGCCCGGCGCTGATACCGTCCTTGTTCAGGAAGAGGCCGCGCGCGACGGCGACCGGCTGATGCTCGACGGCGAAGGCCCCGCCTTTGAAGGCCGCAACACACGCCGCAAGGGGCTCGACTTCGCGACCGGCACGCGGCTGATCGCGGCCGGCGATCGGCTGACGCCCGCGCGCATCGCGGTCGCTGCGACCGGCGGACACGGCACGCTGTCGGTCGGCCGCCGGCTGCGCGTCGCGGTCGCCGCGACGGGGGACGAGCTCGTTCCGCCCGGCTCGACCAGCGACCCCGTCCCGCTACCGGAATCAAACGGCATCATGCTCGCCGCGATGCTCGCCGACCTGCCCGTCGACATTATCGATCTCGGAATCCTCCCCGACCGGCTCGACACGCTGCGTGACGCCTTTGCCGGGGTCGACGCCGATCTGCTGGTAACCACGGGGGGCGCGTCGGTCGGCGATCACGACCTCGTCCGCCCCGCGATCGAGGCGGCCGGCGGGGCAATCGACTTCTGGCGGATCGCGCTGCGCCCGGGCAAGCCGATGATGGCGGGTACGCTTGGCCGGACGATGCTGCTCGGCCTGCCGGGCAATCCCGTCTCCGCCTTCGTCACCGCGATCCTGTTCGTCCGCCCCGTGGTCGCGCACATGCTCGGCGCGCGCGATCCCCTGCCGCAGACGACGCATGCGCTGCTCGGCGAGGATCTTCCGCCCAACCAGTCGCGGACCGACTATATGCGCGCCGAACTGCGCAAGGGTCGCGCCTATGCCTCGACCATCCAGGACAGCTCGATGCTGCTGACGCTCGCCCGTTCGTCCTGCCTGATCATCCGCGACGGCGACGCGCCGGCGGCAAGGGCGGGCGACTCGGCGGAAATCCTCGTCATCGCGTGACGTCACCGCTTGACGAAGCTGCAAGTGTTCCATAGAAGTTCCTCGTCTGTTCCGGACGGAGAACCGTTATGCTCACGCGCAAGCAGCACGAGCTTGTCTGCTTCATCAATGACCGCCTCGCCGAGACGGGCGTGTCGCCCTCGTTCGAGGAGATGAAGGACGCGCTCGACCTGAAATCGAAATCGGGCGTGCACCGTCTGATCAGCGCGCTTGAGGAGCGCAACTTCATCCGACGCCTGCCCAACCGTGCGCGCGCGCTCGAAGTGCTGCGGATGCCCGAGCGTCCCGAGTCTGCAACAGGGCAGATGGCGGCGAAGTCGGGGCCGAAGGTGGCGGCATCGGCCGACACCGTATCTGCGCCGAACACGGCCAGCGCCACGCCCGCGTCGCCCGATCGCATCGCGGCGAACGACGTCGTCGAGATCCCGCTGCACGGCCGGATCGCCGCCGGCGTCCCAATCGAAGCCTTTGAAGGCAGTTCGATGCTCGCCGTCCCGGCCGCTTTGCTTGGCACTGGCGAGCATTATGCGCTGGAGGTTTCGGGGGACTCGATGGTCGAAGCCGGCATCCTTGACGGCGATTATGCGCTGATCCGCCGTACCGAGATCGCACGCGACGGCGAGATCGTCGTCGCGCTGATCGAGGACAGCGAAGCGACGCTGAAATATTTCCGCCGCGAGGGCGCAATGGTCCGGCTCGACCCGGCCAACCGCGCCTATGACCCCCAGCGTTATGCGCCCGCACAGGTCCGGGTTCAGGGCAAGCTGTCGGGTATCCTGCGCCGCTACGACTGACGAATGCCGGGTGGCGCTGGCGGTCATCACCGCCACGCAACCGGCAGTGGCGTTCGTGACCAACGGCCCCAGGCACCATCGTCCGCGTTTCGGAATTGCGGCCCTCCCAATCGGAGGCCCCACCTTCGCAGTATCATGACCCGACATACCCAGTCGCGACCTATCGCTCTGACCACCCCCGAGCCGGCACCCGAAACCGGACCGACGCCGCCCCCCCGGCCAGCCCATGCTGATCGCCCGCCGCCCCGAACCGTCGCATTGGCCGCGCCAGCGTCGGCGGATCGCGCCACGGGTGCCGATCTCCCGGATTGAGCACCGTCACCATCCGCCCCGTGGTCAGCGTCAACGCGATCCCCCCGGTCCGCTCAAGCACCGATCGATCGAGCTTCAGCCATCGCGGCGTACAACCACGCGGCAGCCCGCGCTCGCTGATGACGATGTCCGCGCGCCGGCAGGCGGCAACCATCTCCGCGATCGGCACCCGGTAAACGCTCCGCGTCGCCAGCACGCGCCAGGCTCGGCCGCGGGCGACAACATCGGTCAGGCACAGGTCGCGGCTGCACCGCGCATCGGGCTGATCCGCGAGCAGCAGCGGCTCACCGTCGACCCCACCATTCTCCGCCAGCGTATCGCGGACATAGTCACCCGCCCGATCGCGGAGCAGCGCGAGCCCGGCGGCGGTCCGGACCGCGACGTGGCGACCATCGCCCGTCACAAGGATATCGGGTGACGGCGTCGTCAGCGCCCAGATCGCGCCGACCGCCAAGGGCAGGATTCCGATCCGTCGCCACCGCGTCCGCCACAGCGCGATCCACACACCGCCGCCGACCATCAAGGCAAACGCCCCGTCGGGAACCGCCGGCAACGCGCGGACCGCGCCCGGTGCATGCGCCACACCGCGCGCGAGCCACAGCAGCGCGTCGAGCGCATGCTGCACCAGCCACCAGGCGGGCGCGCCAATCCCGATCGTGTCGAGCAGCAGCGCCAGCGCCTCGAACGGCATCACGACGAACGTGGTCAGCGGGATCGCGACGATGTTGGCGACCGCGCCGTACAGCCCGGCCTTGTGGAAATGATAGACCGCGATCGGCATCAGCGCCGCCTCGACGACGAGCCCGGTCAGCAACAGCGACCCCACGCCGCGCAACAGGCGCCTGCCGCGGCCCTCGTCATGCGGCGCGAACGTGGCACGGACGACGGGATGCTCGTGCAGTGCGATAATCGCGGTGATCGCGGCGAACGACAATTGGAAGCTCGGCCCGGCCAGCGATTCGGGCAGCGCGAGCATCACCGCGATCGCCCCCGTCGCGACCAGCCGCAACGTCATTGCCTCGCGCCCCATCGCCAACGCAACCAGCACCAGCAACGCCGCGACGCAGGAGCGGATCGTCGGCACCTGGCTGCCCGTCAGCACGGTATAACCGATCGCCGCCGCCGCACCGGCAAGCGCGGCGATCAACGGCAGTCGCGTGTGCAGCGCGAGCCACGGGCTGAGCGCAAGCAGCCGCATCACGATCAGCATCGTCGCGGCGACCGCGGCGGTGATGTGGAGGCCGCTCACCGACAGGAGATGCGCCAGCCCGGCGCGCCGCATCGCCTCTGCATCGGCGTCGCTGATCGCGCCGACGTCGCCGGTCGCCAGCGCCGCCGCGATCCCGCCTGCGCTCCCGTTGAGTTGCGCGACGATATGCCGCGACAACGCCACCCGGACCCCTGCGCCACCGCGGCCCGGCACTGTCACAACGACGGGCGAAAAGCCCCGCCCCGTCGCGCCGATCGCGCCGAACCAGGCGACGCGCGCAAAGTCATAGGCGCCGGGCACCGCGGGCAAGGGCGGCGGCATGAGTCGCGCGCGAAGCTTTATCGTCGCGCCGATCCCCAGCGCCGCTGGCGCATCCGCCTCTGCCAGGTTGATGCGGACGCGGCCGGGCAACGCAACCGGCGCGCCATCGGCGTCCTGCCCCAGCCCGACCGGCCGCACCGTCAACCGCACCAGCCGGCGCGCGACGAGTGGTTCGATCGTCTCGACCCGCGCCGACAGCTGCACGAAAGTCGGCCCCGCGAGCACCGGTGCCGCCACGCGGTGCGATCGCACCCAGATCAGCCCGATGCCCAGCGCCGCCGCGATCGCGCCGATCGCGAGCATCCGTGCCGCGCGCCCGCCGCGACCCGCCGCGAGTCCGGCCAAACCGCCAGCGACCAGCACCAGGATCGCGGTGCCCCATGCCACGGGATCGGGCAGCACGAACCACAGCGCGATGCCGCCCCCAAGCCCCACGGGCAACCAGGTTATGAGCTGGTCGCGCTCCGCCTCCAGCCAGCGTTCGATCGCCCGGCCCGGCTCCGCCATCCAGGGCGGCACGCCCATTTGTCGCCGCCGGGGACGCATGCTAGAGGCGGCGACGGCTGATCCGGCCATCGTTTCTACAGTCTGGGAGCACCCGCGGTTGGGCGCAATATCTGATACGGATGCCGTCGTTTCGGCCGCACCCGTGGTTACTCGTTTCGCTCCGTCGCCGACGGGGTTCCTGCATCTTGGCGGCGCGCGCACGGCGTTGTTCAACTGGCTGTTCGCCAAGGCGAACGGCGGCAAATTCCTGCTGCGTATCGAGGATACCGACCGCGTGCGGTCGACCCAGCCGGCGATCGACGCGATCATCGACGGGATGCGCTGGCTAGGGATAGACTGGGACGGCGACGTCGTCATGCAGTTCGCCGGCGCCGATCGCCACGCCCGCGTCGCGCACCAGATGGTCGAGGCCGGCCACGCCTATCGCTGCTACATGACCAATGACGAGATCGCGGCGATGCGCGCCGAGGCGCAGGCGGCCAAGAAGCCGCTTCGCATCCGCAGCCCATGGCGCGATCGTCCGGCGAGCGAGGCCCCCGATCTTCCCCATGTCGTCCGACTGCGCGCGCCGCAGGAGGGTGCGGTCACGATCGAGGATCGCGTCCAGGGATCGGTGACGGTCCGCAACGAGGAAATCGACGATCTTGTCCTCCTCCGTTCGGACGGCACGCCGACCTACATGCTCGCGGTCGTCGTCGACGATCACGACATGGGCGTCACGCACGTCATCCGCGGTGACGATCACCTCAACAACGCGTTCCGCCAGCTGCCGATCTACCGTGCGATGGACGCGATCGAGGGCGGCTGGCCCGATCCGATCTATGCGCACATCCCGCTGATCCACGGCCCCGATGGTGCCAAGCTGTCCAAGCGTCACGGCGCGGTCGGCATCGAGGCCTATCGCGACGAGATGGGCATCCTGCCCGAGGCGTTCGACAATTACCTGCTGCGGCTCGGCTGGGGGCACGGTGACGACGAGATCATCAGCCGCGAACAGGCGGTCGAATGGTTCGACCTGTCGGGCGTCGGCAAGTCGCCCTCGCGCTTCGACCTGAAGAAGCTCGAGAATCTGAACGGCCACTATATTCGCGAGGCCGATGATGCGCGTCTGGCCCAGCTCGCCGCCGATCGGCTCGGGCATGCCCTGCCCGATGGCGGACTCGACCTTCTGACTCGCGCCATGCCGGTCCTGAAGCCACGTGCAGCGAACCTGAACGAACTCGCCGAAGGTTCGAATTTCCTGTTCAGCCAGCGACCTTTGGCGATGGATGACGCCGCAGCGAGCCTTTTGCAGGGTGAAGCGAGTGCGATTCTGACGAACGCGCATGCTGAACTTGACGCGCTCGACAAGTGGGATACGGAAGCGCTCGAAGGCGCGGTACGGCGCGTGGCCGAAGCGCGAAGCCTAAAGCTCGGGCAGGTTGCACAACCCCTTCGCGCCGCGCTGACCGGTCGCAAGACGTCGCCGGGAATATTCGATGTGCTCGACCTGCTCGGGCGTGACGAGAGCCTCGGTCGGATCGCCGACCGGATGGCAGACTGATAAGATTTCGAGGAAGGATACAAGCATGAGCGAGACCGCAAACCTCAAGGTCGACGGCAAGGAATTCGATTATCCGGTCATGTCCGGTACGGTCGGCCCCGATGTCATCGATATCCGCAAGCTGTACGCGCAGACCGACAATTTCACCTATGATCCGGGCTTCACCTCGACCGCCTCGTGCCAGTCGAAGCTGACCTATATCGACGGCGATGCGGGCACGCTGCTCCACCGCGGCTACACGATCGGCGAGCTCGCCGAACAGTCGAACTTCATGGAAGTCGCCTATCTGCTGCTGAACGGCGAACTGCCCAGCGAAGAAGAGCTGTCGACCTTCTCGAACACGATCACGCGCCACACGATGGTGCATGAGCAGCTCGCGCAGTTCTTCCGCGGGTTCCGTCGCGACGCGCATCCGATGGCGATCCTGTGCGGCGTCGTCGGCGCGCTGTCGGCCTTCTATCACGATTCGACCGACATCCACGATCCGGCACAGCGCGTCATCGCGTCGCATCGCCTGATCGCCAAGATGCCGACGATCGCCGCGATGGCGTACAAGTACAGCGTCGGCCAGCCGTTCGTCTATCCGGACAACACGCTGAGCTACACCGGCAACTTCCTGAAGATGACGTTCGCCGTGCCAGCGGAGAAGTACGTCGTGAACCCGATCGTCGAAAAGGCGATGGACCGCATCTTCATCCTCCACGCCGATCACGAGCAGAACGCGTCGACCTCGACCGTCCGTCTCGCCGGCTCGTCGGGTGCCAACCCGTTTGCGTGCATCGCGGCCGGCATCGCCTGCCTGTGGGGCCCCGCGCATGGCGGCGCGAACGAAGCCGCGCTCAACATGCTGCACGAGATCGGCACGGTTGACCGGATCCCCGAGTTCATCGCCCGCGCGAAGGACAAGAACGATCCGTTCCGCCTGATGGGCTTCGGTCACCGCGTCTACAAGAACTACGATCCGCGCGCGGCGGTCATGCAGACGACCGTCAAGGAAGTACTCGGCGAGCTGGGTGTCACCGACCCTGTGTTCGACGTCGCGATCGAGCTCGAGCGTCTGGCGCTGAGCGATCCCTACTTCATCGAGAAGAAGTTGTTCCCGAACGTCGACTTCTATTCGGGCGTCATCCTCTCGGCGATCGGCTTCCCGACCTCGATGTTCACGGTGCTCTTCGCACTTGCCCGTACCGTCGGCTGGGTTGCGCAGTGGAACGAGATGATCACCGATCCCGACCAGAAGATCGGCCGTCCGCGCCAGCTCTACAGCGGCCCGACGCAGCGCGACTATACGCCGATGGCGTCGCGCTGAGATGAAGCTGCGGCCGATCCTCATGGCCATCGGCGTGCTGTGCGCGCTGATGGGGTTCCTGTGGATCGGCCAGGGGCTTGGCTATGTCCATTGGCCGCGATCGAGCTTCATGCTCGATCAGCGGCCTTGGGCGGACCGCGGCGCCGCGCTCGCGGTATTAGGCCTGGTACTGATCCTGGCCGCGCGTCGCCTGCGTCGGTAACGACAACACGAAGCGCGCCCCCTCGCCGATCGCGCTGTCGATCGTCAGGTCGCCGCCCATCGCGCGTGCCAGCCGCCGCGCGATATAGAGGCCCAGGCCGTTGCCGCCCGGCTCGGACGCGTCGACCCGCTCGAACTTTTCGAAAATCCGCGCATGATCCGCGGGCGCCACGCCCTTGCCGGTATCCGCGACGACGACGGTCACCTGATCGCTCCCCGCATGCGCCGTCACCAGCACCGCGCCACCCGACTGCGAATAGCGCACCGCGTTGCCGATCAGATTGACCAGGATCTGCAACACGCGACGGAAATCGCCGCGCGCGACGACGCGGGCTTCAGCGGCGGGCCGGGTGATCGTCACATTCGCGTTGCCCGCTCGCACCGCCAGCAGCCCGGCAGCACGCCGCGCAATGTCGGCCATATCGATCGTCTCGAGAAGCAGCGCGAAGTCGGGCCGCTCGACCGCCTGAAGATCGACCAGATCGTCGACCAGCGCCAGCAGATGGCGACCGGCATTGGCTATGTCGGCGGCATAATCGGTATAATCGGGCTGCACCAGACCATCGGTCTGGGCATGGATACTGTCGGCGTTCGCGACGATGCGCGCCAGCGGTGTCCGCAACGCCCGGTCGAGCCCGGCGGTGAAGGTCGGCGACAGCTGGTCTGCCCCCGCCGGCCGGGGCTTGGCGGGCGGCGATGGCACGTCCGCGGGATCGTCGATCAGTTGCCCGCTGCCGATGAACCCGGCAAAGGCGCGTTCCGCGTCACGGCGAACCACGGCGCTCAGCATGATCGCGCGGCCCGACCCCCGCAGGCGCGCGGGCTGTGCGTCGAGCGGCTGGCGGCGCGCGACCGCGTCGAGGATCGGCAGCGCGCCGTCATCGCCGCTGTCGAGCATGACGAGGCTCGTCAGCGGCTTGCCGAGCAACGCCAGCGGGTCGACGCCCATGCGAGGCCCTGCGTCGGGCGATACGAATGTCAGGCGAAGTGCTGCGTCGGTTTCCCAGCGCCAGTCGGCACCACTCGACAGGAAATCGACGCCTGCACCGGGGTTCGGTGCCGCTGGACGCCACGGCTGGAGTTCGCGCCAGCCGCTCACCGCAAGGCCGACTGTATCGCCCTCGGGCTGCGCACGGACCCACAGATCGAGATCGACGTCGTCATCGGCGATCACCACACTGCGCGAAACCGCGATTCCCAGCCGGCGCGCCAGGCGGGCGATCATCGCGAGCTGCGGCACCGCGATCGGCGCGCCGATCACCCCCCCGGCGCGGCTGTTGAGCGCAAGCAGGATCGGATCCGCCGACAGCAACACGCCGTCCCCTGCCACTTCCGCCAGTGCGACCGCAGTGTCGCCGGTCATATATCCCGTCATCGTCGGTCTGCCCCGGCCAGCGCCCGCAACGCAGCGCGAAACTCGCGGTGCATTGCCAGCGGTGCGATCGCCGCGCGCGCGTCGTCGACCGCGACGCTCGCGATGCTGTCGAGCGCGTCGGCGAAACTTTCGATATCACGGCGTGAATCGGCATCGGCCAGCGCCAGCCCGATCCGCGCGATCGTTTCCCGGTCGAGATCCGCCGCCCGCAGTGCCAGCCACAATTGCTCTCCGTCGGGATCGAGTACGATCACCCGCACCTGTTCGGCATCGATCCCGATCGCATGCGCCAGCACCGCAACGAACAACGTCAGACGCCGGTCGCCGAGCGCCTCGACCAGCAGCGCCGGCAATTCGTCGCGACGGGCATCGATCGCCGCGGCGAGGCGGATCGCGACCGCTTCGGGGCGCTCCGCGTCATCATGCGCGGCAAGGCTGCGCAGCGCCGCTTCGGTGATCGCCTGATCGCTCTGGCCGCGGCCCTGCATCGCGACCATCTCGCCAGCGTCCTTCAAGGCATCGTCAAGTCCGTCGCGCACCGCCGCGGCAACCCACCAGACGAGGCGGCGATGCAGGTCAGCGGGCACGTCGCTTCCCGCGATCGTTCCCGACTCATTAGCCGCGCGACGCCGGCTTTCCGCCGCGAGCAGCGCGCCGGCCGCGGTGGCGACGGTCGTATCCGACACCCCCGTCAGGCGGATCAACAGGCTCGGCTCCTCGGGACCGGCGATCGCGGCGGGAAGGGCGTCTGCGATCAGGTCGTGCCGGACGCGTGCGATCAGGTCCTTCATCAGGTCGCGATCGCGCAACACCCCCGACCGCGTCAGCCGCAGCAAGGCGCCGCCCTGCGTCAGGATCGCCTCCGCCCGCGTCGTCTCCCCAAGCCCGGCGAGAACGCGGGCGGCATGGCGGCGGATATCCGCTTCGATCGCCCCGATGATGCCGCGCAGAACATGCGCCAGCATCAACCGCGTACGTTCCTCCAGCCGCGCATCGGCGGTCAGGAAAAAGTCGGTGATCGTGGTTTCCAGCCGGTCGTCGGCCCGCTGACGCGCACGCGCGGCGCGCGCGATCGCACTCGCGCGTGACAGCGCGGGATCAGGCAAGGGTTCAGAGCCAACCGACATGCGCCGTGCCTACCCCCTTATTGTTAAGGCGGTACTAAGGCTGAAGACGAAGATGCTCGATTGCCGCAGCCAGCGTGACCGTCGCGTACAGCCCGGCGATCGCAAGGCCCAACAGCGGAAATCCGAGGATCGCGACGATCGTGACGATCAGCAGATAGGCCGGCGCACTGCCCCACCACATGTGGCGCGCGCGCTCGACGATCGCGCGTTCCCCCAGTGCCGCGATCGCAAGCAGCGCGGCCGCCATGACCAGCGCGCTGTTGTCCGCCGAATAGCCCGCCCATAGGAAGGCAAACAGCAGAACGGCGAGCGCGCTGACGACGCCGATCCCGCGCGTCTGCATCGTCGCGACCGATTCATCATCGCGCAGCCCGCTCAGCACCGAGCCGATCGCCAGACCGACACAGGCCGTGCTGGCGAGCACCAGTCCGGTCGCCAGCCAGCCGAACAGCATGGCGCCGAGCCCGGCGGCGGCGATACCCAGCGACGTCGCGCCAACGGTCGTGCCGGCAACGCTCTTATCGACCAGGAACGGCAGGCCGAGCCTGGCGATCGGCGCGAGCACGAAACGGTCGAACCAGCCGCTGCGCCCCGACACGATGGTCGCCAGCACGGCACGGCCGCGTTCTTCCAGCGTCCGCGCCTCGCGCTCGATGCCGTGCCCGCTGCGAATTGCATCGGTCGGCAACAGGATCTGCACCGCGCGCGCCTGCACCGCGATCCGCAGCAGCGTCGATTGCAGGTCGTAATCATTGGGCAGGCCAGCGACTTCGGCGATCCGGGCGGGTTCCAGCCGGGCGACACCGGCCCATGCCATCTGGCCGCCGACGCGCTCGAACCCGGGTCCGGCATCGTCCTCCGGCACGACGAGCAGCGCATCGCCACCCTCGTTCGCCATCGCCGCGACGATGCTCTCGGTCGTGACCAGCCCGTCGCCGAGCATCAAGACGCGCGCCAGCGGATGGAGCTTCTCCATCGCCTCGGCCGCAGTCCGGACGGTATCGACCGCGACGCCGCGGCGGTTGATGCGGTTGATCGCGCCCAGCAACTCGGGCGTCAGCCGCGCGACGACGACGATGACCTGACGCACGCCGGCTGCGATCAACAACCGCGCCTGATACTCGATCAGCGTGACGCCGCTGAACGGCAGAGTGGCAGCCAGGCGATCGGGGCGATCGTCGGCATCGTGAATAGCAAAGAGAAGCCCGGCAAGCATCTGCGGCTGTTAGGCGTCGAAACGGCGGATGCAAAGCCCGCGCGTCGGAAGCGCGTTCAGATCGACGCCCTGCATGCGCATCAAAGCTGCTCGACCGCGTCGCGCAGCCGGCGCAGCATGTTGTCGTCGCCGGGCGGGGTGTCGGCCGCAGCGCGCGCCAGCGTCATGAGCGGCATCGCGCCAAAGCTCGCCGCCAGCCCCTTCAGCCGCCATGCCGCGGCGCGCCACGCCTCGGCGTCGGATGCGTCCACCATAGCGTCCAGCGCGTCGGCCGCGCTGTGGGTGAAGGCGAGGTGCAGGTCGGCAATCAGCAGCGGATCGTCCCCGACCGCGGCTGCCAGGGCGGCGTCGATTGCTCCGGGATCATAGGCCATGAGATGGGGCGTACACGCGACCGACTTAACGGGAGGTTGCGCTATTCGCTTTGTCAAAGCCGATTTCATGGTAAAACCCGGGCATGAACGGGGGTTCTTCCATCATCGGCCTGCGCGCGGACCCTGCCCGGGATCCGGACCTTGGCGACGTCCCACCACCGCCTTTGAAGGAACGCGCACCCGTGTTTATCGACGACTATATCCTGCCGGCGGACGACGACGGCGCCGATCGCGGCCGGATCTTTGCGGGCGCCGCAATCGCCGCGGTCCTGCTCTGGCTCGCCGTCATGCTCTGGCTCGTCCGCGGCGAGATCGATGCGATCGGACCGGTCGCGCTGGTCCAGCTTCTCGCGGCGCTGTGCGTCGTGCCGGCGCTGATCGGCATCATCTGGTTGCTCGCGATGCGGACGAGCCGGGCGGAGGCGGCGCGGTTCGGTGTCACGGCGCGCGCGATGCAGGCGGAATCCGCCCGGCTCGAACAGGCGGTCGCCGCGACCGCGCAGACGATCGACCGCAATCGCCGTCATCTGGCGGATCAGGTCGACACGTTGATGACGATGGGCGAGACCGCGCATCAGTTTCTCGGCGCGATCGGCGAAGGCTTCGCGACCGAGATCGAACGCGCCGACGCACACACGCGCAGCCTCGTTGCCGCGGCCGACGCGACGCAGACGTCGCTCGGTGTCCTGCTTGCATCGCTGCCGCGCGCGCATGCCGAGACCGAAGCGATGGCGGACCAGCTCGAACGCGCCGGCCTTTCCGCCAGCGAGCATGCCGGTGCCCTCGACGCACAGATCGGCGCGCTGGCGGCCCGTGGCCGGGAGGCCGATGCGGTGGCGAGCGGCGCGGCGCAGCGGCTGGCCGCGCATATCATCCGGATGGAGGCGACCAGCGAAACCGCGGGCGCGCGCCTCGAGGCCGTCACCGAGACGATGTCCGCAGCGGTCGACGCGCTGCTCGGGCGCACCGCCGATGCGGTCGACGAGGCACGCAAGGGCATCGCCGCGCAGGGTGACGCGGTGCTGGCGATGGTCAGTGCCAATCAGGCTGCACTCGACGGCGCGACGCGCGCGAGCGCCGAGGCAATCGCCGACCGGATCGCCGGCGTCGATTCGGCGATCGCCCAGGTGGCGCGCCGCCTAGAGGATCAGCGTACAGCCGGGGAGGATATCCTCGGCTCGCTCGGTTCAGGCCTCGACCAGGTCGAGACGCGGATCGACACGCTCCACCATCATGGTGTCGAACGAACCCAGCTGCTCGCTGCGTCGATCAGCGCACTGGGCGGCTCGGCGGACGCGATGACCGAGGCGCTCCGCTCGGGCGAGGCGATGGCGGGGCGGACGATCGGCACGACCGAATCGCTGCTGATCGCCCTCGACGCCGCGGCGCGCGAGATCGACGAAACCCTGCCTGACGCGCTGTCCCGGCTCGACCGGCGCGTCGCTGACAGCAAGGCGATCGTGGTCGCGGCAAAGCCCGAATTGCTCGCGCTCGTCACCGCGGCCGAAAGTACGCACGACGCGATTGAGGCGATTGCCGGTGTCATCGCCGAACAGCGTAGCGTGCTCGATCGCCTGTCGAACACGCTGCTCGACACGCTGGCCTCGGGTCGCGCCAAGGCGGACGCACTGGGCCAGATGGTCGACGAGACGATCGATCGCACCAACAGCTTCTCCGAAGAGGCCGCACCGCGTCTCGTCGAGGCGTTGCTGCGCGTCCGCGAGACCGCGACCGCCGCGGCGGATACCGCGCGCCACACGCTCGCTCAGGTCATTCCCGACGCCGCGCAGGCGCTTGAGCTCGCCAGCAGTGCTGCACTGCGCCGCGCGACCGGCGACACCGTCGATCGGCAGATCCAGGCGATCGGCGATGCGACCGACGCCGCGGTCGACGCGACGACGCGTGCAACCGAGCGGCTGGCGGCACAGGTCGAGGCGATTGCGCAACAGACCGCGGTCGTCGAAACCCGGCTCGAAGAGGCGCGCAACGACCGCGAGACCGCCGATCGCGACACCTTCGCGCGGCGGGTCTCGCTGCTCATCGAATCGCTCAATTCTGCTTCGATCGATATCGCCAAGGCCTTCGCGCCCGAAGTCGCCGACAGCGCCTGGGCCGCCTATCTCAAGGGTGATCGCGGCGTCTTCACCCGCCGTGCGGTGCGCATCCTCGATGCGAACGACGCCCGGTCGATCGCGAACCTGTATGACGACGATGCGGGCTTCCGCGAGATGGTGAACCGCTACATCCACGACTTCGAATCGATGTTGCGCGCGATCCTGGCACAGCGCGACGGCTCACCGCTCGGCGTCACCCTGCTCTCGTCGGATATGGGCAAGCTCTACGTGGCGCTCGCACAAGCGATAGAACGCCTACGGTAAAGGGGGCGCCCGCCCCGGTCGCGCTAGCGGCGGACCATGTCGCGTGTGTCGAACAGGTCGAACATCTGCGGCGTGATCCAGCCATAGGCGTAATTCAGCTGGAACAGCACGAACAGCGTCGTAGCGACGATCGTCACGCGCCAGGCGACGCGGCCGGCGTGGAAATCATGCGGCGCGCTCTCGGACTGGCCGGGGACGGTTTCGCCCCCGACCTCACGCGTCGTCCGAACACCGAATGGCAGGACCAGGAACACCGAGAACGCCCAGAACAGGACGTAGATCGCGAGTGCCGAGGTCCAGCGCATCGGCTCAGCCTTCGATCAGCAGAACGTCGACGATCGGCTTCTTGCCCGTCCAGCGCGTCGAGACCTTGCGGACTGCAAGCCGGACCTGCTCGCGCATCTTGTCGATATCGCGCTTGCCGCCCCGCACGGTGTCGGCAACCGCCTGGACCGCATCCGCGACGAACGCGGCACGATCTTCTTCCACCGGCACGCCCTGGACGCGGACCTGCGGCTGGCCGAGCATCCGCCCGTCCTTGCCGATCGCCACCGCGACCGAAATCTGGCCGTTGATCGCCAGCTTGCGACGCTCGTTCAACGTCGCGCCGTCCGCCGGCAGGATCACGTCACCGTCGAGGACCAGGCGGCCGACCGTCGCATTGCCGATCTTGACCGGCCCCTTGGGCGCCAGCCGGACGATGTCGCCGTTGCTCTGCACCAACGCACGGGGAATCCCCTGCTCCAGCCCGAAGCGCGCATGCTCCATCATGTGGCGCATCTCGCCATGCGTCGGGATCAGCGTGTCGGGACGCAGCCACTCGTACATCTGCGCGAGTTCCGGCTGGCCGGGATGGCCCGAGACGTGGACGTGCGCCTGGCGCTCGGTCACCATCCGGATGCCCTTGGCGGCCAGCGTATTCTGGATGCGGCCGATCTGGACCTCGTTGCCGGGGATCTGCTTCGACGAGAAGATCACCGTATCATCGGCCTCGAGCGTGATCGTGTGGCTGCCATTGGCGACCCGCGCGAGCGCAGCGCGCTCCTCGCCCTGCCCGCCGGTGGCGATGATCAGCACCTTGTTCTTGGGCAGACGCATCGCGGTGTCGGGATCGATCGTCTCGGGGAAGTCCTTCAGATACCCCGTCGCACGCGCGACCTTGATGATCCGGTCGAGCGAGCGTCCGGTGACGCACAGCTTGCGCCCGGTTTCCTTCGCAACTTCGCCGAACGTGTGAAGCCGTGCGGCGTTCGACGCGAAGCTGGTGATCATCACCCGGCCCTTGGCCTTGCTGACCTCTTCGAACAGGCCCTTGCGGACCGTGCTCTCGCTGCCCGACGCGGTGGTGTTGAAGATGTTCGTCGAATCGCAGACCAGCACGTCGACGCCCTTGTCGCCGATCGCCATGAAGCCTTCTGGCTTGGTCGGATTGCCGATCACCGGGTTCTTGTCGAGCTTCCAGTCGCCGGTGTGGAACACGCGGCCATAGGGCGTGTCGATCAGCAGCGCGTTCGCCTCGGGGATCGAATGCGACATCTCGACGAAGGTGAAGCCGAACGGCCCGAGCTGGAAGTTGCCGCCCATCGGGATCATCTTGAGCTTCACGCGGTTGGCGATCCCCTCTTCCTCGAGCTTGCCGCGGACCAGCCCCATCGTGAACGGCGTCGCATAGATCGGCACGCCCAGGTCTTCGGCGAGATAGGGCAGCGATCCGATATGGTCTTCATGCCCGTGCGTGATCACGATGCCGAGCAGATCGTCGATCCGCTCCTCGATGAAGGACAGGTCGGGCAGGATGACGTCGACGCCGGGATATTGCGGATCGGCAAAGGTAATGCCGAGATCGACCATCACCCATTTGCCCTGGCAGCCATACAGGTTGACGTTCATGCCGATTTCGCCGGAGCCGCCAAGGCCACAGAAAAGGAGTTCGTTCTTCGGAGTCATTGATTACTTTCAGGATTACAGGAGAATGTGGCCCGCAGGCCGGTTGGCGCGAGCCCAATGGCCCTAGATATGGTGACGGTCCCACATCATCGCCAGCCCCTGGATCGTCAGGTCGGCCTCGATGACGTCGAACACGTCGGTCTGTTTTTCGAAGAGGGTAGCAAGTCCGCCGGTCGCGATGACCTTGACCGGACGCCCGACCTCGGCCTTCATCCGCGCGACCAGCCCCTCGATCATCGCGACATAGCCCCAATAGATGCCGATGTGCATCTGCGAGACCGTGTTCAGCCCGATCACGCTGGTATCGGCGGGCGCCTCAATCGCGATCCGCGGCAATTTGGCGGCAGCGGTGACCAGCGCGTCGAGCGACAGGTTGATCCCCGGCGCGATGATGCCGCCCTTATACGCGCCGCGATAGTCGACGAGGTCGAACGTG
Source organism: Sphingomonas aerolata (assembly GCF_023935825.1). Lineage (NCBI taxonomy): Bacteria > Pseudomonadati > Pseudomonadota > Alphaproteobacteria > Sphingomonadales > Sphingomonadaceae > Sphingomonas > Sphingomonas aerolata. The sequence goes on along the minus strand of NZ_CP098762.1, from coordinate 1,359,478 downwards.
GTCGCAGTGCCGAAATCGATGACGATCAGGTCGCCGTCGTGCAGCGCATGCGCGGCGATCGTGTTGACCGCACGGTCAGCACCAAGCGATGCCGGCTCGTCGACATCGATCGCGATCCCCCATTCGACCGGTGCACGGCCGGCGATCAGCGCCTCGGTCGCGAAGTATTTCGACGCGAGCACCTGCAGATTGTGCAGCGCGCGCGGCACGACCGTCGCGATAATCACGCCCTCGACCGCGCCCCGGTCATGCCCGCCGAGCTGCATCAGCTGGCTCAGCCACACCGCATACTCGTCCGCGGTACGACGCGGATCGGTCGCGATCCGCCACCGCGCGACGATGACGCCCTTCTCGACGAGCGCGAACACGACATTGGTATTGCCGGCATCGATGGCGAGCAGCATGCGGGGACCTTCAACCTTTCCGTGCGGATAGTGCATAGTCGAGACCCACGGCGATGGCGATGACGCGCCGCATCACAGCAGGAATATGTCGGCGGCGTGGATGACACGACGCTCGCCCGACGCGGTGCGTAGGATCAACGCGCCATCGCTATCGAGCCCCACGAACAGCCCCTCGACCGCGTCGCCGTCCGCGAGCCGCGCGGTCAGCGCGGTGCCCGCCGGATGCGCGCAATCGACCCAGCGCGCGCGGACCGGTGCCAGCCCCTCGGTCCGCCAGCGCGCGACCCAGCGCGCAAATCCCTCGGCAAGGATATCGAGGAACGACCCGGGCTCAAGGACGACGCCGTGCACCGTGAGATCTGTCGTCTTGCGATCAGGCAACTCGGGATGGTGCGCGATGTTGACGCCGAAACCAACGACGACCGCATCGTCCGTGCGCTCGAGCAGGATACCGGAAAGCTTGGCATCGGCGAGCAGCAGGTCGTTCGGCCATTTGAGCAGCAGCGTCGCGCTCGAGTCCGTGGATCCCTGTTGGATACCGGCGACTAGGAAGGTCGACACGGCCTCATACAACGCGACCGCCGCGACCAGCGCGAGGCTGGCGGCGGGCGGATCGCTCGGACGCAGCCGCACGAGCGTGCTCGCATAAAGATTACCGTCGGGCGATGACCATTCCCGCCCCTGCCGGCCGCGCCCCGCAGTCTGCCGAACCGCCCTCAGCCAGAGGCCGTCATCGGCGCCGGTGCGGGCCAGCGCCAGCAGGTCGGCATTGGTCGATCCTGTCTCCGCAACGGTCCGGATGGTGCTCAGAACAACGCCCGCGCTGCCGCCATCGTCCATGCGCCGAGCACAGGGATGAGCAGATAGCCGGCCGGCGAGACGAACACCGCCGCGAGCGCAATCAACCCGCCCTCGACCTTGTTGTCCATCGGCGCAAAGGCGGGAGCCGGATCGTCGAAGTACATCGTCTTGACGACACGCAGGTAATAATAAGCGCCGATCACCGATGCCGCGATGCCGACCACGGCCAGCGGGAAGAGCCCAGCATCGACGGCCGCACTGAACACCGCGAACTTCGCGTAGAAGCCGAACAGCGGCGGGATGCCGGCAAGGCTGAACATGAAGATCGCGAGTGCTGCAGCGAGCCCCGGCCGCGTCCGCGACATGCCCGCAAGGCTCGCGATCGTCTCGACTGGCTGCCCGTCATCGCCGCGCATCTGCAGCACGACCAGGAACGACCCCAAGGTCATCGCGACATAGATCGTCAGATACATCAGCACGCCCGACACACCTTCCGGCGTCCCTGCAGCGAGACCGATTAGTGCGAAGCCGACATTATTGATCGACGAATAGGCCAGCAGGCGCTTGACGTTGGTCTGGCCGATGGCGGCGACCGCGCCGAGGATGATCGAGGCGAGCGCCGCGAAGATCACGATCTGCCGCCACTGGTCCGTCGCCGGCCCCATCGCATCGACCGCGACACGTACCGCCATCGCCATTGCCGCGACCTTGGGAGCCGAGGCGAAGAAGGCGGTGACAGGCGTCGGTGCGCCCTCATAAACGTCGGGCGTCCACATGTGGAACGGCACCGCGCTGATCTTGAATGCGAGCCCTGCGAACACGAACACCAGACCGAACAGCAGGCCGAGCGACTTGGTCCCGGCATAGGCATCGGCAATACCCGAGAACAGCGTCGTACCGCTGAACCCGTAGACCAGCGAAATACCGTACAACAGGATGCCGCTGGCGAGCGCGCCGAGCACGAAATACTTCAGACCCGCCTCGGCCGAACGCCCGTCGCGCCGCATGAAGCTGGCGAGGACGTACGCCGCAAGGCTTTGCAGCTCGAGACCGACATAGAGCGTCAGCATGTCGCTGGCCGAGACCATGATGCCCATGCCGCACGCCGACAACAGGATCAGCACCGGATATTCGGGACGAAGATCCTCACCCTGCGACCGTGCGAAAAAGCTCGGCGCCATCATGATCGCGACCGCGGAGGCGATGTAGATCAGCACCTTGGCAAACGCACCGAACGCATCGGCGCGATATAGGCCGTCGAAGGCGTAGCCACCCGACGACGCCGGACCGACCAGCGCGATCCCGGCGCCGACCAGGACGAACACGGACGCGATCGACACGGCGCGCGTGGACTTATCCCCGCCCCAGGCCGAGACGAGCATCAGCGCGATCGCTCCCAGTGCCAGCACCAGTTCGGGCAGCGTCATTGCGAGGTTAGCGGCGTATTCCATCAGTGTGCCTCCCCGTGCGCGGCTTCATGCACGGTGGCGGGCTTCCCCGCAGTTGGGTTCGAATCGCTGGCCGGCTTGGCGCGGTCGACGCGCGCGAGCAGGACGCTGACATCCTTGCGCATCGGCGCGAGGAAGCTCTCGGGATAGACGCCCATCCACAGCACGACGGCTGCGATCGGTGCGAGCAACCAGAATTCGCGCGCCGACAGATCGACCATGCCGCGAACCTCGTCCGACTTGATCTCGCCAAAGACCACGCGACGATACAGATACAGCATGTACGCAGCACCGAGGATGATGCTCGTCGTGCAGAGCAACGCCGTCCAGGTCGAGACCTGATAGGTGCCCATCAGCGACAGGAACTCGGCGACGAAGCCGCTGGTGCCCGGCAGGCCGATCGACGCCATGGTGAAGAACAGGAAGAAGATCGCATAGCGCGGCATGTTGATCGCCAGGCCGCCATAGCGCGAGATCTCGCGGGTATGGAGCTGGTCGTAGATCACGCCGACGCACAGGAACAATGCACCCGATACCAGCCCGTGGCTCAGCATCATGATCATCGCGCCTTCGATACCCTGGCGGTTGAACGCGAACAGGCCGATCGTGACGATCGCCATATGCGCGACCGACGAATAGGCGATCAGCTTCTTCATGTCCGACTGCACGAGCGCAACGAGCGACGTGTAGATGACCGCGACCGCAGACAGGCCGAAAATCAGCCAGGTGAGCTGGCCCGACGCCTCGGGAAACATCGGCAGCAGGAAGCGCAGGAAGCCGTATCCGCCGAGCTTCAGCAGCACGCCCGCCAGGATCACCGACCCTGCGGTCGGCGCCTGCACGTGCGCGTCGGGCAACCAGGTATGGACCGGCCACATCGGCATCTTGACCGCAAACGATGCGAAGAACGCCAGCCACAGCCAAGTCTGCACATGCGCCGGGAAGTCATAGTTCAGCAGCGCCGGGATGCTCGTCGTGCCCGCGGTCTTCGCCATGTACAGCATCGCGATGAACATCAGGACCGAGCCGAGCAGCGTGTACAGGAAGAACTTGTACGACGCGTAGATCCGGTTCGCGCCGCCCCAGATGCCGATGATCAGGTACATCGGGATCAGGCCGGCTTCGAAGAACACGTAGAACAGGAACAGGTCCTGTGCCGCGAACGTGCCGATCATCAGCACTTCGGTGAACAGGAACGCCGCCATGTATTCAGGCACGCGGGTCGTGATCGAGCGCCAGCTGGCGCCGATGCAGATCGGCATCAGGAACACGCTGAGCATGATCAGCATCAGCGCGAAGCCGTCGATGCCGAGTGACCAGCCGAACGGACCGAAGATGCCGGGGGCATGTTCGACGAACTGCCACTGTGCGCCGCCGATGTCGAAGTTCATCCACAGCATGATGCCGAGCACGAAGTCGATCAGCGTTGCCGCCAGCGCGAGCACCCGTGCCGTGTTCGCCGAGACGAACAGGCACGCGATGGCCGCGATCATCGGGACCGCGATCAGGACGGAAAGGATAGGAAAGCCGGTCATCAATAGAGTCCGATCGCCCAGGTTACGGCGGCTGTCAGGCCGATCAGCATGACGAAGGCATAGGTGTAGAGATATCCCGTCTGGAAGCGGCCGGCGACGCGCGCGCCGACTTGGACCAGCCAGGCCGACCCGTCGGGGCCGAACCGGTTGATCGTCTTCTCGTCACCGCGGTGCCACAGGAAGCGGCCGATCGCGAAGGCGGGGCGGACGAAGATCAGGTCGTACAGCTCGTCGAAATACCACTTATGCAGCAGGAAGTCGTAGAGCACGCCGAACTGTTCGATCACCTTGCCCGGGAAGGACGGGTTCTTGATATAGGCGTACCAGGCGGTCAGCAGGCCGAGCAGCATCGCGATCGTCGCCGACAGCTTGATGATGAGCGGCACGCCGTGCATCTCGTGCATCAGATGTTCGCGGAACGCGAGTGCGCCCTTCCAGAACTCTTCGCCTGCACTCGGCTCGATGAAGTAACCGTGGAAGACGAAGCCCGCCAGCACCGCACCGATCGACAGGACGATCAGCGGGATCAGCATCGGCAGCGGGCTCTCATGCGGGTGATACCCGCCATCGCCTTCTGCCGGCGCATGCACGGCATCGTGATGATCGTGCGGCGCATGGCCTGCCTCCTCGGCCTTGGCCGGGTTCGCATGATGATCGTCGACATGATGCGCGTCGTGCGCATGGTCGTCATGACCGTGCGCATCGTGGAGCGCGTGCTGGATGTGCTCCGATGCGGCCCAGCGCGGCTTGCCCCAGAAGGTGAGGAACATCACGCGCCACGAATAGAAGCTGGTGAGCAATGCGACGAGTACACCGACGAACCACACGCCCGGCTGACCCGCAGCCCAGCTCGCCTCGATGATCGCATCCTTCGAATGGAAGCCAGCGAACCCGAATGCGGTGTTGCCGAAGATGCCGGGGATGCCGACGCCGGTGATCGCGAGCGTACCCGCCATCATGCCCCAGAACGTCACCGGGATCTTCTTACGCAGGCCGCCATAATAGCGCATGTCCTGCTCGTGGTGCATCGCATGGATCACCGAGCCCGCACCCAGGAACAGCAGCGCCTTGAAGAAGGCATGCGTGAACAGGTGGAACATCGCCGCGCCATAGGCGCCGACGCCCGCGGCGAAGAACATGTAGCCGAGCTGCGAACAGGTCGAATAGGCGATGACGCGCTTGATGTCGGTCTGGACGAGGCCGCAAGTGGCGGCGAACAGGCAGGTCGCGGCTCCGACCGAGGTGACCACGGTCAGCGCGACCGGGCTCATCTCGAACATCGGCGACAGGCGGCACACCATGAACACGCCTGCGGTAACCATCGTCGCCGCGTGGATCAGCGCCGACACCGGCGTTGGCCCCTCCATCGCGTCCGGCAACCACGTGTGCAGGCCGAGCTGTGCCGACTTGCCCATCGCGCCGATGAACAACAGCAGGCAGAGCACCGTCATCGTATCGAAGCGGTAGCCGAGGAAGCCGATCGTCGATCCGGCCATGCCGGGTGCAGCCGCCAGGATCTCGGGAATCGAGACCGTGCCGAACACCAGGAACGTGCCGAAGATGCCGAGCATGAAGCCCAGATCGCCGACGCGGTTGACGACGAACGCCTTGATCGCCGCGGCGCTTGCCGATGGCTTGCGGAACCAGAACCCGATCAGGAGGTAGGATGCGAGGCCCACGCCTTCCCAGCCGAAGAACATCTGGACGAGGTTGTTCGCAGTCACGAGCATCAGCATCGCGAAGGTGAACAGCGACAGATACGCAAAGAAGCGCGGCTGGTCGGGATCCTCGTCCATATAGCCCCAGCTATACAGATGGACGAGTGCCGACACCGACGTGACGACGACGAGCATCACCGCGGTCAGCGCATCGACGCGCAGCGACCACGCGACGTTCATGTCGCCCGACTGGATGAAGTTGAGCAACGGCTCGACGGTCGCGCTGCTCGTGCCCGCCATGAAACCGAGGAAGATCGGCCAGGACAACAGGCACGACGCGAACAATGCGGCCGTGGTGACGATTTTCGCCGGCACGTTGCCGATCGCGCGATTGCCGAACCCGGCAACGATCGCGGCCAGTAACGGCAGGAAGACGATAAGCTGGATCAACCGTATTACCCCTTCATCCGGTTGACGTCGTCGACCGCAATGGTGCCGCGACCGCGGAAATAGATGACCAGAATGGCCAGGCCGATCGCGGCCTCACCCGCCGCGACCGTCAGCACGAACATCGCGAACACCTGTCCGACGAGATCGTTGAGGAAAGCCGAGAAGGCGACGAGATTGATGTTCACCGCGAGCAGGATCAGCTCGATCGCCATCAGGATGACGATGAGGTTCTTGCGGTTCAGGAAGATGCCGAGCACCCCCATGGTGAACAGGATCGCCGCGACGACGAGATAGTGGACGAGACCGATCGTCACAGTTCGACTCCCTGCCCGACGACCGGGCGCGTGTTGCGCGTTGCGTCCTGCGGACGGCGTGCGTTCTGGCGGCTGATGTTCTGCGCCTTCACGCCGCCACGCTGGCGATGCGTCAGCACGATCGCACCGATCATCGCGACGAGCAGGACGAGCCCGGCCGCCTCGAACACGAACAAATAGCGCGTGTAGAGCAGGTTGCCGATCGCCTGGATGTTGGGCACCCGCGCATCGATCGGCGCCGCGCGCCGCGCGAGCTGGATCGGCCCCGTGCTCCATGCGCCGATCGCGATCATCACCTCGGCGGCGAGCGCGACCGCGAGCGCCAGCCCGATACCGAAGTACCGTGCCACGCCGGCACGCATCTCGGCAAAGTCGATGTCGAGCATCATGACGACGAACAGGAACAGCACGGCGACCGCACCGACATAGACGATGACGAGCAGCATCGCGATGAACTCGGCCCCGACGAGGATCATCAAACCCGCCGCGTTGAAGAAGGCGAGGATCAGCCACATCACCGAATGGACCGGATTGCGCGACGCGATCGTCATGGCGCCCGACAGGACGACGACGAAGGCGAAGAGATAAAAGGCTAAGGCCTGGATCATGAGGTCCTCGTCACCCCAGCAAAAGCCGGGGTCTCACGCCGCGCGGGCGCGCTCGGAAACGGGGAGATCCCAGCCTGCGCTGGGATGACGGAGTTAATCTGTGTCATCGCGGCGCTCGCTTAACGGTACGGCGCATCGGCGGCAAGGTTCGCCGCGATCGCGCTTTCCCAGCGATCGCCGTTATCGAGCAGCTTCGACTTGTCGTAGATCAGCTCTTCGCGCGTCTCGGTCGAGAATTCGTAATTCGGACCCTCGACGATCGCATCGACCGGGCACGCCTCGGCGCACAGGCCGCAATAGATGCACTTGGTCATGTCGATGTCGTAGCGCGTCGTGCGGCGCGAGCCGTCGTCGCGCGGCTCGGCCTCGATCGTGATCGCCTGGGCGGGGCACACGGCCTCGCACAGCTTGCACGCGATGCACCGCTCTTCACCGTTGGGATAACGACGCAGCGCATGCTCGCCGCGGAACCGCGGGGACACCGGGTTACGCTCGTACGGATAGTTGATCGTCGCCTTTTCCTTGAAGAAATAGCGAAGCGTCAACGCGTGCGCCTTCACGAATTCCCACAGGGTGAACGACTTGATGATCTGAGCAACGCTCATGAACCCACTCCAACGCGCGTCAGCATCAACACGCCCGACACGAGGAAAACCCAGAACAGCGAGACGGGCAGGAAAATCTTCCAGCCGAGCCGCATCAGCTGATCATAGCGATAGCGCGGCACGGTCGCCTTCACCCAGCTGAACAGGAAGAAGAAGAACAGGATCTTGGCGAACAGCCAGATGATCCCCGGCACGTAATAGAGCGGTGCCCAGTCAACCGGCGGCAGCCACCCACCCCAGAAGAGCGTCGCGTTGAGCGCACACATCAGGATGACGTTGGCGTACTCGCCCAGCCAGAACAGCGCGAATGCCATCGACGAATATTCGGTCTGGTAGCCGGCGACGAGCTCGCTCTCCGCCTCGGTCAGATCGAACGGTGCACGCTGCGTTTCCGCCAGGCTCGAGATGAAGAACATCACCGCCATCGGGAACAGCAGCGGATTGACGATGTAGCCGTTGATATGAAGCCCGAACATGTTCTGCTGCGCGGTCACGATGCCCGACAGGTTGAACGTGCCCGACCACAACACGACCGAGATCAGGATGAACCCGATCGCGACTTCGTAGCTGACCATCTGCGCGGCCGCACGCAGCGCCGAGTAGAACGGATATTTCGAATTCGACGCCCAGCCCGCGAGGATGATCCCGTACACGCCGAGCGACGACGCCGCGAGCACGTAGAGCAAGCCGACATTGATGTCGGCGAGCACGACGCCGGGCTGGAACGGGATCACCGCCCAGACGATCAGCGCGACCGTGAAGGTGATGATCGGCGCCAGCAGGAACAGCGCGCGATTGGCGGCTGCCGGGACGATCGTCTCCTGCAGGAACACCTTCAGGCCGTCGGCAAAGCTCTGCAGCAGGCCGAAGGGACCCACCACGTTCGGACCACGCCGAAGCGCCATCGCCGCCCAGATCTTGCGATCGGCATAGATGATCATCGCGACCGCCAGCATCACCGGCAGCGCGATCGCGAGAATGTCGATGATCGTCGCGAGGAAGAACGCCCAGTCGTAACCGAGCGAGGATTCGAACCAGGAGATCATTCGGCTGCCTCCGCAAAGTCTTCCCCGTGGAGAAGTTCAGCCGAGCAGCGCTGCATCGTCGGCGATGCGCGGCAGATCGCGTTTGTCAGGTAGAAATCCTTGATCGGATAGCCGGCCAGAACCCCCTCGCCCGCACCGCCGAGCGACGGCGGGTTCCACTCGAACGTCGCGAGCGCCTGGTGACGCAGCGCGGGAACGGCAGCGAACATTTCTTCGCGCAGCCCCTCGAAGCTGTCGAACGGCAGCGTGTGGCCAAGCGTGTCGGACAGCGCACGGAAGATCGACCAGTCGTCGCGCGCATCGCCGGGGGCGAACACCGCACGCTCGCCGCGCTGGACGCGACCCTCGAGGTTGACCCAGGTTCCCGACTTCTCGGCATAGGTCACGCCCGGCAGGATGACGTCGGCAGCCGCCGCACCCTTGTCGCCGTGATGACCAACGAACACCTTGAAACCCGCGAACTGGCTGAAATCGACCTCGTCCGCGCCGAGGAAGAAGCCGAGCTTCGCCCCCATCACGTCGGCGATGCCGCCCGTCTGCGCATAGCCGAGCATCAGCCCGCCCATCCGCGACGCCGCCATATGGACCACGTTGAAGCCGTTCCAGCCGTCCTTGACGAGGCCCAGCGTGTCGACGAGCTTCAGCGCGGCGCCGTGGCCACCCTTCAGCGCCGCGCCACCGACGATCACCATCGGACGCTCAGCCTTGCCGAACGCCTCGGTCACCGCGTCGGGCAGATTGCCGAGCAGCGCCAGATCGTCGCCGAGCCACTCGACCTTGTAGGTCAGCTCGGTCTCAGGCCCGATCGCGAAGACCTTCGCGCCCTTCTTGATCGCCTTGCGAACCCGCGTGTTCACCAGCGGCGCTTCCCAGCGCAGGTTGGTGCCAACCAGCAGGATCGCGTCAGCACGCTCGGTACCGGCGATCGTCGTGTTGAAATTGACCGCGGCGATGTTCGACGCGTCATAGGCCATGCCGGTCTGGCGGCCCTCGAGCATCGTCGAGCCCATCTTCGCGAGCAGCGCCTTGGCGGCGTACATCGTCTCGCAATCGACCAGGTCGCCTGCGACCGCGGCCACGCTCGACCCGGCGTCAACCGCCTTGATCGCCGCGAAGGCCTCGTCCCAGGTCGCGGGCTGGAGCTTGCCGTTCACGCGAACATACGGCTTGTCGAGACGACGACGCACGAGACCGTCGATCGCGTGGCGCGTCTTGTCGGTCGCCCACTCCTCGTTCACGTCCTCGTTGATCCGCGGCACGCAGCGCAACACCTGGCGACCGCGGCTGTCGAGCCGGATGTTGGTGCCGACCGCGTCCATAACGTCGATCGTCAGCGTCTTGCGGAGCTCCCAAGGACGCGCCTCGAACGCGTACGGCTTCGACGTCAGCGCACCGACCGGGCACAGATCGACGACGTTGCCCGACAGCTCGCTCTTGACCGCATTCTCGAGGTACGAGGTGATCTGCATGTCCTCGCCGCGGAAGATCGCACCGATCTCCTCGACGCCGGACACTTCCTCGGCAAAGCGGATGCAGCGCGTGCACTGGATGCAGCGGGTCATGACCGTCTTCACGATCGGACCCATATATTTCTCGGTGACCGCGCGCTTGTTCTCGTCATAGCGCGAATGGCCGCGGCCATAAGCGACCGACTGGTCCTGCAGATCGCACTCGCCGCCCTGATCGCAGATCGGGCAATCGAGCGGATGGTTGATCAGTAGGAATTCCATGATGCCCTCGCGGGCATTCTTGACCATCGGCGAGTTGGTGAAGATCTCCTGCTTGTCCGCGGCCGGCAGCGCGCATGACGCCTGTGGCTTGGGCGGACCGGGCTTCACCTCGACCAGGCACATCCGGCAATTGCCGGCAATGCTCAGGCGCTCGTGATAACAGAAACGCGGGATCTCCTTGCCGGCAAGCTCGCACGCCTGCAGCACGGTGGCACCCTGCGGCACCTCGATCTCTACGCCATCGACTTTGACTAAGGGCATTACTCTGCGGCTTCCATCATCGGCGCGGTGTCACCACCACGTTCGCGGATACGGCGTTCCATCTCTGGGCGGAAATGCTTGATCAGGCCCTGGATCGGCCAGGCTGCGGCGTCGCCGAGCGCGCAGATCGAGTGACCCTCGACCTGCTTGGTGACCTGCTGGAGCATGTCGATCTCGGACAGCTCGGCATCGCCTGTGCGCATCCGCTCCATCACGCGCCACATCCAGCCGGTGCCTTCGCGGCACGGCGTGCACTGGCCGCAGCTCTCATGCTTGTAGAAGTAGGAGATGCGGCTGATCGCACGGACGATGTCGGTCGACTTGTCCATGACGATGATCGCCGCGGTGCCGAGGCCCGAACCGACCGCCTTCAGGCCATCGAAATCCATCGCGCAGTCCATGATCTGCGCGGCGGGCACCAGCGGCACCGAAGAGCCACCAGGGATCACGGCGAGCAGATTGTCCCAGCCGCCACGAATCCCGCCGCAATGCGTCTCGATCAGGTCGCGGAACGAGATGCTCATCTCTTCCTCGACAACGCACGGCTTGTTCACATGGCCGCTGATCTGGAACAGCTTGGTACCGCGGTTGTTTTCTGCGCCGAAGCTCGAGAACCAGGCCGCACCGCGCCGCAGAATCGTCGGTGCGACCGCGATCGATTCAACGTTGTTGACGGTCGTCGGGCAGCCATAGAGGCCTGCGCCCGCCGGAAATGGCGGCTTGAGGCGCGGCTGGCCCTTCTTGCCCTCGAGACTCTCGAGCATCGCGGTCTCTTCGCCGCAGATGTACGCGCCCGCACCACGGTGAACGAACACGTCGAAGTCGTAGCCCGACCCGCACGCATTCTTGCCGACGAAGCCACGATCATAGGCCTCGGCAACGGCCGCGAACAGCGTCTCGGCCTCGCGGATATATTCGCCGCGGATGTAGATGTACGCGGCGCGCGCGCGCATCGCGAACCCGGCGATCAGCGCGCCCTCGATCAGCTTGTGCGGATCGTGCCGGATGATCTCGCGATCCTTGCAGCTGCCCGGCTCGGATTCGTCGGCGTTGATGACGAGGAAGTTCGGCCGGTCGGGCTTCGGCTCCTTGGGCATGAACGACCATTTGGTGCCGGTCGGGAACCCTGCCCCGCCGCGGCCACGCAAGCCGCTCGCCTTCATCACGTCGATGATCGCGTCCTGGCCGAGCGCCATCAGGTCCTTGGTATTGTCCCAATCGCCGCGCATGATCGCCGCGTCGATATTCCACGGCTGAAAACCGTAGACGTTGGTGAAGATGCGGTCCTTGTCGGCGAGCATCAGGCCCACTCCCCCCGGTAATCGTGGTTCGCGTCGACCATCGCCTTGAGCGAGGTCGGGCCGCCTTCGGGGCAGCTCGCGCGGCGACCGAATTGCGGCCCCGGCGTCGGCGTGCCGCCACTGGCAAGCGCCTCGAGGATCTCGGTCGTCTTGTCGTAGTCGAGATCTTCGAAGTTATCGTCGTTGATCTGAACCATCGGCGCGTTCGCGCAGGTGCCCAGGCACTCGACCTCGGTCAGCGTGAACATGCCGTCCGGCGTCGTGCCGCCCTTGACGAGGCCACGGTTCTTGCACGCAGCCAGCACGTCGTCCGACCCGCGCAACATGCACGGCGTCGTGCCACAGACCTGTACGTGATAGCGGCCGACCGGTGCGAGATTGAACATCGTGTAGAAGGTCACGACCTCATAGACGCGCATGTACGGCACGCCGATCTGACGCGCGACGAACTCGATTACCGGCACCGGCAACCAGCCCTGGGTCTGCGTTTCCGCACCGACCTGGCGCTGGGCAAGATCGAGGAACGGGATCGACGCCGACTGCTCGCGGCCCTTGGGGTAGCGCCCGAGGATCTCGTTCGCCTTCACCTGGTTCTCGTCCGTCCAGGCGAACGAGCCCCAGCGTGCGCGGGTCTCTGCCTCATCGGGAATTTTCGGAGCTTCAGCCATCAGCGGTCACATTCACCAAAAACGATATCCATCGCGCCGAGGATCGCGGTCGTATCTGCCAGCATGTGACCCTTCGCCATGAAGTCGAAGGCCTGGAGATGCGAAAACGCGGTCGGGCGGATCTTGCAGCGGTACGGCTTGTTGCTGCCGTCGGCGACCAGATACACGCCGAACTCGCCCTTGGGGCTTTCGGTCGCCACATAGACGTCGCCGGCGGGCACGTGGAAGCCCTCGGTATAGAGCTTGAAGTGATGGATCAGCGCTTCCATCGACTGCTTCATCTCGGCGCGCTTGGGCGGCACGACCTTGCGGTCGAGCGACGCAATCGGACCCTCGGGCATGTCGCGCAGGCACTGCTTCATGATCCGTGCCGACTGACGCACTTCTTCGACGCGCACCATGAACCGGTCATAGCAGTCGCCACGCGTGCCGACCGGCACGTCGAAGTCCATCTTGGCGTAGACGTCATAGGGCTGCGACTTGCGCAGATCCCAGGCGATGCCGGAGCCGCGGATCATCGGGCCCGAAAAGCCCCATTTGATCGCATCGTCACGGCTGACGATCGCAATGTCGACATTGCGCTGCTTGAAGATGCGGTTGTCCGCGACGAGCGAAATCGCATCCTCGAACAGCCGCGGCAGGCGCGTGTCGAGCCAATCGCCGATATCGGCGAGCAGCTTGAGCGGCGCATCCTGATGCACGCCACCCGGACGGAAATAATTGGAATGCATGCGCGCGCCGCTGACGCGCTCGAAGAAGTTCATGCAGTCTTCGCGGATCTCGAACAGCCACAGGTTCGGCGTCATCGCACCGACGTCCATGACGTGGCTGCCGAGGTTGAGCATGTGGTTCGAGATGCGCGTCAGCTCGGCAAAGAACACGCGCAGATACTGCGCACGCTCAGGGACTTCGAGGTCAAGCAGCTTCTCGACCGCCAGCACCCAGCTATGCTCCATGCACAGCGGCGAGCAGTAATCGAGACGATCGAAATACGGGAGCGCCTGCGTGTAGGTCTTGTACTCGATCAGCTTCTCGGTGCCGCGGTGAAGCAGCCCGACATGCGGATCGACGCGCTCGACGATCTCGCCGTCGAGCTCCATGACCAGACGGAGCACGCCGTGCGCCGCGGGATGCTGTGGACCGAAGTTGATCGTGTAGTTCTGGATCGTGACGTCGCCGGTCGTGGGATCGGCCGCATCGCCCTCGCCCAGAAGCTCCTCTACATAGAGACTCACTGGTTCTGTCCTCCGCCCTTGGTCGGGATCACGTCCGACTCCACGGGCTTGTCCTGCTTCTGGTTGCCCGGATCGGGCTCGCCCGCACCGCTCTGCGTGGTGTTCTGGACGTCCTTCTTCGCATAGGGCTCGCTCGGCGCGTCGGGCGCCTTGGTCGCGCTCTGCGCCGCATCCGCCTTGACGATCGTATCGGCCGACAGCGGCGTCTGCGCGCCCTTGGCCTGTGGCAGCGCGCCCTTCTCGTCACCCGGAAGGACGTATTCGGCGCCCTCCCACGGACTCATGAAATCGAACGTGCGGAAATCCTGCGCGAGCTGCACCGGCTCGTACACGACGCGCTTTGCCTCTTCCGAATAGCGCAGCTCGACATAGCCCGTCAGCGGGAAGTCCTTGCGCTGCGGATGGCCGCGAAAGCCGTAATCGGTCAGGATGCGGCGCAGGTCCGGGTTGCCGCTGAACAGCACGCCGTACATGTCGTACACTTCACGCTCGAGCCAGCCGGCGACCGGCCAGATGTCGGTAACCGACGGCACCGGCTTGTCCTCGTCGGTCGCGACATGGACGCGCAGGCGGTGGTTCCGCGTCAGCGACAGCATGCAATAGACGACCTCGAACCGCTCGGCACGATCGGGATAGTCGACGCCGGCGATTTCCATGAGCTGCTGATAGGCAAGCCCCGGCGTATCGCGCAACGCGATCATCGCGTCGTACAGGTCTTCACGACGGACGTGCAGAGCGACCTCGCCGACCTTGTCGACCGCGTCGAGCAGCATGCCGCCGAGCGCCGCGCGGGCCGCGTCGATCGTGCCGTCATTGGCGGCATAGGCTGGTGCGGGCGCCCTCACCGTTCAATGCTCCCGGACCGCCGGATCTTCCGCTGCAACTGCATGATGCCGTACAGCAACGCTTCCGCGGTCGGCGGGCACCCGGGGACATAGATGTCGACGGGCACGATCCGGTCACAACCGCGCACGACGCTGTAGCTATAATGATAATAGCCGCCGCCGTTCGCGCACGATCCCATCGAGATCACGTATTTCGGCTCCGACATCTGGTCGTAGACCTTGCGAAGTGCGGGCGCCATCTTGTTGCACAGCGTTCCGGCGACGATCATCACGTCCGACTGACGCGGCGACGCGCGCGGTGCGGCGCCGAAGCGCTCGAGATCGTAGCGCGGCATGTTGACGTGGATCATTTCGACCGCGCAGCAGGCGAGCCCGAACGTCATCCACCACAGCGACCCGGTACGAGCCCACTGGAACAGCTCCTCGGTCGAGGTGACCAGGAAACCCTTGTCGGTCAGTTCACCATTCAGGCCGTCGAAAAAGCCCTGGTCGGGCGGCACGATCGCGCCACCGCCGGCGGGTGCCAGCAGACCGGAACCGGGCTGCGATGTGAGCTCTACTCCCAATCGAGTGCTCCCTTCTTCCATGCATAGGCGAGGCCGAGGGCCAGTTCGCCGATAAAGATCATCATCGAGATCCACGCGGTCCAGCCGAGCGTGAAGACCGAGACGGCCCAGGGAAACAGAAACGCCGCCTCGAGATCGAAGATGATGAAGAGGATGGCGATCAGGTAGAAGCGCACGTCGAACTGGCTGCGCGGATCCTCGAATGCGGGGAAGCCGCACTCATATTCGCTCAGCTTCTCGGGCGTAGGCTTGTGCGACCCGGTGAGCCTTGAGACAGCCATCGGCAGGAACACGAACGTGCTCGACAATGCGATGGCGACCCCGAGGAACAGGAGGATCGGAAGATAGTGCGACAGGTCGACCAAATGGCTTCTCGCAGATGCGAACAGATGGGGAGCCTTTAGGCCGATGGGCCCTGTGGGGCAAGGCTGGCGGCCCGTGAGAATCACTCGCAAGAGCTGTATGAGCCCCGCGGGAAACCTGCGTTACCTGCATGGTTGTGCAAGCAACGGCAACCGCCGGGCGCCGGTCGTAGCCCCCAGCAATACCGTCACCCCAGCAAATACCGGGGTGACGGACATTTGGCAGGCCGGCCCGGCCTACCGACCCCAACGCATCAGCGCAGCGCGCCGGCCACCAGCTTATGCAGCCGCGAATGCAGCGCGTCATTCGCCGCGAGGAACTCGTTGCGCTCCATCGCACGGTCGCCACCGCGGAAGTCGGTCACGTAGCCGCCAGCTTCCTTGACCAGCAGCATTCCGGCCGCGACGTCCCACGGCTTCAGGTTCGATTCCCAGAAGCCGTCGAACCGCCCCGCTGCCAGCCAGGCGAGATCGAGCGCCGCCGCGCCGAGACGGCGGATCCCGGCCACCTCGGGTGCGACCGCACCGAAGATGCGGCTCCACTGCGCGAAATCGCCATGACCGAGGAACGGAATACCCGTCGCGATGAGTGATTCGGACAGATCGCGCCGCGACGACACGCGCAGGCGCTGGTCGGTCAGCCACGCGCCGCGGCCTCGCTCGGCCCAGAAGCTCTCATCGGTGAGCGGCTGATACACGAGCGCAGTCGTGACCTCGCGCTTGCCGTTCGGCATCGGCTCCTCGACCGCGATCGAGATGCAGAAATGCGGGATGCCGTGGAGGAAGTTCGACGTGCCATCGAGCGGGTCGACGATGAAGCGCGGCTTGTTGGGATCACCCGCGACCTCGCCACGCTCCTCCATCAACATGCCCCAGTCGGGGCGTGCATGGCTCAGCTCTTCGAAGATCGTCTGCTCGGCGCGCTGGTCGGCCTGGCTGACGAAATCGGCGGGGCCCTTGCGGCTGACCTGCAGCTGCTGGACCTCGTTGAAATCGCGGCGCAGGCGCGGCGCGGCCTTGCGGGCGGCGCGCTCGATGACGGTCATGATGCCGGAATGGCTGGGCATTTCAATCCTTTCAGCCCCTCCCCTTCAGGGGAGGGGTTGGGGTGGGGCAGTGCCGCAGACCGAGGCCGCGGGCAAAGCCCGCGTCGTCGGCCGGGCCATGCCCGCCGGCCGGGCCGGCGGGTCGTGCGGATAGCTTAAGCTATCCGTCTCGGCCGCTCGGCCTTAATCAGCGCGACGTACGTAGGTCTGCTCATAGACATCGACCACGATCCGCGTGCCGGCACCGATGTGCGGCGGCACCATCACGCGCACGCCGTTCTCGAGCACCGCGGGCTTGTACGACGACGAGGCGGTCTGCCCCTTCACGACCGCATCCGCCTCGACGATCAGCGCCTCGATCGTGTCGGGCAGCTGGACCGAGATCGGCCGCTCTTCCCAGAGCTCCATCACGACATCCATGCCGTCCTGCAGGAACGCCGCGGCGTCGCCCAGGATGTCGGCATCGAGCGTGATCTGCTCGTAATTGACCTTGTCCATGAATGTCAGCGCGTCGCCGTCGCGGAACAGATACTGGAAATCGACCGTGTCGAGCCGCACCTTCTCGACGCTCTCGGCGGAGCGGAAGCGCGTGTTGCTCTTGCGGCCGTCGATGAGGTTCTTCATCTCGACCTGCATATAGGCGCCGCCCTTGCCGGGCTGGGTGTGCTGAATCTTCACGGCGCGCCAGATGCCGCCTTCATATTCAAGGATGTTGCCGGGACGAATCTCGACCGCGTTGATCTTCATGACCGATTCCTGCTGGAAAGAGCTAGGGGCCGTCCGCCAGGCAAGGCCGTGCGGAAACCCGAAGCCGCGCGCTTTAGCGGGATGGCCGCGCGCGGGCAAGCAGCGGGTAGGGATTGACCTCTTCGCCCTGCCACCAGCGTTGGCCCGGCTGCATCCGGCTTACCCCGAAATGCAGGTGATAATTGCCTGCGCCCGCGTCGCCGGTGTCGCCGACATAGCCAAGCCGGTCCCCCGCCGCGACCGCCATCCCTTCGCGCACGCCCGGCGCATAGCCCGCGAGGTGCGCGTAATAATAGGTCCAGCGCCGGTCGGGCGACCGGACATAGACGGTGATCCCGCCAAGCGCGCTCTGAAACAGCTTCTCGATTCGTCCAGGCGCCGCGGCGACGACCGGTGTGCCGCCCGCAGCCATGATGTCGGTGCCGTGATGCCCGCGCAGCCCGCCGCCGCGCGGATCGTTCCAGCTGTTGCCGACCGCGGTGCGCTTCACGCCGAGCACCGGCATCGTCAATGCTCGCGGCGCATCAGCATTCTGGACCTCTGCCTCAGCCTTCGGAGAGGCTGGCGACGGTGTGCGCCACGCCACCGCCTGCCGCCCACCGTCGCCGAACGACAGCATCGAAGCGAACGCGCCGCCAACCGCGACGATCAGCGCGAGAATAACCCAGAACGTCCGCGTCATGCGATCAGGCCTGGAAGACCGCCTTGGTCCCCGGCTTGATCATCATCGACAGTCGCGCCGCATCCCAGTTCGTCAGGCGGATACAGCCATGGCTTTCGGCGCGCCCGATCGTCTCGGGATTGGGCGTGCCGTGAATGCCGTAATGATCCTTGGACAGGTCCATCCAGACGACGCCGACCGGACCGTTCGGTCCCGGCGGCAGCATCTCCTTCTTCTGTCCCTTCTTCGCATCCCAGAACAGCGCCGGGTTGAAGTGGAATTTGGGGTTATAATCGGAGCCCTTGATCGTCCACGTCCCCAGCGGCAGCGGGTCGTGGCTCGACCCCATCGTCGCGGAGAACTGCGCGATCAGCTTGTCGTTCGCGTCGAGCACCCGCAGCACGCCATCGGACTTGTCGACAACGACGTGATCCGCCTGAAGCTGCTTTGCGTCGACGTTGAGCATGTTGAGCGTCGCGCGCCAGTCGGGACGGAACTTCGGATCATAGTCGCGCGACGTCGGCAGAGCGTTGGGGAACACCACCTTTGTCCCCGCCGACAGCTTGGTCGACGGCGAGTTGAGGGCCATGATCACCGCGGGCGTGGTGTGGAACATCTCACCCAGCTTCTCCATGACCGTCCGGTAACCGATCGTCTGAAGCTCGGCCTGCTTCGCCGGGTCCTTGGGCAGCGGATTAACGAATGGCCCCGCCAGCATCTCGGGCGTCAGCGCGACCGTGACGGTCGGCCGTGCCGCACGATAGGGATACAGCGCGCGCATCGTCTGCGTGTCGGGCTTGCCCGTGATCGGCAGCCCCTTCGCCTCCTGGAACCCCTTGAGCGCGGCCACGAGCGATTGCCCGCCGCGACCGTCCAGCACCCCGGGCCCAAAGCCCAGATGGTCGAGAATGACCTGTACATGCAAGACGTTGCGATCGATCGGCACGGGGGTAACGGAGGTCGACTGTGCGGATGCAGACGTGGTCGCACCGAGCAGAACGGCGGCTAGAACCGAGGTCTTCGTCAGAAATGCTGTCGTCATACCGTGATCCCAAACCGTTACGCCTGTGGATCAAACGGTCGGGACGTCTGTTGTTTCCAACGGCTTGGCGCAAGCACCGTCACAGGCTGGAAGTGCAGTCCGTGTAATACCAGTCCCGCATCCGGCTCAGCGCTTGGCGAGCACTTCGCCAAATGCCTTGACCGCAGCGACCTCGTCACCATTCCAGACGGCGCCCGACACCGCGACGAAATCGGCCCCCGCCGCCGCCAGCGCCGCGGCATTCTCCGGCGTGATCCCGCCGATCGCTACACACGGCATTTCGAACAGCGTCGACCACCAGGACAGAAGCACGGGCTCGGCCAGATGCTCGACCGTCTTGGTCGTGGTCGGATGAAAGGCCCCGAACGCGACATAGTCGGCGCCGGCCTCGCCCGCTTCCATCGCCAGATGCCGGCTGCCGTGACAGGTCACGCCGATCTGCGCATTGGGGCCGAGCTGCGCGCGCGCCTCGCGCGGATCGCCATCGCTCTGCCCGAGATGCACGCCGTCCGCGTCGAGCCGCTTCGCCAGCCCGATATCGTCGTTGACGATGAACGCGACGTCGCGCTCGGCGCAGATCGCGCGCAGCGGCGCGCCGAGCGCGGCGGCGGCATGCTGGTCGATGTCCTTCACGCGGAACTGGAACGCGGCCACCGGCCCGGCGTCGAGCGCGCGCGCAAGCCGCTCGGGAAAGTCGCCGCCGACGTCGAGCGGCGAGACGAGATAGAGCTGACATGGCGGCCGCCGCATGTCGCGGCGGAAATTCTCGGCGAATGTCGGGTCGAGCGGGCCCAGCGGATCTTCTTCGGTCATTCCCCGCCCCTAGCGGGTCGCGCCGCGCCCGTCACCCCGGCGCAGAGCCGGGATAACGGACGGGCGAAGCCGCGCTTATTCCTCGTTCTTGTAGATCCGGATGATCCGGTCGAGCATCGCCAGCGCCTCGTCGCGCGGACGCTGGAAGGTGTTGCGGCCGATGATCGAGCCGTTGCCACCGCCGTCACGAATGTCGCGTGCATCCTGGAAGACCGCATCGGCACCCTTGGACGCGCCGCCCGAGAACACGTTGATGCGACGCCCGGCAAAGCTCGACTGGACGACGTGTTTGACGCGATCGGCCTGCTTGGACCAGTCGGTGCCGGCATAAAGCGGCTTGGCTTCCTTCTGCTCGATATGATCGGTCGGCAGCTTGGTCTTGATGATGTGCGCACCGAGCAGCGCCGCCATGTGCGCGGCATAGGCGCCGACGTCGAGCGCGAGTTCGCCATCCTTGGTCAGCTCGCCGCCGCGCGGATAGGACCAGATCACGGTTGCGATGCCGACCGACTTGGCCTCTTCGCTCAGCTCGCGGATTTCCTCGACCAGGTCGAAGAACTGGTCCGCGCCCGGATAGATGGTGAAGCCGATCGCCGCCGAGCCGAGCCGCACCGCGTCCGCCACGGTCGCGGTCACCGCCTGGTCGATCGACGTCGCCCAGCTATTCGAGCTGTTGCACTTCAGGATCGTCGGGATCTGTCCGGCGAACGTGTCCGCGCCCGCCTCGAGCATGCCGAGCGGCGCTGCATAGGCGCTGAGCCCGGCGTCGATCGCGAGCTGATAATGGTAATGCGGGTCATAGGCCGCCGGATTGACCGAGAAGCTGCGCGCCGGGCCGTGCTCGAAACCCTGGTCGACGGGCAGGATCACCAGCTTGCCGGTACCGCTGAGCTTGCCCTGCATCAGGATGCGCGCAAGGTTCGCCTTTACCGCCGAACTCGTGGCCTCATACTTGTCGAGGATGGATTTGACGTGCGGTGTGATGGTCGAGGTCATGGTCATTCCTGTCTTAGAGTTCGAGCCAGCGGCGCAGCGCGTCGTCGACCCGGGTCATGGTGGTGATGGGTATCGTACCGATAATCTTGACGATGGCGTTGCGGTCGAGCGTGTCGAGCCTGTCGACCTGAATCTCGCTGTCGCAGAGAAGACCCGTCTCGGGCGACGCCTCGAGCGACACGCGAAAGAGGCTGGTGCCGGTGATGACGCTGGTGAGTGGGCACAGCGAGACCGTGCCATGATCAGCGAACAGGTCTGACTGAACGACGAGGAACGGTCGTGGCTTCCGGGAAGACTCCCCTTTGCCAGCCCCGATCACGACCATGCCCCGTGTAATTTTCACGTCAGGGACTCCGCGAACATGACATCCCAGTCTTCGTCCTTCGCGTGTCGATCATGTGCGGCAGCGACAAGCGATTGCCGCTTTGCCTCCGCGAGAAAGGCCTCATCGTGGCGTTCGACGTAGCGGCGTACGGCTTCACGTGCGATATCGCTCTTGCTGCGCCCTTGCGTGCGGGCGACCGCCGCGAGTCGTTCTTCGAGGTCGCTATCGAGCCTGACGCCGAGCATCCGAGTCTCCGTTTAACATGTTAAACATAGGCAAGGGGCGGCGCTTGATCAACCCCTGCCCGACCGCACTCGAACGCGCGCCAGGGACGGATTGACGCACCATCCCCGGACGCCGAGGATGGCGTCGGGAAAACCTCCGGGGGGAGAGCGCGCAATGACGGTTTCGATAAAGGGCGTGATCGCGAGCGCTCTGGCGCTGGCGATCGCGATGACGCCGTCTCACGCGTCAGCGACGATCAAGGTCGGCGACCGGGCGCCGAAATTCGAGATGACGCTGATCGACGGCAGCAGGATCAGCAGCACCGACCTGCACGGACAGGTCGTCATCCTCAATTTCTGGGCGACATGGTGCGGGCCGTGCAAGGCAGAATTGCCGCTGCTCGATACCTATTACCGGCTGCGCAAGGACAATGGCCTGCGCGTCTTCGCGGTCGCAACCGAAGACTCGCTTCCGGCGTACAAACTGAAACCAGTCTTCGCGGCGCTGGCGATACCATCGGCGCGGCGGATCAAGGGGGCGTTCGGCGTCATGGGCGCGCTGCCGACCAACTACATCATCGATCGCGCCGGGGTCGTCCGCTATGCGAAACCCGGCGCGTTCGACCTGGCCGACCTGAACAGGCTGCTCGTGCCCCTGCTCAACGAGCCGGCGCCGACGCCTTAACGGGTCAGCGCGGCGACGCCGGGCAGGTCTTTGCCCTCCATCCATTCCAGGAACGCACCGCCCGCGGTCGACACGAAGGTAAACGCATCCGCGACGCCGGCATGGTTGAGCGCCGCGACCGTATCGCCACCGCCTGCGACCGAGACCAGCGAACCACCCTCGGTGAGCGCCGCCGCCGTCTTGGCGAGCGCGACCGTCGCGGTGTCGAACGGCGGCGTCTCGAACGCGCCGAGCGGACCGTTCCAGACCAGGGTCCGGCAATTCTTCAGGACGTCGCCAAGCGATTCGACCGCAGCCGGGCCGACGTCGAGGATCATCTCGTCCGCTGCGACCTCGTGCACGTTGATCGTACGCGTGGCGGGGTTCGGCTTGAACTCCTTCGCAACGACGACGTCATAGGGCAGATGGACGGTGCAGTTCGCCTTGTCGGCAGCCTCCATGATCTGTTCACAGGTCGCAGCGAGTTCATGCTCGCACAGGCTCTTGCCAACATCGACGCCGCGCGCCGCGAGGAAGGTGTTGGCCATGCCGCCGCCGATGATCAGGTGATCGACGCGCGTGACCAGGTGGCGCAGCACGGCGAGCTTCGACGAAACCTTCGCGCCGCCAACGACTGCCGCGACGGGATGCTCCGGTGCGCCGAGCGCCTTCTGAAGCGCGTCGAGCTCGGCCTCCATCGCACGACCGGCAAAGGCCGGCAGGACGTGTGCCAGCCCCTCGGTCGACGCGTGCGCGCGGTGCGCGGCGGAGAAGGCGTCGTTGACGTAGAGATCGCCCAGGCTGGCGAAACGCGCGACCACCGCCGGGTCATTCGTCTCTTCGCCGCCGAAGAAGCGCGTGTTCTCCAGCACCGCGATATCGCCGGGTTCGAGCATCGCGACCGCGTCGTCCGCGCCCTCCCAGTCGACATAGCGAACCTCGCGACCCAGCACGTCGCTATACGGCCGGACGACCTGCGAGAGCGAGAATTCCGGGCTCGGATTGCCCTTGGGGCGGCCGAAATGGGCGAGGATCAGGACGATCGCGCCCTTGTCCGCCAGTTCGCCGACCGTCGCGACGGTCGCCCTCAAGCGCGTGTCGTCGGTGACGGCGCCTTCGGCCATCGGCACGTTGAGGTCTTCGCGGACAAGCACGCGCTTGCCCCGCACATCGCCCATGTCGTCGAGCGTCTTGAATGGCTTGCTCATGGTTCTTCGATCCTGATCTCGTCACCGACGGCGATTCTGCCGCCCATCAAAACGCGGGTACACGCCCCGCCCCG
Source organism: Sphingomonas aerolata (assembly GCF_023935825.1). Taxonomy (NCBI): domain Bacteria; kingdom Pseudomonadati; phylum Pseudomonadota; class Alphaproteobacteria; order Sphingomonadales; family Sphingomonadaceae; genus Sphingomonas; species Sphingomonas aerolata. Next base: position 1,335,841 of record NZ_CP098762.1, on the reverse strand, counting down.
CCAGTCGGACGTGAGCGCGGCGAACAATCCTGGCGCCAGGGCTTCCATCCGTTCGCACGGATCGGTGTGGCGCGTCACCTCCAGCACCACGTCCGCGCCGATGCGGAGCCGCGTGCCGGGTATCTGGGGAAGGTCGAAGCCGTCGACGAGAAGGTTCGCGCGGCGTTCGTACCAGGGAATATCGCAGCCGACCTCGGCCATCGCGGCGTCCCAGTCGCCGCGTTCGAGCAACGTGACCTGGCGCCGTCCCCGGCCACCGGGCTTTACATAGCCGCGAAAGTCACCGTGCAAGCCGGCCTCGATGGTGATCTCGACATGGTCGATGACCTCCATCGGGGCTTTCGCGCGAGCGTGACGCGCGATGCCGGCGATCGTGCCTGCGCTCGTCAAGGTCGAGGCCACCGCCCCCTGCCCGTTCGTGTCGAGCGTGGTCGAGACACCATCTTTCACGGACGGCGACTTCTCGACTGCGCGCGAAGCGAACGGAAGAGGGGGTACATAGATCGCAACCTCAGATGAACTTCGCCATCGCGGTGGCCGTATCGACCATGCGGTTCGAGAAGCCCCATTCATTGTCGTACCAGCTGACGACACGGACCAGCTTGCCGTCGATCACCGCGGTCTCCAGGCTGTCGATCGTCGACGAGGCCGGGGTATGCTGGAGATCGATCGAGACGAGCGGCTCGTCCGACCAGTCGAGCACGCCGACCAGCGGACCGCTCTCGGATGCCGCCTTGAGGACCGCGTTCACTTCTTCGCGCGTCGTGTCGCGCGACGGCGTGAAGGTCAGGTCGATCAGCGAGACGTCGGGCACGGGGACGCGGATCGCCGAGCCGTCGAGCTTGCCCTTAAGTTCGGGCAGCACTTCGGCGACGGCGCGCGCCGCGCCCGTCGTGGTCGGGATCATCGACATCGCCGCAGCGCGTGCGCGACGCAGGTCCGGGTGGATCTGGTCGAGGATCTTCTGGTCGTTGGTATAGGCATGGATCGTCGTCATCAGCCCACGCTCGATGCCGATCGCGTCGTTCAGCACCTTGGCGACGGGGGCCAGGCAGTTGGTCGTGCACGACGCGTTCGACACGATCGTGTGATCGGCCGTCAGCTTGTCGTGATTGACGCCATAGACGACCGTCAGGTCGACATTCTTGCCCGGTGCCGAGATCAGCACCTTCTTGGCGCCGGCGTCGAGATGCTTCTGGCAGCTTGCCTTGTCGGTGAAGAAGCCGGTGCATTCGAGCACGATGTCGACGCCCAGTTCGGCGTGCGGCAGGTTGGCGGGGTCGCGCTCGGCAGTGACGCGGATGCGCTTGCCGTCGACGACGAGTTCATTGCCCTCGGCCGACACGTCGCCCGGATATTTGCCGTGAACGCTGTCGCGCTTGAACAGCCAGGCGTTCGACTTGGCGTCGCCGAGATCGTTGATCGCGACGAGTTCGAGTGCGCCGTTCGACTGCTCGAGAACCGCGCGGGCAACGAGCCGGCCGATCCGCCCGAAACCGTTGATCGCAACCTTGACCGTCATTGCTGTATCTCCGCTACGCCCGTGAGTCCGTTCCGGGCGCGCTGCCTTTGCGGGGCGGTGGGGCGCCCTGTCAACACCATGGACGGTGTGCGGCACGGGCGAAAGCCGCTTGCCGCGCCCCCCGGCCATGCTATCTCGCAATCTATGCCAGATACTCTTCCCGACGCGCCGACGGCCGTCGACAGGCCTCCCGACGGTCCAACCGCGGTCGACAGGATCGACGCCGCTATCGGCCGGATCGAAGCCGCGATCCACGCACGCGCCGAAAGCGGCGACGCGCTCGCCAGGCGGCATGCCGCGCTCAAGGCGCGCATGGCGGAGGCGGTCGCCGCGCTCGACGACGTCATCACCCGAGGGAGCCCCAACTGATGGCACAGGTCATGCTCGATATCGGTGGCCGCCCGCATGCGGTCGCGTGTCGCGACGGCGAGGAATCGCGCGTGCGTCTGCTCGGCGCGATGCTCGCCGAACGCTGGCCGGTCGCGGACCGCGCCGCCGGGGGGCTCAGCGCCGAACGCGCAATGCTGTTCGTGGCACTGATGCTCGCCGACGATCTGGACGAAGCCGCGCATCGGCCGCCCGAAGGATCGGCGGTCAGCGAGATCGCGCTGACGCGCATCGCCGATCGTCTCGAAGGACTTGCACAGGCCCTTGAGCAAAGCCCGCCGAGCGCCTAGATTGGCGTTGGCGGGTTCTGCCCGGTACGAGCCTTTATTATCCCTGAGGCTATTCATCATCCATAGGGGGCTGTCCCTGTTAGGACCCTGGTCCGAAGCATATGGTCCCCACCTGACGTACCGTGCGTCAGTGGATAACCCGGCACACGGCCATGGTGGGCCCGCCACATCACCATTCCCGTCATCGGACGATACCCGCATGATCGATCCGCACCCGTGAGCGACAAGGCCGCGCTCCGCACCGCATTGCGGGCCGCCCGTGCGGCCGCCGCGCCGGTCGAGATCCGCGTCCCGGACGCGTTCCTGGCACGGCTCTCGCCCGGCCTGACCGTCGCCTCCTATGTTCCGATGGCTGGTGAGGCGGATCCCTCCCCCTTCGCACGCGCCGCTGTCGAGGCAGGGTGCGTCATCGCGCTTCCCCACGTCGTGCGCCGCGACCAGCCGATGCGGTTTCTCGCCTGGGAGACGGAGGCGGCGCTGATCGCAGGCCCCTTCGGGCTTCACCAGCCCCCGGCCGATGCCGCCGCGCTCGCCCCCGACATCATCCTGACCCCGCTGGTGGGGTTCGATCGCCACGGCAATCGCATCGGCCAGGGCGCAGGCTATTACGACCGCGCATTTCTCGCGCATCCCGACGCATGGCGAATCGGCATCGCGCTGGCGATCCAGGAGGTCGACGCGCTGACGCCCGACGCCTGGGACGTGCCGCTTCACGCCATTGCCACAGACAAGGACTGGATCACGCCATGACACCTAGCTGGCGCAAACCCGCCGGGATGCTCGGCATCCTCTTGCTGATCACGCTGTGGTGCGTCGCAATCGTCAGCCTGTCGACGATCGTCGGCAGCTGGCACTGGCTGGGCCAGCTGGCATTCTATCTCGTCACAGGGCTGATCTGGATAGCGCCGCTGAAACCCGTGCTGCGCTGGATGGAAACGGGGCGCTGATCCCGGTCGCTGTCCGGACGGCGGCTAAAATTTTAAAGGGGGGCTCGGCCACCCCTTAGGGTGGCGCGAGTGACGGGACTCGAACCCGCGACCTCCGGCGTGACAGGCCGGCGCTCTAACCAACTGAGCTACACCCGCATTCCCAATGACGAACTCTGCACAGCACCCGCAAACGGGTCTGGCAGTCGTCACCGTCGTAGACACTATCTCACACCATCGACGAACGATGGCGCGAGTGACGGGACTCGAACCCGCGACCTCCGGCGTGACAGGCCGGCGCTCTAACCAACTGAGCTACACCCGCTAAAACAGCGTGGAGGCGGCAACTAGGCGAGGGTTGGGATAGCGTCAACCCCCATTCAGCCGCCTGTTTCACGTTGGTCGTCGGACGCGTCCCCCCGACGGCGATTCCGCCCGCTTTTCTGCTGGACGAGCGTGCCGTGCTCGAACAGGAACCCTGCGATATCGGGCTTCCCCGCCGCGCCCAGCACGGTCTGGATGATGATCAGCAACGGCACCGCCAGCAACGCGCCGAGCGTGCCCCAGACCCAGCCCCAGAAGCTCAGAGAGATCAGGATCAGCAGCGGGCTGATCGTCAGCCGGTGGCCGACGATGAACGGCGTGATCGCATTCGCCTCAACGAGGTGCAGGCCGTACATCAAAGCCGGGGGAAGCAGCGCCATCCAGATGTCGGAGAACGTCATCAATCCGCCCAGCCCGAGCAGGAACGCGCCGATCACGGGTCCGAAATAGGGGATGTAGTTCAGCAGGGCGACGATCCCGCCCCACATCGCCGGATAGGGCATGCCGATCGCCCACAAGGCGGTGCCGGTCACAATCCCGAGCAGGACGTTGATGACCGTGATCGTGCCGAGATAGGCCGAGACGTCGTCGACCACGTCCTGAATCACGCGGGCGGTCGCCATCGCCCCGTCGAAGCTCGTGCGGCCCGTGATCGTCTGCCGCCGCATGCCCGTCCAGCCGGACAGGAAGAAGAACACGATCAGGATCCCGAACAGCAGCTGGACGATGACCGCCGGCGCGGATGTCGCGGCGAATTCCAGGATCGAACTCGGTGCCGCGACGCCCGCCGTCGCGGGCTGCTTGATCGGCGTCGACGCGACCTGCCGCAGCGTCTTGTTCACGTATTTCTCGAGGCTGGAATACAGATCAAGCAACGGCGCAAGGTTGCTCTGGATCCGGTCGAGCCGGGTCGGCAGCAGCCGGAAGAAGTCGGTTGCCGGCACGAGGATCGCAGCGATCGCGACATTGGCGGCAACCAGGAACACCAGGATGCACGCGAGCGCCGCGATCGGCGACGGCACGCCGCGCCGTTCGAGCCATTCGAGCACGGGAATCAGCGCGACGGCGATCACCAGCGCGGTCGTCAGCGGCAGGAAGAACTCTGCCCCTGCCTTCAACGCGAACGGCAAGGCGATGACCAGCCCGATCCCGGCGGTCAGCGTCAGCGCGGCGAGCAGGCGATCGCGCCGCTGCGCGATCCGCATCGCATCCTCGACACCGACGCCGAGGGCCGGCTCGAACACACCGTCCGCGCTGGCCGGCGTGGTCGCCCCACCCCCGGCGGGCGGCGGCCCTCCCTCATGGACGTCCGCCGTACCCGCCTGGGCCGTATAATCGTCGTTCGCCATGCCGTTACCCCTCGCTTGCCCTTCCCCTTGTCACAATCGGGGCGGCATTCAAGCGGTGTTGACGCTCCGCCTGCGCGATGCAGAACGAATCGCCCTAAACTATGATGCCGTGGCGGGAATCCGATCCGCAAAAAGCGATTGCAGGTCCTTTTTCAGGATCTTGCCGTTCGCGTTGCGGGGCAAGGTCTCGGGCACGAAGCGGATGGCGACGGGCGTCTTGAACGCCGCGAGCCGTTCGCGCACCCAGGCCTGCAGTTCCGCCTCGCTCGCCTGCGCACCGGGAGCGAGGTGGACGACGGCAACCGGCTCCTCGCCCAGCGTGCGGTGAGGCAGCCCGATCAGCGCGCAGTCGGTGACCGCGGGATGCGCATAGAGGACATTCTCAACCTCCGACGAATAGATGTTTTCGCCACCCCGAATGATCATGTCCTTGGCGCGGTCGACGATGTAGCAGAACCCCTCCTCGTCGAGGCGCGCGAGATCCCCCGTCCGCACCCAGCCGTCGATGAACGTCGTCGCGGTCGCCTCCGGCTTGTTCCAATAGCCCTTCACGATCATCGGCCCGCGCGCCCAGAGCTCGCCGACCTCGCCGACCGGAAGCTCGGTGACGCCGTCCTCCGCGACGATCTTCAGGTCGACGACCGGCGCGGGGGGGCCCGCGCTGCTCGGCCGGTTGAGATAATCCTCCGCGCCGTGATGCGTGACCGTCGCCATCGTCTCGGTCATGCCCCAGCCATTGCCGGGCAGCGCACCGAGCTCGCTATGGATGCGCCTGACCAGCTCGGGTGCCGAGGGCGCGCCACCATAGGCGATCGATTCGAGCGACGAGAGATCATAGTTGCCGCGGTCGGGATGCTCGATCAGCTGCCACGCGATCGTCGGCACGCCGCCGGTCACGTTCACTTTTTCGCGTTCGATGATCTCCATCGCGCGGACGGTGTCCCACTTGCGCATGAAGATCATCGTGCTCCCCGTCGCGATCACGCCCATCATGCCCGCCGAGCAGGCGGTGACGTGGAAGAGCGGGATGACCGTCAGCGTCACGCGCGGGGTCGGCTCGGGCGGCATCTCGCCGCGCCGCAGGGCCGAACGCGCGCCCGAATAGCCACCGGTCAGGATGTTCGACATCATGTTGCGATGCGTCCCCAGCGCCCCCTTGGGGGCACCGGTCGTGCCGCTCGTATAGAAGATCGTCGCATCGTCGTCGGGCGCGATCACCGCGTCGGGTAGCGGCTGGTCGGGCAGCGTCGCCCAATGCGACGACGCCCCTATCACGTCCTCCAGCGGCGCTGCGATGCCAGTCAGCGGCGCGACCGCGCGGCTGACCAGCACCTGCTCTAGCGACGGGATCGTCGCATAGATATCCTCGAGCCGGTGATGGCGTTCATCGTCGGTGATCAGGACCCGGGCACCCGAATCGGCGAGACCATAAGCCATCTCAGCACCCGTCCACCACGCGTTCAATGGCACCATCACCGCCCCGATCGCCGTCGCTGCGAAGAACGCGACCGGCCATTCCGGCAGATTGCGCATCGCCAGCGCGACGCGGTCGCCCGGTCCAATGCCCAGGGAATGCAGATGCGACGCCAGCGTCGTCACCGCGCGCCACGTCGCCTCATAGGTCACGCGCTCGTCTTCATAGATGGTGAAGACGCGCTCGCCATGTCCGCGCGCGGCCTCGATCAGGTAGCGCAGCGACGGCGGCGCATTCTTCCACACGCGCGTCGCGACCCCGCCGATCGTCACGGTCTCCATCTCGAACTTGCCGCCGGGCGCAGTCAGCCGCCGTTCGGTTTCCGCCATCGACATGACCGGCCAGTTGGGGTCCAGGGCGATGATTGGTTCATGAGCCAAGGCCAGCCTACTCCAAATATGAATTTCGGGTTTGGCTTATCCGCCAACCGGATGCACGTTTAGAGTTGATTTGCACGCCACTCAAGGCAATAGGAGTGCCCATGTTCGAACCGGGGGTATGGTGCATGCGGGGAAGCTGGCGATGACCGCCGCGTTCGCTGGGGCGGCTGAACGGCATGGCTTCGATCCGGCACGGCTCGCCGCGATCGATAGGCTGTTGAAAGACCGCTATATCGTCACCGGCAAGCTCCCCAATGCGCAGCTGCTGATCGCGCGCGACGGCGAAACCGTGCATTTCTCGCATCAGGGCCTCGCCCGCGAGGGCGGCGCGCCGATCGACGAGACCTCGCTGTTCCGGATCGCGTCGATGACCAAACCGATCACCTCGGTCGCGTTCATGATGCTGGTCGAACAGGGCCTCGTCGCGCTCGACGCGCCGGTCCATCACGTCCTGCCCGCGTTCAAGGGGATCGGCGTCTATAATGGCGGCGGTGCGGGGGTCCCCTTTGCGGTGAAACCGACCGCCGAGCCGATGCGGATGATCGACCTGCTCCGCCACACCTCGGGTCTGACCTACGGCTTCCAGAACCGGTCGAACGTCGACGCCGCCTATCGCGAAGGCAAGATCGAGAACTGGCACGGCAATCTCGATCTCGACGGGTTCGTCGCCGCGCTGGGCGCGCTGCCGCTCGAATTCTCGCCGGGGACCGCGTGGAATTATTCGGTGGCAACCGACGTGCTGGGTGCCGTCGTCGAGCGCGTCTCGGGCGTCACGCTCGACACCTTCTTCACGACGCGCATCTTCGTGCCGCTGAAGATGGACGACACGGGATTCCAGGTTCCTGCCGACAAGACGGATCGCCTGACCGATTGCTACACGGTCGCACCGGGCAAGGGGCGAACGATGCTCGATCGCGGCGAGAAGAGCGCGTGGAGCCGTCCGCCGACGCTGTTGTCGGGCGGGGGCGGGCTCGTCTCGACCGCGCTCGACTATCAGCGCTTTTGCCAGATGTGCCTCAACGGCGGCGAACTCGACGGTGCGCGGATCCTCGGCCGCAAGACGCTCGAACTCATGACCCAGAACCATCTGCCCGGCGGCGCCGATCTGACGACGATGTCCCGGTCTATGTTCAGCGAGGCGACGAATGCCGGCACCGGTTTCGGACTGGGCTTTGCGGTGACGATCGACCCGGTGCGGTCGATGATGCCGGGGTCGAAGGGCGAATATTACTGGGGCGGGATGTTCTCGACCGCCTTCTTCATCGATCCGGTCGAACGCCTGTCGATGGTCTTCATGACCCAGGTCTCGCCCAGCAGCCTCTACCCCATCCGCCGCGAGCTCAAGACGATGATCTACGCCGCCATGACCTGACCCGTCAGCGGCCGTCACCAGGAGAGAATAATGACCACCCCGATCCGCACCGAACGCCATGACGACGTTCTCGTCATCGTCTCGAACAACCCGCCGGTCAACGCGCTCGGCGCCGCAGTCCGCCAGGGGCTCGAGGCCGCGATCAAGGCCGGCGTCGCCGACGCGAGCATCACCGCAATGGTGATCCGCTGCGACGGCCGGACCTTCTTCGCGGGCGCCGACATCACCGAATTCGGCAAGCCAATGGTCGAGCCCGGCCTGCCGACCGTCGTCGACATGATCGAGGCGTCGTCCAAGCCCGTCGTCGCCGCGATCCACGGCACCGCGCTTGGCGGCGGCTGCGAAGTCACGCTCGGCTGCCATTACCGCGTCGCCGTCCCCTCGGCCAAGATCGGCACGCCCGAGGTCAAGCTCGGCCTGCTGCCCGGCGCGGGTGGCACGCAGCGCATCCCCCGCATCGCCGGCGTCAAGCTCGCGCTCGAGATGACTGCCAAGGGCGATCCGATCTCGGCGAAGACGGCGCTCGACGCCGGCCTGATCGACAAGATCGTCGGCGAGGACAGCCTGGAAGACGACGCGATCGCCTTCGCGCGCGAGATCGCGGCGAAGCGCCCCCTGCCCCGCGCGTCCGAGAAGACCGCGCAGGCCGATCCCGACGCGGTCGCCGCATTCAAGAAGGAGAACGCCCGCCGCTTCCGCAACTTCGACGCCCCCGCCGCCAACATCGCCTGCGTCGAGAAGGCCGCCGACGGGTCGAGCTTCGCCGACGGCATCGCGTTCGAGCGCGAACAGTTCATGGCGCTCATGATGGGCGTCCAGTCCGCCGCGCAGCGCCACATCTTCTTCGCCGAGCGCCAGGCCGCCAAGATCGACGACGTCCCCGCGGACACCAAACTGCGCGAGATCAAACGCGTCGGCGTGATCGGCGCGGGCACGATGGGCGGCGGCATCGCGATGAACTTCCTGTCCGCCGGCATCCCCGTCACGATCGTCGAGATGCAGCAGGAGGCGCTCGACCGCGGCACCGGCGTCGTCCGCAAGAATTACGAGGCGACCGCGGCCAAGGGCCGGATGAAGCCCGAACAGGTCGAACAGGCGATGGCCGCGCTCAAGCCCACGCTCGACTTCGCCGATCTCGCCGAATGCGACCTGATCATCGAGGCGGTGTACGAGACGATGGAGGTGAAGAAGGACATCTTCACGCGTCTCGACGCAATCGCCAAGCCCGGCGCGATCCTCGCCTCGAACACTTCCTATCTGAACATCGACGAGATCGCGGCGTGCACGAAGCGGCCCGAGGACGTCGTGGGCATGCACTTCTTCTCGCCTGCCAACGTCATGAAACTGCTCGAGGTGGTTCGCGGTGACAAGACCGCGAACGACGTGCTCGCGACCGTCATGGCGCTTGCCAAGAAGATCAGGAAGGTCGCGGTGGTCGCGGGCGTCACCTATGGCTTCATCGGCAACCGCATGCTGATGCCGCGCCAGGTCGAGGCGACCAAGCTGCTGCTCGAAGGCGCGAGCCCCGAGCAGATCGACCGCGTCCACGTCGCGTTCGGCATGCCGATGGGCCCGTTCCAGATGAGCGACCTCGCCGGCGTCGACATCGGCTGGCACCGCGACCCGAGCCGGATCGAGAATATCCGCGATGCGCTGGCGGCCGAGAACCGCTGGGGCCAGAAGACCAAGGCGGGCTTCTACGACTATGACGAGAAGCGCACGCCGTCGAACTCCCCCCGCGTCGCCGAGATCATCGACGATTTCCGCGCCAAGTCGGGCGTCACCCCGCGCGAGATCAGCGACGAGGAGATCGTCGCGCGCACGCTCTACACGATGGTCAACGAAGGCGCGCTGATCCTCGAAGAGGGCAAGGCGCAGCGTGCGTCCGACGTCGATGTCGTCTGGATCTACGGTTACGGCTGGCCGGTCTATCGCGGCGGGCCGATGTTCTGGGCGCAGTCGGAAGGCTTGCCAAAGGTCGTCGCCGGGCTCGAAAAATACGGCTTCCCGGTTGCCAAGTCGCTCAAGGACGCCGCCGCGAGCGGTGGGAAGATCAAGTAAATTCTACGCCCTCTCCCCTCGGGGGAGAGGGCCGGGGTGAGGGGCAGCCAAGCCGTGCTCCGCCCCTGGCAGCCCCTCACCCCACCCTCTCCTCGCAGGGGAGAGGGAGAAAGGAAGACCCGATGACCGACCTCGACACCTTCCGCACCGAAACCCGCGCCTGGCTCGCGGAAAACTGCCCGCCCGAGATGCGCAAGCCCGTCCGCTCGGAGGACGATGTCTGCTGGGGCGGTCGCCAGTTTAAGCCAACGAGCCCCGCGCAGAAGGACTGGCTCGACCGGATGGCCGCCAGGGGCTGGACCGTCCCCGACTGGCCCAAGGCCTATGGTGGGGGCGGCCTGTCGCCCGCCGAGACCAAGATCCTGCGCGAGGAGATGGCAGCGATCAAGGCACGCAACCCGCTCAACTCGTTCGGTATCTCGATGCTTGGGCCGGCGTTGCTCAAATATGGCACCGAGGAGCAGAAGCTCGACCACCTCACCAAGATCGCGCGCGGCGAGATCCGCTGGTGCCAGGGGTATTCCGAACCCAATGCCGGCTCCGATCTCGCCGGGCTCGCCACCTCGGCCGAGGACAAGGGCGACCATTATCTCGTCAACGGCCAGAAGGTCTGGACCAGCTATGCCGACAAGGCCGACTGGATCTTCTGCCTCGTCCGCACCGACAAGACGTCGAAGCAGGGCGGGATCAGCTTCGTGCTGTTCGACATGGCCACCCCCGGCGTCTCGACCAAGCCGATCCTGCTGATCAGCGGCAATTCGCCCTTCTGCGAGACCTTCTTCGACAATGTCGAGGTCCCCAAGGTCAACCGCGTGTACGAGGAGAACAAGGGCTGGGACGTCGCCAAATATCTGCTCGGTCACGAACGCGAGATGATCTCGGGCATGGGGCTCGCCTCGTCGGGCGGCAACCCGCTGATCGACGGCGCGATCGCCACCGTCGGGCTCGGCCATGACGGCCGCCTCGCCGACCCGCTGCTCCGCGCGTCGATCGCGCTGTTCGAGGTGCGCGCCAAGGCGTTCGGGGCGATGTCCGAACGTTTCATCGATGAACTCAAGGCAGGCAAGGCCCACCCCGCGCAGCCGAGCATGATGAAATATTACGGCACCGAGCTGAACAAGTCGCGCTACGAACTGATGATGGCGGCGGGCGGCTCCGACGCGCTCGAATGGGAGAGCGACCGCTCGCGCGGCGGTGCGATCCCGCGCTCGTGGCTGCGCACCAAGGCAAACTCGATCGAGGGCGGGACGAGCGAGATCCAGCTCAACATCATCGCCAAGCGGATCCTCGAACTGCCGGCCTGAGCTCTACCGTTCTCCCGCGAAAGCGGGAGCCCAGAATCACGAACGCTGCGCGCGGGGCTCCTGAGCCCCCGCCTCCGCGGGGGAACAGAAATGCCACTCTATCTCGATGACGACCAGACCGTCCTTCAGGACACGATCCGCGACTTCGTCGCCGAACACGCCCCCGTCAGCCATATGCGCGCGCTGCGTGATGCGGAGGACGCCACGGGCTTTTCGCGCGACCTGTGGAAGCAGTTCGCCGAGATGGGCTTCACCGGCATCCTGATCGGCGATGACCAGGGCGGACTCGGCCTCGGCCATATCGAGGCGGGCGTCGTGCTCGAACAGATCGGTCGCAACCTGTCGCCCTCCCCGTTCCTGACCACCGCCGTTGCCGCGGTCGAGGCGCTCAAGGGCACCGGCCAGGCCGAGCGCTGGTTCCCCGGCATCATCGCCGGCGAAACGGTAGCAGCGCTGGCGATCGACGAGGCCGCCAAGCACCGCGACAGCATCGCGATGACCGCCGAACGCGCCGGCAACGGTTTTAAACTGACCGGCGCAAAGCGCTTCGTCGCGCATGGCCACACCGCCGACCTGATCATCGTCGCCGCGCGCACCGCAGGCGGCGCGGACGATGCCGACGGCATCACCTTGTTCGCGGTGCCGAAGGACGCCGCCGGGCTCAGCGCGAACGCCGAACGCCTCGCCGATGCGAGCCTGGCCGCACGGCTCGACTTCGACGGGGTCGAGGTCGATGCCGACGCGGTGATCGGCGAGGTCGATGCCGGCCGCGCGCCGCTCGACCGCCTGCTCCGCGCGGGTCGCACCGGCGCGTCCGCCGAGCTGCTCGGCGTCGGCGGCGGCGCGATGGACATGACGATCGGCTATATGAAGCAGCGCAAACAGTTCGGCACGCTGATCGGCAGCTTCCAGGCGCTCCAGCACCGCGCCGCGCATCTCTATTCGGAGATGGAGGTCGCGCGCGCCGCGGTCCTGAAGGCCCAGCAGCTGCTCGATCTGGGCCACGACAAGGCCGACGAGGCCGTTTCGGTCGCCAAGGCGATGACCGCGCTCGCGACGACGCTCAGCGTGCAGGAAAGCGTGCAGATGCACGGTGGCATCGGCATGACCGACGAATATGACATCGGCTTCTACATGAAGCGCGCGCGCGTGCTGGCCGAACTGTTCGGCGACGCCAACTTCCATGCCGACCGGCTGGCCATCGCCGCGGGCTATTGACCCGAACTTGTACCCCCGCGAAGGCGGGGCCCAGACTGGGCTCCCGCCGTTGCGGGAGACCAAGGAGGTCAAATGCCTGACGAAACTGCCGAAGTAACATCCCAAGCCCTAGCCCAGGGCCTCGTCGACCTGCTCGAGATCGACGAGGTCGACACCGACCTCTATGTCGGCAAGCGGCAGCCCGGCGGCGTCGGCCGCGTGTTCGGTGGACAGGTGATCGCGCAGGCGCTCCAGGCCGCGCAGCGCTCGACCGAGGCGCCCAAGGCCGCGCATTCGCTTCACGCCTATTTCATGCGGCCGGGCAACGAGGACTACCCGATCGTCTACCGCGTCGTCCGCGATTTCGAGGGCCGCAGCTTTGCCACGCGTCGCGTCATCGCGATGCAGAAGGGCCAGCCGATCCTCAACATGGCAGCGTCGTTCCAGACCCCCGAGGCCGGGCTCCACCATCAGGACGCGATGCCCGACGTCGCGCCGCCCGAGGAGCTGCGCTCCGATCGTGACCTGCGGCTGGAGAATATCGACGGCATTCCCGAGAAGTTTCGTGCGCACATGCTGCGCTGGCGCCCGATCGAGGTCCGCCCGGTCAACCCACGCAGCTGGATCGATCCGCCCGCGCAGGCACCGAACCATGCCAACTGGTTTCGGATCGTGGCGCCGATCGGCGATGACCCGGCGATGCACCGCGCGGTCCTGTCCTATGCCTCGGACATGGCGTTGCTGGGAACCGCGCTGCTGCCGCACGGGATCAACTGGATCACGCCAGGTCTGCAGACCGCCAGCCTCGATCATTCGCTATGGCTGCACGAGGATTTCCGCGCGGACGACTGGCTGCTCTATGCCTGCGATGCCCCCTGGTCGGGCCATGCGCGCGGCTTCAACCGCGGCAAGATCTTCTCCCGCGACGGACGGCTGGTCGCGAGCGTCGCGCAGGAGGGGCTGATCCGGATGCGAAAATAACCTTGGTTTACGCGGGTTAACCCGGTCTTCGTAAATTCCGATTAGTCCCGCGCGATCATTCTCCGGGATCATCGGCATGCAGCGCCTTCTCTATATCAGCACCTCGCGTGGCCGTGTGACACAGCCGGTCATCGACGAGATTCTGCGGGTCTCGCGGCGCAACAATGCCGCCGCGGGCGTGACCGGTCTGCTCATCGCTGGCGGCAACAGGTTCCTTCAGGTGCTCGAAGGCGATGATCTCGCCGTGTCGCGCACCTTCGATCGCATCCAGCGCGACGACCGGCATTTCGCGATGGTGCAGCTCGCGAAACAGACGATCACCGAGCGCAGCTTCGGCAGCTGGTCGATGGGATTTGCCAGCGGCGCCGCGCTTGGCGGTGGCGCGACGTCGCCCGCCGCCACGATCGCGGCCCTGATCGCGCCGATCGAGGATCCGACGCTACGCGGCTATTTCACCGGTTTCGCCGACCTCCATCTCTCAGCCGCCTGAGCGGACTGCCTCAGGCTGCGGTCTTGCCGTAATCCTGCCGCGTCACCGGATGGCTCGACGACAATCCGCCATCGACCACGATCGCCTGACCATTGACGTAGCTTGCGTCATCGGAGGCGAGGAACACCGCGACCCGGGCAAGCTCCTCGGGCTGCGCGCCGCGGTGGAGCGGGTTGAGACGGCCGACGCGGTCCATCTTGTTGGCCTCGCGCGCATAGTCGAACACCGGCTTGGTCATTCCCGTCTCGGTCAGCCCGGGGCAGATCGCATTGACCCGGACGTTCGCACCGGACAGCTGCTGCGCCGACACCGCAGCCAGGTTGATCACCCCCGCCTTGGACGCGGAATAGGCCGGCGACCCTGCGCCCGACCGTAACCCGGCGACGCTCGCGGTCAGGACGATCGCGCCGCCCCTGCGCGTCTCGGCCCCGCGCGCGACGATCCGTGGTGCCGCGTGCTTGATGGCGAGGAACGGACCGATCAGATTGACCCGCAGCACTTCGGTGATCAGCGCGACGTCGGTGTCGAAGAGATTGGCCATGCCGCCCGAGATGCCGGCATTGGCGAACAGCACGTCGAGCCCGCCATATGTATCACAGGCGAGCGCGACCATGCGAATCACGTCCTCCTCCTCCCCCGCGTCGACGCGGATCGGGGTGGCGACGCCGCCGGCCTGGCTGATCAGATGCGCTGTCTCGTCCGCACCCTCGGTACGGTCCGCGACGACGACACGCCCGCCCTCCGCCGCGAACAGCAATGCCGCCGCCCGGCCGATGCCGGATCCTGCGCCGGTGACGATGATCGACCTGTTCTCGAACCGCATGATGCCCTCCCCTTCAGATCGTGACGCCGCCGTCGATGACCAGCGTCTGCCCGGTCATGAAACGGCTCGCGGATGCGGCGAGAAACACCACCGCGCCCGCGATTTCCTCGGGTTCGCCGATGCGTCGCAGCGGCACGCGGGTATTCGCCGCCGCGATCCGCTCGGGATCCTCCCACAGCACGCGCGCGAAATCGGTGCGGATCAGTCCTGGCGCGATACAGTTCACACGGACGCCCGACGGGCCGAACTCGACCGCGAGATTGCGCGCGAGCTGCATGTCGGCGGCCTTGCTGATGCAATAGGCGCCAATGACCGGCGATCCGCGAAGCCCGCCGATCGAGGAGATGATGATGATGCTGCCGTCGCGCTGCTCCGTCATGCCGGGGGCGACCATCTGGATCAGCCAGTGGTTGGAAACGATGTTGTTGTCGAGGATCTTGCGGAACTGGTCGTCGCCGATCCCCGCCTGGGGCCCGTAATAGGGGTTGGAGGCGGCGTTGCAGACCAGCACGTCGATACGGCCGAACGCGCTGCGGGTTGTGTCGACGAGATGCTGGAGCGCCGCCTTGTCGGCGATGTTCGCCGCGACCGCAATCGCGCGGCCCTCGCCGTAGCGCGCGTTGATCTCCGCAGCGACCGCATCGCACGCCTCCTGTTTCCGGCTGGAGATCACGACCCTCGCGCCATGTGCCGCCAGCTCGAAAGCGCTCGCCTTGCCGATCCCGCGCGACGATCCGGTGATGATCGCGACCTTTCCGGTCAGGTCGAACTGCGTCATGCCCTGCCTCTCCCCTTCTGCCTGCGGGACGTGCGTCACGCGCCCGCCTTCACCGCAAAGCCCCATGCCGCATCCGCCAGCGCGTGCACCTTGGCGACCGTCGCCTCGGCCTGCGCGCTAGACGCGGTGCCGTCGATGATGCGTTTCTTGATCCCCTGGACGATCCCGGTGAGGCGGAAGAGGTTATAGGAGAAATACCAGTTGAGATCGGGGACGCCGTCCCGCCCGGTCGCAGCGCAATAGCGCGCGACGACCTGCTCGATCGTCGGAATCCCGGTCTCCGGACCGGTCAGGCCGAGCACCCCCGACCGGCCTTCGGGCTCGGTCACCCAGCTCATCAGCATGTAGGAAAAGTCGGCGAGCGGATCGCCGAGCGTCGACAGCTCCCAGTCGAGCACCGCGATGACCTTCGCCCCCGCGCCGTCCGTAGAGTGAGCGAAGATCATGTTGTCGATACGGTAGTCGCCGTGGACGATCGACGTCCGCGTCTGGTCGGGCAAGGTGCGCGGCAACCATTCGATCAGCCGCTCGACCGCTTCCATCCGCTCGGTCTCCGCCGCGCGATATTGCTTGGTCCAGCGCCCCACCTGCCGCTCGAAATAATTGCCGGGCTTGCCATAGGATGCGAGCCCCGCCGCCGCATAATCGGTGTTGTGAAGCGCGGCGAGCGCGTCGATCATCGCGTCATAATGCGCGCGGCGCTCGGCGGGCGTCGCACCCGGCATCGCGCCGTCCCAGATCGTCCGACCCTCGACCATTTCCATCACATAGAACGGCGCGCCGATGACGTCGGGATCCTCGCATAGCCCGTACGGCCGGGGCACCGGAAAGCCTGTCGGATGAAGCCCGGCGATCACCGCATATTCGCGCTCGACCGCATGCGCCGAGGGCAGGATCGGCCCGAACGGCTTGCGGCGCAGGACATAGGCGCGCGCCGGTGTGTCGAGCCGATAGGTGGGATTCGACTGGCCGCCGGCGAATTTGGCATAGGTGAGCGGCCCGGCAAAGCCTTCGACAGCCTCCGTCATCCATGCCGTCAGACGGTCGAGATCGAGCCGGTCCCGCTCGCCGACCGGGATCGTACCGACCATCGTGCTGGCTGCGTCGCCGCTCATGAAAAGGTAATCACGCTGCGCGTCGTGTCGCCGCGGCGCAATTCGTCGAACGCGTCGTTGATCCGTTCGAGCGGCATGCGGTCCGCGATGATCGTGTCGAGATCGAGCAGCCCGCGCATGTAGAAGTCGACGAGCCGCGGGATGTCGACCGGAAACCGGTTCGACCCCATGAACCCGCCCTGCAGCCGCTTGCCCGACAGCAGGTCCATCGCCGACAGCCCGACCTTCTCGCCCAGCGGCATCATCCCCAGGATCGTCGCGGTCCCGCCGCGCCGCAGCACCTTGACCGCGGTCGCCGCCGACTGCGTCCGGCCGACCGCCTCGATCGCATGGTGGACGCCGCCCTTCGTCAGCGCGACGACCTCGTCCGCGGCGGTCTCGGACAACGCGTCGAAGCTGTGCGTCGCGCCGAGCTTCTCCGCCATCGCGCGCTTCTCCGGCACCGGATCGAGCGCGATGATCTTTCCCGCACCCGCGATCTTCGCCGCGTTCACCGCTGCCAGCCCGATCCCGCCGCACCCGACGACGCACACCGTCTCGCCCGGCGTCACGTCAGTCGTGTTGAACACCGCGCCTGCCCCGGTCGTGATCGCGCAGCCGAGCAGCGCCGCACGGTCCATCGGCATGTCGCGGTCGATCGCGACACAGGCATGTTCGTGCACCAGCATCATCTCGGCATAGGCGCTCAGGTTGAGCATCTGCGCGATCGGCCGGTCACCCAGCATCAGCCGCGGCGGCGCGCCCTTCGGACGCCGCACCGAGCTGTCGACGCAGAGCGCCATGCGACCGGTCACGCAAAACTCACAGTGGCCGCAAAACGCCGAGAGGCAGGTGACGACATGGTCGCCCACCTTGACCATGGCGACCTCGTCACCGACCGCCTCGACCACGCCGCACGCCTCGTGCCCCGGAATCGTCGGCATCGCATGCGGATAGGCGCCGTCGACGAAGTGCAGGTCGGAGCGACACACCCCGACCGCGACGGTACGGATCAACACCTCGCGCGGACCCGGCTTCGAGACGGTGACGTCCTCGATGCTGAGCGGGGTGTTGGCTTCGAAAAGGACTGCGGCTTTCATGGGTGGTCTGGCTCCAGATTTGGCGGGCGCGCAATCAAAAATGCCGTTCTTCCTGAGCAAAGTCGAAGGACTGGCTCGTTCGGGGCAATGTCCTTCGACTGCGCTCAGGACGAACGGGACAGGGTTAGCGGCTCACCCCGACATCCCCGCTCGACACGCCGCCTTTGCGAAAGTCCCCGTATTTGCCGAATTCGTTGCGCGCGATCGACCGGTTGTGGACCTCGTCGGGACCATCGGCGAAGCGCAGCGTCCGCATTGCCGCCCAGTCGTGCGCAAGCCGGAAATCGTCCGACACGCCGCCGCCGCCATGCGCCTGGATTGCATCGTCGAGGATCCTCAGCGCCATGTTCGGCGCGGCGACCTTGATCATCGAGATCTCGATCTGCGCGGATTTGTTGCCGGCCTTGTCCATCATGTCCGCGGCCTTCAGGCACAGCAGCCGCGTCATCTCGATATCGATCCGCGCGGTCGCGATCCGCTCCTCCCAGACCGAGAAATCGGCGATCCGCTTGCCGAACGCGACACGGCTCAGCAGCCGCTTCGCCATCGCCTCGATCGCGGTCTCCGCGACGCCGATCGTCCGCATGCAATGGTGGATGCGGCCCGGCCCGAGCCGCCCCTGCGCAATCTCGAACCCGCGTCCTTCGCCCAGCAGCACGTTCTCGACCGGCACGCGGACATTCTCGAGCACGACCTCGCCATGCCCGTGCGGCGCGTGGTCATAGCCATAGACGGACAGCATCCGCTTGATCGTCACGCCGGGCGTGTCCATCGGCACCAGGATCTGGCTCTGCTGCTGGTGCCGCGATCCCTCGAAGCTCGTCTTGCCCATGACGATCGCGATCTTGCAGCGCGGATCGCCGACCCCCGACGACCACCATTTCGTCCCGTTGATCACATAATGATCGCCATCGCGGACCATCGACGTCTCGATATTGGTCGCATCCGACGACGCCACCGCAGGCTCGGTCATCAAAAAGGCGGACCGGACCTCGCCGCGCATCAGCGGGCCGAGCCACGCCTCCTTCTGCTCGCGCGTTCCATAGCGATGGAATACCTCCATATTGCCTGTATCGGGCGCCGAGCAGTTGAAACATTCGCTCGCCCAGCTGACCTTGCCCATCTCCTCGGCGCATAACGCATATTCAAGATTGGTCAGCTGCGTCCCCTCGAATACGAAGCTGTCATCGACGTGAGTCTGCCCGGAATGGGGGGGCATGAAAAAATTCCACAGCCCCGTGGCTTTGGCCTTTTCCTTCATCTCCTCGATCACCGGAATCACCTTCCAGCGCTCGCCATGGTGGGCCTGCGCGTCGTAATCGGCCTGACGCGGGCGGATATTCTGGTCGATGAAGTCGCGCACGCGATCTCGGAAATAGGTCTCTCGGTCGCTGAAGCTGAAATCCATGCGGGCTCTCCATCGGTCCACGGTCTGGCGGTCGATTAGACCATACCGCGTATTCGGTAAAGCATCCCGGAGCCTGCCGAAAGCCGGTTTTCCACTCGGCCACGAAAGCGCCTAAAAAGCACTGTAACTTCAAATCGAAGCTGTTAGGGTATTTTGATGAAGGTTCCGGCAGAGGCGATCGAAGACGGCGAACAGGGCACGAAGCGCTTCCGTGCCAAGCGTGACGCCATCCTCGCCGCAGCCGCAGAGGCGATCAACGAGCAAAGCGCCAAGGGCATGACCTTCGCGGACGTTGCGCGGCGCGTCGGGCTCAACACGACGAGCGTTACTTACTATTTCAAGCGCAAGGAAGACCTTGCCGCCGCCGCGTTCGAGAACACGCTCGATTATTTGCTGCGGATGCTCGACGAGGCGATGGTCGAACCGACCCCGCAGGCGCGCGTCGCCCGCTATCTCGCGCTCAACATGGCGCGGCTCGGCCGGATCCAGCGCGGCGAGGAAAAGGCGTTCGCGGTCCTCTCCGATCTGCGCGCCACCGAAGACCCGATCCGCAGCCGGCTGATGAACGGCTGGCGCGAGGTGTTCCGCCGCACCCGCCTCCTCTGGGGCCCGTCGACCGGCCGCGCGCAGACCGACATTCAGAGCGCGCGCGCGCACGTCCTGCTCGAAAATACCTTCTGGTTGCCGATCTGGCTGACGCGCTACGAGCCCGACCAATATGCCCGTGTCGAGGCGCGGTTGATGGACGTGTTCGCGCACGGCATCGCCGGGCCGGGCGCGCGCTGGGCGCCGACGCTGCTCGATCTCAGCCATGACGATGCCGAGCCGGGGCGCGAGGCGTTCCTGCTAGCGGCGACGCGGCTGATCAACGAACTCGGCTATCGCGGCGCCTCGGTGCAAAAGATCGCGTCCGAACTGAACGTCACCAAGGGCAGCTTCTACCACCATCTCGATGCCAAGGACGATCTGGTCATTGCCTGTTATCGCCGCAGCTTCGATACGATCGCCGATGCGCAAGGCCGCGGTGAGGCCGAGGGCGGCAGCTATTGGCACAAGCTGTCGAGCACGGTTGCGACGCTGCTCGACGTCCAGTTCGCCGAGCGCGGTCCGCTGCTCCGCACGACCGCGCTCAGCGGCCTGCCGCCGAGCGTCCGCGACGCGATGGTCGAGCGGTCCAACGGGATCGCGCGGCGCTACGCGGGGATGATGATGGACGGGATCGGCGAAGGCTCGATCCGCGCGGTCGATGCGCTGATCGCCGCACAGGCGCTGATGGCGGTCCAGAATGCCGCCTTCGACATGCGCAAATGGGCGTCGACCATGCCGCGCGAACGGGCCGTGGCGATGTATGCCTCGACGCTGATGTACGGCCTGTTCGACGATTGATCGGCAGAGGGGCGGCGGGGACCGGCACAGGCTGCGTGCCGCGCCGGTCCCCGCCCCCCACGCCTCACGCCGCCGCGAGCGCGGCCTGATCCTCGGCGTGCTTGAGCAGCACGCCCGCACGCCAATAATGATAGAGCGCCCAAGGCGTCATCATCACGATGATGACCAGCGCATAGCGTAGTGATTCCTCGCCAAAGGTCGGCTTCAACAGGTCGCTCAGCCACCCGACCATCGTCGGGCCGAGGCCAAGGCCGACCAGGTTGATGACCAGCAGCGTGATCGCCGCCCACATCGCACGGGTCTTCAGCGGTGCGAGATGCTGGATCAGCGCGAAGCTCGGCCCCAGATAGGAGTTGGCGAAGATCAGGTAGATGAAATAGCTGCCGATCGCGATTGCCGGCACGTCGATCAGGTAGAAGGCCAGCGCGAAGGGCAGCGACAGCCCCTTCATGACGAGCACGACCCAGCTCTGCACGTGAAGGCCGTGGCGCTTGGCGAGGACATCGGCGATCTTGCCGCCGGCGAGCGCCGAGATTGCCCCGAACAGGGCACCCGGCAGCGCGATATAGCGCGATACGTCGAGCATCGAGATACCCAGCGATCGCTGCATGAAGCTCGGCCCCCACCCCGTCAGCGCGTACCCGATCATCGAGGTCAGGGTCACGCCGACGACGAGATGCCGCGCGGGCGCGCTCGCCCACATCGAGGCAAAGCCCTGCGCGACGCTCGGCATCGGCGCTGGCGCAGCGACCGGACCGGCGTCCGAAAGGCCGCGACGCGGTTCGACCATGAACAGCCGGACGAGCACCGCCAGCGCGATACCGGGCAGCCCGACGGTCATCATCGCCACCCGCCAGCCATAGCTGTGTGCGACGACGCCACCGATCAGCGTCCCGAACCCCGCCCCCAGCACCACGCCGAGCGAATAGACCGCCATCGCACCCGCGCGCTTTTCGGGGGGATAGAGATCGGCGATGATCGAATGGCTGGGCGGGCTGGACCCGGCCTCGCCGATCCCGACGCCGATGCGGAACAGCATGAGTTGGGTGAAGTTTTGCGCCAGACCACACATCGCGGTCATCGCGCTCCAGATCGTCAGGCTCACCGCGATGATGTTGCGGCGGCTTGTCCGGTCGGCCAGTCGCGCGACCGGGATGCCGAGCGTGGCGTAGAAGATCGCGAACACCAGTCCCGAGAGCAGCCCGAGCTGCGTGTCGGTCAGCACCAGGTCCGCCTTGATCCGTTCGAGCAGGATCGCGAGGATCTGCCGATCCATATAGCTGAAGAAATAGGTGAGCGTGAGCAGGGTGAGCGTCAGGCCGCGGCGCTTCATGGCCAGGGAATCGGCGATGTCGGAATGCGTCTTCAACGCTGTCGCCATGGTCATCCTCTCGTATCGTTGCTGGCCTTGCGACCCTGTTGGGACCGTACCCAATCATGGAAAGCAAGGCCAGCGCCGAGAGTAATCAGAATTTCTGCGACAAACCGAGTTTTGCGGTGAACCCGAGCGGCGAGGCGGTGAACGGATCGTAATTCTGATCCAGCCGTGCGAAGGGCGGTGCGCGGTCGAAGATGTTGAGCGCGGACAGCGACACCGTCGATCCGGTCGGCAACGCGATCCTCAGCGTGGCGTCCATCGTCTTGAACGCGCCGATCTCCTTGCCGCCCGTCACCGATCCGCCCGCCAGGGCACCGAAGTTCGGCCCGAAGATCGCCGCGCCGCGCTGATCGGTATAGCCATCGATATAGTTGAACTGCACGCGCAGGCTGGCGACGTCGTAATCACCCTGCACATACCAGTTGCCCTTGATTTCGGGCACCGGATAGGCGGTCGTCTGGTAGTTGAGCAGGCCGACACCGTCGAATGCGGGCTGCACGACGATCCCCTCGACCGTCACGTCCTTGGTCTTGTAGTCGATGACATAGGTGCCGGTCGCGCCCACCGTGACGGTCGCCAGCCCGAGTTCGCCGCGAAAGCTTGCCTGGACGTCGAGACCGGAGGTCGTGACATTGGCGCTGTTGACATAGACGGTGCGCAACCGCTGGACATTGCCGACGCCGCAGCCCGCACCGGTGAAGGTGAAACGCTGCTGGAGAGCGGCAAAGGCGGCATTGCCGCAATTCGCCGCGCCGCTCGCACCGAACAATGCGTTGACGATGCCCTGTGTCGGCTCCTGCTCGATCGGCCCCTTCAGGTCGTACCGGAAATAGTCAACGCTCGCATTGAACCCGCCCGCGTCGAGGATCACGCCGCCGCTATAGGTCGTCGCCTTTTCAGGCTCGAGATCTGGATTGCCGTTGATGTCGACCGCGCGGAACGAGGTGCCGATGATCTGCAGCGCGGTCAGATTGCCTTCGAGCTGCTGCGCGGGCGGTCCGCGGAACGTCGTCCCGGCCCCGCCGCGCAACGCAAGCCACGGCGCCACCTGGATGCGCAACCGCCCTTGCGGATTGAAGGTCGACCCGACATTGCCGCCATAATCCTCGTACCGCGCGGACAGCTGGGCGTTGATCGCCTCGAGGATCGGCAGCTGCAGCTCGGCGAACAGCGCCTTCACGTCGCCCACCGAGGACGCGTTCCGGTTGGTGCCGAGGAAGCCCAGCGCACCCGTCTGCGGCGTACAGGTCGCACGTGGATTGAGCGGGGTCCCCGGGCAGGGATTCACCGCCAGATTGCTGTCGGCATTATAGTTCACGGCATAATAATTGCGCCGATACTGGCCGCCGATCGCAAAGCCGACATCGCCACCGGGCAGCCGCAGCCCGGTCCGCCCACCGAGCACGAGGTCGCCGACGAACAATTGCGTGTTGTAGACGGTGCGCGTCGTCCGGAAGAAGTTGTCGACCGTCGCAATGTCGTTGACCAGCCCCGCACCGGGCGCGGTGCTGAGCCCGTTGGTGCTCCGCGACCCGGCGTAATTGGGGTTCACCTGGCCCGTGACCGGATTGGCCGCCACCGCGGTCGAGAACGGGTTGAAGAAGGTGCAGCCATTCGTTCCGGCAAGCGAAGCGATCTGCGCAGCGGTCAGCCCGGCGCGCGACGCGGTGGTCGCATAGGCGCAATTGGGGCCACCAAAACCCGCGATCGCGTTCTGCAGCAGGTCACCGAACGTGTCGGTCCCCTCATTCTCGCGGACATATTGCGAATAGGTCCCGCTCGCGGTCAGGTTGATCCGGTCGGTGACATCCCACGACAGGTCCGCGGTAAAGCGCATTTCCTCGGACTGGCGCTTGGAGAATGCCGATCCACGGTCATTGTCCCCGCCCCGCATGACCGGATTGCCACCGAGCAGTGCCGGACGGAAGAGCACGGGGAAGGCGAGCGCGGGTGCGAGCGGCGTGCCGTTCGCGGTCAGGCAGCCCGCCGCCGTACCATAGACCTGGCAATAGTCGCGTAGTGCCGGCGCATAGGTCGGTACCTGGAAGAAGCCCGCACCGCCGCCCGCCGCATTCGCCGATGGCGGCAGCGTCGGCAGATAGGTCGGCGACGTCGTGATCCGCGTCGAGGTCGCTCCATAGAGCGCGGTCGCGGTGAATTGCAGCGAACTGGTGAGGTCGATCGCGACCTCGGCATAGGCCTGATACCGGTCTTCCGGCTCGACCAGATTGCCGAACTGACCGTAATTGTTGAAGCATCGATCGGTCGGCACCGCGATCGTCCCGACCGCGGTCGGCGTCGGTGTCGTCGAGCCCGCGACGCTGCGGAATCCGCCGAGCGATTCACACCCCAGATCGCGAACGAAATTTACCCCGTTCGACACGCCGTTCGCGCCATAGCCGGTGAACAGACGCCCGCTGACCGGGTCGAGAAACGGGACGGTCGCGTTGAAATCGAGGTTGCCGGGGTTGCCGCCGCCGGTCCACCCGCCCTGGGGATTGTTGGCGTAGGGCTGAATGGTGAAGTCCCGATCGGTCGTTCGGAGCTCGGACCGGTGCTGATAGCCGAACGACGCCAGCATCCGCACGCCGTTACCGCTGTGGCCATAGCTCATGGCCGTGCCGTAATCGCCCTTCGACCCGTCGATATAGCGGTAGTCGCCCGACACCAGGAAACCCTGCTGGTCGGTCCGTGTGATGAAATTGACCACGCCCGCGATCGCGTCCGAGCCATAGGTGGCGGCGGCGCCGTCCTTGAGCACCTCAACACGGCCGATCGCGGCCGAGGGGATCAGGTTGATATCGACGATCGGAATACCGCCACCGACGGGCACCAGCCGCTTGCCGTTGAGCAGCACGAGCGTACGTTGCGGCCCCAGCCCGCGCAGATTGACCGACGCGACGCCCTCATTGCCCTGACTGCGGCTGTCGAACTGGTTCGCGTCGCCGGTCACGCCGTTCGAGGTCGGCAGGTTCTTGAGCAGTTCGACCGCGGTCGGCGCGCCCTGCTTCGCGAGTTCATCGCCCGAAATCACGTCGACGGGTGCGGCGGCATCCTCGGACGACCCGCGGATCAGCGAGCCCGTGACGATGATGTCGGCATTTTCGGACTGGGCGACGGCAGACTGCGCGGGATTCGCTGCGACCTGCCCCGCTCCCGTCGTTCCCAATGGTTGTGGATCACCCCCGATTTGCGCTGCCGCCGGAACGGCAAGGGCCCATGCAATGACGAAAAACGCGGACGCGACGAAATAGCGCTGCTTGGCCACATCACTCTCCCCTGTTCGGCCGAAGCACTTTGGCCCGTACCGCATCATCGAATAGATTCTTCTACGCCTTACGCGTCAAGCGGGAAAATCGTAGCATATTGCTACTAATTCCTGCCAATACTGTCATGTAGACGGCTTTCGGCAGTTCCGGATCGGCCAGAACCATTTTTCGATCTTGCGATAATGTGGCCCCGGGGAGAGGGCCTTTGCCGCAGCGGTCCGACCTAAGGAAACCAGCCGCCGCCGGCCTTCAAGCGCCACAGTCAGGTCACGCCGGATGATTCCGCAAAACGGGGCAGCGCACGCGGCGTCAGGCCAGGTCGCACGATGCTCGCTGATGCTGGGGTTTCAGGAAGGACGGCGGAAGGTACGGCCTTGCCGTCCTTCCGCCTTATCCCCTCTCCAAACTCGTCAAGGCGGCGACCTGTTGGACTGCCTGCCTGGTGATGCCGAGCACTTCGAGAGTGCTGCGAGGCTCAACCACCCTAAGTCCGTCTCTTTCCGAAACTGAACATCAGGTATGGGCAGCTATTGGCATGATTCGCCGGGGGATGCAAAGGGAAGTTCGGGCGCCGTCGCGGATGCCGGACTAAAGTCGGGGATGCCGGCCTGAGAGCCCTCCGACCACGTCCGGCCGGTCCGGAGCACGAGGCCGGGGCCAAGACCCGGGACGCCAGCGGCGCTAGGCCTGTGCGCTCGGGCGGCCCGACGCACGGTCGTGCCAGGCCCTGAGATGCGTCAGTTCGTCCGGGATGGGAATGCCGACGAACGCGGCAAAATCGATCGTCGTCAGCAGGACGATGTCGGCGACGGTATAGCGCACCCCGTCGAGCCATTCGATGCCCGCCAGCGCAGCGTCGAACTCGGCCATGGCCGACCGGACACGCGGCCGCTGGGTTTCGCCGAATTCGGTATATTGCGGCTTCACGATCCGCGCCGTCCAGGGATGCGTATGCTGCCACACCAGCGACAGCGGCGTCATCAGCCGCAATTCGACCCGCCGCGTCCACATGTCCACCTCGGCGATATTGTGCGCGCCGTGCCCGAAAAGCGGCGGCTCCGGATGCAGGGCCTCGAAATATCGACAGATCGCGACGCTCTCGGTCAGCACGCGGCCATCGTCGAACGCCAGCGCAGGCGTCTGCCCATAGGGGTTCACCGCGAGGAACTGCGCCGCCTTGTGCTCCGCCTTGGGTATCGACACCTGCACCATCGGGATGCGCACCTGCTTTTCGGCGAGGAAGATCCGGACGCGGCGCGGGTTGGGCGCCGGCGAGGCACTGTCGTAGAACAACATCGGCTGATCCTTTTGCGAGTCGCCTTTTCGAATATCGCGTATGGCATTCGATGCGCACTTCGCCTAGCCACGCGGATATGACGATCGCCTCAGATTTGCTCGCTACCGACTTCTCGACCCTGCCGGATCTGATCCGCGCGCACGCCCGTGAACGCGGATCCTCGACCGCCATCGCGGATTCGCAGGGCAGCATCGACTATGCGACGCTCGACCGGACGATGGACCGCGTCGCGGCCGCACTGCAACGCGACGGCATCGCCGCGGGACAGGCGATCGCGATCGCCGCCGCGCCGTCGACCAGCTATCTTTCTGTTTTCCTTGGCGCGGTACGGGCCGGCTGTGTCGCGACGCCAATCGCGCCGTCGGCGACTCCCGCGGCGATCGCGGCGATGATCGCGGACAGCGGCGCGCCGATCGTCGTTCTCGACGAGCCCATGGCGCAGGCTCTGGCGGACGAACGCGTCACCGCGCGGATCCTGCTCCTGTCGGACGCCCACCTGCCGCCTGAGGGGCCGTCCGGCGACGCCGAGCTGCTGGAGCGCTGGCTCGCGCCCGATGGCGCACGCCCCACGCCCGTGGCGATCGCGCCTGGCGATGCGTTCAACATCATCTACTCGTCTGGCACGACCGGCACCCCCAAGGGGATCGTCCAGAGCCATGCGATGCGCTGGGCGCATATCGCGCGCAACAGCGCCGCAGGGTTCGACACCGCGGTCACGATGATCGCGACCCCGCTTTATTCGAACACTACGCTCGTCAGCGTCCTGCCGACGCTCGGCTGGGGCGGCAGCGTCGTGCTGATGGGCAAGTTCGACGCGCGCGGCTATCTGACGCTCGCCGAGCGCTACCGCGCGACGCACACGATGCTCGTCCCCGTCCAGTATCAGCGGATCATGGCGCTCCCCGATTTCGACGCGTTCGACCTGTCGGCCTTCCGCTTCAAGACGAGCACAAGCGCGCCCTTCTCCGCCGCGCTCAAGGCCGACGTCGTCGCGCGCTGGCCAGGGTTGCTCGTCGAGTTCTACGGCATGACCGAAGGCGGGGCGAGCTGCGCGCTCAACGCGACCGCGCATCCGACCAAGCTGCACAGCGTGGGTCAGCCGATGCCGGGGCACGAGATCCGCCTGATCGACGATGACGGTGTCGAGGTGCCGCCGGGCGAATTGGGCGAGGTCGTCGGCCGCTCGCCCGCGATGATGAACGGCTATCACGGCCGCAGCGATGCGACGCGCGACGCCGAATGGTATGACGCCGACGGCAACCGCTATATCCGGCACGGCGATGTCGGTCGGTTCGATGAGGACGGCTTCCTCATCCTGATGGACCGCAAGAAGGACCTGATCATCTCGGGCGGGTTCAACATCTACCCCTCCGACCTCGAGGCGGTGCTTTCCACACATCCCGACGTCGCCGACTGCGCGGTCATCGGCATGCCATCCGAGGCGTGGGGCGAGACGCCGGTCGCGGTCATCGTCCCTCGCTCGCCCGCGGCGAACCCGGCTGAAATCCTGACATGGACCAACGCGCAGCTCGGCAAGACCCAGCGCCTGTCGGGCATCCGTCCGGTCAGCGAACTCCCCCGCAGCGCGATCGGCAAGGTGCTCAAACGCGAACTGCGCGATTCCCTGACGGGCACGCCGGCATGATCAGTCTCCGACAGGCGATCGACGCGCTGCAACCGACCGAGGACGGCTGGCGTGGGACCGTTCCGGAGAACTGGCTGCAGGGGCGCACCGCCTATGGCGGGTTTTCGGCCGCGCTTGCACTACATGCGGCGCAAATGTCGGACACCGACCTGCCACCGCTCCGCTCGGCGCAGGTCGCGTTCATCGGCCCGCTGTCGGGCGACATAACGATCCGCGCGACGCGGCTGCGGCGCGGCCGCAATGCCGCGTTCGTCCAGGCGGACGTCGAAAGCGCGGCGGGGCTCGGGCTGCGCGCGACCTTCGTCTTCATGGGGCCGATCGCCTCGCGCGTCGACCACCACACCGGCACCGCGCCCGCCTTCGCGGTACCCGACGCCGACACCGCGACCTATCGCGGCCACAGCGCGGTCGCCTTCTCGCGCAATTTCGATCTGCTCGACCGCCGCGACGACAGCGTCGGCCCCGCCGAATGGCTGCGCTGGGTCCGGCTGGCGGATCGCGACGGGCTCGATCCAATGGTCGAGCTGATCGCGGTCGCGGACTGCCTGCCACCCTCCGCGCTCAAGCTGCTCGGCGGGCCGGCACCACTCAGCTCGATGACCTGGCTGCTCAACATTCTCGGCCCGCAACCGGTGACGCACGATGGCTGGTGGCTGCTGCGCGCAACGACTGACTATGTCCGCGACGGCAGTTCGAGCCAGTCGATGGCGATCTGGAACGCGCAAGGCCTGCCGATCGCCGAACAGATGCAGAGCGTCGCGATCTTCGCCTGACCGCCACGTCAGGTCGGCCGCGCGCGAATGTGACGTGCACGATACAGATTGCGACAGTTTATCCGTCACCTGACAAAGCGTCGCGACAGCCGACCGTCATAACCGGGACATTCGATGGGGATCAGCCCCGTCCGACCGGAGATACGCGATGCGCAAGACCCTGCTCACGCTGGCGCTGACAGCCAGCAGCTTTGCCGCCACGGCATGCGGCGCACAGTCCGCCGCCGCCGCCGACCGCGCCGACGCCGCCGCCACCAGCGCCGCCAACCGCGCCGCGCTGCAGACGACCATCGCCGGCCAGACGCAGGCGGCGCCCGAATCTCGCCCGCGCGGTCCCGGCCCGCAGCGCGCAGGCCGGATGCGCGGCGGGCCGATGATGCAGGCTGACACCGATCGCGACGGTGTCCTCACCCGCGCCGAAGTCGTCGCGCAGGCCGAGACCCAGTTCGCCCGGTTGGACGCCGACGGCGACGGCATCGTGACCGCGGCCGAACGTCAGGCGGCACGCGAAGCGATGCGCGACCGTCGCGAGGCCCGGATGGCGGCACGCGGCAAGACGCTCCCGCCCGAGCGTGCCGGCATGGCGGACGGCAGGAAGGACCAGATGATGCGCGGCAAGCGCGGCGGCGGTGACGGCGTGCTCACGCGGGCCGAATTCATCGACCGTGCCGGGCAGCGTTTCGACCGGATGGACGCCAATCGTGACGGACGGCTCGACGCGAGCGAACGGCCGGATCGCCGTGCGATGCGCCATGGTCGCGGGCACCGGATGGACCGGCCGGGCGGCGATACCGATCAGTAATCCGCCCCCCTGCCCCTGCGTGCCGGACGGTCTGCGATCGTCCGGCGCTTCCTTTGGACACGCACCATGCTAGACGTCGCCCCCATGGGAGACATGCCGCATCTGTTGCTCGTCGATGACGAGCGTTCGATCCGCGAGCCGCTGGCCGCCTATCTGACCAAGCAGGGATTTCGCGTCACGCAGGCGGGCGACGCGGAGGCCGCGCGGACGCGGCTGACCGCCTATGCGATTGACCTCGTCATTCTCGACATCATGATGCCGGGCGAGGACGGGCTGAGCCTGTGCCGCCACATCGCCGCGACCAGCGACGTGCCGGTCATCCTGCTGACCGCGCGCGCCGAGGAAACCGACCGGATCGTCGGGCTGGAAATGGGCGCGGACGACTATGTCGTGAAGCCCTTCTCGCCGCGCGAACTCGCGACGCGCGTGAAGGTCGTCCTGCGCCGCGCCACCGCGGGCGGCGCACGTCAGCATGCGCCCGAGGCCAATTCCTACGCCTTTGCCGGCTGGGTGCTGAAATCGGGCGAACGCGCGCTGGTCGACCGTGAAGGCGTGTCGGTGCCGTTGTCGACCGGCGAGTACAACCTGCTGCTCGCGCTCGTCACGCGACCGCGCCAGGTCCTGACCCGCGACCAGCTGCTCGATCTGACCCAGGGGCGCGAGGCCGCCGCGTTCGATCGCGCGATCGACAATCAGGTCAGCCGGCTGCGGCGCAAGATCGAGGCGGATGCGAAGACGCCCGAACTGATCAAGACGGTCTGGGGCGGCGGCTATACGCTGGCGGCAGAGGTCATCCGCCTGTGATCACGCACCCGTGACGGCGTCCCGACCCTGGCCGCGCAGTCTGGCAGGGCAGATGGCGCTGCTGATCGCACTCGCTCTGTTCGTCGCGCAGGCGATCAATTTCGGGCTCATCCTTCGCGACAGGACCGAATTTCGTCTCGCCCAGGCGACGCGACCGGTGGCGACGCGGATTGCCGATGCGCTCGAACGCGAGGCGCATGCCGGGCGACCGCTGACCGCCGACCGCGGCCGGGTCCGTCGACTGGCGACCAACCCGATCGCCCCGTTCGCCTATCAACGGCATCCGGAGGTCGCGGCGGAACTCCGTCGCCAGCTTGCCGACCAAGGGCTGACGGTGGGCCGGATCGATACCGGTCTGCGCCCGGTTTCCGACGACGATGCAGAGCCCCGGCGGCGGAAGGGTCTTCGCAACACCAACCGGCAGGGTGATCGACAGGGCGACCGGCAGGGCGGAACGCTGGTGATCGCGGTCGAACAGCCGGGCCGCGGGTGGCTGGCGATCACCGCGCCGTGGCCGCAGCCGGGCTGGCGGCTGCTGTTCGCACTGTTGAGCCAGACCGCGATCCTGTACGTCATCGTGCTATTGCCAGTGCTGTGGATCGTCCGGCGGATGTCGCGCCCGTTGCGCGATCTGCGCGCTGCGGCGGAGGCGTTCCGGCCGGGTGAGCCGGGCATCGCGCTGTCGGTTCGCGGCCCCGACGACGTCGCCGCGCTGGTCGCCGCATTCAACGCGCTGCGGCTGCGCGTCACCGCGATGCTCGACGAGAAGGATCGGATGCTCGGTGCGATCGGCCATGACCTGCGCACGCCGCTGGCAGCGCTGCGTGTCCGTATCGAATCGGTCGAAGACGACACCGATCGCACGCGGATGGCGGACACGATTGCCGAGATGAACCGCACGCTCGACGACATCCTTTCGCTCGCCCGGCTCGGCCGTCCGAGCGAGCCGCCGACCGATGTCGATCTGGCGGCGCTCGTCGACGCGGTGGTCGAGGATTTCCGCGATATCGGTGACAACGTGACCTTCGTCGAGGCGGGCCGATTGCGGATGCACCTGCGGCCCTCGCTGATCCGGCGTGCGGTTCGCAACCTGATCGAGAATGCGGTCAAATATGGTGTGTCGGCAGAGGTCCGCGTCGAAGCGGACGCGCGCCGCGTCGCGATCGTCGTGGCCGATCAGGGACCCGGGATCCCCGAAGATCGCATGGGCGACGTGTTCGACGCGTTCACCCGGCTGGAAACGTCGCGCAACCGCGAAACCGGGGGCATCGGGCTGGGCCTTGCGCTCGCCCGCGCTATCATCCGCGAGGCCGGCGGCGAGATCCGCCTCGTCAACCGCACGGGCGGCGGCCTGGACGCGATCATCGAACTCCCGCGCTGACCGGTCTTCCCCCTCCCCACCGGAGAGGGGGACAATGCTCGCCTAGTCCTCGACGATCTGGCTGTTGGTCCGCGTATCCTTCATCCGCAGATACACGATCAGCGACACCGCGATCATCCCGGTCACATACCAGTAGAAACCGCGCTCGAACCCGGAATCCTTGAACTTGAGCGCGACATATTCGGCGGTCCCGCCGAACAGCGTGTTGGCGAGCGCATAGGGCAAGGCCACACCCAGCGCACGGATATGCGCGGGGAACAACTCCGCCTTCACGACTGCGTTGATCGAGGTGTAGCCCGTCACGATCAGCAGCGCCGCCATGACGAGCAACCCGGCATAGATCGGGTTGGTCGCGGTTTCGAGCGCGGTGAAGATCGGGTAGGTGAACAGCACGCCTGCAATGCCGAACGCGATCATCAGCGGCTTGCGGCCGACCCGGTCCGAAAGACCACCCGCAATCGGCTGCAGCAGCATGAACACGAACAGCGTCGCGGCATTGATCTGGCTCGCCACCTCACGGCTGAAGCCGCTCGTGTTCACCAGGAACTTCTGCATGTAGATGGAGTAGGCATAGAAGGCGAGCGTGCCGCCTGCGGTCAGCAGCATCACCGTCATCGTCTCGCGCGGATGCTTGGTGATCAGCTGGAGGAAGCCCGACTTGGGCTTGCCGTCGCCCGCCTCGGACTTGGCGTTCTCGAAGCTCTGCGTCTCGGCCAGCCCGCGACGGATGTAGAACACGACCACGGCCAGGACCGCACCGATCGCGAACGGAATGCGCCAGCCCCAGGAATCGAGTGCCGCCTCGCTCATCGTCGACTGCAGCACCAGCAGCACGCAGATCGCGAGCAACTGTCCGGAGATCAGCGTGACATACTGGAACGACGAGAAGAAGCCGCGGCGATCCTTGCCTGCCATTTCGGTCAGATACGTCGCCGACGCGCCATATTCACCGCCGACTGACAGCCCCTGCATCAGGCGTGCGATCACCAGCATGATCGGCGCGAACACGCCGATCGTCTCGTATCCCGGCGTGCAGGCTATGATCAGCGAGCCTGCGCACATCAGCGTGACCGCGACGGTCAGCCCCGCCTTGCGGCCGTGGCGATCCGAATAGACCCCCATGATCCACGCGCCGATCGGCCGCATCAGGAAGCCGACGGCAAAGATCGCCGCCGCACTAAGCAGCTGCGCGGTGCGATCCGTCGACGGGAAGAAATGCGGTGCGAAGTAGAGCGTGAAGGCGGAATAGACGTACCAGTCGAACCACTCGACGAGATTGCCGGTCGATCCGCCGATGATCGCTTTCAGGCGCGTTTTCTGATCGGGGGCCATTATTTCGCGTCCTGTGCGGCTTGAGTTGGGGCAAAGCCGCGCTTCTTGAGCAACGCGTTCACATCCGGGTCGCGACCGCGAAAGGCGCGGTACGCCTCGGCACGATCGGTCTCGTTACCCGTCGACAGCAGGAGCCTTGCGAACTTGTCTGCCGTCGGCTTGTCCCAGGGGCTGCCCGCCTCCTCGAACGCAGCGAACGTGTCCGCGTCCATCGTCTCGGACCAGAGATAGCTGTAATAGCCCGCCGAATAGCTGTCGGACGAGAACAGATGCTGGAACTGCGGCACGCGGTGCCGCATCACCAGCTGCTTGGGCATGCCGATTTCGGCGAGTGTCGCCGCCTCGAACTTGTCCGGGTCGATCACGCCATTGGCCACGGTGTGGATCTTCATGTCGACGATCGCCGACGACAGATATTCCGCGGTGGCAAAGCCCTGGTTGAACGTCCGTGACTTCTCGATCTTGTCGAGCAGGTCCTGCGGCATCGCCGCCTTGGTCTGGTAATGCCGCGCATATTTGTCGAGCACGTCACGGGTCAGCAGCCAATGCTCGTTCACCTGACTCGGATATTCGACGAAGTCGCGCGGCGTCCCTGCAAGGCCCGGATACTGGACGTTCTGCAGCATCGCGTGGATCGCATGGCCGAATTCGTGGAACAGCGTCTGCGCATCGTCGAGGCTGATCAGGATCGGCTCGCCGGGTGCGCCCTTGGCGAAATTGTTGTTGTTCGACGACAGCACCAGCTGCGCCGGGGCAAGCCCGCGCTGCCCGCGATAGGTGTTCGCCCAGGCGCCCGACCGCTTGCCCGTCCGGGCGAAATCGTCGCGGTAGAACAGCCCGACATCCTTGCCGGCCTTGTCCGTCACGCTCCACACGCGCATGTTCGGCTCGAACACCGGAACGGTACCGGTGATCTCCTTGAAGTTCAGCCCGTACAGCCGGTTGGCGGCGTAGAGGGATCCCTGGATGATGTTCCCGAGCTCGAAATACGGCTTGAGCTGCGCCTGGTCGAGATCGTACCGGCTTTTGCGCACCTTCTCCTGGTAGAAGCGGTAATCCCACGGCTCGATCGTCAGCGACGTGCCGGCGATCTTCTGCATGTCGGCGACCTCTTCGGCGACGCGCCCCTTGGCGGCGGGCCAGACACGCATCATCAGGTCCATCGCCGCGGCGGGCGTCTTGGCCATCGTGTCCTGCATCCGCCAGTCGGCATGCGTCTTGAACCCGAGCAGATGCGCGCGGTCGGCACGCAGCTTGACGATCTGCGCGATCGTCGCGTTCGTGTCGTTGGCATCGCCGTTATCGCCGCGATTGACGAACGCGCGCCACACCTTCTCACGCAGGGCGCGGTCGGTCGCGTAGGTCAGCACCGGATCGACCGCCGAGCGCGTGTTGACGATCGCGAAGCCCGGCAGCTTGCGCTCGGCCGCCGCGGCCCTGGCGACCGCCTTCACGCTGTCGGGAAGCCCGGCCAGCTGCGCCTCGTCGGTGACCGAGATCGCCTTGCTCTCGTCGGCGAGCAGCTTCTCGCCAAAGGTCGAGAACTGCGTCGCCAGCTGCTGGTTATACTGAGACAGCTGCGCCTTCTGCGCATCGTTTAGTTTCGCGCCCTGGCGCACATAGCTGTCATAGATCCGCGTCACGAGCCGGATCTGCTGCGCGTCCAGCCCACTCGAGTTGCGCGCGTCGTAGATCGCCTGGATCCGCGCAAACAGCGGCTTGTCGAACGTGATGGCATCCGACGCAGCGGAGAATTTGGGCGACCATTCGCGGTCGAGCTTCTGATAGGCGGGCGTGTTCATGTTGCCGGTCATCACGCCGAACAGCGTCATCACCTGCCCGTAGCGCTTGCCCGCAAGCTGCATCGGCACGATCGTGTTCGCGAAGGTCGGCTTGGCCGGGTTGTCGGCGATCTTGCGATATTCGGCGGTGCGCTCCGCCAGCGTCGTCTCGAACGCCTGCGGGAACAGTGCGGGGCGGACCTTGTTCCAGGGCGGTACCCCGCCGGCGGGGCCGGTCCAGTCGGCAAGCAGCGGATTGGCGGAGGGCGCGACCGCGGTCTGCGCCATGGTAGATGCTGACGCCATCAATGCGGCTGCACTGATTGCGAGGGGTAGAAAATGCACATGGTTCTCCCGGACGATGTTGACGCCATCATAGAGACAATGTGCAGATGCGGAACCCCGCGTGCCGCGGCGGCACCCCCCGGCCCGCGCTGGCAGGCCGTGTCCATGGTGCCAAAGGACCGGTCAGGCTGCCCGGGACTAGACGTCGTCAGACGCCTCTGAATGCCCATCCATAGCGTTTAAAGGCGGGGTCTGCTGTTCAGCCAAACGTGCCGCCTCGATCAGCCGGCGGCCCGTTTCGGCCGCCGCCGCGGGCGTCATCGCGATCGCCAGGCCATTGGGACCATCGAGCGTCACCTGCCCCTGCTCGGCCGCCGCTACGCCCGGCTCATCCTCCGGCTTCAACCTGTCGTTCATGCAAAGGCTCCGGCGGGGGTGGCGCTCGTCCCGTAAAGATAGTCGGGCTGAAATTCACCAACACTCGCCAGCCCGGCTGGATCCATGATCTCGACGGTATTTGCCCGGAATGTCACCAGCTTGCGCTCTCGCAGCAAGCGCAGCACGCGATTGACATGGACGCCGGTGATGCCGCAGGCCTCCGCCAGATCGGGCTGGGTCATCGGCAGCGTGTAGCAGCCGTCCTTCGCCAAGCCGACCATCGCCAGCCTTGCGTAGATCTCGCAGAACAGATGCGCCACGCGGCCCTCGGCGCCGAGCCGCCCCATCCGGAAAATCCATTCGCGGTGCATCGCTGCATCCAGCAGCGTGCTGAACCAGAGCCGCTGCGTCAGATGCGGATGCCGTTCCGTAATCGTCTTCAGCGTCGCATGGTCGAACGTCGCGACCTTTACCGGCCCCAATGTGGCGACGTCATGATCCAGCCGCTTCATCGGGAAGGCGTGAAGATCGACAAAATCCCCCGGGATATGGACGGCGACGAGCTGCCGCAGACCATCCCGATCATCCATGTAACGGCAGATGAACCCTTCGAGCAGCAGGGTGCTCGTCTGGACGGGCTGGCCGGCACGCACGAGGCGATGGCGCGGCGGCAGCGACCTTACCTCGGCGACGCTGTCCTCCAGGATCTGCTTTTCCTGTGCGCTCAGGTCCTCGCGGCCTCGGCCCAGCAAAAATTTTTCCGTCAGCATGCCTGTTTCCCCACCGCAATACCGCGCACGTGACGCGCTCATCAGCGGATTCATATTGATCGAGATGAGTCAATCGCGTCGAAGGCGAAACAAAGCCGCCGGCCATCTGTTCCTCGTCGACCATGTATCAGCCGCAATCCCAAAACGACCATCCGCTCGCACGCGCGTTCATCGCGACGATCAAGGACACTGCCTTCCCGTGTGTCGGCGCCAAGTCGGCGCTGGCGAAGGGGCAGATGGACATCATCGTTGCGCGCGACCTTCGATCGGCATGGGACGACCTGCGCATCCTGCCCATGTTGGGCGACACGGTCCGCAAATATCACCAGGATCGCGCGATCTTCCGTACGCTCGTGGTGTTGTTCGAAGGCCCGGCCGACAGTGCCACGCACCTGAGCGAAGAGGAATTCGAATCGCACCTCTGGGCGCGGGCCCAGTCGCTGAGCGACAAGGACGCGTGGCTAGGCCATCGTCCCGATCCCTCGGTCAGCGCCGATCCCGACGATCCGCATTTTTCGCTGAGCTTTTCCGGCGAGGCGTTTTTCGTCGTCGGCCTGCATCCGCAGGCCAGCCGCCCCGCGCGTCGTTTCGAGGCGCCGGCGATGGTGTTCAACCTCCACGATCAGTTCGAGGTGCTGCGGACGCAACAGCGCTACGACAAGTTGCGCACGTCGATCCTGGCGCGCGATCTCGAGCTGGCGGGGTCGATGAACCCGATGCTTGCGCGGCACGGCGAATCGAGCGAGGCACGCCAGTATAGCGGGCGGGCCGTCGACGATTCTTGGAAATGCCCGTTCAAGCGGAGCAGTGCGCATGGTTGAGACGATCAGTCCCCGGTCCGGGACCGCCTTCACGCTCGATCGTGGCCAGACGCTGACCGTGATCGATCCCGAGGGTCGGCAGGTCGCCGATCTTCTGGCTTATAGCCGCGCCGACACGCGCGAGGTGATTTCGTCGGGGCGGACGCTGGACTATGCCAGCCGGCTGTATCTCACCACCGGCGACCGGCTCTATTCGAACCGCAGCACCGTGATGCTCGACATCATCGCCGATGATGTCGGCCGGCATGATTTCCTGCTCACGCCGTGTTCGAAGGAAACCTTCGCCATCATCTACGGCGACACCGATCCGCACCGGGGCTGCTTCGGCAATCTCGCGGCGGCGCTCGCGCCTTATGGTATCGAGCCGGATGCGATCCCGGTCGCGTTCAACTGCTTCATGAACGTGCCGATCGATGGCACGACGGGGGCGTTTACCGTCGAACCACCGCTCAGCCGCGCCGGCGACACCGTCACGTTCCGCGCGGAGATGGACCTGATCATCGGCTTGACCGCCTGTTCCGCGCTCCAGTCCAATGGCGGCGCGTTCAAGCCGATCCAGTACCGGATCGACTGACGCAATGTGCCCTTTGGCGCCGAAACGCCGAGGGTGCGCTTACAGCAAGGCGTCGAGCAGTCCGATCAACGGCCGGTCGGCAGGTGGCATCGGCAGGTCGTGCATGTCCGCCGGGCGGACCCAGCGCAACGCGGATGCCTCGAGCGCGCGAGGCACGCCGATCCATTTGCGCGTGATATAGAGCAGCAGGAGCAGATGCCGGTCGTCGAGCGGCGCGCTGGCAAACGCGGCGGGGGCAAGGCAGGCCTGCGGCACGGTGATCGCCAGTTCCTCTTCAAGCTCGCGGATCAAGGCGGCTTCGGGCGTTTCGCCTGGCTCGACCTTGCCGCCCGGAAACTCCCACAGCCCGGCCAGCGAGCGGCCCTCGGGGCGCTGCTGCAACAGGACGCGGCCATCCGCATCGACCAGCGCGGCGGCGACGACCGGCAATAGGTAAGC
The DNA here is from genome assembly GCF_023935825.1 of Sphingomonas aerolata. Taxonomy (NCBI): domain Bacteria; kingdom Pseudomonadati; phylum Pseudomonadota; class Alphaproteobacteria; order Sphingomonadales; family Sphingomonadaceae; genus Sphingomonas; species Sphingomonas aerolata. The sequence goes on along the minus strand of NZ_CP098762.1, from coordinate 1,297,467 downwards.
GGCTTTGGTCATTCGTTAATCTCCGCGCTGTATAAGGCACGCCATGAGGCCGAAGCTGATCGTCGTAAAGACCATGCGTCGCAAGATCCGCGCCGCTGCGGCCGCGCTTATCACCGATCGGCGCGGCGCTACCGCAGTCGAATACGGCCTTATTCTTGCGCTGGTCGTTCTCGGCATGATTGCCGGACTCGTCTATCTTGCTGATGGCACCACGGCGCTCTGGGGTATGCTGCACAACCGAGTGGCTAACGCGCGCTAACCATAGCAAAAATCCGCCCGTTTAAGCTTTTCTCAATGGGTCACGTCTAGTCACGAAATTGCTGATCCGGTGTAGCCCCGGGCGGCCGGGTGACTGATGCTTTTAACGATGGAGACCGGAATGCAGACGCTTCGGAAGATTTTCAAGAATACCAAGGGCGCAACCGCAATCGAGTACGGCCTGATCGCCGCGCTGATCGCCGTCGCAGCCATCGCCGCAATGCAGGGCCTGGGTGGCAGCCTGAACAAGACGTTCAACAACGTCTCGACCAAGCTGAACGGCTCGACGACCTGATCTGCTCGGTCCCAGGATCGAAACGAAACGCATAGGGCGGCGGATCTTCGGATCCGCCGCCCTTTCGTTGTCGGGCTCAGAGACGGCCCATCTTGAGGAACTTGGCCTGGCGCTCCTTGCGCAGCTCGACCGGCGACAAAGGAACGAGCGAGTCGAGTGCATCCGTCAGCGCGCTGCCCAGCGCGTCGATCGCCACCGCGCGGTCACGGTGCGCGCCACCCAGCGGTTCGGGGACGATCGTGTCGATCACGCCGAACGCCTTTAGATCCTGCGCCGTGATGCGCATCGCCTCCGCGGCCTCGGCCGCCTTGTCCGCGGTACGCCACAGGATCGACGCACAGCCTTCGGGGCTGATCACCGAATAAATGGCATGTTCGAACATCAGCACGCGGTTGCCCGCCGCCAGCGCGACCGCGCCACCTGATCCGCCCTCGCCGACGATCGCCGAGACGATCGGCACGCCTGCGTTCAAGCAGGCTTCGGTCGACCGGGCGATCGCCTCCGCCTGTCCGCGCTCTTCCGCCTGGATGCCGGGAAACGCCCCCGACGTGTCGACCAGCGTCACGATCGGCAGGCCGAAACGGTCCGCGAGTTCAACGAGGCGGATCGCCTTGCGATAGCCCTCGGGCTTGCCCATGCCGAAATTGTGCCGCAACCGGCTCGCGGTATCGTCGCCCTTCTCATGGCCGAGCACCATGATCTTGCGGCCGCGGAACGTCGCAAAGCCTCCCAGGATCGCCTGGTCGTTGCCGAACGCCCGGTCACCGGCGAGCGGCACGAATTCCTCGAACAGCGCGGCCGCATAATCCTTGAAGTGCGGCCGCTCGGGATGGCGCGCGACCTGCGTCTTCTGCCACGGCGTCAACCGGGCGAATGTGTCCTTCAGCAGCTTGTCGGATTTCGCCTGCAACCGCATGATATCGGCGGACAGATCGAGATTGCCATCGCTGGCGGTCTCACGAAGTTCGTCGATCCGCCCCTGCAGTTCGGCGATGGGTTTCTCAAAGTCGAGGAAGCTTGGCATCCGCGTCGGTTACGGGGCGCGCGCCGGAACGTCAACGTGAGGTCGCGTGCTCAGGATCGGTCAGGGGGTGGCGGGTGTTGACGAGCTCGATGAGTTTGCTCGCCTCGACATGCGTATAGATCTCCGTGGTCGCGATATCGGCATGCCCGAGCATCACCTGCAACGCCCTCAGATCGGCGCCCCCCGCGAGCAGATGCGTCGCGAAGGCGTGGCGCAGGACATGCGGGCTGACGCGGTCGGGGGGCACCCCCGCCTCTGCCGCCAGCGCCTTGACGATCTGGTACAGGCGAATTCGTGACAAATGCCCCTTGCCTGAGGGGAACAGCCAGGGCTGATCCGCCGCGACGTGCGTGCGCCACAGCGCGACGGCGGCACGCGCCCGGTCCGAGATCGGCACGAGCCGCTCGCGTCCGCCCTTGCCGCGCAGGATCAGGAACGGCCGGTCGGGGTGCACCGCGGCGCGTGGCAGGCTGACGAGCTCGGTCGCACGCAGCCCCGATCCGTAAAGAAGTTCGATCAGCGCGGAGAGCCGCAGGTCGACCGGATCCATCGGATCGCGCGCCACGCGCTCGACGATCGCGGCGAACAACCGGTCGACATCGCCGTGGCTGAGGATCTTCGGCAAGGGGCGTGCCGTCCCTGGCCGCGGCAGTGCCTTGCCCGGATCGTCACTGCGATGCCCTTCGTCCGCGAGAAATCCGAAGAACCGGCGCAAGGCTGCAGACTTGCGGCCGACCGTCGCGCGCGACAGGCTGCTCCAGCTGTCCGCCAGCCGCCCCAGCGCATCGCCGTCCGCGCCCGCCAGCGCACCCTCGGCAACGCGTGATGCGAGCATGAGATCGCTGCGATACGCCGCAATCGTGTTCGGCGCAGCGCCCGATTCCGCCGCCATCATCTCGAGGAACCGCTCGATCAGCGCCCGGTCGCTCGCCGCCGGCGGCGCGCGCTCGACCGCATCCGCCCCGGCGACCGCATCGGTCATGATCGGGCCCGCGTCACGCGCGCGCGATTGCCTCGGCCGCGATCATACGCGCCTCGCCCTCAAGACCCACAGCGCGCAACGCGGCGACGATCCGGTACAAGGCCTCGGGCGGCATGCCGTGCCAGCTGGCGGTCTGCATGCCCGTCGCCGCGAGCAGCGCGACCGTCCCCGGCTGGCCCGCTCGCGCTGCCGTGTCGAGCGCACGCGTCCAGCCATTTTCGGTGCCGATCGGAACCGCCAGCGCCTGCGCGGCCCGTTCGATATCGCCCGCGCTCAGACGGCCGAGCCCGGCCAGTCCGGCGAACAGCAGACGCTGCTTCAGGGCCGAATCGCCGCGGCCACCGCTATAGGCAGCCAGATCGCCATAGCTCAGGCGACCGGTCGCATCGGGATCCGTCAGCGCGATCATCGCCCAGCCATCGCCACCCTTGGCAACCGTGCCGCGCCAGCGGGCCGCGGTCCGGTCGAGCCCCGCGGACAGCATCGCGGCGACCATCCGGTCGGCATCGCGCTCGCCATTTGCAGGCGGGATCCGTGCCGCCGCCCGCGCGGTCAGCACCATCCGGGCATAGGACGGCCACGCGTCCTCCGCCTTGCCCCAGATCGATCGCAGCGCGGTCATCCGGCCTTCGGCATTGCGGTCGGCATAGGCGGTGCGCAGGTCCTGCACGGTCGCGGCCACCGCGCTCTGCACGCTGTCGTCCGCCTCCGCTGCGGCGTAGAGATCGACCAGCGCCGCGCTCGACAGCACCCCTTGCGCCGCGGCGGCGTCCGCGGCGGGCAGGCGGTCGGCGATCGTCATCGCAGGCGACAGCGCGCGCCAATAGGTCGCCTGCATGCCGACGGTCCGGTACAGCGCATCGGGCACGGCGACGCCGGTCGCCATCGCCAGGCCGAACCGCCACGAGGTCAGCTGGTCGACCGAATCCCATTCGATCGTGACCGCCTGACGCCCCTGCCCGCCTGCGCCGACGACCTTCTGCGCGAGCAGCATGTCGACGCCCGACGCGACGTTGCGGCGCCGTGCCGCGGTGATCAGCGTGCCGGCCTGGGTCGGCGATCCCGACAGCCCCGCGCACATCGCCTGCGCCATCGTCCAGCCACGCGCCGGTGCGCGCTGCATCGCGCCCTCGACGAGCGGGCACAACGCCCCCGGATCGCCCGCGGCGAGACCGGCGTTCATCGCCACCTGATAGAGTTTGGGCGTGTAATTGCCGGTATCGACGCCCTGCACCACCGCACGCGCGGCGACGGACTCGCCCATGCGCAGCAGCAGCCAGGCGCGCTCGGCGGCGAAATCCGCGCCGTTGACACCGACCGGGGTCTCGACCCGCGACACGAGCGCTCGCCGCAACAGGATCGACATCCAGCGCGACGGGAGCGGCGCACTCAACCGCCGCATCAGCGTTTCGAGATAGGGGCCCTCGGCATCTCCGAACGCCTCGGCCGCAAGGCCGCCCTCGCCGGGACCGATCGGCCCCACACGGTCGAGCGAACGGCGGGCCGAGGCCGGCATCTCATATTGCGCGAGCACCGCCGGATCGATCGGTGGCGGCGTGTCAGCGGCTGGCGTCGCCGTCAGCGGCGCAAGGCTGCCATCGGGTGCGGGTAGCGGCTGGATCGTCGCCATCCCGGCCGGCGGCGCCGGAACGGGAGCGCCGGGGGACGCGGCCGCTCCCGAAGACGGGGTCGTCGGTGCGGACCGGGCTGGCGCCGACCCGTTGGGCTGCGATTGCGCGGGGCTGGCGGCCGGCGGCGTCCGGCGCGGCGCAGGGGCTGGCGTCGTATCGCCGAAGCCGGGCGGCAGGAGTGATTCCGGTCGGTCCTGCCCGATTGCCGGCGCAAGCGCGGCCAAGCTGCAGGCGGCGGCGAGCGCCGCCAGCGTGACCTTAGGACAGGTTCGCAAGCGTCACAGCCTTCTCGACTTGCGTCTGCGGGCGCTCGGTTGCGCGACCGGCGAGCAGGAACAACCCACCGACGACGACGACCAGGATAACGACGACCGAGACTATCAGGCGGGACATACGCAAAACCTTGTAATGACTGATAGGACATTGCTGACGGATGCGAATAGGCATGCGGATGCCGTTTCCCCCCGCGCAGTGCCGCTGTATAGCGCGGACCGCGATGTTGCAAAGCCACAACCCGATTGCCCCCTGGAGCGGCCCCCCGATCGTGCTCGTCGGCCTGATGGGCGTGGGCAAGACCACCGTCGGCCGCCGCCTCGCGCACCGCTTGCGGCTGCCCTTCGTCGACGCCGATCACGAGATCGAGGCGGCGTCCGGCATGAGCGTGAGCGAGATCTTCGCCAAATATGGCGAGGCCTATTTCCGCGACGGCGAGCGCCGCGTGATCGCGCGGCTGATCGACGGCACGCCGAAGGTCATCGCGACCGGCGGCGGCGCGTTCATCAACGACGAGACGCGCAGCCTGATCCTCGCCGAAGCCACCGCGATCTGGCTCAGCGCGCCGCCCGAAATCCTCGTCGAACGCGTCGGGCGTCGCAATACCCGTCCCCTGCTGCGCAACCGCGACGCGGGCCAGGTGCTTGCCGAGCTCGCGCGCGTCCGCAACCCGATCTACGCCAAGGCGCATATCCACATCGCGAGCAACAAGGCGCCGCACGAGGCGACCGTCGCCTCCATCCTGAAAGCCATCGGCCTATGACCGTCATCACCGTGAACCTAGGTGCGCGGACCTATCCGATCCATATTCGGGCCGGGCTGCTCGAGGATGCCGGTGATCATCTGGCGCCGCTCGCGCGCGGTCGGACGATGGCGATCGTCACCGACGAGAATCTGAGCGGCCATCTGGCGACACTGCAGGCGTCACTCACGGCGCACGGCGTCGCGAGCGAGGCGATCGTGCTTTCGCCCGGCGAGGGATCGAAGAGCTGGGCGACGCTGGAACGGCTGTGCGACCGCCTGCTCGACATCGGCATCGAGCGCGGCGATCACGTCGTCGCGCTTGGCGGCGGCGTGATCGGCGATCTCGTCGGCTTCGCCTGCGCCATCCTCAAGCGCGGCTGCCGCTTCGTCCAGATCCCGACCACGCTGCTCGCACAGGTCGACAGTTCGGTCGGCGGCAAGACCGCGATCAATACGCGTGCGGGCAAGAACCTGATCGGTGCCTTCCACCAGCCGGCGATGGTCCTGATCGACCCGCAGGTGCTCGACACGCTGCCGATCCGCGAGCTGCGCGCGGGCTATGCCGAGGTGGTGAAATACGGGCTGATCGACGACCCCGCCTTCTTCGCCTGGTGCGAGACGAACGGCGCGGCGTTGCTCGCCGGCGACATCGCGCTGCGCGAATACGCCATTATCCACAGCGTATCCGCCAAGGCGCGCATCGTCGCGGCGGACGAGCATGAGACGACCGGCACGCGCGCGCTGCTCAATCTGGGCCACACCTTCGGCCATGCGCTCGAGGCCGAGACGGGCTTCTCGCAGACGCTGATTCACGGTGAGGGCGTCGCCGCGGGCTGTGCGCTGGCGTTCCGCTTTTCGGCGGCCCACGGACTGTGCCCGCGCGACGAGGCCGATCGGGTGGCGGCCCATTGGCGTGCGGTTCAGCTCCCCGACGGACTGGCCGGCGCGCATGTCGCCGCTGATGGCGCGACGCTCGTCGATCACATGCGCCACGACAAGAAGATGGCGGCGGGCACCCTGCCCTTCCTGCTCGCTCGTGGGATCGGCCGGACCTATCTCGACACGACCGTCGACCTCGCCGATGTTGCCGCCTTCCTCGACGCGGAGCCCCGCTAATGCCCAATGGCGTCGCCAAGCAGAACCTGCCGACGAAGATCTGCCCGGCCTGCGAACGGCCGTTCACCTGGCGCAAGAAATGGGCGCGCGACTGGGATTCGGTAATCTACTGCTCGGATGCCTGCCGCAAGAAGCGATAGCGCAGCAGCACCGTCAGCTGCGGGCTGCGCTCCACGCCAGCCACAGCCAGCCGCCAATCAGCAACGCGCCGCCGATCGGCGTGATCGCACCGAACCAGCGCGGCGCCCCCAGCGCCATGGCATAGAGCGTCAGCGCAAAGATCGCCGCGCCGATGACGAACAGCCATGCCGGCCCCCGCGCCTCCATCCGCACCGCGACCAGCGCCGCGACGACATGGATCAGCTGATACTGCGCGCCCGTCTTCAGCCACTCCACCGCGGGACCGCTGGCGCCATGCGCACCGAACGCCCCCGCCCCGACCGCGATAGCGCCCGACAGCGCCGCCAGTACTGCGAGCATCATTGTGGATCATTCCCCCATGGAAAGCGCTGCGCGGTTTCGGTGCGCGCCGCGCGAATGTCGCCGGCGGCGATCTGAATGCGTAGCCGCTCCTTGTCGCGCGCCCGGTACGCTTCTTCGGCACGATCGATCTCCGCGGGCGCGACGCCGAGCCCGCGCAGCGCCAGCCGCGCCATCTTGACCGCCGATTCGAGAACCTCGCGAACGACATAGGTCGCCGGGCCGTTCTTCAGCTTGACGAGCGTACGGCGATCGAACGCGCGGACATAGATCTCCGCCTTGGGGAATGCCTCGTGAATCGCCGCTATCGTCTCCGGCTCGATCTGATCGCCGTCGATACACATGCAGATGAGTTCGGCGTCCGCCGCCCCCGCCTGACGCAACAGGTCGAGCCGGGTGCCGTCGCCATAATAGACTTTGGCCCCGAACTCGCCCGCAATGTCGATCATCTCGATATCGGTATCGATCAGCGTGACCGGGATGCCCTGTGCCAGCAGCATCTGACCGACCGTCTGCCCGAACCGGCCATAGCCGACGATGATCGCATTGGCGCCATCGGCGACCGGGCCCTCGCGATCGGTGCCCGGTGCGATCGGCTCGGTCCGGAACCGGCGGGTGATCCCCATCAGGAACGGCGTCGTCGCCATCGACAGCGTGATGATCGCGCCGAACAGGCTCGCTGCTTCCGGATCGATCAGCAGCCCCGCCTGCGCCTGCGCGAACAGCACGAACCCGAATTCACCGCCCTGGCTCAGCAACAGGCCGAGCGCGAATGCCTGCCGCCAGGTCATCTTGAACGCCATGCCGATCGCCATGATCACGCCGGTCTTCGTCGCGATCAGCGCCGCGGCCATCGCCAGCACGAACAGCGGCCGCTCGGCGATCGCGCCGAGATCGAGCAGCATGCCGACCGCGAGGAAGAACAGCCCGAGCAGGATCGACCGGAACGGCTCGACATCGGCCTCGAGCTCATGCCGGTACGGACTGTCCGCGAGCATCACGCCGGCGATGAACGCACCGAGCGCGGTCGACAGGCCGAGCCATTCCATCACTGCGGCGCTGGCGATGACTGTGAACAGGCCAGCGAACACGAACATCTCGCGCTCGCCCATATTGCCGATCAGCCGGAAGAACGGCCGCAACAGGAACCGCCCGGCGATGATCAGCCCGACGACCGCGGCGACCGTGTAGAGCGCGAGCAGCCATCCGGGCGGCGCATTCGCATCGGCGGGATTACGGCTCATCGCCGCGACGATCGTAATCAGCGGGACGATCGACAGATCCTGGAACAGCAGGATCGAGAAGGCGCGCTCGCCAAAGGGCGTCCGCATCCGCCCCGAGGATTGCAGCATCGGCAACACCTGCGCGGTCGACGACAGCGCGAGCGGCAGTCCCAAGGCGAGCGCGGCGGGCAGCGAGAAGCGCGCGCCGAGCCACACGATCGCGGTGATCGCGAGACCGCAGGCGACCACCTGCATCAGGCCCAGCCCGAAGATTTCATGCTTCATCCGCCACAGCCGGCTCGGGTTGAGCTCGAGCCCGACGATGAACAGCAGCAACGTGATACCGAGTTCGGCAAAGCCGAGCTTGGCCTCGGCGTCGCCTACCAGTCCTAGGACATGCGGCCCGACGACCGCCCCCGCGACGAGATAGCCCAGCGTCGCGCCGAGCCCGATCCTTCGGAACAGCAGTACGAACACCAGCCCGAAGCCGAGCAGGACCACCCCGTCCCGCAACAGCGACGTCGGCGTGCCGTCATGCATCAGACATCGGTCCCGGCAGATGCGCTCGCGGGTGCAGTGACCGACACCTCCGCATGACCCGACACAGTGTTCGCCGCGGCCTCGGCCGCCTCCGCCGCCGCTTCGAAAGCGAGGCGGATCGACGGATGCCGCGCGGTATAGTCGAGTGCGGGTGCGAAGACATCCATCCCGGGCCAGTCGGGTGCGTCGCCGGTGCGCGCGAGCCAGGCGGTGATCGCATCGCGTGCCGCCGCCAGCTCCGCAGGCGTCCGCCCGACGATGCTCGAGGCGAGCAACGACGAGGACGCCTGACCCAGCGCACAGGCACGCACCAGCAGCCCAACCGCGGCGACGCGCCCGTCCGCGCCCATATCGACGTCCACCGTCACGCGGCTGCCGCAGATTGGCGAGCGGCGTTCCGCGGTCGCCATCGGCGCGGTCAGGCGCTCATGATGGGGGATCGACGCGGCAAGACGCAGGATCTCGGCATTGTAGAGGGGGGCGTTCATGGGGTCGGCTCACTTGCGGTATCGGATCGGGAGACGTTCGGCTTCGTGCCGAACACCGGTTTGCCGCGACGGCGGCGATCGACGAAATCGGCGATGCTCGCGCTCGTCGCATTGAGCAGCGGATAGGTGCGCGAACGGGTCATCCATTCGGGCCGCCGCGCCGCACCGCCGCTCATCGTGTCGATCACCAGCGTCGCGAGCAGGAAGACGAGGCTTGCAAGGATCAGTCCCTTCAGCGCCCCGAACCCGAACCCGAGCGCGCGGTCGACCGGTCCCAGGATCGACGTCCGCGTCCGCGCGCCGATCGCGTTGGCGACGAGCCGCCCGCCGATATAGGTCAGCCCGGTGATGAGCGCGAAGGCAAGGACAGCCGCACCGCTGACCGTCCCGATGACCGGCGTCAGCGCGGCCGCGACGGGGATGTGGAACAGCTTGAGCATCGCGACCATCGCGACCCAGGCGAACATCGAAAGCACCTCGGTCACGAACCCGCGAATCAGGCCGAGTACGGCGGCGCCGGCAACCGCGAGCAGGACGATGACATCGAGGGCGGTGAGGTTCATGATGTCTGGAATAGGGACGAGTGCCGCGAACCGCTAGTGCAGCCGCACGAACCGCCGGATCATGGCCACACCATCGTCGTTCACCGCAACGCCGGACGCCGCGTCCCGCCCCGGCTCATCCCCGCCCGAGCATGTGGTCGACGAACGCGGCGAGCGTCTTGAACCCCGACAGCCGCATGCCGCTCTTCTCGTCGCTCATCGACGCGGGGACGAGCGCGCGCTCGAACCCCAGCTTGCTCGCTTCCTTCAGACGCAGCGGACCGTGCGCGACCGGCCGGATCTCGCCCGACAAGGCGACCTCGCCGAACGCCACCGCATCGACCGGTACGGGACGTTCCGCCATCGCCGATATCAGCGCCGCGGCTACCGCGAGATCGGCGGCGGGATCCTGCACCCGGTACCCGCCGGCAATGTTGAGATAGACCTCGGCCGACGAAAAGCTCAGCCCGCACCGCGCCTCGAGCACCGCGAGGATCATCGCCAGCCGCCCCGAATCCCATCCGACCACCGCGCGCCTCGGCGTAGCGCCGCTCGCCAGCCGCACCGTCAACGCCTGGATCTCGACCAGCACGGGTCGCGTCCCCTCCAGCGCCGGGAACACCGTGGCGCCGGTCATCGCGTCGTCGCGCGTCGTCAGGAACAGCGACGACGGGTTGCCGACCTCCGCCAGCCCCTCGGTCTGCATCGAGAAGACGCCGATCTCGTCGGTGCCGCCGAAGCGGTTCTTGATCGCGCGCAGGATCCGGTACTGGTGGCTGCGCTCGCCTTCGAAGCTCAGCACCGTGTCGACCATATGCTCGAGCACGCGCGGGCCCGCGATGCTGCCGTCCTTGGTCACATGGCCGACCAGCACCACCGCGGTCCCGCGCTCCTTGGCGAACCGGATCAGCTCCTGCGCCGATGCCCGTACCTGGCTGACCGTACCGGGTGCGCCTTCGATCAGGTCGGAATGCATCGTCTGGATCGAATCGATCACCAGCATCGCCGGCGGTTTTGTCTGCAGCGTCGTCAGGATGTCGCGCGTCGAGGTCGCCGCCGCGAGCTGCACGGGCGCATTGCCGAGCCCGAGACGCCGCGCGCGCAGCCGGACCTGGTCCGCCGCCTCCTCGCCCGAGACATAGGCCACCGACTGGCCGGCAAGCGCCATCTTCGCTGCCGCCTGCAACAGCAAGGTCGACTTGCCGATCCCGGGATCGCCGCCGATCAGCGTGGCCGACCCCTCGACGAAGCCCCCGCCCAGCGCACGGTCGAGCTCGGCGATACCGGTCGCCATCCGGTCGGGCAGCTTGATCTCCGCATCCAGCCCGACGAGCTGGATCGCGCGGCCGCCGGTCTGCAGATTGTGCTTCGAATGAAACGGCGTCGCGGCGGTATTCGCCTCCTCGACCAGCGTGTTCCATTCGTGGCAGTCGGCGCATTGCCCGGCCCAGCGCGATGCGACCGATCCGCACGCCTGACACACATACCGTTTCTGAATTTTCGCCATCGCCGCGGTGTAGCCAGATAGGAACGATAAGGGAACAGCGATCACCCGCGCGGCGAAACGCCACCGCCTCGGCGACAGAGGATTGTCTGGCGCTAACCGACGGGCAACGCTATCCGCCCGAGCGATGCAGCCGACCGACCTCCGCGTGGCCCTGTTTAGCGGCAACTACAATTACGTCCGCGATGGTGCGAACCAGTCGCTGAACCTGCTCGTCGGCCATTTGCTGTCGCGCGGCGTCAAGGTGCGGGTCTATTCGCCAACGGTCGCGGAGCCCGCCTTCCCCGCGATCGGCGATCTGGTCGACGTGCCCGCGATCCCGCTGGTCGGCGGACGCGGCGAATATCGCGCGGCACTCGGGATCACGCCGCGCGTCCGCCGCGACATCGACGCGTTCGCCCCCAATATCGTCCATGTCTCGGCGCCCGAGTTTCTCGGCCATGCCGCGGTCGCCTATGCGCGCAAACGCGACATCGCGACCGTTGCCTCCTTCCACACCCGGTTCGAGACCTATTTTCGCTATTACCGGCTTGGCTTCCTCGAGCCGATCGCAAAGAAGCGGCTGACGCGCTTCTACAACCGCGTGGAAGAGGTCCTGGTGCCCGGGACCAGCATGGCCGAGCTGCTCCGCGGCTGGGGCGTGAAGTCGTCGATCGGCATCTGGTCGCGCGGTATCGATCACGCGCGGTTCGACCCGGCGCGGCGCGACACGGCCTGGCGCCGGTCGCTCGGCATCGCGGACGACGAGATGGTGGTCGGGTTTCTCGGCCGGCTGGTGAAGGAAAAGGGCCTCGACGTCTTTGCCGACGTCGTCACCGAACTGCGCCGCCGGGGCGTGCCGCACCGCGTGGTCGTCGTCGGTCAGGGTCCTGCACGCGACTGGTTCGCGGGCCATGTCCCCGAAGCCGTGTTCGCCGGCTTCCAGTCGGGCGACGCGCTCGGCCGCGCAGTCGCGTCGATGGACGTGTTCTTCAATCCGAGCATCACCGAGACCTTCGGCAACGTGACGCTCGAGGCGATGGCGGCGGGCGTGCCCGTGGTCGCCGCGCGCGCGACCGGCGCGGTCGACCTGATCGAGGACGGCACGACCGGCTTCCTCGTACCACCCACCGATATCGGCGCCTATGCGGATGCGATCGGTCGGATCGTGTCGGATCCCGCGCTGCGGCAGTCGATGGGCGAAGCCGGACACGCCAAGGCCGCGGGCTATCGCTGGGACACGATCAACCAGACGGTACTCGACACCTATCTGGCGGTGACGGCGCGCCGGCACCGATAATCGTCGGAGTAATTGCGGGCGACGCGAACCCGTAAGGTTACGCGTCCACCCAATCGAACGTCAGCGGCGCCTCGCGAAACGCGAACCGGTCGAGATGGCTCGACACCACGTCGCGCATCCGTTCGACATCCCCGCCCTCGGGCACCGTCAGCGCGACGTCGAGCGTCTGGCTGTCCGCGCGCATCTCGAGCACCGCACCACCCGGAAACGCGATACGCCCCTCCTGTTCGGTGAAGCGCACTTCCATCTTGTGGCTCCAGTGCTTGGCGAGCTGCTGAAGATATCGGCTCGCCGACTGCGTCGGCACGCGTGCGACCGACACGCTCACTTCACGCGCTCGATCTTCTGGACGACCTCGTCGATCAGCGCCGCCACCTGGTGCGCCGCCTCTTCCGAAAAGCCGTCGCCGAGCAGCCGGTCCTGCACCGCATGGCGCAGATTGCCCATTGCGCGCCGGATGGGAGCCCGATCCGCGCGTTCGCGGTGCTCGCCGACCGCGGCCAGCCGCGCCATCAACGCCGCGACCTGCTCTGCATTCTCGTCAAGATGCGTGGTGCCGGCCGGCGTGATCGCAAAGCGCTTCTTCGCGCCTTCGGACTGCTGCTCCTCGACCAGCCCCATTTCGTCGAGCAGCGTGATCGTCGGATAGACCACGCCCGGACTCGGCGCATAGGCGCCCCCGGTCAACTCCTCGATCGCGCGGATCAGGTCATAGCCGTGGCGCGGTGAGTCGGCGATCAGCCTGAGCAGGACGAGGCGCAGTTCACCCCCGTCGAACATCCGCCGCTGCCGCCCGCCACCCGGCCGCTCACCCTCACCCGGCCCCCAGGCGAAGGCGAAGCGCCCGCCGCCCCGACCGCCGCCATAGCCGCCGCCCATCGCGGCATGGTGTCCGTCACGATGACCGCATCCGCGGCCGTGCATGTGCATGAACATTCGAATCTCCTGTCGAGCGCATCCCGATACGTGCAAGATATATCTTCAGCTGTGCTTCGCAAGATCTACCAAGATATATCTTTCGCATGTCTTGGGCAGAGGACGCGTGGTCAGACAGCGGAACGCGAGGCTAGGCCCAGGGTGGCAGAGTCGGGCGTATCGACTACATTGCGAGCATGGCCGACCTTTTTGCGGGTTTCGAACCCGCCCCCCCACCCGACGCGCATCCCGAAAACGCACCGCTCGCCGATCGCCTGCGTCCGCGGACGCTCGACGAGGTTGTCGGGCAGGATCACATCACCGGCGCAGGCGGCGCGATCGGGCGCATGGTGGCGGCGGGACGACTGTCGTCGATCATCCTCTGGGGACCGCCCGGCACCGGCAAGACGACGATCGCGCGCCTCCTTGCGGACGCGGTCGATCTGCGGTTCGTCGCGATCTCCGCGGTGTTTTCGGGCGTGGCCGATCTAAAAAAGGCGTTTGCCGAAGCCCGCGACCACGCGCGACTGGGCAAGCGTACGCTGCTCTTCGTCGACGAGATTCACCGCTTCAATCGCGCGCAGCAGGACGGATTTCTTCCCTATGTGGAAGACGGCACGGTGACGCTGGTCGGCGCGACGACGGAAAACCCGTCCTTCGAGCTCAACGCGGCACTGCTCAGCCGTGCGCAGGTACTGATCCTTGAGCGACTGGGCCGCGGTGCGCTCGAGCTGTTGCTGACCCGCGCGGCGACGCTGATGGACCGCCCGCTCCCGCTCACGCCCGAGGCGACCGATGCGCTGATCGCCAGTGCCGATGGCGACGGACGGTTCCTGCTCAACCAGGCCGAGACGCTGTTCTCGGTCGACCTGCCCGAACCGCTCGATCCGGCGGGGTTGTCGAACTTCCTCCAGCGCCGCGTCGCGGTGTACGACAAGGATCGCGAAGGGCATTACAACCTCATCAGCGCGCTGCACAAATCGATCCGCGGCAGCGATCCGCAGGCGGCGCTCTATTATCTCGGACGTATGCTTACCGCGGGCGAGGAACCGCTGTTCCTGCTGCGCCGCCTGACGCGCGCCGCGGTCGAGGATATCGGTCTCGCCGACCCCCAGGCGCTCGTCCAGTGTATCGCCGCCAAGGACACCTATGATTTCCTTGGTAGTCCCGAAGGCGAACTCGCGATCGCCCAGGCCTGTGTCTATCTCGCCACCGCGCCCAAATCGAACGCGGTCTACAAGGCGCAGAAGGCGGCCTGGAAATCGGCGCGCGAGACGGGGTCGCTGATGCCGCCCGCCGCGATCCGCAACGCCCCCACCAAGCTCATGCGCGATATCGGCTATGGCAAGGGCTATGCCTATGACCATGATGCCGAGAACGCCTTTTCGGGGTCGGACTATTGGCCCGACGAGATGACGCCGCAGACCTTCTACGCGCCGACCGACCGCGGGTTCGAGAAGCGTATTGCCGAGCGCCTCGCCTGGTGGGACGAACGCCGGCAGGCCAAGGACGCCTAGCCCCGCATGAACGCCTGTGAGACGACTGGACGGCCCGCGCCCCGCCGGGTCGATGTGTGCTGCGTGCGTCTTCGATGACCCCCGATCACTTCACGCAGTTCGTCGCGATCGACTGGTCCGGCGCGAAAGGACAGCGGCACAAGGGGATCGCCGTTGCGATCTGTGGCCGTGATCACGCCGCCCCGACGCTTGTCCCCGCGCCGGACGGGATCTGGTCACGCCAGGCGGTGCTCGACTGGCTGGTCGCACGCCGCGATTTGCCGTTGCTTGCCGGCTTCGACTTCAGCTTTTCCGCCCCCTTCGTGACCCGTGGTGCGCATCTGCCCGGTGAACCGCCGACCGCCGATGCCCGCGCGCTCTGGGCGATGGTCGACGCGCAGAGCGACGATGCCGATCTCGGCGCGGCATCGTTCATCGAGCGCCGCCGCGGCACGCATTTCTATCTCGGCGCGGCGGACGGGACCAAGGCGGATTTCCTGCACTGGCGTCGGTGCGAGATGCCGGACGACGGCAGCCGCAAACCTTCGACCGTGTATGACGCGATCGGCGCGGCGCAGGTCGCCAAGGCGAGCTTTGCCGGGATGCGCCTGCTGCACCGTCTCGACGGGCGGATCCCGGTCTGGCCGTTCGATGCCCCGCCGCGATCGGGCGCCGCGATCGTCGAAATCTATACCAGCATCGCCGCACGCGCCGCGGGGCGCCCCGTCGGCCGCAGCAAGATGCGCGACGGCGCGACGCTCGACGACGCGCTCGCAGCGCTCGGCTCCGCACCGCACCACCCCCTCGCGCGCTATGACGACCATGCGACCGACGCGATCCTTACCGCAGCCTGGCTCCGCGCCAATGCGAAGAACGCCGATTTCTGGTGTCCTCGAGCGATGACTTCGCTTATTGCTGCAACCGAAGGCTGGACGTTCGGCGTCACCTGACGCATGAGGCGCCCGCTGCCGGTTTAGCTCAGTTGGTAGAGCGCCAGTTTTGTAAACTGGATGTCGCGGGTTCGATTCCTGCAACCGGCACCACTCCTCCACCCGACCGCACCACCACCCGCGCCCTCAGATCGCTGTGGCGTACAGCGCATGGTGGGAGAGAATGAAGAGCGTGTGATTGTCGGGGCCGCCGATCACCAGCTGCAGCGGACGGTCGGGCACGTCGATCCGCCGGACCAGCGCGCCGCCGGCATCGTAGACGAACACCTGCCCATTGGCGACGTAGAGCCGGCCCGAGGCATCGCGGGCGACGCTTTCACCGCCGCGATCGGCCACCGGCTTCAGGTCGGTGACCCTGCCTTGCGCCCCGACCAGGCCGCTATAGGTGCGGTTCTCCGACGCGTTGGTCTGGACGACGCGCTCGCCGGGCCGCGCGGCGACGAAGCCGTTCGCGTTGAGCGTATCCGACCAGCGCCATCCCTGATGATCGTCTGGCCCCTGATTCCACACGCGAAAGGCAGGAAGTGCGAGCGAACCGTCGGGCGACACATAGTGCGCCGCCTTGGCCTCGCCCATCTTCGCCGCGAACAGGTCCGCCATCGTCGGATACTGATAGGTGACGGGATCGATCCGGTCCGCGAATTCGCCGTTTTCCCAGACGTTGACGGGCAGCACGGTGGCGGCATCCCTGTTCGCCGGGCCGGACTCGGCGATCGCGGTCGGCGCGATGACCCGGACATCGGCGGGCTTTGCCGGATCGATGCTGTAGACCGTGGCATCGCGTCCTGCCGACGACAGGACCAGCAGCCGCCCCGATCGATCGACCATCAGATTGACCGGATCGAGCGGTGCCTCCGCGACGATCGAGAGCCCTTCGCGCTTCGACCAGCCATGGATGCGCTGGAAATGGCGGTCGATGAAGTAGAGCTTGCCGTTCGCGTCGACCGCACCGCCGGCGATCGAATAGAAGCCGTCGGCGAGCTTCTCGACCGCCGTCGGAGCCGGAACCCTGGGCGCGGGAGTCGCAGGCACGTCGAGCCGGGCGAATTCGCGCTCGCGGACCTCCTGTCCGCCGGTGATGTCCTTGATCGCGTTTTCGAACGGATATTTGCTCGCCCGCAGAAAGGTGCCGCAGCCCTTGGCATCGCAGCTCGCAAAGCCGCTCTCCGCGTTCACATGCACATTGCGGAAGCGGATATCGCCCGACTCGTAGAGCTTGATCGCCGCATCCATCGGCTTGATCGAGCGGGTGACGCGGTAGCCGTGATAATTGGCGAACAGGATGTTGCGCGAATGGCGGATCTCGGTCGAGATCGCGTCGACGCCGTCGCGAACCTCCTGCTCGGTCTGTGGTGCGAGGAATTCCCAGTTCGCGACATGATCGAGCACGATTTCGGCGCGATAATGATGCTCGGCCGACAATTGGTAGACATGGCCCGGCGTGCTGGTGTTCGACACGTGAAACCCCGCCGATGCCAGCGTGTTGGGGGACCACAAGGCGGCAAAGGTGCCGCCGCCGCCGTCCGTCACCCAGATGCTGGGATATTGCCCGTCGAAGCGCGCCCGCGGATCGCCGAAGCCGATCGGGCTTCCCTTGGTCAGCGCGGTGCCGCCGCCGCCCTGGATCTTGACGTCGTTGACCATCGACGCCTCGCCCGCCTTCCACAGCAATGCGGTCGCGCGCGGGTTGACCCCACCGGTCCACAGCCCCAGCCCGGACACGATCGCATCGCCCCCCTTGGCGCTTTCGATCAGCGCCTTGGGTCCCCCGACCCCCATGAAGGCCGGTGTCGAATCGGCCAGATAGAGATGCGTGAGGCCGGGATGGAGCGCGATCAGCACGGTGTCGGGCCGGAGGCGGATGGTGTCGGTGACCCGGTAGCGCCCGGTCGGGAAATACAGCACGCGGTGCGTGTCGACCGCGCGCTGCAGCGCGGCGGTATCGTCGGTCTCGTCGTCGCCTTTGACGCCGAGATCATGGACATTGGCCCAGTCCTGAACCGGCGGCATGGCCCGGATTGCGCGCGCGGGCCGCGCGGGCGTACGTGCAAGCGGCGTCATCGCGACGTCGGTCGCATAGTCGCCGATCACACCCAGTGCCGGCAGCTTCAGGCCATAGGAGAAATCGCTGACCCGGTAGCGCGCGCCCGATCCCGCCACCGTCTTGCCGCTATCGCGAAACCGCACGAAGACCGGGGTATCGACCGCCACCGCATTGTCGAACCCGATCTGCGTGAAGACGCTGCCCTCGTTCGAGACGACGACGCCGGCGCGCGTCACCTTCTCGAACCGGACGTCCTTCCCCCACAGCGAATCCGAATAGCCGCGATCGATCTCGATACCGACCGGCGTGTCGCGGATGACGACGTTGACCAGCGTCAGATCGACCTCATGCTCGCGGATCGCTGCATCGCGCTGCCCGGAAAATTCCGAATCGAGCAGCGTGAACTGCCAGGCGGGCGACGTCTTTTCCGACATGATGCCATAGCGCCCACCGAAGAAGCGCAGATTCTCGAAGGCATTGCCCGCCTGATAGACGCCCGCCAGCCCCGATCCGATGTGAAAGTCGGCATGCCGCAGATAGCCATGCTGCGCGACACGGAAGCGCACCGCGACCGCGCCCGCATTGCCCGCGCCGATCCGGAAGTCGATGTTCGACAGCGCCGAGTAGAAGGTGCTCGACGTCGCGTCGAAGATGCTCGGATCGAACGGCACGCTGGTCCGCGGCGGCACCGGTGCCTTGCCGACCCGGTATTGATCCTCGCCGGTGAAGCTGACCATCGCGGCCACCCCGGATGCGAAGCCTGCACTGTTATCGGCGAGCAGGATCTCGGGCCGGGTCGCTCCCACCCCGAACAGTCGGACAGCGGAGCGGACGAAGATCGTCCGGCTGATCCGGTAGCGCCCAGATGGCAGGAAGACGACGCCGCCCTTGCCGCCCGCCGCCGCCGCGTCGATCGCCTGCTGGATCGCGGCGCTGTCATCGGCACGACCATCGCCGACACCGCGGACCGTGATCGCCCGCGGATCGGCCGGCGCGGTGTGATAGACCGACGTCGTCCCGGCGAACGCCGGGGTCGCGAGCAGCAGCAGCGCTGTGCCCGCCAGCCATTTCACGTCCATCATTCATCTCTCCGTGAGTGCCGCCCGGGTGCCGGCCTAACGAAGGCCGCTGATCGCTTCAGGCGCGACAAAGGTCGTAGTCCGGTCAGGCCGCCTGCAGCATGAGCGTATGCGCGAGCACCGCGACCTGCGTGCGGTTGCGCACGTTGAGCTTGCGCATCAACGCCGTCATGTGCGCCTTCACGGTCGCTTCCGCGATGCCGAGATCGAAGGCGATCTGCTTGTTGAGCAATCCCGAATGCACCCCGCGCAGGACCTTGATCTGCGTCGGCGTCAGCCGCGGCAGCGGCGCGCGCATCGCCAGCGCCTGGCCCGCGTTCGAGATCGCGTTCGAGGTCGTGGGGGCGTGCTGGATTTGCCGTGCGGTCTGGGCAGTCCCGTCCATGGTCATCCTCCTCTGCTGTCGGCTTTTCACGCCCCGGTCGATCGCCGCGGTCAAAGGCTTCTCAGTGCCGGCCCATCGAACTCTCTTGCGGAGTCGGTTGGACAGGTCCTCACTATGCCTCCGCATTTTCGCGGTGATCAAGCCTTTTCGGTGTCGTTAGACAGAAACCTGTCCTACAGCTGTTATCAAACCGGCAGGCGAACGCGTCGTCGGATCATTGGGAGTGATGTCGATGATGCAGTCACAGCGCGGTCGCACGCGAACGAACGGCACCCATCCGTGATCGGCGGCGACCTGAGGCTCGTGATCGCGGCGCTGGCTGGCATCGCGTTGGCCGTCGTGATGATCGTCCGCGGCCGGCTGCATCCCTTTATCGGCCTGTTGTGCGGCGCGTTCACCGTCGGGCTGCTGGCCGGCCTGCCGCTGCCCGACGTCGCCAAGGCGGTGCAGAAGGGTGTCGGCGACATCATCGGCGGGACCGGGCTGGTCGTCGCGCTCGGCCTGTCGCTTGGCGCGATGCTGCATCTGTCGGGGGCCGCGGCGTCGCTCGCCCGCGGCGCGCTGCAGATGACCGGCGCACGCGCCGCCCCCTGGGCAACGCTGGGCATTGCGATCGTCGTCGGCCTGCCGCTGTTCTTCGAAACCGGGCTCGTCCTTTTGCTGCCGATCGTCGTCGCCGCCGCGGAGGAAATGACGGGCGAGGACGGCCCGGTACGGGATGCCGCCAAGCTCCGGCTGATCATGCCCGCGCTGGCGGGGCTCGGCGTCGTCCATGCGCTCGTCCCGCCGCATCCCGGCCCGTTGCTCGCGGTCGAGGCGCTGGGCGCGGATCTGGGGCGGACGATGCTGTACGGCATCCTGATCGCGATCCCCACCGCGGTGATCGCGGGTCCGCTGCTGGCGAAGATCACGACGCGCGGCGTCCGGCTTGCGTCACCGGTTGCGACCGATGCCGGGCTCGCCATCACACCGCCGCCGCAGCTCTGGTCGCTGCTGATCGTGCTGCTGCCGGTGCTGATGATCGCGACCGGTGAGCTGGGGCAGATGATGCCCGCGCTGAAGGGGGCGGGCTGGCTCGTCGCGGCGAGCAACCCGGTCGTCGCGCTGCTGCTGACCAACCTCGTCGCGCTGCCGCTGCTGTTCGGGCGACGGCTGCGCGAGGCGGCGATCCAGGACGCGGTGTGGCATGAAACGATGGGCGCGGCGGGGGCGATCCTGCTGGCGATCGGCGCGGGCGGCGCACTGAAACAGGTGCTGGTGACCGCCGGGCTGTCCGACCTGCTCGCGCGGACGGTGCTGATGTACGCAATCTCCCCGCTGCTGCTGGGCTGGCTCGTCGCGGTCGCGATCCGGCTCGCGGCGGGGTCGGCGACGGTCGCGACGATCACCGCGGTCGGGATCATGCCCGGCGTCGTTGCGAACTCAGGCGTCTCCCCCGAACTCGTCGTGCTCGCGATCGGCGCGGGCTCGGTCTTCTTCAGCCATGTCAACGATCCCGGCTTCTGGCTGGTTAAGAGCTATGTCGGCACGAGCACTGCCGACACCTTCCGCACCTGGTCGCTGCTCGAAACCGCGATCTCGGTGGTCGGCCTCGTCCTCGTCCTGGCGCTGAGCTATGTCGTCTGAGATGGGACAGGATGCGGTGACGAGAGGGGGCGGGTGCTCGTGAGCGAGGGGCGGCTGGCGGATCGCGCCTATACCGCGATCGTGCGGATCATCACCGATGACGAACTCGCGATCGGCGACCGGCTGCCATCGGAGGCGAAGCTCGCGGCGATGTTCGGCATGTCCCGGACGATCGTCCGCGAGGCGCTGGCCCGGCTTGCTTCGGACGGCATCACCCAGGCACGGCTTGGCGCGGGCTCCTATGTCAAGCGGCGGCCGTCCGCGCGGCTCGGCACGCACATGCCGATGGATGCGCTCGCCGCGACGCTCGGCACCTATGAGGTCCGCTTCGTGCTGGAGGCGGAGGCGGCGCGGCTGGCGGCACAGCGACGCTCGGACGAACAGCTTGCGGCGATCGAGCAGGCGCTGGAGGCGTTGCGCGCGGCATTGCTGTCGAACGCCCCGGCGCATGACGAGGACTGGCTGCTCCACCGCGCGATCGTCGAGGCGACCGCCAACGCGGCGTTCCTGCCGGTGTTCGAGCATCTCCAGGATGCGGTGATGCGGATCCTGCGCGCCGGTGTGGACATATCGCGATCGCGCGCGCCGGAGGTGATCGGCGCGATGATGGACGAGCATGACGCGATCGTCGAGGCGATCCGGGCGCAGGACGCGGACGGTGCCGCGCTGGCGATGCGCTGGCATTTGTCGCAGGGCCGCAAGCGTCTCATGCCCTGATTGCCCCCCGAACGTTGCGACGATGGTCGTAGATGTTCCCCCCGCCGGTCCACGATAGGATCGCCGCATAACGGATTGCGGACCCGGACCGGACAGACGGTCTGGGCCATGACCGAAAGGGGATGGGATCATGGCGAAGGCCAGGCACGACCGAGATTTTGCCGCACGCATCGGCGGCACCGCGACCGGGATGATGGTGTCGGCGATCGCGCTGATCGGGACACCCGTTCTCGCCCAGACCGCCCCCCCGGCCCCGCCCCCGACCGTGACGCCGGCGCCGCCGCTTGCCGAGGACAGCCCGCCGCCGGCGTCCGCGGCCGACATCGTCGTCACCGGCACGCGCATCACCACCAGCGGGTTCAACGCGCCGACGCCGACGACCGTGATCGGCGAGGAACAGATTCTCAAAAATGCCCAGCCGAACATCTTCAACGCGATCGCGCAGTTGCCGTCGCTGCAAGGCTCGACCGGCGCGGCGACCGGCACGTTCAGCACGTCGAGCGGAACGCAGGGGCTCAGCTCGTTTTCGCTGCGGGGTCTTGGACCGATCCGGACGCTGACCCTGCTCGACGGGCAACGCGTCGTCGGCGCGAACGTGACGGGCGTTCCGGACATCAGCATGTTCCCGCAGCTGCTCGTCAAGCGCGTCGACGTCGTCACGGGCGGTGCGTCCGCCTCCTATGGCTCGGACGCGGTCGGCGGCGTGGTGAACTTCATCACCGACACGCGGTTCACCGGGTTCAAGGGCAATATCCAGGGCGGCATCACCAATTACGGCGACGATCAGCAGGCGCTGGTCCAGGCGGCGTTCGGCAAATCGCTGCTGGGCGACCGGCTGCACCTGATCGTCAGCGCCGAATATGATCATGAGGACGGCGTCGGGCCCGGCGATTTCGGCACCGATCTCGCCAAGGGGCGCGACTGGTACCGCGCGACGACTTTGGTCAATACCGGCCAGGCGAACAACGGCCTGCCGCAGTTCAACTATCGCGACTATGCCCAGCCCTATCAATATGCGCGGTTCGGGCTGATCAACAACGGCCCCTTGCAGGGGATCGCGTTCGACCAGAATGGCGCGCCGTTCAACTTCAACTACGGGTCGAACGGCCGCCCGACCGGAACGGGTGGCGTGACCGGCTGCTTCCCCGGCAACAGCTTCTGCGTCGGCGGCGACCTGTCGGGTGCGCCGGGGTCGGGCGCGTCGCTCAAGTCCTCACTCGAACGCCTCAATGGCTTTACCCGCGTCGGTTTCGACTTTGCCGAGAACAACGAAGCCTATGTCACCGTCAACCTCGCGCAGGTGAAGACGAGCAACCAACCGAGCCCGGGCTATAACCGCCCCAGTCTGACCGTGCAGTGCGCCAATCCGTATCTGCCGCAGCTGATCCGCGATCGCTGCGCGACCGCCGGGATCACGCAGTTCGGCTTCGGCACGAGCAACGGCAATTTCCCCGATCCGCTGGTGCAGACCGACCGCCGCCAATACCGGTTCGTGGGCGGGCTTAAGGGGCGGTTCGATCTGGCCGGCACCGACTGGAATTACGACGGCTATTACGAACATGGCATCACGATCGCGCATATCGATGTCGAGAACACCGTGTTGCAGAACCGCTATGTCGCGGCTGCCAACGCGATCACGCTGAACGGCGCGATCGTCTGCGCCGACGCCGCCGCTCGCGCTGCCGGGTGTCAGCCGATCAACATCTTCGGCGGGTCGCCCCCCTCCGCCGCGGCGCTCGCCTATGTCACGCCGGTCAACGGACCGTTGCAGCGCACTAAGCTGACGCAGGACGTCGCCAGCCTCAACTTCTCGGGTGAGCCGCTCGGCCTGTGGGCGGGGCCGCTCGCGGTCGCGTTCGGCGGCGAATATCGGCGGGAATATTACCGCGTCCACGGCGATCCCTATGGCGCCGGGGTCACGGCGCTCAGCCCCAACAGCGCCGACTATCCCGCGGACCCGCTGCTGAATTCGACGCTGGGCAGCAACTGGGCGGCGGGCAACTACAAGAACGGTGGCGGCAAATACGAGGTCTATGAAGGCTTTCTCGAGCTGAACCTGCCGCTGTTCAAGGGCGACGCGATCGGCCGCGCGAACCTGAACGGCGCGGGCCGCGTCACGCATTACAGCACGTCGGGGACGATCTGGGCATGGAAGATCGGCGGCACCTGGGAGACGCCGCTCGACGGCATCCGCCTGCGCGCAGTGACGTCGCGCGACGTTCGCGCGCCCAATTTGTCCGAACTGTTCGCCGCGCCGACCGTCACGACTTTGCCCAACTTCACCAACCCCTTCCCCCCCGGCGGCGGCGTCCAGGCGTTCCAGAACACCATCGGCAATCCGGACCTGAAGCCCGAGATCGCGCGCAATACCGAAGCCGGCATCGTCCTGTCACACCCGTCCTGGCTGCCCGGGCTCGGCCTGTCGTTCGACTATTACAGCATCAAGCTCGACGGCGTGATCTCGACGCTGTCGGCCGACCAGATCGTGCGCTTCTGCTTCGAGGGCAATCAGGCGTTCTGCGGCGGCTTCGTGCTGAACAGCCCGACCCAAGGCGGCAACTTCATCAACGTCCAACCGTTCAACCTCGCCTCGTGGAAGACCAGCGGGTTCGACATCGAGGCGAGCTACCAGTGGAAGCAGCCGCTCGGCCTGCCGGGCAATTTCACCCTCCGCGCGCTCGGCACCAATGTTCGCGAGTTCCTAGTGAAGGCGGGCATCGCCGGTGTCGCGACGGTCGACCAGGCGGGCGCCAACAATGGTGCGACACCCGACTGGAAATGGCTCGCTACGCAGAGCTACGACAATGACCTCTTCAGCCTGACGTTGCAGGAACGCTGGTTCTCCGACGGCAATTTCGGCAACCAGTATGTCGTGTGCACGACCGCCTGCCCCGCTTCGACCGCCAATAACCCGACGATCGATTACAACACGATGAAAGGCGCCTTCTACGTCGATCTCGGCGGGTCGGTGAACCTGTCCAAACAGGTCAGTCTGTTCTTCAAGGTCGACAACCTGTTCGATCACGATCCCGAACCCGCGCCGCAGACTAATACCGGCCTCGACGTGAACCCCGCGCTCTACGACACGCTCGGCCGCATCTACCGCCTCGGCATGCGAGCCCGCTTCTAGACCGGGACCCGCCCCCGACCCGGCTGGTCGATCCTACCAGCTCGGCCGGGTCAGCGCGGTGATCGCGGAGGCGGGCAGCCGCCGGGTATCGCTCGCCAGCGTATAATGGTCGCGTCCGCCCGTTGCCGGCTGCGCCGCCGAGGCCGGTGCCGCCTGCCGGGCCCCGCCGCCATCGACGACGAAGCGTTGCGCGTGCTGCGCGAGCAGCTGGACCTCCTGCGCGAGCTGCCGCGCCGCGGCGGACGTCTGCTCGACCATCGCCGCGTTCTTCTGCGTCGCCTGGTCCATGCTGCCGACCGCGGCGCTCACCTCGGTGATCGCGAGGGCCTGCGCCTGGTTGTCGGTCGCGATCTGCCGCGAAATATCCGCCGCCTCACGCCCCGAGGCGACGATCCCCGACAGTGCCTGATCGACCAGTTGCACCGCGTCGACCGCCGCTCCGATATCGACCTGCGTCACGGTCAGCTGGTTACGCGCGCGCTTGGCCTCTTCCTCGGCGCGCATCGCCAGCGCGGACACCAGATCGGCGACCACCGCAAAGCCTCGTCCGGCATCGCCTGCGCGTCCCGCCTCGACCGCCGCGTTCATCGCTAGGACGCGGGTCTGGAACGCGATCTTGTCGAGTCCCTCGATGACGCTGTCGATCCCCTTGGCGCTATCGCTGACGCGCTCCATCGCCTGGACCGCTGTGTCGGTCTTGTGGCGTCCATGATCGAGCGCGCTCAGCGCCTGCTCGGAGGTCGCCACCGACCGCGTCGCGCCCTGCGCGGTATCCTTTAGGCGATTGTCCATCTGATGGATCGCCGCCGACGTCTCCTCCAGGCTCGCCGCGGTGCTCTCGGTTCGCCGCGCCAGATCCTCGGACGCCTGCGCAATCTCGCCCGAGCCGATCTGGATCCTGGAGGCGCCCTGCGCGACCGAGCGGATCAGGTCGCGCAAGCTGGCAAGCGCGATATTGAAGTTCGCTTTCAGGTCCTCGTAGATCGCCGGATAGTCCTCGGTGATGTCGACAGTCAGATTGCCCTCGGCCACCTGCTTGAAATTCTGCGCCATGCGGTTGACCACATCGGCGTTGCGCGACGCCTCGACGTTCAGTGCAATCTGCACCCGCGCATTCTCCTGGAACGTTCCCATCGCCTTGGTCATGCGGCCGACGCAGTCGCGAAAGTTCGTGAACTCGATCGGGCTTTCGAGATCACCCGCGGCCAGCGCCTCCATACGAACGACGGTGGTGACATAGGGCACCGCGATCATCTCGCGATAGGTATAGCCGAGCCCAACCGCGATCAGCGTTGCCGCGACGTCCGCGCCGATCAGCGCGGTGCCCTTAAGGACCAATCCCGCAATCGCGGTGCAGGCGACCAGAACGACGAAACTGGAAAAGGCGATCAGCAGTTTCAGGCGGATAGGCGCGTCGGCTTTGAACCATAGCATTCGGGTTATCCTTTGGGAGAGATCGAGCGGGAAAGTGGCGCGCGGGACGACGGCGTCGCGGACCCCCTCGGGTGGATGGCGCGGTCGTCGCACACGGTGTTGCGGCCGGCTTCCTTGGCCCGGTAGAGCGCACGGTCCGCGCGCTCGACGAGATCATCGGCGAGGACGTCGGCGCTGCGGTGATCCCGGCTGAGCGATGCGTGACCCACGCTGACGGTCAGCACCGGGCGTGTCCCGTCCTGATGGTCGACGCGCAACGTCTCGACCGCCGCACGGATCGTTTCCGCCGCGGTCGCCGCAACATCGGCACCGGCACTGGGCAGCAGCACCGCAAATTCCTCGCCGCCGAAACGCGCGACCAGATCGTTGGCGCGCCGCACCGCCGACCGGATGGCGGTCGCGACGATCCGCAGGCACGCATCGCCCTGCTGATGACCATGGGTATCGTTGAAACGCTTGAAATGATCGATGTCGATGAGGATCAGCGACAGGTCGTCACCCGACCGGATCACGCGGCGTACCTCCTCCGCCAGCGTCCGGTTGAACCGTCGCCGATTGGCGAGCTGGGTCAGCGCGTCGCTGAACGCGTGATGCGCGTTTTCGAGGCGCAGCTCGACCGATTCGGTGATGTCGGTCGCGATCTTGACGATCCGTGTCGGCTTGCCGGACGCGTCGAGGATGGGGTTGTAGCTCGCCTGCAGCCAGATCGGCCGCCCGTCCCGCCCGATCCGGCGGAATTCGGAGCGTATGAACTCCCCCTCGCGCAGCCGTTCCCAGAATCGGTCATAGCTGGGATCGCAGGCGTCCTCGGGGGTCACGAACATGCGGTGATGCCGGCCGCGAATGTCGGTCTCGGTATAGCCGGTGATCGCCAGATAGAGCGGATTGGCGGACAGGATCGTCCCGTCGAGCGCGAATTCGATCATCGCGGTCGATCGCGAGATCGCCTCGAGCATCTTGATTTTGTCCGCGGCATGCTGATGCTCATGCGTGATATCGTTGGCGAGCTTGAACACGCGCTGCGGGACGCCGTTGCTGTCCAGCACCGGCATGTAGGTCGCCTGCAACCAGACTTCGCGACCATCCTTGGCGATGCTGCCGAACTCGGTCTGGATCAGACGCCCCTTGCGCAGCGTGTTCCAGACGGTCGCATAGTCCGCCGTCCCCGCCGCGGTCAGCCGGACGAAGCTGCTGTGATGGCCGCCGATCAGGTCCTGCGCCTCGCGACCGAAGATGCGCAGATAGCGATCATTGACCGCCAGCACCTCGCCTTCCATCGAGAATTGCACCGTCGGGATCGACCGCGCCAGCGCGTCGACGACGAACGGGGCGTTCGCCATATCCCATCTGCCGCCGTCGTCCGCGACGTTGATCATCGTATCCATGCCGAAACTCTCGGAGTGACGGGCGTGCAACGACACGTCCGGCCTCCATTATAGGCCGGCACCACGGGGCACCGGGCGCGTCGGCGCTTTTTTGGCGCGGTCCGGGCGACGAACCGAGCGGCCTAGCGCGAGACGGCGCGCCCGGCGATCATGCAGAGGATACAGCCAGACCCAATGAGCATGCCGGGAAGGAACAGCATCGCTGCAGCGATATGGGGCATGTCCCGGTAGAGAAGATAATGCGGCCGGTCGGACACATAGATGCTGAACCCGCAGACGATCAGCGCCGTTGCCAGGCAAATCATGGCAAGCGAAACCTTGGGAACGGCGTCCCCGACATGCTCCTCGTCATGCTTCGACGGCCGCATCAGGATCACCGACAGGGCATAGGTTGCGGATATTCCAACGATAATTCCGACGATAAGTATCGTCACCGGCCGGTCAAGTATAAGCGAGCATGCCAATATGAATCCAAGTGGGATCATCAAACCAAGCGCAAGCCCGAGCGCCATTGTAAGGAATCTCAATGTTCAGCTGTCATGATCAAAGGCCGCTCTCATGGCTGTCCTAATCTCTCCTCGTGCACGACTTGCCACATTTGCTGTGTTTCCGCTCATGATTTAGATCATCTTGTACGAATAACTTGAAATTTGCTGAGCTGGATCATTGCGGTGAAGGTGAAGACTTTCGGACTGCAATCGGTTGCATACTCGGCGGCAGCCGTTGCTGTGACCGGTCGGGTGATCCCGACGCCGGGACATGGCCGGCGCCTGCGCCGCGATCGCCAATGGTCAGTGCACAGGCTTGCACCAGCGGCACGCCTCGGCTATGCGCGCCAGCTTCCAACATCTGATGATGGAACCTGCGGGAGACGCGCGTCGAGCGTGCGTCGTTCGTACCGCTAGACTCGAAACCGGGCTGTGCGCGCGAAGGCGGGCGGCCCCTATCAAGAGAGTGACATGGCTAAAAAGATTACCGGATACATCAAGCTGCAGGTCCCTGCAGGCGAGGCAAAGCCCGCGCCGCCGATCGGGCCTGCGCTGGGTCAGCGCGGCGTGAACATCATGGAGTTCTGCAAGGCGTTCAACGCCGGCACGAGCGAACTGAAAAAGGGCATGCCGATCCCGACCGTCATCACGGTCTATGCGGATCGCTCGTTCTCGTTCGAGACGAAGACCCCGCCGGCATCGTACCTGATCAAGGAGGCCGCCGGCCTCAAGTCGGGTTCGAAGGAGCCGGGCAAGGTCGTCGCTGGCAAGATCAAGCGCTCGCAGCTGAGCGAGATCGCCACGACGAAGATGAAGGACCTCAACGCCAACGATATCGACGCTGCGACGAAGATCATCGAAGGCAGCGCCCGCGCAATGGGCCTCGAAGTGGTGGAGGGCTGATATCATGGCAAAGCTGACCAAGAAGCAGAAGGCCGTCACGGTCGACACCGTCAAGCTGCACGCAATTGACGAGGCGATCGCGCTCGCACGTTCGGGCGCCACGTCGAAGTTCGACGAGACGATCGAAGTCGCGCTGAACCTGGGCGTCGATCCGCGTCACGCAGACCAGATGGTCCGCGGCGTGGTGACGCTGCCCAAGGGCACCGGCAAGACCGTCCGCGTCGGCGTGTTCGCCCGCGGCGCGAAGGCTGAAGAGGCTCTCGCAGCAGGCGCAGACGTCGTCGGCGCGGAAGACCTGATGGAGACCATCCAGGGTGGCACGATCGATTTCGATCGCTGCATCGCGACCCCGGACATGATGGGCATCGTCGGTCGTCTCGGTAAGGTTCTGGGCCCCAAGGGCCTGATGCCGAACCCGAAGCTCGGCACGGTGACGATGAACGTCGCGCAGGCGGTCAAGGACGCCAAGGGCGGCCAGATCGAATACCGCGTCGAGAAGGCCGGCATCATCCACTCGGGCATCGGCAAGGCGTCGTTCCCGGCAGAAGACCTGCGCGCGAACTTCGACGCGCTGGTCGACGCCGTGGTCAAGGCCAAGCCGTCGGGCGCGAAGGGCAAGTATGTCCGCAAGATCGCGGTTTCGAGCACCATGGGTGCCGGGATCAAGGTCGACACGACGGAGGTCGCCGGCGCCTGATCGGCGTTCGCGCTTTCGAGTGTTAGGAAAGGGGCCGGGAGAGCGATCTCCCGGCCCTTTTTGCGTCAGGGCCGCCTGATGCGCTCAGGTCGCATCGGCTGGAAAGTCCGCACCCAGGCTGATGTCGCGCGCTGCTTCAATCGCGGCCAGCCGTTCACGCAGCTTTGCGGTCACGGCCTCATAGCCGAATGCGCCGAGCACCAGATGGCGCGGCGGCACGTCCTGGCCGACCGCGGCGATGATCGCCTCGCCTGCCCGGCCCGGATCACCGGCCTGCGTCCCGCTGACGTCCTTCGTTCCCGCCATCCGCGCGCCCGCGGTATCGGCATAATCGGCAATCTGGCTTGGCGTCTGGCGCAGTGATCGCCCCGCCCAGTCGGTGCGGAACGGGCCCGGCTCGACACAGGTCACGCCGATGCCGAGTGGCCCGACCTCGGCGAGCAGTGCGTCGGACCAGCCCTCGACCGCGTGCTTCGATGCCGCATAATAGCCCGATCCCGGAAACCCGATGAGCCCGGCGACCGAGGTGAAGTTGACGATGTTGCCGCTGCCCTGCGCGCGCATGATCGGCAGGACCGCGCGGGTGATCGCGAATAGCCCGAACACATTGGTGTCGAACTGGGCACGGATCTCGGCCTCGTCCCCCTCTTCGGCGGTCGCCTGATAGCCATAGCCAGCATTGTTCACGAGCACGTCGATCCGGCCGAACCTCGCCTTGGCCGCCGCGACCGCAGCCTCGACCTGCGCCTGGTCGTTGACGTCGAGCGCCAGGGCGAGCGCGGTATCGTCATGCCCCTCGACCAGGTCGGCGACCCGGTCGGCGTCCCGCGCGGTGACGACGGCGCGCCACCCGCGATCCAGGACCAGCCTGGCGAGATCGCGGCCGAAGCCGGTGGAGCAACCCGTGATGAACCAGACGGGCGATGCGGGGAGAGTCATGGACGAACCTTTCCGGATACGCTGGATATGCGTTCGCAGGAGGTAACGCCGAAAGCCGGGGACGGGTCCGTTATGCGACCCGCCCCCTGCCCTGCTTACAGCCCGATGATACCGCCATCGTTCTTGGTGATGACGATCGTCGACGAACGCGGACGCGACGGGGTCGCAACCGCGCCGGCCTGGTTCGCGGGCCAGCTGCTGGTGATGTTGGTGGGACCACCATTCTCGCCGGGATGCTGGATGTTGACGAACAGCGAGCGGCCATCCGGGGTCGAATGGATGCCGGTGATCTCGCATTCTTTCGGTCCGACCAGGAAGCGCCGGAGCGTGGTGGCCGGTGCCTTGCCGATCCGCGTCGTGACCGTGTTGCTGGTCCCGCCGAGCGTGCTCGTCACCGACCGCGTACCGCCGTCACCGACACGGCCCGGAATTGCCGCGAGCAGCATGCAGTTGGTGACGTCGGTATAGGCGCCGTCATCGGTCTCGATCCACATCACCGGCGTGACGTTGCCGGTCGGATTGCTCGGCAGGCCGAACCACAGGCCATCGGGCGACGAGAAGTCGTTCGTCGCGTCGAGCCCCGACAGGTTGATGTTGGTCGCATCGAGATCGCTGCCCGCACCGAATGCGTAGATGTCCCACGTAAAGGCGGTCGCCTCCGACGTGTCGCCGGTCTCGCGCAGACGGATGACATGGCCGTTGGCGTTGCCCGTGGTCTGGCCACCGGTCGTCTTGGGATCGGTATAGGCGCGCGGATTGGACGCATCGACATTCGCCGCAGTGCGCGACGAGTTGTTGGTCAGCGTGCAGTACATCTCGCCCGTCGCCGGGTTCACCGCGGTCCATTCGGGACGATCCATCTTGGTCGCGCCCAGCACGTCGCCCGCCAGACGCGCATTGATCAGCACATCGGCCTGATCCGCAAACGGATAGGTCGTGTTGGCGCTGGTCAGCGGCCCCTGACCGAACACCAGCGGCAGCCACTGGCCCGAACCGTCGGCGTTCAGCTTGGCGACATAGAGCGTGCCCGCGTCGAGATATTTGTCGCCGATCGCGAGCCGGTTGGTCGCGGTCGCGTCTGCCGCCGACCAGGGCGTGGCGGACACGAACTTGTAGATATATTCGTTCTGCGCATCGTCGCCCATGTAGAAGGCCGGCTTGACGCCCGCGATCGTCCGGCCGATCTCGCAACCCTCATGGTTCATGCGGCCGAGCGCGGTGCGCTTGCGCGGGGTCGAGGCGGGATCGAACGGATCGATCTCGACCACCCAGCCGAACTGGAACGCCTCGTTACGGAAATCGCCGGTGGCATCGGTCGCGGCGGTCGTGGTGACGTTCCAGCGCGCATAGAGCGTGTTGGCGGAATCGGCCGGCACGACCGACGCCCAGCCGTAATTGCCGTTGAACGTGGTGGCGTTGGCGGTCTCGCGGATACCATAGCGGGCGAGCGAGACATTCTGCTTGGCGGTCGACCCGCCCCGCGCGGCGACGTCACCGAACTGGCGACGGAAATAGCCCGCCCAATTCTCCTCGTTGGTCAGATAGGTGTGCCACGGCATCGTGCCGTTCGCGCAGTTGTTGATCGTCCCGCGGCCCGCCGTGCCGTCGGTCGAATAGCGCGTCCTGAGCAGCGCATTGCCGCGGACCGGACCACTGAAGCTCATCGGCGTCAGCGGCGTGATACGGCGGTTGAGCGCCGAGGCGGGGACATAGCTCCAGGCGGTGGCCGACCGGCTGATCTCGATCACCGAGACGCCGTGGCATTCCATTTCCTTCAGCGCCTCGGACTCGGGGCGGACACCGCCCGCACCGATCGCGCCGCCGGTGCTGGTCGCGCCGTTGGGGTGCAGATAGGCCTGAGTGATATTCTCGTGGTTGAGCACGAGCAGGCCGCGCGTGTTGCCGTTGGCGTCTGGGGTGCTGCCGGTCGCGGCCAGCCCGAAATAGCTCATGCCGTCATGATGGTCGCCCGCACGGCGTGCGAAGTTCGTGTCGCTGCCGTCATTGGCATAGGCGCCGACGCCGCTCGCGATCGGATCGCCCAGGCGATAGAGCACGGTGACGCTGTAGCCGGCCGGTACCGCGACGACATCGGCAAGGCTCTTGGGGACCGCGGTGAAGTCGAGCCGCGCCGGGCTGACCGTGACGCTGGTCGAGGTCTCGCTGCGGATGCCGTCGGTGCTGGTGCCGGTGAAGGTGAAGGTGAGCGTGGTGTCGGCAGCGACGCTGGGCGCGGTGAAGGTCGCGGTCGCGGTGTTCGCGTTGGCGAGCGTCACGGCCGGGCCGCCGGTCTGGGCCCAGGCGACGCCCGTCGCGCTGCCCGACGCTACCGTGCCCGTCAGCGTGACCGTCTTGCCTGCCGAGGTCGCACCCGATGCACCGGCCTGCACCGTGACCGCACGCCGCGGGTCATCCTCGTCGCACCCTGCGAGCAGCATGCCGCCGAACACCGCGGCGGTCGCGGCGGACAGGCCGCCCATCAGCGTCTGGCGACGCGAATAGCGCACCGCGATCAGATCGTTCAGATGCGGATTGGCGCTGGTGTTCGTATCGATATCGCCGTCGTGATAGGCCATCGTCATGTTCGTCGGATTTTTCATACGTCCCCCCGGATCGGCCGATCTGACCGCTGCGGGGAGCTTTGGCCGGGTAAAGCGGCAGTGCGGTGAAGGAACGGAGACACCTTCGCGTCAGTCGCGTGACGGTTTCGCGACACGCACCGGACCGCATCCGGGCGATTGACTTCGCGAGCGATTCGGCTATGCGGCGGCTTCGTTCGGCGGGTCCGCCTGCCGAACTCCGTCCGAGACAGTGGGTGCACCGGGTTTGCCGGCGCTTAATCTCCCACCTAGACGGGGAATGAGATTTTGCGGAGCGCTCCGGCGCCTGCCCTCTCCCATGCCCCATCGACGAGACACCCGGAAGCGCGGGCTTGTCTGCGCCTCCGGTTAGTAACCGGGTCCACCGTGCAAATGGTGAACCTGAAAACGTGGAGAATGGCATGGATCGTGATCAAAAGACCGCGGCCGTAGCCGAGCTGAACCGCACCTTCTCCGAGGTCGGCGTCGTCGTTGTGACGCGCAACCTCGGCCTGACCGTCTCACAGTCCACTGTGCTGCGGAACAAGATGCGCGACGCCGGCGCGACCTACAAGGTCTCGAAGAACAAGCTTGCCAAGATCGCAATGGACGGCACCGACTACAGCTCGCTGGGCGACATGCTCACGGGTCCGGTCGGTCTGGCCAGCTCCATCGATCCCGTCGCGGCCGCCAAGGTGGCCGTGGAATTCGCGAAGACGAACGACAAGTTCGAAATCGTGGGTGGGGCGATGGGCGCGACGACCCTCGACGTCGACGGTGTGAAGGCGCTCGCAACGCTGCCCTCGCTGGATGAACTGCGTGCCAAGATCCTCGGCCTCATCGTGGCACCTGCCACGAAGCTGGCGACGATCACGCAGGCTCCGGCAGCGCAGCTCGCGCGCGTGCTTTCCGCCTACGCGGAGAAGGAAGCCGCCTGATCTTGCAGGCTCTTTCGTTACTTTTTGAACTGATGGGGCACATGCCCCGAGATGGAGATTTATCATGGCAGACCTGAACGCGCTCGTTGAGAGCCTGAGCGAACTGACCGTTCTCGAAGCAGCTGAGCTTTCGAAGCTGCTCGAAGAGAAGTGGGGCGTTTCGGCCGCAGCAGCGGTCGCAGCACCGGCAGCTGGCGGCGGCGCAGCCGCACCGGCCGCTGAAGAGCAGACCGAATTCGACGTCATCCTGACCGGCGACGGTGGCAAGAAGATCAACGTCATCAAGGAAGTCCGCGCGATCACGTCGCTCGGCCTGACCGAAGCAAAGACGCTGGTCGAGTCGGCTCCCAAGGCCGTCAAGGAAGGCGTGTCGAAGGACGAAGCCGCCAAGATCAAGGCACAGCTCGAAGCAGCTGGCGCGACCGTCGAGGTCAAGTAAGCCGCAGCGGGAGAGACGCTTCAGCCACGCTGAGGCGCACTCCCCGCAAGGCCGGCCGGCGGTGCTTGCACCGACCGACGAAGCAGGGGCTTTCGCCTGCTGGCCGCAGCTAAAAAAAGGGCGGCCCCAGCGATGGGGTCGCCCTTTTTTTGTGCCTGATAGAAAACGACGGGGCCGGATCGATGATACCCGGCCCCTCGCCTAAGCCCGCCTAGACTTCGATCGCGGGCGCATGGGGACGCGCGGCGATCCCGTCATACATGCGCGCGGGGATATCGAGCCAGAACGGCGCAAGCTTGGCCGAATCGACCCGCTCGACACCGATCGCCCAGGCACGCGCGGTCTGACCGGCAATCGCCCCGCTGGCATAGCGGATGTTGACCGCGACGATCGGCACGAACATCGGCCGGTCGGCCGCGGTCATGCTATGGATTGCCTCGCGCGACATGGCCGAGACCGTCCGGATCGTGCGTGACTCGCCCGGAGCGAGCGTGAACGGCGCGGTCGCCGGACGCGGGACCTGACCCGCATTCACGGCCGTCAGATCGGCGTCCTGACCGGCATGCGCGCTCAGCAAGACCGCCTGGACGCGGATCGCCTCCGCGACGCCCGCGCCGACGTTCGTCACCACGAGCTCACATTCAGCCGTCGCGCTGAGCAGGTTCAGCCCAGCACGAACCGGGCGCAGCTCGACCGACAGACGCGCCCGCTCCGGCTCGCGCGCGCGCCGGTCGAGAAATTGCGGGGTTGCCGCCGTCGCGGGCTCAGGCGGGGACGGCGGTGCGATCGCCGGGGTCGGCGTCGCCACCCGCGCGGGGCTCGGCGGGACCGGCGCCGGCGTGGGTAGCGGTCTTGCCGGCGGTGCCTCGGCGTCAATCAGCGGTTCGGGCTCGTGATAGTCCAGCCGATCATGCCGTTTACGCGGCCCCCTGCGCAGCAACCACAGCGCGATGACGACGATCGGGATGACTGCCAGCCAGAGCCAGAACGGCATCGCCCTGCCCTGCTCCGGCGCGGCGATCGTGCGCTCGACGGGGGCGGAGGACGGCGCGACGACGGGGGCGACTTCGGGGCTCGCGGTGGTTGCCGAAGCGGCCGGTGCCGGTGTCGTCGGTACCGTGGTGGCGGGCGACGCGGCCGCCGGATCCGTCCGAACGTCCGCCGCGTCGCGCGGTGCGACGGACGGCACGGGCTCCGCTGCACGCCGGGACGTCGTCGCGGCGTCGACCCGCGCGGCCCTCGGCGTATCCGGGTCCGCAGTGCGTGTCGCCGGCGCGCGCGCGGGGGTGCGGCTGCGCGGCGGCGCGTCTGCGGTCGTCGGAGCCGGCAGAACCAGTCGTGGCGTATCGGGTACGGGAACCGCTGCCGTCCCAGTGTCGCGGGCCTGGAGCGGCTCGAGCCCGCGAACCGTCCCGGCAGGCGCCGGTGGGGTCGACTGCTGCGACGCGGCGTCCGACGTCTGGCCCGCCTCCTGCGCGACCACGGGCGGCGCCAGCGCCAGGCCAGCCGGCACGATCAGAAGCGCGCGGCGCCATTGTATGCTCATCGTCGAAAATTCCCTCCTGCAACGCTAGCGCGGGGAGGCCGAACGGGTCGCGGCGGCAAGTCGCCATGCGATGAGCCGCGCCGCGAGGGCGACCAGATGATCGTCCGCATCGCGAACTGCTGGCCTTCAGATCACGCGGACGTGCGCGAAGCTCCCCGCCGCCATCGGCCGGCCCCAGTAGAAGCCCTGTGCACAGCGAGCGCCCAGGTCGCGGGCGATCGCGAGATGCTCTTCAGTCTCGACCCCCTCGACGACCGTGCTCAGCCCCCGCGCGTGGCAGGACCGGACGACCTCGCGCAGTATGCCGAGTTCGTGCACGTGGCGTGCGCAATGGCCAAAAAAGTCCTTGTCGATCTTCAGCTCGGCGATCGGCAGCGTGAAGACGCGATCGAAATTCGTCGCCCCCTTGCCGAAATCGTCGAGCGAGAACACCACGCCCAGATCGCGCAACCCGTTCATGTCGCGGACCAGCCGCTGGGTATCGACCGGCCGGGCATCCTCGGTGATCTCGATGATCAGGACGCCCCGTCCCGGTCCGTTCGACGCGACACCGCGCCGGCGCAGTTCATCGCCCAGCGCCGCCTGGAACAGCGGATCGGCCAGCACCGCCTGGCTGCAGTTGATCGCGACCGGCGCGGACCGTTGCTCGACGCTCAGCGCAAGCCAGAGGTCGAGCGCGGCGGTGACCGCCTTCATCGTCGCTGCCGCCTCGATCCCCGCGTCGGTCATCGCGGCGAACAGCCATTCGGGGTTCACACCCGGGATGTTGCGCAGCCGGGCGAGCGCTTCATAGCCGGCAACCTGGTCAGTGGTCAGGTCGATCTTGGGCAGGAACTCGTAATGCAGGTTCGGCAGCAGCCGCGATCCGGCAAGCAGCGCCGCGATCATGCGCCGGTCGCCCGCGGCGTCTTCCGATCGACCCGTCCCGGTCGCGAGCGACGCGAGGATCGCGGTGAGTGCGCCGATCTTGTAGGTCCGCTCGAGCGACCCGACGAGCGGATGCTCGCCGATCATCGCCTCCCCGAGGACGGCGGACGGATATTCGCCCGGTGGCCGTAACTCGATCACCGGGCAGATCCGGCCGTCGTGCCCGATCTGATCAAGCACGGTGATCAGATCGTCGCCCCGTGATTGCGCGTCGGCAATCACGACGTCAGGCGCGAACGCCGTTCCCGCCGCAATCTCCGCCGCATGGCCGATCCAGGCGACGGAGTAGCCGCGCGACCGAAGCTCGGCATGCGCCTGGCACGATGCCGCGTCGGCGGCATGGACGAACAGCAGTCGCGGCAGAACCGCGCTCCCGTCCCCCGCCACAGGCAGACAAGCGCCCGCCACAGGCAGACGAGCGGAGGCCGGGCTTCCCACCCCCGGGCCGAAACCTGCTGCCGCACCCGTTGGGGGCGCCAGACTGGGATCGGCGCTCACGCGGACGGGTCCGACCGGGCGGCTATCGACATGGGCGTGAACTCGGCAATAGGGTGGACGCTGACGAATGACGGCTGAACGACACCGGCAAGGCCCCGCCGTGCGGCGGATTCAATCCCGGTAGCGAATTGGTATCTACTAATCCTGATCAGGACTGTCATCCCCGCGAACAGCGCCGCGTCCGCGCTAGGTCGCTCGTCGCCCAATAAGCCGTTGCGTGGCATTGTGATTTTATTACAAATATTTTTCCACGAGCCACTGCGCCGCGCTCTCCTGGCCGCAAGGGCATCCCGTCTTCGACATTTTCAGCGCGAGACCGGACCGCTTTGACAAGTGCCGGTCACCGTCCTATATGAGCCACTCACCACAGCATCCGGGAAATGACAGGCCGTCGCGCAGCATGTCGATCGTATTGGATGCCGGGGTTTCATTCGCCGAAAGCCGCCGCATGTGATTGCGCGCGGCCTTTTTGCGTTACTGCACGCCCCGTCCGGGGGTTCCCGGGCACGAAATTACGGCTGACCCGTCAGTTTATTGAGGGCAAATAACCTATGGCTTCCAAGGCGATCAACGAGGGCGCTGCCAAGCAGCGTCGCGACGGCGGCACCGCAAAGCGTCGCATCCGCAAGGTCTTCGGCAACATCCACGAAGTCGTGCAGATGCCGAACCTGATCGAGGTCCAGCGCGAGAGCTACGAGCAGTTCCTGCGCTCCGACAAGTCGATCGGCCACGTCTCGGGTCTCGAGAAGACGCTGCGCAGCGTGTTCCCGATCCAGGATTTCGCCGGCACCGCCTATCTCGATTTCGACGATTACGTCCTTGAGCCGCCGAAGTTCGACGTCGAGGAATGCCGCCAGCGCGGGATCACCTATGCCGCGCCGATGCGCGTCACGCTGCGTCTGACTGCGTTCGAGGTCGATCCCGATACCGAGGCCAAGTCGGTCATCGATATCAAGGAGCAGGACGTGTACATGGGCGACATGCCGCTCATGACCGAGAACGGCACCTTCTTCATCAACGGCACCGAGCGCGTCATCGTTAGCCAGATGCACCGTTCGCCGGGCGTGCTGTTCGATCACGATCGCGGCAAGACGCACGCGTCGGGCAAGTATCTGTTCGCTGCCCGCGTCATTCCGTATCGCGGCTCGTGGCTCGATTTCGAGTTCGACGCGAAGGACATCGTCAACGTCCGCATCGATCGCAAGCGCAAGCTGCCCGTCACGGCGCTGCTCTACGCGCTCGGCATGACGTCGGAAGAGATCCTCAACTACTTCTACAACCGCGTGACGTTCGTCCGCGGCCAGGGTGGCTGGATCGTTCCGTTCCAGGTCGAGAACTGGCGTGGCCAGAAGCCGATGTTCGACATCGTCGATGCGAAGACCGGCGAAGTCGTGTTCCCGAACGGCCAGAAGATTTCCCCACGCGCCGCGAACAAGGCGTTCAAGGACGGTCTCACCGACCTGCTGATCCCGACCGAGGAAATCTTCGGCCGCTATTCGGCATACGACCTGATCGACGAGTCGACCGGCCGCATCTACATCGAAGCCGGTGACGAAGTGACCGCCGAGAACCTCGAACTGCTCGACCAGGCAGGCATCGAGCGTCTCGACCTGCTCGACATCGATCACGTCGCAACGGGCCCGTGGATCCGCAACACGCTCAAGGTCGACAAGGCCGAAGAGCGCGAGCAGGCGCTGTCCGACATCTACCGCGTGATGCGCCCCGGCGAGCCGCCGACGCTGGAGACGGCCGAGGCGCTGTTCTCGGGTCTGTTCTTCGATCCGGATCGCTACGACCTGTCGGCCGTGGGCCGCGTGAAGCTGAACATGCGTCTCGACCTCGACGTCGAGGACACCGTCACGACGCTGCGCACCGAGGACATTCTCGAGGTCATCAAGACGCTCGTGAACCTCAAGGACGGCAAGGGCGAGATCGACGATATCGACAACCTCGGTAACCGTCGTGTCCGTTCGGTCGGCGAGCTGCTCGAGAACCAGTACCGCGTCGGCCTGCTCCGCATGGAGCGCGCCGTGAAGGAGCGCATGTCGTCGGTCGACGTCTCGACCGTCATGCCGAACGACCTGATCAACGCGAAGCCTGCGGTTGCCGCGGTCCGCGAATTCTTCGGCTCGTCGCAGCTGTCGCAGTTCATGGATCAGACCAACCCGCTGTCGGAAGTCACCCACAAGCGTCGCGTGTCGGCACTTGGACCAGGTGGTCTGACGCGTGAGCGCGCCGGCTTCGAAGTCCGCGACGTTCATCCGACGCATTACGGCCGCATCTGCCCGATTGAGACGCCGGAAGGCCCGAACATCGGTCTGATCAACAGCCTCGCGTCGTTCAGCCGCGTCAACAAGTACGGCTTCATCGAGACGCCGTACCGCAAGGTCGTCGACCACAAGGTGACCGACGACGTCGTGTACCTGTCGGCAATGGAAGAGGCCAAGCACACGATCGCGCAGGCCAACGCCGATCTGACCGGTGACGGCGGCTTCACCGAGGAACTTGTCTCGTCGCGTCAGGCGGGCGAATTCCTGATGGCGCTGCCCGACAACATCACGCTGATGGACGTCAGCCCCAAGCAGCTCGTCTCGGTCGCCGCATCGCTCATTCCGTTCCTGGAAAACGATGACGCCAACCGCGCATTGATGGGCTCGAACATGCAGCGTCAGGCCGTGCCGCTCGTCCAGGCCGAGGCGCCGTTCGTCGGCACCGGCATGGAAGAGACGGTCGCGCGTGACTCTGGCGCCGCGATCTCGGCCAAGCGTGCGGGCATCGTCGACCAGGTCGACGCGGCCCGTATCGTGATCCGTGCAACGGGCGAGATCGATGCCGGCAAGTCGGGCGTCGACATCTACACGCTGATGAAGTTCCAGCGCTCGAACCAGTCGACCTGCATCAACCAGCGTCCGCTGGTGAAGGTGGGCGATGTGGTCCGTGCCGGCGACGTGCTTGCCGACGGCCCGTCGACCGAGTTCGGCGAGCTGGCGCTGGGTCGCAACAGCCTCGTCGCGTTCATGCCGTGGAACGGCTACAACTACGAGGATTCGATCCTGATCTCCGAGCGGATCGTGAAGGACGACGTGTTCACGTCGATCCATATCGACGAGTTCGAGGTGATGGCCCGCGACACGAAGCTCGGGCCTGAGGACATCACGCGTGACATCCCGAACGTCGGCGAGGAAGCGCTTCGCAACCTCGACGAAGCGGGCATCGTCTACATCGGTGCAGAGGTCGAGCCAGGCGACATTCTCGCGGGCAAGATCACGCCGAAGGGTGAATCTCCGATGACGCCGGAGGAGAAGCTTCTCCGCGCGATCTTCGGCGAGAAGGCCAGCGACGTGCGCGACACCTCGCTTCGCCTGCCGCCGGGCGTGTCGGGTACGGTCGTCGACGTTCGCGTCTTCAACCGTCACGGCATCGACAAGGACGAGCGCGCGATGGCGATCGAGCGCGAGGAGATCGAGCGCTTGAAGAAGGATTCGGACGACGAGCGTTCGATCCTGAACCGTGCGACCTGGTCGCGTCTTCGCGAGATGCTGCTCGACCAGACGGCCACTTCGGCGCCCAAGGGCGTCAAGAAGGGCGTCGTGATCGACATGGATCTGCTCGACAGCGTCGACCGCCACGAGTGGTGGAAGTTCGCGGTCGCCGACGACAAGATCCAGAGCGATCTGGAAGCGGTCAAGATCCAGTATGACGATGCCGCCAAGCTGATCACGGACAAGTTCCACGATCGTCGCGAGAAGCTGGAGCGTGGTGACGAGCTGTCGCCGGGCGTGCTGAAGATGGTAAAGGTGTTCGTCGCGGTGAAGCGCAAGCTGCAGCCGGGCGACAAGATGGCCGGCCGTCACGGGAACAAGGGCGTCATCAGCCGCATTCTGCCGGCGGAGGACATGCCGTTCCTCGCCGACGGGACTCCGGTCGATATCGTGCTCAACCCGCTGGGCGTGCCGTCGCGCATGAACGTCGGGCAGATCTTCGAGACGCATCTGGGCTGGGCCGCACGCGGTCTGGGTCAGCAGATCACCCACGCGCTCGAAACCTGGCGCGAGGAGAATCCGGAGGCCAAGGCCGGTGCGATGCCGGAGGCGGTCCGCGATCGTCTCAAGACGGTCTATGGCGAGCAGTATCACGAAGAGATCGACGCCCGTTCGGGTGACGAGATCATCGAGCTGGCCAAGAACCTGAAGGGCGGCGTGCCGATGGCGACGCCGGTGTTCGATGGTGCACGCGAGGCGGACGTGTCGGCGATGCTGGAACTGGCGGGTCTCGACCCGTCGGGCCAGTCGGACCTGTTCGACGGACGTACCGGCGACAAGTTCGATCGCAAGGTGACGGTTGGGTACATTTACATGCTCAAGCTCCACCATCTGGTCGACGACAAGATCCACGCACGGTCGATCGGGCCGTACTCGCTCGTCACGCAGCAGCCGCTGGGTGGTAAGGCGCAGTTCGGTGGTCAGCGCTTCGGCGAGATGGAGGTCTGGGCACTCCAGGCCTACGGGGCGGCGTACACCTTGCAGGAAATGCTCACGGTGAAGTCGGACGACGTGGTCGGCCGCACCAAGGTCTACGAGGCGATCGTCAAGGGTGACGACACATTCGAGGCGGGCATTCCGGAGAGCTTCAACGTGCTCGTCAAGGAAATGCGCTCGCTGGGCCTGAATGTGGACCTGAAGCAGTCGGAGCCCGGCTTCGACAGCGACGGCATCCAGATCGCGGCGGAGTAACTCCTGTGCCCTCCCCTCCCGCTCGTGGGAGGGGACCGAGGGGTGGGCTCCCGGCCGGCAGCGAAACGCGATGCCGATGCCGGGCGCCCACCCCCTCCCAGCCTGAAGAGGCTGGGCCCCTCCCCCTCCCGCAAGCGGTAGGGGGGAAGATTTTTCCTAAGGACAGCTCATGAACGAGATGACCCCCTTCGCCAATCCGGTCGCCAAGGCCGAGACGTTCGACCAGATCCAGATCGGCATCGCATCGCCGGACAAGATCCGCAGCTGGTCGTTCGGCGAGATCAAGAAGCCCGAGACCATCAACTATCGCACGTTCAAGCCCGAGCGTGACGGCCTGTTCTGCGCGCGCATCTTCGGTCCGATCAAGGATTACGAGTGCCTGTGCGGCAAGTACAAGCGCATGAAGTACAAGGGCATCGTCTGCGAGAAGTGCGGCGTCGAGGTTACCGTCTCAAAGGTCCGCCGCGAGCGGATGGGCCATATCGAGCTCGCCGCCCCGGTCGCGCACATCTGGTTCCTGAAGTCGCTGCCGTCGCGCATCGGCCTGCTGCTCGACATGCAGCTCAAGCAGCTCGAGCGCGTGCTGTACTTCGAGGCGTACATCGTCATCGAGCCGGGCCTGACCCCGCTCGAGAAGTATCAGCTGATGACCGAGGACGAGCTCCTCGACGCGCAGGACCAGTATGGCGAGGACGCGTTCTCGGCCGGCATCGGTGCCGAGGCGGTCCGCATCATGCTGGAGTCGCTCGATCTCGAAGGTGAGCGTACCACGCTGCTCGAAGAGCTCGCGGTCACCAAGTCCGAGCTGAAGCCCAAGAAGATCATCAAGCGCCTGAAGGTCGTCGAGAGCTTCATCGATTCGGGCAACCGCCCCGAATGGATGATCCTCGAGGTCGTGCCGGTCATCCCGCCCGAGCTGCGCCCGCTGGTG
The DNA here is from genome assembly GCF_023935825.1 of Sphingomonas aerolata. Taxonomy (NCBI): domain Bacteria; kingdom Pseudomonadati; phylum Pseudomonadota; class Alphaproteobacteria; order Sphingomonadales; family Sphingomonadaceae; genus Sphingomonas; species Sphingomonas aerolata. The sequence goes on along the minus strand of NZ_CP098762.1, from coordinate 1,254,309 downwards.
CCGCTGGACGGTGGTCGTTTCGCGACGTCGGATCTGAACGATCTGTATCGCCGCGTGATCAACCGCAACAACCGCCTGAAGCGCCTGATGGAGCTTCGCGCGCCGGACATCATCGTCCGCAACGAGAAGCGCATGCTGCAGGAGGCCGTCGACGCATTGTTCGACAACGGCCGCCGCGGTCGCACGATCACGGGCGCCAACAAGCGTCCGCTCAAGTCGCTGTCCGACATGCTCAAGGGCAAGCAGGGCCGCTTCCGCCAGAATCTTCTCGGCAAGCGCGTCGATTACTCGGGTCGTTCGGTCATCGTGACCGGGCCTGAGCTCAAGCTGCACCAGTGCGGCCTGCCGAAGAAGATGGCGCTCGAGCTGTTCAAGCCGTTCATCTACGCGCGTCTCGATGCGAAGGGTCTGTCGATGACCCTGAAGCAGGCGAAGAAGTGGGTCGAGAAGGAGCGCAAGGAGGTCTGGGACATCCTGGACGAGGTGATCCGCGAGCATCCGGTCATGCTGAACCGTGCGCCCACGCTTCACCGTCTGGGCATCCAGGCGTTCGAGCCAGTGCTGATCGAGGGCAAGGCGATCCAGCTTCACCCGCTGGTCTGCTCCGCGTTCAACGCCGATTTCGACGGCGATCAGATGGCCGTCCACGTCCCGCTGTCGCTCGAAGCGCAGCTCGAAGCGCGCGTCCTGATGATGTCGACGAACAACATCCTGTCGCCCGCCAACGGCAAGCCGATCATCGTGCCGTCGCAGGACATGGTGCTGGGTCTCTATTATCTGTCGATGATGAAGGAGAACGAGCCGGGCCAGGGCATGCTGCTCGGCGACATGGCCGAAGTGCATCAGGCACTGAACGCCCAGGCCGTGACGCTGCACAGCAAGATCATCAGCCGCGTTCCGCAGACCGATGAGAACGGCAAGCAGTATCTCAAGCGCTACGAGACGACGCCGGGCCGCATGCTGCTCGGCGAGTGCCTGCCGCACAGCCACAAGGTGCCGTTCGACACCGTCAACCGCCTGCTCACTAAGAAGGACGTGGGCGACGTGATCGACGAGGTCTATCGTCACACCGGCCAGAAGGAGACCGTGCTGTTCGCCGATGCGATCATGACGCTCGGCTTCCGTCACGCCTTCCGCGCCGGCATCTCGTTCGGCAAGGACGACATGATCATTCCGGACGCCAAGGTCGGTCTGGTCGACGATACCAAGGCACTCGTGAAAGACTTCGAGCAGCAGTATCAGGACGGTCTGATCACGCAGCAGGAGAAGTACAACAAGGTGATCGACGCCTGGAGCCGTTGCGGTGACCAGGTCGCGAACGCCATGATGGACGAGATCCGTGCGGTGAAGGTCGATACGGAGACCGGCCGTGAAAAGCCGATCAACTCGATCTACATGATGGCCCATTCGGGTGCTCGTGGTTCGCAGGCGCAGATCAAGCAGCTTGCCGGTATGCGTGGCCTGATGGCCAAGCCGTCGGGCGAGATCATCGAGACGCCGATCATCTCGAACTTCAAGGAAGGCCTGACCGTCCTTGAGTACTTCAACTCGACCCACGGCGCTCGTAAGGGCCTCGCGGATACGGCGTTGAAGACGGCGAACTCGGGGTACCTCACGCGTCGTCTGGTCGACGTGTCGCAGGATTGCGTCATCATCGAACCCGATTGCGGCACGACGCGCGCACTCGAGATGAAGGCGATCCTTCAGGGTGGTTCGACGATCGCAAGCCTCGGCGAGCGCATCCTCGGTCGTACGACCGCGGAGGACATCACTGATCCGAAGACCGGCAAGGTCATCATCCCGTCGGGAACGCTGCTCGACGAGCCGATGATCACGACGATCGAGGGCCTCGGCACGCAGTCGTGCAAGATCCGCAGCCCGCTGGTCTGCGAATCCAAGATCGGCGTCTGCGGCAAGTGCTACGGGCGCGATCTCGCCCGCGGTACGCCGGTGAACATCGGTGAAGCTGTCGGCGTCATCGCCGCGCAGTCGATCGGTGAGCCGGGCACGCAGCTGACCATGCGTACGTTCCACATCGGTGGTGCAGCGCAGCTCAACGAAACGTCGAACCTCGAGGCGCATGCCGACGGTACGGTGCAGTTCCGCGATCTGCGTATCATCGTCGACCAGCGTGGCCGTCGTGTGGTGCTCAGCCGCTCGGGTGAAATCGCGATCGTCGACATGGACGGCCGCGAGCTCTCGGTCGATCGTATCCCGTACGGCGCATATGTGCTGTTCGACGATGGCCACATCGTGTCGCGCGGCGACCGGATGGCCGAGTGGGATCCGTTCACCATGCCGGTGATCACGGAGAACCCGGGCACGATCAAGTATGTCGACCTGATCGAGGGCAAGACGCTCACCGAGCAGACCGACGAAGCCACGGGCATCGCCCAGCGCGTCGTGATCGAATATCGTGCGGCGACCAAGTCGAAGGAGGATCTGCGTCCGCGCATGACCCTGCTCGACGAGACGTCGGGCGAGACCGGCCGCTACATGCTGGCGATCGGTGCGACCTTGTCGGTCGAGGATGGTGCACAGGTGTTCGGCGGCGACGTCGTGGCCCGCGTCAGCCGCGAGAGCGCCAAGACGCGCGACATCACCGGTGGTCTGCCGCGCGTTGCCGAGCTGTTCGAGGCGCGTATCCCAAAGGACTCGGCGATCATCGCCAAGATCTCGGGCCGCGTCGTGTTCGGCAAGGATTACAAGGCGAAGCGCAAGATCGGCATCCAGCCCGAGGATGGCGGCGACGTCGTCGAGTATCTGGTGCCGAAGTCGAAGGTCATCGACGTGCAGGAAGGCGATTACGTCAAGCGCGGCGACAACCTGATCGGCGGCTCGCCCGATCCGCACGACATCCTCGAGACGATGGGTATCGAGCCCCTCGCCGAGTATCTCGTGTCGGAAATCCAGGAGGTCTATCGACTCCAGGGCGTGAAGATCAACGACAAGCACATCGAGACGATCGTTCGTCAGATGCTGCAGAAGGTCGAGATCACCGACGGCGGCGACACCACGCTGCTGAAGGGCGAGCAGGTCGATCGCGAGGAAATGGACGCGACCAACGAGAAGCTCGACAAGAAGCAGACCCGTGCACAGGGCAAGCCCATCCTGCTCGGTATCACCAAGGCGTCGCTGCAGACCCGCAGCTTCATCTCGGCGGCATCGTTCCAGGAGACCACCCGCGTTCTCACCGAGGCCGCGGTCCAGGGTAAGCAGGACATGCTGATGGGTCTGAAGGAGAACGTGATCGTCGGCCGGCTCATCCCGGCAGGCACCGGCGCAGGCCTCAACCGCCTGCGGGTCGTGGCGAACAGCCGCGATGCCTCGATGCGCGTCGCCCAGCGCAAGATGGCCGAAGCCTCGATCATCGCGCCGAAGTCGGCGAAGGAAGAGCATGACGCCGAACTCGCCCGCTCGCCGCGCGATTCCGGCGGCACGGGGGACGACGCGCTTGGCGAAGTCGTGACCTCGGGCACCGGCACCGATGCGGATGCCGGCGAGTATCTGAACAAGCCCGAGTAATCGGGCGCATCAGACGCCAATAAAAAGGCCGCCGTCCGGATATCCGGGCGGCGGCCTTTGTCGTTTCAGGCGAATGGCGGGGCGGACCGGTCGAAGCGCGCCCCGTCACGGCTTCAGCCGGCGCTTTCGCCCATCGTGCGCGGGATAGTCCGGAGCTGCTGGCCGGTGACGCGCAGTTCGTTGAACGCGGGCGGACTGCCGCGCGTCCGCTTGGACAGGGTGCCGGCACCGATCATGCGGATTTCCCGGCCGCTGCGTTCGACGGGAATGTCGAAGGGATCGTGGACATGACCTGACAGCACGGCATGCGCTCCCGCATCGGCCAGTGCGGTCAATGCGCTGTCGCCATGGCGGGTCTTTGCTGTCCCGGTCGTGCCGCCTTCGATCAGCGGATGGTGCGCCGCGACGAAGACCAGGTGATCCTTCGGCACATCCTCGATCATCGCCAGCGCGCGCGACAGCGACCCCGGGCTGACACGCCCCTTCGACCAGTTCCAGCGCCACTGCGCGCGTGCCGTCGTCTTGAGCGGGACGATCGTGATCCCGGGCAGTTCCAGGGGCTTCTCGATCATCGATTCGACCGCAGCGTAACGCTGATAGGGCGAGAAGAACCGGCGGAACGGGTCCCAGTAATAGGGGATGTCGTGATTGCCGACCTCGAGCGTGACGGGCACGCCAAGGCTGCGCAACCAGTCGCCGCCACGCTGGAACTCCTCCTTCGTGGCGCGCATCGTCAGATCGCCGGTCATGATCACCGCGTCGGGCCGCTCCGCCTCGACACAGGCGGAGAACCAGGCGAGCGCTGCCGGATCCTCCGCCCCGAAATGAACGTCGCTGACGTGAAACAGCGTGTGCGAGCGTCCTGAAACATCTGCCATGTCAGGCAAGTTCGGCCAGCGTCTTGGGCTGGTGCATCGGACACCCGTTGAACGTCCCGCGGAATCCCGCCGAGAGCTCATAGGTCTCCTTGCGGACGCGATTGACGCCGCCCAGCGGCTGATGGTCGACCACCCCGTGCCAAACGCTGTAGGACAGTGCATCGTCGGTATGATCGGTGACGCCATGTTCCCAGGAGATTTGCGGCGCCACCTCGAGCGTGGCGACCGTGACGAACGGGCTCACCTGCTGATCCCATTCGACCGTCGCGTCCTCGATCGGCATCGCGTCGAGGTCGGTGTTCAACTGGACGCGCAGTTCCCAGACACCGCCATGCTCGATCAGCTCCTCGCGCACGACTTCCCGCAACGCATCGGGGCGCGCGGTGATGTCGACCGTATCGCCGGTCAGTCGCGTCAGCGCGGGCGAGACCGGGAACAGCGCGACCTTGGCGATATAATTGCCGTAGCGCAGCGGCGTCTGCGAGAAATAGGTTTCCCCAAGCGGGTGGACGGGTTTTGCGCCGCCGAGCGTCTTGAGCTTCGCGGACTCCGCCCCGACCGCCTCCAGTGCGGATTCGACGACGCGGAAGGTCGCCGACATCGCCTTCTTCACACCGTCGAAACGGTCGGTCGTCTTGGCGAGCAGCTTGAGGTTCTTCGAGAAGGCCTTGGGATCGGGTGCCGCGAAAACGGGCGCGTTGACCATGATGAAGTCCTGCGTCGTCTCGCCTTCCGAACCCGGCAGGCGATCGCCTTGGACGTCCAAGATCTTCAGCGCGACGCCCCGCGGCAGGCTGACGCTGTCATCCAGAATGTCGCCCGCGTTCGTCGAGATGCGCAGCACCGCTTCATGACGCCCCGGCTGCGCGAAAATGCCCTGCGCGAGCGTTTCGGGCAGGCCGTCGGCGATCGTGAGTGTGCCGCGCGCGATGCCATGCGCCTTGGCATGAACCGCGCGCACGGCATGCGCATAGTCCTGCGACGTGGTCTCGAGGATCTCGCGAAAGCTGTCCTTGAGCGACGCCAGCGTCTCGGCCTCGTCGTCGGCGATGGTTTCGACCGAGGGGGCGAATCGTACGGGCTGGGTGGACATGCGGATCTCCTGTCGTTTCCGATCCAAACCCGCCGAACTCCGCGACGTTCCCGCTGCACGGGCGATCGGTACGATCCCGCACGCTGTTGCAAAGCACCGCGCCCCGGTCCACGCGGTCGGCGCCCATCGAAGGAGAAACCGATGCAGATTCCCGTCGTCACCGCCCCCACGATCGCGATCGTCGGATCCTCGGCGCGGTTTCCGGTCCGCAGGATCTTCTGCGTCGGGCAGAATTACGCCGACCACGCGCGCGAAATGGGGTCGGATCCCGATCGGCAGCAGCCCTTTTTCTTCTCCAAGCCAGCCGATGCCGTCGTGCCCGGAGGCGGCACCCTGCCCTATCCGAGCATGACGCAGGATCTGCATCACGAGGTCGAACTGGTCGTCGCGCTGGGCGCGGGCGGGCGGGACATCGATGCGACGGAGGCGACGGCGAAGATCTTCGGTCATGCGGTCGGTATCGACCTGACGCGGCGCGACCTGCAGGCGGCGGCCAAGGCGGCCGGGCGGCCATGGGACATGGCCAAGGGGTTCGACCGGTCCGCCCCGATCGCCGCGCTCACGCCCGGCGCGCCGCCCGCAACGGGTGCGATCGGGCTGACGATCGACGGCGAACCGCGCCAGTCGGGCGACCTGTCAATGATGATCTGGTCGGTTGCCGAAGTGGTCGCCGCGCTGTCGCGTCAGGTCGAGCTCGCCCCCGGCGATCTGATCTTCACCGGCACCCCCGCGGGCGTCGGGCCGATCCTGCCCGGGGCACAGGTCCGCGCGACGATCACCGATCTCGAGCCGCTCGAGATCCTGTTCGACGCCTGACCGACCCCTGATCGACGTGGCGGGGACGATGTTTTTGTATAAATATAGTCGTCCCCGACCTTAGTCGGCTTTCCTTTGTCGCCGCCCGCCCGCATGCATCCCCTTCATAAAAAGGGGATGATGATGGCGGATGGATCAACCGGCGGGCTGCTCGACCGGGCACGGACGGTAGCGGGGCCGGGTTTTGATCGCTGGCTGGTGCCGCCCTGCGCGCTCGCCATCCATCTGTGCATCGGCATGGCCTATGGCTTCAGCGTGTTCTGGCTGCCGCTGTCGCGCGCGATCGGAATCACCGATCCGGTGCTCTGCGAAAGCATGACGCTGGCCCAGGCGCTGACGACCACGACCTGCGACTGGCGGGTCAGCGACCTCGTCTGGACCTACACGCTCTTCTTCGTCGTCCTCGGCGCCGCCGCGGCGATCTGGGGCGGCTGGCTCGAACGCGCCGGTCCGCGCAAGGCCGGCGTCGTCGCCGCGTTCTGCTGGTGCGGCGGGATGGGGATCGGCGCGATCGGCGTGTCGATGCACCAGTTGTGGCTTATCTGGCTCGGTTCGGGCGTGATCGGCGGCATCGGTCTGGGTCTCGGCTATATCTCGCCCGTCTCGACGCTGATCAAATGGTTTCCGGACCGGCGCGGCATGGCGACGGGCATGGCGATCATGGGCTTTGGCGGCGGCGCGATGATCGGCAGCCCGCTCGCCAATTCTCTGATGAAGCACTTCTCCGGCCCGACCGGCGTCGGCGTCTGGCAGACGTTCCTCGTCCTCGCAGTCATCTATTTCGTGTTCATGATGGCCGGCGCGCTCGGCTACCGCGTGCCTGCCGAGGGCTGGAAGCCCGCCGGCTGGACCCCGCCGACCGATGCCAAGGCAACGATCAGCCGGTTCAACGTCGATCTGAAGGATGCGCACAAGACGCCGCAATTCTGGCTCATCTGGATCGTCCTGCTGCTCAACGTCTCCGCGTCGATCGGCATCATCGGTGTCGCCTCGCCGATGCTCCAGGAGATCTTCGGCGGTCGCCTGATCGATGCGCCGGGCGTGCTCTTCACCGCATTCAGCGACAGTCAGAAGGTCGCCGCGGCGGCGGTCGGTGCCGGGTTCGTCGGCGCGATCAGCCTGTTCAACATCGGTGGCCGCTTCTTCTGGGCGTGGTTCTCTGACCGGCTGGGGCGCAAGCCGCTCTACGCGGTGATCCTGGCGATCAGCGCTGTGCTCTATGGTATCGCCGCCCCCGCACTCGCCGGCACCAGCCTCGGTCTCTTCATCCTCGTCTTCTGCATCCTCGCCTCGACCTATGGCGGCGGCTTCGCGACCGTGCCCGCCTATCTGGCGGACATATTCGGGACAAAGTTCGTCGGCGCGATCCACGGCCGGCTGCTGACCGCCTGGTCGACCGCGGGCGTCGTCGGGCCGCTGCTCGTCGCCAACATGCGCGACGGGCGGATCGCCGCAGGGATCCCGCGCGATCAGGTCTATCAGCCGATCTTCCTGATGCTAGCGGCGATGCTCGTGGTCGGCTTCGTCGCCAACCTGTTCGTCAAGCCGGTGGCAAGCCGCTTCCACATGCCGGTTACCGAGGGTGTGGCGTCGACGACTGCCGTCGACGCCGCGACGGCCACCACCAGCGCACAGCATGGCGGTGGATCGCGGTCGACCGTCATCCTCGCCTGGCTGGCGGTGGGCGTGCCGATCCTCTGGGGGATCTACATGACGCTGTCGAAGGCGGTCATCCTGATCAAGTGAACGAACGCGACACCGCGGTCGCATCGCCGGACAGGCGATCGCGACCCGGTGGTCGGCGTGGAAAGGGATTTGCGTTGGCACCGACGGTGTCGGCGTGGAGCGGGTGAAGGGAATCGAACCCTCGTCACTTGCTTGGGAAGCAAAAGCTCTACCATTGAGCTACACCCGCATATCGACTGTACGTCCGTGCGGCGGATGAGCGCCGGCGGTCGCGATGCGATGGCGAGCGTCTATCGGCTCGGCGTTAGCGACGCAAGATGCTTCTCGACGCGGAATGGCGCGCTGTGTCGAGGGACGCGGGGCACGACGTAACGAAACTGTCACCCCCGTGTCACCACGCTGCCATTGGTCTGCAATAGGCACCCCGGCAAGCCAGCCCATAGCTGGACCAATCGGGGGACCATCATGATCATCGGCCTGTCACACCGCGCACGCGGCCCTGCTGTCTTGCGCGCGCTTCTTATCGGCAGCGCGATGATCCCGCTCGCGATCGGGATCGCCCGCGCCGAACCGGTCGATGGCCCTGCCGCAGCCGCAGCCCCCGCCCCGCGTGGCAATGCCAGCATCACCGGGACGATCTCGCAGGCCGGCAGCGGCGACTATCTCGACGGCGCATCGGTTTCGATCCCCGCGCTGGGGCTCGCGACCGCGGCAGATCGCGCGGGCCAGTTTACGCTGGCCGGGATCCCCGCCGGGACGCATGACGTCGTCGTCCGCTATGTCGGCTTTCCCGATGCCCGGCGCAGCGTCACGGTCACCGACGCGGCGGTCGTGCTCGATGTCGCAATGACGATCGAGACCAACGCGGCCGGCGACGAGATCGTCGTTTCGGGATCGCGCCCGATCGCCGAGTCAGAAGCGGCAGCGCTGCAGATTCAGCGGACCAGCCCCTCGCTTGTCTCGGTAATCGCGTCGGATTCGATCGGGCGCCTGCCCGACCAGAATGTCGCGCAGGCGGTCAGCCGCCTGCCCGGCGTCGGCGTCCAGCGCGACCAGGGCCAGGCCCGCTACATCACGCTGCGCGGCAGCCCGATCAACTGGACGACGCTGTCGTTCGACGGGATCAACGTGGTCAGCCCGGAAGGTCGCGACGCACGGTTCGATTCGATCCCCTCGGCGATCGCGTCGCAGATCATCGTGCGGAAAGCGGTGACCCCCGACATGACCGGCGAGACGATCGCGGGCAATGTCGACATCATCACCCGGTCGGCGTTCGACTATCCGGGGCTGAAGGTTCAGGCCAAGGGCGGCCTCGGCCATGTCGAGCTCGGCAAGAAGACCGAATATGAAGGCTCGCTCGTCGTGTCCGACCGATTCGACACGGGGATCGGCGAATTCGGCATCGTCTCGTCCGCCAGCCTCTATCGCCGCGGCATGGTCACCGACAATTTCGAGACCGATTTCGAAGCGGTCGACCGCGACCTGCGCCCCGGGTACGAGACGCGCAACTGGGCGCGCGAGACCGAGAACAAGCTCTACCGGCTGACGCGCAAGAACTATTCGCTGTCGAGCCGGCTCGACTGGCGCCCCGCCCCCGGCCACAAGCTGTTCGCCGAGACGATCTATTCGGCGTTCGAGGATGACGAGCAGCGTAACAACTACATCTTCGATCTGGACGACCAGCAGTCGCGCACCCCGAACGGCACCGCAGCGTGCGCGGTCAATGCGCGACCCGCCTCGGGCACCACGGGCTATGCCGATGTCTGCACCGGCAACACCCCCCTGCTCGGCACGGTGTACGGGATCGATCTCAATTCGAACTTCACGGTGCGCAAGTACAAGCAGTCGGTGTTCACCAACACGCTGGGCGGCGATCACGAACTCGGCGACTGGAAGGTCGCGTGGCGCGGCAACTACACCCGGTCGATCGACGACCGGTCGCAGCCTGCGCAGCTCAACTATGACAGCCCCTCGTTCGGCACCAACGGCGCGAATGCCGCCAACCGCCTGACCGTCGGCTATGACCTGACCGATCCGCAGCTCGCCAAGGTGCAGCTGTACCGGACGATCCGCAACGCCGATGGCAGCTTTTCGCGCGGCGACCGGGTCACGGCGATCGAGGATTTCCCGCGCACCCTGTCGCGCCTGCGCTCGCTCAAGGCGCAGGACGTGACCGAGGCCTATACCGCCAAGCTCGACGTCAGCCGCGAGGCGTCGGTGTTCGGCGCCTCGACGATCCTCGCCGCCGGCGTGCGCTATGACGACCGCACCAAGACGTCGAACGAATATCTCCTCGACCTGTCGACGCCCGCGCAGTTCGCCGCGGCGGGTATCGCGACGGACTATTCGGCGATCGCCAAGCCCGGCGGGTTCCAGGGCGAGATCCCGCTCGGCTACACCTTCCAGTATTTCGACCGCGACAAGGTTCTCGGACTGGTCGATCAGGCCAAGGCGGTCGGCAGCTATGTGCGCAGCGACGCCAATTTCTACGACGTCGGCGAAAAGGTCTATTCGGCCTATGCGATGGCGACCGCGACGACCGGCTGGGGCAGCATCATCGGCGGCGCCCGCGTCGAGCATATCCGCAACGACGCACGCGCCTTCTCGATCGGCACGGTCGGCACCGGCAGCGCGGCGACGACGGTCACCACCCCGATCGACGTGAAGTCGAGCCAGACGCTGGTCTATCCCAGCCTACACCTCAACTGGGACGTCGACGACCGGATGAAGGCACGGCTGTCGTTCAACACCGGCGCCGCGCGTCCGGATTATGATCAGCTGCGCCCCAATCTCAGCTATAACGATGCGAACGCCACCATCTCCGGCGGCAATCCCGATGCGAAGCCCGAAAAGGCGAAGGGCGTCGATCTCTATGTCGAATATTACACGATGCCGCGCGGCTTCCTCTCGATCGGTGCCTATTACAAGGACGTCACCGACGTCTTGTTCGATTCGACGCAGACGTTCGGGCGGACGACGCTGAACACCGGCGGCGTCGACCGATCGGGCTATCTCTATTCGACGATCGTCAACGGCGGCAGCGGCTATATCATGGGCATCGAGGGTGCGATCCAGCAGCAGCTCGAGCCTTTCACTGCCGATCTCGGGCTGCCCGAATGGATGGGTGGCTTCGGCGTCCAGCTCAACGCGACGATCAACAAGAGCCGCGCCGAGACGCCGGGGACCGCTGCCCTGCCCTCGCGCAAGGTGCCGCTGCCCGGTGCGTCGGACGCGATCTACAATCTGATCGCCTATTATGAGAAATACGGTTTTTCGGCGCGGGTGTCCTATCAGAACCGCTCGGCATGGCTCGATGCGATCGGCGGCACCGACACGATCGGCGGCGTCGTCCGCGGGATCGACGGCGGCGACTTCTACTGGGCGAAGGACAATGAGCTCGACGCCAGCGTGCGGTACGCGATCAACAACAATGTCGAGATCTACGGCGACTTTGCCAATCTCCTGAACGGCCCCGGCCGCCGCTATGCCGGCTCGTCCGCCTATACGATCGAGCATGAGACGTTCGGGCGGCGCTATACCGGCGGCGTGCGGGTGACCTTCTGATGCGCGCTTTGCCGCTCGTCGCGCTGATCCTCGCCGGCTGCGCGACCACGAGCGTGCCCCAGACGGCCACCGCGCCGCTGGTCGCGGCGACTGCGGAAACCGATCCGGTCGATACCGCGGCGGATGCGGCGGACGATCCCGCGATCTGGCGCAACCCCGCGGACCCGGCGAAGAGCCTGGTCATCGGGACGGACAAGAAGGCGGGCATCCACGTCTACAGCCTGGCCGGCAAGCGGCTGAGCTTCACGCCCGCCGACCGGCTGAACAATGTCGACCTGCGCACCGTCGGCACGCGCGTGATCGCGGCGGCAAGCGACCGCGCCGATGTCGACACCGCGCATGTGTCGCTGTTCACGCTCGACACCGCGGCGGCGAGGCTCGTGCCGCTCGGCCGCTTCCCGGTCGGCCCGGGCGAGGCTTATGGCATGTGCCTGTGGACGCGCGCGCGCGATCACGCGCTGTTCGGCTTCGTCGTGCTGAAGGACGGGCGGATCGATCAGCTCGCGATCGACGTCTCGGGCACGGTCCCCAAGGTCACGACAGTCCGCTCGATGAAGCTCGCGAGCCAGGCCGAGGGCTGCGTCGTCGACGACCGGACCGGGCTGCTCTACGTCGCGGAAGAAGATGTCGGGCTCTGGCGGTTCGACGCGGATCCGGCGGCACCGGCGACCGCGACGTCGATCGCGCGGGTCGACGGCAAGACGCTCGTCGCCGATGCGGAAGGCCTCGCGCTCGCGCCCTCGGGCCGACGCGGCGGCTATCTGGTTGTCTCAAGCCAAGGCGACAACGCCTATACGCTCTACCGCCTGCCCGGCGTCACCTATGCGGGGCGGTTCCGGATCGGCGGCGGGGCGATCGACGGGACCAGCGATACCGACGGCATCGACCTGATGCTCGGCGATTTCGGCCCGGCCTATCCGGGCGGCCTGTTCGTCGCGCAGGACGGCGACAACGCCCCCGACACGCAGAACTTCAAGTTCGTCAGCTGGACCGCCGTGCGTCGCGCCCTGCGGCACTAGCCTGCGACAGCCGCGGGGAACGTCTGGGGCCATCCCGCGCTATAGGATCTGGCATCGATCGGCGTATCGAGAGGCCGCAGATCCGAGGACGATGATGACCCAGACCCGTACCGCGACGCTGCACCGGATGGTGCTGCCCGATCACACCTGCCCGTTCGGCGTCCGCGCCAAGCAGCTGCTTCAGGCCGAAGGCTATGACGTCGACGACCAGATTTTGCGCGACCGGGATGCGGTCGAGGCGTTCAAGACCGAGCACGGCATCGCGACAACCCCGCTGATCGTGATCGATGGCGAAACGATCGGTGGTTGCGACGATCTCGAACGCTATCTGGCGGAGCGCTGAGCGATGGCCCATCCTGATCACCATCCGGTCGCGTCGCCCGTTCCGGCGCATGCGCCACCGCCACCGCCAGTGCTGTCGCGGACCGCTGCCGCACTGATCGTCGTGTCGGTCCTCGGCGTCAGCGCCGCGATCGGTCGCCGCAATGCGCCCGACCCCTCTCATCCGCGGACCCGCCGCTGGTACAAGCGGCTCGACAAGCCCAGCTATACCCCGCCCGATGCCGTGTTCGGCGCGGTGTGGCCGGTGCTTGAGACCGGGCTCGCGGTCGGCGGATATCGTCTGCTCCGCCAGCCCGCGGGGCCACGTCGCACGAGTGCGGTCGGGCTGTGGCTGCTCAACACCGCGATGGTCGGCGGCTGGACCGAGATCTTCTTTCGCAAGCGGGCGCTGCGATCCGGTGCAGTCGTCGCAGGCACGATGGTCGCAACCGGCGGTGCGTATGTCGCGGCGGCGGCGAAGGTCGATCGTCCCGCGGCGCTGCTCGGCGTGCCGTTCGTGGGCTGGCTCGGCTTTGCGACGTTGCTCGCCACGCGCATCAGCGCGCGCAATCCAGACTCCGACGCGGCGGACGCCCGGTGACCGATCTGGTCGTCTGGCATGATGGCGACTGCCCGTTATGCCGGCGCGAGATCGCGCTCATGCGGCGGCTCGACCGGCGCGGCGCGATCACCTTTGTCGATGCCACCGATCCCGATGCGAGTTGCCCGATCGACCGCCGGGACCTGCTCGCGCGGTTTCATGCGCGCGAGGACGGGACGATGCTGTCGGGCGCCGCGGCGTTCGCCGCGATGTGGCGCGCGATCCCGATGCTGCGGCCGCTCGGCCTGCTCGCGCGTAATGGCACGGCGCTCCGCCTGCTCGAGCGTGCCTATCTCGGCTTTCTCGTGGTGCGACCCCGCCTGCGGGCCGCATTGCGCGGCCGGCATGCAGACGAGCGGCGGCGCTAAAGCCCGGCGTTGCGCCGGACAGCGGCGCCCACCGCCGACCAGTCGACATCCTCCCCCTCCTGCGCGATCGCGGCGCGCAGATGATCGCGCACCACGCCGAGCAGCGGCATCGGCGTACGCAGTCGGCCCGCCGCGGTGTCGACGAGGTTCATGTCCTTCAGCCCCAGCGGTGCGGCAAAGCCCGCGGGTGTAAACCGCTGTTCGACCAGCATCTCGCCATACGTCTTGTAGACCGGCGCGTTGAACAGCGTACCCGTCAGCACCTCGAGCAGCAGCGCCGGTTCGACCCCGCCCTTTTCCGCCAGCGTCATCGCCTCCGCCATCGCCTCGACCGCCGCCATGATCATGAAATTGCCGCTGAGCTTCACCAGATTGGCGGCGGACGGCATCTCGCCGACACGGAACACGCGCTGGCTGATCGCATCCAGTGCGGGCTCGCACCGGGCGATCAGATCGTCGCGTCCCGCCGCGACGACGAACAGCATCGCCGCCGCCGCCGCGGGCGGACGACCGAAGACGGGGGCCGCGACATAGCCACCGGCCTCGTTCTGGTCCGCCGTCAGCCGCTCCGCCAGCGCGACGCTGATCGTGCTGTGCGATACATGGACCGCCGGCGCACCGAGGATCCCGTCATCGCCGTAGACCACCGCCTCCAGTGCGGCATCGTCCGCCAGCATCGTCATCACCACGTCGCCCTGCGCCGCTTCGGCGGGCGTCGCGGCGCGAGCCGCGCCACGTTCGACCAGCGCATCGGCCTTGTCCGGCGAGCGGTTCCACACCGTCACCTCATGACCCGCCTCGACCAGATTGGCGGCCATGGCATGCCCCATCTGGCCCAGACCGATAAACCCGATTCTCATGATCATAATCCCTTGTCCGACCGCAGGAGGATCACCCGCCGGTCCTGCCCCGCCCAACGCGCGGGCGGCGCGGATGTTCGACGCGCGCACGCCGGTTGATCGGTCCCGGAACGTCCGGGATACTGGACGTTTTTCCACTTGTGCCTATATACCGACTGGTATGAATAGCTTGTGCACGCTCACTGCCCCCAAGGGCCGCCCCCGCGAGTTCGATCTCGAGGAGGCGCTTGCGGCCGCGCTGCGCGTTTTCTGGCGAAACGGGTATGAGGCGGCGTCGATGGCCGAACTCACGGCCGAGATGAAGATTACCAAGCCGAGCCTCTATGCCGCGTTCGGCAACAAGGAAGCCTTGTTTCACAAGGCGCTCGACCTCTACGAACGCGAAAAGCTCGCTTATATGACCTCCGCGCTCGATGCGCCGACCGCCAAGGCCGTGGCCGAGCGGCTGCTGCGCGGGGCACTCCAGATGCAGACGAGCACCTGCGATCCCAAGGGGTGCCTGAGCATCATCAGCAGCGTTGCCTGTGGCGTCGAGGCCGAACCGATCAAGGCCGAGGTCGCCAAACGCCGCGAGTCGTCACAGGCTGCGCTGATCCGCCGGTTCGACGAGGCCAAGGCTGCGGGCGAGTTCCCCGACGGTCTCGAGTCGCCCGCTCTCGCGCGCTATCTGTTCGCGGTCATGCAAGGGCTGGCGATCCAGGGCGGATCGGGCGCCACCTGTGGCGAGCTCAATCAGCTTGTCGACACCTGCATGATGGTCTGGCCGACGCGCTAGGTGCCGGGGCACGCACGCCTCGATCGCGCGCTCCCCTCCCCCAAGGCACGGTTGCTGCCGGTCAGGATTACCCTCTGTTACGTCCGTCTGACGCGATCTGCATCAGCACAGGTCCCTCGGCCGCAGTATTGGCCGGCGCTGGCCTGTCGATCGCTGCCTTCGACGCCGCCCTGACGACAGCCGAGCGCAGTGCCTCGACGCCATAGGGCTTCGGCAGCAGGATCGCCTCGGGATCCCACGGCACGAGCGCGACCTCGCTGTCGCCGGTTGCGAACACGACCCCGATGCCCGGCCGACGCATGCGGACCGCTTCGGCAAGCTCCGGGCCCGACAGCCCCGGCAGGTTGACGTCGCTGACCAGCACATCGACCGGGCTCGCCTGCAGCGCCGCCAGCGCCGCTTCGGCGCTGGCCGCCTCGATCACCGCCATGCCCAGATCGCGCAGCATTTCGGCGGCACCTGCACGTATCGCCGCGTCATCCTCGACGAGCAGGACGCGGATCGGGACGTCTCCTCCCGACCGCGGCGCATCCTCGTGACCCTCCGCCGCGCGCCGCCGCGCGCGCTGGCCGGCGAGAACCTGTTCGAACTTCCGCGCGAGCGCCTCGCGCGTATAGGGCTTGGACAACAGCTCGACGCCGACGTCGAGCCGGCCGCCATGGACGATCGAGTTCTCCGTATAGCCCGACGTGAACAGCACCGCGAGATCGGGGATCCGCTCGCGCGCACGACGGGCGAGCTCGGGGCTCTTCAGCGTCCCCGGCATCACCACGTCGGTGAACAGCATGTCGATCGGCACGCCGCTTTCGATGACGTTCAGCGCACTGCCCGCGTCGACCGCTTTCAGCACGCCATAGCCGAGGTCGCCGAGCATCTCGACGACGGTCGCACGGACCTCGTCGTCGTCCTCGACCACCAGTACGGTCTCGGTACCGCCGATGATCGGCCCACCGCTGGTCGCGACCTCGACGTCTTCGGGGCCCATCGCGCGCGGCAAATAGAGCTTGATCGTCGTGCCTTCGCCGACCTCGCTGTAGATCTTCACATGGCCGCCCGATTGCTTGACGAAGCCATAGACCATCGACAGGCCGAGCCCGGATCCCTTGCCCTCGCTCTTGGTCGAGAAGAACGGCTCGAACACCTTGTCGATGATGTCGGGCGTCATGCCGCTGCCCGTATCGGTGACCGCCAGCATGACATATTGCCCCGCCGCGACCTCCAGATGGCCGCGCGCATAGGCGTCGTCGAGGCTGGCATTGCCGAGCTCGATCGTGAGCTTGCCGCGCCCCTCCATCGCGTCGCGCGCATTGATCGCGAGGTTGAGCAACGCGTTCTCGATCTGCGTCGGGTCGATGAACGTGTTCCACAGCCCACCACCGACGACCGTCTCCACTTCGATCGCCTCGCCGATCGCACGCCGCAGCATGTCGTCCATCCCGCGCACGAACCGCGTGACGTTGACCACCTTGGGTTCGAGCGCCTGACGTCGGCCGAAGGCGAGCAGCTGCGCGGCGAGCTTGGCGCCGCGTTCGATCCCCGCCATCGCGTTGCTGACCCGGCGCTCGGCACGCGCATTCCCGGCAATGTCCTTGCCGAGCAGCTGCAGATTGCCCGAGACGACCTGGAGCAGGTTGTTGAAGTCGTGCGCGACACCGCCGGTCAGCTTGCCGATCGTCTCCATCTTCTGCGCCTGGGCGAGCCCCGCTTCGGCAAGCCGACGCTCCTCGATCTCGCGGATGACGCGCGCCTCGAGCGTCTCGTTGAGGACGCGCAGCTGACGCTCGGCGCGTTCACGGTGGCTGATCTGTCGTTCGAGCTGCAGCGTGCGATTGACGCGCTCCTCGACGTCGAAGACCAGCACGTAGAAGCCGTTGATCGCCCCATCGGGTTCGATCCGCGGGATATAGCGCAGCTCGGACGCGCGGTCGCCGCCGTCGCGGTGCGGCAGCCGCGCATCGGCGGTTACCGTCTCGCCGGCCAGAGCCCGGTCCATCATCGGCTGCCGTACGGCAAAGGCGGGCTGACCGATGACGTCGCGGACATGCCGTCCGACGACCTGCGCGGGTGTCAGCCCGACCCAGTCCTCGTAAAAGCTGTTGGCGAACCGATAGATATAGTCACGATCGATATAGGAAATCAGCACGGGCAGCGCGTCGGTGACGATCCGCAGCTCCGATTCGCTCCGCGCCAGCTGCCGTTCCGCCGCCACCCGCTCGCTATTGTCGATGACCGTGCCCAGCACGCCGCCGACGCTGCCGTCGAAATCATGCACCGGGGTGTAGAAGAGGTCGAGCGTCACCGCGTGCGCCGCTCCGTCATGATGGAGCGTCATCGGCTGGTCGCGAAACAGCATGACCTCGCCGCGCATCACCTCGCCCAGCACGTGGCGGTTGAAGTCCGCCTGCTCGGGCCAGACGTCGACGGCGCGCGCACCGATCGCAGCCGGATGCTTGCCGCCCGCGAGCCTGGCATAGCCGTCATTATACAGCATGAGGCCGTCGGCGCCCCACATCAGCACCTTGGCGACGGGCGAGTTGACCACCGTATTGACGGTCGAGCGAAGCTGCGGGGACCAGGTGTCGATCGCGCCGAGCGGCGTCGCGCTCCAGTCATGCGCTCGTATCGCTGCGCCACATGCCCCGCCGGCGATCGGCCAGGCCACCGGGGTGGCGGCGACGGATCGCCCCACCCGGTCGCGCAGCAGCGTCAGGGTCTCAGCGGCAACCGCATCGGCGCTGGTGCCGGTGCCGGCAATTACCTGGGCATCGATGAAGCGGTCGAGTTCGGACGCGAGCACCGGGTTGCGGGTCTGTCGGGTAACCATGCCACCGGGGTAGCTTTCCGACCGCGCCTGTCAATCGCGCTTGGCTCCGGCACTGGACCCACCAGACGGAGCGAGCCGCGCGCACGACCGACGTGCACGCGGCGAGAAGCCCCTCAGTCGAGGGGCTTGGTCACCGGGCGCCACATCACGAAGGCGAGCGCCACCAGCGGCAGCACTGCCATGCAGCCCACGATCATCAGCATCAGATTGCTTGCAGTCATCCAGCCTCTCCTTCGTATTTTTACGAAGGCTGACGGGTATTGCCGTGCTTTGCAAGCGGCTTGGCCCAGCGGGCCGTCCACCAACCTGAAGTACGCCCGCGGCGTCAGATGCCTTCGGGTGTCACCACGCGCCCGGTCGCCTCGAGCGCGCCGACCAGATCGGCGATGCAGCGATCGACCAGCGCGGCGTCCGCGCTGCGCACGACGAAATTCGCGCCCGTCCGGCCGTCGCGGAAAAACGGGTAGCTGCCGACCGCGACGCCGTCATGCGCCTTCTCGGCATCGCGCAGCAGGTCGGCGACTTCGCTCTCCGCCACCCAGCAGCCGATCGTCTTCGACACGACCGGGCGTCCGCCCTCGAGCGTGCCGGTGAGCGCGTCGAGCATGCCGGCGGTGATGTGCGGCACCCCCGCCATGATGAAGATGTTGCCGATCCGGATCCCCGGCGCGCCCGACACCTTGTTGTCGATCAGGTCCGCACCGACCGGCACGCGCGCCATCCGCGCACGCGCCTCGGTCAGCCCGCCGCGGGTCGCATAATAGGCCTCGAGCACCGCCATCGCGCGCGGATGATGCTCGACCGCGACACCCAGCGCCTCGGCGATCGAATCGACGGTGATGTCGTCATGCGTCGGGCCGATCCCGCCCGTGGTGAACAGATAGTCGTTGCGTGCGCGCAAGGTGTTCACCGCCTCGACGATCGCCTCGGTCCGGTCGGCGACGACGCGCACTTCGGCCAGCCGGATGCCCTGCACATTAAGCCAGGCCGCGATCTGCGCGACGTTCTTGTCCTGCGTGCGGCCCGACAGGATCTCGTCGCCGATGATCGTCAGTGCGGCCGTCCAGATGCGTTCCTGTGTCATGGCCCTTCGCATAGCCTCGCAAAAGTTGCGCCGCCACGCTATATCGCTCGCCATGACCGAATATGTAACCGTCACGTCCGACGCGCCGGACGCGCGCACCGGCGCCATCAAGCTCCACGGCCCCGCCGCCTTTGAAGGCATGA
Organism: Sphingomonas aerolata; assembly: GCF_023935825.1. Classification (NCBI taxonomy): domain Bacteria; kingdom Pseudomonadati; phylum Pseudomonadota; class Alphaproteobacteria; order Sphingomonadales; family Sphingomonadaceae; genus Sphingomonas; species Sphingomonas aerolata. Next base: position 1,234,752 of record NZ_CP098762.1, on the reverse strand, counting down.
TGAAGGCCGGGCGGCTCGCTGCCGAAACGCTCGACATGATTGTCCCGCACATGGTGCCGGGCGTGACCACCGCCGAGATCGACCGGCTTATCTACGACTTCGTCACAGCCGCCGGCGCGGTGCCGGCGACGCTCGGCTATCGCGGCTATACGCACAGCGTCTGCATCTCGATCAACCATGTCGTCTGCCACGGCATCCCGAGTGAGAAGGCGCTGAAGTCGGGCGATATCGTCAATGTCGACGTCACGCCCTTGCTCGACGGCTGGCACGGCGACACGAGCCGGATGTACCTGATCGGCGACGTGCCGATCAAGGCGCGGCGCCTCGTCGAGGTGACCTATGAATGCCTGATGCTCGGCATCGAGCAGGCCAAGCCCGGCAACCGCATGGGCGACGTCGCTCATGCGATCCAGCGTCATGCCGAGAAGCACCGCTACGGCGTGGTCCGCGATTTCTGCGGCCACGGCGTTGGCCGCCTGTTCCATGACGCACCCGAAGTCGTCCATGTCGGCAAGCCCGGCACCGGCCCCGAACTGCGCCCCGGCATGATCTTCACGATCGAACCGATGATCAACATCGGCCGCCCCGACGTGAAGCTGCTCGACGATGGCTGGACCGCGGTGACGCGCGACCGTTCGCTGTCGGCGCAGTTCGAACACTCGATCGGCATCACCGAAACCGGCTGCGACATCTTCACGCTCAGCCCCAACGGTTACACGCAGCCGCCCTACGGGTGATACGCACGGGAGGGGGGCGCAATCGCCCCCCTCCCGTCATCCTGACGAAAGTCAGGATCCAGAGCCGCAAGGCGCGTACCTCGTTACCCTAGATCCTGACGTCCGTCAGGATGACGACGCAGAGTGGGATGACGACTACAGGTCGCGGCAGAGGATCGCAGCCTTCCGCAACTCCACCTCGGCGCTTTCACCGGCGGCCGCATCACCCTTCGCTTCGAGACCCCTAGTCTGCACCGTCAGCTCGGCCGGCCCCTCGATCCGGCACAGGATACCCTTGGGCGACTGGCTGCAGGCCTTCGTCGCCTTGTCATAGGCCGCCTGGGTCTGCTCGCCCGACGGCCGGACCATGAACGACACCATCGACGACCCGCCAAACAGATGCGATCCAAGACCCATCGTATTGACGCGCCATTCGGTGGCCCGCGCGGGCTTCGATCCGGCCTGTTTCATGTTGAGTTTGGGAGCAAGCCGCTCGCAGAAACTCGTCGGTGCCTGCGCGGGCAGTTGCGTCGCCGTGCTCCCCAGCGCCGCAATCGCCAGTATCGACGCGATCTTCATTTACACCCCCCGAATGACGACCGCCCTGCCATATACCGGGCGGTATCGACGGGAAGTCTGACGCCGTTTCATGACATGGCAATTGCACGTCGCCAGTCCCTCGCGCTTCGAGCAGGATCGACGCTGGCAAGTCGCCCCCCACCCCGCTAAAGCCCGCCCATGACCGAGATCACACCGCAGATCGTCGCCGACCACGGCCTGTCCCCCGAAGAATATGAGCGCGTGCTCCACGCGATCGGCCGCGAGCCCAATCTCGTCGAGCTCGGCATCTTCTCGGTGATGTGGTCCGAGCATTGCAGCTACAAGTCGAGCAAGATCCATCTGATGAAGCTGCCCACCAAGGGCGAGCGCGTCATCTGCGGCCCGGGCGAGAATGCCGGCGTCGTCGATATCGGTGACAACCAGGCGGCGATCTTCAAGATGGAGAGCCACAACCACCCGTCCTACATCGAACCCTATCAGGGCGCGGCGACCGGCGTCGGCGGCATCCTGCGCGACGTCTTCACGATGGGCGCGCGACCGATCGCCAACATGAACGCGCTGCGCTTCGGCCGGCCCGATCACCCCAAGATGCGGCACCTGATCTCGGGCGTGGTCCACGGCATCGGCGGCTATGGCAATTGCGTCGGCGTGCCGACCGTCGGCGGCGAGGTGAACTTCCACGCGGCGTATGACGGCAACATTCTGGTCAACGCGATGACCGTCGGGATCGCCGATCAGGACAAGATCTTCTATTCGGCCGCCAGCGGCATCGGCAATCCGATCGTCTATGTCGGCTCCAAGACCGGTCGCGACGGCATCCACGGCGCGACGATGGCGAGCGCGGACTTCGGTGAGGACTCGGACGCCAAGCGCCCGACCGTTCAGGTCGGCGATCCCTTCACCGAAAAGCTGCTGATCGAGGCCTGCCTCGAGCTCATGGCGACCGACGTCATCGTCGCGATCCAGGACATGGGCGCGGCCGGCCTCACCTCCTCATCGGTCGAGATGGCGTCGAAGGGCGGAGTCGGCATCGAACTCGTCATGGACGACGTGCCGCAGCGCGAAACCGGCATGACGCCGTACGAGATGATGCTGAGCGAAAGCCAGGAGCGGATGCTCATGGTGCTGAAGCCCGGCCGCGAGGCCGAGGCCGAGGCGATCTTCAAGAAGTGGGAGCTCGATTTCGCGGTGATCGGCCGCGTGACCGACACCGGCCGCATGGTGCTGACGTTCAAGGGCGAGACGGTCTGCGACATTCCGCTCGGGCCGCTTGCCGACGAGGCACCGCTCTACGATCGACCGCACGTGCCGACGCCCAAGCCCGCACCGCTCGAAAACGTGCCGCACAGCAACGACATTGCTGCCGACCTGGTGACCCTGATGGGTTCGCCCGACATCGCCTCGCGCCGCTGGATCTGGGAGCAGTATGACCACATGGTCGGCGCCGACACCGTGCAGCGCCCCGGTGGCGACGCCGCGGTCGTCCGCGTCCACGGCACGCAGAAGGCGCTGGCGATGACCACCGACTGCACACCGCGCTATTGCTTCGCCGATCCTGTTGAGGGCGGCAAGCAGGCGGTCGCCGAGGCATGGCGCAACCTCACCGCGGTCGGCGCGCTGCCCCTCGCGGTGACGAACTGCCTCAACTTCGCCAACCCGCAGCGTCCCGAGATCATGGGTCAGATCGTCGGCTGCCTCGAGGGGATGAGCGACGCGTGTATCGCGCTCGACTTCCCGATCGTGTCGGGCAACGTCTCGCTCTACAATGAATCCAAGGCGACCGGCGGCGGCTCGGCGATCCTGCCGACGCCCGCGATCGGTGCGATCGGCCTGCTCGCCGACTGGCAGAAGAATGCGACGATCGCGTTCAAGGGCTCGGGCGACATCATCCTCGCGGTTGGTACGCGACACGGTCATCTCGGCCAGTCGCTGTGGCTGCGCGAATGCCATGGCCGTGAGGAAGGCCCCCCGCCCGCGGTCGATCTGGCGGCGGAGCGTCGCGTCGGCGACCTCATCCGCAACGCGATCGCCGAGGGCCAGCTTTCGGCGGTCCACGACGTCTCGGACGGCGGCATCGCCGTGACCCTGGCCGAAATGGCGCTCGCGGGCGGCATCGGCGCGATGATCGACCGCAAGCAGCCCTTCGACTGCGCACGCGCTTTCTTTGCGGAGGACCAGGGCGTCTATATCGTCACCGTCGAGGATCACGCGCTGCTCGACTTCCTCGGCGCCGCACATGCCGCCGATGTCGAGGCCGAACCATTGGGCCGCACCGGCGGCAAGCGCCTGATCTTCGAACGCCCCGACCGCGACGACGTGATCGCACTCGACACGCTGCGCGCCGCGCATGAGGGCTTCTTCCCGAATTTGATGGGGGCAGACGCCGCGCTGGCCTGAACAACAACGCGGCATTAGTTGCGAATCAGACGCAAAAGCGCTTGCGACTGGTTCGCATTATCGCTAATTGGAAGCTCTCACGAGGGAGCTTCCATGGTCGTCTGCGTCTGCAATGCCATTCGAGAATCCGACGTCCGCAGCTGTGCGCGGGGCGGGTGCACGACGCCCTGCCAGGCGTTCCGTTCGCTGGGCCGTCAGCCGAAATGCGGTCAGTGCACATCGGTCGCCCGGGCGATCATCAACGAGGAACGCGCCGCAGCCTGACCGGGCGCGGCACCACGCGGCGCGATCCCGTCGCCCTTGCCGCCACGAACGTAAAACCGCTACATGCCGCTCAGAGGTGACGGAGTTATGGCAATGCGCGGCGATCCCACGGTAATCGATTTTCTGAACGAGGCGCTCAAGAACGAGTTGACCGCGGTCAACCAATATTGGCTCCATTATCGGATGCTCGAGCATTGGGGCGTCTACAAGCTTGCCCAGTATGAGCGCATGGAGTCGATCGACGAGATGAAGCATGCCGACTGGCTGTCGGAGCGCATCCTGTTTCTCGATGGCCTGCCCAATTTCCAGCTGCTCGGCCGCCTGCGCATCGGCGAGACCGTCGAGGAGGTTCTGAAATCGGACCTCGCGCTCGAGGTCGAGGCGACGATCCAGCTGAAGAGCGCGATCGCCTATTGCGAAGAAGTGAAGGACTATATCAGCCGCGACCTGTTCGCGCGTATCCTTGCCAGCGAGGAAGAGCATGTCGACACGATCGAACGCCAGTTCGAGATGATCGCGCGGATGGGCATCCACAACTACATCCAGCTCAACTCGATCTCCGAGCATGATTCGCCCAAGGCCGGTGCAGCACCCTATCTGAAGGGCTGAGCCCGTCTGCCGGTCGTCGTCCACGGCGACCGGCAACGCGCGCCGGCGGTGTGCTTATTCGGCGCCGAACCCCGATGGAACGGCACGCCGCCCGAACCCGCCAGCCGCGGGACGGCGAGGGACCAGCGGATTGGCCTCGCGTTCGAGGAGCGTCAACGTCTCGCCGAACAGTGGCCGCAACCGCGCGACATGCTCGAGCGCGGCATCCGGGGTATCGTGAAGCTCGACACAGTCGCGTGCGATCGTCTCGATCGTCTCCGCGAGGTCCGCCAGTGGCTCTGCGCCGAACTGGCGCGCCTCGCCCTTCAATGTATGCGCGGGGATGATCAGCGCCGCGGCGCTGCCGGCGCGCATCGCCGCCTCGATCGTGGCAACCGATTTCACGCCGTCTTCGCGGAAATAGCCCAGGATGCGGATGAACCCGCCGCCAAGCTCGCTGCGGGCCTGTTGAAACGCCGGCCAGTCGACCAGGGTGTTTCCTTCGAATGACACTGACGCCTACTCCCGTTTGGCCGGCCCGCCATGAACGTCGACGGTCAGCCTATCGCTATTCCGTAAAGACATTGTTGCTGTCGGACCCGCGTGTCACGACAAATATTGGCGCGACTGGATCGGAAATGATCGCCATGTCCGCGCCCGCCGCCGCGGCGACCGCCGCCAGCTCGGCAGGCGCACGCGGATCATCGGCGCGGACCTCGATCCGAACACTGGCCGGCATCCCGTCCGAGCCTGATCCGTCGCCCGCCTGACGCAGCGTTCTGGCCAGCCGCATCGCGGGCCAGGGGCACCGCATGCCCCGCGCGTCGATGCGGACCACCCCGGACGCCACCGTCTAGTAGCCGCCGCCGCCACCGCGATTATCGTCGTACGGGTTCTTCGGCGCGCGGAACATCAGCCGGACCGGCACCGCACCGAAGCCCAGATCCTTGCGCATCGAATTGACCAGATAGCGCTCGTAGCTCGCGGGCAGCTGGTCGACGCGCGTGCCGAAGATCACGAAGCTCGGCGGACGCGTCTTGACCTGCGTGACATAGCGCATCTTGATCCGCTTGCCGCCCGGCGCCGGCGGCGGCGTCGCCTCGATCGCGCGTTCGAACCAGCGGTTGAGCTCGCCGGTGCCGACGCGCTTCGACCAGGCGTCGCGCGTGTCGAAACACGCTTGGAGCAGTTGGTCGATGCCCTTGCCGGTCGCGCCCGACACGGTCATCACGGTCACGCCCTTGACCTGGCTGAGCCCGTCCTCGAGCGCGCGCTTGACGCCGTTGAACAACGACGACGCGCTCTCGGCGATATCCCATTTGTTCAGTGCGATGACGAGCGCACGGCCCTCCTGCAGCACCTTGTCGGCAATCCGCAGGTCCTGCGCCTCGAGCCCCAGCGTCGCGTCGAGCAGCAGCACGACGACCTCGGCGAAGTCGACCGCGTGGAGCGCGTCCTCGACCGACATCTTCTCGAGCTTGTCCTGGACCTTCGCACGCTTGCGCATCCCCGCCGTATCGATCAGCCGGACCTTGCGCGATTCGCCGCCGGTCGGATGCCAGTCGTAATCCACGCTGATCGAGTCGCGCGTGATGCCGGCCTCGGGACCGGTGATCATCCGGTCCTCGCCCAAGATGCGGTTGACCAGCGTCGACTTGCCCGCGTTCGGACGTCCGACGATCGCGAGCTTCAGCGGCCCCTCATATTCATTGTCGGGCTGTTCCTCCGGAACCTCGTCCTTGCCTTCGAGCAGCGGAAGCAACGCCTCGAACAGGTCGCCCATGCCCTCGCCATGCTCGGCGGACAGTTCGACCGGATCGCCGAAGCCGAGCGCCAACGACTCGAGCACGCCGTCATTGCCCGCGCGGCCCTCGGCCTTGTTGGCGACGAGCACGACCGGCACGTCGGCGGTGCGCAGCCAGCGGGCGATCTCCTCGTCGAGCGGCACGATGCCGGCGCGCGCGTCGAACAGGAACAATGCGACATCGGCCTGGCCGACCGCAGCCTCGGTCTGCTGACGCATCCGCCCGGGCAGCGTCTGCGCGTCATGATCCTCATATCCGGCGGTATCGATGATGCGGAAATCGAGCCCGATCAGCGACGCATCGCCCTCGCGGCGATCGCGCGTGACGCCGGGCCGGTCGTCGACCAGCGCGAGCTTCTTGCCGACGAGGCGGTTGAACAGGGTCGACTTGCCGACATTGGGGCGGCCGACGATTGCGACCACAGGGAGTTTGGACATGCCGTGCCCTTAGCGCGGGAACGCTCCGTCGTCACCTGTTACCCCTCTCCCACCGGGAGAGGGGTGATGGCTCACCGATAGGCGGTGATCTTGCCCTTCTGGTCGAGCGTGTAGAGCGTCGAATTCGCGACGATCGGCGGCAAAGTGAAGGGCGTCTTGGTCTCAATCGTGCTGCCGACCGCGCCATCGCCCGGATTGACCGAGACGATCTCGCCGCGCGAATTGGTCAGGATCAGGCGTCCGCCCGCCAGGATCGGGCCATACCAGGTCACCGGCCCCTTCTTCTTCTTCTCGTTATCGAACCGCTGCAGCTGTGCGATCCAACGTGCCTTGCCGTTCGACCGCGACAGGCAGACCAGCCGCGCATCGTCGGTCACCACGAACAGCCATTCGCCCGCGATCCAGGGGGTCGAGATGCCCGCGAAATTCTGTTCCCACAGACGCTGGCCGGTCGAGAGTTCGAGCGCGACCATGCGCCCGCCCTGCCCGACCGCATATACACGGCCGCCATCGATGACCGGGGCCGCGTCGATATCCGACAGGCTCGACACCGATGTGGTGATCGACGTGCGCGACAGCGCGTCCTGCCACAGGATGCGGCCATTCTCGTAGCGATAGGCGCTGAGCTCGCCGCTCGAGAAGCCCGACACGACGGTACCCTGGCTGACCGCGGGTGCCGCGACGCCGAACACGCCCTGCGTCTCCAGCGTGCCCGACTGGACCCACTGGACCTTGCCGTCACCCTGGTTGAGCGAGAAGATCTGGTTGTCCTGCGTCAGGACATAGACCGCACCGTTCGACACGGTCGGCGAGCCACGCAACGGGCCGCCGGGCTTGGCGCGCCACAGGATCGCGCCATCCGACGCGTTCATCGCGACCACATCGCCGACGCCGTCGGTCGCATAGACCTTGCCGTCGTCATAGCTCACGCCGCCGCCGAACCGCGCAGACTGGTTGATCTTGCCCTCGGTGATCGGCGTGGTCCACAACGCCCCGCCGGTGTCGGACTTGAACGCATGCGCGACGCCGTGGACGTCCATCACGAACAGCTTGTTCTCACCGACGACGGGCGGCGCGGCCATGCGTTCGCGGTTGGAGCCACCGTCGATCGACGCCTGCCATGCCTTGGTGGGCTGCGCGGCGAGCGCAAGCTGGCCCATCGACTTGGCAGGATTGCCGCCCGGCTGTGCCCAGGCGTCGTTGACCGAGGGGGCCGGCAGAAGGACCTGCACATCGGCGATCGTCGCGTCGGTCTCGACCCCGTTTTCGGAGGTCAGGATCGATACCCGGTTTCCGACCGTCGGGGTCTTCTTGACGCCACCCTTGAAGATGCCGCAGCCGCTCAAGGCCATGAGCGCAGCCACCGCGACCGTCACCCGATAAGACTTCGTCATTGCGCGTTGGTATCCTCATTTGATGCAGCAGCAGCGGCGGTCCCGGCCGTCCCGGTGCTGGCAACGGCGTCGACGCCCAGTACACCGGCCATCTGAACAGCGCGTTGACGAATCGTCTCGGGCACGCCGGGATCAGCCGCGATCTGGCCGAAAAGCGTCCCCGCCTGCTTGGTCTGGTTCATCCGGACATAGGCGACGGCGACCATCTCGCCCGCGCTGCCGAGCCAGGGGTTGCCCGTCACCGCAAGCGGACGCAGCCGCTCGACCACGACCTGCGGCTTGAGCGTGTCATATTCCGCCGACGTCTGCCGGACCAGCGCAAGGTCGCGGAACGGCTTGGCAACCGACGTGTCGGCGGCGATCGCCGCCAGCTTGGCCGCAGCGCCCTTCATATCCTCTTTCTGGAGAAGGATATCCGCTTCCGTGAACCTCGCCAGCGCGCTGTAACCGGCACGGTCGGACGCGGCGAGCTTGGTCAGCGTCGTGTTCGCCTCGGCGACCTTGTCCGCGGCCAGCGCGTCATAAGCGGCCTGGAGCTGCTCGCCCTCGACACCCGCCTGGGTTTCGGTGCGGTGCTGATAATAGAGGAATCCGGCCAGCGCGACGAGTGCTGCGACCACCCCGAGCGCGACCCATTTGCCCCAGGTCGTCCAGAAACCCGCGAGCTGATCGCGGCGCAGTTCTTCGTCGACCTCGCGGAGGAACGCTTCATCGGTTTTCGGCGGCAGGGCCAAGGGTGACTCCGGAGACAAAGGGAGGAAAGGATATCGGGGGATGGTGGAATGGCGCGGACCTTAGCCGCCACGCGTCCGAAACAAAAGCCGGATCAATCCACCGTGCCGGCGCGCGGCGCATAGCTCTGGTCGGGTCCCGGAAAGGCGCGGGCGCGAACCTCGTCGGCATAGGTCTCCGCCGCGCCCGAGATCTTGCCGGCGAGATCCTCGAACCGCTTCACGAACTTGGCGGTACGGTCGAACAGGCCGAGCATGTCCTCGGCAACAAGCACCTGGCCGTCGCACTCGACCGATGCGCCGATGCCGATCGTCGGACAGGCGACCGCGCGCGTGATCTCGATCGCGATCGGCTCGACCACCCCCTCGATCACGAGCGCGAATGCGCCCGCCTCGGCGACCGCCTTGGCATCCGCGACGATCTTCGCCGCCTCCTCGGGCGTACGGCCGCGCGCGCCATAGCCGCCCAGCACGTTGACCGCCTGCGGGGTGAGGCCGACATGCCCCATCACCGGGATGCCGCGCTCGACCAGGAACCGTACGGTCGGCGCCATCGCGGTGCCACCCTCGAGCTTCACCGCCGCCGCGCCGGTCTGCTTCAGCAGCCACGCGGCGCTTTCGAACGCCTTTTCGGGTGACGCTTCATAGCTGCCGAACGGCATGTCGATGACGACCACCGCGTGATAGCTGCCGCGCACCACCGCCGCGCCGTGCGCCGCCATCATTTCGAGCGTGACGGGCACGGTCGAGGGCAGGCCGTAGATCACCTGCCCCAGGCTGTCGCCGACCAGCAGCATGTCGCAGTGTGGATCCAGCAGCTGCGCGTTGCGCACCGTATAGGCGGTGAGCATGACGAGCGGCACCTGCCCCTTCTGCCGGCGGATCGCGGGGATCGTGAGGCGCTTGAGCGGGGCGGGTGTCGGGTTGGCGCGACTCGTCGCGGTGTCGAGCGTGTAGGTCGTGGACATGGGCGCGCGTTCTAGCGAAGCCGACACCGCTCGCCCAGCCCGTCCGATCGCGCCCACCCGGGCGGCGTGTCTCAGCCGACCGTCACGCCCTTCCAGAAGGCATAGCGATCCTTGATCTCGGCCGCGGCGGATTTGGGATCGGGATAGTACCAGACCGCATCGACGTTCCGTTTGCCGTCGACGACCAGCGTCTTGTAGCGCGCGGTGCCCTTCCACGGACAGTTCGACTGCGTCGCGCTGCCTTCGAGCAGCGCGGGATCGACGCTGTCCGCGGGGAAATAGTGATTGCCCTCGACGACGACGGTATCGTCGGACCGGGCGATTTCTTGGCCGTTCCATGTAGCGACAGGCATGCTCGTCTCCTTCAGGCGTTCCCCAGCCCCGCCGCCTCATACCGCTCGGGCTTGAACCCGACCAGCAGTGTCACGCCGGTATCGAGCACGGGGCGCTTGATCATCGACGGCTGCGCGACCATCAGCGCGACCGCCTTGTCCGCGTCCAGATCGGCGCGCTCGGGCTCGGGCAATTTCCGGAACGTGGTGCCGGCGCGGTTGAGCAATGGCTCCCACCCGACCCGGCCGATCCAGTCGCGCAGCCGTGCGTCCTCGATTCCGGCGGTCTTGTAGTCATGAAACACATAGGCGACGTCATGCGCTTCGAGCCACGCGCGCGCCTTCTTCATCGTGTCGCAATTCCTGATCCCGAACAGCGTGATCGTCAAAATCGCTTCCCCATAAAACACCCTGCCACGCATCCCGCGTGCCATCGCCTGTCAGTCCCGATAGCAGATCTGCCTGCCGATCGCGCAACAGCCGCAGTGCGGATTTTTGCCATGGACGGTGGAACCTCGGCGCCGCGAAATGGCTGTACGATGTACGGAATGACCAAGACAAGTTGCGGACATAGAAGGTTTTTCGGCGGGATGCCGTGAAAGACCTGTCGGGTCCGATGACGGCAGGCGATGGGAGCGGGATGATGACGGACAAGGCTGCAGAAGCGCGACAACTGAACCTCATTACCCTCTTATTCGCGATCCTCGCATTTGGCGGCATACTCGCGCTGGGCAGTGTCGACGCGAAGACGAAGCAGCAGCGGTACCGGATTGCGAAGACCTACCAGATCTCCGAACGGCAGAAGCTCGAACGCCGGCGCGCCCGTGCCGTGCAGGGGGTCATCGGCTCCACGTCTGCGCAGAGCGCCCCCTGACAGCAGCCTCCGCATATCCGGCCGGTGAAGCCGGTAGCATGAACTGCCCCGCGCGTTTAACGATGCGGGCATGACGCATCCATTCTACGCGATCCACACGCACGGCCTGATCCGGGTTGCTGCAGCAACACCGCGGGCGTCGGTCGGGGATACCGCCGCCAATGCCGCGGCGACGATCGCACTGGCGACGCAGGCGGATGCGCAGCATGTCGACCTCGTCGTCTTTCCCGAACTCAACCTCACCTCCTATGCGCTCGACGATCTGCATCTGCAGACCGCGCAGCAGCGTGCGACGCTGGCGGCGATCGACAGCGTCGTCGCGGCGAGTGCGACGCTGCGACCGGTGCTGCTGGTCGGCGCGGCGCTGGTGCGCGCGGGGCGGCTGTATAATTGCGCGGTGGTGATCGCGCGCGGTCGCGTGCTCGGGGTCGTGCCGAAGACCTTCCTGCCCAACTACCGCGAATTCTACGAAAAGCGCTGGTTCGCGAGCGGCGCGGGACTGACGGGGCTGTCGATCGATCTCGGCGGCGAGTCCGTGCCGTTCGGCACCGACCTGATCTTTGCGGCGCGCGACCTGCCGGGCTTCGTGGTCCATGCCGAAATCTGCGAGGATTACTGGGCCCCTACCCCGCCGTCGACCGCGGGCGCGCTGGCCGGCGCGCTGATCTGCTGCAACCTGTCCGCGTCGAACATCGTCATCGGCAAGGCGCGCGAGCGCGAGATGCTGGCGGCGGCGCAATCGGCGCGCGCGGTCTGCGCCTATGTCTATTCCGCGGCGGGCCCGGGTGAGAGCACGACCGAGGTTGCATGGGACGGCCAGGGGCTGATCCACGAGCTCGGCGAACAGCTCGCGCAATCGCGCCGCTTCGCGACCGAGCCGGATCTTGTCGTCGCGGACGTCGATTGCGAGCGGATCGCGCAGGAACGGCTGCGGACCGGCACGTTCAACGACGCGGCGGCGTTTGCGGGGCATCCCGAGACGCGCGTCCGGCGGATCGCGTTCGATCACCTGACCGATCCTGCCGTCGCGGATGTCGGGCTCGAACGCGTCGTCCCCCGCTTCCCGTTCGTCCCCAATGATCCCGCCCGCCGCGACGAGGATTGTTACGAGGCGTTCAACATCCAGGTGGAAGCGCTGGCGAAGCGGCTCGAGGCCGCGCACGCCCGCACGCTGGTGATCGGCGTGTCGGGCGGGCTCGACTCGACCCACGCGCTGATCGTCGCGGCCAAGGCGATGGACCGGCTCGGCCGCCCGCGCGCCGACATCCTCGGCTTCACCATGCCCGGTTTCGCGACGGGCGAAGGCACGAAGGCGAATGCCTGGGCGCTGATGCGCGCGCTGGGCATCACCGCCGAGGAAATCGACATCCGCCCCGCGGCGCGGCGGATGCTTGAGGATATGCGGCATCCCTTCGCCGATGGCGCGCCGACCTATGACATCACCTTCGAGAACGTCCAGGCGGGGTTGCGGACCGATTATCTGTTCCGTCTCGCCAATCAGCGCGGCGGGATCGTCGTCGGCACGGGCGACCTGAGCGAGATGGCGCTGGGCTGGTGCACCTACGGCGTCGGCGACCAGATGAGCCATTATGCGGTCAACGCGGGCGTGCCCAAGACGCTGATACAGTTCCTGATCCGCTGGTGCATCCGCACCGGCCAGTATGACGCGGCGACCGATGCGATCCTGTCGACGATCGTCGCCCAGGAAATCTCTCCCGAACTCGTCCCCGCGGGGGTGGACGGCGCGCTGCAGAGCACCGAATCGATGATCGGGCCTTATGCGCTGAACGATTTCTTCGCGCATTACGTGATCCGCTATGGCCTCGCGCCGTCGAAGATCGCGTTTCTCGCCTGGCATGCCTGGCGCGATGCGGAGAGCGGGGCATGGCCCGCGGACCTGCCGGCGACTGCGCGCGTCGCCTATGACCTGCCGACGATAACCGCATGGCTCGAAAGGTTTCTTCAGCGCTTTTTCGCGACGAGCCAGTTCAAGCGCTCTGCGCTGCCGAACGGGCCAAAGGTCTCGGCGGGCGGCGCATTGTCGCCGCGCGGCGACTGGCGCGCACCGTCGGATGGAACCGCGCGGGTCTGGATCGACGAATTGCGCTCAGCCGTTCCGCAGGCCGAGCCGGGCGACCTTGCATAAATTGCGTGCCGCGCGCATTATGAAAATCCTATGACAGTGGCTCCACCGGATGGATCGCGCGATCGCCGGATCGAGATCCCATCTAACCTTTGGCTGATTCACCCGGCAGGCCGCGCGCTTTTGCCCCTCGCACTCGCGCGTCGCATCTCGGCGAACACGGTGTCGGTGGCGGGACTGGTCCTGGGGGGCGCTGCTGCGCTGGCCTATACGCATTGGGGCAATCCCGCTTTGGCACTAATCGGCCTGGCCCTGTCGATCGGGTGGCTGATCGCCGATGGTCTGGACGGCATGGTCGCCCGCGCGACCAAGACCGCGAGCCCGCTCGGGCGGATGCTCGACGGCCTGTGCGATCACGGTGTGTTCGCGCTGATCTACATCTCGCTCGCCCTCACCATCGACACGCCAGAGGCCTGGATCCTCGCGGTTGCGGCGGGCGCCGCGCACGCGGTGCAGTCGAACATGTACGAGGGTGAGCGCTCGCGCTTCCATCGCCGGATCCGCGGCGTCGCGCTCGACGCGCCGCCGGTGCCGACCGGCAACGCGCTCGTCCGCTTCTATGACGGGGTGGCCGGCAGCATCGACCGGATCGCGATGCCGTTCGAACGCACGCTCGGTCAGGCCAGCGATCCTGTCGCGCTTGGCCAGAGCTATGCCACGCGCGCCGTCGCGCCATTGCGCTTCATGGCCTTGCTAACCGCGAATGTCAGAGTATGGGCGATCTTCGTCGCCTGCTTTGCGGGCAACCCGCGCATCTTCTGGTGGTTCGAGATCGTCCCTCTGACGCTCGTCGCCATCGTCGGGCTCGTCTGGCACCGTCGTGTCGAACGGGCTTTCGTCCGTAATACCACACCGCCGCGATCGAAGACCGCGTCGCGCATGCATCTTTCGTAAGGAACAGGGTCAGTAATGAATAGCATTCGGATCGCCGTGGTCGGCATCGGCAACTGCGCGAGCTCGCTCGTCCAGGGTCTCGAGCATTATCGCGAGGGGGCAAACGACCAGGTCGGCCTGATGCATTTCGATATGGGTGGCTACAAGCCAAGCGACATCAAGGTCGTCGCGGCGTGGGACGTCGATCGTCGCAAGGTCGGCAAGGACGTCGCCGAGGCGATCTTCGCCAAGCCCAACTGCACCGCAGTGTTCGCCCCCAATGTCGGCAACACCGGCACCATCGTGAAGATGGGCAAGACGCTCGACGGCGTCGCCGATCACATGTCCGACTTCAAGGACGACCGTACGTTCCTCCTCGCCGACGCCGCAGAGCCGACGCGTGAGCAGGTCATCGCGGATCTGAAGGCGTCAGGCGCCGACGTGCTGATGAACTACCTGCCCGTCGGTTCGCAGGAAGCGACCGAATTCTATGCCGACTGCGCGATCGAAGCCGGCGTGGCGTTCGTCAACAACATCCCCGTCTTCATCGCATCGAACCCCGTCTGGGCAAAGAAGTTCGAAGACGCCGGCGTCGCGATCATCGGCGACGACATCAAGGCACAGCTCGGTGCGACGATCGTCCACCGCGTGCTGACCGACCTGTTCGCCAAGCGCGGCGTGAAGCTGGATCGCACCTACCAGCTCAACACCGGCGGCAACACCGACTTCCTCAACATGTCGAACCATCGCCGTCTCGAGTCGAAGAAGATCTCGAAGACCGAAGCCGTCCAGTCGGTCGCGGCCGAGCGGATGGATGACGACAACGTCCATATCGGCCCGTCGGACTATGTCCCCTGGCAGAACGACAACAAGGTCTGCTTCCTGCGCATGGAAGGCCAGCTGTTCGGCGGCGTGCCGATGAACCTCGAGCTGCGTCTTTCGGTTGAGGATTCGCCCAACTCGGCGGGTGTCGCGATCGACATGATCCGCTGCGCCAAGATCGCCAAGGATCGCGGCATCGCCGGCGTGATCGACCCTGCCTCGGCCTATTTCTGCAAGCATCCCCGCACGCAGATGACCGACGATCTCGCGCAGATCGAGGTCGAGCGGTTCATCAAGGCCGCCTGACATGATCGAGACGGCTGTCATCCTCGCCGCCGGGGAGGGCAGCCGTCTTCGCGCCTCGGCGCCCTATAAACCCCTCTGCCCGGTCGCCGGCCGCCCCCTCATCGCGCACGCGCTCGAGGGTCTTGCGGAAGCCGGCCTCAAGCGTGCGATCGTCACGCTGAGCTATGGCCGCGATGCGATCGAGGCCTATCTCGCCAGCCGCAGCTGGCCGCTCCATGTCGAAACCGTCCTTGCGGATCACCGCGAGCCCAATGGCGTATCGGTGCTTGCCGCGACCGACGCGCTGGCCGGTGAGGACGCGATTCTTGCGATGTGCGACCACCTCGTTCTCCCCGCGCTGTATCGCCGCATGGCCACCGCCGGATCGGGCAACGGGCTTCGGCTCGGCATCGACCGCCGGCTCGGCCATCCCTGGGTCGACCCCGAAGACGTCACGTGTGTCGCGACCAACGGGTCGGCGATCGTGGCGATCGGCAAGGGCCTCGAACCGCATGACGCCTATGACACGGGCGTTTTTGCGATCTCGCCGCGCCTCGGCGCCGCGCTTGCCACGCTCGCGAGTCCCTCGCTGACCGAAGGCGTCCGCATGCTCGTCGCGGAGAACGGTGCCGACGTGGTCGACTGCAGCGATATCGACTGGATCGACGTCGACGACGCAGCCGCCCTCGCACATGCCGAACGCTGGATGAGCCAGGCCGCCTGAACAGGCCCCGGGCGCGTCAGCCCAGCGGGCGGTCGAGCGAGGTGGGCGGCACGCTGAACCATGTCGGCCCCGCTTCGGTCATGTGGAAGCAATCCTCGATCCGGATGCCATAGCGCCCGGGGATGTAGATGCCGGGCTCGTCGCTGAAACACATGCCTGCCGCGAGTTTAGTCGTCTCGCCCCGTACCAGATTGACCGGTTCGTGCCCGTCCATGCCGATCCCGTGCCCCGTCCGGTGCGACAGCCCGGGCAGCTTATAGCCCGGACCATAGCCCAGCGCCTGGTAATGCTGCCGCACCGCATCGTCGACGCTGCCCGCGGTCGCGCCGATCCGCGCGGCGGCAAACGCGATCTGCTGACCGCGCATCGCCTGGTCCCAGGTCTTGCGCTGGTCGGCGGTAGCCGATCCGTGAACCCAGGTGCGCGAGATGTCCGACTGATAGCCCTGCACGGTGCACCCGCAATCCATCAGCACGACCTGCCCGTTCGCGACGCGGTGGATCTCCCGGCTGCCATGCGGATAGGCCGAGGCTTCGCCGACCAGCGCCATCGAGAATTCGGGCGCCCCGCCGAGCTTCCGCGTCGCGGCCGTCATCAGCGCGCCGATCTCGGGACCGGTCATGCCGGTCTCGACCCGCGCATGTGTCCAGCGATAGGCGGCGAGCGTGACGTCCGTCGCTGTCTGCATCAGCGCGATCTCGGCGGGCGTCTTGATCATCCGACAGCCGCGCACGACCGGGTTGGCGGATACGATCCGCGCCTCCGGTACCAGCCGACGCAGCGCGTCGACGGCGAAGAAGCGCATCGTCTCCTCGATCGCGATCGGCCGCGCGATCAGCCTGCGATCGCGCAGGAAGCCCGCCACCACCGCGAGCGGGTTCTGATCCTCCTGCCAGACGCGGACCTCCGCCGGCATTGCGAGCGTCTCGCGCACCGACGGCTCCTCGAAAAACGGCGTGACGATACAGGGCTGCCCCTCGACCGGCAGGATCGCGGCGGTCAGCCGCTCGCTCCGGCTCCAGCGGACACCGGTGAAATAGAGCATCGACGATCCAGGCTCGATCAGGACCGCGCCGATCCCTGCCGCCTTCATCAGCGCCTGGGCGCGCGACAGCCGGGCGGCGCGCTCGTCCGCATCGATCGGCTTGGCACCCCCCGTGAGATCGGACAGCGCCGACAGGTCGGGCTCGGCCGCGCGCAGCACCGCGCCGATCGACAGCAGCGGGAGCGCGGCGGCGGCACCGAGGAGCGTGCGCCTGGTGGGTAAATCGGGAGAGATTGCCATGCCGGGACGATAGGGTCCTTGACCCGGGCGCCGCAATCCCCTTCCCTCCTGCGCGAGTTTCGGGAGCGTTTAATGGCCAAGCGGCTAACCTATTATATCCTGTTCGGGCTGGTCGCCGGCATGGCCGTCGGCTGGATCCTCAACGCGTCGATCGACGACGGCAGCGCGCAATCCGCCGCGCAGCTGAAGGACATTGCCGGCTATTTCTCGATCGTCACGTCGCTGTTCCTGCGGCTGATCAAGATGATCATCGCGCCCTTGGTCTTCTCGACGCTGGTCGTCGGCATCGCGCATATGGGCGACACCGGGGCGCTCGGCCGCGTCGGCCTGCGCAGTCTCGGCTGGTTCATCTGTGCGAGCCTGTTGTCGCTGACGCTCGGCATGATCCTGGTGAACGTGCTGCAGCCCGGGGTCGGCCTCGCGCTCGCCATCCCGCCGGCGACCGCGTCGAGCGGCGTCGACCGAGCCGCCTTCGATCTCGCCAAGTTCATCACCCATATCGTTCCCGACTCGATGATCTCGGCGATGGCGAGCAACGAGATTCTTCAGATCGTCGTCTTCTCGGTGTTCGTCGGCGTCGCGATCACCGCGGTCGGCGAAAAGGCCGCCCCGCTCGTCAAGGCGATCGAGGCGCTCGTCGCGGTCATGCTGCAGATCACGAATTACGTGATGCGGTTCGCGCCGTTCGCGGTGTTCGCCGCGGTGACCGCGACGCTCGCGGAACGGGGCCCCAGCATCCTCGGCGATCTCGGCTATTTCATGCTGACCTTCTATCTCGGGCTGGCACTGCTCTGGCTGATGCTGATCGGCATCGCCTTCCTGCTCATCGGCCCGCGGACGCGGCTGCTGGTGCGCTATATCCGCGACCCGCTGATCCTCGCCTTCTCCGCGGCATCGTCGGAGGCGGCCTATCCGCGCACGCTCGAGGCGCTCGACCGCTTCGGCGTGCCGCCGCGGATCGCCAGCTTCGTGTTGCCGCTCGGCTATTCGTTCAATCTCGACGGGTCGATGATGTACATGACGTTCGCGTCGCTGTTCATCGCCCAGGCCTACGGCATCGACATGCCGATCGGGCAGCAGATCGCCATGCTGCTCGTGCTGATGGTCACGTCGAAGGGCATCGCGGGCGTGCCGCGTGCCTCGCTCGTGGTGATCGCGGGGACGCTGTCGATGTTCAAAATTCCGGAGGCCGGCATCCTGCTCATCCTCGCGGTCGATCACTTCCTCGACATGGGCCGATCGGCGACCAACGTCATCGGCAATGCGGTCGCCGCGACTGTGGTCGCAAAGTGGGAGGGCGGGCTCGACGAGCGTGAACCCGCCGACCGCGACCCGCCGCACGCACCGACCGGGCATGGCCCGAAGGTGAATGTCGACAGCTATGAGAAGATCAAACCCGGCCAGGCCTGAGCGGCACGGGACGTCAGGAGACGATCGGCCCGCCCGCCTCGTGGTCTGCACCCGGATCAGGCATAGGCATAGGGGCCACCCTTCTTGAGCCCCGCCTGATAGGCCGGTCGCGCATGAACCTTGCCGAGCCAGGCGATCGTCGCGGGGCGTGATTCGTCGAGCCCCGCACGGCTGCGCGCCGCTTCGAGCGGAAAGCTCATCATGATGTCCGCCGCGGTCATCTGGTCGCCCGCAAACCAGGGGCGCTTCGACAGTTCGGCCTCGACATAATCGAGATGGACATCGATCATCGGCTGAATGCGCTTCAGCGCGATCTTCCCCATCACCGGGATCCTCGCGAGTACCAGCTTGAGCAACAGCGGCGGCATCATCGAGCCTTCGGCATAATGCAGCCAGAAACGATAGCGCAGCGCATCCGCGCGCTTGGCGGGGGCCCCGAGCCGACCGTCCGCCTTGTCGACGAGATACTCGACGATCGCGCCCGTCTCCGCCACGACCCGGCCACCCTCAACGTCGCCGTCCTCGATTACCGGCGACTTGCCGAGCGGATGGACCGCCTTCAGTTCCGGGGGGGCGAGCATCGTCTTCGGATCGCGCGCATAGCGCTTGATCTCATAGGGCAGCCCGAGTTCCTCGAGCATCCACAGGATCCGCTGCGACCGCGAGTTTTCGAGATGGTGGACGGTGATCATGGCAGGCTCCCTTGGCTGTCGCGCGGCCTGTGTGCCGTCCATATCCAGGCGGCGGCCGGAAATTCGACCGCATCCCCGGCCAGACGATCGACGCACGCGCTGGTCAGACGCGCCAGCGCCTGTCCGCGTTCCGCGCCGTGCGTCTCGCGGATCCGCGACGCCGCGGGGCCGATCCGGCTGAGATAGTCGACCGCGTCCGCCACCGGATCCGCGCCGCCCCCCGCGCGATAAGCGAACTCGACACGCTGTGGTGTCGTCGCGCTCCAACCGGCCTGCTTCAGCATCTCCACAACATAGGCCGGATCAGCGAAGGCAAAGGGCCCCGGCGTGGTCATGGCCCCCGTCGGTCCGGATGCGTCATCCGCACCCGCGACAGTTTCCACCGCCCAGCGATTGGCTGCACGCTCGGCAAAGCACGAAAAGACGAGCCCGGCGCCGGGGGCGGCGGCCTCAGCGAGCTGGGCAAAGGCGGCCACCGGATCGGCGAAAAACATAACCCCATGCCGCGAGACATAGAGGTCGATCGGCGCTAGCGTCTCGACGCTCGCCGCGACGTCGGCGCAGCGGAACACGACATTGGTCAGGTGCCCGGCGCGGTGGTTCGCCACTGCGATCAGCGTCGGGGAGAGATCGATGCCTATTACCTGCCCGTCCGGCAGCGCCTGCGCGCTGGCCAGCGACGTGGCGCCGGCGCCGCAACCGATATCGACGACAGTGCGGCTCTGCGGTCCTGCCGCTGCAAGGATCGCGGCGTTCAGTACGGGCGCAAGCCCCTCGAAGCTGCGGTCCGTACGGCGCCATTCCGTGGCCCAGATGTCGCCGACGCGTCCGGTCCAGTCTCGATCACTGGTCATCATCCGCCGTATCGCATGGTCGAACTCCCGTCTGTGCGCACGAGACAGCTCTTGTGGCGCGTTTGACGCAAGTCGTGAAGCATATGCCCGTCAAGGTTCGCTGGATTTCCGGACAATTACCCAACATGCGTCCAGGTCGCGGCACTTTAGCTCAACTCGGCGAGCCGAGGCCCGACCGCTTCATCAGCCCGGAACGCTGCTCGCCCTGTCACAAGACGCGGAGCCCTTCCCCGCGAGGAAAAGGGCTCCGACTCTCACTCAGGCGTCGTCTTCGGCGTCGGGACCGACCATCATTTCCTCGGCGACCTTGTCGGTGCGCGCGCGGATCTGCTTTTCGAGACGATCGGCGGTCTCGGGATTGTCCTTGAGGAAGGTCTTCGAATTCTCGCGACCCTGACCGAGCCGGACGCTGTCATAGCTGAACCACGCACCCGATTTCTCGACCAGCCCGGCCTTCACGCCGAGATCAAGGATCTCGCCGAGCTTCGAAACGCCCTGCCCGTACATGATGTCGAATTCGACCTGCTTGAACGGCGGCGCGACCTTGTTCTTGACGACCTTCACGCGCGTCTGGTTGCCGGTGACCTCATCGCCCGCCTTGACCGCACCGATGCGGCGAATGTCGAGACGGACCGAGGCGTAGAACTTCAGCGCGTTGCCGCCCGTCGTCGTCTCCGGGTTGCCGTACATGACGCCGATCTTCATGCGCAGCTGGTTGATGAAGATCACCATGCAGCGCGACCGGCTGATCGAGCCGGTCAGCTTGCGAAGGCTCTGCGACATCAGACGCGCCTGAAGCCCGACATGGCTGTCGCCCATCTCGCCCTCGATTTCGGCGCGCGGCACGAGCGCTGCGACCGAATCGACGACGAGTACGTCGATCGCGTTCGAGCGGACCAGCGTGTCGACGATCTCGAGCGCCTGCTCGCCGGTGTCCGGCTGCGACACGATCAGTTCGTCGATGTTGACGCCGAGTTTCTTGGCATAGACCGGGTCGAGTGCATGCTCGGCGTCGACGAATGCCGCGGTGCCGCCATTCTTCTGCGCTTCGGCAATGACGTGGAGTGCGAGCGTGGTCTTGCCCGAGCTTTCCGGACCGTAGATCTCGATCACGCGGCCGCGCGGCAGGCCGCCGACGCCGAGCGCGATGTCGAGCCCAAGCGAGCCGGTCGAGATCACCTCGACCTGCATCGTCTCCTTTGAGCCCAGACGCATCGCCGAGCCCTTGCCGAACGCGCGGTCGATCTGCGCGAGTGCGGCATCGAGCGCCTTTTGCCGGTCGTTGGTTGCTGTTGCCATGCCGGTGTCGATCACTTTCAGATTAGCGGCCATCGATAAGCTCCCATCGCTAAAGCAAGCGCGCGTGCCATTCAACGCGTCAAACGCCATGTATTGCTTTTGTTCTCACGGAACAAGTGCGGAACATCGGGGAATGTGAAAAAGGGCGGCCGCCTTTCGGTGACCGCCCTCCCATCATGGGTCCGCTTCGGCGTCTTGGGAGAAACCTTGGGCCGGTCGGCAAACCATGGCGCCGATCCGGTAGTGGACACCATGATTTGACGCCGCCGACCGGTACGATGCAATCAATTTTACAGCGTCCGGAGTCCCAAAGCCGAACAGTTTCAACGCGGCATTTAACCCGCGTTCAGCGCAGCGTGCACGCCAGCGTCCACCAACCCTGCACACCAGCATCCGCCGCCGCGGAATCACGGGCCGCGATTCTGTCGAACAGCGCAAAGCAGGTCGCCCCCGATCCCGACATGCGCGCGAGCAGCACGCCCGGCGCCGCGTCCAGCAGCGCGCGGACGCGGGCAATCTCCGGCGCGATCGCGCAGGCCGGCGCCTCGAGGTCGTTCCGCCCGGCAATCGCGCGTTCGAGCAGCGGCCCCTTGCCGAGCGGCCCGCGGTCGATCCCGTCCCACGCGCCGAATACCGCCGCGGTCGACACCGCCACGCCCGGATTGACGCACAGCAACGGCGTTCCCGCCAGCCCGTCGACCGCGACGAGCATGTCGCCGCGCCCAGTCCCGAACGTCGTCCGGTTGAGGAGGCACGCGGGCACGTCCGCACCCAGTCGGGCGGCAATGTCGTGGAGAGCCGGATCCTGCACCGCGACGCCGTACAACCGCGCCAGCGCGCGCAGCGTCGCCGCGGCATCGGCGGAGCCGCCACCGATCCCCGATGCGATCGGCAGCCGCTTGTCGAGCGTGATCGCGTGATGCGCGGCGATCCCGAACGTCGCGACGAAAGCATCCGCCGCGGCCGTTACCAGGTTGCCGTTCCACGGCGCCGCGTCCGTGCCCCCTGCTTGCGGGCGCAATGCCGCGGCGAACGGCCCGATGATGGCAAAGCTGTCCGCGTCCGCCGTGCGCACCGTGACGACGTCGCCATGCTCGGCAAAGGCGAACAGCGTCTCGAGCTCGTGATAGCCGTCCGCGCGGCGGTGACGCACATGCAGCGCGAGGTTGATCTTGGCTGGTGCGGTTTCGGTCGTCGTCGGCATCGGGGTCTCGGGATCAGGGGTCAACGGCGCGCAGCGATCGGCAGGCCGGTGTCGATCTTCGCGGCGATGCGCGCGCGCTCCTCGGCATCGCCGGTGACGATCGCGGCCTGCCACGCATAGCGCGCCTCGTAGCGTCGGCCCATGCTCCAATAGGCATCGCCGAGATGATCGCCGATTTCGGCATTGGTCGGCTCCGCCTGCGCGGCACGCTCGAGCAACGGCAGCGCGCGCCGCGTATCACCGGCGCGGTGATAGGCCCAGCCGAGCGAGTCGGTGACGGACGGATTGGCGGGGTCGAGCCGGCTTGCCCGCTCGAGCAGGCGAATCGAACCCGCGATGTCGTCGCCATGCTCGACCTGCGCGAATCCCAGATAATTGAGCGCGAGCGGCTGCGTCGGGGCGAGGGCAACTGCCTTGCGGAGCGCGATGCGCGCCTCGGGCCAGCGCCCCGCCTGATCGAGTGCCCCGCCATATTGCAGCCATGCCCCCCAGCCGCCGCGCGCGGCCGCCGGCGCGCCGTGATCCGCCGCCAGAACCCGGCCATACCACTGCGCCGCCGCCGCCGCATCGCCGGTCGTCAGCAACAGGTCGGCGTAACGCTGCCAGTCACCGGCGACCGCCTCCTGCCGCTCGGCGCATGTCCTCGCGATGGCCAGCGCCGCCTCGTCACGGCCGGCAACCGACAGGATTTCGAGACGCTTGGCGATCGCCGCCTCTGCGGACGGCGACGTGCCACCGACCCTGTCGAGCACCGCCAGCGCGCGGTCGACCCGGTCGCTATGCGCAAGCGCGTCGGCAAGGACGATTCGCGCGGGGGCATAATCCGGATCGGCCTCCACAGCAGCCTGGGCGAGCGCGATTGCGAGCGGCGACGGCGTCCCCGCTACGAGGTCCCCTGCCAGCCCGGCGAGTGTCTGTGCGACGGCAAGGCCGAGCGGCTGGCGCGCGGGGGCGGCAGCGATGCGCTTACGCGTCTCGGCGGCGAAGCGGCGCGCGACCGGATCCTCGCCCGCGGTCGCCAGCGCCGCGCCTGGGTCACGATGCTCGGCACGCGCCACCCACGCGTTCAGCGATGGTGCGAGCACCACCAGCGGGCCCTTGCCGAGCGTGGCGATCGCCGTCCGGGTCGCCCGGGTGTCGCCCTTGCGCGCGGCGGCGGCGAGCGGGAACAGTGCGGCGTCCGCGGGCGCGACCCCGGCTTTCGCCAGCACCCCCGCCGCGCGCGCGACCAGCGGCATGTCACCCGCCTCGATTCCCTCCCGGTAGGCGCGGATCGCAACGACCGGATCGTCGGGCGCCGCCGCCAGTGCCAGGGCATACTGGTCCGCGGCAATCGTCACCCGGCCGTCCGCATCTGCGGCGCGCGCCTTGAGATAGGCAGAGAGACCGCCGGTGTCGGCCAGCGCCGCCGTCGGGGCGGTCAACAGACCGATCGCCAGCAGGGCATGCTTACATGTTGGGATAGTTGGGGCCTCCACCGCCCTCGGGCACGACCCAGTTGATGTTCTGCGTCGGGTCCTTGATGTCGCAGGTCTTGCAGTGGACGCAGTTCTGCGCGTTGATCACGAACTTCGGATCGCCCGTCTCTTCGCCCACCACCTCGTAAACACCGGCCGGGCAATAGCGTTGCGCGGGTTCGTCGTACATCGGCAGGTTGTAGGCGATCGGCACCGCCGGGTCCTTCAGCGTCAGGTGGACCGGCTGGTCCTCCTCGTGATTGGTGTTCGAGATGAACACCGACGACAGCCGGTCGAACGTCAGCACGCCGTCCGCCTTGGGATAGACGATCGGCTTGACCAGATCCTTGCGCCACAGGCTTTCGTGATCGGGATGATGGTGCATCGTGAACGGCACCTTCAGCCCCCAATGCTCGAGCCACATCGTCACACCGGCAAGCCCGGACCCTAGCATGTCGCCGAATTTCTTGACGAGGGGCACGACGTTGCGGACGACCGACAGCTCCTTCTTGACCCAGCTGCGTTCGAACGCCTCCGGATAGGCGGCGAGTTCGTCATGCCCGCGCTGCGACACGATCGCCTCGACCGCAGCCTCGGCTGCCATCATGCCCGACTTCATCGCGGTGTGCGTGCCCTTGATCCGCGGCACGTTAAGGAAGCCGGCGCTGTCGCCGATCAGTGCGGCACCCGGCATCACGAGCTTCGGAATCGACTGCAGCCCGCCGTCGCTGATCGCGCGCGCGCCATAGCTGACCCGCTTGGCGCCCTTCAGCAGCGCCGCGATCTCGGGATGCGTCTTCCAGCGCTGCATCTCGTGGAACGGCGACAGATGCGGATTGGTGTAGTTCAGCCAGGTGACAAACCCGATCGAGACCTGGCCATTGGCCTGGTGATAGATCCAGCCGCCGCCATTCGACCCGTCGGCTTCGCTGAGCGGCCAGCCCTGCGTGTGGATGACGCGGCCGGGCGAATGGAGCGCGGGATCGATGTCCCACAATTCCTTGATGCCGAGCCCATAGACCTGCGGGTCGCTGTCCTTGGCGAGATCGAACTTCGCGATCAGCTGCTTGGTCAGGTGACCGCGGCAGCCTTCGGAAAAGAAGGTGTATTTGGCGTGGAGTTCGAGCCCCGGGGTATAGTCGCCTTTGTGCGTGCCGTCGCGCGCGACGCCCATGTCGCCGGTCGCGACGCCCTTCACCGATCCGTCGTCGTTGAACAGGATCTCGGCGGCCGCGAAGCCGGGGAAGATCTCGACGCCGAGCTCCTCCGCCTTGCCCGCCATCCAGCGGCACAGATTGCCGAGGCTGCCGGTATAGGTGCCCTTGTTGTGCATGAACGACGGCGTGACGAAGTGCGGCATCTCGCTCTTCTTCGTCTTGCTAAGGATCCAGTGATGATTCTCCGTCACCGGCACTTCCGCCAGCGGGCAGCCATCCTCGCGCCAGTCGGGCAGCAGCTCGTCGAGGCTCTTGGGATCGATGACCGCGCCCGACAGGATGTGCGCGCCGACCTCGGATCCCTTTTCGAGCACGCAGACCGAGATGTCCGCGTCCTTCTCGGCCGCCAGCTGTTTCAGCCGGATCGCTGCCGAAAGCCCCGCCGGACCTGCGCCGACGATCACTACGTCGTAGGGCATCGATTCACGTGTCGTCATCATCGTCTCCCGGGGGATGGTCCCTGTCTGCCCGGCTTCCCGCCCCTCCCGTTCGTTCGGGCTCGGGCCGGCACCGTCTTGTCCGTGTCGCGTCTATTTAGGCGATTGCGCGAGTTGACCGCCACGTCAACCACGCAGCATAGGAGACATATGGGGGCGGATCAGACCATCGACTGGCGCAACGCCGCGGTCAGCGTGCTCGACTGGTGGCACGATGCCGGTGTCGACATGCTCGTCGACGACGCCCCGCGCGACTGGTTCGCGGCACCCGAACCGCTGGTTATCGCGCCGCCGGCGCCCGCCGGCGTGCCCGTCGCGCCGCCGGTGGCGGTCGCCACGATGCCGCTGTCGCTGACCGAATTCCTGGCCTGGCGCACCGGTGCGGATGTGCCCGAGGCGGGATGGAACGGCATTTCGCTGGCGGCCGAGGGGCCCGCTGACGCTACGGTCATGGTGCTTGCCGACTGCCCCGATCGCGACGACGGCACGGACAATGGCGGCGCCGGACAATTGCTGAGCGGCGCATCGGGTCGCCTGCTCGACCGCATGCTCGCGGCGATCGGACTGACCCGGTCGGAGGTCCATGTCGCGGCGGTCTGCGCCAAGCGCCCGACCGCGGGCCGCATCCAGCGCGAGGTCGAGGACCGGCTGGCGGAGATCGCCAAGCATCACATCGAACTTGTTGCGCCCAAGCGGTTGCTTCTGCTCGGCAATGCGGCGAGCCGTGCCATCCTCGGGATGGAATTACAGGCGGCGCGGGGACGTTTACATGGAATTAGCCATAAGGTCGGAGAAGCAGGTGTGGTCGCCAGCTTTCACCCGCGCTTTCTGATCGAGAAGCCGGCGGCCAAGGCAGAAGCCTGGAAGGATTTGCAGATGTTGATGGGGGGCCAGATGTCTCAGGAGACGCGGGCATGACCCGCACGCTCGTAATCCTGCTCGGTTGTGCGGCATTGCCGCTGCCCGCTCTGGCGGCACCGATCGCCGACAGCGGTACGGGCGATGCCCGACTCGTTGCCGGTGCACCGACCGCCGAACAGATTCCCGATCAGCTCGATCCGGCGCAGCGTGACGCCTATCGCGCGGTCTTCGGCGCGATCCGCGACGGCAAATGGACCGATGCGCAGATCCGGCTCGATACCATGAAGCCCGGCCCGCTCCATGCGATCGCGCGCGCCGAGATGTACGTCGCCAAGGGATCGCCGAGGATCGAGATGGCGCCGCTCGTCGCGCTGCTGAACGAGGCCCCCGAGCTCCCCGAGGCGGAACAGATTGCACGCCTCGCCACGGTCCGCGGTGCGGTCGATCTGCCTCCCCTGCCCGTCGCGCAGCGTTTGATCTGGCAGGACGGCGCACCGCGTCGGGTGCGCGCGAAGAGCCTCAAAGGCGATATGATCGCCGCCGACCTCGCGCTGAAGATGCAGCCTTACGTCAAGGCCGACATGGGCCGCGAGGCACAGTCGCTGCTCGACAGCACGCCCGGTCTCACGCCCGAGACGCTGACCGAATGGCAGCAGAAGATCGCGTGGATCTATTTCCTCCAGGGTGACGACGCCAATGCGCGCGTGATGGCCGCCAAGGGCCAGGACGGCATCGGTGAATGGGCGGTCCAGGCCCGCTGGGTCGGCGCGCTGGCTGCGTGGCGGCAGAATGACTGTGCCAACGCCGGCACGGGGTTCGAGGGCGTCGCGGCACGCGCGGGCGATGTCGACCTGCGCGCGGCGGCGCTCTACTGGGCGTCGCGCGCCGACATGGTGTGTGCCCGTCCCGACAAGATCCAGGGTCGGCTGAAGGCCGCGGCGCAGTTCGGCGAAAGCTTCTACGGCCAGCTCGCACGACAGCAGCTCGCGATGGCCGATCCCGCGCGGGTCGGCGGCAGCGGTCCTGGCGGCGTCGTCGCGCGCGACTGGAAGGTCGTCGAGAAGCGCCCCAATGTCCGCGTCGCAGCTGCGCTCGTCGAGGTCGGCGAGACCGAACTGGCCGATACCGTCATCCGCCAGCAGGCCAAGATCGGCGATCCCCGCGAATTCCGCAATCTCGTCCGGGTCGCAGAGGCGCTCAGCCTGCCCGCGACGACCGTCTGGCTCGCCCACAACTGTCCGCAAGGGATCACGACCGCGGCCGAGGCGCGCTATCCGACGCCGAACTGGACGCCTGACAGTGGCTGGCACATCGACAAGGCGCTGGTCTACGCGCACACGCTCGAGGAATCGCGCTTCCGCAACACGGTGCGCAGCCCCGCGGGCGCTTACGGCCTGATGCAGATCATGCCCGCGGCGGCGACCGACTTTGCGCGCGAACGCGGCACGTCGATCGACCTCAAGGCGCTGACCAAGCCGTCGACCAACATGGACATCGGCCAGCGGCATCTCGAACGGCTGCGCGACATGGCCGGCGTTACCGGCGGGCTGCTGCCCAAGGTGATCGCAGCCTATAATGCGGGCCCGCGCCCGGTCGGCGACTGGAACGCGATCGTCCACGATAATGGCGATCCGCTGCTGTATATCGAAAGCATTCCCTATTGGGAGACGCGCGGCTACGTCACCACCGTGCTGCGCAACTACTGGATGTACGAAGCGCAGGGTGGGCGGAAGGCCTCGACCAGCCGCAACGCACTGGCGCAGGGCATGTGGCCGCGGTTCCCCGGCCTGCCCGGCGCGACCGCGATCCGCATGAACGCCCGGCCGAATGCGCGCGCGAGCGCGAGCCTCACCGCGCATCAGCCGATGATCGCGGTCAACGCCAGCGTCGGCGCGCAATCCTCCACCGTCACACGCGCGGACTGATCTTTTATGCCAATCGACGAAAGCCGGACCTTCCTGCCGGTCCGGATCGCCGTGCTGACGGTGTCCGACACGCGCGGGCTGGCCGAGGATCGCTCGGGCGATACGCTCGTCGCGCGGCTGGCAGAGGCAGGGCATGTGCTCGCCGACCGCCGGATCGAGAAGGATGACGTCGAGACGATCGTCGCCCGCCTCCGCGCCTGGATCGATGATCCGGCGGTCGACTGCGTCATCACCACGGGCGGCACCGGCGTCACCGGCCGCGACGTGACGCCCGAGGCGGTCGAGCGCGTCGCCGAAAAGATGATCCCCGGGTTCGGCGAGCTGTTCCGGATGCTCAGCTACAAGACGATCGGCACGTCGACGGTGCAGTCGCGGGCCTGCGCCTGTGTCGCGCACGGCACCTATATCTTCGCGCTGCCGGGTTCGACCGGCGCTGTGAAGGACGGGTGGGACGGGATCCTGCGCGACCAGCTCGACAGCCGTCACCGGCCCTGCAACTTCGTCGAACTGATGCCGCGCTTGCTCGAGCGCTGACCGCGCACGTCGACGGGCCATGTTTCGGCATCGATTCCCAACTGATGGCGCGATTTCCGCTGGGCGTGGATCGTGCCGATCGCCGCTGCGTGCGAAAAAGACGAGGTTTTAGAGCGCAGAAGCGAAGTGTCTTAGTGTAGTAGTCAACTGGCACGCCAGATGCATTGGTCTTCATGCCGCCCCCGGGCGGCTCGACCTCATCTTCTGGAAGGACACACCGTCATGCCCGCTCTGCCAACCACGCGCACGCTCGGCCGCACCGTCGCCCTCATCACGATCGCCATCGCCACGGCCGTCAGCCCGACGATCGCGAACGCCGCACCGCGGGGAAGCGCGACACAGGCCCAGATGACGACGCTGAAATATGATGCGAAGTCGCGCAAATATTGCCTGACCGAACCCGCAGTCACCGGCACCCGCATCGACCGGATTACCTGCCGCACCGCATCCGCCTGGGCCGCGTCGGGCCTCGACATGCCGAAGGAGTTGATCCTCGCCCAGAAATGATCGTGGCGTTCAGCCTCTCGCGGCGTGGATCAGATCGACGAGCTGCTTGTTGATCGCCGCGCCGTGGAGGTGGAGATGTACTGCGTCATACCCCTCGCGACGCAATCGCTGGCGCAGGCCGTTGACCGAATCGCACTCGCCCGACCGCGCAAGTTCGAAGGCCCGCTCCACCGTCGTCAGATTCTCTGCCATGCCCCGTTCTACGCGCAAAACCGCCGCGCGACCATCCGCGGCGCCTTACCCGGCTGCCGCGCTTCCGGTTAACGTCCTGTCAGCATTCCCGCGCGATACCAGGCCCGTACCGCCCGTCGACGACGACGGCGGCAAGGGGGAAGTATCAGTATGCGTAACATCTACCTGCTCGCGCTCGTCGCAGCCGGGACCGCCACCACGCCTGTCGTGGCGCAATCGTCCGACGGCCGGACCTATGACGGTCGCGCCTATGACCGATTCGACCGCGATTCGCGCGGCAATCCGGCGAGCCAGGTGTCGGGCCTGCGGGTCGAACCGCGGATCGGCTATGAACGCGTCATTTCGGAGCTGAACGTCGACACGGCGAACGACTCGGCAAGTGTCCGCGTCGGCAAGAGCGGCGTCACCTATGGCGGCGAGGTCGGCTATGACGCGCAGGTCAATGTCAGCGCGGTGCTCGGCGTCTATGCCGGTCTCGAAGGGTCGAGCGCGAAGGAGTGCGAGAACGACATCGTGAGCGTGGGCGATCGCACCTGCATCGCCGCGAACCGCAACATCACCGTCGGCGCCCGCGGCGGCTATCTCCTGTCCCCGACCACGCTTCTCTATGTGAAGGGCGGCTTTTCGAGTGGCCGGTTGCGCCTGAGCAACCGCAACGCGACGGTTGAGGAAAACAACGTCGCGGGGTCCGACTCGCTCAGCGGCTTCCACGCGGGGGCCGGTATCCAGACCGCGTTCTCATCGCGCTTCTATGGCAAGCTCGAGTACGTCTACACCGATTATAACGGCTATGAGGTGAACGACGGCACGACCAAGACCAGCCTCGATTTCAGTCGCCACCAGGCGATCGCGGGGTTCGGCGTCAGGTTCTGAACGCGCATGACGACACCGGGCGGCGTCGAGGACGCCGCCCGTTTGTTCTTTCTTCGTTCTTCGCCCGATGCTAGGATCGGGCATGACCAGACCCCGCCCGGTACGCGGCGCGACGCTGAACGGCGAAAGCACGCGCTTCAACCTTCCGCAGACCGAAGCGGACGGCGACTGGCTTGATGCGCGCGATGCGATCGACGGTGCTGCACCCCGATTACGGACGACCGTCACGGTCGAGCGGGCCAGGACGATCATCAGTCGCAATGCGTCACCCGACATCCCCTTCGACCGCTCGATCAATCCCTATCGCGGCTGCGAGCATGGCTGCATCTACTGCTTTGCCAGGCCGAGCCACGCGTTTCACGATCTGTCGCCCGGGCTCGATTTCGAAAGCCGGCTGTTCGCCAAGCCCGACGCCGCCGCGCTGCTCCGGTCCGAGCTGGCGAAACCGGGGTACAGCGCGCGGCCGATGGCGCTGGGAACCAACACCGATCCCTATCAGCCGATCGAAGCCGACTGGCGGATCACACGCGGCATCATCGAGGTGCTGGCCGAGACCAACCACCCGCTGACCATCACGACCAAGTCGGATCGCGTCATCCGCGATCTCGACCTGCTCGCCCCGATGGCGGCAAAGGGTCTGGCCGCGGTCGCGATGTCGATCACCTCGCTCGATCCGAAGATCGCGGCAACGCTCGAACCCCGCGCGCCGCATCCCGAGCGACGGCTTGCGGCGGTCAGCGCGCTCGCGGCGGCGGGCGTGCCGGTCTATGTCTCGATCGCGCCGGTGATCCCTGCGATCACCGATCACGAAATCGAGCATCTGATCGCGCGCGCCGCGCAGGCCGGTGCGCGTTTTGCTTTCTTCATCCCGGTCCGGCTGCCCTGGGAGGTCGCGCCGCTGTTCCGGGCATGGCTGGACGCGCATTTTCCCGATCGCGCCAGCAAGGTCATGGCGACGATCCAGTCGATCCGCGGCGGACGCGACAATGATCCGGGATTCGGCAGCCGGATGAAGGGGCAAGGGCCCTGGGCGGACCTGCTGAAGACGAGGTTCGACATTGCCGTGCGCAAGCACGGGTTGAACGCGGAACGGGTCGGACTGCGGTGTGACCTGTTCCGCGCGCCACAGGGGCCGCAGGGGGAGTTATTCTGATCCAGGCCCGGGCCGGTTACGGCCCCTGCGATCAGATCAGGCGCAGCGCCTGATCCAGTTGCTCGCGATAATATCGTTCGAGGTCGCGGTGCATCTGCGCGACCGCGGGGTTCGGTGCGATGCGCGCGAGTACGGCCTGGTCGTCCATGAAGCGTTCGAGCTTGGCTGGTCGCACCGGAAATTCCATCCGCCGATCCTGCGCTCAACTCATTACCAGTGTATATCCATAATGCGTCGAAAACAGATCAATCTCGGATAGTTACCCGTCATGCGGCCGGATCGACGATGTCATGATCCAGCCCTTATTCGCGGCCAAGCCGCCAGCGACCAGGACCCTCGGCCGTAAGCTCAACACCGTCATAATCCACGATAGCATGCCGCGCTGCGTCCACGCGGTGGTCGCGGCCATGCGTTGCCGTGATGACGACGACATCGGATCCCGCGGCATCGGCTGCCGCAATACCTGCCGGTGCATCCTCGAAGACAAGACAGTCGGATGCCGGTACACCCAGACGCTCGGCGGCCAGCAGGAAACAGTCGGGCGCGGGCTTGCCGTTTGCGACGTCCTCGGCCGCGATGAACTGCGCCGGGATCGCCAGACCCGCGGCGGCAAGACGCCGCTCGGCCAGCGCGCGCGGTGCCGAGGTCACGATCGTCCAGCGCCCAGCCGGCAGTGTCGCGAGGAAATCAGCCGCACCACGGATCGGGGTAATGTCCCCGACATCCTCCATCTCGGCGGCAGTGATCGCAGCCGCTTCGACGACCGGGTCGACGCCGGGCAGACCAAGCCGCCGAACCGTCTCGACCGACTGAACGCCGTGAATGGTAGGCAGGAACGTCGCGACATCCAGGCCGTGCGCGATCGCCCATGCCGTCCAGGTCCGCTCGGCAGATGCGATCGACGTCAGGATCGTGCCATCCATATCGAACAGAAAGGCGGCGTAGCTGCGGGTCGGCAGGGTCATGGAGTATCTCGCTTGGTCATTTGGCTGTCCTGGTCGGCAGCGACACCATTACCAGGTCCCGCGCAGCGCGCGACGGCGACGCCAAAGAAAAGGCCGCTCCGGTTTCCCGAAGCGGCCATATTTCTGTCATCAAGCCTAAGCTTAGATGTCGTCGCCGAGTGCGCCCTTGACGCTGCCCTTGACGTTCTGCGCAGTACCCTTGGCCTGCTGTGCTTCGCCCTCTGCGACCATACGGTCGTTGTCGGTCGCCTTGCCTACGGCTTCCTTGACGTTGCCTGCGACCTTGTTGCCTGCGGCTGCGACCTTATCGGTGAATTCGCCCATGAGAGCCTCCACTATGTTGTGCGATACGCCAATCGTACCGCTCTGAACTTGTGAGACTATAACGGCCGTCTTTATCGAGGGTTCCGTGACGTTTGCGTCATGCGCTCAGATCAGGCCGGCAAGCGGGCTCGAGGGATCGGCATAACGTCGCTGCCCCATCCGCCCCGCGCGATAGGCAAGCCGCCCCGATTCGACCGCGGATTTCATCGCCGCCGCCATCATCAGCGGATCCTTCGCCTCGGCGATCGCGGTGTTCATCAGCACGCCGTCGCAGCCAAGCTCCATCGCCACCGCCGCATCCGATGCCGTGCCGACGCCCGCATCGACGAGCACGGGCACCCCTGCCCCCTCGACGATCAGCCTGATCGTCACGCGGTTCTGGATACCCAGACCCGAGCCGATCGGCGCGCCCAGCGGCATGATCGCGACCGCGCCCGCATTCTCCAACCGCTTGGTGGCGATCGGATCGTCGACGCAATAGACCATCGGCTTGAAGCCCTCGTTCGCCAGGATCTCGGTTGCGCGCAGCGTCTCGACCATGTCGGGGTAGAGCGTCTTCGCCTCCCCCAGCACTTCGAGCTTCACCAAGTCCCAGCCGCCCGCCTCGCGTGCCAGCCGCAGCGTCCGGATCGCCGATTCGGCGTCGAAGCAGCCCGCGGTGTTGGGCAGGTACGTGATCTTCTTCGGATCGATGAAGTCGGTCAGCATCGGCGCATTGCGATCCGACACGTTGACGCGACGCACCGCGACGGTGACGATCTCCGCCCCCGAGGCCTCGACCGCGGCGGCGTTCTGCGCGAAATCCTTGTACTTGCCGGTGCCGACGATCAGTCGCGAGCGGAAGGTGCGGCCGGCGACCGTCCAGCTGTCGGTGTCGATCGCCGCGGCATGATCGCCGCCGCCGACGAAGTGCACGATCTCGAGGTCGTCGCCATCCTCGACCATCACGTCCGCCAGCGTCGAGCGCGGCACCACCTCCATATTGCGTTCGACTGCGATCTTTTCGGGGATGAGGCCCAGCTCTGTCGCGAGCCCTGCAAGGCTGAGGCCGGTGGAAACACGCTTGTGCTCGCCGTTCACGGTGATCGAGACGGTGCCGTCGGAGTGGGGCATGCAGAGTTTTCCGTTCGTTTCGACCGAAGTCGGGAAACCACCCGTCCGCTGCCGGTCTCATGTCTCGACTTCGCTCGACACGAACGGGTAAGGGGGGTGCATATAGAGGGTGGTTTGCCGCCCCTGCAACCAGGAGCAGCCTTTGCCCGCGACAGTCCCTGCCACCGTCCCCGCGACAATCTTCGTCCTGAACGGCCCTAACCTCAACCTGCTGGGGACGCGCGAGCCGGAGATTTACGGCGACGAGACGCTCGACGACATCGCCGGCCAGCTCGAGGATCGCGCGCGCGAGCTCGACCTGACAATCGACATGCGCCAGTCGAATCACGAAGGGCACCTCGTCGACTGGATCCAGGAGGCGCAGGCGCGCGGCGCGAAGGCCGTCATCCTCAATGCCGGCGCGTTCACTCATACCTCGGTCGCGGTCCATGACGCGATCAAGGGCGTGAAGACGCCGGTGATCGAGGTTCATCTTTCCAATCCCCATGCACGCGAATCGTTCAGGCACATCAGCCTGGTCGGACAGGCGGCGAAGGGCACGATCGCGGGTTTCGGCGCGCTTTCGTATCTGCTCGCGCTTGAAGCCGTCGCACGGTTCTGACAGGAGGCCCCGCCATGACCGATACACCAGAAACAACAGGCGCAATGCAGGTCGATGTGACCCTGGTGCGCCAGCTCGCCGAACTGCTCGACACCACGCAGCTGACCGAGATCGAAGTCGAGGACGGCTCGCGCCGCATCCGCGTCGCACGCAAGGCAGCGCAGGCCGCACCCGTCGCGCACTATGCCCCCGCCCCTGCGGCGCCCGCCGTCTCCGCACCACTGGCGATCCCGCAGGCCGAGGTCGGCGCGTCTGCCCCGGCGATCAGCGCAAGCGCGGTCAAGTCGCCGATGGTCGGCACCGTCTATCTCGCTGCCAACCCCGAGGCGAAGCCGTTCTCTACCGTCGGCCAGAAGGTCAATGCGGGTGACACGCTGCTGATCATCGAGGCGATGAAGGTGATGAACACGATCGTCGCGCCCTCGGCCGGCACCGTCACCGCGATCCTCGTCGAGAACGGCCAGCCGGTCGAATTCGACCAGCCGCTGGTCGTGGTCGAATAATGAAGCAAATCAAGAAGCTGCTCATTGCGAACCGCGGCGAGATCGCGCTGCGGATCCACCGTGCCTGCCATGAGATGGGCATCAAGACGGTGGCGGTCCATTCGACCGCCGACGCCGACGCGATGCACGTGCGGCTCGCGGACGAGGCGATCTGCATCGGACCGCCGTCGGCGACCGACAGCTATCTGAACATCCCCAACATCATCTCCGCCGCCGAGATCAGCGGCGCGGATGCGATCCATCCGGGCTACGGCTTTCTCAGCGAGAACGCGCAGTTCGCCGAGATCGTCGAGCTGCACAACATCCTGTTCGTCGGGCCCAAGCCCGAGCATATCCGCACGATGGGCGACAAGGTCCAGGCCAAGCGTACCGCAGGCGCGCTCGGGCTGCCGCTCGTCCCCGGCTCGGACGGCGCGATCAGCGACATCGCCGAGGCCAAGCGGATCGCCGACGAGATCGGCTATCCGGTGATCATCAAGGCGGCCTCCGGCGGCGGCGGTCGCGGGATGAAGGTCGTCACCGACGCCGAAGACCTCGAAACGCAGATGCAGCAGGCCGGCAGCGAGGCGAAGGCCGCGTTCGGTGATGCCACCGTCTACATGGAAAAATACCTCGGCAATCCGCGGCATATCGAATTCCAGATCTTCGGTGACGGCGAGGGCAACGCGATCCATCTCGGCGAGCGCGACTGTTCGCTCCAGCGCCGCCACCAGAAGGTGCTCGAGGAAGCCCCCTCGCCGATCATCACCGCGGAAGAGCGCGAGCGGATGGGCGGCATCGTTGCCAAGGCGATGGCCGACATGGGCTATCGCGGCGCGGGGACGATCGAGTTCCTGTGGGAAGCGGGTGAATTCTACTTCATCGAGATGAACACCCGGCTTCAGGTCGAGCATCCGGTGACCGAGATGATCACCGGCCTCGACCTGGTGCGCGAACAGATCCGTATCGCCGAGGGGCATCCGCTGACGCTGCGCCAGGAAGACGTGCAGTTCCGCGGCCATGCGATCGAATGCCGCATCAATGCCGAGGATCCGCGCACCTTCGCGCCGTCGCCGGGTCTGGTGAAGCTCTATCATGCGCCGGGCGGGATGCATGTCCGCGTCGATAGCGGGCTCTATGCCGGCTACCGTGTGCCGCCTTATTACGACTCGATGGTCGCCAAGCTGATCGTCTACGGCGCGACGCGTCAGGGCGCGCTACGGCGGTTGCGGCGTGCGCTCGAGGAGATGGTGATCGAGGGCGTCACGACGACGATTCCCCTGCACCGTGCACTGCTCGACGATCCTGAGTTCCAGGAGGGCGCGTACACGATCAAGTGGCTGGAAGAGTGGCTCGCCAAGCAGGGGGCGTAAGCGCTCCTGCCACTTAGAATGTTCTCCCGCGAAGGCGGGAGAACAAGAACCGGGCGGGACACATGGTCTGGCCGAGGCTAGTCCAACGACGACGGAGCATTCGTGAAGGCGACGATCTACCACAATCCGAAATGCTCCAAGTCGCGCGAGGCGCTCGCGCTGCTGCAAGAGGCCGGTGCGGACGTCACGATCGTCGAATATCTGAAGACTCCCCCGTCGCGCGCCGAACTCGTCCGTCTCTACGAGCGCGCAGGCATGACGCCGCGCCAGGGTCTGCGCATGGCAGAGGGTGGCGCGAAGGCGATCAAGCACGGCGACGCCGAGGCGATCCTCGACGCGATGATGATCGATCCGCTGCTGATCGAGCGCCCGCTGGTCGAAACCGAAAAGGGCGTCCGCCTCGGACGGCCCATCGCGCGGCTTCACGAAATTCTGTGATCGCTGCCCCCGCATCGTGCACATCCCTTCCGGATGCTGTATTTTCGAGCAGGGTTTACGGGTGAATCGGTCGTTGCCCGAGGTGGCGACAACTGGCACGTTTGGTGCAAGGCGCCCTGTAGGGCGTTGGTTTCAACGACAATCGGGGGCGTACCTGTGAAAAAGATCGAA
Organism: Sphingomonas aerolata; assembly: GCF_023935825.1. Classification (NCBI taxonomy): domain Bacteria; kingdom Pseudomonadati; phylum Pseudomonadota; class Alphaproteobacteria; order Sphingomonadales; family Sphingomonadaceae; genus Sphingomonas; species Sphingomonas aerolata. Next base: position 1,197,471 of record NZ_CP098762.1, on the reverse strand, counting down.
GCCATCATCAAGCCGTTCAAGCTTGATGAGGTGAAGGAAGCGCTGCACGAGATCGGCGTGAGCGGCATCACCGTGACCGAGGCCAAGGGCTTCGGCCGGCAGAAGGGCCATACCGAACTGTATCGTGGCGCCGAATATGTCGTCGACTTCCTGCCCAAGGTGAAACTCGAGGTCGTCGTCGCGGATGGTCTGGCACAGCGCGTCGTCGAGGCGATCGCCGCGGCCGCGCAGACCGGCCGGATTGGCGACGGCAAGATCTTCGTCATTCCCGTCGAAAGCGCGCTGCGTATCCGCACCGGCGAGCGCGACGACGACGCGATTTAACGGCTTAACTGACACCGACTTCATTTGACGCGGCGCAACAATCTGTGGAATTAGCACGCTGCGCCGCACTATCATTTCCGGCATATCTGCCGACCTATCGAGCAAAGAGGGCTTAGCATCATGGCAAATTCGGCCAACGACGTCCTGAAGATGATCAAGGACCAGGAGATCGAGTGGGTCGATCTGCGCTTCACCGATCCCAAGGGAAAGTGGCAGCATCTGACGATGGTCGCCAGCCTGATCGGCGAAGACGAGCTGACCGACGGCCTGATGTTCGACGGCTCGTCGATCGAGGGCTGGAAGGCGATCAACGAGAGCGACATGACGCTCAAGCCCGATCTCGACGCGGTCTATGTCGATCCGTTCTCGGCGACGCCGATGATGATCCTGATCTGCGACATCGCCGATCCGTCGACCGGCGAGCTCTACGCCCGCGATCCGCGCTCGACCGCCAAGCGCGCCGAGGCGTATCTGCTGACCACCGGCGTCGGCGACACCGTCTATGTCGGCCCCGAAGCCGAATTCTTCATGTTCGACGACGTCCGCTTTGAGAACAGCTATTCGACCAGCTATTACAAGATCGACGACATCGAGCTGCCGGGCAATTCGGGCCGCGAATATGAGGGTGGCAATCTCGGCCACCGTCCACGCGCCAAGGGTGGCTATTTCCCGGTCGCGCCGGTCGACAGCGCCGTCGACATCCGCGGCGAGATGGTCTCGACGATGATCGAGATGGGCCTGCCGTGCGACAAGCATCACCACGAGGTCGCGGCTGCACAGCATGAGCTGGGCCTGACCTTCGGCACGCTGACGCAGACCGCGGATCGCATGCAGATCTACAAGTACGTCGTCCACCAGGTCGCGCACGCATACGGCAAGACGGCGACGTTCATGCCCAAGCCGATCAAGGAGGACAACGGCTCGGGGATGCACACGCACTTCTCGATCTGGGATGGCAAGACCCCGCTGTTCGCGGGCAATGGCTATGCGGGCCTCAGCGACATGTGCCTGTATTTCATCGGCGGCATCATCAAGCATGCCAAGGCGGTCAACGCGTTCACCAACCCGACGACCAACAGCTACAAGCGCCTCGTCCCCGGCTACGAAGCGCCCGTGCTGCTCGCCTATTCGGCGCGCAACCGCTCGGCCTCGTGCCGCATTCCGTACGGCACCGGCCCCAAGGCGAAGCGCGTCGAAGTGCGCTTCCCCGATGCGCTGGCCAACCCGTATCTCGCTTATGCGGCGCTGATGATGGCGGGCATGGACGGCATCCTGAACAAGATCCATCCGGGCGAAGCGATGGACAAGAACCTGTACGACCTGCCGCCCGCAGAACTCGCCCAGGTTCCGACCGTCGCGGGGTCTCTCCGCGAGGCGCTCGACTGCCTGCTCGCCGATCACGACTTCCTGCTGAAGGGTGACGTGTTCTCGAAGGACCAGATCGAGAGCTATGTCGAGATCAAGCGTGCCGAAGTCGCGCGTTGGGAAATGACGCCGAGCCCGGTCGAGTATGACATGTACTACAGCGGCTAATCTGCCGTGCCGGCAGCGTAGCCGCTGTCGGCCGGCGTCGCCTATAGCGACGACCGACGACGTGGCTTCGCCACGGCGCTGACAGAGAAAAGGGCGCCCGGAGCAATGCGGGCGCCCTTTTTCCGTTGACGTGCTCTGCAAACTCCACCGACCGGGGAGGCTCAAACTGCACGATACATCCAGACCCTGTGTCCCCGCGAAGGCGGCGTCCCAGTCTGGCCTCCCGCCTTCGCGGGAGAACATGGCTGCGGCGCGCTCAGGCCAGCAGCACGCTACTCCCGAACGTCTCCCCTGCCTCGAGCGCCCGGTGCGCATCTGCCGCATCCTCCAGCGCGAAGGTCTGGCCGATCTCCGGCTTGAACGCGCCCTGCGCGAGCATCGCGAACACCCGGTCGACCATCGCCTGCCGGTGCTCGGCATAATCGAACAGCGTCGGGCGCGTCACGAACAGCGATCCCTTGGCCGCCAGTACGCCGAGATTGACGCCATCGACCACGCCGCCTGCATTGCCGAAGCTAACGATCAGCCCGCGCTTCGCCGCGCTGTCGAGCGACGCCGCCCACGTTGCGCCACCGACGCCGTCGAGCACCACGGGCACGCCCTTCCCGCCGGTGATCTCGCGCACCCGCGCCGCGATGTCCTCGGATCTGTGGAGGATGACATGGTCAGCCCCCGCCTTGCGCGTCCGCTCGGCCTTCGCCTCGCTCCCGACGCTGGCGATCACGGTCGCGCCGATCGCCTTCAGCCAGCCGACGAGGATATGCCCGACCCCGCCCGCAGCGGCATGAACAAGGACCGTCTGCCCCGCCTCGACCCGTGCGCAGCGTTCTATGAGGAACTCCGCGGTGCAGCCCTTCAGCAGAATCGCCGCCGCGGTGCGGTCGTCGAGCGTGTCGGGCAGGTGGAAAAGCTCGCCCGCGGGCACGTTGCGCTCGGTGGCGTAGGCCCCGCGCGTGGGTCCGAAGGTGCCGACGCGGTCGCCCGCGGCAAAGCCCGTCACCCCCTCGCCCACCTTCATCACCACGCCAACCGCCTCGCTGCCGAGCCCGGAGGGCAATGCTACCGGATAGACACCGCTGCGGTGATAGGTGTCGATATAGTTCAGCCCGACTGCGGTGTTGCGCATCCACACCTCGCCCTTGCCCGGCGCGGGCAGTTCGACGTCGTCCCACTGGATCACCTCGGGGCCACCGGTCGTCCTGATTGTCGCTACGCGTGCCATGCCCGTCTCCTGTTGGTCATGACCCTAACTAGGCTCCGCGTTTCGGGTTGCAACCGATCCGCCCGACGCCCATTCCTCTGCAAAACACGATGCGGAGAGGCATGATGAAGAGCTATCTGAAGCAGTATATCGACGGCGCCTGGGTCGACAGCGACGGCGGCCGGATTCACCAGGTCATCGATCCCTCGACCGAACAGCCCTGCACCGAGATCACGCTCGGCACCGCGGCCGATGTCGACAAGGCGGTCGCCGCCGCCCGCGCCGCGTTCGAAAGCTGGAGCCAGACAAGCGTTCAGGAGCGGCTCGACGTGCTCGGTCGGATCATGACCGAGTACAAGGCGCGCATGCCCGATCTGGCCAAGGCGATGTCGCAGGAAATGGGCGCACCGATGGCGCTCGCATCGATGGCACAGGCGCCGACCGGCCTCGCGCATTTCTCCGCGACCGCCAAGGCGCTGGCGGCGTTCCAATTCTCCGAAGTCATCGGCAAGGCGACCGTCGTGCACGAACCGCTCGGCGTCGTCGCGATGATCACGCCCTGGAACTGGCCGCTCAACCAGATCTGCGCGAAGGTCGCGCCAGCGTTGGCGGCAGGCGACACGATGATCCTGAAGCCGTCCGAGGAGGCGCCCTCCTGCGCGATCATCCTCGCCGAGATCATGGACGCCGCGGGCGTCCCGGCGGGGGTGTTCAACCTCGTCAACGGCGATGGCCCCGGCGTCGGTGTCGCCCTGTCGAGCCACCGCGACATCGACATGGTCAGCTTCACCGGCTCGACCCGCGCGGGCATCGCGGTGGCGCAGGCCGCCGCACCGACGGTCAAGCGCGTCCATCAGGAGCTGGGCGGCAAGGCAGCGAACCTCGTGCTCGAGGGCGCCGATCTCGCCAGCGTGCTGCCGCCGACGGTGGCGGGCGTGCTCGCCAATTCGGGGCAGAGCTGCATCGCGCCGACGCGGCTGCTGGTCCATGCCAGCCAGGTCGCCGAGGCCACCGCGATCGTGAAGTCGATGATGGAGCAGACCAGGGTCGGCGACCCCGCCGAGATGGGCCAGCATATCGGCCCCGTCGTCAACAAGGCGCAATTCGACAAGATCCAGGGGCTGATTCAGTCGGCGATCGACGAGGGTGCGACGCTGGTGACCGGCGGCGTGGGGCGTCCTGACGGGCGCAACGCGGGCTATTACATCCAGCCGACCTTGTTCACCGATGTCCGCCCCGACATGCGGATCGCGCAGGAGGAGACGTTCGGCCCGGTCGCGACGATCACCGCCTATGCCGACCAGAATGAGGGCATCCGCATCGCCAACGCAACCGAATACGGCCTCTCTGCGACGATCTCCGGTGACCCCGCCGCCGCCGCGAAGGTCGCGCCAAAGCTGCGTGCGGGGCTGGTCACGATCAACTCGTGGAGCCCCGACATCGGCGCGCCGTTCGGCGGCTACAAGCAATCGGGCAATGGCCGCGAGAATGGCCGCTACGGGCTGACCGACTTCATGGAAGTGAAGACGGTGGTGGGCCTGCCCGGCTGATGCCGCCGACGCCCCCTCCCCCGCGGGAGGGGGCTCAGTGCATCGGCCAGACCGCGACGATCAGCGGCGTGCCGACCAGCAGCACCAGCAGCGACAGTGGCGCGCCGAGCCGGGCGTAATCGCTGAACTTGTAGCCGCCCGGCCCCATGACCAGCGTGTTGCACTGATGACCGATCGGCGTGAGGAAGTCGCACCCTGCCCCGACCGCGGTCGCCATCAGAAACGCCTCGGGCCGATAGCCGAGATCGCCCGCAAACGTCGCTGCGATCGGCGCCATCACCAGCACGGTCGCGGCATTGTTCAGGAACGGCGTCACCGCCATCGCTGCCGCCAGGATCAGCGCGACCGCGCCCCAGGGCGGCAGCGTCGATGCGGTCGCGGACAGCCAGGTCGCGATGACATCCGACGCGCCGGTGGTGCGAAGCGAGTCGCTGACCGGGATCAACGCTCCAAGCATGATCAGGATTGGCCATTCGACATGGTCATAGGCCTCGCGCACCGGCAGCACGCCGGTCGCCATGATCAGCCCCGCCGCCGCGAAGAACGCCACCGCGACGGGCACGAAGCCCATCGCCGTCGCGCCCATCGCGACGCCGAGGATCCCGATCGGCAGCCAGCTGCGCTTCGACACGCCAAGCCGCATTTCGCGCTGTGCCAGCGGCAGGCAGCCCAAGTCACGCAGCTTGCCGGGTAGCTGTTCGAGCGGCCCCTGCAGCACCAGCACGTCGCCCGCGCGCAGCTCGATATTCGCCAGCCTGCGCGACAGATGCTCGCCCTGTCGCGAGATCGCGATCAGATTGACCCCGAACCGCGCCTGCAGCGCAAGCCGCGCCGCGGTCCGGCCCGCCAGCGGCGAACCGACATTGACGACCGCCTCGATCACGCCAACTTCATCGTCATCCGCCTGATCCGCCTTTTCGCGGTCCTCGCCTTCGAGCTTCAGCCGGTCGCGCGCGATCACGCGTTCGAGCGCATCGGGTTCGCCGCCGAGGATCAGTACGTCGCCCGCCCTCAGGTGCGTATGCTCGTTCGGCGCGCTGCGCATGCCCGCGCGCAGGATCCGCGTGATCGACACCTCGCCGTCGTGCCGTGCGAGAAAATCCTCGACCGACTCGTCGACCGCGGGGGACGTCTCGGGGATTGCGGCTTCGGTGATATATCCTTTGATATCGAGCGCTTCGCCCATCGTTGGCGCAGCCCGCCGGTCGCGCGGCAGCAGCCGATAGGCGAAACGCAGATAGATCAGCCCCATCACCGTCAGGCCGAGGCCGACCGGCGCATAGTCGAACATCCCGAAGGGGTGCCCGGTCATCTGCTCGCGGACGCGGCTGACGATGATGTTGGGCGAGGTGCCGACGAGCGTGATGAGACCGCCGAGCAGCGACGCGGTCGCCATCGGCATCAGGAACACCGATGGCGAGGTGTTGTTCTTCTTGGCCATCTGGAACGCGGCGGGCATCAGCATCGCCAGCGCGCCGATATTCTTGACCAACGCAGACGAGAACCCCACCGACGCTGTCAGCACGACGAGCTGCGACCGCACCCGCGTGACCCGCTTTGCGAGCTTCGCCAGCGCGAGCTCGATCACCCCCGAGCGCTGGACCGCCGCCGAGATGACGAGCGCCGAACCGACGATGATCACGATGTCGTCGGAAAAGCCCTTGAAAGCGTCCTTCGGACTGACGATCCCGAGCGCGATGCTCGCGAGCAACGCCAGGATCGCTGTGACGTCGTAGCGAAACCGTCCCCAGATGAAGAGCATCATCATGCCGATGAGCGTGGCGATCGAAAGGGATTGGGGAAGGGTCATCTGGCCTCGATATGTGACTGCCGATCAACCATGGCCGAAAGCGCTGGTTCCCACGACAAGGGTTCCTCCGGCGTTTGCCGCCGGTTCAATAGTCTTTGGAAATGCGGACGTTCGCACTCTGCCTGCCAAGCGTGGAGATGCTCGACAGCAGCGACAGCCAGCGGGTGACCTGGAACTCGACCTGCGTCGCGCTATAGCCCTGGCCGTCGGTGACGATTTCCGCATAGAGCCGCCGCGTCACATATTTGCCCGCGGCGATCGACGTGCCCTGCCCCGTCTGCGGATCGGCAGGCAGGATGCGCAACCGGTCGAGACCCGCTGCACGCCGCACTGCGTTGATTGGGTTGATCCCGTTGCCGCCGTCCTGCAACGCCGCCACCGCCGCCGCGAGCTGCAGGGCCTCGGGCGCGGACAGGTTGGTAATCGACGTCCCGAACAGCAGGCGCGAGAGCAGCTCGTCCTGCGGCAGCGCAGGCGTGCTGGTGAACCCGATCTCGGGCTTGAGCGCATAGCCCGTGACGCGGATCGAGGCGTTAAGCCCGGTCGAGTCCGCATTCGCCTCGATGTCGAGCGCGGGATTGGCGGGGACGCCGCCATCGAACCGGATGACGCCGCGCGCCAGTTCGAATTCGCGCCCGGCAAATTCGTAATCGCCACGGATCAGCGTCGCACGTCCCGTGATCGCGGGGTTCTGCGGTTCGCCGGCGATCTGCAGATTGGCGGACCATTCGCTCGTCAGCCCCAGTCCGCTGACCATGACCTGGTTCGGCGCGCGGGCCTTGATCGCCAGCGTCCAGGGGCGCGTCGGCGCAGCCTTTTCCTCCCCGCCCTCGGGCAGGTTGATCTCCCGGATGTTGAGCTGCGGCACCGCGCTCGCCGCGGTCGCCTGACCTAGCCGGTAGCGACTCTTGTTCATCACCACGTCGCCTGCGATCACGCCGCCTATCCCGTCCGACGTGAACGTCAGCGGCCCCGTCACGGTCGCGCCGATATCGTCGCGGTTGATCATCACAGCGTTCGCGGCCTGAAGCCGCAGGTCGATGCCGAGCCCGTTCCTGGCCGCGAAATCAAACTGGCCAACCCCCGTCACACGGCCGCCCTTGCCCGCGTCCGCTGCGAAACGGTCGATCACCAGGCGCGAGCCGCCGAACCGGCCGCTGGCCTGGACGTTCGACAGGATCGTCCCCGTCGTGCCGCTTTCGATGCGGGCGTTCGTTGCACGGACGACGCCGCGGATTACCGGCGCTTCGAGCGTACCGACGACGTCCGCCCCGATCGCGACCGGTCCCGACAGGTCGAACAGCTCGACCCCCGTCAGCCGCCACAGCGTGTCCGCAGGCCCGCTGTAGCGCAGCTGTCCGAACAGCCGCGCGCGCGCGATCCGCGTGGCGAGGTCGCCCTCACCGAGCGGTGCGAGCTGCGCCTGTGCGCGCCCGATCGTCTTGCCACCCGAGGCGATCACCGCACGCAGGCCGAGCTTGTCGGGCGACAGAAGCGCTGCGACCCCGACATCGATCGGCCGCGACGACAGCACGAGCCCCGCACGGCTGAGGCCACGGATCGTCACGTCCGCCTTGCCCGTCGGCGGGTTCCCGCCGCTCGTCGCGACGCTGAACGTCCCCGATGCCAGACCGCCAAGCCCGAGTCCCGGATAGCCGATATCGAGGATGGCCAGCGGCATCCGCGTCATGCTCGCGTCGATCGCGCTGGTCGATCCGGTGAAGCGTCCGCCGACCGCCGCCTCGCCCCCCGAGAAGCTCAGACGCGTCGGTGCGAGGCGCCAGCCATCGCCGTCGCGGGTCACGATCGCAGGGCTCAACAGCCGGAGCGGTCGCCGGTCGAGCGTGCCCTGCGCAGCGATGCGATAGCTGTCCGCGGTCACGTCGGTCACGCTCTCGATATCGAACGCGCGTCCTCGCGACCCGGCGATCGACGCCTTGATCTGCCCCACCCCGCCGCGCAGCGACGCGCTGCCCGCCAGCCGCCCGATGCTGAGCGCGCCGCGTTGCAAGCCTGCGCCGGTCGCGGTCGCCTCGATCGAGGTGCCCGCAGGGTCGAGGATCGTGACGAGGTCCATATGACCACGCCGCAAAGTCCAGCCGGCGAGCGTCCCCGCGCGCGCATCGAGATGCGCCTCGACGCGCTGATTCTCGCCGACCGGCCGGAAAAGCAGTTCACCCGCCAGACCGCCGCCCGCCACCGCGAGCCGCCCGTTGAAGCCGCCATCGACGATCGCGAGCGTCCCCGTCGCGCGGGTCCCGCTGACATCCAGCGCGGCGATCGCGATCGTGGCACCCGCGCCGCGCGGCAGGAGAAGCGTCCCGCCCGCGGTAAAGGGGCCAAGCCGCGAGCCACCCGCAGCGGCAAAAGCATAGCCCTGCGCGGTCGGATCGAGATGCGCCCGCACGTTGGTCAGCCCCAGGGCCGGACTGGGGCTGGCGAGGACGAGGTCGAGCGTCGGCCGCTCGATCCTGCCGTCCAGCGTCAGCGTGACCGGCCCGTAGTTTTGCTGGCGTCCACCGCCCTCGAACCGGAAACTGCCGTCGCGCCGCCGGTAGCCGCTGCCGCTCAACCGGATCTGCGGCGCGACGAGGACGAGGGTGTTGAAATGCAGGACTCCGTCCGTCGTCCGTTCGAGATTGGCGGTGAGCCGCGGCAGACCGCCTGCGAGACTGCGGAAGAAGGCGTTGTCGAGCCGCAGCACCCGCGCGGCGCCCTGCCCGATCACCCGCGTCCCCTTGCCGTTCGGCCCCGGAACGACGCGCAGCGTCGACGTGACGTCGACGATCCCCAGCCCCGGGATCAGATAGCGACCGAGCCGGCCATTCACCCCGACGTCGAACCGCCCGGTGCGCAGATCGACCCTGATGCCGATCCGTCCGTTGAGCTTGTCGGAGCGCAGCACGAGGTCGTCACCGGTCAACAGCGCAGGCGTGATCCGCAGCCGCCCATCGACCGACAGGTTGCGCAGGATCCCCCCGGCGACATCGCCGACCCCGGTCACGCGGGCGGCGGTGACGCGGATCGGGACGGTGACCGGCGCTGCAGACAATCGCCCTTTGCCAGCGATCCGCACGCGATCGAATCCGGTCTTGTCGAAGGCCAGCCGTGCCGCATCGAGGCGGTAGTCGAAGCTGGCGGTCGCGAAGGCACCGCCGAGAATGGCGCGCAGTTCGATGCCGCTGCCCCCCATCGTCCCGATCAGCGCCGTCGGCCGCAGCAGCCGCGCCTTCACGCGAAAGTTGCGAAATGCGTTCGCGCCGAGATCGACGATACCCGTCGTGTCGAGCGAGAGCGCCGGCGACCGCAGCGACAGCCGCCCGTCGAGCCGGCGTTCGACGAACGTCGCGGCGCCATTGACCAGAACCCGCGGCGTCGTGAGCGCTGCGAGCCGTCCGCTGAGCAGCCCCGAGGGGGCGAGCGTTCCCGACAGCGTATAGCGTCCGCTCGCCTGTGAAAGCGCGAGATCGACCGCGCGTGCCGTGCCGACATTACCCTGTGCGCGGCCCGTCCAGCGTGCCCAGCGGCCGTCACCGGTGACGACGAGCGCGACGTTGCTCCGGGCGCCGATCATCCGGGCGAGCACCCCGTTCGCCGCCCCGCGCGCCGCTACGTCCAGATCGAACCGGTCGCGCGCTGGCTCCGCATCGATCCGCAGCTTGAGCCGGTCGCTACCCGCGACCAGTGCATTCACATCGACGAGCGCGCGTCCCGAGCGGATATCGGCACGGCCGTCGAGCCGCGCGACGCGGGCGGTGCCGAGCACGCGGGTGTCGAGCAGCAGGCGTCCGACCGTGAGCCGCCCGATCCGGATATCGAAATCCGGCAGGATCGGCGTGCGCCTCTTCGACGGTCGCGTGCGCGGGACGTAGAACAGCGTCGCGCGATCGATCGCGAGCCGGCGGATTTCGAGCCGGTTCGAAAACCAGCGGGTGGGCGACCAGTCGAGCGCGACGCGCGGTGCCTGGAACACGAGCCCGTCGAGATCATAGACGCGCAGATCGGTCAGCCGCGTATCGCCATAGAGCGACCCGTCGATCCGCCCGATCGTGAAACGCAGCCCGTTGGCCGCACGGATCGCGCCGACCCGATTGGCGACATAGCGGTGGCCGATATCGGTATCGACGATCAGCAGCGCGGCACCGAGGATCGCCACCAGGGCCAAGAATGCCGCCGCAAGCCAGCGCCACCAGCGGCGCCGTGGCACAGGCCGGCCCGGCTCCGTCGTCTCGGTCGCGGCGTCGGTCAAAACGCTTGTCCCAGCGATACATAGACCGCGATCCGGCTGTCGCCCGGTTGCGGGTTGATCGGCGTCCCGACATCGAATCGGATCGGGCCGAAGTTCGAATAATAGCGCACCCCGATCCCCGTGCCATATTGCAGACCGGTGAATTTGGGCAGCGGCGACGTGTAGATGTTGCCCGCATCGAGGAACGGCACGACCCCGAAATTGCCGAACGCCTTGATCCGCGCCTCGATCGAGAATTCGGTCAGGCTGCGACCGCCGATCGGATCGTTGTTCGGATCGCGCGGACCGATCGACTGATAGCCATAGCCGCGTATCGACGCGCCGCCGCCGGCATAGAAACGCCGCGACGGTGCCACCTGGTCGCGCGGCGCGCCGACGATCGTACCGAGCCGGGTCCGCCCCGCCAGCACGATCCCGTCGCTGACCGTCCGGTACACGCTCGCGTCGATCTGCGTCCGGGCATAGCCGAACACCGATCCCTGGAACGACGCCTCCGGGCTCAACCGCCCACCGAGCCGGAACCCGCGCGTCGGGTTGAGCAGGTCATCCGATCCGTCATAATTCAGCGTGGTCGGCAGCGCGCCGATGAAGAAGGTGCGGCGTCGCGGGTCGCCGGTCGACACGATCACGTCGCGTTCGTCCGACGCGATCAGCTCCGCGCCGAGCGACCAGGTCCAGGTCTTCTGGAAGAAGATGTTCGTCTGGCGTTCGATGCTGCCGGCCAGCGTGAAGGTCTTGGCCTCATAGGCATCGCGGTTGATATGCACCGCGGAGACCTGCGCGGTCAGCACGCGGTCGCGCGCATGAAAGTTGTTGCGGCGATAGACGATCGCGCCAAGCTGCTCCTGCGTCCCGATGACGCTGCGCAGCGTGAGCGCGCCTTCGGGCGGAAACAGGTTGCGATGCGTCCAGCTGACCTCGGCGCGTGCGCCCTCGCCCGTGCCATAACCAAGCTCGCCCGCGACCGTGCGCGGCGGCGCGCGGTCGAGCTTTACGCCGATATCGACGCTGTCGGCGGTGCTGCCGGGAATCGGCCTGACCTCGACCGACGACACCAGGCTGGTCTGGACGAGCGCCCGGCGCAGATCGTCCAGCTCGCCCGCATCATAGGGCTGACCGGGGGAAAACCGCGCGATTTCCTGCACATGGTCTGCATCGAACACGCGGTTACCGGGCAGCGCGACGATCCGGCCAAAGCGCTTCTGGCCGCCCGGGACGATCGACAGGTCGAGCGTGGCGGTGCGTGTCGCATGGTCCACCACGATCGCCGGATCGCCGACCTTGGCGAACGGAAAGCCCTCGCGCCCGATCTGAGTCGTCAGCTTCGCCTCGCCCGCGACGATCGCGTCCGAATTGACCGGGTCGGCAGGCTTGATGCCGAAGGCCTGGGCCAGCGCGGGCGCCTTGTCCCCCGCCGCCGCAAGACCGTCGATCGTCACGCCCGTGAAGGTGTAGCGCGTGCCGGGCTCGGCCGAGACGATCACCAGCGGCTTCTGCCCCGGCTCGACCCGGGTGGTGACGCGCGCGTCATAATAGCCCTCGGCGCGCAAAAGGCTGTTGAGCAGGTCGCCGTCCTCGCGCGCACGGCGATCGAGCTGCGCTGCGTTGGCGACCTCGCCGTCGTTCGCGTTGAGCGTCGAGAGCTGGTCAAACCGCTGTTTCAGCAGCGCGTTCTCGATCGAGTCGATCCCTTCCAGCCGCCACGAATAGCGCGTCTCGGTCGTCGCATCGGTGTTGGTCGCGACGGTGACCGGATCATCGGTGGCGGCGGCAAGATCGGGCCAGGCGACGCCGATATCCGGCAGCGGCGCGAGCGGCGACATCGGATCGAGCGACACCGGCGCGTCCGCAGCCGCAGCGCCCTCCTGCGGCGTGGATACGCGTGTCTGGGCGGCGGCGCGGGGGGGCGCCGTCAGCATCGGCACGACAAGGACGGCGGTGGCCGTACCGATCCCGACCCACCCGAAGCGGTACACCATGCTCGCCTCCTAGCCGGGCTTGGCCCCCCGCGACAGTCGTTCGTGACGCATTTTCGCCACGTTTCGTCATGACATCGAAATATCCTGCCGGACAATCAGCGCGTTGCGCGGTGCATCGTCCGCGTCGGCAGCCGGCACTGGCGTCCGCGCGCGCGACGTGGCAGGTGCGGGACATGGCTGACAAACGTCCGACCGCTGCTGGCGGCTTCCTGATCGCACTCGGCATCCTTGGCGGTGCCGGGGTCGGATTTGCGATCGGCCAGGCCACGCCCGGCCTCCTGATCGGCACCGCGATCGGCGTCGCCGCCGCGCTCCTCGTCTGGATTCGCGACCGCCGCTAGGCGGGTTCGCGCATCTGCCAGACGACGCGGCCGACAATGTCGACCGGGCCGTCGGGTACCGGCGGCGCGGCAGGATTGTCGCTCGACACGCTGAGCGTCCCGTCCCGCAGCGCGACGCGCTTGACCATCGTCAGGCCATCGACCCGGATGACGTAGAGCCGCCCGCGCGCGCCCGGCACCGTGGTCGCCATATTGACGATGATGTGATCGCCGTCCTGCAGGCCGGGCTCCATCGATGTTCCCCGGACCCGGATGATCGCCGCCTGCCCGTCGCGCAGCCCGAGCCGCCGCGCCAGTGCCGGGTCGATCACGTCGGTGCCCAGCAACACCTCGTCATCGACCAGCGCACCCGGCCCGGCCGACGCCTGCACCGCCAGCCGGGCGATCTGGAATCCGGTGGGACTCTTCCCCGTCTTCCCCCCGCTCCCACCGAGCACATGGTCCTCGACGCCGAGATACTGCGCGAGCAGCCGGCGATCGTCCTCCGCCAATCGTCGTGGCGACCCGCGCTTCACATACTGCTGCAGATAGGCCGCGTTGCGTCCCAGCATTGCCGACAGGGCCGCCAGACTGTCCCCGCGCGCAGCCGCGAGCCGTGCCAGCGCTGCTCGGGGATCGGGATCGGACATGGCGAGACCATAGCGCAGGAAAAATCCTAGACAAGTTAGATTTCAAGGAACAGATCGTGAACATAGACAGGGAATCACGAGGAGCAAACGATGTCCGTACTGGTCAAGATCAACCGATATCTGCGGCAGACCGACATGGGGGCGGCCACCTTCGGACGGCGTTCGGTGAATGATTCCCGGCTCGTCGCGGATCTCAGACGCGGTCGCCAGCCACGCGCGGGACTGGTCGCGCGGATCGAGGCGTTCATCGCGAACACGTCCGGGCGCGGCCGGTCGTGAGGATGGACCCCCTGCGCGGCCCCGATGTCGCGACGCGGTTGATCCGCGCACTTCACGCCAGTGCCGCAGCATCGGGCACGCCATTCGAGGTGATCGAGACGGTTTCGCGCCCGTGGGCAAGCGCGACCTTCTCGGGCGAGCTACATCATCTGGTCATCCTGGCGGATCCCATACCCGGTTTTCGATCCTGGCTTGCCGCCCTGCCCGATGCCGAGCTGCCGCTACGGGGGCACATCCTCGCCGATCTCGCGATCGACGCGGTGGAGCAGGTCGGGTCGCGGCTGCGTGTCACCATCGCGGCGTTGACGCTGATCGACGCATAGCCATGCCTTGGGGCTGGACTTTCGGCCCTGGAAACACGAAGTCGGCGGCCAATGAAGGAGATGACGATGGCAGGCACCGGCGCCGGAATGGGCAAGTTCGAATGGGCGGATCCGTTCCTGCTCGACGACCAGCTGAGCGAAGACGAACGCATGATTCGCGACACCGCGCGCGCCTATGCCGAGGACAAGCTCGCGCCGCGGATCATCGACGCGTTCCAGCACGAACATACCGATCCCGCGATTTTCCGCGAAATGGGCGATCTCGGCCTGCTTGGGCCGACCATTCCGGAAGAATATGGCGGCGTCGGTGCCTCCTATGTCGCGTACGGCCTGGTCGCGCGCGAGGTCGAGCGGATCGACTCGGGTTATCGCTCGATGATGTCGGTCCAGTCGAGCCTGGTGATGTACCCGATCAATGCGTTCGGCTCCGAAGCACAGAAGCGCAAATATCTGCCGAAGCTCGCGACCGGCGAGTTCATCGGGTGCTTCGGACTGACCGAGCCCGATGCGGGTTCGGACCCCGGCGGCATGACGACGCGCGCGAAGAAGACCGCCAACGGCTATGTCATCTCGGGCGCCAAGACCTGGATCTCTAACTCGCCGATCGCCGACGTGTTCGTGGTCTGGGCCAAGTCCGACGAGCATGGCGGCGGCATCCGCGGCTTCATCCTGGAACGCGGGATGAAGGGGCTAGAGACGCCCAAGATCGAGGGCAAGCTGTCGCTGCGTGCGTCGATCACCGGCATGATCCTGATGGACGAGGTCGAGGTCGGCGAGGAGGCGCTGCTTCCCGACGTCCAGGGGCTGAAGGGGCCGTTCGGCTGTCTCAACCGTGCGCGCTACGGGATTTCGTGGGGGGCGCTCGGTGCGGCGGAGTTCTGCTTCCACGCCGCGCGGCAATATGGCCTCGATCGCAACCAGTTCGGCACGCCGCTCGCCGGGCGGCAGCTCTATCAGAAGAAGCTCGCCGACATGGAGACCGAGATCGCGCTCGGGCTTCAGGCGTCACTCCGCGTCGGGCGGCTGATGGACGAGGGGCGGTTCGCGCCCGAGATGGTCTCGATCGTCAAGCGCAACAATGTCGGCAAGGCGCTCGACATCGCGCGGATGAGCCGGGACATGCACGGCGGCAACGGCATTTCGGGGGAATATCAGGTGATGCGTCACATGATGAACCTCGAGACGGTGAACACCTATGAGGGCGCACACGACGTCCACGCGCTGATCCTCGGCCGCGCGATCACGGGTATTGCAGCGTTCTAGTGATAGGCCACGTGCTTGCTTGCCACCCCGGCGAAGGTCGGGGCCCAGTTGGGGAACGCGCCTTGGCTGATGCTGCGTGTCGTTACTACAACCTTTCCAACTGGGCCCCGGCCTCCGCCGGGGTGGTGATTTAATCGTGGAAGGCAAACCTACACCCCTCGCCGGCCTCAAGGTCGTCGAACTCGCCCGCATCCTCGCCGGCCCCTGGGCGGGCCAGGTACTCGCCGATCTCGGCGCCGACGTGACCAAGGTCGAGAGCCCGGCGGGCGACGACACCCGGACATGGGGCCCGCCGTTCATCGACAACCCCGACGGCACCCGCGACGCAGCCTATTTCCACGCCGCCAACCGCGGCAAGCGCTCGGTCGTCGCGGACTTCACGACACCCGAGGGACAGGCTGCGGTTCGTGCGCTGATCGCCGACGCCGATGTCGTGATCGAGAATTTCAAGGTCGGCGGGCTCGCCAGATACGGCCTCGACTATCCGACGCTCGCCGCGATCAATCCGCGGCTCGTCTATTGCTCGATCACCGGCTTCGGCCAGGACGGCCCCTACGCACCGCGCGCGGGCTATGACTTCATCGTCCAGGGCATGAGCGGGATCATGGATCTTACCGGCGAGCCCGATGGGGCGCCGCAAAAGATCGGCGTGGCCTTTGCCGACATCATGACCGGGCTGTATTCGGTGATCGCGATCCAGGCGGCGCTCGCGATGCGCGAGCGGACCGGTCGGGGGCAGCAGATCGACATGGCGCTGCTCGATACGATGACCGGGGTGCTCGCAAATCAGGCGATGAACTGGTTTGCGAGCGGAGTCTCGCCGACGCGGGTCGGCAACGCGCACATGAACGTGTGCCCCTATGCCGTCTTCCCGACGAGCGACGGGTGGTTCATCCTCGCGGTCGGGAATGACGGCCAGTTCCGGCGGTTCTGCGATGCCATGGGCTTGCCCGAAATGCGCGACGATCCGCGGTTCGCGACCAATGCCGGGCGGCTCGCCTTCAAGGACATCTTGTTCGCGACGATCGAGGCGGCGACGTCACTGGTGCCTAAACTCGAGCTGCTCGCGCGGCTGGAGGCGGTCGGCGTCCCCGCCGGGCCGATCAACACCGTCGCGCAGGCGTTCGACGATCCGCACGTGATCGCGCGCGGCATGGCGATCGACGTCGTGCGTCCGGATGGATCGAGCGTGCCGGGTCTCCGTACGCCGATCCGCTTCTCGGATGCCGATCTCGCGACCGGTCGTGCGGCACCGATGCTGCCAAGACACCCGTCATCCTGACGAAAGTCAGGATCCAGAGCCAGTTGCGCTAGCGTTCCTGGCTCTGGATCCTGGGTCGAGCCCAGGATGACGAAAGGGGTCAGGCGGCCGTCACCGCCGGCTTGCGTGCATAAAGTCCATAAGCGAGAATCAGCGCGTAGCAGATCGCCGGCAGCAGCAGCGCGAAGTGCAGGCTGCCCGAGGAATCCGCGAGCACGCCCGTGAAATAGGGTATGATCGCGCCGCCGACGATCGCCGTGGCGATCACGCCCGACCCCTCGGCCGCACGCTTGCCAAGGCCTTCGGATGCCAAGGCGAAGATCGTCGGGAACATCACCGAATTCATCAGCCCGATCGACAGCAAGGCCCAACCCGACACGGCACCCTCGGTATTCGCCGAGATCAGGATCAGCGCCAGCGTTCCCGTCGCAACACCGGCCAGAACCTTGCCCGGCGACACCTTGTTGAGGACATAGGCCCCGATGAACCGCCCGATCAGCGCGCCGCCCCAGTAGAAGGGCACATGCTGACCGGCGGCGACGTCGCTCAGGCCCATCACGCTCGGCTGCATCAGGTAATTGACGATCAGCGAGCCGACTGCGACCTCGGCGCCGACATAGAGGAAGATACATGCCGTCCCCATCGCGAAGCGCGGGCGCTTGAGCAGCGTGAAGGCATGGAGGATGCTGCCCGTCTGCTCCTGCTCCTCGTTCAGCCGGTTGCGCCGCGTCCAGACGACGGCGGCGACGATCAGCAGCGCGATCGCGAGGCCGATATAGGTGTGCACAACGGTCCGCGACGATTCGGTCCGGTAGGCGTCAAGCGCGGCGCCGGTCAGCGTCGATGAATCCACCGTCGCGAGACCACCGAGGATGACCGCGGAACCGACATAGGGGAAGATCGTCGTGCCGAGCGAGTTGAACGCCTGCGCGAAGGTCAGCCGGCTCGATGCCGATTTCGGCGCGCCGAGCGCCGAGATTAGCGGGTTGGCGACGACCTGGACGACGGTGATGCCCGCGCCCAGCACGAACAGCGCGAACAGGAACATCTCGAAGCTGGCCTTGCCCGCCGCCGGGATGAACAACAGGCACCCGACGGTCATCGTCACCAGCCCGATCGAGGCGGTGCGCATATAACCCGCCTTGCGCACGATCGCCGCGGCGGGGATCGAGAACAGCGCATAGGCGAGGAAGAAGGCCGACTGGACCAGCATCGCGGTCGCATGGTCGAGCGTGAACAGCTCCTTCATCTTCGGGATGATGATGTCGTTCAGCGAGGTGATGCCGCCGAAGATGAAGAACAGGGCGAAGACGAAGACGCGCAGGTCGGGGGCGTCGTAACCGTGATTGGCATCGCCCTCTGCGGCGGCGCCTCCCGCGGCGGCGGTGTGATGGGTGTCGACATGCATGATAAATTGCGCCCTCTCGCGGTCTTGTTGGGCGGCGGCATAAGCCGGGGCGACCGCGCGTGGCAATGGCAGAGGCGCGTTCGCGCGCCCGGCTGCGGCGTGCCACCCGTCGATTGCCGCGCTTTCGGGCTTCGGGTATGCCGTTTGCAAACGCGACAAGGGAGAGCATGAAATGGCGACCGCAGCGCTGCGCAATTCGACGGTTTCACCCGCGGAATGGGAAGCCCGCCAGCAGCTTGCCGCCTGCTACCGGGTCTTCGACATGCTCGGCTGGTCCGAGATGATCTACAACCACATCACGTTGAAGATCCCCGGCGAGGACGGCGCGTTCCTGATCAACCCGTTCGGGCTGCATTTCAGCGAGGTGACCGCGTCGAGTCTCGTCAAGATCGACATCGACGGCAACAAGCTCGACCAGAACCCCTATCCGGTCAATCTCGCGGGCTTCACGCAGCACGCGCTGTTCCACAAGCACCTGCCCGACGCGCATTGCATCATGCACACGCATACCACCGCGGGCATGGCGGTCAGCGCGGTCGAGGGCGGGCTTCAGCCGACCAATTTCTATGCCTGCAACTTCATCGGCCAGATCGCCTATCATGATTTCGAGGGCGTCACCGTCCGGTCGGAAGAGGGCGAACGGCTGATCGAGCATCTCGGCGACAAGCGCGTGATGCTGCTGCGCAATCACGGCATCCTCGTCATGGGCCGGACGCTGCCCGAGGCGTTCATCAAGCACTGGTCGCTGCAGCGCGCCTGCGAGATCCAGGTCGCAACGGCGTCGATGGGCACGCCGATCCTGATCCCCGACGATGTCGTCAAGGTGCACCAGCGCGATCTGGGCAAGGTCTCGCTGCCCGGTGGTGCAGGCAAGGCGGATTTCGAGGCGATGGTCCGGCTGGTCGACAAGCGCGACACGAGCTGGCGGCAATAGCCCCCTCCCCTCCGCCCGGGGGATCGGCTAGCGCGCGGGGATGACCCGCTTCACCGTCAACAACCAGGCGATCGAATATCGGCTCGATCCCGCGACGCCGCTGCTCTGGGCGCTGCGCGACGCGTCGAACCTGACGGGGACCAAATATGGCTGCGGCACCGGCCATTGCGGCGCATGCACGGTCGATATCGACGGTCGTGCGGTGCGCAGCTGCCGTGTGCCGATCGGGTCGATCGAGGGGCGCTATGTCACCACGATCGAGGGGCTGTCGCACGAACGCAACCACCCGCTGCAGCTCGCCTTCATCGCCGAAGCGGTGCCGCAATGCGGCTTCTGCATCCCCGGCATGATCATGGCCGCCGCCGCACTGCTGAAACGCGATGCAAACCCGAGCGAGGCGGTGATCCGCGAACAGATCACCAATCTGTGCCGCTGCGGCGTCTATCCGCGCGTTGTCGAGGCGATCCAGCGCGCGGGCCGCGCAACCCGCGGCGAGGAGGTCCTGCCCGCTGGCCCCCGCCCCGGAATCGACCCGGCGGATTCCGCACGGCTCGTCCCCGCGCTCGTCCCGCCGCCCGCGCGCTAGGGCGCCCGCGCACGAATCCTGTCGGATCGCTGACCAAGCCATTCAGCGTCGCCTCACGCCCGTAAGGCTAGACGGGGTGCACCATAGGAGCCGGCTCGTGCGCCGGCAGTCGAGGACGACGGCAATGACGCGGAGTTTCCTGAAGATCTTGCTCGTGGCATCCGCACTGGTGCCGGTTGCCGCACAGGCGCAGCGGTTCGGTGCCGAGGCGCCGGGGAATGGCGAGATGCGCGGTGATTGGGGCGATCGCGGCGATCGCGGCGATCGGCCGCAGCGGCCCGACCGGGGGGCGATCGTGCAGGGCACGGCACGCGGCGATACGCCCGATGCGCGCAACGGCCGACCGGACGGCCCCCGTCAGGACTGGAATGCGCGCGTGGCGTCGGACCGACAGGCCGACCAGGTTCGCGAGAACTGGGTCCGCGGCAATGCGCAGCGCGATGCCGCCCGCCAGGACGTCCGAAACGATCGCCGCGGTCAGCCCGACCGCGCCCGCTTCGACGGCCGCCCCGGCGAGGACCGCGGCTATCGCGACGATCCACGCGGGCGCGCCGACTGGCGCGGCCGCCCGGACCCCCGCGGCCGCGACGACTGGCGCGGGCGCGACGGCGATCGGGATCGGGATCGGGATCGGGATCGGGGCGGCTATCGCAACGGCCAGCATTTCGGCGGCTACGGCACCGTCCAGGGCTATGGCCGCGGCGGATATGGCCAGCGCGGGGCGTGGAACCGCGGCTGGCGCAGTGACACTCGCTATGGCTGGAGCGACTATCGCGCGAGCAACCGCGGCGCCTACCGCCTGCCGCGCTATTATGCGCCGAACGGCTGGGGCTCGGGCTATCGCCGCTTCAGCATCGGCTTTTCGCTGAACAGCATCCTGTACAACCAGAATTACTGGATTCAGGATCCCTACACCTATCGCCTGCCCGAGGCCTATGGGCCGTATCGCTGGGTCCGCTATTACAACGACGCGCTGCTCGTCGATCTCGACAGCGGGCGGGTGGTCGACACGGTCTACGACATCTTCTGGTAGGCACATCGCGGCACGACGAGCGACCCCGCCCGTCGTGCCGTCCCAGTTGCGCCCCCTTGCGTTTCGCGGACGGCTGCGCAAATTCGGATCCATGGGTTTATTCACCAAAGCCAAGCCGCAGGATCCAATGGCGCCGACACGGCAGGCGGCCGGCGCCAGCGTCGCCGCGCGGCTCGACGCCAATCCGAAGGTCCAGCGGGTCGCGATCGACGGGGTGCAATTCTATCACCACGCCAACTTCCTCGACGCCGCGACCTGTC
Source organism: Sphingomonas aerolata (assembly GCF_023935825.1). NCBI lineage: Bacteria > Pseudomonadati > Pseudomonadota > Alphaproteobacteria > Sphingomonadales > Sphingomonadaceae > Sphingomonas > Sphingomonas aerolata. Next base: position 1,176,508 of record NZ_CP098762.1, on the reverse strand, counting down.
GTGCGCTCATCGCGCTGATCGATTCGAAGCGGCGGCCGTCGACGCTGCTATCCGACCGCCCGAACAGCAGTTTCCGCACGTCGGAGAGCTGCGACATGGATCGCTGGTCCCCCGATGTGCAACCCACCGACGAGGCGATCGCCGCGCTGCTCGGCATCGACCTGCCGCATGGCGAGACGATGCAGGGGCAGCGTTACGCCCCCGGCCAGCAATTCCGCGCGCATCACGATTATTTCCACGCCAGCGAAAGCTATTGGGACAAGATGCAGGAACAGGGCGGCCAGCGAACCTGGACCGCGATGGTCTATCTGAACGACGTGCCCGAAGGCGGCGCCACGTGGTTCCCGCAGGCGGGCGTCAAGGTCGCGCCCAAACGTGGGCTGCTGCTCGCGTGGAACAACATGAGCCCCGACGGCAGCCCCAATGGCCTGACGCTCCACGAAGGCATGCCGGTGGTCGAGGGCGTCAAATACATCGTCACGAAATGGTTTCGCGAACGCCCCTGGATCAAGTGACGCCCCTCCCGCGTCGGGGGAGGATCGCCTGCCCGCGTCGGTGAACCCGCTCGACAATCCCCCCGCAGCCACTACCTCCGGCGCATGACAGTTCTCGGTGTAACCTCCTCGATCCTCGGCCAGCCCTGGCGCTGGCGCTCGCTCGCCGCGGACGCGCGCGACGGGTTCGGCGGCGACGATCTGGTGACCCAGCTCCTTCTCGCACGCGGCTGCCCGCGTGAGGCGCTCGACGCGCACCGCACGCCGTCGATCCGCGCGTTCATGCCCGACCCGTCGATCTTCCGCGACATGGACCGCGCGGCCGATCGGCTCGCCGATGCGGTGCAGGCGGGCGAACAGGTCGCGATCTTCGGCGATTACGACGTCGACGGCGCGACTTCTGCCGCGCTGATGATCCTTGTGCTGCGCGATCTGGGGATCGAGGCGCGCGCCTATATCCCCGACCGCCTGCTCGAAGGCTATGGCCCGTCGGGCGAGGCCATGGTCCGGCTCGCAGGCGAAGGCGCCTCGCTGATCGTCACCGTCGACTGCGGCGCGCAGGCATTCGACGCGCTCGATGCCGCACGCGATGCGAAGGTGGACGTGATCGTGATCGATCACCACAAATGCTCGACCGCACTCCCGCACGCGCTGGCGCTGGTGAACCCCAACCGGCTCGACGAGGATGAGGGCGCCGCGCACGGCCATCTCGCCGCGGTCGGCATGTGCTTCCTCGCTGCTGCCGCGCTCGTCCGCACGCTGCGCACGCGCGGCTACTTCGCGGATCGCGCCGAGCCCAAGCTCATCGACCTGCTCGACATCGTCGCGCTCGGCACCGTCGCCGACGTCGCGCAGTTGCGCGGGCTCAACCGTGCGTTCGTCGCGCAGGGGCTGAAGGTCATGGGCGCGCGCCGCAACATCGGCGTCGCGGCGCTGATCTCGGCGTCGCGACTGACGCGCAACCCGACCTGCACCGATCTCGGCTTCGCGCTCGGCCCGCGGATCAACGCCGGCGGGCGCGTCGGCCGCGCCGATCTCGGCGTCCGCCTGCTGACGACGCAGGACCCCGATGAGGCGCGCGGGATCGCCGAGGAGCTCGACCGTCTCAACGAGGAACGCCGCGCGATCGAGACCGCGGTGCAAGAGGCCGCCGACCTGCTCGCCAGTCGCGACCGCAGCGTCGCGGTCGTCGCCGGACAGGCCTGGCATCCCGGCGTCATCGGCATCGTCGCAGGCCGCCTGAAGGAAAAGCTCGGCCGGCCCGCGATCGTCATCGCGATCGACGAACACGGCATCGGCAAGGGATCGGGCCGGTCGATCCCGGGCGTGGACCTCGGCGCGGCGGTGATGGCGGCGCGTGAGCAGGGCCTGCTCGTTTCAGGGGGCGGCCACGCGATGGCGGCCGGACTGACGATTGCCGAAGCGGCGATCCCGGCTTTCGCCGACTTCCTCGAGGACCGGCTCGCCGCAGCGGTCTCGCAGTCCAATGACGGCCGCGCGCTGCTGCTCGATGCGGTCCTTGCCGCGGGCGGGGTCAATCCTGCGCTGGTCGAATCGATGGACGCAGGTGGCCCCTATGGGATGGGCTGGCCCGCACCGCGCGTCGCGATGGGGCCGGTCCGCGTGATCAAGGCGGATGTGGTGGGCAATGGCCATGTCCGCACGATCGTGGCGGGTGACGACGGCCGCAGCGTCAAGGCGATGGCGTTCCGCGCCGCCGAGACGCCGCTCGGCCAGGCGCTGCTCGGCGCGGCCCCGCACCGCAAGCTCTGGCTCGCCGGTCGCGCCAAGATCGACGACTGGGCATCGCGCCCCGCAGCAGAATTGCACGTCGAAGATGCCGCCTGGGCCGATTGAAGGGTTGACGGGCCAGCCACTTGGCCTTAGGCGCCTCCAACCACGCAGGCCCCTTCGTCTAGCGGTTAGGACGCGGCCCTTTCACGGCTGAAGCACGGGTTCGATTCCCGTAGGGGTCACCATCTCATCGCCAAGCGGCTGAGATTGGCGATATATCAATAGAATCAACGCCTCGCGAGGCGCCCAGTGCTACAGATGGCGTCGCATACCGCATTCCGTCGAGCGCGGCAGATCGCGTTTCTCGCAGTTTCGAATGATCGTTGCGGAGGGTGTCCGAGGGGTCATCGGCAATCCGGCGTGGACAGGGTGTCTGAGAACAACCGACCCGTTCCTGGCGCGTAGGAGGCGCGCCGTGCTGGTTATCGCATGCTTGCCGAGATCAGGCAGCGCGAGACGGGATCACCGACTGACAAATGGTCGCTGAGCGCACCAAGGCCGTATTGCATTGAGACGGCTGTTCCGCGACTGCGGCGCATGCCTCACGCCAGCAACATCGTCTATTGCGACGGTCCAGACAGCCCCCACGCCTTCGACATCGTTCCGATCCAACCCCGTAAGGGGAGCTTGGATGCACTGTGCCCATTGTGCAAAGGCCGGGGCCAATGGAATACCGAGATTGATCTCGTAAGCTTCCGCTGTAAGCGCACTGCCTGCGATCGGTGCCATGGCGCTGGATGGGTAGAAACCGGCTCGGACCCGGTCGGCCTGCCCGACATCGAGATTTCACCGGAAGGCTACCCCCGGTGGACGCTACGCTTCGAACCTGCGGACGAAGTCACGCCGATCGACCCGGAAAAACCAGGCCTATCGCAGACCTAGGAAGTTATTGGTTGGGTCAGGCGCACCGCGCTTGGCCGCGACCCACGCAACGTCCTCCTCACTTGACGCCTCCGGCAGGTCCTCGCCAGGCGAGAGCGCGTCATCGGGGGAGGTCTTGCGGGGTGCCGGCAATCGGCTCGTCGATGGCGCGCTCGTCGGCACTGTCCGTGATCTTTTCTCTGTTCGGCGTGTCATTCTCGGCGGCGGCGGCTCCTGGTCGGCGAACAGCCCCTGCTCAGGTCATCCGCCGAGCGTGGCGGAAGCGCGCATACCGGTTGAGGAGATCGTTGATCAGCTGCTCGTCGCTCAGGCCGGTCACATCATGCGCCGGCTCTCCCTCCGAGGAATGCGCCACCGCCCGGTAGTGGAGACGCTCCTGTTCGTTCGCCTTGCGCGATGCCGCCCAAGCGAAGCTTGCTTGGCGGAAGCCGCGTGACCGAACCCCGTAGTGGAACTCGCCACGCTCGCCGTGCGGGATGCGAAGCTCGACCTGGTTTTCGTCCTGAACGAGGGTTGGCGAGAGGCCGCTGTCGCGCATCTGTGCCGCTACCGCGTCGAGCGCCGGGCTTGCCGTACCGGTGAGGAACGCCGCAACCTCACGCTTGTCGTGGAAGCGCGTGATGGTCGCGAGGCGCTGCTGCCAACTCAACGGCCTTTCGGCGATCGGATCGGAACCCGCGGCGGACAGGTCCAACGCTTCCTGGCCCTCGGTCTGCAAGGCGCGCAGCAGCCCATAGCAAATGAACACCATCACCACCGCGAATGGCAATGCACTGGCGATCGCGGCGGTCTGAAGGGCCTGGAGTCCACCGGCGACCAGCAGCACAGCACCGACGGCGCCCGCGGATACCGCCCAGAACACACGCTGCCAAACCGGCGGGTTCTCCGCCGCGCCCGACGTGATCATGTCGATGACCAATGCCCCGGAATCCGCCGACGTGACGAAGAAGGTGATGATCAAGAGTGTCGCGATACCTGAGACGATCGTTGCGAAGGGCAGCTGCTCCAGTGTCTCGAACAACGCCACCGGCAGATTGTTGGCGACGGTGTCGGCGATGGCGGCCGTATCGGCCATGTCCAGCGCGATCGCGGTGTTGCCGAACACCGTCATCCACAGGAAGGTGAATAGGGTCGGCACCAGCAGCACGCCGCCGATGAATTCGCGGATCGTGCGCCCACGCGAAATGCGGGCGATGAACATGCCGACGAAGGGCGACCAGGCGATCCACCAACCCCAATAGAACAAGGTCCAATTGCCCAGCCACGGGTTGGGTTCGTAGGCGTAGAGGCGGAAGGTGCGCGGCACGACTTCGCCGAGATAGGTGCCGATGTTCTGCACAAAGGCCTGGAGCAGGAACACCGTCGACCCGGTGACGAGGACGAAGGCGAGCAGCAGTCCGGCCAGGATGATATTGAGTTCGGACAGGCGCTTCACGCCCTTGTCCAGTCCGGCGACGACCGAAAGCGTGGCCATGCCGGTGATGGCGGCGATCAAGACGAGCTGAACGGGGATGCTCGTCGGCAGGCCGAACAGGTGATTGAACCCGGCATTCACCTGCAGCACGCCGAGACCAAGCGACGTCGCAACACCGAACATCGTGCCCAGCACCGCGAAGATGTCGACGGCGTGGCCGATCGGGCCGTAGATCCGCTTGCCGATCAGCGGGTAGAGTGCCGAGCGGATGGTGAGCGGTAGTCCACGGCGAAACGCGAAATAGGCAAGCGCCAGCCCGACCACGATATAGATCGCCCAGGCGTGCAGGCCCCAGTGAAAGAAGGTGAGGACCATCGCTTCGCGTGCAGCCGCGATCGTCTTCCCCTCGCCCACGGGCGGCGATGCATAATGCTGGATTGGCTCGGCCACGCCGAAGAAGATCAGGCCGATCCCCATCCCCGCACTGAACAGCATCGCGAACCAGGACGGGTAGCTGTAATCCGGTTCGCTGTCGTCGGGCCCGAGCTTCACATCGCCATAGCGACTGAGCATCAGGAAAATGGCGAAGATCAGGAACCCCGCGACGGCGGCGATGTAGAACCAGCCGAAATCCGCGACGATCAGCGCCTGCACGGTCGTGAACACCCGGTTCGCGGTCTCCGGGGCGAGCGCGCCGAAGAGGGCGAAGGCCAGGATCAGGCCAGCCGAAACGAAGAATACAGGCGGATTGATCTCCGCCTTGCGCCCCGCTGCTGGCTGTGGCGCGTCACTCGGTACCGGCTCGGTCAATGTACCCCCTATTCATGGTTAATGTCCTGTCCTGTGAATGGAACGACGCTGAGCCTTGTCAGTTGCGAACGAGTGTTACGATGGGGAAACGATTGACCCGGCCTCTCGCTTGCGGCCTCGCCCTGTCGGTGGTGCTGTCGTCGGCGGCAGCGCAGGACGCCCGGTTAAGCAAAGCGATGAGCGTCTGACCGAGACGATGCTGCCGGCCGAGAAGAAGGCGAGTGTGCTTGCCAGAACATGAAACAGTATCCAGGGGTCGAAGCCCGGGCTCGGCCAGCCGAACGATGGCGCCCTGCCGGGCTGGTACGAAACCGACCTCTATGCCGGCGCGTCGATCGAACTCGACAAGCGATGGACGGTGTCGGAAAACTGTTATCGATACGTCTCGCCCTCGGCATGCGTAATCGCGCGGGAAGCGAAGCGCGGTCATCTCGGACGAAAGCCGTATTTCTCCCTCTCTTGGCTCGGCAGGAATCTCGAGCCTGAACGCTGCGCCCTGATTATAGGCCCGCAGGCGCAGCGGGAATGCCCGTTTACCGCCATTGAGCTCACGCGCCCTGACCAGCAATTCCCCGTGTCGCGCTTCATCGTCGTTGGCCGACGCAACAGCCTCCGAGCCTTCGATGATCATGGGGCCGTACGCATCGCCCTCTGGCCGCAAACCGACGTCCGAGGGAACAAGCACATCTCGATCATCATGCCGGATCCGAACGGCCAATCCGCCATTTTCAGCCGGCCGGCGACGATTTCGGTTCGGCCGTCAGGCGATCGAAACGAGGCCTCGCACTATCTTGATGAAGAACGCCATGGATCCGGTAGACGAGGTGCCCCCGCAAAAAAACGGCGCTGGCCGGACACGTGGCGGTAATTTAGCGCCGCGGAACAACCTCGACAATAATATCGCCCGCTTCCAGACGGGCGGCCTCGGGTTCCCAGAAGCAGAAGTCCTGATGCCCACGATAGATGCGGTGGCCGAGTCCGGTGGCGATGGCGGCAAGCGGTTTGCCGACCTCTTCTGCAGCGACCTCGCGTTCCCGCAGGACTACACGCCCGCCCGACGCGGCAAGATCGGCCATGTATTCGGCAGTGTGAGCGCCGTGCGTGGACCCAGCGAGCAAAAGGCCGGCGAAGCTGGCCGGGTTGATGACCACGTTTGCGCCCGCCTGATGCGCAATCGCTTCATTGTCCTCCGACCGGATCACCACGCTGATCGGCAGATCGGGCGCGATCCGCCTTGCCGTCAGCACGATAAGGATCGAGGTATCGTCACGGCCGGCGGAAACGATGAGCGCGCGGGCCTTTGAGAGACGAGCTGCCTCCAGCGCGGCATTGCGCGTGGCGTTTCCCTCCATCACCGTCGTGCCGCAACTCTCCGCCGTGCGTAACGCCGCGGCGCGCTCGTCGACGACGACGATCATGCTCGGATCGGCACCGCGACGGATGAGTTCGCTGACGGCCTCCGACCCGCTCGTGCCGAAACCGGCGACCACGACATGGTCTTCGAGGCGTCGCTGGATCACCGACATACGCCATTTCTCCCAGACGCCCTTGAGCAGAAAATCATATGCGGTACCTAAAAAGATGAGCCATACGAAGAGCCGGATCGGCGTCACGACGAAGGTATCGAACATCCGCGCCTGCTGGGTCACAGGCACGATGTCGCCGTAGCCGACCGTCGTCACGGTAATCATGGTGAAATACAGAATGTCGGCGAAGGTCACGGGCTCGCCCGAATTCTGCCGCAGCCCGCCGCGATCGAACCAGTGGACCGCGAGCGCGATGCCGATCAGCGCCAACGCGACAAGCGCCCGCCACGACAGGGCCAGCCACGCCGGGGTTCGGCTCTGGCGGCGCAGGCGATAGTGCACCGTGTCTGCATCGTCAGTGTGCATGCCGTCTCTTGCCCATCCGCAGTGCCGCTGTGAAGTCTTTCGGTGATCCGCTTGATTGGTTGGCATTTGGGGGAGTTACAGACTCTCGACAGCGCCTGTCTGCAATCGCTTACGGTGGATCGACATGAGGATCCCGAGCAGGATCCGGGCCGTACACCGCGGAGCAGTGCCCCGCTTTATCGAACGGGCGCCCTGATCACTGCGGCAGTGGCCTAGGCCGGGGGCGTTTGCTCGCCTGAGTTAGAGTGAAAACGGAGATCGCGCTGAGGCACCGGAATGGTAACGCCGTGTTCCTTGAACAGGTCCCAGATGCGAAAGAACACGTCGCTTGTGACATTCCCAACCCCCGCCTCGGGGCTGTCGATCCAGATCCGCAGGTCGAATTCCACCCCATTGTCGCCGAATTCCTTGATCCAGCAGACAGGCGCGGGTTCGGTCAGCACGCGCGGCGAGACGGACGCGGCCTCGACGGCAAGCCGCTGCGCCAGTCGCAGATCGCAATCGAACGAGACCCGAAACCCGACATGAACCCTGACGTCCCGGCTCGAGAAAGACCAGTTTTCGACTTCGTCGGTCATCAGCCGTTCGTTCGGGATCAGATGCTCCTTGCCATCGCGGGTCAGAACCGAGACCGCACGAACGCCGATCTTGTTGACCCAGCCGAAGGTATCGCCGACCGCGATGACGTCACCGGGCTTGATCGATCGGTCGAGCAGCAGGATGAGGCCCGCGATCAGATTGCCGAGCGTCTTCTGCAAGCCGAAACCAATCGCGAGCCCGAACGCGCCGGAGAACACGGCCAGCGCGGTGAGATCGATGCCGAGAAGATCGATACCGACGAAGATCGCGACGGTGACGACCGCAATCTGAGCGAGTTTCTGGAACAGCACGCGTTGCGCCGCGTCGAGCAGCCGCGCCTGTCCGATCCAGCGCAGGATCAGCCCGAGCAGCGCGCGCGCGGCGAGGAACAGCAGGAGCGACAAGCCGACCGCGTTGACGATGTCGAGCAGCGAAATACGCCGGGTGCCGACCCCCATGCTCGCGCGGTCCAGCCCCGCGATCAACGGGGTCAGGCCCCCCAGTCGACTTGCCAGCACGATGAGAAACAGGGTGGCGGCAATCAGCGACGCCGGTCGGCTCCGAAGACCGAGCGCACGGCCGAACTGATAGGCCAGCGCCGCGACCGCGATGCCGAGACCAGCCGCAAGAAGAAGATCGGCGCCGGGGTTGAGCCCCCGAACGCCAAGAAACGCCGTCAGGACCAGCGCCGTCATGCCGGCACGGGTAATCGCCATCAGGCGCGGCGCGACCACGTCGGCGTGACGCGGCGCCAAGGCCGGCAGGAGGTACCTACAGGCAAGACGCGCTGCAACGATACCCAGAAGAAGGGCCGTGCTCAGGATCGCAACAGCCGCGATCAGGTCATGAAACGGCAGTGCCGTCCATTGATCCAGATAGGTCTGCCACCAGGCATCTTGTTCCAACCGGTTCTCCAATGCCATCTCGTCGGCGTCGGTCACCCGACAATCACAGCGTCATTCCCATCTGGTCGCCGGATCCCTGTTAAACGGACTTGGCACCCCGGTCAGCCCTTGTACGTCATGCGCGTTACCGCCGTGCCGTTTGCGCCATTCCGGGCAAGGGATCGCTGGTGAAGCAGCGCGAAGGACGGGCGATTGATCGGCACCATCTCTGTGCCCCCTGCCCTGTCATGCGACGCCAAAGCCGTTCGCCAGATACCAGTGTCTTGAGCTGGTCGTCGTGCAACGGCTCTGTCCCAATCATGTACGTCAAATCGGTGAGCTTGGCTTACCGCTCGCGCCGGTCCTCGTGATACTCCTGAAGGACCTCCTTCACGTCCTTGCGGTCTTCGTTCGACACTGCGTCAGGCGCCTTGTTGGCGCCTGACCGGCCGGTCAGGCAAAGACGCGAATGTATCGGGAGATGGTCTGAACCCACATCTTCCAGCACCTCCAGGCTATGCACCTTGAACTCGGGTGTGACGAACATGTGGTCGAGCGGCCAACCGAGCAGCGGCGTGCGCGCGGGGAAGGTCGCGAACGTGCCCCGACCGATCCGAGCGTCGAGATAGCCTCCGACGCGTTTGAACAGCTGCGAGGTGTGCGACCATGCGACATCGTTGAAGTCGCCGATCGCCAATACCGGCAACTTCGTACGGGCGGCGCGACTCGCCGCGATCGCGATCTCGGCGTCGCGTGCCTCGGTATCCTGCCCGGGAACGGGCGGGCGCGGGTGAAGTGCTATCACGCGAAATCGACCACCGGCCGTCAGCTCGGCATGGACCGACGGCGTATCCTTTTGGGCGATCGTTTCGATCCGCCCATCGTGCATCGGCAGCCGCGTGGCGAAGATCATGCCGTAGGTATTGCCGATCGGTTGTTCGAGCCGGTGTGGATAGCGCGCAAGCTGCTTGGCCAATGCATCGGCCCAGCGCTGGTCGGTTTCCATCAATAGCAGGATATCGGGCCGAACCCGGTCGATCAGCCGCGCCGTTCGCCCATAGTCTCGATTGGACTCCAACACGTTCAGCGAAAGGACGCCGAAACACCGGCTCTGTGCAGTTGAGGCATCATCCGCAAAGGCCAGCTCCGTCTTCGCAAGCGGCGTATACGGATAGATGCGATAGAGTTGCCACCCGGCTGCAACGGCGCACCCCAACGCGATCCATCGTCCTGCCTGCCGATCCAGCCACAGCGCCAAGCCTCCGCCCAAGAGCAGGAGGCCGAGTATCTGGACCCGGGGAAAGTCCCAGATCCTGATCCACCATTCATTGGACTCGATGATGCTGAGCCCGGTTACGAGCATCAATACGCCTGTGAGGGCACGGATCGGAAATGTAGCTAGCCGCATTGCTGATGCCTAAGAGCGGCCTTGCCTTGGACCAAGCCCTATAACCTTCAGGCCGAGATATCACCGGCGCTGCTGCCGAAGCCGGAGCCGTATCGAGGCCATGTTCGGTCGTTTGACGAACGGGCGCGGCGGCGTCAGTCGCAACGATCGATGGCCGAAGCCCGTCCCTCTCCGCAATCGCCCTCGCCACCTTGGGCCTCGTGTAACACTGATTAACGAGTCGTCACCCTAGTAACGGGAGTTCCACCGATTCGTCGGCCAAAACGCTCTGTTCAACGAATATTGGATCCCGACTCGGTTTTAGTAGATTGCCATATTAACCACGACCGGGCAGGACGGTCTTGCCGCGGGGCGGCAGCATAATCCATTTAACTCAAAGGAAATTTTATGCGTTATTGGCAGAACGGCAAGCCTTTCAAGGGTTAAGTCGAACATAAAGGACGACTCGCTATCTGATAGTGGGTCGTACTTTGTTTTTGCATGCTATGGCATTGATAAAATTGTTACAGTTTTTTTACGTTATGATGAATCGACTGGAAAAGATTCATTCTTGCGACAAGCGACGGCTTCTGAGTTCTTATCCCGGATAACTTTTGGATCGGAACAGCCTGTCTGACGGTTTTCAGCCGCCTTAGGGTTGCTGTGATGATACCGAAGATGTTGGCGCCAGGCATGAGACATGCTCTGCCGACCATAATCTAAATCATCTTTACCTTCTGCTGCCCACATTGCGCGCGAACCAGCGGTAATTCAGCGCCGAATGATGGCGCCGATGGCTCTCTTTAGGGTCCTTCACCCAATGATAATCGCAGATGCTGTCAGGTGGCTGAAGCTGCTGGACAGCGTAAACGCCGCACTTGAACACAGCTTGAGACGCACCGAGAACAAGTCTCCACTGCTTTCCAGCGCGTAGGCAACATCGCACACAAGCGTGGCGAGGCAGGCCTGGTCCGCATCGGCGCGACCTTACCGAACCGCAAAGCGGTCAGTTCACCAGACCTTGGGCGATACCCAGTCATCATGGTACGTATTACGATCGCGCCGCGGGTCGATGCGGCGGCGTGAACGACGGCCTGATCGCACCGAGGCGTCCGCTGGCAAACGGTGCAACCCGCGATACATCTGCCGGTCCTATCCAAGCCGGCGACGCTTGCCTGACATAGAGTCGACACGGCATCATCGCGGCCGCGCCCGCATGCGTCCGCGACGCTGCCGCCCTCAGACGAAACTTCACCCAGCGGCATGTCAGATCCGCAGAGTCCCCTCTGTCGCGGACGTCAGCGGCACGTCCTTGCCCGTTGTAGCGGAGGCTAACGCACTCCGCGCCAACGGGCGCCGATCGAAAGAGCCTTCAATAGGAATTACTGAGAAGCCTTCGCCTTGGGATCGAGGGGTTTGGCATACTCGATCTTTGCGGCGTTCCGCAGCGCCGCCTGATGCTGAACGATGCCTGCCTGGATGCGGTCACGTGCGATACCCTGCTTGGCGAGTTCATTGATAGCAGCAGAGCTCGCTTCGGCTGGACGGACGCTTATGACATGATTGGCGATCGCCGTTGCGCCTTCGAGAATTAGCAAAGGCTCACCGTTCACCGTCGTCATCAATCGACCGAGTGCGTTACGGTCCAGACTTGCGCTGTCGAGCTCCACCGTTGCCCGCTGATAACTCACGCCCCGGCTATCCAGAACTGCTGTCAATTCCGCCAGTGTCTTTGCCGGCTTCATAGCCGCGATCAGGCTCGGATTATTTGGTGCCGGAAAACGAATCTGTTCCACCGACAGTGTCCGGCGCTCCCTACTCAGTTCGGGATGCTTCGCTAGATACGTCTCGACGTCGCGCGTCGTGACCGGTTGAGGCACACCTGCTGCGACCGATTGCAGCGCAAGGTTCGCCATCACGATATTTTTGGCACGCTCCACGGCAAGAACAGCGTTCGGCTTCTTGTAAAGACCATCGCGCTCGCCGGCCTGGATGACCAGCTTTCGATCAATAAGGGCCTGCAAGGCCTTTGGCTGAAGGTCTTTCGAGTTTTGCGCGTTGGCCCCGCTCAACCCCAGCTCGAAATTGAGTTCGCTTTGCGTGATGGCTTCGCCATTGACCGTAGCAACCGTCTGACCGCTAGGTCCGGATTTATTACAGGCCGCTGCCGCCAGCGTGAGTGCGAGTGCTGCGGCAGAAAGGGTTTGCCGCTTGGTGATGAGGAACCTGGAGGATGCTGACATAAGCAATTACCTTAGACATAATGCAGAAGGAAACGAGATGGGAACCGTATAGAACTGGCTGAGCGTCGTGATTTTTGCGGGGCTTGCGCGTTTTATACCTGCGGCGGTCGATGGATGAAAAGCCGGTTGATACGGTGTGGTGCTATTTGCTGTGCGCGCTGAGCAAGTGACGTGACAATGAGGGCGCCGCCGCTCCCACCATATTATGGTCGCGGCGAAACTTGACGATATATTCAGTGCCTTGCGACCCTCATCACCTAGGCGTTGATCGGGCCAGCGAGAAGTGCGCGGCCGGAGGCGCCGCAGGACTCGAACAACGTTTTCGCAAAGCCCATCATGGTTGCCTCTGCAGCCTTGGCATCCGGATCGATGATCGAAAATCGTATCAACGCCCCATCGGGGACAAGGCCGGCAAGGTTCTGCATTGCGATGGACCGCCGCTGATCATCCCACGACACCGGGAAACGATTCCCCAGTCGAGTCCAATAAAGAACCTGCTCTGTACGGGTATCGCGCACTGTCGTTAGGAAGCGCCCTGGTGCACTGATGCCTTTGCCCAGTGGAATATCCATGTCTCGTATATCGGTGATCGTAAAACCGGATCCGGGGTAGCAGGACTCAGGACGATGCACCATCAACATGCCGCTCTGCCGATACGCATAGGCGATCAAAAGCATGATGGGCGGAGCGCCCTCGGCACCGTAACTGCGCATCAACTGCTTCTCATAGACAGCGGCCGCTTTTGCTTCATCCTCGGGGGGTAGAACAAAGCTGACATCCGGCACCATCGCCCAAGGTGCGGCCTGCTTTGGAATGGCGTCGTTCAGGTTTCCGGAAGGAATGGCAACGACGAGCTCGGTAGGGCGTCGAGCATAGGTGACGCCTGCGGTTATGCCGAACACGAGACCCAGGGCAGCTTCTCGTCGGGTAAATCGAGCGATTGTCATGTCGTTACTTTCGGGCCCAACGTGAAACAATAGGATGCAGCACCGCATCCAGTCCCAGCAGCATAAGCAATGCCAGGATAAACATGCCCATGCCGACCAGCTCGTGCGCCAGGCCCTGCGCGGCCTCTTCCGAGATGTAATAGGTCATTAGCACCAAGATGATGATACGCAGAAAGTTTGCCGCTATAGCCAATGGTATCATCAGCGATATCAGCAAGAGCGCGTAGCGCGGCGCATTGCCATGCCGAAGATAGACATAGAAAACGCCCAACGCGCAAATGCCGATCAGGGAGTTTATCCCGGAACACGCCGTCGCGACCAGCAACTGATATCCACCAATCTGGATAACCGTTCCGGTACTCCCGATCGGCAGACCAAATGCGGCCAGCAAGTTTACGGAAGCATCGGAGATCAAGTCCTTGATGGGACGCGTGGCGACGAAAACCCAGTTCTCCGGCGGCGTGATGATGAACAGCAGGTACACCAGGGGGAACCACAGCCTCTTGAGTGCCTCCTTACCGAGATAAGTCCATAATAGGACTACGATCACGGTGTAGAGGGACAGCGCCTCGATCGCCAAGATGCTCGTAATACGCCCTACGGAATAGAGGAGCAGCGCGGGGACCAGCAGCAAGCCGACAGGAAGGAAGGATTGGCGCTTGGCGACCTCCCACGGCCGCGCACGCCAGATCAGCCACAGCGCGGAAATGAAGATAATGGGCCCATGTGCGCCCTGTTCGGTGGACCAGCTGACGGTCGCCAGCCGGCTCAGCGTCGGCAGGATGAGGCACGCCAATCCTATCAGAAGCGGCCACCACCGCGCTGTCCAGCGCGCCAGGCCGCTACCGACGTCAGTCCACGACCCGCTTGGCTGCGGCCGCGCCTCTACCCGTATCACGCATTTCTCCCGACGAACTATGAGCGGTAAGGCTAGCGTCTTTTACCTAATTTTCAAAGCCATCGCCGCGGTCGCCGGGAATGTCGTCACCGGCGCCCTTGATAGGCCACCCGTATCGCCCCGGCACACGGCGAGGCCATACTATCCCAATCGCGTCGGGCACCTTCATGAGCCGGAGTGAGGGTTTTCGGTCGCCCTGAGCGGGTTTTAAGGCGCGCAAAATGCCTTGCAGCGCAGGATGCGAAACGCGCCCTCAGGCTCTGTCTGCGACGAACGAGGGCTGATTGTCCCAAACTTGGACATTATTGAGATCGTGGGAAAATTCCGGCGATAAACAGGTTTGCGAATCGCCAGGGCGCCCGGTAGCAGCTTGTTAAGGATCAAATAAAGGGAACCGTCATGAAGCGTTTACTTCTTTCGACTATGGCATTCGCATCCGCTTTCGCGATGGCCCCAGCGGCTCATGCAGTCGATTATGTCCCGGGCAACCCGGAGTTCACGGTCGAGGGCAACATCAATAATGGTACCGTTTCGGCAGATTTCGGCCGTTCGGGCATCGCTGCCGGCGCATTCCAGGACACGTTCAACTTCATCATCGATCAGGCTGGCCTGGCCAGCGGCACGCTGAGCACCAGCACGACGCGGTTCAATAGCCCGACCGATCTCGACATTCTGTCGGTATTCATCAATGGTTTCGAAGCGACGAAAACCATTGTCGGCAAAGCCGAGTTCTTCGAGATCAACAACGTGGCGATCGCCGCGGGTGCGACGAACCAGATCGTCGTGACCGGCACGTCGCGCGGTAACGGCTCCTATGCCGGCACTGCAACCTTTGAGCCGACCGCAGCAGTTCCCGAGGCAGGTACCTGGGCGCTCATGCTGTTCGGTATCGGCGGGATCGGCGCATCGATGCGCGTTCGTCGTCGCCAGGCGAAGATCGCTTTCGCCTAAGCGCATTTCACAGCTGGTCCCAGTGTCCATCTGTGTGAAGGCAGCCGTCAACCTCTCGAGGTTGGCGGCTGTTTTTGTTTAGTCTACGGCCCGGACGGGTCCGCGAAAGGATCCATGCGGCGCAACGAGCGCCGTTGATCGAGAATTGGGCAAGCGGGCCGGTCCATGCGGCGCCCAACGGCACAAACCCCGAGATCGCGAACGCGCCTGAATGGATGTCACCAGTTACCGAGCACAAAGCCTGGTATCGGCACCCATCGGTCGACAACTGCTCCAAGCCCCGTACGCGGCTGGGACTGGCAATGAGCACCTGTGTGCGCCGTTCTGCAATCTCTTGATCTTCAAGTACAGGCGGAGAGCTGTAACATGAGTTTGCGGTTGGAGCATGTTACCAAACTTGCACACAGCAAAGAAGGCCTGAGAGCCGCCTACGCCGCGGGTGTTGATCATCAGCAGAATGGCTGGCTGAGATATCCCCCATGCAAATGGGATCATCCCGCAATTCTCGCTTTTGACGAAAGCGGAACGTGCGTTGGCGGTATCAATTGGGGCGAGGACCATGATGATCGAACGCTCACGATCACGTTCGCGTGGGGTTCGCCTACCGCTCCCGCAGCCTTTGCTGCCGTGCTATCGCGATTTCGGAAAACTCATCTGAACGGTTGGTTCACCGAAATCCACTTCACGATATCGACGCATAACGAAGCCATGCAAAAGGCTGTAAAAGTACTTGGGCTTGTTCCTCGGGCCTTCACCTTTGAGATGCCGGTAAAGGCTATGGCCAGGTCTTGATGGCAAAAAAAATGCCCGGCTTGGTAAGCCGGGCATTTTCGAGTTCAGCCGTTATAGGGCTTCACGGTATTCCAATATCGCAAATTGGCTCATGATACTATTCATGACAATATTTGCCAGTCATCACTCCTGTGAGCCTTACTATATCTCTAGTAACACATTGCATTATGCCGTGCAGGATGCGTTAATTGAATAATATAAGAGCACAGGCTGTTGACTGTTTAGCCCCTGATGGGCTTGCCGATTGGCCAGTAGCGCATGTGAATCCCCCTCATTGAAAAAGTGTCTGTCTTTCGACAAGGAGACATATGCAGCAAATTCATTTCGTAATTGCGACTGCAAGCGGTTTAAAGTGCATTAACCGCAAATTGTGAATTTCAATTTGCTGCGCGCATGATGATGCATTGACGCTCTCGGAGCGTTCACCCGCGAACAGGGCACCCGAGCCTCGCCGCCGAAATCGCGGTCCACCGCTGAGGTCAGCATCTCCCCGTCCTGTTGACGCTTCAGCAACGATCCAGGCTTCCGCTTCGTCAGCCGCGCATTGGCAGGGAAGATCGGCGATTGAGTGTCAGGGCGTGCGCAAAATGGCGGTTGGATTGCCCCCGCGTCCTATCCAAGGCGAGCTCGAACGACGTGGCGGCCTCGACCCGCAACGGACCATTGCAAGCTCCGGATCGAAATCGCGGAGGCGGCAACCGCTTGCGCGCTGAAGTCACCAGGCCATGGTGATCGACAGGGTCGCCAAGGGCACGACATCGGCGGTGGTGCCACCGGGAGCGTCGAGCCGGGCCAGCTGATGGTCACGGACCACGGCGAGGATTTCGCCCTGCAACGATGCCGTGGCGCCGGCGATCTTGACGGGCTGCGCGACCGTTACCCCGGCGCTGCCATATACCCTGTCGCCGCTGTCCGCCGCATAGAAGCCCCGCCAGCCGACGCCGGCCGAGACCGGCACCGTAAGCGTCGGGCCACCCCCTCCCCGTGTCAGCGCAAAGGCGGGGGCGATGCCGGCGATCGTGTAAAAACCCCCCTCGCCTTTTGTCCGCTTCGTCACGGCGAAACGCGGCGCGAGAAATCCCACTGCATTATCGCCGGTGTAGAGGATCGTCAGGCTGGCCTCGTGGGTTGTGTTCGCCACCCCGTTGGGGCTGGCCTTGATGGCATAGGCCGCAGCGGTGGAGAGCCCATCGACAGGCCGCCATGCAAGACCGACGATCGTGTTGCTTTCATACCAGCTGCGCGGGCGCGACCGCTCGTCGGCGCGCGGCGCGTGAAAGCCGTTCGAGCTTTGCCCGACCAGGAACAGGGCTCCCTGCCCGTCCGCTCGGCGCGTCAGCACTGCGGCACCACCGACCGAGATATGCACCGGGACCCTGGCGAGGCCGGCATCATCGTCGTCATAGGCGCCGCGCGCATAGTCGCCGTTGCGGACGTCGAGCGTGACGATCGGATGGACCGTCCCGTCGCCGACATCGACCTCCGACAGGGTTGCGTCTTCGGTATCGATGAACGGCACGGTCTGCGCCGACACGCGGGACGCATCGACACACGCACACATCGCCGCCAGACCGATCAGCGCCTTGGCGGTCACGCGGTGCGTCGCACCAGCCAGACGGTATCCCCGGCATCGTCGACGACGAAGATCGCGCCATCGTCGCGCGTCTGCACGCTCACCGGTCGACCATAGACTTCGCCCGACTTTTCGTTCGCGACGAACCCCGTCAGGAATGGCTGCGGCGCGGCGGTCGGCCTGCCATTGGCAAAGGGGACCGCGAGGACGACATAGCCGATGAACGCGGACCGGTTCCGCGAACCGTGCCGCGCGACATAGGCGACCTGCTGCGCGGCGGACGTTCCCTTGGCGAACGCCACGCCCAGCGCCGCGGCATGGGGCCCCACGGCAACGTCGGGAAGCGACGTCGTCGCCAGCAACTCGCGCCTGGTATTGGCGTGACGCGGATCCTGCTTGCCGTAATAGCTGTAGGGCCATCCATAGAACCCACCATCGCGCACGCCAACCAGATAGTCGGGCGCGATATCATCGCCGAGCTGGTCGCGTTCGTTGACCGCCGCCCATAAAGTGTTCGAACCAGGCGCCCAGGCCATGCCGACCGGGTTGCGAAGCCCCGACGCGTAGAGACGCTCGCGCCCGCTACGCAGATCGATCGCGAGGATGGCCGCTCGTCGCTTCTCCTCGTCCATGCCATGCTCGCCGACATTCGAGGCGGAACCGACCGATACGTACAGCGTCCGCGCATCGGGGCTCAGCAGCAGGTTGCGCGTCCAGTGATTGTTGTAGCCCCCCGCGGGCAGCGACACGAGCGGCTGCGGGGTTGCGGTCACGCGCGTCTGGCCGGGCGAGAACGGAACGCTGACGACGCCGTCGGTATTGGCGACGTACAGCCGCCCGTTCGCATATTGCATCCCGAACGGCTGGTTGAGCCCGTCGATCAGCACGAAACGCTGTTCCGCGACCCCGTCGCGGTCCGCGTCGCGCAACAGGGTGATACGGTTGGCGCTGAAGCCGGTCGTCTTCGACAGCGCCTGACCGCGCTGAACGTCGGGTTCGGCATCCAGTTTGGGCTTCGTGCGCGCCTCCGCGACCAGCATGTCGCCATTGGGCAGCAGCAGCGCCTGGCGCGGATAGTCCAGACCGCCCGCAAACTTGATGACCTCATACCCTCGCGGCGCCACGGGTTTGCGCCCGTCGGGCCAGCCGATCGTCTTGGGATGGTTGACCACGGACGCAGTCGCATAGGGCTCAGCCTGCGTCTTCAGACCCAGCACCGGCGGTGGGGTCTGGGCCATCGCGCCAGCTGCCAAACCCAATGCGCTGACGGCGGCAAGGATCGTCCTCATAATGTCTCCCGGAACATGACAAGAGTGTAACCCTCTCACAATCAACGATATCCATGAGGCTGCCAGCGCCGCGGATTAATTTGGCGATGCCGCGACCAATCCCCTCGGCAACAGCCTGGGTCACCACCGCGAAGCCACCAAACCGCCGCCGGAACGAGACGTCGCCGACATGACAAAATTTTCATCTCGGCCGTGGCACCATATAGCGCCCGAGCGTTGTCCCCGTTCGTCAGCGAATGGGATATCATGCCGAAAACATTGACTATTATCGGCATGGGTGCCTGTGGCGTCGCTGCCTTCGCCGAAGCTGTCACGCGATTATGCTATGACCCGGGCGATGGATGGATCCTCCATCTGGTCGAGCGGGACGACGAACTCGCACGCGGCCTGGCGTTCGGCACGGAACAGCCGGGGCATCGCCTGAACACCGAATCCCGTCTCATGGGGCTCTACGACCGCGAGCCGGGTCATTTCCGGACCTGGCTCGAGGCGCAGCGCGCGGCAGCCGGGACTCCGCTCGATCCCGATGGCGTCGAATATCCCGAGCGCCGGGAATATCGCCTCTACATGCAGGAGGTCCTCGACCAGGCGCTCGATCAGGCCCGGCGCGCGGGGATTGACGTCCGGATCCACCATCAGGAAGCCGTCAGCATCGAGGGCGACCATGATGCGGCGACCATCGCCTTCTCGGACGGATCGACGATCGCGACGGACGTCGTGCTACTGACGATCGGCACCCCCGATCCCGACCGGTTCGCCACCCTGAACGGCAAGCCCGGCTATTTCGACTCGCCCTATCCCGCCGATCGCATGACGAGGGGGATCGACAGCGATCAGTCCGTTGTCATCCTCGGCAGCGGTCTCAGCGCGATCGACGCGGTGATGACGCTGCTCGACGAAGGGCACCGCGGACATATCCACCTGATTTCGAAGGAAGGCCTGCTGCCGCGGGTCGAGATCCCCGCGCCCGAGACGGGGTATGACCGTCAGCATCTCACGCTTGAAAGCGTCCACCGGCATATCCGCGAACGCGGCGCCGCCTTCTCGGTCGTGGATCTGTTCCGCCTCTTCCGCATCGAGGCCGAGACTGCCGCGGGACGCGCGATCGACTGGCAGGCCGAGGATCGCGCCGACGGCGACGCCCAGGCCGCGCTGCTGCACGACATCGCCGCGGCTGACGCCGGCGACGAGCCGTTCCAGCGCATCTTGACCGCCGCCCGCCATGATTCCACCGCGATCTGGAATCTGTTGCGACCCGCCGACCAGAAGCGGTTCGGGCAATGGCTGGCGCCGCATTTCGCCGCGGCGCGGTTCGTCACGCCGATGGTGAACGCGCGGCGCCTCGCCGAGGCGATGACGCGCGGGCAGCTCAGCGTCCGCGGGCGGGTCGATGAAACCGTCGCCAGCCCGACCGGCACCGGCTTCGTCGTCCGGTTCACGACGGGCGACACGCTCGAGACGCCGATCGTCGTCAACGCCACCGGCCAAGCGACCACCCTCGCCGAGATGAAGGAAACGCTCGTCAAGGATCTGCTCGCCAAGGACTGGCTGCAACCACACCCGGTCGGTGGTGCCATCGCCCACCGCGCGACCTGCCGGATCATCTCCGCCAGCCGTGACGCACCATGCATCTACGCGCTCGGCCAGTTGCTCAACGGCGAGTTGCGCGACACCAACGCAGTCTGGTTCAACGTCGAGTGCGCAGGCCGCGCCATCGACGATATCCTGCGCCAGCAATGAGCGCGCTCGGCAACATCGCGGCGGCACTGCTGCCGCTTTATGGCGTGATCCTGCTCGCCTGGGGCGTCGGGGCGCGTGTGCCCTGGGCGGCGAAGCTGTTCTCGACCATCCTCGTCTTCGGCCTCATCCCGTTGCTGGTCATCGACAAGGTGCTCGGCGCGGAAACGCAGCAGTTGCTGGTGATCCCCCCGCTGATGTTCGCGGTCGCGGCGTTGATGAGCATCCCTGCCCACCGGTTGGCCAAGCGGCTTGGCGACGATTTCGATCCCAAATTGCTGTCGGCCTCCTTCTCGTTCTTCAACGTCGCCTTCTTCGGCGTGCCCGTCAGCCAGGCGCTGTTCGGCGAGGTCGGCGTCTCGACGGTGATCTGCGCCTATATCGGCAGCGCGCTGTACGGCGACACGATCGGCTATTTCCTGATCGCGCGGACCAAGGAGGGTACGCGCAAGGCCGCGACCAAGGCGCTGCGCGTGCCCGTCGTCTATGTGATCGTCGGCGCGATCATCGCGAAGTCGGCGGGTGTCACGATGCCCGAGGCGGCGTCGCCCATCCTGTCGGTCGCCGGTACACTGGTGTCAGTTCTCGGCATGGCCGTCATCGGCCTCAACCTTGCCGAGACTGGCCGCGACGACTGGCGGCCCCGGCTGATGACGCGGATTCTCGGCGTCAGGCAGGCGAGCGGGCTCGTTTTGATCGGCGCCGCACTTGCGCTCGAAGCCGCGTTCATCGGCATCCTCGCACCCCGCGACCGCGTCATCGTCGGGCTGATCGCACTGTTTCCGATCGCGAGCAACGTCACGCTGTTCGCGACCCTCCTCGACACGAACCGCAAGGCCGCGGCCGTCCTCGTCGCACTGTCGAGCGCTGTCTCGCTGGTGCTCGTCCTGCTGGTCGTCGGCGTGTTTCACTCGGCGATACCTACTTAAGGATTGCGCAAAGCACTGCGGTGCGCGCCCTGAAACAATCTCGGTAGGATCTGGAACAGACACAGTCACTTGGCGCTTTGGATGTCACGCATCCCGGGAGCTGAACCATGACCGATCCAACACGCCGCACCTTCGTGTCGGGCGCCGCCGTCACCGCTGGCGCGCTCGCCGCGACCACCGTTGCCGCTGCGGCTCAGGGTGGGGGCAAGCCCGCCGCCGCGCCGACGCCTGCCGCTGCCGCCTATCCCAAGCCGCCCTATCCCGTCCAGCGTCAGCCTTGGCCGGGTCTCGCGTCGAAGATGACGCCGCGGCCCGATCATGGCGAGACGAGCTACAAGGGGTCGGGGAAGCTGACCGGCAAGCGGGCGCTGATCACCGGCGGCGATAGCGGGATCGGGCGTGCCGCGGCGATCGCCTATGCACGCGAGGGCGCAGACGTCGCGATCAACTACTTGCCAGCCGAAGAACCCGACGCGCGCGAGGTCGTCGCGCTGATCCGGGCCGAGGGGCGCAAGGCGGTCGCGATTCCCGGCGACCTGCGTGACGAACGCTTCTGCCGCAAGCTGGTGCAACAGGCCGCCGAACAGCTTGGCGGGCTCGACATCCTCGTCAACAATGCCGCGCGCCAGCAGACCCGCCCGGGCATCGCCGATATCTCGAGCCAGGATTTCGACGATACGATGAAGACCAACGTCTATGCGCCGTTCTGGCTGACCAAGGCCGCGCTCGAGCGGATGGGTGCAGGCGCGGTGATCGTGAACACCTCTTCGGAGCAGGCCGGCAACCCGTCGCCCGACATCGTCGATTATGCACTCACCCGCGCGGCGGTGCTGAACTTCACCAAGAGCATGGCAAAGCAGGTCGCCAGCCGCGGGATCCGCGTCAATGCGGTCGCGCCGGGCCCGTTCTGGACCCCGTTGCAGGTCAGCGGCGGCGCGACGCCTGAAAAGCTGCGCAGCTTCGGCGGCGATTCGCCGATGGCGCGTGCGGGCCAGCCGGCCGAAATCGCCGCGCTCTATGTCGCAGCGGCCGATCCGTCGCTCAGCTATTCGACCGGCCAGATCTTCGGCTCGACCGGCGGGAACGGCCAGCCTGCCTGACGCGTGTTGTCGTGGGCGGGGCTCGAAGCATCAGCCTCGATCCCCCAGCGCGACAATCCTCACTCGACCAGGGCGACGCCATAGCCCGCGAGGTCGAGCGCGCCGGGCAGCTTGCGTCCCGTCAGAACGTCGCGGGCCGTCCCCGACTTCGCGCCGGGCATTGCCACGCTCAATGTACCGGGCGTGGTATTGACGTAGAGCGTCCGCCCTTCGACCGTCCGCGCGACCACCCCGTCGGGAGTTGCCGGCCCCGTCCGGATCTTCAGCTGGGCGTAGAGCGACCGAATCAGCGGATCGATCAACCCCGGTTGCGCCGCGGTCGCGAGATAGATCGCCTGCCCCTTGCCGAATGTGTTGACGGTGATCGCCGGGCTCTTGTCGGGCGTGTTTTCGAACCGCGCGAGGACCTTTGCCGTGCTCGGCTCGAGCACCTCGTAATAGGGGTCCGTACCGCTGAGTTCGCGGCCCTTGAAGCGGACGCGGAGCGGCTGTTCGGATCGGTAAAAGGCGTTGGTCCGCAGCCCGAACACGTCGGTCATGCCGCCCGGCAGGGGCGTGCCGAACCATTTCCCGGTCGCATCCACCTTCGCCGAATAGCCCGTCATGACGACCGTGCCGCCCCGCTCGACGTAACCGCGAAGCGCCGCCGCGATCTTCGCATCGATCAGATACGCGCTCGACACGATTACGAGCTTATAGGCGTCGATCGGGTCGTGGCCGATGTCGATCACCGCCGCATCGATATTGTCGCGGTAGAGCGGCGCAAAGGCCGCCTTTACCGCCGTCGTGTAGTCGGTCTTGAAATATTCGGGCGTGGTGTTCGGCCCCGGCGGCGGGCTGGTCAGCCACATCGTGTCGAACGAATAATGCACCGCGACTTGCGGCGGGTCGTAGCGGGGGAAACCCATCGTCTGGAGCTGGCGGAACTCGCGTGCGATCTGCGCGAATTCGCCCACCTTCCACGACGGCCGGTCGTCATGGTCGACCAGCCCGAACAAGGCCTGCTCCTCTCCGCCGAGATGCGAGTTGAAGGTCCAGGCGAGGACCGTCTGTGCATAATGCAGTAGCCCGAAATACGCCCACATCCGCGACCGCCCAGGCGTGCCGTAATAGCCCCCGCCGCCGGCGGTGAACTCGTTGAACCAGACCGGCGTCTGATGCCCGGCCCGGTTCATCATGACCTCGAACCCCGCACCGAGCGGGTCGCCGGGATAGAATCCCTGCGCGCCATAGGTCGAGACATCTTCCCAGGACCGGAGATAATCGAACCCCTTGGTCCCTGCCGTCGGCCAGAAGTTCGACGCGACCGGCAGGTTCGGGGCAAAGCGCTTGCGGATCGATTCGAGGTCCTTCAGCGCGCCGATCGTGTCGTCCGACCAGAAGCGTCTCAGGTCGAGATAGCGCTCATTGGGCCCCGGACCCCGGCCATAGGGCAGGTCGACCTGATCCCAGTCGCCGATCCGGCGGGACCAGCGCTGCGTCGCCCATGCGGTGTTGAGCGCGTCGACCGTCCCGTATTTCTGCTTCAGCCAGACGACGAACCGATCCCGGTCCGCCGCCGAATAGGACATCTGGCCATTGCCGATCTCATTGTCATAGCCCAGCGCGATCACCGCGGGATGCTTGGCATAACGCTGCATCATCCGCTCGGCGAGCCGACCGGCGAGGCGGCGATAATCGGGATCGCTGATATTGTCCCAGTAGCGCGAGGCCGCGTTGACCCGCAACCCGTCCTGCGTGACGATGTCGACGCCGGGATAGCGCTTGTGCAGCCAGATCGGCGCCGGCTGGCCCGGAATGTCGACGATGACCCGGATGCCCGCCGCCTGCATCTGACGCAGCACATCGTCGAAGCGCTCGAAGGTGAACCGCCCCTCTTCGGGTTCGAAATAGTCCCAGGCCAGATCCCCCATCCGGACCATGTTGAACCCGGCCGCTTTCATCACCGCGATATCGCTGGTGATCTGCGCCGGGCTGCGGTCGACGGGCTGATAACAGGTGCCGACGAACAGCTGCCCCTTGCCGGGCCAGCCGGGATGGCCGGCGGCGCTCTGCGCGCCCGCAGGAGCTGCGAGCAGCGCCGGCGCGGCCGTTGCAAGGGTCAACATCAGGGCAATGGATTGCGCGCGGCGGCGTAGCATGGAGATGGTCGTCCTTATCGAAGCGGTGCCCACCGTCGGGGGGCGCTGGTACTGCGCCAAGCTGGCGAATGGGGGGATCGGTGACGCGGGGACCGGACGCTCAGGCAAAGTCGATCCGGAACGCGCTGGCGTGGCGGGTCGGGAGTGTCGCGGGCACGTCGATCACCAGCGCCTGCCCGGTCTGGCGAAAGCGGATCGGCCCGCGATGGCCGAGCAGGCGGACCGCCCGCACCGCGCGCGGCTCGTTCGGATTGCCAAGCGCCAGCGCGGCGATCGCCACGGTCCCGGCAGGCTCGCCGAGCGTGATCGCGAACAGCTGGTCCTTCTTGGTCGTGAACCGGATATCGCGCGGCGTGTAATCCGCTTTTTCCGAGAACATGCCCGCGGCGGTTTCGGTCGGCCCCTCGCCGAAGATCTTCCAGGGCCGCGTGCCATGGATCGCCGGCGCGTTGACCGCCATCCACGGCGCCAGTTCCGCCAGAAGCGTCTCGGACTCCGGTGGCAGGCTGCCATCGGGATACATCACGACGTTGAGCAGCATGTTGCCGTTCTTGCTTGCGATATCGGCGAGCATCGTGACGATCTGGCTGGTCGTTTTGTAGGGGTGGCGGTCATTGAAGAACCAGTCGCCATTCGACGTATCGGTCTGCCACGGCAGCGCATTAATGCCCTTGAGCACCCCGCGCTCGACATCCTCGACCGACGCCTCGCGGTGGAACTCCCCCGACCCCGAATTCTTGCAGGTATAGACCGCTTCGAGCCGGCCGCGCCGCGCGATGCTCCCATTGTAGAGATGCGCGACAAGGGCGCGGCCTACGGCCCCGAACGGCAGCCCGCCATCCGAATAGAGCAGGTCGGGCTGATAACTGTCGACCAGATCGACGATCCGGTCGAACCAGTGCCGCTGATAGGCGGCGTTCGTGGTGTACCAGGAGGCGGGCGTGTTGCGGTAAGGCTCGTCGCGATTGCCGTGATAGAGATCGGCATTGGCGGGATCGACACCGTCATAGTCCAGCCCGAGCTTCGGCCAGAACTGATCGTACATCTGGTTCGGATACCACCAGGTATAGCTCGCAGCGAGATGCTCGGACACGCCGAAGCGCAGCCCGCGCCGCGTCGCCGCGGCCTTCCATTCCCCCACCACGTCGCGCTTCGGCCCCATCGCCACCGCGTTCCAGCGCTGATGCTTGGAACGCCAGAGGTCGAAATTGTCGTGATGCACCGCCATCGAGACGAAGTATTTGGCGCCCGCGGCGGCATATTTTTCCATCAACGCGTCCGGATCGAACCGGTTCGCGGTCCATAACGGCAGCAGGTCCTTGTAGCCGTGCTCCGACGGATGGCCGTAGGTCTTGAGATGATGCTCGTAATGCGGGTGGCCGGGGACATACATGAAGCGCGCGTACCAGTCGCCCTGACGCGGTAGCGCCTGCGGGCCCCAATGCGCCCAGATCCCGAACTTGGCGTCGCGAAACCAGTCGGGCGTCTGATAGGTCTTGAGCGAGGCGACCGACGCGTCGAACCGTCCCGCGGGGATTGCCGGGCCGCCGCGTGCTGCGCCTGCCAGAGCCGCCGCAGCCCCCAGCCGCGCCGCGCCGACTCCCAAGGCGCCGAGCAGCGGTGCGGCCAGCACGTCGCGCTTGCTAAATCCCGCCATGTCTTCTCCCCTTTTGCCCGATTATTCTTCGATGCCCGCGGTGCCTGCGGGTTCCAGCGTGACGAGCGCGATGTCGTTGCTGCGCATCGGCACCGTGACGCGCGTCGATCCGTTGCGACCGACCCGGACGGTCCGCGCCTGTTCGGGCAGATCCTGCGTGGCCTGCTCGAGCCCCTTGCGCTGCGCGGGATCGAGCGACGCGGGCATGCCCATGTCGATATAGAGCGAGAGCGGGTCGTTCCGGCGATAGCCGGTCCGGCGGATGGTCAGCCGGTACGTCCCCGCAGGCACATGGTCGAAGGTCAGGGCGATCGGTCGGGCCGCGACCGCGGGCACCTGCCGGGTGTAGAAGGGCTTGTTGCTCAGCGTCTGGACCGGCTGTTGCCAGTCCCAAAGCACGGCCGCGATCCGCGCGCCATCGGCGGCGGCAAGCACCGTGTCGTCCGCCACGGGTATCGCGCGGCCCTTGAGCGCGTTCAGATATTTATACGCGAACCAGGCCGGCTTGCGGATACCCTCGCGGTTCATCAACCCGAACCCGCCATGGAAGGGCGTTGGCGGCGGGCCCGGCTCCTCGAACAGGTCGGTATAGGTCCAGTAGCTCATGCCCTGCGCATAGGCCCGCGACTGCTTCAGCTTAGTCAGGATGTACGGCGCGCTGATATAGCTGTCATGGACGAAGTCGCGCGGCGTGTAGCTCGTGCTCCATTCGGTGAAGTAGAGCGGCAGCCCCGGATAGGCCGACGCCTCGATCTGCTCGCGAACGCGGCGCACGTCGCCGACCACCGCGTCGGGCGACGCCGACAGCTTGGTGTCCTGTTTGCCCTCCTCGTCGAGAAAACCGCCCTCGACGCCATAGGTGTGCGTCGTCACGAAATCGATCGGCACGGCGTTCCGCTTCGTAAAGGCGAGCAGCTCGGGCACCCAGGCCGCGCCCGCGGTCGATGGCCCACCCACCCGCAACGCCGGATCGATCGCCTTGATCGTCCGCGCGGTGTCCGCATAGAGATCGAAATACGCCTTCTGATCGGCCTTTTCCCAGAACCCGTCGAGATTGGGCTCGTTCCAGACCTCGAAATACCAACGGCGAACCTCGTCGGCGCCATAACGCTGCCGCACATGGCGGACATAGGCATCGATCAGCCCGCGCCACAGCGCCGGATCGGGATGCGAGGTATTGCCCTTCCAGTAGAAGATCGTCTGCTCCGACGTCCGCATCGCATTGGGCGTGAAACCGAGCTCGACGAAGGGCCGGATCTTCTTGGCGAGCAGCGCATCATAGAGCTGATCGATCTTCGTCCAGTCATAGACGATCCCCGCATCCGTCTTGCGCACCGTGCCGAGGACGTCGTGGAAGATGTCGTGGAAGCGGATGTAGCGGAAGCCGAGCTCGTCGACCGCGGTCTTGAGCTGCGCCTGGCTGTCGCTGCGGATCAGCGTGCCCGGGAAATCCGAACCGATCGACAGGTCGAAGGATCGATCGACCGGGCCTGCGACCTTGGCGGCATCGATGACGACGCGCCGTTCGCCTCCGCCGGCAACGGGGGCCGCTGCAGCCGGTAGAGTGCTCAACGCTACGACTATTGACGCAGCCATTCCCGCGCTCGACGCCCACCGCATACCCGCTCCCGTTCTTATACGAATTGCTATGATGGTAGCGCGATCAGGCGGAAGGGCAAGCTTTGTCCGACAAATAAGCTTTTTAGCGATCGCGGCGACGTGTAGATCGGATTAGGCCGCGGTCCGCAGCGGTGCCGCACAATGTCCGGCGATGAAGTCGGCGTGGCGCGGCATCGCCTCGGCGGTCTTAGCGACCATCTCCCGCACATGGTCGAGGAACAGGGCGCTCTCCGCCACCGGCAGCCCCGCGGTCAGCGGATCGACCGACGCCGGCCAGATACCCTGCCCGAGCAGGACCGCAATCCAGCTGTCGGGGGTGAACAATTCGCCCTGTTCGCGAAAGATCCGCGCCCGTCCCGCCCAGAGATCGAGCTTGGCCTGCAGCGACGGCGGCAGCGTCATGCTCTGGCAATGCCGCCAGAACGCCGAATCCGTCCGCGTCGTCGCATGGTAGTGAAGGATGATGAAGTCGCGGACCTGATCATACTCCCGGAGCATCTGCCGGTTATATTCGGCGATCTCCACCGCGCTGAAACCCGTATCGGGGAACAGGCTCATCAGCCGCGCGATACCCGACTGGATCAAATGGATGCTCGTCGATTCCAGCGGCTCGAGAAAGCCGCCGGCCAGCCCGATCGCGACGCAATTGCGCTCCCACAGCCGGTCGCGCCGCCCCGCGACGAACCGCAACTGGCGCGGATCGGCGAGCGGCGGGCCGTCCAGTCCGTCCAGCAGCACCCGCAGCGCGGTCTCGTCGTCGACATGGTCGCTCGCATAAACATGGCCGTTGCCGACGCGGTGCTGAAGCGGGATCCGCCAGCGCCAGCCGGCCGCTTCCGCGGTCGCGCGTGTATGCGGGGCCGGCGCATCGCGGGGTGCACTCGGCACCGCCCAGGCGCGATCGCAAGGCAACCAGTGCTGCCAGCTCGTAAACCCGACGTCCATCGCATCGCCGAGCAGCAGCGATCGAAACCCGCTGCAATCGATGAACAGGTCTCCGTCGATCGCGCGCCCGTCCGCGAGCCGGACCGCCTCGACGAAGCCGGTCCCGCCATGCCGATCGATCGCGACCACGCGCCCCTCGATCCGCACCACCCCCGCGACCTCGGCAAGGTCGCGCAGATATCTGGCATAGAGTGCGGCATCGAAGTGGAAGGCATAGGACAGCGTCGACAGGACCGATTGCGGATTGGCCGACGGTCGCGTGAAACGCCCGTTGCGCGCCGCGACCGTGGACAGGCAATAGTCGCCGATGGCTTCCGGCATGCCGGGTTGCGCGAGGCCCGCCTGACGCAGCCAGAGCTGATGGAAAGCCACCCCCTCGACGTCGCGGCCATGCGTGCCGAACGGGTGGAAATACGCGTCGCCCAGCCGCCCCCAGTCGCGAAACTCGATCCCCAGCTTGAACGTCGCCCCCGTCGCGCGGACGAAGTCGTCCTCGTCGATGCCGAGCATCCGGTTATAGTCGAGCAGCGAGGGGATCGTCGCCTCGCCGACGCCGACCGTGCCGATCTCCTCGGATTCGACCAGCGTCACCGCGACGCCGCTCTCGACCAGCCGCGCCATCGCGGCGGCGGTCATCCACCCGGCCGTTCCTCCGCCGACAATGACGATCTTGGTGATGCGGGCCGGGCCGGGATCGGTCACGCCGCCGCTCGCGCACCGAAATGATGGTGCTGCGCATAGGCGACCAGATCGCGGTTCGACGGCAGGTTGCGGACCGCATAGTCGGCCTGACGCCGGACCTCGGCAAACGCACGCCGGGCATCCTCGGCATAGCGCAGCGCGCCGGCCTTCGCGCTCAGGTCGGTCTTCCAGCCCATGCCGTACAGGACATATTGCCAGCTGGCGTCGGTGAAGATGTCGACTTGCCCGTCGATGTCGAGCTCGTTGGGTGGCCGGAACCGCCACCGGTCGAGCAGCTCGAGCAGGCTGTCGGGGACCGAGGCGTCGGCCACATTGTCGCGCCAGAACGCCGTGTCGCGCCGTTCCGAGATGCAGTAGTGCAGCTTGATGAAATCGAGTGCGCGCTCGTAGCGGCGCAGCATGTTGGCATTGAACTGGCGCGCCGACGTCTCGTAGTCGCCGCCCCAGGGGAACAGGTTCGCGATCATCCCCGCCGAGACTTCGGCAAAGGCGATCCCCGTCGCCTCGAGCGGCTCGAAAAACCCGCTCGACAGCCCGACCGCGACGCAATTCTTGACCCAGTTGACCTCGCGGTACCCCGCATCGAACTTGAAATGGCGCACCTCGGCCTCGTCGCCGCCCGCGCCCAGATAGCCGCGCAGCACGCGTTCGGCGGTCTCGTCGTCGCTATGGTCGGACGAATAGACGTGCCCGATGCCACGCCTGCGATCGAGCCCGATGTCCCAGATCCAGCCCGACTCCTGCGCAGTCGAAATCGTATAGGACGCGATCGGATCGCCGGGTTTTGCATAAGGCAGCTGCGCGGCGATCGCGCGGTTGCAGAACAGCACGTCGCGGCACGACCGGAACGGCACCTTCATCGCCTTGCCGATCAGTTCGGCACGAAAGCCCGTGCAATCGATATAGAGATCGGCGTCGAGCATCCCGTTCCGCTTGGTGCGCACCCCGCCGATCGCACCATCCTCAGCGAGCACCACCTCGGACACGGTGTCGGTCAGATGCCGGACACCGTTCCTGACCGCATGCTCGCGCAACAGCCCGGCGAGCGCCACCGCATCGAAGTGAAACGCGTAGTTGAGCGGCCCGACATAATCGGGGTTGGTCGCCAGCTTGGGCGCGCGCATCGCATCCGCGGCCTTTTTCTGCGGATTGGAGACCTCGTCCCAATTCTCCGCGCCGCCATGCCCCAGCAGCCAATAGGGCAGCAGGTCGAGGCCGTCGCTCGCATCGGCGACCTGGAACGGGTGTGAGTAATGATCGGGGCGGCCCTGCCCGGGCGCGTGGCGCCAATGGACGAACTTCGCCCCCTGCTTGAACGTCGCGCCGCATCGCCGGATCAGCTCGGCCTCGTCGATGCCGATCGTCGCCAGGGTCCGCCGGATCGTTGGGAAGGTCCCTTCCCCCACGCCGAGGATGCCGATGTCCTGCGATTCGACCAGCGTGATCGAGACCCCGCCCGCCAGATCGGCGCCCAGCCGCTTCGCCAGATAGCCCGCGGTCAGCCAGCCGGCGGTACCGCCGCCAACGATCAGGATCCTCTTCCGCATCACGCGCTCCGCTCCGTCCCCTGCCGACAGCGCGTCGACAGGGGACGCATCATCGTCAGAAGGCGAGGTTTATGCCAGTGCTGATACGGCGATCGGCCTGGAACCAGCTGCGCCCGACCAGCTTGCCGCCGGGATAGCCACCCATCAGCGTCCGCTGCGTCGCGGCGGTTAGGTTGGTCCCCTGCACGCCGAACGAGAACTGGTCGTTCACCTTGAACCGCACACCGGCATCGACCGAGCCATAATTGCCGCCATAGATGGGCAACGCGATCTGCGTCGACGCATCGAGGCCGCCATCCTGGTTGGTCACGACGCCCGGCGCGCTATAATAGGTATAGGTGCCGTTCGTGCCGTTGCTGTTCGTCGACAACAGATAGCGCGAGCGCCAGGAATAGGCGACGCGCAACGAGATCGGGTTGCGCTCGTACAACAGCGTCGCGTTCAGATTATGCTTCGACAGACCCACCAGCGGCGCGTCGTTGCGAGCGGCGCCGGTGATGTCGCGGTAGACATCGCCCGGATTGCTGCTCTTGATGAAGGTGTAGTTGCCCTCGAACCCGATCCCGGCAAGCGCACCGGGCAGCATGTCGAGGAAGAAGCGGCCACCGGCCTCAACGCCCTTGACGGTCGCCGCCTTGGTCGAGTTGACATAATCGGTGGCCGATGCCGCCACATTCTCGGTCGTCCCGTCGGTGAACTGGATCGTGACCTGCCGGCTGGTCAGCGCATAGATCGGCAGGTTGGTCAGCCGCTTGTAGAACGGGGCCAGATGGAAGGACGTCCCTGCCCGGCCGTAATATTCGAGCGAGAGGTCGACATTGTTCGACAGCGTCGGCTTCAGCAACGGATTGCCGGTGTCCGCGGTGAAGTTGTTGAACGTCCCGATCCCGCCGGGCGTCTGGCTGGGGGTCGTTGCCACGCCGATCGAACCCGACGCGCGCAGTGCGTTGAAGCTCGGCAGATCCATCGTGATGTTGTAGCCGCCGCGAACCTTGATCCGGTCGGTGGGCGAATATTCGAGATTGATCGACGGCAGCACGCGCGTGAAGTCCGCCTTGCCGCCGCGGGCGAGGAACGTGTTTGCCAGCGTCACCTGCGCGCCGTTGCGAATAAAGACGGTCCCGCCATTCTGCTGGATGAACCCGCTGCCTTCATTCTCGATATGCACGACACGCACGCCGACGTTACCGGAAATGCCGCGTGCGCCTTCCTCGGGTCCGAAGCGGAGCAATGCATAGCCCGCGATATTCTCGGTACGATTGTTGACCTGATCGCCCGGCAGGACGAACCCGACAGGCCGGATCGCCAGCGTGCCGTCGGGGTTGAACTGGCCGCCATAGCCGGTGACCGGGAGCTGCCCCTTGGACGAGCAATTGCTATAGAGAGGGCTGGCCACGTTCGGTGTCGCGGGGTTGTTGTCGTCGTCAACGGTCGCAGGGCCGCAGAAGCCGGCGGGCGGTGCAGTCACCAGCCCGGTACGGTTTTCATTGAACCGCGACGCCAGATCCTCCGATGCGAACATCAGGTTGCCCGGCAGCGTCGTGTTGCCGCGGAAGAAGTCCTTGAATGCATGGCTGGCGACGTCGCCCGGTGCCGCATTGGCATAGGTAAGCTGCGGATCACCGTTCCAGCCGCGACCCAGCGCGGTCCAGTTATAGCCGTTCGACAGATCGCGCTCGGTCCGCTTGGCATAGCGGCCGCCGACCTTGACCGACCGGAAGAAGCTGTTGTCGAACGTATATTCGGCATCGAGCTGCCCTGAATCGAGCCGCCCCTTGTTCCGTTCGTTGTGCGGCATCGACGCCGTCCAGAAATAATTGGCCGGATCGGCGAACGACGCCTGCGTCGCAGGACTGACGGTGATCTGCGGCAGGTCGCCCGTGAGATCCATGCCGAAGCTCTGGCCGAAGCCGACGTCGCGGAAGATGTCGAGGCGATCATAGATCTGCCGCGAATCGACGCGCTGCAACGATCCCTTCAGCGACACATGGCTGTCTGTGGGTGCCCAGACGAACGACAGCGAATAATCGCGCGTCCGCGTGTTGCTCTCGACGAACCCCTTGTTGCCGCTGCTGTTGACCGACCCACCCGTCGGGGCAAACGTCGCCGTGTCGCGGTTGAAGAGCGCGCTCGTCTTGGTAAGCAGGCCGTTGCTGTCGAACGAGCTGCTCGCCGGATCGACCGCCAGAGTCTGCGAATCCAGCTGCGTACCGTAATCGCTCGACTGGCTCTTGTAGCGCGACTGGAAGAAGCTGCCGGTGAAGGTCAGCGATTCGGCCGGCTGCCACTGTGCCGCGCCATAGATGCCGTAGCGCTTGTACTGGAACGCCTCGTCACCATAGGCGAATCCGCTGGGGACGTACCGCTCGTTGCCATCGCTGAGCTTGGTCTTGAAATACGGGCTGACGCGGATGAACTGCGATAGCGAGCTGAACTGGCTGAACGCGACGTCGCCGAGCAGGCCGATCCGGCCGATCGGCGTATCGAACGAATCGGTGATCAGGACCGATCCCGACGGATCCGCCTTGTTCGCCATGTCGCCGAGCGCGAGTTCGCCGGTGCCAGCAATGTGGAACTTGCCGTTGAAGTCGAACGGCATCTTGGTGCGCAGGTCGATCTGGCCGCCGGTGCCGCCCTCGATCAGGTCGGCCGTCGATGCCTTGTAGACGTCGACCGCCGCCATCAGCTCGGGCGTGACGTCGCTCCAAAGGATCGCGCGGCCGTTGTTCGCGCTGAAGATCTCGCGGCCGTTCAGCCGCG
The DNA here is from genome assembly GCF_023935825.1 of Sphingomonas aerolata. Lineage (NCBI taxonomy): Bacteria > Pseudomonadati > Pseudomonadota > Alphaproteobacteria > Sphingomonadales > Sphingomonadaceae > Sphingomonas > Sphingomonas aerolata. Next base: position 1,142,541 of record NZ_CP098762.1, on the reverse strand, counting down.
ACGCGACGCCCGTCAGGCCACGGACCTGCACGCCTGACCCCTGCACCGAATAATGGTCGGGATCGCCGAGCGCGGCAAAACGGACGATCGAGACGCCCGAGACGCGCTGCAGGACTTCGGTGATCGAGTTGTCGGGCAGCTTGCCGGCATCATCGGCGACGACCGAATCGACGATCGTCTCGCTGCGACGCTTGCGCTCGTCCGCTGCCTCAAGCGCGGCGCGACGGCCGGTGATGACGATATCACCGTCCCCGGTCGCATCGGCGGCGGGTTGCCCGACCTCCTGTCCCGGCGTCGCGGCCTGGGTCGTGTCGGGCGACACGGTCTGCGTTTCCGCCTGCGCCCATGCAGCGCTGCCCGCGCCTGCTGCCAGCAGCGCCGCAAGCGACACACCGACCCGCATCGCGATCGCCACACGCCCACGTGGCCCCGAATTCAGAACGAACGCCTTCATAACCCCTCCCCATGCCGCAGCGCATCAGACGCACCACATCAGCAACGGCGCATCTGTAAACGAATGCTACCGCTACCGCCGTTAGGCTGATCTGATTTAGAAGACAATAGAGACAAAGCGAGGATGTGAGACTTAAACGAAAGCAATCAAATCATAAATTGATTTTGTTAAAACCAAGCAAACACGCAGCTGTGAGCCGATATTTGCGACACGGGTGCTTACCTTTGTTGCTGAGTGCCCGCCGGCCCGTCAGGCTAGCCTGGTCCCGTATCCATTGCCCTCGTTGGGCGCACCGGCCTTCGGGTCGCAGTTGGGCGCTATCTCGGATAGCGATATCACGGCCGGGTCGCGCGTGGTGCGCACAAGACAATCGGGGCGTGTGGACGACCACACGCCCCGCGAGATGTTACCAGATATGAACGCGGTCGCCGGGCGCCAGATACAGCGCATCGCCGGGCTTGACCCCGAACGCCGTATACCAGGCATCGACGTTACGGACGATCCCGTTAACGCGGTAGAAGGGCGGCGAGTGCGGATCGGTGAGCAACCGTGCGCGCGCGGCGCCCTCACGCAGCTTCGCCTGCCACGCCTGCGCGTAAGCAAGGAAGAAGCGCTGGTCGCCGGTCAGCCCGCCGATCACGGGCGCCTTGCCATGCTCCGCCTGGTATTTCTGATACGCGGCATAGGCAGTCTCGACGCCACCCAGATCGCCGATATTCTCGCCCAGCGTCAACGCCCCCTTCACGCGGACACCCAGGATCGGCTCATAGGCATCAAACTGCTTCGACAGCGCGGCGGTGCGCTGCGTGAAGGCGGTGCGAGCAGCCGGCGTCCACCAGTTCTCGAACTTGCCCGTCGCGCTGAACTGGCTGCCCTGGTCGTCGAAACCATGCCCCATCTCATGCCCGATGATCGCGCCGATCGCGCCGTAATTGACCGCCGCATCCGCCTTGGGATCGAAATAGGGTGGCTGCAGGATCGCCGCGGGGAAGGTGATCTGGTTGTTGAGCGGGTCGTAATAGGCGTTCACCGTCTGCGGCGTCATGCCCCACAGCGTACGATCGACGGGCTTGCCGAGCCGCGAGAGGTCGAGCTGATGCTGGAATTCGCCCGCACGCATCGCATTCCCGACCGGATCGCCCCGGACGACGTTGAGCGATGAATAGTCGATATATTTGACCGGGTGGCCGATCCGCGGATCGAACGCGGCGAGCTTGGCCAGCGCCTGGGTCTTGGTCGCGCCATCCATCCAGCTGTTCGCGGTGATCCGCTCCTTGTACGCGGCGCGCAGGTTGGCGATCAGCTCGCTCATCTTCGCTTCGCTCTCGGGCGGGTAATGCCGCTTCACATAGACTTCGCCGACGGCCTCACCCATCGTGCCGTTGACCAGCGCGATGCCGCGCTTCCACCGCGCGCGCTGCTGCGGCTGGTCGGCCAGCGTCTTGCCGTAGAAATCAAACGTCGCCTGATCGAACGCCTTGGGCAGCGCACCGGCGCTTGCAGAGGCGAGGCGGAACTTCATCCAGTCCTGCCACGTCGACACGGGCGTCGCGGCAAAGATCTTGCCGAGCTCGGTCAGCGCGGTCGAGTTGGTCATGTAGACGACCGGGAATTGGGCATAGCCCGCGGTCGACAGCAACAGCGGCCAGTCGAAATCGGGCGCCAGCGCCTTGCGGCCCGCCGCATCCATCGGCTTCAGCATCGCCTGCAGGTCGCGCGACTGGACCGGCGACCACTGGACCTTGGCCATCGCGGTTTCGAGCGCGACGATCCGGTCCGCCCTGGCCGACGCATCCGCCACGCCGGACAGCGTCAGCATCTTCTCGACATAGGCGCGATACGCCGTGCGGAAGGTGTCGTATTTGGCGCCCTGCTCGAGATAATAATCCCGGCCGCCCATGCCGAGCGACCCCTGCCCCGCGGCCACCGCATAACGCTTCGGATCGGCGGGATCGGGCAGCTGCCCGACCTCGACCGGCGACGCATAGCCGACCGTCGAGAACAGCGTCTGGAGCTTCTGCTTGTCGGTGGCGGCGTCGATCTTCGCGAAATAGGGCTTGAGCGGCGCGGCGCCGGCGCGCTCGATCGCGGCCTCGTCCATGAAGCTCGCATAGAGATCGCCGAACTGCTTGGCCCCGGCGCCGACCGCGGCGGGATCGCGCGCGGCATCGTCGAGGATCGCGCGGACCTGCTGCTCGGCCTGATCCGCCAGGATCACGCTGCCGCCCGCAGACGTGCGATCCGGTGCGATCGCCGTACGCTTGTCCCAGGCACCGTTGGCGTGCGTCCAGAAATCGTCACCCGGCTTCACCGCCTTGTCGGCGGCGGTCAGGTCGATCCCGAAGCTGCCATAGCGCGCGCCCGTCTGGGCCAGACCAGGTGCGGACAGGGCAAGCAGCGCCACCCCCAACGACAGACGCGAAATACGATTGAACGACATCATAGCTCCTCCAGAAAACCGGGGTTGGATCCCCGAAATGATATGAACGGTACGCATGCGTCAGGCGGGCGTACGCTGCATCAACCGGGCCAGTGCGGCGAGGTTGGGCTTCTGCCCCGCATTGAGCAGGCTGGCGCGAAACACACGCGCGAGCAAGACGAACTCGATGCCGATGAACACCGCCAGCATCAGGCCGCTGCCGACGATCTCCATGGTCGAAACCCCGCTGCCGAGCCGCGCGAGCATCGTGAACGGCGTGTAGATCGGGATCCAGGTCAGCACCTTGATCGCGGTCGCGCCGCTGTTCGACAGAATGCCTTGCGCGACGACCGTGAACGGCATCGCGATGACCAGCAGCACGGGCGTCAGATAGCTCTGCGCATCACGCATCGAATCGCTCATCGCACCGATCGCCAGCAAGATCATCGACACCATCAGATAGCCCGCGAGGAAGAAATACAGCATCACCAGGATGATCCAGGGCGAGGCGAGCGGCGTGAGTGCGACGTGCAGGAACGCGCCGACCGCCCCCTGCGTCGCCACCGCGGCACCGGTCGCGCACAGCCCCCAGACCAGGACCATCGTCAGCCCGACCGCGACCGTCCCCGCGAGCTTGCCATAGAGCAGCTCGTCGGGGCTGATGCAGGCGAGCACCGTCTCGATCAGCTTGTTCGACCGCTCCTCGACCAGCCCCTGCAGGATCCAGTTGCCCGACAACAGCAGCGACATCAGCAGGATATAGGCGCTGAGCAACGGCACCACCGATCGCACCAGCATCCGTTCGCGCCCGCCCCCAGGCGCCGGGGTTGAGACTGCGATCGCCGGGACCAGACTGGTCGCGATACGCGCCTGATCGCGCGCAAGCCCGGTCGACTCGAGATAGGCGGTGCGCAGGTCCTGCGTGAGCACGGTCTGCAACGGCTGGACGAAATTCGCGCCAGGCTGCTCGCTCGACCAGAGCCACACATCGGCGGTCTGCACGCCGAAGCCGCGCGGGATATAGACTGCATAGTCGATCGGCTTGGCCGTCTTGTCGCCGAATTCGCCCGGCTGGAGCAGCGGCTTGAGCTGCGCATCGAGCGCGCCGGGCGCCGCGCGCGCGATGGCGGGCGGCGTCGGCAGGACCACGAAATCGGCCTCGGGCGCATCGAACTTCGGCGTTTCCGAGGTCGTCGCCGGCCGCATCGCCGCCAGCGCGGCAGGCAGGCCGCCGGCCTTCACGAACGTCGCGACGTCGGCATCACCGAACAACCGGTCATGCTGCGCCCACAGCGCGCCCGGAACGGCACGATCGAGCCCGTAGCGCTGCGCGTAACGCGACAGCGCGGTCAGGATCCGGCGCTGGTGATCGGTATCGAGCCGCGCGCGAATCGCCGCCGCGGCACGGCCATCGGCATCGATCAGCATGACGCGCTGGGTCTTTTCGGACTGTGTCAGGCGGCTCGCGATCGGCCCGACCGCCAGTGCCAGCGGCAGGATCAGCAGCGTCAGCCAGAAGCTGCGCATGCCCGTGATCTGTCGGAACTCGCGCATCGCGACGAGAAGGATATTGTGGGTCATGCTGCATGCTCCGCCATAGCCGGGTCGGCAGGCCCGGCTGGAGGGTTGCCGACAAGATGGAGAAAGACGTCGTGCAGGCTGACGCGGTGCTGGTCGAAACGCCGCAGCGTCACGCCCTGCTCGGTCAGGCATTGCAGCACGTCGGCAGGATCGATCCCCTCGGCCAGCGTCACGTCATAGTCGCGCCAGCCCTGCGCATCGGCCGCACCGGGCTCCGCGCGCTCGACGCCGGGACACCGCATCGGCGTATCGCGCGCGACGATCGTCAGGCGAGCCGGCAACCGCCCGCGCGCCTCCGCCTGCGTGCCTTCGAACACCTTGCGCCCTTGCGAGAGCAACAACAGCCGGTCGCACAGCCGCTCGGCATGCTGCATCACATGCGTCGAGAACACCACGGTCGCCCCGCCCCGTGCGGCCTCCAGGATCTCGTGCTCCAGCAGCCCCTGGTTCACCGGGTCAAGACCCGAAAAGGGTTCGTCGAGCAGCAGCAGCTTCGGGCCGTTGACCAGCGTCGCGGCGAGCTGGACCTTTTGCGCCATGCCCTTGGACAGCTTGTCGATCTGCATCTTGGCCGATGCCGCAAGGCCGAACCGGTCGAGCAGCGCATGGCCCTTCGCGCGCGCCGCGGCCGCCGACATGCCCTTCAGCCGCCCGAAATAGGTGACGGTGTCGATCGCGGTCATTCCGCGGTACAGCCCGCGTTCCTCGGGCATGAACCCCAGATCGGCGGCATTTTCTCGACCCGGTGGACAGCCGAGTACCGAGATCCGCCCCGCCGTCGGCCGCACGATGTCGAGCACCATGCGCAGCGACGTCGTCTTGCCCGCGCCATTCCCGCCGAGAAAGCCGAAGATCTCCCCCGGCCGTACCGCAAAACTCAGCGCGTCGACCGCGGTCCGCTCGCCGAACCGTTTCGTCACCCCGTCCAGAACCAGTGCGTCCATCGGACCATCCCCCCCGTTTAAATTCCGTCTTCGCCCCGTTCATCCTCGTCGACGACCCGCAGCAGATCGCCCGGCTGGCAGTCGAGCACGCGGCAGATCGCCTCCAGCGTCGTGAAGCGGATCGCCTTGGCCTTGCCCGTCTTCAGGATCGACAGATTGGCGAGCGTGATGCCGACCGCCTCCGACAACTCGGTCAGCGTCATCCGCCGCGCATGCAGCATGGCGTCCAGGCTGACCGCGACCGGCATCAGACCGTCATCGCCAGGTCGTCGCGCATCCGCGCACCGATCCGGAAGACGCGCGCGAGCACGAAGATCATCACGACCGCGATCCACCCGCCCAGCGACGGCGTCCATCCGGTCACGTCGAGCTTGAGCAGCGAGATCCAGCGGACCACGCCGCCAAAGGCGAGATCGAGGCATTGCAGCGCCAGCAGCGCCCAGCCAATCCGCGCGAGCCGCGTGGCATTGTCGTCGACGAACGGATCCCCCGCCTCGACCGTCGCGACGATTCGGAGCAGGTTCGAGAAGATCGGATGCAGCGCGACGCCGCCGGCGATGCCGACGAACAGCATCATGCGGATCGCCAGCACCGCCTGGTCCAGATCGAGCATCGCGCCGTATTTATGCGCCAGCCGCGCGCCCAGCATTTCCTGCATCGGCCAGGACAGCAGCAACGCCAGCGCGAACACCGCGGCGCAGACGATATTGAGGACCAGCATCAGCCGAAGCAGCCCCGTCGCCCCCCAAAGAACCCGATCCCTGTTCATCGCCGCCCCCGCCTGCATATTGCAAAACGATATGGGGCCTATCGATAAACGGCAAGTCGATTCATTGGTCCATTTTGGTCGGGACGCTCATCGCCTCATGGCGACGGCAAAACGGCGCGCGATCGGTCTGATCGCGCGCCGCATCGTAAACGGTGCCGCCACCCGCCGCGCCGAAGCGGGGGTGACGTCACGCGGTTGGGCTCAGTAGTGGATCGAGCGGCCGTAGGCTCCCAGCACGCTCTCGTGCATCATCTCGCTGAGCGTCGGGTGCGCGAACACGGTTTCCATCAGCTCGGCCTCGGTCGTCTCGAGCTGGCGTGCGACGACATAGCCCTGGATCAGCTCGGTGACCTCCGCGCCGACCATGTGCGCGCCGAGCAGCTCCCCGGTCTTCGCGTCGAACACCGTCTTCACGAAGCCCTCGGCCTCGCCGAGCGCGATCGCCTTGCCGTTGCCGATGAACGGGAACTTGCCGACCTTCAGATCATAGCCGGCTTCCTTGGCCTTCGCCTCGGTCATGCCGACGCTCGCGACCTGCGGGCGCGAATAGGTGCAGCCGGGGATGTTGGCCTTGTCCATCTGGTGCGGCGAACCGCCCGCGATCTTCTCGACCGCGATGATGCCCTCATGGCTCGCCTTGTGCGCGAGCCACGGCGCGCCGGTGACGTCGCCGATCGCCCAGATGCCGTCGACATTGGTACGGCCATAGCCGTCGGTCTTGATGTGCCCGCGGTCGGTCTCGACGCCGAGCGCTTCAAGCCCGATATTCTCGGTGTTGGGGACGATGCCGATCGCGACGATCGCGTGGCTGAACGTCTCCTCGACGACCTTGCCGTCCTTGTGCTTGATCTTCGCGGTGACGCCGCTGCCCGATGGCGCCAGGCCTTCGAGGCCGGTGCCGGTCAGGAGCTTGATGCCCTGCTTGGTCAGCGCCTTGTCCATGAACGCGGAGACTTCCTCGTCCTCGACCGGCAGGATCCGCGGGAGCATCTCGACGATCGTCACGTCGGCGCCCATGTCGTTGTAGAAGCTGGCGAACTCGACGCCGATTGCGCCCGATCCGATGACCAGCAGCTTGGTCGGCATCTCGGTCGGCACCATCGCGTGACGATAGGTCCAGATCGTCTTCCCGTCGGCCTTGGCGAACGGCAGGTCGCGTGCGCGCGCGCCGGTGGCAACGATGATGTTATTGGCTTCGAGCTCGACGGTCTTGTCGCCCTGTTTGACGCTCAGCTTGCCTTTTGCGGTCACGGTGCCGACGCCTTCGACGACGGTCACCTTGTTCTTCTTCATCAGGCCCTTCACGCCCGCATTCAGCTGGCCCGCGACCTTACGGCTGCGGTCGACGACCTTGGCGAGATCGAAGCCGACATTGTCCGCCTTCAGACCATAGCTCTCGGCGTTCTGCATGTAGTGATAGATTTCCGACGTGCGCAGCAGCGCCTTGGTCGGGATGCAGCCCCAGTTGAGGCAGATGCCGCCCAGGCGCTCGCGCTCGACGATCGCGACCTTGAGGCCGAGCTGGCTCGCGCGGATTGCCGCGACATAGCCGCCGGGGCCCGAACCAAGGATGACCAGATCATAGGTGTCAGCCACGTGGAGAGTCCTTCAAGTGAATCAGTTGGAAGCGGGCGGCACGGGCCGCGGTTTGCGGTCGTCGCCGACCGCGACGAAGATGAAGCGCGCCTGTGTCACCTTGCAGCTGTCGTTGCTGTGCCGCGCGCGGCGCCACGCCTCGACCTCGATCGTCATCGACGTGCGGCCGACCGCGATCAGCTCTGCATAGACCGACACCTCGTCGCCGACGACGACGGGCATGTGGAATTTCATGGCGTCCGCCGCAATGGTCACCGCACGCCCGCCGCTGCGGCGCGAGGCGACCGAACCGGCGGCCAGATCCATCTGCCCCATCAGCCATCCGCCGAAGATGTCGCCGTAAGGGTTGGCATCGGCGGGCATCGCGGTGACGCGGATCGTCGGCGCCTTGTCGGGGGGCAGGTCGGTCACGCGTGGCTCCTGCTGGTCTGTCGGTCGAGGATGCGAGCCTGCCGCAGCGGCCCGATGCCCATGATCACGGTCACGACCATCGCCGCCGCCCCGCACCACCAGATCACGTCCTGCCCGAGCGGATAGGACCAGGCCGCCGCCCAGGTGATCGCGACCGCGACGCCGAGCCCGACGAGGATGTGCAGGATCTCGATGAGCGTCCTGGTCATGGCGCGACCCGGCCCGACCCCGTTCGTGCCGAGCGAAGTCGAGGCACATGGGACTCATGCCCTTCGACTTCGCTCAGGGCGAACGGGAGAGGGGCCACAGCGGTCACGGTCTTACGCCAGCATGCCCAGCGGGTTCTCGACGAGCTGCTTGAACGCCTTCATGAACTGCGCGCCGTCCGCGCCGTCAATCGCGCGGTGGTCGAAGCTGCCGGTCGCCGACATCACGGTCGCCACGGTGAGCTCGTCGCCGATCACATAGGGACGCTTCTCGCCCGCACCGATCGCGAGGATCATCGCCTGGGGCGGGTTGATGACCGCGTCGAACTGCGTGATGCCGAACATGCCCATGTTGCTGATCGAGGCGGTGCCGCCCTGATATTCTTCGGGCTTCAGCTTGCCGTCGCGGGCGCGGGCGGCAAGGTCCTTCATCTGCGTCGAGATCGACGACAGCGAGGCGGTGTCCGCACCGACGATGATCGGCGTGATCAGACCCGAGGGCGTGCTGACCGCAACCGAGATGTCGGCGCGCTGGAAGCTGATGAGCTGGTCGGGCGTGAACATCACGTTGCAGGTCGGGACCTGCATCAGCGCGACGGCCTGCGCCTTGATCAGCAGATCGTTGACCGACAGCTTCACGCCGCGCGCTTCGAGGCTCTTGTTCAGCTCGCCGCGCAGCTTGAGCAGCGCGTCGAGGCGCACGTCCACGGTCAGGTAGATGTGCGGAACGGTCTGCTTCGATTCGGTCAGGCGGCGCGCGATCGTCTTGCGCACGTTGCTGAGCTTGGTCGACTCGTGCGGGATATCCGGCACGACCGCGGGCTTGGCCGCGGGTGCTGGCGCGGCAGCGGAGGCGGCCGGTGCGGCGGCTTCGGTCGCGGCGGCAGGTGCGGCCCCGGGCTTCGCGCTGTCGACATCAGCCTTGACGATGCGACCCTTCGGCCCCGAACCCGACACCGAACCAAGGTCGATCCCCTTGTCGGCGGCGAGGCGGCGGGCGAGCGGGCTCGCCTTCACGCGGTCACCGCTGGCGGGCTTTGACTCGGGCTTGGACTCGGATGCGGCGCCCGCATTGGCGGGACGACCATGATCCTCGGCCGACGTCTCGGTCCGGGCGACGGGCTTGGCCTCGCTGCCGGTGTCGTTGGGATCCTTGGGATCGGGCTTGGCCTCCGATTCCTTGGCCGCGGGAACGGGCGTCTCGCTCTTGGTCGGCGCGGACACCGAGGACGCATCCTCGCCTTCCTCGGCCAGGATCGCGATGACGGTGCCGACCTTCACATTGTCGGTCGCCTCGGCCACCAGGATCTTGGCGATCACGCCTTCGTCGACCGCTTCGAATTCCATCGTCGCCTTGTCGGTCTCGATCTCGGCCATGATGTCGCCGGACTTCACCGTATCGCCTTCCTTCACCAGCCATTTGGCGAGGGTGCCCTCCTCCATGGTCGGCGACAGGGCAGGCATTTTGATCTCGATCGACATGGAGGTCCCCAGGGCGTTACGTAACGGCATGCCTACTCGCGCCCCCGCCCGTCCGGGTCAACCCCGCGAAGCCGCCTTCCCCTTGCGCGAACCGCATCTGCACGGCACCTAAGCCCGATAAACAGGGGAATATGATGCGTGTCTATCTCGTGGTCATCGACGAGTCGCCCGAGGCGGGTATCGCGTTGCGCTTTGCGGCGCGGCGCGCGGTGAAGACCGGCGGCGGCGTCGAGATCCTCACGCTGATCCCGCCGCAGGAATTCATCGCGTTCGGCGGTGTCCAGGCGACGATCGAAGAGGAGGCGCGGCTGCATGCCGAGGGCCTCGTCGCCGCCGCAGCGGGCACGCTGATCGAGGAATCGGATCTGCGCCCGTCGATCACCGTGCGCGAGGGTGAAGGCCCCAAGATCATCCGCGAGATGATCGCCGCCAACCCCAATATTGCCGCGCTGGTGCTCGGCGCTGCGGCGAGCGGTGCGCCGGGTGCGCTGATCGCGCATTTCTCCGGCACCGATGCGGGTGCACTGCCCGTGCCGGTCATGATCATCCCGGGGTCGCTGACCAGCGAGGCGATCGACCGGCTGAGCTGACGGCGGCGGAGATGACGGAGGCGGAGGGCTAAACCGAGCGAATCCAACACTCCCCGCTTGAGCTCCCCGGCCGAAGCCGCCACGGTGACGCCGATGCCGATCCTCGCTCTTCCGCTGCTCGCCGCAGCCGCCGCCGCGCTTCCCGCGCCCTCCGCCACCCGCCTCAAGGCCGATGTGACCGCGATGGTCGGGTTCGGCACGCGCCACACCGCATCGACCACCACCGATCCGAAGCGCGGCATCGGTGCCGCCCGCAGCTGGGCCGCGGCGCGCTTCACCGAGATCGGCCGCGCCTGTGGCGGCTGCGTCACCGTCGAGCGGATCGGCCGCACCGTGTCGGGTCCGCGCGCACCGACCGGCGTCTATGTCGAGGACGTGCTGGGCATCCAGAAGGGGCGCGATCCGAATCGCGTCGTGATCGTCGGCGCGCATATCGACAGCCGCGTCACCGACGTCATGAACGTGACGAGCGACGCGCCCGGCGCGAACGACAATGCCTCGGGCGTCGCGCTCGTGCTCGAAGCCGCCCGCGCGCTGTCAAAGCGGCAGTTCGACGCGACCATCGTCTATGCGGTGTTTTCGGGTGAGGAACAGGGGCTGTGGGGCGCGGAGCTGCTCGCCGACACCGCCAAGGCGCGCGGCTGGACCGTCACCGCGATGCTCAACAACGACATTGTCGGCAACACGGTCGGCCAGGGCGGCGTCCGCATGGCGTCGAGCGTCCGCGTCTTTTCCGAAGGCATTCGCGCATCCGAAGACCTTGCCGCGCAGATCGGTCGTCGCGCCGAGGGTGGCGAGGACGATGGCCCCAGCCGCGCGCTCGCCAAGACGATCGACGGCGTCGCGGGCACGATTCCCGGCGGGCTCGACGTGATGCTCGACCGTCGCCCCGACCGGTTCGGCCGCGGCGGCGATCACGAACCCTTTCTGAAGCTCGGCTATCCCGCCGTCCGCTTCTCGGTCGCGGCGGAGAATTGGGATCGCCAGCACCAGGACCTGCGCACCGAAAACGGGGTCGACTATGGCGACACGATCGCCGGGATGGACTTCCCCTATCTGGCCAAGGTGACCGCGATCAACATCGCCACGCTCGCCCGCCTCGCCGCCGCGCCCGCGGCACCGGGCGACGTGTCGATCGCGGGTGCCCTGTCGCGCGACACCCAGGTCAAATGGGCCGCGGTTCCGGGTGCGGCAGGCTACCGAGTCCGCTGGCGGCGCAACGACACGCAGGACTGGAAGGACGTGCGCGACGTCACCGGCACCGAGACGCTGCTCGCCCAGACCCCCGTCGACGACCATTTCGTCGGCGTGTCCGCACTCGGCGCGGATGGCAGCGAGAGCGTCGTCAGTTTCGCGGGCCGCGAACGCCGACGCTGAGCGCTATCGCGCCGACCCCAGGGTGCCGCCCCGCGTCCGGCCCGGTCCGCGACGCGGGGTCGTCCGCCGATAGGTCACGGGTTCGGTGATATATTCGGTCGTCGTCGTGGTCGTCGTGACCGGCACCGACTGGACGGTGACCGTCGTCGTCCCGTCGCCGGCATAGGCGTCGCTGCCGGGATAGCCGCCGCCGGTGGTCGTCACGGTGGTCATCCCGTCGGGCGACACCCATGTCCCGCCACGCTGCTGGACGGGCGGCAATGGCTGGTCGCGATAGGCGGCCCCCGCAAAGTCCGGCGCCGCTTCGACGCGGGTCGTCACATAGGTCCGCCGCGTTACCGGCCGCGGCTGGCGGCGGGCATAGACCCGGTCGTCCGCCCGCCCGTCAAAGCTTTGCACGTCATAGCGCGGGGCGGCATCGCCGCCGACGGCGCCGTTCCAGTCGATCCCGGCACGCGTATCGAAGATCGATCCCCGCGCATCGATCAGCACCGCGTCGTCGAAATAGCGCGTCCAGCGATAGCCCGGCGGCGGCGGCACGAGCCCATAGTCGCGCCAGTCGACGATCCCGAACCGCGGCGCGATCCAATAGGCCGGCAGCGCCCAGCCCCGGTACGGCCGACGATAGCCGCTCCAGCCGCCCGGCGCGTTCGCCCCTGCCGACCAGCGACCATCGACGCTGCTGCCCCGGCGCGCGTCGCGGGACGCGGCGGGCTCCGGGCTTACGCTGACCGCGCTGCGGGCAGGAACGGGATAAGTCGCACCGGGCCGCGATGCCCCGTCCGGACGCCGCTGCGCCTCGGCCGTCGTGCCCGCCACCGCCATGATCAGTGCGAGACCGACGATCACCTTCATGCGCATGACATCTTCTCCCCTGACGCACCGTACGCTTCAGGGCAGCGTCCTATGCTGACGCAGTGCGTACCAAAGCCGCTCTGGCACGGCCAGCCGCAACCCGGTCCCGATTCGGAGCAGGCGTCAGGTCGGGGCGTCAGCCGATGCGCGACGCCAGCAACGCGACCAGCGCTTCGCACCCGGCTGCATCCTCGGCATCGAACCGTGCCGGCTCGGGGCTGTCGAGATCGAGCACGCCGATCAACCGCCCGTCGCTGACGACCGGCACGACCAGCTCGGACCGGCTTGCCGCGTCGCAGGCGATATGTCCGGGAAACGCATGGACGTCCTCGACCAGCTGGGTCGTCCGCGCCGCCGCCGCAGTGCCGCACACGCCCTTGCCCATCGCGATCCGGATACAGGCGACCTTGCCCTGGAACGGCCCCAGGACCAGCTCGCCCTCGACCGCACGGTAGAAGCCCGCCCAGTTGAGATCGGGCAGATATTCCCAGACCAGCGCGGCCGCATTCGCCATGTTCGCGATTGGATCGCGCTCGTCCACGGTCAGCGCGTCGAGCGCCGCGAGCAGGTCGCGGTACAGATCGGCCTTCGAACCGCCGGAAATATCGAACTGGTACATCATCGCCTCTTGTCTGCGGTTAGTCTTCGCGAACCCGCCCGCGCCCGGCCTTGACCGAACTGCGGACCTTCTTCGTATCCACCCGCCGTGCCTTGGCGGCGCGGGAGGGCTTGGTCTTGACCCGGTGCGCGTCACGGTGCTGCGCCTGCGCGATCAGTTCGAGCACGCGGTCGCGCGCATCGGCGCGGTTGGCCTCCTGCGTGCGAAACCGGCGCGCGGTGATGACGAGCACCCCCGCCGCGGTCATCCGGCTGCCCGCGACCAGCCTCAGCCGGCGATAGGTTTCGGGGTGCAGGCCCAGCGCGAATATGTCGACGCGCAACTGGCACGCGGTCGCCACCTTGTTGACGTTCTGCCCGCCCGGCCCCGAGGCCGCGAGGAACTTCTCCTCGATCGCCCCCTCAAGCAGGGAGGCGTCGATCACGTCAGCCATTATCGGGTTCGGGACGCGGATCCGGCGCGGGTGCGTCCTGCGGGGACGGCGTCGCCTCGACGCCCGGTTCCTCGCCGAAGCCCGCGGTCGCGAACCGTTCTGGCAGCGGCGCGATACCAACGACATCGGCCTTGCCTGGCCGCGGCACGACCAGCCGCTGCGCGTGGAGCATCATGCCCAGGCGATCCTTCTGGCCATAGACCGGATCACCGACGACTGCTGCGCCGAGGCCCAGCGCGGCATGGACACGGATCTGATGCGTCCGCCCGGTCTGGGGGATGAATTCGACCAGCGAGCGCCCGTCGCGGGTCGCAAGCACGCGCCAGCCGGTCCGCGCCGCCTTGCCCTTGGCGTCCTCGACCATCCGCCAGCCCTCTTCGGCGCTGCTGATCTTGCCGAGCGGCATGTCGATCGTCCCGGTCTCTTCGGCGGGGACGCCGTCGAGCACCGCGAGGTAGCGCTTCGAGACCAGGCCCTGCTCGAACGCCTGCTGCAATCGCGCATGCGCCTTGGGATTGCGCGACAGCAACAGGCAGCCGCTCGTGTCGCGATCGAGCCGGTGCACCGGCATCGGCCAGCGCTGGAATCCAAATTTGAGACTTTCGAGATGATTCTCGAGGCTCAGCGAGCCGTCACGAGGAGGATCGACCGGCAGCCCAGCGGGCTTGTCGATGATCAGGGCCTCGCCGTCGAGGAAAAGTACGCGTTCACCATGCATGTGCCGCCCTTGCCAGCATCTGCGCCCGCATGCCAGAGCCCGCACGATGTTGCGTAGCCCCCTAGTTCTTTCGTTGCTGCTGATCCCGGCCGCCGCCAATGCGCAACTCTGTGCCGGACAGAGCGCGGCGATCGCCGCCGATGGTCGCGCGTTCGGGCATCTGCCTTACGGCGACGCCGCCCCGTCCGAGCTGGTCGCCGCCCCGTCCGACTTCGGCATCCACCAGACCTGCGTGGTCCGCCGCGACATGCTGCCCGACCTGCTCCGCCTGCTCGCGGCGGCCAAAACGGACCCGGCGGTGATGGGGGAATTGCGCGGCCTGTCGTGCCAGCGTTCGATCGCGCAGCAGCGCAGCGTGTTCTGCCGCGAGTCGGAAACATCGGCGGCCGAACGCGCGATCTCGGTCGCGCCGCCGGGTTATAGCGAGCATTCGACCGGCTATGTCGTCGACTTCGCCATCCGGCCCGCCAATGGCTGTCGCGATGCCGAGGCGTGCATGGCGGCGACACCCGCCGCGCGCTGGCTGCGCGCGAACGCGACGCGGTTCGGATTCGAACAATCCTTCCCCGGCGGCAACAAGCAGAACGTCAAATGGGAACCCTGGCACTGGCGCTGGGTCGGCGTGACCGCCGATGCACCCGGCGCGGCAAAGGCGCGGTTCGTGTTCGCCAGGGCGCGGCGGCTCTATCCTGCCGACCCGGCGATCCTGCCCCCCGCGCCCCCGCCCGTCGTCGCACCCGCGGTGCCGGCCGCGCCCGTCCCGGGGCCCCCGCCCGAAAAGGGCAAACGCCGCAAGCGCTGATCCCCCCGGTCGCCCGGAGGGATCACTCGCGCTTACTTCAGCTTCGCGGCCGTCTCGGCGATCCGCTTGCCCTGGTAGCGCGCACCGTCGAGTTCGACGCTGCTCGGCATCCGGCTGCCATCGCCATCGGAGATCGTCGTCGCGCCGTAGGGCGAGCCGCCCTTGACCGCGTCGACGCCCATCTGCCCCTGGAAGCCATAGTCCAGACCGACGATCGTCATGCCGTGATGGAGCAGGTTGGTCAGGATCGAGAACAACGTCGTCTCCTGCCCGCCATGCTGGCTCGCGGTCGAGGTGAACGCACCGCCGACCTTGCCGACCAGCGCGCCGGAGAACCACAGGCCACCGGTCGTGTCCCAGAAGGACGCCATCTGCGCAGGCATCCGCCCGAACCGGGTCGGTGCACCGACGATGATCGCGTCATAGTCCTTCAGTGCATCGGGGCCCTCGATCTCGGCATGCGCGCTGTCGGTCTTGAAATGCGCCGACTCGACGACCGCCTGCGGTGCGGTCTCGGCGACCCGGCGGATGTCGACTTCCGCGCCGCCCGCGCGCGCGCCTTCGGCGACGGCATCCGCCATCTGCTCGATATGGCCGTAGGACGAATAATAGAGAACCAGAACCTTGGTCATGTCAGTCTCCTCAAAGGCAGACCATCCCGGCACAGGCCGGAATGGTCATAGGATGATCGGTAAAATTACTCGGAATCCACCAGAACGATCTCGGCCTCGTCGAGTGCCGTGATCCGCACCGTCTGGCCGCCCGAAAGCGCCGCACCGTCGCGCGTGTTGATGGTCTCGTCGTCGATCGTGATCGCGCCGGTCGCCGGGACAAGATAGGCGTGACGCCCCTCGCCCACAGCATAGTCGACACTGTCGCCCGCCTTCAGCGTCGCGGCCAGCACCCGCGCATTCGCCCGGATCGGCAGCGCGTCACCGTCGTTGGCAAAACCGCTTGCCAGCGTCACGAACTGCCCCGAGCGCTCGCCCTTGGGGAACGGCTTTGCACCCCAGCTCGGCGAACCACCCTTGCGGCTGGGCTCGATCCAGATCTGGAAGATCGTCGTCGTCTCGGGCTCCAGATTATATTCGGCATGGCGGACGCCCGAACCGGCACTCATTACCTGGACGTCGCCAGCCTCGGTGCGGCCCTTGTTGCCGAGCGAGTCCTGATGCGTGATTGCGCCGCTGCGGACATAGGTGATGATCTCCATGTCCTGGTGCGGATGCGGCGGGAAACCCGAATTGGCGGCGATCTGGTCGTCGTTCCAGACGCGGATCGCGCCCCAGCCCATCCGCGCAGGATCATAATAGCTCGCGAACGAGAAATGATGCCGCGCATTCAGCCAGCCATGATCGGCATGGCCCAGGCTGTCGAAGGGGCGGCGGTCTACGGTGTTGAGAGTCGTGGTCGTCATGAGAGGTCTCCACTTGTTGGCACCAAGATAGACACTGGCATCGCACCGTAAATAGAAACGCTGGAAACCGATCGTTTCGATTGCTAGCAACCGTGACCGCTGCGGAGAGTGAATGATGCGCCTTCCCGACCTCGAAGCCTGGGCTATCTTTGCCAGCGTCGTCGAACATCGCTCGTTCAGCGCCGCCGCCGACGCGATCGGGCTGAGCAAGGCGACCGTATCCAAGGCGATCACGCGGCTCGAGGCGCATCTCGGCCAGTCGCTGTTTCATCGCACCTCGCGCCGGCTCGCGCTGACCGAGGCGGGCAAGCCGCTCGCCGAGCACGCCGCGCGGATCCTGGGCGAAGCGCGGCTTGCGGAGGAATCGGCAAACGACGCCGCGAGCGCGCCGACGGGTCGCGTGCGACTGGCGGCGCCGATGAGTTTCGGCATCACCAATGTCGCGCCGCTGCTGGCCGAGTTCCTGGCCGCGCATCCTGGAATCGAGATCGACCTGCATCTGTCGGACGCCCGCGTCGACATCGTCGCGGAGGGGTTCGACGTGGCGTTGCGCATCGCGGAGCTGCCCGACAGCTCGCTCCGCGCGCGACGGCTGTGCAGCATCCAGGCGCACACCGTCGCCGCGCCTGCGTATCTGGCGGCGCATGGGACGCCGACGCATCCCGCGCAGCTCGGCGAACACCGCCTGATCGGCTATTCGAATGTCGTCGGGCCCTGGCGGTTTCAGCGCCCCGGCGAAAGCGACGTTTCGGTGCGGTTGCAGGGTCAGCTCACCGCCAATAGCGGCGAAGCGGTCGTCCCGGCGCTCGTCGCCGGTCTCGGCATCGCGCGGCTGCCCCATTTCATCATCGAGGCGCAGCTCGCGTCGGGTGCGCTGGTGACGCTGCTCGATGACTGGGCGCCCGCACCGATCGGCCTCCACCTACTGACCCCGCCCAGCCCGCTCCGCCCGGCCCGGGTCGAGGCGCTCATCGCGTTCCTCGGCGCGCGGCTTCGCGACCCCGGCTGAACCGCGCCGGCTGGACCCCGACGGAACCCCCGACGGAACCCCGACGGAACCCCGACGGAACAATGCCCGCCGCCAGGCTATTGCTGTGCGTCACCACGGAAGGATGTCGATGCCCCCCTACCAGACCGCGTCCCGGACCCGCCGCGCATGACCGGCGCGATCCATCCCGCCCCGCCGACCACGCTCGTCATCTTCGGTGCGATGGGCGACCTGACCCGCCGATTGCTGATGCCCGCGCTGACCAACATGACCCGGCTCGGCATGATCGGTGACGATTTCTCGGTCCTCGGGATCGGTATCGAACCCGGCGACGACGACACGCTGCGCACCGCGCTCGCCACCTTTCGCGCCAGCGCTTCCACGGCGCATAAATCGCCCGAGCAGGAAGCCGCCTGGGACCGGTTGCAGGCGCGCGTCGAGTATATGCAGGGCGATTTCACACAGGACGACGTCTATGCACGGCTGAGCGACCGGCTATCGGGCAACGCCGCCTTCTATCTCGCGGTGCCCGCGCGGTTCTTCGGCGACATCGTCGATCGGCTCGCGGCCAACGGGCTGACGCATGAGAGCAAATCCGCGTTTCGCCGGATTGCGATCGAGAAGCCGTTCGGCCACGACCTCGCCTCCGCGCAGGCGCTGAATGCGCGCATCTTGTCGCACGTCGCCGAGACGCAGATCTACCGGATCGACCATTTCCTCGGCAAGGAAACCGTCCAGAACATCATGACCGCGCGCTTTGCGAACATGATGATCGAACGGGTCTGGAATGCCGACTGTATCGCGCATGTCCAGATCACCGCCGCCGAGACCGTCGACGTCGGCACGCGCGGTGCGTTCTACGACGCGACGGGTGCGTTGCGCGACATGGTCCCGAACCATCTGTTCCAGCTGCTGGCGATGGTCGCGATGGAGCCCCCTGCAAGTTTCGACGCGGAGGCCATCCGCAACGAAAAGGGCAAGGTGCTGAAAGCCGTTCGGGCTTATTCACCCGCCAAGGCGCGCCGCAACGGCGTCCGCGGCGCCTATGGTGCGGGGACGATCGGCGAACGCGCCGTCCCCGCCTTCACCGCATCGCCCGACATTGCCCCCGACAGCACCACCGAGACCTATGTCGCATTGAAGCTGATGGTCGACACGTGGCGCTGGGCGGGCGTGCCCTTCTACCTTCGCACCGGCAAGGCGATGGAGATTCGCGATACCGAGGTCGTGATCACCTTCAAGCCCGTGCCGTTCGCCCAGTTTCACGCGACCGCCGCCGAGAAACTGCCGCCGAACCGCCTGATCATCCAGATTCAGCCCGACGAGGGGCTCAGCATGGATATCAATATCAAGCGCCCCGGGCTCGAGGTCGACACTGCGCCGATCGCGCTGGATTTCCGCTACGCCGACTCGTTCGATATCGGGGCGATGACCGGGTATGAGTCGCTGATCCACGATCTGTTCGCGGGCGACCAGACGCTGTTCCAGCGCGCCGACGCGATCGAGGCGGGATGGGCCGCGGTCCAGCCGTTTCTCGACGCATGGGCAAGCGAAGGCGCACCCGACACTTACGCCGCGGGTACGACAGGACCGGCGGCGGCAGACGAACTGCTCGCGCGCGACGGGTTTGCCTGGCACACGCTCGACCCGGCAAAGACGTGAGCTCGCGCCGCGACTCGGTTGCCGGGCTCTGATCACGGAGTTTTGGTCGGTTCCGTACCAAGAGTTCGTATAACGCTCTCATTTAAGACGGAATTAACCTTTTGCTTTCAGATGTTCTTTGGTTAATGAATCAACGGCGGATCGCTTAGCAGGGGCTGGCGTTTTCGCTAAACGGGGGACAACCCATGCGCGTGCTGCTGATCGAGGATGAGCCTACCACCGCCAAGGCCATTGAGCTTATGCTCACGACCGAGGGCTTCAACGTGTACATCACCGATCTGGGCGAAGAGGGCCTCGATCTTGGCAAGCTGTATGATTACGACATCATCCTGCTCGATCTGAACTTGCCCGACATGCACGGCTATGATGTCCTGAAGCGTCTTCGTGTTGCGCGTGTTGCGACGCCGGTGTTGATCCTGTCGGGCGTCAACGAAATGGACTCCAAGGTTCGCAGCTTCGGGTTCGGCGCGGACGATTACGTCACCAAGCCGTTCCACCGTGAAGAACTCGTCGCGCGGATCCATGCCGTCGTGCGCCGTTCGAAGGGCCATTCGCAGTCGGTCATCCGCACCGGCAAGCTCGCCGTGAACCTCGATGCCAAGACGGTCGAAGTCGATGGTAGCCGCGTCCACCTGACCGGCAAGGAATATGCGATGCTCGAGCTGCTCTCGCTGCGCAAGGGCACCACGCTGACCAAGGAAATGTTCCTCAACCACCTCTATGGCGGGATGGACGAGCCGGAACTCAAGATCATCGACGTCTTCATCTGCAAGCTGCGCAAGAAGCTCAGCCTGGCGTGCGACGGCGAAAACTACATCGAGACCGTCTGGGGCCGCGGCTATGTCCTGCGCGAACCCGACGAGATGGTCGAAGCGCAGGTCGCCTGATCTGCTCGGCTGCGCGACCCAAAGGCCAGGGTCGCGCCGCTTCACTTCACAGGTTTAGGCTTGCAACCTTGCCTGATGGTGTCAGTTTAGTCTTCATCGGAGGTGTTCCATGAAGACTATCCTGCTCGCTGTCGGACTGATTGGCTGTTCTGCGGCCGCTTCTGCGCAACTTGGCGTTCCTGGCCCCAGCGGCTTGATAGGTACCAGCGCGCCGTTTCCCGGAAATCCCGGCTGGACGCCGCGCACGAACATTTCGCCCCCGTCGATCACGCCGACGATGCAACGCGAGCGCGAGGCGCGGTTGCGGCTCGTCCTGGCGACCTTCCCCGACCTGCCGACCACTCTCGCAGCGGCACCGCCCCGCCAGCGGGCTGCGCTCTACGCGAAGGCCGAACACAAGGCGGTCTGGGCGCGGATCAACGCGCGCGCATCGAAGGACGCCAGCGGCGACCTTTGAGGCTACCGGCCGGCTATTTCCGAACCCAGACCTTCTCGCCCCCGACCCAGGTCTCGGCAACCTTGATCGCACGCAGTTCGGTCGGTGAAGCGATCATCGGATCGCGGTCGACGACGATGAAGTCCGCGCGCTGCCCGGCGGCGAGCGCGCCGAACTTCGTCTCGGCAAACCCTGCATAGGCGGCGGCACCGGTCATCGCCCACCACGCCTGTTCGCGCGAGATAAGTTCCTGCGGCTGCCACCCGCCCTGCGGCTGGCCGTTGGCATCCTGCCGGGTGAACGCCGCGGCCCAGGTGGCGAACGGATCGGGCTTCTCGACCGGGAAATCGGTACCAAAGGCGAGCTTCGATCCGTTCGCCAGCATCGACTTCCAGGCATAGGCGCCGGTCAGCCGACTCGGCCCGAGCCGCGCCTCCGCCATCGTCCGGTCGCTGGTCTGGTGCGTCGGCTGCATCGACGCGATCGTGCCGAACTTGCCGAAGCGCGGCAGGTCGGTGGGATCGACGATCTGCGCATGCTCGACACGCCAGCGCCGGTCGCCCTTGTAGGTCTCGCTCTCGACCTGGATCGCGTCGAGCACCTGCTGGTCCGCGCGATCGCCGATCGCGTGCACCGCGACCTGGAACCCGTCCATCGCCGCGCGGCTCATCTGGTTCTGGAGCTGCGCATCGGTGAGGAAGCCCAGCCCGGTCTGCCCCGGCGCATCGGCATAAGGCTTTAGCAGCCACGCGCCGCGCGAGCCGAGCGCGCCATCGGCATAGAGCTTCACCCCGCCCATCCGCAGATGGTCGTCATACAGCCACGGCGTCGGCCCCTTGCCGCCGATCCGCCCTGCGGTCTCGACGCCCAGCGCATAGCTTATGATCCGGACGCGCAATCCGCCGATATCCGCCATCCGGCGATAGGTCAGCCAGTCGTCGAGCGTGGTGCCCATGTCGGCGACCGCGGTGACGCCGTACCCGAGCAGGATCCGCTGCGCGGTGAGGAAGGCCGCGTCGCGCTCCTTGGGCAGAGGCTGCGGCACGACCTTCTCGACCAGCGATTGCGCGGCGTCGACGAACACGCCCGACGGCGCGCCGCCGCTTTTTTCGATGCGCCCGCCCGCCGGGGCGACCGTGGCACCGGTGATCCCCGCCTCGCGCATCGCGACGCTGTTCGCCCAGCCGGCATGGCCGTCCGCGCGCGACAGCCAGATCGGATGGCCGCCCGAAACCGAGTCAAGATCCGCAGCGGTCGGGAACCGCCCGAGCCCCCAGGCTTCCTGGTTCCAGCCGCGGCCGAGCACCCATTTGCGATCAGGATTGGCCGCGACATAGGCCGCGATCCGCGACTTTGCGTCGTCGAGCGATGTCGCCGCCGACAAATCGAGCGACAGCGCGCCGAAGCCGAGCTCGATCACATGGCCATGCGCATCGACGAAGCCGGGCAGCACGGTCTTGCCGCCCATGTCGGTGCGCCAGTCATAGAGCGGCTTGCCCGCGTTCTTCTTCAATTCCTTGCGGCTGAGCTTGGGGGGCTCCTCCCCCGGCGGCACCAGCCGGGTCACGCGGCCGTCCTTATCGACCAGGATCGCCTTGAACCGGACGATCTTGCCGCCCTCGGTGATGGTCAGGCCGTTGACGTTGTCGACGATCCCGTCGGCCAGCGCCGGGGTGGCGAACAGCGACAGGGCGGCACTTGCGAACAGGACAGGCTTCACTTCGGCAATCTCCGCACCAACGCACTCGTATCCTGCCGCGCGCCGCCCATGGCCTGCACATCGGCATAGAATTGATCGACCAACGCCGCGACCGGCAGGACGGCACCGTTGCGCCGCGCCTCGACGAGCGCGAGCCCCAGATCCTTGCGCATCCAGTCGACCGCAAAGCCGAAGTCAAATTCTTCCTTCGCCATCGTCGGCCAGCGATTGACCATCTGCCAGCTCTGCGCCGCACCGCCCGAAATCGCCTCGAACACCTTGTCGAGGTCGAGCCCGGCATTCTGCGCGAAGCGGATCGATTCGGACACGCCCTGGATCACCCCGGCGATCGCGATCTGGTTGCACATCTTGGTCGTCTGGCCCGCGCCCGCGTCGCCGACATGGACGATCCGTGCGGCATAGGCCTGCATATACGGCTCGGCCTTCGCCATGGCGTCGGCGGAACCGCCGCACATGATCGACAATTTGCCGTTCTCGGCCCCCGCCTGCCCGCCCGACACCGGCGCATCGACGACGAGGGCGCGGGCGTCCGCCAGCCGCCGGGCGATCGCAGCGGAGACGGTGGTATGGTCGACGAATACCGCGTCGTCGCGCATTGCCGCGAACACACCGTCTTCAGCCAATGTCACCGCGGCAAGATCATCGTCATTGCCGACACAGGTGAACACCGCATCCGCATCGCGCGCCGCCAGAGCAGGCGTGTCCGCGACCGATCCGCCATATTTATCGGCCCATGCCAAAGCCTTGGCCTGGGAGCGATTATAGACGGTAACGTCGTGCCCTGCCGCGACGAGATGCCCCGCCATCGGCGCGCCCATCACGCCAGTCCCGATGAATGCCAGTTTTGCCATGGATCAAGCGCATAAGCGGTGTTTCCCCTGCGCGCCAGATGGTCTAGCGCAACGCCTATGGCTACCCTCGCTGCCGTAGCGGCACCCACCCTTCCCGTGTCCATCGACGACGTTCGCGCCGCGCATGACCGGATCCGCGCCTCGATCGTCCGCACGCCGACGCTGATCAGCCGCACGCTGAGCCAGATGACCGGCGCGACCGTCTATCTGAAGTTCGAGAATCTTCAGTTCACCGCGGCGTACAAGGAACGCGGCGCGCTCAACACGCTGTTGCAGCTGTCGCCCGAGGCGTGCGCGAAGGGCGTGATCGCTGCGTCGGCAGGCAATCACGCACAGGGTCTTGCCTATCACGCCAACCGGCTCGGCATCCCCGCGACGATCGTCATGCCGACCAACACCCCGACTGTGAAGGTCACGCAGACCGAAGGTCACGGCGCCAAAGTCGTGCTGTTCGGCGACACCTTCGACGCCGCCTATGCGCATGCCCGCATCCTCGAGGGCGAATGCGGCTTCACCTTCGTCCATCCGTTCGACGACGCCCGCGTCATCGCCGGCCAGGGCACGACCGCGATCGAGATGCTCGAGGACGTGCCCGAGATCGACATGATGGTCGTCCCGATCGGCGGCGGCGGTCTTATCTCGGGCGTCGCGACCGTGACGCGGGCGAACGCCGCGCAGGGCGGTCATGCGATCGAGGTGGTCGGCGTCGAGGCCGAGCTGTTCCCGTCAATGTACAACCGCATCAACGGGACGACGATGCCCTGCGCCGGCGACACGCTGGCCGAGGGGATCGCGGTCAAGGAGCCCGGCGGCATCACTTCCAAGATGGTCGCCGAACTCGTCGACGACATCGTCCTGGTCAGCGAACGCAGCCTGGAGATGGCGGTCAGCCTGCTGCTCCAGATCGAGAAGACGGTCGTCGAGGGCGCCGGCGCCGCCGGCCTCGCCGCGCTGCTCCAGCATCCCGAGCGCTTCAAGGGGCGCACCGTCGGGATCATCCTGTGCGGCGGCAATATCGACACGCGGCTGCTCGCCAACGTCCTGCTGCGCGATCTCGCACGCTCGGGCCGGCTCGCACGATTGCGCATCCGCCTGCAGGATCAGCCCGGCGCGCTGTACAACGTCGCCCGGATCTTCGATCAGGAGCGGGTGAACATCATCGAGGTGTATCATCAGCGCGTCTTTACGACGCTGCCGGCAAAGGGGCTGATCACAGATATCGAATGCGAGGCCCGCGATCGCGCGCATCTCGATCGGCTGGTCACCGCGCTGAAGGCGGCGGGCTATGAGACGAGCACGGTCGAACTGGCCTGATCCCCGGCCAACGCCGCCGGAATTTCTTTTACCACCGCGGGCCGCCCCACTTTCCAGCGGCCCGCACAGGAATCATATACCGCCCGCGCCTTGAGAGCGCTGAAGCCGAGAGAGGGGCACTTCGCGATGACTGCGCCTTTTCGGTTTCCCCGGTTCTTCGTGACCAGCCCCGGCCCCTGCCCCTATCTGCCCAATCGGGAGGAGCGGAAGGTCTTCACCGAGCTGAACGGCCCGCATGCGGTCGAGCTCAACGACGCGCTGAGCCGGATCGGGTTTCGACGGAGCCAGGGCGTCGCCTATCGGCCGAGCTGCACCGGCTGCAGCGCCTGTGTGTCAGTCCGTGTCGTGACGCCGGAATTCACGCCCAATGCGACGCAGCGCAAGTTGCTCAAGCGGCACGGCGACATCACCGCGACCGTCTGTCGCGCATGGGCGACCGACGAACAGTTCCAGCTGTTGCGCCGCTATCTGTCGGCGCGTCATCCGGACGGCGGCATGGCCGGGATGGACGAGGACGATTATGCCGACATGGTCGAGCATTCGCCCGTCGACTCGCTGATCGTCGAATATCGCGAACCGGGCATCGGCAGTGCCCCGGGCCGGCTGGTGGGCGCCTGCCTCACCGATCGCCAGGCCGACGGGCTGTCGATGATCTACAGCTTTTTCGCCGCGGACGACGCATCGCGGCCGGGCTTCGGCAACTACATCATCATCGACCACATCCTGCGCGCACGCGGTGCGGGGCTACCCTATGTCTATCTGGGCTATTGGGTGAAGGGATCGGGCCGGATGGAATACAAGATCCGCTATCGTCCGATCGAGGCGCTCGGCCCGGGCGGATGGAGCCGCCTGAGCGAGGAGGACCTGCTGGCGGCCGCCCCAGGGCAGGGGAAGGACTAGTCGCCGACGGTCACTGGCCGTCCCGCGACACGACGACATCGACCTCCAGCCGCTCGCCGCCTTCGCCGAGTCGCGATCCTGCCACCGGCGCGGCCCCTGCGGCATCGAGCGCGACCGCGACACGGACATGATGCTCTTCTGGACAGTCGCCGGTGAACGGGTCGAACCCGATCCAGCCCAGCCCGTCGACATGCGCCTCCGCCCAGCCATGCGGCGTCGGACGGTGATCGTCCTCGCGTTCGGTCAGCAGATAGCCCGACACATAGCGCGCCGGCGCCCCCAGCGACCGCGCGGCGACGATGAACATCTGCGCAAAGTCCCGCGAGGTGGCGCTGTCGAGCCGGAACGCCGCCGCCGCGCCGAGATTTGGCTCGCGACGGCCGGGATTGGCGGCAAAGCGTTCGTGCAACGCCTCGTTCACCCGGTGCAGCGCGCCGATCCGGCCCTGCGCAGGGGTCGTGACGCGTGCGGCGAAATCGGCAATGGCCTTGTCCTGCGCAGTGGTCTCGGTCGGCCGGAGGAACAGCGCCGGCGGCAGCACCTCATAAGCGCCGTGGACGACGCCGTCGGAATGGCTGGTCAACACCTCGCCCGTGACGTCGATCTCGATCCCGTCGATCGGGCCGTCGATATAGAGCATCGTGATGGCATTGCCGAACCCGTCGCGCCCCTGCCGCAGCCGGGCATCGCAATCGATATCGATCCGCCACTGCGCGACCGTCTGGTCATGCGTGTTCTGCGGGGTCATGCGAAGCATCTGGACGAGTCGGCTCTGCGGCTCGGTGAAGCGATAGATCGTGCGGTGATCGACCGACAACCGCATCAAAGGAACTTGAACTGCCGGCCGATCGCACCGTGAAGCAGCGCATTTTCCTGGATGAAGGCCTGCAGATACTGGTGCAAGCCCGATGCGATCACCTCGCCGGATCGGGTTCGCCCCAGCCGCGAGGCACGGAGCCGCGCCATCCGGTCCGCCTCGCCATGCTGGCCGGTGCGTTTCGCAAGCAGATTGAGCACGTCCACCGTCTCCTCGACCGAGGCTGCAAGACTACGCGGCAACTCCGCGCGCGCCAGCAACAAATCGATCACGTCGGCCGGCCGAAGGCCGTCATTGTACATCCAGCGATAGGCGGTCACCGCCGACACCGTCTGCAATATGGTCGTCCACTGGTCGCGATCGATCGCGCCGCCCAGCTTCTGTCCCTCCGGCAGCAGAATATGATATTTGACGTCGAGCAGCCGCGCGGTGTTGTCCGCGCGCTCGACCGCCTGGCCGAGCCGGATGAACCAGGTCGTCTGATTGCGCAGCATGCGGTGGATCGCACCTTCGAACCCGCGCGTCTCGGTCTTGACCGCCTCGACCAGGTTGAGCTGCGCGGTCGTGCTGCCGGGGGTCGCGCGGTTTTCGAACAACAGCCACGCACGGTTGATCGCGGTCCATGATTCCCGCGTCAGCGCGGTCCGCACCGCCTTGGCATTGTTGCGCGCCATGTCGAGGCAGCGGACGATCGATCCCGGATGGCTGGCGTCGAGCGTGAGAAAGCGCACCACGTCGCGCTGCCCGACCGGCACCCCGGTCTTGGCAAAGGCCTCGTCCGTCTCGGTGACCGCCAGCGCCGATGCCCAGGCCGCCTCGCCCGCAGGCTGCGACGACAGCACGTCGAGGCGCACCGTCGCCTCGACGAGGCGCGCGATGAAATCGGCACGTTCGAAATAGCGTCCCAGCCAGTAAAGGGACGAAGCGGTCCTCGACAGCATCAGGATTGCGCCTCCGGCCCGGGCATGCCTTCGCCGAGGGTCTGCGTCATCCCGCCCAGCGTCTGCGTCATGCCGCCCGCCCCCATGCGTTGCGATTGATCCGCCATCAGGACGAAGCTGTCCTTCGTGCCGCCACCTTGGCTCGAATTCACGACCAGCGATCCCTGCTTCAGCGCGACGCGCGTCAGCCCGCCTGGCACGACCTGGACGCCCTTCGATCCGGTCAGCACGAACGGCCGGAAATCGACATGCCGCGGGCACAGCCCCGATTCGGCCATCGTCGGCACGGTCGACAGCGCGAGCGTCGGCTGCGCGATATAGCGATGCGGCTCGGCGATCAGCGCGGCACGGAAATCCTCGATCTCCTGCTTCGTCGCGGTCGGGCCGACAAGCATGCCATAGCCGCCCGAACCGTCGACCAGCTTGACGACGACGTCCTCGAGATTGTCGAGGACATATTTCAGCGCCTGGGGCTCGCGGCACCGCCACGTCTCGACATTGGGCAGCTTGCACTCGCCGCCCGAATAGAATTTCACGATGTCGGGCATGTAGCTGTAGATCGCCTTGTCGTCGGCGATGCCGTTGCCCGGCGCGTTGATGATCGCGACATTGCCCGCGGCATAGGCGGCGATAAGCCCCGGCACGCCGAGCGCGCTGTCGGGACGGAACACGAGGGGGTCGAGATAGTCGTCATCGATCCGGCGATAGATCACGTCGACCTTCACGCGCCCCGCGATCGTCCGCATCCATACGACATCGTCGTCGACCACCAGATCGGCCGCCTCGACCAGTTCGACGCCCATCGTATCGGCGAGGAAGCTGTGCTCGTAATAGGCCGAGTTGTAATGCCCCGGCGTCAGCACGACGCAGGTCGGTGCGCTGACGCCGTGCGGCGCAACCGACTTCATCGTCTCAAGCAGCCGGTCGGGATAGCTGTCGACCGCCGCGACGCGGAACTCGCGGAACAGCTCGGGGCACAGCCGCAGCATCGCCTCGCGATTCTCGAGCATGTAGCTGACCCCCGAGGGCGTCCGCGCATTGTCCTCGAGCACGAAGAAGTCGTCGGGCCCGGTGCGTACCAGATCGATCCCGCAGATATGCGCCCAGACCCCGTGCGGCGGGCGCATCCCGGCGATTTCGGGACGGAACTGCGCATTGCCCATGACGAGATCCTCGGGGAGGATCCCCTCCTTCAGGATGCGGCGTTCGCCATAGATATCCTCGAGGAACGCATTGATCGCCTCGACGCGCTGGACGAGCCCTTCGGATAGCCGGGTCCATTCGTCGTGCAGGAACACCCGCGGGACGATGTCGAACGGGATGATCCGCTCGGCCGCCTCGTTCTCGCCATAGACGGCAAAGGTAATGCCGAGCTGCCGAAACGTCGTTTCAGCCGCCTGCTGACGACGCCGCAACTCGGCGTCGGGCGTCTCCTCGATCCAGCGGCCCAGAGCGGCCAGTTCGGGACGGACGCGGGTATCACCCGGTGCCCCCATGATTTCGTCGAACGCTTGTTTCCCCATCGAAATGGTAAATTCCCCATCAAGCGTTGCGGTTCCATGCTGCAACGCTTCCCTGCGCTGCACAAGCCGGATTAGACGCCCAGCCCCGCCAGCAGCGCCGGCGTGAGGACCTGCGGCAGGACGGTCGGCTCGGCCGCGCCCGGCGCATAATAGAGATAGAGCGGCACGCCGGCGCGGTTATGCGCCTCGATGAAGCGGCCCATGACCGGGTCGCCGTCGGTCCAGTCGCCGATCAGCACCGCGACCTTGTTCTTGGCGAACGCGTCGCGGACCGTCGCGGTCTCGATCGCCGCCTTCTCGTTGACCTTGCATGTCAGGCACCAGTCGGCGGTGAAATAGACGAATACGCCGCGTTTATCGGCGCGCAGCGCGGCAAGCTTCGCCTCGCTGAACGCCTCGTCGCCGGCGACCGCCGTCTTGGCCGCGGCCGGCGGCGCGCGGGCGATGACGACCGCACTGCCGACGAACACGATTGCCAGCGCGGCAAGGGTCACTGCGCCGAACGCCTTGCCCTTGCGCTGCCGGGTGCCGCCGACCCACAGCACCGCGCCGATCGCGAGCACCGCGACGAGCGCGAGCGTCAGGCTGTCGACGCCAGTCTGACGGCCCAGCACCCAGGCGAGTGCGATCGCGGTGAGGAACATCGGCACCGACAGGACATGCCGGAACGTCTCCATCCAGACGCCGGGCTTGGGCAGCCAGCGCCGCCACGCGGGTACGAAGCCGATCGCGAGAAACGGCAGCGATAGCCCGAGTCCCAGCCCGGCGAACACCGCCATCGCCGCGGGCCAGGGCAGCACCAGCGCAGCGCCCAGCGCTGCACCCATGAACGGCCCGGTGCACGGCGTCGCGATGAACGCAGCCAGCGCGCCGGTCGCAAACGCGCCGCTCGCACCGCTCTCGCCCGCGAACCGCGGCGTCGGCACCTCGAACAGCCCGGCCAGGTTGAACGCGATCGCGGTGCTCAGCAGCAGCAGCACGATGATCGCCGCGGGATGCTGCAACTGGAACGCCCAGCCGACCGCAGACCCGCCCGCACGCAGCGCGAGGATCGCCGCGCCAAGGCCAATGCACACCAGCACGACGCCCGCGGTATAGGCGAGCGCCTCGTGCCGCGCCTCGCGTTCGCTGGCGCCACCGCGCGCGAGGCTGAGCGCCTTCAGGCTCAGGATCGGGAAGACGCAGGGCATGATGTTGAGGATCAGCCCGCCGAGCACCGCGCCCGCAAACGCCGCCAGTGCGGTCGCCCACAGCCCGCCCGCATTATCCGATGACCCCGCCGCAACGATCCCGGGCGCGGCGCTGACCGCGAGCCCCTGCGCGTCGCCGATCCGCAGCACACCCTCGATCGGCGCATTGGCCTTGCCATTGGCCGCTAGTCGCGTCGCGATCGTCAGCGTATCGCCCGACCGCGTCACGGTCTGGCGCGCGCCATTGTCGATCACGCCGGTGGTGAACGGGAAGAAATAGGCATCCTGCGCCTTGGCCCCGGCGGGGAACGGCACCGCGACGCGCAGCACGCCCTTGTCGACCGCATAGGTCGCGCCCGAATCGAGCGGTTTGGGGATCGCCCGCCGCCAGCCGGCAAAGGCGCTCGCCTGCGACGGCGCGCCGTCACCGATCGTCAGGTCGAGCGCGAGCGCCTGCTCCTCGGGCACGCAGATCGTCGCCGAACAGACCAGATAGGACGTCTTCAGCCGGATCGGCAGCTTGGCGCCCGCCGCCAGCCCCGCCGGCACCTGGATCGTCACGAGCGGCGCATAGGGCGCCTCGTAGACATAGTTCATCAGCCCCGCGATGAGCAGCGTCGTCGGGACGGGCCATTCGGGCTGCCCCGCCGTCACTCCGCGCGGGAGTGTCCAGTCGAACGTCGCGGGGAATCCCGCATCGCCCGGATTGGCCCAGTAGCCGTGCCAGCCCATATCGGGAGTCGTTGCAATCGCGATGGTCAGCGGTGCGCCCGCTTTCGGATGGTCACTCTCGGCAACCAGCCGCATGCTCAGATGCCGGCTCGACCCGTCGAGCGAGTCCGCCAGCGCCGGCGTCGCCACGAGGCCATACAGCGCGAGCAGCATCGTCATCAGGACGCAACGTAAACTGCGCATGGCCATCCTTGTTTCGTTCATCGGCCACAGCCATAGCGAGGACGACACCGCATTACATCCGAAAGCAGTCATGCCGCTGCTCGTCAAAGGACTGTCCGTGAAAGCACTTATCGCCGCGTTGCTCCTGACCCCGGCCGCGTCCGTGACCGCGTCCGCGCAGACCGCTCCGACCCCGACCCCCGCCCCGGCGGTTGCGGCACCGACGCCCGCCACGCCGCCCAAGCTGATCGTGGCGATCTCGGTCGACCAGTTCGCCGCCGACCTGTTCCAGCAATATCGCAACCACTTCACCGGCGGCTTCACCCGCCTGCTGAACGGCGTGGTGTTTCCGAGCGGCTATCAGAGCCATGCCGCGACCGAGACCTGCCCCGGCCACTCGACCATCCTGACGGGCATGCGTCCCGCGCATACCGGGATCATCGCGAACAACTGGGTCGACCAGCGCGCCGGCCGCCCCGACAAGATCGTCTATTGCTCGGAGGACGAGCGCGTCGCCGGCAGCACGCATGACAGCTACACCGTGTCCGACATGCACCTGAAGGTGCCGACGCTCGGCGAGATGATGAAGGCGCGGGATCCGCGCACCCGCTCGGTCTCGGTCGCGGGCAAGGATCGCGCGGCGGTGATGATGGGCGGCCACAAGGTCGACGAGCTCTGGTGGTGGGACGGCAAGACCTATGTCTCTTATGCGGGCCGCGCCGTACCGCCGGCGGTGCAGCGCACGCGCGCCGCAGTCGCCGGGCTGATCGCGCTGCCCCAGGCCGCGCTGCCGCTGCCCGGCTATTGCGCAGGCGTGAACCACCCGATCGTGATCGCGGGCAAGACGTACGGCCAGGGCCGCTTCGAGCGCGAGGCGGGCGACGCCAAGGGCTTCCGCGTGTCGCCCGCGTCCGATGCCGCGGTGTTCGCGATGGCCGCCGCGCTGGTCCAGGACATGAAGCTCGGCCAAGGGCCGCAGACCGACATCATCGACATCGGCGCCTCGGCGACCGATTATATCGGCCACACCTACGGCACGCAGGGGTCCGAGATGTGCATCCAGATGGCCGAGCTCGACAAGACGCTCGGCGGCTTCTTCGCGGTGCTGGACGAGACCGGCGTGGATTACGAGGTCGTGCTGACCGCCGATCACGGTGCGCACGATGCGACCGAGCGCCAGCAGCAGCGCGCGATGCCGATGGAGGCGCATATGGACGAGAATGTGCTCGCCAAGCAGGTCGGCACCGCGATCGCCAAGGACCTGGGCCTGCCCGGCAGCGTCCTGCTCGGGACCGAGGGCGACGTCTATATCGACGATGCGCTGCCCGCCAAGACACGCGCCAGGGTGCTGACCGAGGCGCTGCGCCGCTACCGTGCGCTGCCGCAGGTCGCCGCTGCCTTCTCGGCTGCCGAGATCATGGCGACGCCGATGCCGACCACCCCGCCCGAGACCTGGACGCTGATCGAACGCGCGCGCGCCTCCTATGCCGAGGGCCGCTCGGGCCAGTTGGTCACGCTCCTCAAGCCGCGCGTGACGACGATCGTGTCGCCCGCCGGCGGCTATGTCGAAACGCACGGCAGCCCGTGGGACTATGACCGCCGCGTGCCGATCCTGTTCTGGCGCAAGGGGATCGCCGGGTTCGAACAGCCGCTGTCGGTGGAAACCGTCGACATCGTCCCGACGCTCGCCGCGACAATCGGCCTGCCGGTATCGGGGCTCGACGGCCGCTGCCTCGACCTCGACGCGGGCGCGGCGAGCACCTGCCCGAATTGACGGGGCTCGCCACCCCGCCCCTTCCGTCATCCCAGCGAAAGCTGGGATGACGGGGGGTGTGGACGCGGTGCTACCAGCCCACTTTTCCCGACGGCTCTGCCAAAAACTACCGCGTCTCGAACGCCCGCAACCCCGGCCCCAGCCGGTTCGCCCCCAGCGCCAGCCCGTCATGGCTGTAATCCGCCAGGAATGCGGGACTGGTCGCATCGCCCGGTGCCAGCCGCGCGTCATTGTCCTCGACGCGCAACCCGGTCGAGCGATAGGTCTTCGCTTCCGCCGCGACGACGATCAGCCCGGTGTGGTTCTCCTTCTGCCGCCCCTGCACGAAGGTGTTGCGCGCGATCAGCCCGGTCGCGCCTTCGGGCAGGTCGATCATGTAATTGGTCTTCCGCCCCGCGCTGTCGTCGAAGCTGTTGTCGGTGATCGAGACGGTCGGCACGCGCAGTTTGACGTAATGCCCGCCGGTCCCGCGCTCGAACCGCGAGCGGGTGATCGTCACGCTGCCCTGGTTCGCCAGATACACGGCATGCGAGCAGCTCGGCGACTGGTCGCACTGGCCTAGCCCCGAAAAGGTCGACCGGTCGATCGTGATCCGCTGCTCGCTTGGCTCGCCGCCGAGGATGCCTTCCTGGCTGTCGAGGAACATCGCGTTGACGACATTGAGGTCCCCCATCTCGGTGCGGATCCCCGCGCCATTGCCGTCGGGGACGCTGTAGCCGCGAAAGACCAGGCCATCGACGACCGATCCCTGCCCGCGCAGCACCAGTGCCGCCTTCTCCTCACAAGCCACGCCTTCGAAGATCGCGGTGCCCGGCTCCACCGCCTTGAAGGTGATCCGCCCGCCCGCCTGCACCGCGCATTGCCGGTAGGTGCCGGGCGCGATCAGGATCGTCGCGGTGCCGAGCCGGATCGATGAGACCGCCTCCTGCAGCGTCGCAAAGCCCTGCCCGTCGACGGTGAAGGGCGACGCGCGCCGCACCGGCGCTTGGGCCGAGGCGGACGCAGCAACCAGCACGAGCAATAAGAGCGATCGGTTCAAGCAGGGCACTCCCTCATCGGCCAGCCACGATTGCGCCGCCACGCCCCGTGCTTAGCGCGGATGCGCCCCGGCTGCCGATAGCGGGGGCCCGCCCCGCGTCCCGCAATGGCGCAGCCTGCAAACGGATCGACACCGGTTCGACCGTAGCGAAGCATATTGCCGCCGCCTGCCCGGCCGCATACCACCCCGCAGCATAAAGCCGGCGGGGGGCCCCCGACTGCGCGAGAGGGGGAATGCATGCACGCCATGACACCGACGGAGGTCTTCCTCCTTGCGATGCTCATCATCTTCAGCGTCCCCTATCTGGTCTGGCGGCTGGGCCGGACCGATTACTGGGCACCGCTGGTCGTGGTGCAGATCTTCGGCGGCATCCTGCTCGGACCGGGCGTGCTCGGCGCGCTCTTCCCCGATTATTATGCGACGATCTTCACGCCTGCGACAATCGGCTCGCTGAACGGCGTCGCGTGGTGGGCGGTGATGATGTTCGTGTGGGTCGCTGGCATCGAACTCGATCTCGGCGCGGCATGGCGACATCGCCGCGAGACCGCGGTCACCGCCGGCCTCGCGCTGGCAGTGCCGCTCGCGACCGGCAGCATCGCCGCCGCGCTGATGCTGCGCTATCCGGGCTGGGCAGGCGTGTCGGGCGCGCGGTGGCAGGTCGTTCTGGGCATCGGCATGGCCTGCGCGGTCACCGCGCTGCCGATCCTCGTGCTGTTCCTTGAAAAGCTCGAGGTCCTGCGTGAGCCGATCGGCCAGCGCATCCTGCGCTATGCCAGCCTCGACGATATCGCGATCTGGGGCGTGCTCGCGCTGATCCTGCTCGATTGGGAGCGGGTTGGCCGGCAGGCGGGCTTTCTGATCGGCTTCGCGGTCGCCACCCTGCTGATCCGCCGACTGATGGCGCGGATCCCTGAGCGCGATCGCTGGTATGTCAGCCTGATCTGGCTCGCCGGCTGCGGGTTCGCCGCGGACTGGGCGGGACTGCATTTCATGGTCGGCGCGTTCCTGTCGGGCGCGGTGCTCGACGCGAAATGGTTCGACCAGGTCCGGATGGACGACTTCCGCCGCTTCGTGCTGCTCGCGGTGATGCCGGTGTTCTTCCTGTCGACCGGCCTGAAGACGCAGTGGGCGGTCGGCGGGATCGCGGTGTTCGCCGCCGCCGCATTGTTGCTGCTCGCCTCGGTCGGCGGCAAGCTGGCGGGCGTCCACGCCGCCGGGCGGATCCTCAAATGGCGCCCGGGCGAGGCGTCGGCGATCGGCTGGCTGCTTCAGACCAAGGCGCTGATCATGATCATCTTCGTCAACATCCTGCTCGACAAGGCGATCATCACCAACGAGACCTTCACCGCGCTGCTGCTGATGGCGCTGGCCAGCACGATGCTGAGCGTACCGATGGTGGCGCCGAAACTGAAGAAGCTGGCGGCATTGGTCGGGCGTAGCGCCTGACAGCCATAATCATGGCGCCACCCCGGCGAAGGCCGGGGTGACGTCACGGTTCGGGGTTCAGTCCAGGTTCGGACGCAACCAGCGCTCCGCGATCGGCAGGTCGACGCCGCGCCGCGCCGCATAGTCTTCCAACTGGTCGCGACCGACGCGGGCGACACCGAAATACTCCGCCTGCGGGTGGCCGAAGTAGAAGCCCGAAACGGCCGCGGTCGGGAACATCGCGAAGCTCTCGGTCAGTTCGAGCCCGGTCGCGGTCTCGGCATCAAGCAGGTCGAACAGGATCGGCTTCAGGCTGTGGTCGGGGCAGGCCGGATAGCCCGGCGCAGGGCGGATGCCGCGATACTGTTCCTTGATCAGCGCGTCGTTGGTCAGCTGTTCCTCGGGTGCATAGCCCCACAGCTCCTGACGGACATGCTTGTGCAGCCGTTCGGCAAACGCCTCAGCGAAGCGATCGGCGAGCGCCTTCAGCAGGATGTCGTTGTAATCGTCATGCCCCGCCTTGAACCGCGCGATATGCTCGTCGATCCCGTGGATGCCGACCGCGAACCCGCCGAACCAGTCGCCCGCGGGATCGACGAAATCGGCGAGGCACATGTTCGCGCGCCCCTCACGCTTCGAAATCTGCTGGCGCAGCATCGGCAGGCGCACGTCCTCGTGCGGCATGTCGTGGCGGCGCGTGTGCGAGACGACCACATCGTCCCCCTCGCGCCGCGCCGGCCACAGCCCCACGACCCCGCGCGGCGTCAGCCATTTTTCCGCGACGATCGTGTCGAGCATCGCCTGCGCATCCGCATAGAGCGAACTCGCACTCTCGCCGACGACCTCGTCGGTCAGGATCGCCGGGAAGTTGCCCGCCAGCTCCCAGGCGCGGAAGAACGGCGTCCAGTCGATATAGTCGCGCAGGTCGGTCAGGTCCCAGTCCGCGAACACATGGACGCCGGGCTTCGCGGGCGCCCCGGGCTTCAACGCGAAGTCCGCGACGAACCCACGCTCGCGCGCCGTCTCGATCGGGATAAGCTCGCTCTGGCCCTTGTTGGCACGCGCCACCCTGACCGCTTCATATTCGTCCGCGGTCTTGGTCACGAACTCGTCGCGGATCGTGTCGCTGACCAGCGTCGACGCGACACCCACCGCGCGGCTCGCATCGAGCACGTGCACCACCGGGCCGTCATAGGCGGGCGCAATCCTGAGCGCAGTATGCACTTTCGACGTGGTCGCGCCGCCGATCAGCAGCGGCATCGTCATGCCTGCGCGCTTCATCTCCTCGGCGACGGTCACCATCTCGTCGAGGCTCGGCGTGATGAGCCCCGACAGCCCGATCATGTCCGCGTCATTCTCGTTCGCGGCTTCGAGGATCTTCGACCACGGCACCATGACGCCCAGATCGACCACGTCGAACCCGTTGCACTGGAGCACCACACCGACGATGTTCTTGCCGATGTCATGCACGTCGCCCTTGACCGTCGCCATGATGATCTTGCCCTTGCCGCGCGCGCCGGGCTCCTTGGCCGCCTCGATGTAAGGCAGCAAATGCGCGACCGCCTTCTTCATCACGCGCGCCGATTTCACGACCTGCGGGAGGAACATCTTGCCGCTGCCGAACAGGTCGCCGACGACGTTCATCCCGTCCATCAGCGGCCCCTCGATCACCTCGATCGGGCGACCGCCATTGCCGTCGATGATCAGCCGCGCTTCCTCGGTATCCTCGACGACGTGCAGGTCGATGCCCTTGACCAGCGCATATTCGAGCCGCTTGTTGACGCCTAGCGAACGCCATTCGGCGGCCGCCTTCTCCGCGACGACATCGGTGCCGCGATAGCGCTCGGCGAGCTGGACGAGCCGCTCACCCGCTTCGGGATCCTTGTTGAGCACGACATCCTCGACCGCCTGCCGCAGCTCGGGATCGATATCGTCATAGATGTCGAGCTGGCCGGCGTTGACGATCGCCATGTCCATCCCCGCGGGGATCGCATAATAGAGGAACACGCTGTGCATCGCGCGGCGCACGGGCTCATTGCCGCGGAACGAGAAGCTGAAGTTCGACAGCCCGCCCGAGATATGGACGTGCGGGCAGCGCGCCTTGATCTCGCGGCACGCCTCGATGAAGTCGACGCCGTAATTGTCATGCTCCTCGATCCCCGTCGCGACCGCGAAGACGTTGGGGTCGAAGATAATATCCTCGGGCGGAAAACCGATGCCGACGAGCAGCTTGTAGGCGCGCTCGCAGATCTCGACCTTGCGGTCCTTGGTGTCAGCCTGTCCGACCTCGTCGAACGCCATCACGACGACCGCGGCGCCGTATGCCATGCACTTGCGCGCTTGGGCAAGGAACT
Source organism: Sphingomonas aerolata (assembly GCF_023935825.1). NCBI lineage: Bacteria > Pseudomonadati > Pseudomonadota > Alphaproteobacteria > Sphingomonadales > Sphingomonadaceae > Sphingomonas > Sphingomonas aerolata. The sequence goes on along the minus strand of NZ_CP098762.1, from coordinate 1,105,153 downwards.
GCTCCTCGCCCTCCTTCATGCTGATCGAATTGACGATCGGCTTGCCGCTGACGCACTTCAGCCCCGCCTCGATCACGCTCCATTTCGAGCTGTCGACCATGAACGGGATGCGCGCGATGTCCGGTTCGGCGGCGATCAGCTTCAGGAACGTCGTCATCGCGTGGTGCGCGTCGAGCAGCCCCTCGTCCATGTTGACGTCGAGCACCTGCGCGCCGCTCTCGACCTGCTGGCGTGCGACCTCGACCGCGGCGGGATAGTCGCCCGCCATGATCAGCTTCTTGAAGCGGGCCGAGCCGGTGACGTTGGTGCGCTCGCCGATGTTGACGAAGGACGTGGAGGAGGGAGTGGTCATCGGTTCATTTCTTCCCCCCCTCCCGCAAGCGGGAGGGGGTCGGGGGGTGGGCGCCCGCCATCCGCGGGCCTAGTCGTTGGGGGAGCGCGCGAGCCCACCCCCGGCCCCCTCCCGCTTGCGGGAGGGGAAGAAAGTCAGGCCGCCATCGTGAACGGTTCGAGCCCGGCAAGCTTGGTCCGCACCTCCGGCCGCGAGACCGCCCGCGGTTCCAGCCCGCGCACGCCGTCCGCCATCGCCTTGATATGCGCAGGCGTCGAGCCGCAGCAGCCGCCGAGCACGTTGACCTGCTTGGCCACCGCCCATTCGCCGACCAGCCCGGCGGTCGTCGCCGGCATCTCGTCATATTCGCCGAGTTCGTTGGGCAGCCCGGCGTTCGGGTAGATCATGATCAGCGTGTCGGCGATGCCGGACAGGGTCTTCACATGCGGCCGCAGCTGCTCTGCACCGAACGAGCAGTTGAGCCCGATCGTGATCGGCTTGGCATGCCGCACCGCGTGCCAGAACGCCTCGACCGTGTGCCCCGACAGGTTGCGGCCCGACAGATCGGTCAGCGTCATCGACAGCATGATCGGCACGTCGCGCCCGAGATCGTCGCCCGCCTCGATCGCGGCCATGATCCCGGCTTTGGCGTTCAGCGTATCGAACACCGTCTCGATCAGGATGAAATCGACCCCAACCCCCTCGCCGCCTTCGAGCAGCGCGTCGATCTGTTCGCGGTAGACGCCCTTCAGATAATCGAAGTCGATCTCGCGATAGCCCGGATCGTTGACGTCGGGGGACAGCGACAGCGTCTTGTTCGTCGGCCCGATCGCGCCGGCCACGAACCGCGGCCGGCCGTCCTTCGCCTCATATTCGGTCGCGAGCGCCCGTGCGATCTTCGCGCTTTCGACGTTGATCGCGCGGACCAGATGCTCGGCGCCGTAATCCGCCTGGCTGATGATGTTCGCGCTGAACGTATTGGTCGACACGATGTCCGACCCCGCGTCGAGATATTCGCGCGTGATCGTCTGGGGCACGTCCGGCCTGGTAATCGCCAGGATGTCGTTGTTGCCCTTCTGATCATGGCTCAGCCCGAGGTCGCCCGCATAGGCCGCCTCGTCGAGCTTCCAGTTCTGGATCTCGGTGCCGAACGCGCCGTCGGTGATCAGGATGCGCTTGGCGGCTTCCGCGTTGAAACGTTCACGTGGTGTCATCGATTGGACTCCCCCCTCCCGCAAGCGGGAGGGGTCGGGGGTGGGCGCCCGCTATCCTCGGGCGGTATCGTTGGGGGCGAACGCGAGCCCACCCCCGGCCCCTCCCGCCTGCGGGAGGGGTGATGAATTATGCCGCGGCGACCTTTTCGCTCGGCTTCGCGCGGACGCCGAGCATGTGACAGATAGCATAGGCGAGTTCGGCGCGGTTGAGTGTGTAGAAGTGGAAATCCTTCACGCCCCCCGCATAGAGCCGCCGGCACATCTCGGCCGCGATCGTCGCCGCGACGAGCTGTCGGGCCGCCGGATGATCGTCGAGCCCCTCGAACAGCCGGTCCATCCAGGCCGGAATCTCCGCCCCGCACGCGTTCGCGAACTTGCGCGTCTGCGCGACGTTCGAGACCGGGAGGATACCCGGGAGGATCTGCGCGGTGATCCCCGCCGCGGCCACCCGGTCGCGGAACCGGAAATAGGCTTCCGGCGAGAAGAAGAACTGCGTGATCGCCCGCGTCGCGCCCGCGTCGAGCTTGCGCTTGAGGTTGTCGAGATCGACGTCATGCCCGCCGGATTCGGGGTGGCATTCGGGATAGGCCGCGACCGAAATCTCGAACGGATGCAGCCGTGCCAGCCCGGCGACCAGCGCCGCCGCATTCTCATACCCGCCGGGATGCGCCTGATAGGGCTGACCCAGCGTCGGCATGTCGCCGCGCAGCGCGACGATGTGCCGTACGCCTGCCGCCCAATATTCCTCGGCAACCTGATCGATCTCGGCCTTGGTCGCCTCGACGCATGTCAGGTGCGCGGCGGCGTTCATCGACGTCTCGCGCTGGATCCGCGCGACGGTCGCGTGCGTCCGCTCGCGCGTCGACCCGCCCGCGCCATAGGTCACCGACACGAAATCGGGACCGAGCGGCTCGAGCGTGCGGATCGCGTCCCAAAGCTGGGCGTCCATCTTGTCGCTCTTGGGAGGGAAGAATTCGAAGCTGATCCCCACGTCGCCCGCGAGGTCGGCAAAGAGCGGTTCTTCGAGCGCACGACGCGCCTCGGCCAGTTGGGGAATAGTGATTGTCGTCATGCCGCCTTCACCTCACGCAAACTCATGCCAATCCTGCGGCCGAGCCATAATTTCACCGTCAGCTCACCGCCCTCGAGCGTCTCGACGCGCGCGGTCTGCAAACCGGCCGCGTCGAACCAAGCCGTCATCTGATCGTCGGCAAAGCCGAGGCGCGTATGCGCATCGCTCAGCCGCAATTCCTCGCGGTCATGGCTCGCAAAATCCGCGATCAGCAACCGCCCGCCCGGCGCCAGCACGCGCGCGGCTTCGCGGACCGCGGCGCCCGGCTGCTGTGCAAAATGAAGCACGTGATGCAGGATCGCGACGTCCGCCGCCCCGTCGTCGAGCGGCAGCGCGTACAGATCCGCCTGCCGCAATTCGGCATGTGCCATATCGTGCAGCTTGGCGCGCGCCAGACGCAGCATCTCCGAACTGCGATCGATCCCCAGCGCCAGTCGGGCATGTCCACCGAACAGCTCGAGCATCCGGCCCGTCCCCGTGCCGATGTCGATCAACGTACCGACCCGCGCATCGCCGAGCATCGCCGCCATCGCCGCCTCGACCTCGCTTTCGGCGACGTGCAGCGAACGGATTGCATCCCACTCGTCGGCATGCCCCTCGAACCACGCCGCCGCGCTCGCCGCCCGATCGGCGCGCACCGCAGCAAGCCGCGCCGCGTCGGCAACCGCCCAGTGATCGGGTTCTGCCTTAGCCCAGCTATCGAGAGCGGCAGCGACCGGATCGACAACATCGCTGCGCCCCACGCCGACGAACACCCAACTGCCCTCCTTGCGACGCTCCGCCAGACCGGCATCGCACAGGATCTTCACATGGCGCGACACGCGCGGCTGGCTCTGCCCGAGCACCTGCGCGAGTTCGCCAACCGACAGCTCCATGCGACGCAGAAGCGCGAGAATACGCAATCGGGTCGCATCCGCCATCGCACGGAAGATTTCGAGCGCCATCGTCATGGGAAGTCATATAAAGAATTCTTTATATGAGGTCAACGCAGGCCGTAGCGTGTCGCTGGAGGAATGCTGGCCCCAGGGTCGTCCCAACGTCGACGGATCGGAAACGCTTGGCCGGCGTTCGAACACGCTATGAACTGGAAAGCATCCGGCTCACAAACGTCAGGTCCGCCCGGATCGACGCCGAATTTGATGATGGGAGTGTTATTCATGAAGAAGTTTCTGATCCCCGCGCTAGTCCTGACGGCCGGCCTCGCAGCGTGCAGCAACAATGCGCAGAACGAGACCGCGGAAGCGGCGAACGCCATCGCGGCCGACGCAAGCGCGACGACCCAGAATGCGGTTGCCGATGTCGATGCCGCCAGCGATCGTGCGCTCGGCTCGGCTGAAGCATCGCTCGACAATGCCGGTGCGCGCATGGACAACGCCGCTGACCGTCTCGACGCCAGCGCCGACCGCGCCGGCGAGCGCGCAGAGGCCAATGTAGACCGTGCGGGTGCCGCGATCAACAACAGCGCCGACCGCGCAGCAGACGCGACGGGTAACGCACTGACCCGCGCCGGCAACGCGATCAAGGACTAATCGCCGTCACGGACCGCCCCGCACCGCGTTGTCCGACCGCGATCCGGTCGATGGTCCTGCGCTCCCGGCCTGCCTGGTCAGGACGCGGACGATCGACGGGTTTCGCGTCTGGCGGCCGGCTCGGGGCGGTTCTGTCTCTGGCCCTGCTGGGCGCCTGTTCCCCGACTCCGGAACAACCCGGCGCGGTCACGCAGGACGAGGCAGCGCAGCTCAACGATGCCGCGACCATGCTCGAAGTGAACAGCATGCGCCCCGACGGCCCACCCCCTGTTGGCAACTCGACCGCTGACGGCACGACACCGTCCCCCTCCCCCTCGCAAAGCGACCAGCCCCAATGATGAATCGCCGCCTCGGCTCGACCGATCTCAAGATCGCCCCCCTCGTTCTCGGGGGGAATGTCTTTGGATGGACAGCGGACAAGACCGCCAGCTTTGCGGTCCTCGATGCATTCGTCGCGGGTGGCGGGACGATGATCGACACTGCCGACATGTATTCGTCATGGGTGGACGGCCATGAGGGTGGCGAATCCGAAACGATGATCGGCGACTGGCTGCGGACGAGCGGCAGGCGCGATGACGTGCTGATCGCGACCAAGGTCGGCATGTTACCGGGTGAAGGTGGCGAGAAGCTCCAGCCGGCGCGCATCGCGGCAGCGGCCGAAGCATCGCTCAAGCGTCTCGGCACGGATCGCATCGATCTCTATTATGCGCATCAGGATGACGACACGGTGCCGCAGGAGGCTGTCCTCGAGGCCTTCGGCAAGCTCGTCGATGCCGGAAAGGTGCGCGTCATCGGCGCGTCGAACTTCCACGCCGCACGCCTGAAGTCTGCGGTGGACGCCGCAAAGGCCAGCGACCTGCCGCGCTATCATGTCCTCCAGCCCGAATATAATCTCGTCAGCCGCGACAAGTTCGAAGGCGAATTGCAGGACTATTGCGTGACCGAGAATATCGGCGTCCTTCCTTATTATGGTCTCGCGTCGGGCTTCCTCACCGGCAAATACCGCACGCCCGACGATCTGGGCGCAAGCGTGCGTGGCGGTGGCATGCGCGACCTCCTCGACGGAAAGGGGAAGGCAGTCCTCGAGGCGATGGATGCCGTCGTCTCGAACACGGGTGCCAGCCACGCTCAGATCGCGCTCGCGTGGCTCTTGGCACAGCCCGGAATTACCGCACCGATCGCAAGCGCGACCAGCGCGCGTCAGATCGAGGATCTTCTGCCCGCCATGACGCTTGAGCTATCTGACGAGCAGCTTTCGGCCTTGACGCTGGCGGGGGCGTGATGCGTCCCGCGCCCGGGTGACTGGGCGCGGTCTATGCCTCAGCGAAAATGGTTCACCAGGTTCGAATAGTCGTAGGGTTTCTGAAAGAAGGCGACGCCGTCGGGCAGACCTGCGGCTTTGCTCGGCCGCTGGCCGGACGTGACGACGACCTGGATCTGCGGCCAGCGCCGGCGGATGATCGCGGCGAGGGCCAGTCCGTCCATCGAGCCCGGCATGTCGATATCGGTGAATACCGCCGCGACATCGTCACGCGACGTCAGAATCGCCATCGCCTCGTCCGCATCGTCGGCGACGAGCGTCGACAGTCCGGCATCCTCGATCCGCGCCGTCGCGGTGATTTGAACAAGCAGATGATCTTCGACAATCAGAACGATCCCCGCAGCGGGGCGTCTGATCAATGGCGGTGCGAACAATGGAAACCCCATACACAAATTCAGGGTCGGCTCACGATCGGTCCGCCTGAGGCAGGTCGGGACGCGTGAGGCGCGAACCCGCTATGAACGGTCGGCGGCGAATTCGGACGCATCGCCGACGCCGATTTTCGTTGCATCACATGCGTCCTGTCGCATTCCTGGCGCGTCCAGCCGTATCGGCGTTCAGTCGCCGACGAACGTCAGTGCCGAGGTGCGACGCTCGCGTTCGTTGACGATCAACGCGCGGCCTGCGGGGGCTGCGGAACGCTGCGGGCAATCCGCGCGGAAGCATCCGCGACAGCCGATGCCGATCGGCATAGCCGCGCCCGTCAGATCGATACCGCTCGCAGCGACCAGCCCGCGCGCGAGTGCCGCCTCGACCCCCAATCCAATCGCAAACTCCGCGCGTACCGCTCCGAAGCGGCGCCCCTGCGGACGCACCGTCCGCGCCATCGTCAGCCAGCGCGCGCCGTCCTCCATCTCGACCAGCTGCACCACCAGGTCCCCCGGACGATCGAACGCGTGATGGAGCTGCCACAGCGGGCACCGGCCTTCCGCCTCGACCAGTGCCGCGCCGCTCGCGCCGGGATAGCGCTTCGACGCCTGCCCGGCGCGGTCGATCCGGATCATGAAGAAGGGAAGCCCTCTCGCGCCCACCCGCTGCAACGTCGTCAGCCGGTGCGCAACCTGTTCGAACCCTGCGCCGAACCGTCGCTGGAGCAGTTCGATATCGTAGCCGGTCGCCTCGCAGCCGCGCAGGAACCGCGCATAGGGCATCATCACCGCCGCCGCGAAATAGCTGAGCAGATGGCGTCGGTACAGTCGCTCGGCAGCGCGGTCGCTGAAGCCCGCGGCCTTGGCCAGCGCATCGATCTCCGCCTGCGCCTCGATCTGGCCAAGCTGGAACGCGACCGCGAACGTCCGTGATGCAGGGTCGAGCACCTCGCTCAGTTGCAGCTGCCGGGCATGAAGATCGAGCCGCCGCAACGTGTCGGGCAGCACGTCGGCGGGCAGGACGCGGATCGTGATGCCGTGTTTGGCGCGCAGGCGCTCGGTGATCGCCCCGTAAAGGTCGCCGGCCCCCAGCCGCAGCTCGTCCGCCAGCGCTTCGGCGGCGGCGTCGAGATCGGCAAAGTGATTCCGCCACCGCTCGATCTCGCGGCGCACCAGTGCGACCGGGTCGTCGGATGGCGCAATCGCACCATCCCCCTCCCCCATCCGGTCGAACACGCGCGCAAAGGCCTCGGCACCACCGGGCGCGCTGGCCAGCCATTCCTCGACCTCGTTGCGGTCGATCGCCAGGTCGGCGAACATGGGGTGCGCCAGACGACGGCGGATCGCCTCCGAACCGCCGCCCGGTTCGGCCGCCGCCAGGGTCCGCGGATCGAAATCGAAGCTTTCCGCGAGCTTGACGAGCAGCGTTGCGGAAATCGGCCGCTGGTTGCGCTCGACCAGATTGAGGTAGCTCGGGCTGATCGAAAGCATCTCCGCCATCGCGGCCTGGGTCAGTCCGGCACCGCGCCGCAACCGCCTGATCGCATGCCCTGCCAGTAATTTACGCTCGGCCATTCCACCTCCCCGTCCTTGTCACGATAGTTACAGAGAGACAGGGTCCGCGCAACGCCCAACGACAGCACAACCCGGCCATTCGCTCGCTCCCGCTTCCAAACCCCGCAAACATCAGGCTTTATGATGTCATCGCCGCCCCGGTTGCTCGAGTTTGTAAACGGGGAGACACATTCGCCATGAAGGAGATGGGCATGACGACCGAACCAATGCGCGCCCGCGCCGTTTTCTCGACCGCAGATTTCGAATTGCTCAAGGAAGCTATTGGCGAATTGATTACCAAGGTTTCGGTCGACGACGTAAAATTGAGCCGCCTCAGCGCGCTGTATCACCGGCTCGGCCGGCTCGGCTGACCGCCACCGTTCGACGGGCATTTTGCCAATAGGCACGCGCGCCGGACCGAGCGATTTCCTGGGGAGGAAAAGGGCCCATTGGTGCGCAGGCATCGATGGGCTTTTCCGCGTCTGGCCGACGCCGCCGTCCTCGCCTAGGAGGCGGTATGGCCGATGGAATTCTCAACAAGATCAAGGACGATATCGTCCTTTACGGGGCGCTTGCCGCCAATCTCGGCATTGCCGTCGCAAAGTTCGTCGCCGCGGGGCTGACCGGCTCGTCGTCGATGCTGACCGAGGGTGTCCATTCGCTGGTCGACAGCGGCAATCAGATCCTGCTGCTGTACGGGCAATCGCGGGCGAAGCAGCCGGCGGATGCCGCCCACCCGTTCGGCTATGGCCGCGAGCTCTATTTCTGGGCGTTCGTCGTCGCGATCCTGATCTTCGCGGTGGGCGCGGGCGTGTCGATCTATGAAGGGTATCGGCACATGCTGCGGCCCGAGCCGCTGTCCGACCCTCTCATCGCCTATATCGTTCTGGGCGTCGCGGTTCTACTCGAGGGTACCAGCTGGACGATCGCAGTTCGCGAATTCGCCAAGTCCAAGGGGGATTCGGGCTGGTGGACCGCGATCCACCGCTCGAAGGACCCGGCAGGCTTCATCGTCCTGTTCGAGGATTCGGCGGCGCTGGCCGGGCTGCTGATCGCCGGGCTCGGCATCTGGGCCAGCCACGCCTTTGCCGACCCCCGGATCGACGGCGTCGCGTCGATCCTGATCGGCCTGATCCTCGCGCTCGTCGCGGTGATCCTGGCACGCGAATCGAAGGGGCTGCTGATCGGCGAGCGTGCGGACTCCGCCGTGATCGCGACGATTCGCGGCATCGTCACAGCGCACCCTGGAATCGCCGCGGTGAACCATGTCCGGACGATCCACACCGCGCCCGACAGCATCTTCGCCGCGATCAGCGCGGACTTTGTCGACACGCTGACGATGGGCGAAGGCGAGACGATGATCGAGGCGATGGAAGGCGAGCTCCGCGCTGCGGTGCCCATGCTCGCCTCGATCTATATCCGTCCCGAAAAGCGCGAGAACGCCGTCGTGGTTCACGAGGGCGTCCCGGAGGATCAATAGGCGCGGGCGATCAGGATCCGCTCGACCGCAGGCTGGCCGGTAAAGATGCAGGCGCCATCGTCGCATCCGGTCTGGCCGATCGGCGCGTTGCGGATCGTCAGCTTGAGCGCCTTCAACCGCTCGACGACCGAGTCGAGCGCCGCGCCGGTCGGCTTCGCCCAGCGCACATCGACCCAGCCCGGGTTCTTCACGCCATCGGCAAAATGCGTCTCGAGCGCCGCAAAGTCGTCGATCGGCACGATGTTCGCGCGCAGCCGCTCCATCGACTCGACGTGCAACGCCCCCTGCACGTCCGCCAGCACGCCCGACACCGCTTCGACAAAGGCATCGCGCGGGGTCGCGACGCTGTCGAGCTTGCCGTCCTCGCGGTAGAGCCGGTCGCGGCGGATGACCGAGACGTTGCCGCCCGCCATGTCGCGGCCGCCGACCTCGATCACGATCGGTGCGCCCTTCTTGACCCAGCCCCAGCGCTTGGTCGCCGCCTTGGCGGGTTTCAGATCGAGCAGCGCACGGACCGGCTCGCCGAGTGCGGACTGCTTGGTGAGTTCTGCCTGAAGCGACTTGCAATAGTCGACGATGGCCGCGTCGTCGGGATTGTCGCGCAGCATCGGCACGATCACCACCTGCCACGGCGCGATCATCGGCGGCACGCGCAGGCCGTCGTCGTCGCCGTGAACCATGATGACGCCGCCGATCATCCGCGTCGACACGCCCCAGCTGGTGGTGTTGGCGAGCTCGAACTCGCCGGCTGCGTTCTGGAAGCGGATATTCTGTGCCGAGGCGAAATTGGTGCCGAGGAAATGCGAGGTGCCCGCCTGGAGCGCCTTGCCGTCCTGCATCATCGCCTCGATCGAATAGGTCGCGACCGCGCCCGGGAAGCGCTCATTCTCGGGCTTTTCGCCCGCGATCACGTGGAGACCGAGGCATTCCTCGGCGAAGTCGCGGTAGACTTCGAGCATCTTGAGCGTCTCGTCGCGCGCTTCGTCGACGGTCGCGTGCGCGGTATGCCCCTCCTGCCAGAGGAACTCGCTGGTGCGCAGGAACATGCGCGTGCGCATTTCCCAGCGGACGACATTGGCCCATTGGTTGATCAGCACGGGCAGGTCGCGCCACGACTGGACCCAGCGCGCGAACGCGGCGCCGATGACCATCTCCGACGTGGGGCGCACGACCAGCGGCTCCTCGAGCTTGGCGTCGGGATCGGGCACGAGTCGGCCATAGCCATCCGCCTTCAACCGGTGATGCGTGACGACCGCCATTTCCTTGGCGAATCCGTCGACATGCTCGGCCTCCTTCTCGAAATAGGAGAGCGGGATGAAGAGCGGGAAATAGCAGTTCTCATGCCCCGTCGCCTTGATCCGGTCGTCGAGCAGTCGCTGGATCCGCTCCCAGATGCCATAGCCCCAGGGGCGGATGACCATGCAGCCGCGGACGCCGGATTCCTCGGCGAGGTCGGCCTCGGTGATGACGGCCTGGTACCAGGCGGAAAAATCTGCCTCGCGGGTGACGGGGAGTGCGCGCTTTATCATGGCGTCGCGCTTATCGCGAACGCGGCGCTTCGTCACCCCATCCCACCGCCCCTACCGCCGTCATCATGTCGAAAGTCAGAACCCAGAGCCAAGGAGGGCGCGCGTGGTACCCTGGGTCCTGACTTTCGTCAGGGTGACGGCGGTTTGAGGGTGGGATCGCGGGCGCGGTTTGCGTAGGTGCAGGCAATGCCTTCAGACCGCATCCTTCCCGCCATCGGTATGCGGTTGCTGTCGGTCGTGATCTTCGCGCTGATGAACACCGCGATCAAACTGGCCGAACGCCACGGCGCGAGCGTGTCGGAGATCCTGTTCTTCCGCCAGTTCGGCGCGTGCCTGCTGGTGTCGGCCGTCATCACCGCCGGACCCGGCCTGCCCTCGATCGCGACGAAGCGCCTCCCCGCGCACATCATCCGCGCGGTCGTCGGGCTGTCGGCGATGGCGTTCACCTTCAACGGGATCGTCGCGCTGCCGCTGGCCGAAGCGACGACGATCGGCTTCACCGTGCCGATCTTCGCCACGATCCTCGGGGCACTGGTGCTGCGCGAGCCGACCGGCTGGCATCGCTGGGCGGCGGTGGCGGCGGGGTTTGCGGGCGTGCTGATCGTCGCGCAGCCCGGCAGCGGCGATCATTTTCCGTTATGGGGCGCGGGCTGTGCGCTGGCGGGCGCGTTCGGGACCGCGAGCGTGTCGATCCTGCTCCGGCAGATCGGCAAGACCGAGAGCGCGCTGACGACGGTGTTCTGGTTCTCCGCGCTGTCGCTGGTGCCGCTGTCGGTGATCTACGCGCGCGCAGCGGAGTCACATGGTTTCGTGACCTGGGCATGCCTTGCGAGCGTCGGGATCTTCGGGGGCCTCGCGCAGATCGCGATGACGACCTCGTTGCGGCTCGGGCCGGTGTCGGTGGTGGTGCCGATGGATTATTCGAGCCTGTTATGGGCGACATTGCTCGGCTGGCTGGTGTTCGACACGCTGCCCGCCGAGGCGACCTGGTTCGGCGCCCCCGTCATCGTCGCGAGCGGCCTCTACATCGTCTGGCGCGAACATGTCCGCCGGCAGGACGAAACCGACCGCGCGATCGCCTGACAGTCTCAGGGACGTCCCCCGCCCGTCATCCTGACGAAAGTCAGGATCCAGAGCCACAAACGGTATCGCTCGGTTACCCTGGATCCTGACTTTCGTCAGGATGACGGAGACGGAGCGCGTGGGGCGCGCTCCGTCTTCGCCATGCTTCGGGAAGCCGAGGTGTCGCTGGCTAGGGGCCTATTCCGCCGCCTGCGCAAGCGGCACGGGATCCTTCCAGACCAGCACGGGCTTGCGCGCCGCGAGCGTCTCGTCGAGGCGCGCGCGGGGGGCGAAGTGCGGGGCGGTCTTGAGGCTTGGATCACCTGCCTTGGCGCGTTCGGCGACCGAGCGCAGCGCGGCGATGAACTGGTCGAGCGCCGCCTTCGATTCGGTCTCGGTCGGCTCGACCAGCATCGCGCCGTGGACGACGAGCGGGAAATACATCGTCATCGGGTGGAAGCCCTCGTCGATTAGCCCCTTGGCGACGTCGATCGTCGAGAAGCCCTCGGCGAGCCCCGAGTCGGAGAACAGCGCCTCGTGCATGCACGGACCCGACGGGCCGAACGGCGCGTCGAGCGTGTCGTCGAGGCTGCGCAGGATGTAGTTCGCGTTGAGCACCGCATCCTCCGACACCTGGCGCAGGCCGTCCGCGCCGTGGCTGAGGATGTAGGTCAGCGCGCGCGTGAACATGCCCATCTGGCCGTGGAACGCGACCATCCGGCCGAAGCTGCCGGCATGATGCTCGCCCGCGGTTTCTTCCTCGACGAGGACGAACTGCCCATCCTGATTTTCGACAAACGGGAGCGGAGCGTAGGGCGTGAGCGCCGCCGAGAACACCACCGGACCCGAGCCCGGGCCGCCGCCGCCATGCGGGGTCGAGAAGGTCTTGTGCAGGTTGATGTGCATCGCGTCGATGCCGAGATCGCCCGGGCGGACGCGGCCGACGATCGCGTTGAAGTTCGCGCCGTCGCAATAGACGAAGCCGCCCGCCGCATGCACTGCGTCCGAAATCTCGCGCATGTCGCGCTCGAACAGCCCGCAGGTGTTGGGGTTGGTGATCATCACGCCCGCGACGTCGGGGCCGAGCCGAGCCTTCAGCGCGGCGGTGTCGACGCGCCCCTCGGCGGTGGCGGGGATATCCTCGACGCCATAGCCCGCGAACGCCGCGGTGGCGGGGTTGGTGCCATGCGCGCTCTCGGGGACGAGGATGACCTTGCGGTGCCCTTCACCCTTGGCTTCGAGCGCGGCGCGGATCGCGAGGATCCCGCACAGCTCGCCATGCGCGCCCGCCTTGGGGCTCATCGCGACCGAGGTCATGCCGGTAAGCGTGACGAGCCAGTGCGCAAGCTGATGGATGACCTCGAGCGCGCCCTGCACGGTGTCGACCGGCTGGAGCGGGTGGACGTCGGAGAATCCGGGCAACCGTGCCATCTTCTCGTTGAGGCGCGGATTGTGCTTCATCGTGCAACTGCCGAGCGGGAAGAAGCCGAGATCGATGCCGTAATTCTGGCGCGACAGGCGCGTGTAATGGCGGACGGTTTCTGGCTCCGACAGACCGGGGAGGCCGATCGGGTTGGCGCGAGCGAGCGCCCCAAGCTTGTTTCCCCGCGAAGGCGGGGACCCAGTCTGGGCACCCGCCTTCGCGGGTGAACAAAAATCGACGCCCGTCGTGTGCGTATCGCCGATCTCGAAGATCAGCGCTTCCTCCAGCATCAGCGCCTTGTTGCCGGTGACGCTGGCGGGGACGTTGCCCTTGCCCTGCTCGGGCGCGGTCGGGCGCCAGCCGCTCTGGTTGATGCTCATGCCAGTATCTCCTGGAGTGCGGACGCAAGCGTTTCGACGTCCTCCGCGGTGGTCGTTTCGGTCACCGCGACGACGAGGCCGTTCGCGAGATCGTCCTTGCCCGGATAGAGACGCCCGAGTGAGACACCCGCAAGAATGCCGCGATCGGCGAGCGTACGGACGACGGGGCGTGCCTCGACCGGCAGCTTCAGCGTGAATTCGTTGAAGAAGCTGTCGTTGATCAGTTCGACGCCGGGGATCTGCGACAGCCGCTCGGCGGCGGCCACGGCACCCGCATGGTTCACCTCGGCGAGCTGGCGCAGGCCCGCCTCACCCAGCAGCGTCATGTGGATCGAGAAGGCCAGCGCGCAGAGCCCCGAGTTGGTGCAGATGTTCGACGTCGCCTTTTCGCGGCGAATATGCTGCTCGCGCGTTGACAGAGTCAGCACGAAGCCGCGGCGGCCATCGGCGTCGACGGTTTCGCCGCAAAGCCGGCCGGGCATCTGGCGGACATATTTGTCCTTGCACCCGAACAGGCCGACATAGGGCCCGCCGAACTGGAGGCCGACGCCGAGCGACTGCCCCTCGCCGACGACGATGTCCGCGTCCATCTCGCCGGGCGAGGTGATCGCGCCGAGCGCGACGGGCTCGGTGACGACCGCGATCAGCAGCGCCTTTTTCGCGTGGCACGCATCCGCGAGCGGACGCAGATTGGCGATGCGGCCGAGGATGTCGGGATACTGGACGACCACGCACGACGTGTCGTCGTCGATCTTCGCGATCAGCCGGTCGAGGTCCATTTCGGGCACCAGCCGCGGGTCGGTCGTATCGAGCACGTCGCCGGTGAACCTGGCCATCGTGTTCGACACCGACACGTAATGCGGGTGCAGCCCCGCCGACAGGATCGCCTTGCCGCGCTTGGTGATGCGACGCGCCATCACGATCGCTTCCCAGCACGCGGTCGAGCCGTCGTACATCGACGCGTTGGCGACGTCGGTGCCTAGCAGCCGCGCGACCTGCGTCTGGAACTCGAACAGCATCTGCAACGTGCCCTGCGCGATCTCGGGCTGATACGGCGTGTAGGCTGTCAGGAACTCGCCGCGCTGGATCAGGTGATCGACGCTGGCGGGAACATGATGCTTGTACGCGCCGCAGCCGAGGAAGAACGGGGCTTCCCCCGCAGTAAGGTTCTTCTTGGCGAGCGCCGACATATGGCGTTCGACCGCCATTTCGGACGCGTGCATCGGCAGGTCGCGGACGGGACCGTCCAGGCGCGCGGCCTCGGGCACGTCGACGAACAGGTCGTCGATCGTCGCGGCACCGATGACGGCGAGCATCGCCTCGCGGTCGGGCTGGGTCAGGGGAAGGTAGCGCATGGAACTCTCCTTGCCCCTCCCCTTCAGGGGAGGGGTTGGGGGTGGGGCGTTTCCACAGGCGGCGCGTCTGTCGCACTGCCCCACCCCAACCCCTCCCCTGAAGGGGAGGGGCTTTGACGAATTAAAGCCCTTCGACGAACGCCGCGTAGGCAGCTTCGTCCATCAGGCTGTCGAGTTCGGCGGGATCGCTGAGCGTCAGCTTGAAGAACCAGCCGGCGGCTTCGGCGTCCGAATTCACCAGGCTCGAATCGTCGGCGAGCGCGGCGTTGCCCTCGATGACGGTGCCCGACACCGGCGAATAGACGTCCGACGCGGCCTTGACCGATTCGACGACTGCGGCATCGGCGCCCTTGGTCAGCTGCTTGCCGGCCTCGGGAACCTCGACGAACACGACGTCGCCGAGCTGGCTCTGCGCATATTCGCTGATGCCGACCGTGCCGACGTCACCGTCGACATCGACCCACTCATGATCCTGCGTAAAATAACGGCTCATATCACTTGGCTCCTGCGCGGACGTAGCGGTGGGGAATGAAGGGCATCGCGGTGACGGTCGCGCTATGGACCTTGCCGCGCTGTGCGATCTCGATGCGGGTGCCCGGCGTCGCCAGCGCGAGCGGCACATAGGCCATCGCGATCGGCTTCCCGAGCGTCGGCGCGAAGCCCCCGCTGGTGAGGCGGCCGATCGTCGCGCCGGTGTCGTCGATCACCTCGGACCCCTCGCGTGCGGGCTGGCGGCCCTCGACGATCAGGCCGACTCGCTTGGTGGCGGGGCCATTCTCGCGCTGCGAGAGGATACGTTGGGCGCCGGGGAAGTCGGCAGCCTCACGGCGTCGCTTCGACAGCGCGAAACCAAGGTCCGCCATGACCGGCGTGGTCTCGGGATCGAGATCGTGGCCGTAGAGCGGCAAACCGGCTTCGAGGCGCAGCGAATCGCGTGCGCCAAGGCCGATCGGCTTGATCTCGGGCAGTGCGAGCAGCGCGTCGGCGAACGCGACGGCATGCTCGGCGGGGATCGAGATCTCGACGCCGTCCTCACCGGTATAGCCCGATCGGCTGATCCAGAGCGGTACGTCGTTCCAGTGGAACGCGCCCGCGGTCATGAACACGAGGCTGTCGATGCCGGGGACGATCCGCGCGACCGCGTCAACCGCCTTGGGGCCCTGTACCGCGAGCAGCGCCTGGTCCTCGAGGATGTTGATCGTGACGTCGTCGGGCAGATGCTCGATCAGATAGCTGACATCATCGTACTTGGTCGCGCCGTTGACGACGACGTAGAAGCTGCCGCTCGCGGTCGGCGACGGGTGCAGCGGGTCGTACGCCTCGGGCTCGACGTCCTGCGCCGAGAAGGGCGAGGGCTGATCGTCGGGCAGGCGCGTCGCCATCAGGTCGTCGAGGATGCCGCCATCCTGCGCGAGCAGCAGCGAATAGCGCATCTTGCCCTCGCCAAGCCCGGCGATGTCGCCCGGCAGCACGGTTTCGAGCGCGCTCGCGACGCCTTCGCCCGAAAAGACGAGCTGCCCCATGTGGCTGACGTCGAACAGGCCGGCCGATTCGCGCGTCCAGGCGTGTTCGGCCATGATGCCGTCATACTGGATCGGCATCTGATAGCCGGCGAATTCGACCATCCGTGCGCCGTTCGCGCGGTGCCACGCGTCGAGCGGCAACGGCAGCACCTCGGGCTCGACGTAATCGTCGGCCTCGTCGATGATGCTGGCATAGTCTCGAATGTCGGCGTCGCTCATGTCGGTCTCCGTCGAAGGGGCGCGCGGCACCCTGTGGTGCTGCGATCCGACCCCCTCTGTCACGGAACCTGAGAGCTTTCACCGCCTGATTGGCGGCTTACCCCTTCGGTGGCCCTCGGCACGGAGCCAGGACGCTTTCCAGAGTGTCGATCAGCCCCGCGCGGTCTCTGGTGCCTGAGAGATTCCGGGGTGGTTGCTCCTTCGGCGGCCCCCTGCCCCTTTCAGGGCCGATCCTCAAAGGACCAGGAAACGCTCTCCCGCGCGGTGCCATGCCGGTTGCCCGGCATCGACGCGTCAAGCTGTGCCGCGCCGCACAATCTTAGTCAATCGGCGGTTTGGCGTGATCGTTCTTTTGCTGCGATCGCGGCGGCCTCATGCCCCGTCATCCTGACGAAAGTCAGGATCCAGGATCACGCACGGGCCGCAGCTTGGCTCTGGATCCTGACTTTCGTCAGGATGACGGGATGGTGGTGACTCAGCGGGTGGCGTTGTACTTCAGCTGGTCGGCGGTCAGCTGGAACCCGACCAGCGTCTCGAAGCTGGCGCGCAGCACCGCCTGCCGCACCTCGGGCGTGCTCAGCGGATCGACCGCCGCATCCTCGTCACCGGCCTTGCGCTTGCGCGTCAGCTTCTCGCGGACGTCCGCCGACAGCGTTGCCGCCGCGCGCGTGATCGTCGCGGTGCCCTGGGCATTCGCCTCCGCCCGCAGCTGGCCTGCATCGAAGTGCAGCGTCACACGGCCGACGCGCTTGGCAACGACCGCGCTGCCGCCGCGCACGACGGTCACGAAATAGGGCAGCACGACGTCGCGCGCCGCGTCGGCCCGCGCACGCCGCGCCTGGACAGTGAACGTCACGTTCGTCAGGATCGGGTCGTTAGCGTCGACGCAGGTCGAACGGACATTGGTCATCAGCGCGGTGACGTCGATCGCCGACTGGTCGCGGCTGGTGACGGGGTCGAACACGGTGACGTCGCCGGTCGCGGCCGGCACCGCCACGGTCGGGCACGCGGTGCGGATCGCGGAGATGCCGCCGGTCGCGTCGATCTCTCCCTTGGAAGCGCAACCGCCCAGGGCGAGCGCGAGGATCGAAGCGGCAAGGATGGGGGCTTTCACGGGGACGCGTACCTTCTCGAACGAGCGAAAGGGCCTGCGCAACCGCACCGGCCCCTGTCACCGGGCACCATAGGAACCGGCTTTCGTCCAGGCAAGCAATCGCGTAGAGCCCGACGACTATGAGCATCCCCCCAGAGCCCATCGCAAACCCCGCAACCTCGCTCGCTGAGCCGGCCATGCGCGGCGACAAACCCGCGCTCGAACTGCTGATCGCGGCGCCGCGCGGCTTCTGCGCCGGCGTCGACCGCGCGATCCGCATCGTCGAACTGGCGATCGAGAAGCACGGCGCGCCGGTCTATGTCCGCCACGAGATCGTCCACAACAAGTTCGTCGTCGACACGCTGAAGGCGCAGGGCGCGGTGTTCGTCGAGGATCTGAGCGAGGTGCCCGACGATGCGCCGGTGGTGTTCTCCGCGCACGGCGTCCCCAAATCGGTGCCGCTCGACGCGCAGGCGCGCGGGCTCGAATATCTCGATGCGACCTGCCCGCTGGTCTCGAAGGTCCATCGCCAGGCCGAGCGGCTGGTCGCGCAGGGGCGGCATATCGTGTTCATCGGCCATGCCGGCCATCCCGAGGTGATCGGCACCTTCGGCCAGGTGCCCGAGGGCGCGATGTCGCTGATCGAAACGGTCGAGGATGCGGAAGTCTTCGCGCCGATCGACCCCGCCAATCTCGCCTTCCTGACGCAGACCACGCTGTCGGTCGACGACACCGCGGCGGTCGTCGCGACGCTGCAGCGACGTTTCCCCGAGATGCTGCCGCCGCGTGGCGAGGACATCTGCTACGCGACCTCGAACCGCCAGGCCGCGGTCAAGGCGATCGCGCATGGGTGTGACGCGATGCTGGTGATCGGCGCGCCCAATTCGTCCAATTCGGTGCGGCTGGTCGAGGTCGCGCAGCGCGAGGGCACGCCCGCGATGCTGATCCAGCGCGCCAGCGAACTCGACTGGGATTTCCTCGCTGGAGTCGGCACGCTCGGCATCACCGCAGGCGCGTCCGCGCCCGAGCTGCTGGTCCGCGAACTCGTCACGCGCCTCGCCGAGCGGTTCGAGGTGTCCGAGCGCGAGGTCGAGACGACGCGCGAGACGATCGCCTTCAAGCTGCCCCGCGGGCTCGAAGCCGCCGCCTAGCATGGCGGTCTATACGCAGGTCTCGGCCGAGGCGCTTGGAACGTTCCTCGCGCGGTACGACCAGGGCGCGCTGGTCTCTGCCAAGGGGATCGCCGAGGGGGTGCAGAACAGCAACTACCTCGTCGAGACCACCGCGGACCGGTTCATTTTGACGCTGTACGAGGAATGGACGTCGACCGACGACCTGCCCTTTTTCCTTGCGATGCTCGATCATCTGGCGGCGGCGGGTAATCCGGTGCCGCGCGCGCTGCCCGATCGCGACGGTCTCGCGATCCAGCAGCTCGCCGGGCGCTCGGCCTGTCTGATCGAATTCCTGACCGGCGTGTCGGTGTCGCACCCGACCCCCGCACAGGCACGCGCGGCCGGCGCGGCGATGGGCCAGCTCCATGCCGGGCTGGCGGACTTCGCACCGACCCGCGCCAACCCGCTGGGCGCTGACACCTGGCGCCCGCTGCTCGAGCGGTGCGGTGCGGGGATCGACACGATCGAACCCGGGCTGTTTGCACGGATCGAGGCGGCACTGGCGCGGGTTCTGGCGCAGTGGCCGCGCGATCTGCCTATGGCGGCGATCCATACGGACTTGTTCCCCGACAATGTCCTGATGCTCGGCGACCGCGTGACCGGGGTGATCGACTTCTATTTCGCCTGCACCGACATCCGCGCCTATGATCTGGCGGTGATGCACAGTGCCTGGGCGTTCGACGCGACCGGCGAGCGTTACGACCCCGCGATCGGCGCGGCGCTGATCGCGGGCTATGAAAGCCGGTTCGCGCTGTCCGAGGCGGAGCGTGCCGCGCTGCCGATCCTCGCGCAGGGCGCCTGCCTGCGCTTCCTGCTGACGCGCGCCTGGGACTGGGTCAACACGCCGGCCGATGCGCTGGTGACGCGCAAGGATCCGCTCGCCTATTGGCGGCGGCTCGAAGCCTATCTCAAGGACGACCTGTTCGCATGACCGACGACGCTGCCGCGACAATGATGACCAAGGTCGAGATCTATACCGATGGCGCCTGCAAGGGGAATCCGGGACCGGGCGGCTGGGGCGCGGTGATCCGGATGGGCGCGCACGAGAAGGAATTGTCGGGCGGCGAGCCGCAGACGACCAACAACCGGATGGAGATGACCGCGGCGATCGAGGCGCTCAACATCCTCACCCGGCCCTGCGCGGTGACGCTGTATACCGACAGCAAATATGTGATGGATGGCCTGACCAAATGGGTGAAGGGCTGGCAGCGCAACGGCTGGAGGACCGCGGACAAGAAGCCGGTGAAGAATGCCGAGCTGTGGCACGCGCTGCTCGCCGCGGTCGCGCGGCACAAGATCGAGTGGCAATGGGTCAAGGGTCATGCCGGCCACCCCGAGAACGAGCGTGCCGACACGCTCGCCAGCAACGCCGCGATTGCGGCGATGACGCCCGGCCGCCGCTAGGCTGACACGAAGCGGCGTTAGAAACGACGGGGCGAATAGCGGTGCGGATCGATCCCCGCCACCGCAGGATCAGGCGACGTCCCAAGCAGCAACGCGGCCGCAAGACGCGCCGCCGCCGGTGCGGTCTGGATGCCGAAGCCGCCCTGCCCCGCGCACCAGAAGAAGCCGGGTTCGGCGGCGTCGAAGCCGTAAACCGGCAGCCGGTCGGGCGCGAAGGTCCGCAGGCCTGCCCAGCGACGTTCGACCTGTGTGACCTGCCAGTCGACCGCCTGTTCGAGCCGGTCGATCGCGATCGCGACGTCGATCTCCTCGGGCGCGGCATCGCAGGGGTCGGTCGGCGTCTCGTCATGCGGGCTCAGCCAGAGCCGGCCGCCGGGCTCGGGCTTGAAATAGAAGCCGCCTGAAACGTCGGCGACATGCGGCATGCCCGCCGCGGCTGCGGGATCGGTCCGCAACTGAACCATCGTCCGCCGGTAGGGCTGGAGTCCGATTGGTGCCACGCCCGCGCATCGCGCGACGCTATCGGCCCAGGCCCCCGCCGCATTGACCAGCACGGCGGCGCGAAACGTCCCCGCGGGCGTCTCGATGCTCCACTGGCCCGTGTCGCGTTGGGCGGCCTGCAGTGCAGCGCCGGTGACGAGATCCGCCCCGCCCCCCCGCGCGGTCGCCAGGTCGCGCGCGTGCAGTCCGGCGACGTCGATATAGGCGCAGCTCGGCTCGTGCACGCCGAGCGTCCAGTCGGGGCGCAGCCCGGGGAGGAACGCCGCGGGATCGACCCGGTCGAGCTGCACATCGCTGTCGGCGAACTCGGCGAGGAACTGGTCGATCGCCGGCGCGTCCTGCGTACGGCCGATATGGAGCGAACCCAGCGGCTGAAGATGCCCGCCGGCCCTGAGCACCGGGCCCGACGCGGTCGTCAGCGGCTGGATGTCGGGGCCACCATAGGTTTCCGACCAGAAGGCCGCGGACCGCCCCGTCGCGTGGTAGCCCGGCATGTCCTCCGCCTCGAGCAGCAGCACGCGCGCATGCGGCGCGAGCATCGCGGCGAGGCTGACGCCGGCCATTCCCGCGCCGACGATCGCGACGTCGTAGACTTTCATCGGCGCGGCACCGTGTCGTCGAGAAACGCGTCGAGAGCGGCGAGCGCACGGTCACGTACGGCATCCGATTCGCGCAGGATCTCATGCGCCGATTCAGGACCGAACCGCACCAGCCGCGCGTCGCGCAGCCGCTCGACGATCCGGACCGCCGCATGCGGATCGACCAGCTTGTCGGCATCCGCGAGCAGCATCAGCACCGGCGTCGCGATCGTCTCGACGCGCGGATCGCAGGCGAGCGCGGCGGACCCGGCGAATGCTTCGGACAGCCAGGTCCAGCTTGGCGGACCGAGCTGCAGGTCGGGCTGCGCCTCGTGCCACCAGCGTTCGTCGTGATAGCGGTCGGCGTCGTGGGTGAGCAGACGCTGGCGCGACGCGACGGGCCCGGGCCGCTCGTTCTGGCGCCAGGCCGCGCGAATCGGTGCACGCCGCGCCATGTAGCGCGCGATCCGGCCGCTCAGCCGCGCGCCGAGGGGAGAGCGAAGGCCCAGCATCGGTGCGACAAGGATCGCCGCCGCCGGGTCGATCGTCCCCGCCGTCAGCGCGCGCATCACCATCAGCCCACCCATCGAGTGGCCAAGGATCGCCGTCGGGATGCCGCCATCGCCTTCGCCGCGCCACTGCCGCCAGAAGCCGGCGAGATCGGCATCGTAGGTCGCGAAGTCGTCGACATGGCCGACATAGGGGTCGGGGGACAGCCGCCCCGACCCGCCCTGCCCGCGCCAGTCGAGCGAGGTCACTGACCAGCCGACGCTGCGCAGATGCGCGATCGTCTCGAGATATTTCTCGAAACTGTCGCCGCGACCGGCCTGGAAGAGAAAACGTCCGCGCGGATTCGGTGCCGGCCAGTCGAACCGCCTCAGGCTCCAGCCGTCGGGCGCGACCCAGCGACTGACGCGGGCATCGTCGGGAATCGCGCGCCGACTCGCGGCTGGCACGATCGGTGCGACGGTGGTGCGGGCATGCGAACGGGCCGGACCGGAGGCGGGCCCGGAGGTCGGATCAGAATCGAACATCGGCGACACAGTTACTTTTTCGAAAGCCATACCCGCTAAATGTAGTGCATGGGGTCGACGTTTACTCTTCCAATTCTACTTTTTCTGCTCGCCGGGCTGCTTGTCCTCGCTGCGATCGAGGACGCACGGACGCGGGAGATCGCCAATGCGAAGACCGCCGCGATCGTGCTGCTCGCGCCATTATGGTGGTGGGCCAACGGCCTGTCGCCCTGGCCCGACATGGCGATCCAGATCGGGATCGCCGCGGCGGTCTTCGCGCTGTTCTGCATCGCTTTTCATTTCGGGCTGATGGGCGGCGGCGACGTCAAGCTGATCGTCGCGCTGTCGCTGTGGCTGCCGTTCGGCGCGTTCATGGCGATGCTGATGGTGATGTCGATCGCGGGCGGCGTGCTGACCGCGGGGATGCTGATCGCAAGGAAGCTGGCCATGCGCCGCGCCGATTCGGGCGTCGAAAACGCCGCGATCGAGGTGCCCTACGGCATCGCGATCGCCTTTGCAGGGCTCGTCGCGGTCCACGAACCACTCCTTAACTCCCTGCGGTAGATACTTAATGTTCGATCAATCACACGGCGCCCGAAAGGCACGATGAGTCATGGATAGTCGCAAGCTCATATTGCTGGTCGGTGCGTTGATCGTGGCGGCGGTCACGGCCTTCTTCGCCCGCACGCTGATCGCGGGCAGCGCAGCCCCGCAGGCGACCGCGGTGGCGATGCAGCCTGCCGTGATCGACGGCCCGGAAGTGCTGGTCGCGACCCGCGCACTGCCGGTCGGCACGATCCTCGACGCGACCGCATTGAAGTTCCAGCCCTGGCCCAAGGAGCTGGTCGACAACGCCTATTACCTGAAGGACAAGACCGACCTGAAGGCGCTGCAGGGCACCGTGGTGCGCAACATGATCACCGCGGGGCAGCCGGTGACGCAGGGCGCGCTGGTCAAGCCCGGCGACCGCGGCTTCCTGGCGGCCGCGCTCGGGCCCGGCATGCGCGCTGTGACGGTCCCCGTTTCGGAACAGGCATCGGTCGCGGGCTTCGTGTTCCCGGGCGACCGGATCGATCTGGTCCTGACCCAGGCGGTGGCGGGGGGCGGCGACGGCGATCCGCTGAAGGTGTCGGAGACGATCATGCGCAACGTGCGCGTGCTCGCGACCGACCAGCGTACCGACAACAAGGTCGGCGACGACGGCAAGACCGTCGTCAGCACCTTCTCGACGGTCACGGTCGAGACGACGCCCAAAATGGCCGAGGAGATCGCGGTCGCGCAGACGGTGGGGACGCTGTCGCTGTCGCTGCGTTCGATCGCGGACAATGCGGGCGAGCTCGAGGACGCGATCGCGTCGGGCAGCGTGAGCGTGCCCGCGGGGTCGGATCCCAAGGCGGAGCGCGCGATGCTGCTGCGTCTCGCGAGCCAGCCGTCGTCGGGTGCGAGCAGCTACGTCACCGGCGCGGACGTGTCGCGCTACCAGCGCAGCACCGTGCCGGGCAAGGCGGTCGCGTCAGGCGGTCCGGGGGGCTCGGCACAGATGATGATGCCGGCTGGCGTACCCGGCGGCGCGCCGGCGGGAGCCCCTTCGGGCCCGATCGCGTCGGGCCCGGTCGTCCGGGTCGCCCGCGGCAACAGCATGACCATCGTTCCGGTGGGGGGGAAGTAAGATGCGTACGAGCATGACAGGGATGCGGGCGTCGCTCGGCTGGTCGTTCGCCGCGGTGCTCGCCACGGCAGGCACCGCGCCCTCCGCGCCGGCCATCGCCCAGGCGCAGGTCTCGGCCGCTCCCGCCGGGCTGGTTCAGGTCAACACCGGGCGTGGCCGGCTGGTGACGCTGTCGCGGCCGATGAGCGACCTGTTTGTCGCCGACGACACGATCGCCGACGTCCAGGTCCGCTCGCCAACGCAGCTCTACATCTTCGGCAAGAAGACCGGCGAGACGACGATCTCGGCGACGGCCAAGGGCGGCGCAATCGTCTACAGCTCGACCGTCCGGGTCGGCAACAATCTTGATTCGATCCAGCAGATGCTCGGGCTGGCGATGCCCGAGGCGCAGGTTGTCGCGACGCCGATGAACGGGCTGGTCCTGCTCACCGGCACGGTCGCCGCGCCCGAGGATGCGGCGGAGGCCGAACGCCTGGTGCAGGCGTTCGTCGGCGATGCGACCAAGGTCCTGTCGCGGCTCAAGACCGCGACGCCGCTCCAGGTCAATCTGCAGGTCCGCGTCGCCGAGGTTTCGCGCAGCTTCGTCAAGACGATCGGCGTCAACCTGACCAGCCGCGGATCGGGCAATTTCCTCTTCAACATCGCGCAGGGGCGGCAAGGCACGATCACCACGGTCCCCGGAGTCGTCGGGGTTCCCGGCGCAGCAGTCGACGTGAACGGTGCGGTGCCGGGCAACACGCTGTTCGGCTTCCCCTCCAAGTCCACCACCGGCTCGACGATCGGGATGGCCGGGCGCCTGCTGGGGCTCGACCTGCTCGCGGCGATCGATCTTGGCGAACAGACCGGACAGGTCTCCACGCTCGCCAACCCGAACCTCACCGCGCTGTCGGGGGAAACGGGAACGTTCCTCGCGGGCGGCGAAGTGCCGATCCCGATCGCGCAGGCGCTGGGCACGGTGTCAGTCGAGTATAAGCAATATGGCGTCAGCCTCGCCTACACCCCGACCGTGCTCTCGGACGGTCGCATCTCGCTTCGCGTCCGCCCCGAAGTGTCGCAGCTCGATTACTCCAACGCGGTCACGCTGAACGGCACCCGCGTGCCAGGGCTGACGACCCGACGGACCGAGACGACGGTCGAGCTCGGCTCGGGCCAGAGCATGATGATCAGCGGCCTGCTGTCGAACAACCACAACAACACCTACGACAAGACGCCGGGGCTCGCGAGCCTGCCGATCATCGGCGCGCTGTTCCGGTCGAACAGCTTCCAGCGCAACGAGACCGAGCTGGTGGTGATCATCACCCCCTATCTGGTCAAGCCGGTCAACAACCCGGCCGACATCGCGCTGCCTACCGACGGCTACAAGGCACCGACCGATGCCGGCCGGGTCCTGCTCGGCGATCTCGGCGGCGGAACGACGGGCGGGCGCCGGCCGGTGCCGAGCGTCGCGCCAATGGGCTATGCGAACCCCGCGATCGGCGCTGCCGCCCCGGTCGGCCCCATCCCGACCCGCGACCCGCAGCAGCCGGCCATCAAGACGGGCACCAAGCCGAAGATGAGCAAGGGCGCCGCACCGATGCCCGGCTTCTCCAACTGATCCCGCGCCGCGCCATGTTTCAAGGACTTCGCACGATGACGAAACACCCGATCCTGCTGCTATCGCTCGGATCTGCGCTGCTGCTCGGCGGCTGCATGGGAACCGAGAATCGTGGTCTCGAATCGGTCCACCAGCCGGTCGTGAGCCGCGCCAACTATGCGCTCGACCTCGGCACCGCCGGCGGCACGCTGGCGCAGGGCGAGGCACGGCGGCTGGCAGGCTGGATGACGACGATGCGGGTCGGCTATGGCGACCGCGTCGCGATCGACGATCCCGCGGGCGAAGCACCGATGGCGCGCGCCGAGATCGCCGACGTCGTCGCGGGCTATGGCCTGTTGCTGTCTCCCGACACCCCGGTCACGCAGGCGCCGGTCAGCCCCGGCGCGATCCGGATCGTCGTCACGCGGATGCGCGCCGATGTCCCCGGCTGCCCCGACTGGTCGCGCGACGCAAGCATCGACATCGCCAGCCATACGTCGTCCAACTATGGGTGCGCGATGAACCGCAACCTCGCGGCGATGGTCGCGCGGCCCGAGGATCTCGTCCGCGGCTCCGGCGACGCCGAGACCTATGACCCGGCCTCCTCGTTCAAGGCGATCGATGTGTATCGCCGCGCGGTGCCGACCGGCGCAAACAACGCGCTGCGGTCCGAAACCACAGGGGGCAAGTGATGAACGCACCCTGGAAACCCGCAGGCATCGCGCACCGCGAACCCTTCGCCGCCTATGTCTGCGACGAGGCGACCGCCGAGGCGTTGCGCCCGATCGCGGCCGAGCTCGGCTGGTCGGTCGACAAGGTCAGCAAGGGTGGCCTGCGCAACGCGATCCAGTCGCTGTCGGTGTCCGCCAGCCCGCAGATCCTATTCGTCGACCTCGCCGAATCGGGCGATCCGCTCAACGACATCAACGCCCTGGCCGAAGTGTGCGAGCCCGGCACGGTGGTGATCGCGGCAGGCCAGGTGAACGATGTCCGGCTCTACCGCGATCTCGTCGCCAGCGGGATCCAGGACTATCTGCTCAAGCCGCTGCATCCCGACATGCTGCGCGAGGCGTTCGGCCATGCGCAGGCGATGCTCAGCGCGCCCAAGCATGTCGAACATGCCCCGGCGCGTCCGCAATGCTCGATCGCGATCATCGGCACGCGCGGCGGCGTCGGCGCATCGACGATCGCGACGTCGGTCGCCTGGCTGATCGCGGAGAAGGAACAGCGCGCGACCGCGCTGCTCGATCTCGACGTGCATTTCGGCACCGGCGCGCTGTCGCTCGATCTCGAGCCGGGCCGCGGACTGACCGATGCGATCGAGAATCCGAGCCGGATCGACGGGCTGTTCATCGAGCGCGCGATGGTCAAGGCGTCGGAAAAGCTGTCGGTGCTGAGCGCGGAGGCGCCGATCAACGCGCCGCTGATGACCGACGGCGCCGCCTTCTACCAGTTGCAGGAGGAGATGTGCGCGGCGTTCGACTGCACCATCGTCGACCTGCCGCGCGGCATGCTGGTCCAGCATCCGCATCTGATCAGCGAGGTCCACCTCGCGGTGCTCGTCACCGACCTGACGCTGGCGGCGGCGCGCGACACGATCCGCCTGCTGTCGTGGATGAAGTCCAACGCGCCGAAGACCCGGGTGCTCGTGCTCGCCAACCGGATGCATGCCGGCGGCCAGCTCGAGATCAGTCGCAAGGATTTCGAGGGCTCGATCGAGCGCCGGATCGATCATGTCGTGGTATTCGACCAAAAGCTCGCGGCGCAGGCCGCCAAGCTCGGCAAGCCGATCGTCGAGGCCGGCAAGACGTCGAAGACGATCGCGCCGATCGTCGCGCTCGTCACCGAACTGATGGTCGCGGTCGACGCCACCGGCACGGAGGCGGCGAGCGCCAAGACGCCTCGCCGGTCGGGCGGCGTCTCGTTGCTCGGCAAGTTCAGCGACCTGAAGGGGCTGATGGCCAAGCGGGCGACCAAGTCGTGACGCCGCGCGGGTCGCGGATGCGCGCCGATCGGGCGCAGAGGGCCTAGGCGGCGATGGACATGCTTCCCGTCATCATGGTCGCGCTGGGCGGCTGCACCGTGCTCGGCCTGCTCGTGTTCGCCTTTGCCGGTCCCTCCACCGGGCGCGCCCAGACACGCCGGGTCGCGTCGCTGCGTCTGCGCCACGGCGATGGCGTCGCCATGCCCGAGGCGCAGATGCGGCGGATCGCGATGGCGGGCGACACGCGGATGGATCTGGCGGTCGGGCGGTTCCTGCCCAACCGTGCCGAGCTTGCCAAGCGCCTGGCGATGACCGGCAAGGACTGGACCGTCGGCCAATATGGCATGGCGACCGCGGGGCTGACGCTGGTCGTTGCGTTCCTGATGCTGGTGCGTGGCATGCCGATCTTCCTCGCGCTGTTCGTCGGCCTGTTCGTCGGCATCGGGATCCCGCATCTGGTGGTCGGCAAGGTCCTCAAGCGCCGGGTGGCCAAGTTCACGCAGAAGTTTCCCGACGCGATCGAGCTGCTGGTGCGCGGCTTGCGCTCCGGTCTGCCGATCAGCGAGACGATCGGCGTCGTCGGCGCCGAGGTCGATGGTCCGGTCGGCGAGGAATTCCGATCGGTCAGCGACAAGATGAAGATCGGCCGGACGATGGACGTCGCGCTGCAGGAGACCGCGGACCGGCTCGGCACGCCCGAATTCCAGTTCTTCGTCATCACCATCGCGATCCAGCGCGAGACCGGCGGCAATCTGGCCGAGACGCTCGCCAATCTCGCCCACGTATTGCGGATGCGCGCGCAGATGAAGCTGAAGATCAAGGCGATGTCGTCCGAGTCCAAAGCATCGGCCTATATCATCGGCGCGCTGCCGTTCATCGTGTTCGGGCTGATCTGGTTCATCAACGGGACGTACATGCAGAAGTTCTTCATCGACGAACGGCTGATGGTGATCGGCATGGGCGGGCTGTGCTGGATGGCGATCGGGTCGTTCATCATGTCCAAGATGATCAGCTTCGAGATTTAGGAGCAGGATGATGGGTGAGACCGCCGGACCTATGCTGCTAGGATTCGACGTCCTGTGGGTCGCGACGATCCTGTCGGGAATCGCCGCCTTCGCGGTGATGGTGGCGATCTATGCCGCCACCACGGTCAGCGATCCGATGGCCAAGCGGGTCAAGGCGCTCAACGATCGTCGTGAACAGCTTAAAGCGGGCATCACCGCCTCGACCAAGCGCCGCGCCAAGCTCGTGCAGCGCCATGATGCCGCGGACCGTATGCGCGGCTGGCTGTCGTCGATGAAGGTCCTGCAGGACAGCCAGGTCAAGGCGGTCCAGGTCAAGCTGGCGCAGGCGGGAATCCGGTCGAAGGAATGGGCGCCCGCGGTGATCTTCGGGCGGCTCGTTCTGCCGATCGTGATCGGCGGCGCGATGGTCATCTGGGTCTATGGCACGGACGGCTTCGCGACGTGGAGCCCGCTCAAGAAATACGGTCTCGTCGCGGTCAGCTTCATCCTCAGCTACAAGGCCCCCGACCTGTATCTCGACAACAAGATCACCAAGCGCA
Source organism: Sphingomonas aerolata (assembly GCF_023935825.1). Lineage (NCBI taxonomy): Bacteria > Pseudomonadati > Pseudomonadota > Alphaproteobacteria > Sphingomonadales > Sphingomonadaceae > Sphingomonas > Sphingomonas aerolata. The sequence continues at coordinate 1,076,242 of NZ_CP098762.1, read as the reverse complement.
CCGATGCGATCCGCAAGGGCCTGCCCGACGCGCTCGACCTGCTGGTGATCTGCGCGGAAGCGGGGCTGACGATCGATGCCGCGTTCCACCGCGTGGCGCGCGAACTCGGCCGCGCCTATCCCGAACTGGGTGAGGAATTCACGCTGACCGCGATCGAACTGGGCTTCCTGACCGACCGGCGCAGCGCGTTCGAGAATCTCGCCGGCCGGGTCAAGCTCGACGCGGTGAAGGGCGTCGTCACGACGATGGTCCAGACCGAGAAATACGGCACCCCGCTCGCCTCGGCACTCCGCGTGTTGTCGAACGAGTTTCGCAACGAACGGATGATGCGCGCCGAGGAAAAGGCCGCGCGGCTGCCGGCGATCATGACCGTGCCGCTAATCCTGTTCATCCTGCCCGTGCTGTTCGTCGTCATCCTCGGGCCGGCGGCCTGTTCGATCTCGGATGCGTTGCTCAAGAGCTGAGGCAACCCCAGCCGCAGCGGTTCGTTGAGCCCCCGTAACAGGAGGGTTTTCACGATGCCGTTGTTTTCCACACCGACGCAGTTCGCCGCACTGGGGCTGGTCCTGATCGCGGGCTGGCTGCTGGGCCTCGCCAGCCATCCCGGCGGCAAGAAGTGGAAGGCGCGCTACCTCGCCGAGCGCGATGCACATGGCGCGACCCGCAAGGAGACCGACCTGCGTGCGAGTGCCGCCGAACAGCGTGCGGTCGAGGCGGAGCATGAGAATGCGCGATTGGTGAAGGCGGCAGCGGCAGCGCCGGTGGCTGCACCGGTCGCCCGGACGACGGCGGCGCCCGTCTCGCGGGACCGGGATGTGGCCTATTCGGACGGCTATGCAACATGCCGGCCGGGCTATGCGACCGACGGCACCAAGCGCGGCTGGTTCGACTTCAACCAGCGTCGGTGAGGATTCGGGGGGCGCCGTCCCCCCAAAGTTTGTTCTCCCGCGAAGGCGGGAGCCCAGTCTGGATCCCCGCCTTCGCGGGGAAACACTCTTTTGCACTACCTTGGCGGAGGCCGGGGCCCAGTTGGGGACGTTTGGTAACTGTGGAGGGTCCCTAGTTACTCTGGACATTCCACCTGGGCCCCGGCCTCCGCCGGGGTGGTTGGTTACTGCTTGTTCAGCGCCGCCTGCGCCGCCGCAAGCCGCGCGATCGGCACGCGGTACGGGCTGGCCGAGACGTAATCGAGCCCGACCTTCTCGCAGAACGCGATGCTCGCCGGGTCGCCGCCATGCTCACCGCAGATGCCGAGCTTGATGCCCGAGCGCGTCTTGCGGCCACGTTCTGCGGCGATCTCGATCAGTTCGCCGACACCCTCGACGTCGATGCTGACGAACGGGTCCTTCGCATAGATGCCCTGCTCGACATAGGCGCCGAGGAACCGCGCCGCGTCGTCGCGGCTGACGCCCAGCGTCGTCTGCGTCAGGTCGTTGGTGCCGAACGAGAAGAACTCGCCGACTTCCGCGATCTCCCCTGCCCGCAGCGCGGCGCGGGGCAGCTCGATCATCGTGCCGACCAGATATTCGATCGTCCGGCCCTTGTCGGCGAAAACCGCCTGCGCGGCCTTGTCGACGACCGCCTTCATCAGCTCCAGCTCGCGGCGGGTCGCCACCAGCGGGATCATGACCTCGGGAATCGGGGCCGCGCCGGACTTCTCCGCGACGTCGACCGCCGCCTCGAAGATCGCACGCGCCTGCATCTCGTAGATCTCGGGATAGGTCACGCCGAGACGGCAGCCGCGATGGCCAAGCATCGGGTTGAACTCGTGCAGCTCGGCCGCGCGACGCTTGAGCGTGTCGACGTCGATTCCCGCCGCGGTCGCGACCTCAGCGAACTCGGACTCCTCGTGCGGCAGGAATTCGTGGAGCGGCGGATCGAGCAGGCGGATCGTCACCGGCAGCCCGGCCATCACCTCGAGGATCTCGGTGAAGTCCTTGCGCTGTTCTGGAAGCAGCTTCTCGAGCGCGGCGCGACGGCCCTTCTCGTCGCTCGCCAGGATCATCTGGCGGACGTTGGTGATGCGGCTGCTCTCGAAGAACATGTGCTCGGTGCGGCACAGCCCGACGCCTTCCGCGCCGAACTCGCGGGCGACCCGGCAATCCTCGGGCGTCTCGGCATTGGCACGGACCTTGAGGCGACGAACCTCGTCCGCCCAGGTCATCAGCGTGCCGAAATCACCCGACAGCTCGGGCTGCACGGTCGCGACCGCGCCGATCATCACCTCGCCGGTGCTCCCGTCGATCGTGAGCAGGTCGCCCTCCTTCACCTCGCGGCCGCCGCAGCGCATGATCTTCGCCTTGGTATCGATCGACAGCGTGCCCGCGCCCGAGACGCACGGGCGCCCCATGCCGCGTGCGACGACCGCCGCATGGCTGGTCATCCCGCCGCGTGCGGTCAGGATGCCGCGCGCCGCGTGCATCCCATGAATGTCGTCGGGCGAGGTCTCGGTCCGGACGAGGATCACCGCGACGCCGTCGGCGGCCTTCTTCTCCGCCGCATCCGCATCGAACACCACCGCGCCCGAGGCTGCGCCCGGCGAGGCGGGAAGCCCCTTGGTCAGCACGTCGCGCTTGGCATTGGGATCGAGCGTCGGGTGGAGCAGCTGGTCGAGCGCCATCGGCTCGACGCGCAGGATCGCCTCCTCGCGCGTGATCAGCCCCTCATTCGCCATGTCGACCGCGATCTTGAGCGCGGCCTTGGCGGTCCGCTTGCCCGCGCGCGTCTGGAGCATCCAGAGCTTGGTCTTCTCGACCGTGAACTCGATGTCCTGCATGTCGCGGTAATGGTTTTCGAGCGTGTCGAACACACCCGCGAGCTGGCCGTACACCTCGGGCATCGCCTCTTCCATCGAGGCGGCCTTGGCGCCGGCGTCCTCGCGCGCGACCTTGGTGAGATATTGCGGGGTGCGGATGCCCGCGACGACGTCCTCGCCCTGCGCATTGATCAGGAACTCGCCGTAATAGGCGCGGTCGCCCTTCGACGGATCGCGCGTGAACGCGACGCCAGTCGCCGAGGTGTCGCCCATGTTGCCGAACACCATCGCCTGGATGTTGACCGCAGTGCCCCAGCTGGCGGGGATGTCGTTGAGCCGGCGATAGACCTTCGCGCGCTCCGACTGCCACGAGCCGAACACCGCACCGACCGCGCCCCAGAGTTGGTCGTGGACGTCCTGCGGGAAGGGCTTGCCCCAGAGTTTCTCGACGAGGCCCTTATATTCGGTCACCAGCGCGCGCAGGTCGTCCGCGCTCAACTCGGTGTCGAGCGTGAAGCCCTGATCTTCCTTGGCGATCTCGAGCGCTTCCTCGAACGCGCCGTGATCGAGCTCGAGGACGACGTCGGCGTACATCTGGATGAAGCGGCGATAGCTGTCCCAGGCGAAGCGCGCGTCCTCGGACTTGGCGGCAAGGCCCTCGACCGTCTCGTCGTTGAGCCCGAGGTTGAGGACGGTGTCCATCATTCCCGGCATCGAGGCGCGGGCACCCGAGCGGACCGAAACGAGCAGCGGGTCAGCGGCGTCGCCGAACATCTTGCCGGTCACGCCCTCGATATGCGCGAGGCCGGTGGCAACCTCGTCACGCAGGCCCTGCGGGAACTGGCCGCCCTCGTCATAATAGACCGCGCAGAAATCGGTCGAGATCGTGAAGCCCGGCGGCACCGGCAGGCCGATCGACGCCATCTCGGCGAGGTTCGCGCCCTTGCCGCCGAGCAGGTTCTTGTCGCCCTTGCCGCCGTCCGAAACACCGCCGCCGAAACGGTACACATATTGGGTCATCGCAGGTCCTCTAGGTGTTGTTGCGCGCAAGGCGGCAGAGATTGTCTTTGCAAGCGGGGCGGTCAGCCCTCGATCTTCGAAAAGTCCGCGACGTTGTGCACTGCGGCGCGAATACGCTCAAGTAGCGCGAGACGGGCGGAGCGCTTGGCGGGGTCGGCATCGTTGACGATAACGCTATCAAAGAACGCATCGATCGGCGCCCGCAGCGACGCGAGCGCCGCCATCGCGGCGGCGAAGTCTTCGGCCGCGATTGCTGCAGTTGCGCGGGGTTCCGAGGAGTCGAGCGCGGACTGGAGCGCGGCCTCTGCGGGTTCGGGCGCATACTGATCCCTCTCCCCTGCGCGGAGAGGGGGAGTAGAAGGGGCTTCCTTCTTCAGAATATTGGCCGCGCGCTTGTAGCCGGCGAGGAGGTTCTTCCCATCCTCGGTCGATATAAAATTCGCGAGCGCTTTGGCCCGCGCTTCGACCCGATCAATGCGGTCGTCGCTTCCAGTGCCCCAACCGGTGGAAGCTTGGACGTAATCATAGCGGATGCCGGCTTCGCGCAGCTGAACGCCGAGGCGATCATGCAGAAAGTCGGAGAGTATTATACCGAGCGCAGCATTCTCTTCCCCAGACCAGGCGCGAGCTGCCGCGTCGATCTTGAATTTGAGATTGGCCGTTTGAATGGTCCGCAAGACACCTAGAGCGGCCCTTCGCAAAGCGAACGGGTCTTTTGAGCCAGTTGGAAATAGCTTCACGGCAAAGAACGAGAATAGCGTATCCAGCTTGTCCGCCAGGCTGACCGCGACCGTCACCGGGTCAGTCGGGACATCATCGCCCTGCCCGACCGGCTTGTAATGGTCGCGGATCGCGGCAGCGACGGCGGGGTGCTCGCCCTGGGCTGCGGCGTAGTAGCCGCCCATCAGGCCCTGCAATTCGGGGAACTCGCCGACCATGCCGGTGACGAGATCCGCCTTGGCGAGACGGGCGGCGCGCTCGGCAAGATCTGCAAGCCCCTCCCCTTCAGGGGAGGGGTTGGGGTGGGGGCTGTCCGCGGACACGGACTTGGGCATTTGCGGAGACTCCCCACCCCCGGCCCCTCCCCTGAAGGAGAGGGGGGCAGAAGTGACGATACCCTCTTCGACCAGCCAGCGTGCGAGCTTGGCGATGCGGTCGACCTTGTCCGCCACCGTGCCGAGCTTTTCGTGGAAGACGATCTTCTCGAGCTTCCCCGCCTGCTCTTCGAGCGGCACCTTCAGGTCGGTGTCGTAGAAGAATTTCGCATCCGACAGACGCGCGGCGAGGACCTTGCGGTTGCCCTCGACGATCTTCGCGCCGCCGTCGTGCGCGGCAATGTTAGCGGTACAGACGAACGCGTTCGCCAGAGTCCCGTCGGCGCTGCGGCAGACGAAATATTTCTGGTTCACGCGCGCGGTGAGCTGGATCACCTCGGGCGGCACGTCGAGAAACGCGGGATCGAACCGGCCGAGCAGCGGGATCGGCCATTCGGTGAGCCCGGCATTCTCGGCGACGAGGCCCTCGTCCTCGATCAGTTCGAGCCCGGCCTGCATCGCCGCCTCGCGCGCATGATCGCGGATCAGCGTCGCGCGCTCGTCCTGGTCGACGATGACGTGGCAGGCGCGCAGCTTCTCGACATAGTCGTGCGCGCCGCCAATCGTGATCTGGTACGGATGGTGGAAGCGGTGGCCGAGCGTGGCAGCGCCGCTTGCGATGCCGGCGATCTCGAACGGCACGATCGTCTCGCCGAGCAGCGCGACGATGCCCTGCAGCGGGCGGACCCAGCGCAGCGATTCGGTGCTGGCGGACGCATCGCCCCAGCGCATCGACTTGGGCCAGGGAAACGCGCGGACGATCGCGGGGATCGCCTCGGCAAGCACGTCCGCGGTGGCGCGGCCGGGCTTTTCGGTGATCGCGAACAACGTGCCGCCGCGATCGACCAGCTGCTCGCGCGTGAGGCCGGTCTTGCGCAGGAACCCTTCGAGCGCCTGCGGGGGCGCCGACGTCTTTGGCCCCTTCACCTCTTCGGACACCGCAGCAGTCTCGATCGGCAGATCGCGCGCGATAAGTGTCAGGCGGCGTGGCGTCGCGTAGGTGACGATGGCGCTGGTGACGATGCCGGCCTTGGCGAGCTCGACGCTGAACAGCCTTGCGAGATCGTCCCGCGCCTTCGCCTGCATCCGTGCGGGAACTTCTTCGGAGCGGAGTTCTAGGAGAAAATCGGTCATTTGAATTCGCACGCGAAGAAGGGAGAATTTTGTTCACGCGGAGACGCGGAGACGCGGAGCAGAAGGGGAGAAGAAAGGTCTGGGGCGCTGCGCGCGGCTGTTCGACGCCGTAGGCGTCTCTCACCATGCTGGATCGTGGGCGCTAAACCGCAGAAGCGCGACACGTCGCCGACCCTCTTCTCCGCGGCTCCGCGTCTCCGCGTGAACCCATCTTCTACCACGCGTATCACGCCGCCCATCCGTGTTTGTCCATCCAGGCGGCGCAGGCGCCTTTCGCCAAGTCGCGGACGCGGCCCATATAGGCCTGGCGTTCGGCGACCGAGATGACGCCGCGGGCCTGGAGCAGGTTGAAGACGTGGCTGGCCTTGATCGCCTGCTCATAGGCCGGGATCGGCAGCTTTGCGGCGAGCGAGTTCTCGCATTCGGCGACGTGCTTGCGGAACTGGTCGAACAGCGAGTCCGTGTCGGCGACCTCGAAGTTCCACTTCGACATCTCCTGCTCATTCTCCAGGAACACCTCGCCATAGGTCACGCCTGCGTCGTTGAACGCGAGGTCGTACACCGAGTCCTTGTCCTGGATATACATCGCCAGCCGCTCGAGCCCGTAGGTCAGCTCGCCCGCGACGGGTTTCATGTCGAAGCCGCCCATCTGCTGGAAATAAGTGAACTGAGTCACCTCCATGCCGTCGCACCAGACCTCCCAGCCGAGCCCCCAGGCACCGAGCGTCGGGCTCTCCCAGTCGTCCTCGACGAAGCGGATGTCGTGCTTCAGCATGTCGATGCCGATCGCAGCCAGCGAGCCCAGATACAGCTCCTGGAGGTTCGCAGGGCTCGGCTTCAGGATTACCTGATACTGGTAATAATGCTGGAGCCGGTTCGGATTCTCGCCATAGCGGCCATCCGTGGGACGGCGACAGGGCTGGACGAACGCGGCATTCCACGGTTTCGGCCCGAGCGCGCGGAGCGTCGTGGCGGTGTGGAAGGTGCCCGCACCCATTTCCATGTCATAGGGCTGCAGGATCAGGCACCCGTGATCACTCCAATAGTCATGGAGCGTGAGGATCATGCGCTGGAAGCTGAGAGGCTTTTTCAGGGGCTGGGTCACGCGCGGGCTTTGGCGGATGGGGGTGCGCGAGGCAAGTGGTGCGTTGCGATCGCGCATCCTACATGGGGCCGACCAACGATGAGGATGCCCTCCCCTTGAAGCTGTTTTCCCGACTCGCGCCGCTTCGCTCCGCCCCGCTGCGCTCGACGCTGTCCGCCATTGCGATGGCGTTCGCGCTGCCCGCCTGCGCGCAGGTCGCGCCGAAACCGGCGCAGGCCGCCAACGATGCCGATCCCGCCCTGTGGGTGGTGAAGGACAAGGACACGACGATCTACCTGTTCGGGACGATCCATGTGCTCAAACCCGGCATGACCTGGTTCGACGAGGCGGTGAAGACCGCGTTCGACCGGTCGCAGCAGGTCGTGCTCGAGCTGGTGATGCCCGATCCCGCCAAGATGCAGACCCTGGTCATGGCGACCGGCGTGACGAAGGACGGGCCGACGCTGACCGAACAGCTGCCCGCGGACAAGCGCGCCGCCTATGCCAAGGCGGTGACCGATCTGGGGCTGCCGGCGAACGCGTTCGACCGGTTCCGGCCCTGGCTTGCGGCGACCAACCTGTCGATCGCGCCGCTGTCAAAGCTTGGCTATGACGCCGCGAACGGGCCCGAGCAGGTGATCACTGCCGCGGCCAAGGCGGCGGGCAAGCCGGTGACGGGCCTGGAGACCGCGGAGCAGCAACTGGGCTATTTCGGCGGGCTGTCGCAACAGGCACAGCTGCAGTTCCTCGGCAGCACGATCGACGAACTGCCCAAGCTCGAGACGACGATGGCGACGATGGTCGACGAATGGGCGAAGGGCGATCCGGAGGCGCTCGCGCGCGAAATGAATGAGAGCCTGAAAGATTCGCCCGAGGTGGCAAAGGCCCTGCTGGTCGATCGCAATGCCCGATGGGCGGAGTGGGTCGCGAACCGGATGAAGTCGCCGGGGACGGTGTTCGTCGCGGTCGGCGCCGGGCATCTTGCGGGCGCCGATAGCGTTCAGGCACAACTGGCGAAGCTCGGCGTGAAGGCGGAGCGGGTTACGTATTGAGCGACTTACCCTCTCCCCCCGGGGGGAGAGGGAGGGAGGAGCCGTAGGCGACGGAAGGCTGAGGGCACGCGTTTGGGGCACACCGTGCCCTCACCCTCCCACGTGCAAGAGCACGCGGGCCCTTCCCTTTCCCCCGAGGGGAGAGAGTGTAGTTGATTAAAACGTGCACTTCCGCTATGCGCCCGCGCTTCCGGTCCATGGTCATCCCTGGAGGCGTGGGCGGGAAGAACAACAAACGAGTTTCGGAGAATATCGATGAGCGACCAGTTGACGCTCGCAGCCGAGACGCGTGACCGGGTTGGCAAGGGAGCCTCCCGGGCGCTGCGTCGTGATGGCCGCGTGCCTGCCGTGATCTACGGCCTGAACAAGGAACCCACCTCGGTTCACCTCGAGGAAAAGGCGCTGATGAAGGCGCTGATGACCGGCCACTTCATGAATTCGGTCGTGATGGTCAACGGCGTGCGCACGCTGCCCAAGGACGTTGCGTTCCACCCGGTCACGGACCGCCCGATCCATGTCGATTTCCTGCGCATCGGCGAGCATTCGACCGTCACGGTCGCCGTACCGATCGTGTTCACCGACGAGGACGATGCCCCCGGCATCAAGCGCGGCAAGGGTGTGCTCAACATCACGCGCCATGAGGTCGAGCTGGTCGTCGACGCATCGGACATCCCGAGCGAGATCACGATTTCGCTCGCCGGCATGGAAATCGGTGATTCGATCCACATCAGCGACGTGACGCTGCCCAAGGGCGCGACGCCCGCGATCGACGACCGCGACTTCGCGATCGCCACGATCGTGCCGCCGACTGTCCCGACCGTCGAGGACGAAGAGCTCGAGGCTGAAGTCGCCGAGGCGCAGGCTGCCGAAGCTGCTTCGGACGAAGAGCCCGTGGTCGAGCCTAACGACGATCACAACGACGACGACAAGATCACGCCGCAGAAGAAGGACTAATCTCCTTCGTCTTCGGACGATCTGGCGGGCGGGAAAGCTAGGGCTTTCCCGCCCGTTTCGTTTTGTAAGCCATTCCGCCCACCCAAAAAACCGTCATCCCCGCGCAGGCGGGGATCCAGACCCTCGGACCTTCCTATGGAATTGAGAGGTTTGCCACTATGGGTTCCCGCCTCCGCGGGAATGACGGTTTAGGGCGCGGGGAACGATCGTTTTTGGAGAATCACACGTGCAGATCTGGGCGGGACTCGGCAATCCGGGGGCGCAATATGCGATGCACCGGCACAATGTCGGGTTCATGGTCGCCGACGCGATCGCCGCGGTGCACGGCTTCGGCGCGGTCAAGAAGCAGTTCCAGGGCTGGACGCAGGAAGGCCGAATCGGATCGGAAAAGATCCTGTTGCTGAAGCCCGCGACCTTCATGAACGAGAGCGGCCGCGCGATTGGCGAGGCGCTGCGCTTCTACAAGCTGGACGTCGACGCGCTGACGGTATTCCACGACGAGCTCGACATCGCCCCCTTCCGCGTCAAGGTGAAGACCGGCGGCGGGACCGCGGGGCATAACGGCCTGCGCTCGACCGACCAGCATCTGGGCCCGGATTTCCGCCGCGTGCGGCTCGGCATCGGGCATCCGGGTCACAAGGACCGGGTCACCGGCTATGTGCTCGGCAACTACGCCAAGACCGAGATCGAACCGCTGTCCGACATGCTCGGCGCGATCGCGGCGGAGGCGGCGTGGCTGGCGGCGGGCGACGACGTCCGCTTCATGAATGATGTCGCTGTGAGGATGCAACCATGACCACCCGCTCGCTGTTCGCCACCCGGTTCTACGAGTCCGATCTCGGCGATGACGATCTGGTCGAGGAGCTTGAGGACGCGGCGCTCGAACTGTCCAAGGCGGACCGCGCCGGGATCGGCTGGTCCAAGGCGCATGGCTATCGCGGGTACACGTCCTACGCCTCGCTGAACGACCTGCCGCTGCGCGACCCGCGCTTCGGCGATCTGGTGCGATTGCTCAACAAGCATGTCGCGCAGTTCGCCAAGGACTGCGCGTTCGATCTGGGCGGGCGGAAGCTGAAGCTCGACAGCCTGTGGGTGAACGTCCTGAAGCCGGGCGGCGCGCATTCTGGGCATATCCACCCGCACAGCGTCGTGTCGGGGACGATGTACGTGACGATTCCCGAAGGGGCCGGCGCGCTGAAGCTGGAGGACCCGCGGTTGCCGATGATGATGGCCGCGCCGACGCGGCTCGACGATGCGCCGGAGGATCTGCGAACGTTCGTCTACGCGGTGCCTAAGCCGGGGAGCGTGTTTTTGTGGGAGAGCTGGCTGCGGCACGAGGTCGTGCCGAATGCTGCGAAGGGCGAGCGGATCAGCATCAGTTTTAACTATCGGTGGTGAGGTAGGGGCCGGGTGACCGTTTGAAACGACCGTTCCCCGGCGAAGGCCGGGGCCCAGGTGGGAAAGGTCGCTAACGAAGGGCTGGCCTGCATTACATTGGCCTTCCCGCCTGGGCCCCGGCCTTCGCCGGGGAGGTAATTGGGGAAAGGGCGGCACTCTCTGCGAGCGCCGCCCCTGCCCGATCAGGCCGTCGGCATCGACGCCATGTCGATGACGAAGCGGTACTTCACGTCGCTCTTGACCATGCGGTCATAGGCCGGCTCGATCTCGTCCATCTTGATCATCTCGATGTCCGAGACCAGCCCGTGCTCGTTGCAGAAATCGAGCATTTCCTGGGTCTCCGCGATCCCGCCGATCAGCGAGCCTGCCAGCTGGCGACGGCGGAAGATCAGGTTGCCGACCGACGGCGACGGATGCGGCTCGGCGGGGACGCCGACCAGAGTCATCGTGCCGTCGCGCTTGAGCAGCTCGAGGAACGGGTCGAGATTGTGTGGTGCGGCAACGGTGTTGAGGATGAAGTCGAAGCTGTTCGCATGCTCCGCCATCGCATCGGCATCCTTCGACACGATCAGGTCCTTGGCACCGAGACGCTTGGCGTCCTCGCGCTTGTTGGGCGAGGTCGAGAAGACATAGACCTCGGCGCCCATCGCGTTGGCGATCTTGACGCCCATGTGACCGAGACCGCCGAGACCGACGATGCCGACCTTCTGGCCGGGGCCGACCTTCCAGTGCTTCAGCGGTGAGTAGGTGGTGATCCCGGCGCAGAGCAGCGGCGCGACCGCGGCGAGATCGGCCTCGGGATGCGAAACCTTCAGCACGAAGCCCTCGTCGACGACGATATGGTCCGAATAGCCGCCGAAGGTGTGGCCGCCGAGCACGGGATCGGGGCCGTTATACGTCCCGACGAACCCGGTCGTCTCGCAATATTGCTCCTCGCCGTCGGTGCAGGACGGGCACTGGCCGCAGCTGTCGACCATGCAGCCGACGCCGGCGATGTCGCCGACCTTGAACTTGGTGACGTCGTCACCGACTGCCGTGACGCGGCCGACGATCTCATGGCCCGGAACGCACGGATACAGTGTGCCTTCCCACTCGCCCTTGGCGGTGTGGAGGTCCGAATGGCAGACGCCGCAGAACGCGATATCGATCGCAACGTCGGTCTTGCCCGGCGCGCGGCGTTCGAAGCTGAACGGTGCGAGCGGCGTCTCGGGCGACTGGGCGGCGTAGCCCTTGGCGGTGGTGGTCATGCTATTCCTAAATCTGACTGGCAGAGCGCGATATACGCACGGGATTCGCAATATCTACCGAGCGGTACGATAATTTTGCTGCATTGCGGCAATCGTTTAGGTCGATCAGTCGGGAGCCGAGGGTCCACCCCGGCGAAGGCCGGGGCCCAGTTGGAAAGGTGGCAGTAACGGCGTGCCGACCTTCATGAGCAACGTCCCCCAACTGGGCCCCGGCCTTCGCCGGGGTGGTGGGGATAATGGAGGTCGCACCCAGTCATGCGCAGGCGTCCTTGCTGGCGTTCCTTCGCGCGGTCGCCTAAAGCGCCCGCACAATCTTATACCAAGGGCATATCATGGGTTTTCGCTGCGGCATCGTGGGGCTGCCGAACGTCGGCAAGTCCACCCTCTTCAACGCGCTGACCGAGACGGCCGCGGCGCAGGCGGCGAATTATCCGTTCTGCACGATCGAGCCGAACGTCGGCAATGTCGGCGTGCCCGACAAGCGGCTCGACGCGCTGGCGAAGATCGCCGGCTCGCAGAAGATCATCGAGACCCAACTCGGCTTCGTCGACATCGCCGGCCTCGTGCGCGGCGCGTCGAAGGGCGAAGGGCTCGGCAACCAGTTCCTCGGCAACATCCGTGAGGTCGACGCGATCGTCCATGTGCTGCGCTGTTTCGAGAATGGCGACGTGACTCATGTCGACAACAAGGTTGATCCGATCGCCGATGCCGAGACCGTCGAGACCGAGCTGATGCTGAGCGATCTCGAAAGCCTGGAGAAGCGCGTCCCCAACCTCGCCAAGAAGGGCATGCAGGGCGACAAGGAGGCCAAGATCGGCGCCGCCGTGCTCGGCCAGGCGCTCGAACTGCTGCGCGAAGGCAAGCCCGCGCGGCTGACGGTGCCCAAGGACGAGGACGAGGCGCGCGTGTTCGCTCAGGCGCAGCTGCTGACCGCCAAACCCGTCCTCTACGTGTGCAACGTCGACGAGGGTGATGCCGCGAACGGCAATGCGCTGTCGGCGCGCGTGTTCGAGAAGGCGGCGGCCGAGGGCGCCGAGGCGGTCGTCGTGTCGGCGGCGATCGAGGCCGAGATCGCGACGATGCCCGTCGAGGATCGTGGCGAATTCCTGGGCGAGCTGGGGCTGGAAGAGACCGGCCTCGCTCGCGTCATCACCGCGGGCTACAAGCTGCTCCACCTGCTGACCTTCTTCACGGTCGGCCCGAAGGAGGCACGCGCCTGGACCGTCCATGCGGGCGCGACCGCGCCGCAGGCGGCGGGCGAGATCCACGGCGATTTCGAAAAGGGCTTCATCCGCGCCGAGACGATCGCGTTCGACGACTTCATCGCGCTGGGCGGCGAATCCAAGGCGCGCGAGGCGGGCAAGCTGCGCGCCGAGGGCAAGGCCTATGTCGTCCATGACGGCGACGTGATGCACTTCCTGCACAGCTGATCCCAACAATGTCGCGGCCCCTGCGTGTGTAGTCACGCGCCGGGGGCGGGCGTAGCGAGCAGAACAGACGGCATGAGACACGCGACGTTTTCAGCTCTGGCACTCGCGCTCGGGGGCTGTGCCTATCCGGCGACGCCCCCTGCCCTGGCGCCGGTGACTCAGGCTGCCCCCGATACCGCCACCGCCGCTCCTCAGGGCGCGCAGCCGCTGGCGGTCCGGGCACCGGTGACGATCCTCGTGTCGATCGATGGCTTCCGCCCCGATTATCTCGACCGGGGCGTCACGCCGAACCTGAACCGGTTGCGCGCCGGCGGCGTCTTTGCGGCGATGCGACCGTCCTTCCCGAGCGTCACCTTCCCCAATCACTGGACGCTGGTGACCGGGCTCAGACCCGATCGCAGCGGCATCGTCGGCAACACGATGGAGGATCCCGCGCGGCCCGGTGAGAAATTCACCATGGCGAGCGACGATCCCTTCTGGTGGAGCCAAAGCTCGCCGATCTGGGTCGACGCAGAAAAGGCGGGGATCCGGACCGCGACGATGTTCTGGCCGGGCGCCAATGTCGCGGTCGGCGGCACGCCGAAACCCAACAGCCACGGCGCGATCGACGGCGGCACCCGGCCGCAGGACTGGCAGCAGTTCAACCAGCAGATCAGCGCCACGCAGCGCGTCAACGCGGTGCTTGACTGGATGCGGCGACCGGCCACGATCCGGCCGAAGCTGGTGACACTGTACTTCGATACCGTCGACATGGCCGCACACGACAATGGCCCCGACTCCCCCCTGACAACACAGGCAGCCGCCGAGGTGGATGACAGCATCGGCAGCCTCGTCGCCGGGCTCGCGACGCTTGGCCAGCCGGCTAATCTGGTCATCGTGTCGGATCACGGCATGGCGGCGACCAGCAGCACGCGTGTCGTCGCGATGGACCGGATCGCGGCGCCGGCCGACTATCGCGTCGTCGAGACGGGCGCCTATGCGACATTGTTCGCGGCGCCCGGGCATGAGGACGCGCTCGAGGCCAGACTGCTTCGGAAGCACGACCACCTGCAATGCTGGCGCAAGGCGGAGATCCCGGCACGCTTCCATTATGGCCGCAATCCGCGCGTCCCGAGCTATCTGTGCCTCGCCGACGTCGGCTGGCGCGTCGATCGGACGACGCCCACCAGGGTCTCGGCCGGCGGCTCGCACGGCTATGACAATGCCGCCCCCGAAATGCGCGCGCTGTTCATCGCGAACGGTCCTGCGTTCATCGGTGGCAAGACCATCGCGAGCTTCGACAATGTCGCGGTCGAGCCGCTGCTCCGCGACCTGATCGGGCTGCCTGCGGAACCGGGGCTGGACGGCAACGACGCGCCCTTCCAAAAGGTGCTGCGACGATAGGAGGAGCAGCGGGCGTGCAGTATTTCGAAGATATCGCAGTCGGGGCGACCGCGGCGTTCGGCCACTATCCGGTGACGCGCGACGAGGTGATCGCCTTTGCCGAGAAGTACGACCCGCAGCCCTTTCATCTGTCCGACGAGGCCGCGGCGAAGACGCATTTCGGTCGGCTGTCGGCAAGCGGCTGGCATAGCTGCGCGATGACGATGGCGATGCTGGTGGAGCACATCCGTGAGCACCGTCAGGCGAGTCTCGGATCGCCCGGGATCGATGAACTCAAATGGCTGAAGCCCGTCTATCCGGGGGACACGCTGCGCTGCGTGACCGAGGTGCTCGACAAACGGGTTTCCGCCAGCCGCCCCGAAATGGGGATCGTGAAGAGCCGGATGCAGGTGTTCAATCAGGACGATGTCATGGTGATGACGTTCGTGTCGAACGCGCTGATGCAGACGCGCCCGACCGGCGCGCCTGCATCCTGATCCGTCACTTCGGGACGGGGACGTTCATATAGGCGCCGCCCCGGCCGCCGCCGCCGCCGCCACGACCGCGGAACCCGCCGCCATTGCCGCGCTCCTGACGATATTCACGCCGGTCCTGGCGTGCCTCGCCACGATAGCTCTGCCGCGCTTCACGCCGTTCGCCGCGATATTGCTCGCGCGTGATCTGGCCGTCGCGCAGCTGGTTGCGGTCCTCGCGCCGGCCCTGGCGGAAGTCGCGGTTCGCGCCACGCCGGTCCTGGCGATAGTCGCGCGCGGCGGGGCTGTTGCCGCGGGCGAAATTGCCCCAGTTGCCGGCACCGCGGTAATTGCCGCGACGCCCCTGCCAGTAGCGCTGTTGAGCGCCATTCCAGCGGTGCGGACGACGGTTGCGATCATAGACGTATCCGCCGGTACCCGGATAATAATAGTCGCCATACCAGCCATAATAGGAGCCGAGCCCGACGCCCGCATAACCGGCCCCGTATCCGCCGCCATAGCCGTCATAATAGCCGTTGCCGTAGCCGCCGCCATAATAGGGATCGCTCGCATAGCCGATCCCGCCGCCGCCATAGCCATACCCGTCGGTGCAACCGGCCACGCCGAGGCCGACACCAATGGCGAGACTGACCAGTCCTAGTCGTTTGAAAAACATCGAAAATCTCCCGTACCTGGAGAGCGGACCCAACGCGCCGCCATTGGTCGCACAACAATACCGACCTACCGCAGGTTCCATGAACGACGGCTGACGCGCGCCGGGACCGCAGGTTGGGCATGGGTCGCGTGGTCCCGGACACGGACACGTGCAGCCAGCGGGTCGCCAAACGCGAAACGGCGGACCGGGTTGCCCCGATCCGCCGTCCTTCACGCCCTGATGCCGCGGTAGCCGCGGCGCGGGATCAATGCTTCACGTCACGCCAGACGTTCTGATAGGCGCCCCAGGCAAGACCGCAGAAGACGAGGATGAAGAGGATCGACGCGACGCCGACGGCGTGACGCGACTCCAGGTTCGGCTCTGCCGTCCAGGTCAGGAAGGCCGAGACGTCTGCCGACATCTGTTCCTTCGTCGCCTTGGTCCCGTCCGCATAAGCCACCTGATCGTCCGCAGTGATCGGCGGTGGCATCGCGATGTTGAGGTTCGCGAAATACGGGTTGTAGTAGAGACCCTCGGGCGTCTTGATGTCCGGGAACTGCTTGATCAGCGCGGCAGGCTGATCGGTGTAGCCCGTCAGCAGCGAGTGGACATAGGCGGTACCCTCCTCGCGCGCCTTGGTGATCAGCGAGAGATCGGGTGGCAGCGCGTTGTTGTTGGCGGCGCGGGCAGCGACCTCGTTGGCGAACGGCGACGGGAAGCGATCCGACGGGATGTTCTTGCGGGTCGCGGCCTCGCCGGTTTCGGGGTTGATCGTCGGCTGTTCGATCACCCACTGGTTGGCGATCGCCTTAACCTCGGGCTCCGAATAGCCGATCTTCTGGAGATCGCGGAACGACACCAGCCGCAGCGAGTGACAGGCCGAGCAGACTTCCTTGTAGACCTGGAACCCGCGCTGGAGCTGACGACGGTCGAACTTGCCGAAGACGCCGTTCGAGGCGAGCTCGAGTTCCTTGGGATGCTTGTGCGCGACGCTCTCGGCAGACGGCGCGACGGGGTCGCTGATGACGCCCGACACGCTGCCGAAGAGCGCGATGCCGAGCACCAGCACGAAGGCGGCGCCGACCAGGGATGCGATGAGACGAACCATATATGTATCCTCTAGTCCGTATCAGTGCGCGGGCTTGGGGGAGAGCGCGGTGTGCGCCGGGCTCGTCCCGCCACGCTTGGCCAGCACTGCCTCGGTGATCGAATTGGGCAGCGGCCGAGGCCGTTCGGACCGCGAGATCAGCGGCAGGATGATCAGGAAATGCGCGAAATAATAGGCAGCGCAGATCTGGCTGAGGATCACATAGGTCGCCGTCGCCGGTGCACCGCCGCAATAGCCCAGGATCAGGATGTCGGCGACCAGCACCCAGAACGCGATCCGCGCCTTGGGACGGTAGTTCATCGACCGCACCGGCGAATTATCGAGCCACGGCAGGAAGAACAGCAGCAGGATCGAGCCGAACATCGCCAGCACGCCCCACAGCTTTGCGGGCAGGATGAAGTCCGCGGTGAAGGCGCGCAGGATCGCATAGAACGGCCAGAAATACCATTCGGGAACGATGTGCG
Source organism: Sphingomonas aerolata (assembly GCF_023935825.1). Taxonomy (NCBI): domain Bacteria; kingdom Pseudomonadati; phylum Pseudomonadota; class Alphaproteobacteria; order Sphingomonadales; family Sphingomonadaceae; genus Sphingomonas; species Sphingomonas aerolata. The sequence goes on along the minus strand of NZ_CP098762.1, from coordinate 1,059,012 downwards.
CGGGCGTCGAGAGCGGGTTGGCCGGGATGTAATTGTCCGGATGGCCGAGATAGTTCGGGAAGAAGAACAGCAGGCCGGCGAACACCAGCAGGAAGATGCCGAGCCCGAAGCCGTCCTTCGCGGTGTAATAGGGGTGGAACGGCACGGTATCCTGCTTGCCCTTCACGTCGACGCCGGTCGGGTTGTTCGACCCCGGGATGTGCAGCGCCCAGATGTGCAGGATGATGACGCCCGCGATCACGAATGGCAGCAGATAGTGCAGCGAGAAGAAGCGGTTGAGCGCGGCGTTGTCCGGCGCGAATCCGCCGAGCAGCCAGATGCGGATGGTGTCGCCGACCAGCGGGATCGCCGAGAAGAAGCCGGTGATGACCTGCGCGCCCCAGAAGCTCATCTGCCCCCAGGGGAGGACATAGCCCATAAATGCGGTCGCCATCATCAGCAGGAAGATCGTCACGCCGAGCAGCCAGACCATCTCGCGCGGCGCCTTGTACGAGCCGTAATAGAGCCCGCGGAAGATGTGCGTGTAGACGACGATGAAGAACATCGACGCGCCGTTGGCGTGCGCATAGCGCAGGAACCAGCCCGCATTGACGTCGCGCATGATGTGTTCGACCGAGTCGAACGCGACCGCGCCGTTGGCGGCGTAATGCATCGCCAGCGTGATGCCGGTGATGATCTGGATCGCCAGCGCGGCACCGGCAAGGACGCCGAAATTCCAGAAATAATTGAGGTTGCGCGGGACCGGGTAACCGGCGCCGACCGCGTTGTAGACGAGCCGGGGAACGGGAAGCCGTTCATCCAGCCACCGCGTCAGCGGCAGCTTCGGTTCGTATTGCTTGGCCCAGGGAAAGCTCATGGTTGTTTCCTCAGCCTACCGTGACGACGGTGTCGGAGTTGAAGGCATAGTCCGGAACCTGGAGATTGGTCGGTGCGGGGCCTTTGCGGATGCGCGCGGCGGTATCGTAGGCCGAGCCGTGGCACGGGCAGAAATAGCCGCCAAACGGGCCCTTGTTCTCACCCTCGCCAGCGCCGAGCGGGACGCAACCGAGATGCGTGCAGACGCCCAGCGTGATCAGCCAGTTCTTCTTGCCCGCCTTGGTCCGCTCCGCGAGCGTCTGCGGGTCGCGCAGCGTCGATACGTCGACGGCGTCGGCCTCGCTGATTTCCTTCGGCGTCAGGTTGCGCACGAACAGCGGCTGTTTGCGGAAGCTCGTCTTGATCGCCTGGCCCGGCAGGATCTTCGACAGGTCGATCTCGGTGGTCGACTGCGCGAGCACGTCGGCCGAAGGGTTCATCTGGTTGATCAGCGGCAGGACGATCGCGACGGCGCCGACCCCGGCGAAGGATACGGCGGCGATATTGATGAAATCGCGGCGGCGCGGGTCGTGCGCCTCTTCGTGAAACGGTTCAGGCGACTCGCCGGGTGGAACCATGTCGTCGACTATCGCCATTCATCTCGCCCTTGCAGTTTATCTTTATTCTCGTGGCCCGATGCGCATGCCGGTTCGCCGCACCGCACGCCATCCTGCCCGACCGTCCCCACGGAGGCCCATAGGTGATAGACGGCGCAAGCCCGCTTTGCCAACAGCATTTTGACTGCGGCGCGTTCCGGATTAGAGGCAGCGGTATGCGTATCGCCCTCTACCAACCTGATATCGCCGGCAATGTCGGCGCCATTTTGCGGACCGCCGCCTGTCTCGGACTCGCGGTCGATCTGATCGAGCCGATGGGGTTCACCTGGAACGAAAAGGCGGTCGCACGCTCCGGGATGGACTATGTCGGCGCGGTCGAGATCGTCCGGCATGTCGACTGGGCGGCGTTTCGCGACCAGGTCCGCGGGCGCATCGTCCTGCTGACGACGAAGGGCGCGGTCCGGCTCGACGCGGCGACGTTCCAGTCCGACGACGTGCTGCTGATGGGCAGCGAGGGCGCGGGCGTCCCCGACGACGTCCATGCCCGCGCCGATCTGCGCGTGCTGATCCCGATGCGGCCCGGCCTGCGATCGATGAACATCTCGGTCGCGACCGCGATCGTCGCGGCAGAGGCGTTGCGGCAGACGGACGGCTGGCCCGCCTGACCTACCGGGGGGAGTGTCGGGCGAACGCGCCCCTTCCCCGCCCCGACCAGGATTTGTAGGACAGTGCCATGACCGAGCTCGACCCCCAGCAAGCCGCCGCCCGCATTTGGTTCGAATCGCTGCGCGACCGGATCTGCGCGGAGTTCGAGACGATCGAGCGCGAGGCCGGGTCGGATGCCGTGTTCGACTATACCCCCTGGGATCGGATCGATCCGTCGGGTGAACCCGGCGGTGGCGGCGTGCGCGGCGTCATGAAGGGCAAGGTGTTCGAAAAGGTCGGCGTCAACGTCTCGACCGTCGGCGGCACCTTCGAGGGCGAGTTCGCCAAGTCGATCCACGGAGCGGGCGAGGATCCGCGGTTCTTCGCGACCGGGATCAGCCTGGTCGCGCACATGGCCAACCCGCACGTCCCAGCGGTGCACATGAACTGCCGCTTCCTCAACACGACCAAGCGCTGGTTCGGCGGTGGCGGCGATCTCAACCCGCCGCTGCCGATCGCCGAGGACACCGCCGATTTCCATGCGACGATGAAGGCCGCCTGCGACGCGCACGACCCGGCTTACTACCCGCGCTTCCGGGACTGGGCGGAGACCTATTTTCAGATCCCCCACCGCAAGGTGAACCGCGGCGTCGGCGGGATCTTCTTCGATCATCTCGACGGCAATTTCGACGCCAATTTCGCGTTCACGCGCGACGTCGGCGAAGCGTTTCTCGACGCCTATCCGCGGATCGTCCGGCGGCGGATGGACACGCCGTTCACACCGCAGGACGAGGCCGCGATGCTCGAATGGCGCGGTCGTTATGCCGAGTTCAACCTCGTCTATGACCGCGGCACGCTGTTCGGGCTGAAGACCGGGGGCAATATCGAGGCGATCCTGATGAGCCTGCCGCCCCGCGCCACATGGTCGTGAGCGGGGGCCGGTGGCGCTGATCCCCGTCGCGGACGACGTGCTCGCCACGATCGTGACCACGCTCGAAATGCCGCGCAAGCCGCCGCTCAGGCCGATGCCGACGTCGCGACTGCGGCTGCTGCGCTGGGAGCGGCCGACGCTGGAGGGCTATCGTGCGCTGTTCGCCCGGGTCGGATCGCGCTGGCTGTGGTTCTCGCGGCTGGCGATGGACGATGCCGCGCTTGCTGCGATCCTTGGCGATCCGGGCATTGCGGTGCATGCGGTGGTCGACCCGGCGGGGATCGAGGTGGGGATGCTCGAACTCGACCTGCGCCGGGCGGGCGCTTGCGAGATCTCCTATTTTGGGCTGATCCCCGAACTCGCCGGCCAGGGACATGGTCGGTGGTTGATGGCGGAGACGCTTGCGCGGGCCTGGACCAGGGGTGTCGAGCGGGTCTGGCTGCACACCTGTACGCTCGACCATCCAAACGCGCTCGGCTTCTACCGCGCGCAGGGCTTCGTCGCGACGCGGCGGACGATCGAGACCTTTCCCGATCCGCGCGCGACCGGGATGCTGCCCGCCGACGTCGCGCCGCAGATCCCGTTTCTGGGCGGACGCCGCTAGACCCGCGGGCGGATCACGACGGTCCGCGACCGCCTAGCGCCCCAGCCGCCGATAGACCGACACCGCGATCAGCGCCATCGCGACCCCCGAGGCGGTGGCAGCCGCCGCCGCGCCGGCATCGACGAGCGCGATCGCCACCGGATTGCCCTGTCCACCATCGCGCATCGCGCCATCGAGCGCCATGAACGGCATGCCGAGCACCCAACCGCTCATATAGCCGAACGCGGCGAGCGACATGAGCGGCAGGCCGGCGCCGCGCGTCAGCGACAGGCTGCGCCGGATCGCGGCGAACGCGCCGATCGGTCCCTCGGCGACAAGCACCGGCCCGGTCATCATCGTCCGGCCAAGAATGTAGAGGCCGGGAATCGCATAGAGAAGCAGCCCCGCCCCCGCTGGCAGCGACACCAGGATCATCGCGAGCAGATAGCGCGGCAGGAGCGTGGCAGAACGCCTGAGCGCTGTGCCGATATCGACCCGGTCACGGTCGAGATACAGCGTATAGACCGCCGCCATGCCGAAGAAGCTGAGCGCATAGGCCAGGCAGTACCAGCCGCCATTCGCCCCCGCCCAGTCGGTCACCGCCTGCGCCCAGACCAGCGCCTGCGCCTCGTCGCCGCGCGTCGCCGCATCGGGCAGCGGCGGGTCGGGCACGACGAGCGCGAGCGCGAAGGCAGGCAGGAACAGGAAGGGCCCGGCGATCCGGAGCAGCAGATCGCGGTCGCGCTTGAACAGGGCCCAGGCGTCTTTCAACACGCCCGTAAAGTCGATTTTCATTCGGTGATCGGTTTCTCTCGGGTGGCGACATAGAGCTGTGCCGTGAAGACATAGGCGAGCGCCATCAGCGCCGCACTGGCAAGCGCGCCGGCGATCCCGGCAAGGAACATCGCGGTCGGGATCTGGTCCCCGCCGAGGATCAGGCGAAAGACGAGCCCGACAACGGCCTGAGCGGCGAAGGTGGCGATCGCGAACACGATCGCGAACAGCAGAAGCACGCCGATCAGCTTCCAGGTGAGCCCGCGGGTCAGCGCGATCGAGCGGCGGATCGCGCCGAGCCCGAGCCGTTCGTTGAGCACGACCGCGGTCAGCAGCATCAGCCGCGCACTGGCCCAGATGGCGAGCAGGATCAGCGCAAGGCTGTAGAGGACGACGAACATCGCCGTCGCACGCGGCAGCTGCGGCATTCGCGCGGGCGCGCTGGCGGCAGCGGACGCGGCGGCGAAGTCGAAATGCGACGCGATCAGCGCGATGAACACCGGCGCCATCAGAACCAGCGCGATCAGTCCGACGACGAGCGACACGCCGAGCGCGGGCAGCAGCCGCGCCCACGCCTGACGATAGGCGTCGGTGCGGCCGGTCGAGGGTTGCGTCGCCAGCGCGAGAATCGCGAGCGACCCCAGGATCGCGAGCAACGCGGACGCCACGGCGACGATGCCGGCGACGATGCCGGCGACGAGCTGCACCGCCGGCTGCGGCGGGACGAGCAGGACGAGCGCGTTGTTGACGACCGGCAGGAGGACCAGGGTCGGCAACGCAACCGCCGCGATCTGGCCGCTACGCCCCGACAGCACCTCGGTGGTACGATCCCAGACCGTGCCGATTTTCACGCCTCTTCCCATCCGCCTGTTCCCCGTTCGCCGCCTGGCACGCATGCCCGATACCGCCGCGACGTAGCCCAAGCCCCAGGGCTTGACCACTCCCGCGACGGTTGGACCAGCCGGCGTGGCAAGCCCCCGCCCGCTTGCATCACCAGCGGCGAGTGCGCAGATGGGTCGCGTGACCGCTTCCCCCTTCCCGACCTCCGGCCGCCTCGCGCCCGCCGATCCACCGTCGCGCCTCGACGGGCTCGAATGGCGGACCGATACCGGCCTGACCCCCTATGCCACTGCGCTCGCCGAAATGGAGGCGCGCGCCGCCGCGGTGACCGCAGGCGATGCGCGCGAACTGATCTGGCTGCTCGAACACCCGCCGGTCTATACCGCGGGGACGAGCGCGGATCCGGTCGACCTGGTAGATCCGCGCTTTCCCGTGTTCGATACCGGGCGGGGCGGCAAATACACCTATCACGGGCCGGGGCAGCGGATCGGCTATCTGGTGCTCGACCTCGGGCGACGCGGGCGCGACGTCCGGCGCTTCGTCCACGCGGTCGAGGACTGGGTGATCGCGGCGCTCGGCGAGGTCGGCGTCGCCGCGTTTTCGGTCGAGGGCCGCGTCGGCATCTGGACGCGCGATCCCAATCTCGGCGGCCGCGAGGCGAAGATCGGTGCGATCGGCGTGCGCGTGAAGCGCTGGGTGACGCTGCACGGTTTTGCGGTCAATATCGATCCGGACCTGACGCATTTCGGCGGAATCGTGCCGTGCGGCCTTGCGGAATACCCCGTTACCAGCCTGAAATCGCTTGGCACGAAGGTCGACATGGCAACTTTTGACGCTGCCCTGACGTTGACGAGCGGCGTGTTCCTTGAAACACTTTCTTTGGCTCAAGAAAACGAGGCTTGAGGGCCAGGCCTTTACAGATTAATGTCCACTACGATTTGGGTATATACCTGGCCTCCAGGCCTACCAAATCCTCTATCTAGGGAGCTTCCAAATGCGTTCACTCATCTCCAAGGTTCTGACCGGTTCGCTGATCGCCAGCGCAGCGCTTGCCGTTTCGGCATGCGGTCCGAAGACCGAGACCACGACCGACAACACGATGGTCACCGACATGAATGCCACCGAAGGCATGGACACGATGACCGACAACATGACCGCCGTTGACGGCGCGATGAACGACGGCATGATGGCGAACGACACGATGATGTCGAACGACACCATGATGACCAACAACATGATGTAATTTTCCGGTTTCGGAAGATTATGTGATGCGGGGGGCCGTCCGGGAAACCGGGCGGCCCCTTGTCGTTGGGGCCAAGTCGACCGCTGGGCGACGGGATGCGCGATGCCACCGCTAGCCCGGTTTGTTGCCCGCAATGCGCGATCTCGTTTCGGCTGCGACGGAAATCTGCGGCCCGGACCATACCCGAAGCCGCGATCGGCTGCCGGGCCCCTCAAAACAGTTGGGAGTTGGCAAGAAACGCTTTAGAAATCTCGGGATGGAATGCCCGGGGAGTTGGGAATGAAGATGGTGCGTACTGCGCTGGCGCTCTGCGCGGCGAGCGGCTCGATGGCGTTGGCTCAGCCCGCCTCGGCCCAGTTTTTTCTGCAATCACGCGATTTCTCCGCGCCAGCGGTGACCGGGGACGAGGCCGATCTCGGCCAGGCGATGCCCGACGCCACCAGCGCGGAGAAGCGCGCGGCGATGGTCTGGCACATGCGCGCGGCGCTGAACGTCGCGGCGCTCCAGTGCCAGTTCGAACCGACGCTGCTGACTGTGTCGAACTACAATGCGATCCTCGCCGATCACGGTACCGAATTGCAGGGCGCCTTCGACACGCTCGGCAAATACTTCCTGCGCGTCAACAAGGCCAAGGGTGCGAAGGCCGGCCAGGCTGCGCTCGACCAGTTCGGCACGCGCACCTATTCGAACTTCGCGACGGTCGCGGCGCAATATGGCTTTTGCCAGACGACCGCGTCGATCGGCCGTGACGCGCTGTTCACGCCGCGCGGGCAGTTCGGCGATCTGACGCTGCAGCGCACGCGCGAGCTGCGCAACAGCCTGATCCCCTGGGGCGAACAGCGTTTCCCGCGCTATATCGGCCGCGACCGGGTGAAGATGCCGCGGCTCGACCCGATCTGCTGGAACAAGAAGGCCGAATGGGTCGCCAAGAAGTGCGGCGCGCTCGACTGGCCCCCCGCCGCGGGCGTGGGCATCGCCAACCGCTGAACGTTTACCCCCCGGCCCTTGAGCCGGGGGCTTTCCCTGCCGGATCGGGAAGACGGCCTAGCGCAGCCCCAGCATCTTGTGCGTCTGGAGCGACAGCCGCCATTGCGGACGCTGCATCACCAGCGCGACACAGGCATCGCGATTGGTATCCGCCTGCGGGTCGTCGAGTGGCTGGAGCAGCAGGTTCGCGAAATCCCATGTCTCGATATCGGCGATGTCGGTACCAAGCTGCGGCCAGACCAGCTTCAGCTCGTCGCCGTGACGCTGGACGACGACACTGCCCGCCTTGGGACTGATGCACACCCAATCGATGCCGGGATGGACCGGCAGCGTGCCGTTGCTCTCGATCGCGATCCGGAAGCCTGCCGCGTGAAGCGCATCGACGATCGCATCGTCGATCTGGAGCATCGGTTCGCCCCCGGTGAGCACGACGAACCGGTCCTGCGTGCCCGTGCCCCAAAACCCCGCCACCGCATCCGCCAGCGCGCGCGCATCGGCGAACTTGCCGCCGCCCAGCCCGTCGGTGCCGACGAAATCGGTGTCGCAGAACCGGCAGACCGCGGTCGCGCGGTCCTGTTCGCGTCCCGACCACAGATTGCACCCGGCAAAGCGCACGAACACCGCCCGGCGGCCGGCATTCACGCCCTCGCCCTGCAGCGTCAGGAACATTTCCTTGACCGCGTAACTCATGTCAGACCGGCTTGACCGCGTAGACGGTGGGATCGGCGATCCCAGCCTCGTCGAAGCCGCGCGAGCGGAGACGGCAGCTGTCACACTCGCCGCAATGCTTGCCGTCGGGCGTCGGGTCGTAGCACGACCAGCTGAGCCCGAGATCGAGCCCGAGCCGCGTGCCCTCGCGGACGATGTCCGCCTTGGTCATGTGCTGGAGCGGCGCCTGGATGCGGAACGGATCGCCCTCGACCCCCGCCTTGGTCGCGAGTTCGGCCAGCCCCTCGAACGCGGCGATGAATTCGGGGCGGCAATCGGGATAGCCCGAATAATCGAGCGCGTTGACGCCGATATAGATGTCGCGTGCGCCCGCCGCCTCGGCCCAGCCGAGCGCGAGGCTGAGGAAGATCGTGTTCCGCGCGGGGACATAGGTGACGGGGATGCCACCCGCATCATCGGTGCCGACACCGTCCTTGGGCACGTCGATATCCGCGGTGAGCGCCGAGCCGCCGAACGCGGACAGGTCCATCGGCAGGACGATGTGGCGTTCGGCGCCGAGCGCGGTGGCGACGCGGCGCGCGGCGTCGAGTTCGACGCGGTGGCGCTGGTTATAATCGAACGACAGCGCGAGCAGACGCCGGCCGGATTCCCGCAGCATGGCGGCGGAAACCATCGAGTCGAGGCCGCCCGAGACGAGGGCGACCGCTAAGGGAGCTGATGATGTCATGATGCGCGACGCGCTAGGCCAGACCGCGGCAAAAAGAAAGGGCCGCCCGAAGACGGCCCTGAAAGGTTGGCGCTAATAGCAGCCTCAAGGGAGAAACGTGCTGAAATCTCTAAAGCACGAGGGAGGTATAGCCCGGCGCGGTAAACAGCGCATTAACGCCGCGCAATTTCTCACCGTCGCGCGCTTGAGAAACGCGTCATTCCTCGATCGGAACCGGGAATTTCTTTGCACAGAATGCGCAGTCGACCTGGATGAAGCCACTCTCGTCCGCCATGTCGCGGCGTTCGTCGATCGGGAATTTCGCGATCACACCCCGGATATAGTCGGGATCGCACCGGCAGCCGCGCGTGATGGGAATATCGGCAAGGATGCGGACGTCGCTGTCCTCGTTGAACAGCCGCCACACCAGCGTCTCGAGCGGGAGCGCCGCATCGGTCAGCTCATCCGCGCCCATCGTGTTGCCGAGCGTCGCGACATGCTCCCATTCGGGATGGTCGAGCTTGGTGTGCAGCCGCTCGCGGCCGTCCTCGCCCTCGGGCAGATGCTGGAGGAACAGACCACCCGCGACGCAGCGCCCGTCGGGCCCCTTCGCCATGCCGGTGCGGACTATTGTCGGAATCTGTTCGGACTGGGTGAAATAGCTCTGCGCGGCCTCAGACAGCGTATCGCCGTCGAGCGGGACGATGCCCTGATACCGCTCGTTGCTGCTCGCCATGTCGAAGGTGATCGCGAGATAGCCTTGGCCGAACAGGGCGAACAGCGTCGGCTCGGCGGGCGCCTGGGCAAGCTTGTCCGCGTCATATTCGATATAGCCGCGCACCTCGCCGCCGCGATAATCACAGACCAGCAACTGGACGACGCCATTGTCGGTCCGCGTCTGCATCGTCAGCTGACCGCTCGCGTCCTTCAGCGTCGAGCCGATCAGCGCGGCGAGCGTCAGCGCCTCGGCGAGCAGCTTCTCGATCGCAGGCGGATAGGCATGCGCGGCGAGCACCTCGTCGAGCGCGGTACCGAGCCGGACGATCCGGCCACGGGCGCTGCGCGCGGGGATAGCAAACGCCAGCGCGCGGTCGAGATCGGTCATGTTGGGGTCGTTCACCATCGTTCCTTCGGCATCCCCCGTCGCGGCGTCATCCCCGCGCGGGCGGGGATGCAGAGCGACATACGCTGGTGGTCTCACCACCAGCTCGGAGTTTATGGATTCCCGCCTCCGCGGGAATGACGGAAATGGGGGCTGACCTGCGCCCGATCAACCAACCGGGCGCTTCAACCAATCTGCCCGAAGCACCAGCGCAGCACCGATTTCTGCGCGTGGAGGCGGTTTTCGGCCTCCTGCCAAATCAGCGACTGCGGGCCGTCGATCACCTCGGGCGTGACCTCCTCACCGCGATGCGCGGGGAGGCAGTGGAGGAACTTCGCATCGGGCCGCGCGAGCGCCATCAGCGCGGCGTCGACCTGATAGGGGGCAAGGGCCTTCAGCTTGCTCTCGGCATTGGCCTGCCCCATCGAGATCCAGGTGTCGGTGACGATGATGTCCGCACGTTCGACCGCCTCGCGCGGATCGGCGACGACGCGCGCGCGGCCAGAGGCGCGGACGATCGCCTCTTCCTCGGGCTGAAACCCCTGTGGGCAGGCGGCGACGACGTCGAATTGCATCAGCCCGGCGGCCTCGACAATCGAGGCGAGCACGTTGTTGCCATCGCCCAGCCACGCGACCTTGAGCCCGGGCAGCGCCTTGCCGCTCTCGATGATCGTCAGCAGGTCGGCCATGATCTGGCACGGATGCGACGCGTCGGTTAGCCCGTTGATGACGGGGACGCTGGCATGATGCGCCATCTCCTCGACCTTGGCATGATCGTCGGTGCGGATCATGATCGCGTCGACATAGCCCGACAGCACGCGCGCGGTGTCGGCGATCGATTCGCCGCGCCCGAGCTGCATGCTGCCGGCATCGGCGACGATCGACGTCCCGCCGAGCTGGCGGATCGCCATGTCGAAGCTGAACCGCGTGCGCGTCGAGTTTTTTTCGAACACCATCGCCAGCGTGTGGCCGGCGAGCGGCGCATCGGCGTCGGCGCGGCCCTTGGTGAAGCCGGCGCGCGCCGCCTTGCGATCGAGCGCGTCGGCAAGCATCGCGGCGATGCCGTCGGCGCCGGCGTCGGTGAGATTCAGGAAATGGCGGTTGCTCATTGTAACGACCCCGTAAGAAGTTCCGTTCGTCCTGAGTAGGGGCTGAGCGAAGCCAAAGACCCATATCGAAGGACAATGCCCCAAGCGGGCCAGTCCTTCGATACGCCACTTCGACTTCGCTCAGTGGCTACTCAGGACGAACGGGGTTTAGTGACCGCGCAAAGGCACTCAATCGTCGGCGGCGGGCACGTAGATACGCGCCGCGGTCGACAGCTTGTCGATGCACTCGGCGATATGGCTCTCGTCGATCACCAGCGGCGGCAGGATGCGGATGACGTTCTCGCCCGCGGCCACCAGCAGCAGGTTGTGATGATCGCGTGCGAACGCGACGAACGCACGGCTGTCGCTTTTCAGCTTCAGCCCGAGCATCAGCCCGGTGCCACGCACGCTGTCGAACAGGTGATCGTGATTGGGGATCATCTGCTCGAGCCCCTGGCGCAACCGGTCGCCCATCGTCGCGACATGCTCCAGGAACCCGTCCTCGAGGATCACGTCGAGCACCGCCTCGCCCGCCGCCATCCCGAGCGGGTTGCCGCCATAGGTCGAGCCGTGCGTCCCCGCGACCATGCCCTTGGCCGCCTCCTCGGTCGCAAGGCACGCCCCGAGCGGGAAGCCGCCGCCGATCCCCTTGGCGACCGACATGATGTCGGGGGTGATGCCGTAGAGTTCATGCGCGAACAGCTTGCCGGTCCGGCCATAGCCGCACTGGACCTCGTCGAGGACGAGCAGCAGCCCGTGCTCGTCGCAGGCCTTGCGTAGGCCCTGGAGGAATTCGGGGCTCGCCTGGCGGATACCGCCCTCGCCCTGGATCGGCTCGACCAGGAACCCTGCGGTGTTGTCGTCGATCAGCGCGAGCGCACCCTCGAGATCGTTGAACTTGGCATAGGCGAATCCGGGCAACAGCGGCTCAAACCCGTCGCGCATCTTGGCCTGATTGGTCGCCGAGATCGTCCCGAGCGTGCGGCCGTGGAACGCGGTGTCGAACGTGATCAGCGTGTGACGCTCGGGATTGCCGTTCGCGAAATGATAGCGGCGCGCGGTCTTGATCGCGCACTCGACCGCTTCTGCACCCGAATTGGTGAAGAACACGGTGTCGGCGAACGTATTGTCGACGAGCCGCTGCGCGAGATGCTCGCCCTGTGGTGACCCGTACAGGTTCGACACGTGCATCAGCGTCGCGGCCTGATCGGCGATCGCCTTGGTCAGATGGGGGTGGCCATGGCCAAGCGCGTTGACCGCGATACCGCTGGCGAAGTCGAGATATTGCTGGCCGTCCTCACCGAACAGATAGGCGCCCTCGCCTCGGACCGGACGCACGCCACACCGCGGGTAGACGGGCATGAGCGGGGTGATGGTCACAGGCGCTTCCTCTTCGAAACGAGAAGGGCGGCCCGTGATGGACCGCCCCGGAGGCGCCTAATACCGGTGACGGGGGATGGGCGTCAACACCGCGGACGTCCGACGCAGCCCTGTCTGATCCGTACCAAGGCGCGGACTCCGCTTGCGGCGCCCCGGCAGCACGCGCAATCTTCCCCTCGGCTCCATCCGACGTCGCAAACGCGCCGGCGCAAGCCCAGTCGCGTCCCCATCGAGAGGAGGTTGACGTATGAAACGCTATGCGACCGGCCTGGCAGTGATGCTGGCCATGGCTCTTGCCACCACCCCCGCGCTTGCCAAGGGCGTGTTCGACGGCACCTGGAAGGGAGATGTGAAGGCGAGCCAACCCGCGGAGAATCCCTCGATCATCCTCCTGCAGGCGGGCACCTTCAGCTGCACGACGTGCAAGCCCGCGCTGAAATTCCCCGCCGATGGCGCGTTTCACCCGATCGTCGGCAATCCCTATTATGACGAGGCATCGGTCGCGGTGGTGGATGCGACGACGGTCAAGCGCGCGTTCCGGAAGAGCGGAAAGACAGTCGCCGAGGCGACGGTGACGCTGGCCGCGGACGGGCAGAGTTCGTCCTCCGCCTTTGTCGACCGGACCGCACCGAGCGGCGTGGAGGTGACGGGAACGACGGTCAATGCGCGCGTCGCACCCGCCCCGGCGGGTGCCCATGCGTTATCGGGTGCGTGGCGCGAAACCACGGATACGCAGGTATCCGACACGGGCCTCGTCTTCACCTTCGCACAGGACGGTAAGACCATGGCCTTCTCGACGCCGACTGGCATATCCTATGCCGCGACGATCGACGGTCCGCCGGCAACGGTGACCGGGGATCCGGGCTGGACGAAGGTCGCTCTGAAACAGACCGGACCGACGACTCTGTTCGAAACCGATTACGAGGGCGATACGCCGATTGGTACGTATAGCATGTCGCTCTCGCCCGACGGCACGACGATGACCACCGCGGTCAACGACCTGAAACACGGGAAGACCTCGACGATGGTCGCGCACAGGCAGTAATTCCGGAGGCAAGCGGGGGCGGCTATCGAACGGCCCCCGCTTGCCCCAATGGTCACGCGTCGATCGCTTCCTCGTCCAGCCGGCCGGCATTTTCCTGGATGAAGGCAAAGCGGTGCGCGGGGTTGTTGCCCATCAGGCGGTCGACCAGGTCCTTCACCCCTGCCCGCTCCTCATATTCCTGCGGCAGGGTGATGCGCAGCATGCCGCGCGTCGCGGGGTCCATCGTCGTCTCGCGGAGCTGGCCGGGGTTCATCTCGCCAAGCCCCTTGAAGCGGCCGACATCGACCTTTTTGCCCTTGAACACCGTGCGTTCGAGTTCGGCACGGTGCGCGTCGTCGCGCGCATAGAGCGACTTGGTGCCCGAGGTCAGGCGATAGAGCGGCGGCTGCGCGAGATAGAGGTGCCCGCGGCGGACGATGTCGGGCATCTCCTGGAAGAAGAACGTCATCAGCAGCGTCGCGATATGCGCGCCGTCGACGTCGGCATCGGTCATGATGACGACGCGCTCGTAGCGCAGATTGTCCGCCACGCAGTCCTTCCGCGTGCCGCAGCCGAGCGCCAGCGTCAGGTCGGCGATTTCCTGGTTCGCGAAGATCTTCGCACTGGTCGCGGACGCAACGTTGAGGATCTTGCCGCGGATCGGCAGGATCGCCTGCGTCTTGCGATCGCGCGCTTGCTTGGCCGATCCACCGGCCGAGTCACCCTCGACGATGAACAGCTCGGTGCCCTCGGGCGAGTTGGCGGAACAGTCGGTCAGCTTACCGGGCAGTCGCAATTTGCGGGCGGACGTCGCGGTCTTGCGCTTGACGTCGCGTTCCTGCTTGCGGCGCAGGCGCTCGTCCATCCGCTCGAGCACATAGTTCAGCAGTGCCTTGCCGCGGTCCATATTGTGGCTGAGGAAATGGTCGAAATGGTCGCGCACCGCCTTCTCGACGAGGCCCGCGGCCTCGGGGCTGGTCAGGCGATCCTTGGTCTGGCTCTGGAATTGCGGTTCGCGGATAAACACCGACAGCATCAGTTCGCTGCCGATCATCACGTCGTCCGCGCTGATATCCTTGGTCTTCTTGTTGCCGACCAGATCGCCGAACGCGCGCAGGCCGCGGACCAGTGCCTGGCGCAGGCCCTGTTCGTGCGTGCCGCCATCGGGGGTCGGGATGGTGTTGCAATACCAGCTGTACGAGCCGTCGCTCCACAGCGGCCAGGCGATCGCCCATTCGACGCGCCCCTGCGTTTCGCCCTGCGCGCTCGGGAAATCCTGCGAGCCGGAGAAGAAGTCGGCGGTCGCGCATTCGCGACCCGCGACCTGATCGCGCAGATGGTCGGCGAGCCCGCCGGGGAACTGGAACACCGCCTGCGCGGGCGTATCGTCGCTGATCAGTTCGGGCGCGCAGTGCCAGCGAATCTCGACGCCCGCGAACAGATAGGCCTTGGACCGGACGAGCTTGTGCAGCCGCTGCGGCTTGAAGTGCAGCTCGTTGCCGAAGATCTCGGTGTCGGGCGTGAAGGCGACGCTGGTGCCGCGGCGGTTGGGGGTGGTGCCGAGCCGCTCGATCGGGCCGAGCGTCTGCCCCTTGGCGAAGCGCTGTCGATAGAGCTGACGGTCGCGTGCGACCTCGACGACGGTGTCGGACGACAGCGCGTTGACGACGCTGATGCCGACACCGTGCAGACCGCCCGAGGTCGCATAGGCCTTGCCCGCGAACTTGCCGCCCGAATGCAGCGTCGAAAGAATCACCTCGAGCGCGGACTTGTCAGGAAATTTGGGATGCGGGTCGACCGGGATGCCGCGGCCATTGTCGACGATCGTCAGGCGGTTGCCGGGCTCGAGCGTGACCTCGATCCGCGTCGCGTGACCCGCGACCGCCTCGTCCATTGCATTGTCGAGCACTTCGGCGGCGAGATGGTGCAGCGCGCGCTCGTCGGTGCCGCCGACATACATGCCCGGGCGGCGGCGGACGGGTTCGAGCCCCTCGAGCACCTCGATCGAGGACGCGTCATAGGTCGGGGCGGTCTTTGACGGGGTCGTGAACAGGCCTTCAGGCAGGTCTTCTGGCATGACGTGGTATATGGCTTAGCCAGCGATCCGTGCAAGCGCGCAACCGCTGTTGCGGAAAAGCCACAACATGAACTTTCTGTCATGTTTACGTCATGATCGCGGATATATCGGCGGGACGCTCCGTTTCTTGGTCGTCTTAGATCAATCATATCCGGAGCTTACATGCGCACATCCCTCTATGCCGGCCTCGCTGGCGCGGTCATTCTCGGTCTCACGGCATCGCCGGCATTTGCGCAGGAGACCACCGAGGACGCACCGTTCAACGGTCTCTATGTCGGCGCAGCGGGCGGTTATGACGTGCAGCCGAACGACGCGGGATCGTCGATCCTGTTCGACCGCAATCTCGACGGACGGTTCGGGGATGCGGTGACGACGGCAGCCGGCGCCAACGCGTTCAGCAGCGGGTTCTGCAACGGCGCGACGACCGCCACGACGCTGACCGGTGGCCGCGGCTGCCGCAAGGATAAGGACGGCGCCGCATATTATGGCCGCGTCGGCATGGACGCGCAGCGCGGCAACATCGTCGTCGGCGTGGTCGGCGAATTCGGCAAGAGCGAGATCACCGACAGCGTCACCGCTTTCTCGACGACGCCCGCCAGCTATGTGATGACGCGCAGCGTCGACTGGGAAGCCTCGATCCGCGGCCGTGCAGGCTATGCGGTCAACACCACGCTGTTCTACGGCACGTTCGGTGCGGGCTATGCCAAGATCGACCGGGATTTCTACAGCACCAACACCGGCAACGCCTATCAGCAGAGCGGCAAGCGCCAGCAGTTCGGCATCCTCGGCGGCGGCGGCATCGAGCAAAAGGTCACGCCGAACATCTCTGTCGGCATGGAATATATGTTCCACCAGTATCAGGACGACGATTTCCGCGTCCGCGTGACGCAGGGCACCCAGCCGGCGACGAACCCGTTCGTGCTGGCGCCAAACACGACCGGCACGGACTTCCGTCGCAGCGACGACAAGTTCCGCTGGCACAGCCTGCGCGCGACGGCGGCATTCCGGTTCTAAGCGCAGGGTGGTGTGACGCCAAACGGCGTCACACCACCCAAGCTCGGCCGGCGCCGCACTAGCGACGTCCGACGACGCGGCTTCGCCGCGGCGCGGGTGAGGATAAAGGATCGCTCCCCGATAAGGGAGGCGGCCCTTTTTTCGTGAATATGGTCTCCGCAAAACACCACCCCGGCGAAGGCCGGGGCCCAGTTGGGCGACCGAGGCAATTACGCGTTGCCTGCCGTTACCACGGCCTTCCCAACTGGGCCCCGGCCTCCGCCGGGGTGGTGCCTTGGGGATTGGCTCCGCGACAGGCATGCATCCGAAGCACGGATAGCGAAAACGCCCCCCCCCATCTCAGCGTGCGCGCGGGCCGCCGAAGGGGAGTGGCGGCGTCGGGCGGCGGTCGCGGCGGGGCAGCTGTGCCTGATAGGCGTGACCGCAATGCGCGACGCAGTACGGGAAGCCCGGGTTCACCTTGTCACCACAAAAGTGAAAATCAGGCTCGCCGGGATGGCCGAGCGGCCACTTGCAGATGCGGTCGTTGAGCTCGAGCAGGCTCGTCTTGCCCGCCATTTCAGGCGAAGGCTTGGCGGGGACGAGACGCCGCGGCGGGGCGGGCGTGCTCGGCGGCTGCTGCTCGCCGGGCGCCTGGCGGAGAAAGCCGCCGGGTCCGATCGAGCGCAGGATCGGCTGTGGTGCGCGGACCGGTGCGGCGGCGGGTTCGACCGCGTCGTCGTCCTCATCCTCGTCCTCGTCGGCGTCTTCATCCGCATCGGCGGCGACGGGCGCCGCACGCGGTGCGGGCTCGGGTGCAGCGGCAACGGGTGCGGGTTCAGGCGCGGGAGCCGGCGCTGCGGCGACGGGTTCGGCGGCGACCACGGGCGGCGTGTCGACAACGGGCGACTCGGCCGGCCTCGCCTCCGCCGCCTTCGCCTCCGCGACCTTCGCTTCTGCGTTCTTCGCGTCGGGATCGTTGGGCTTCACCGGCGACGGGCGCGCCTGAAGCTCGAGGCGGTGCGCCTTGCCGATCACGGCGTTGCGGCTGACGCCACCCAGCGCTTCGGCGATCTGGCTGGCGGTCTGGCCGGCTTCCCACATCGTCTTGAGCGTCTCGATACGCTCGTCGGTCCAGGACATGTTCGTTCCTCAGTCTTCGGGTCGGCCGGTATAGTCTTCGTCAACCGGGTTGCGGGCGACAGCGGCAGCGATTACCCGCAACCCCCATGAGCAGCCAGCCCCCAATCGGTGAAATCCAGTCGGCGGTGCAATCCGCCCCCGGCGTTCCCGTCATTCGCAACGTGAACTGGGAGGGACTTCGTACCCTCTATATCAAGGAGGTGCGCCGGTTCTTCAAGGTCCAGCTGCAGACGGTGTGGGCGCCGGCGATGACGACATTGCTGTTCCTGATCGTTTTCACCATCGCGACGGGCGCCAAACGCCCCGTGCTGGTCGGCGGCGAGACCGTGATGTTCGCCGATTTCATCGCCCCCGGGCTGATCATCAGCCAGGGCATGATGGGCCCCGCCTTCGCCAATGCGAGCTTTTCGCTGCTGGTAGGCAAGATGCAGGGCACGATCGTCGACTATCTTCAGCCACCACTGTCGACCGCCGAGCTGCTCGCCGCGCTGGTCGGCGGTGCGGTCACGCGCGCGGTGCTGGTCGGGTGCGTCGTCTGGGCGGCGATGGCGCTGTATCCGGGCGTGCACGTCACGCCGCATGCGCCGCTCGCAATCCTGTGGTTCGGCCTGCTCGGCGCGACCTTCCTCGCGCTGCTCGGCGTGCTGACGTCGATCTGGGCGGACAAGTTCGACCATGCCGCCGCGGTCACCAACTTCGTCGTCGCGCCGCTCTCGCTGCTGTCGGGCACCTTCTATTCGGTCGACACGCTGGCGCCCGCGTTCCGCGCGTTCAGCCACGTCAATCCGTTCTTCTACATCATCTCGGGCTTTCGCTACGGCTTTCTGGGCGTCGCCGATTCGCCGGTGATCGTCGGCGGCCTCGTCATCCTGGCGATCGACGTCGCGCTCGCCACCCTGTGCTACATGCTGCTGAAAAGCGGCTGGAAACTGAAGAACTAGGCTCATGACAACCGACATTGCCATCGCCCGCAGCGTCGCGCTGCGCCCCATCGCGCACGTCGCCGACGCGCTCGGCATCCCCGACGACGCGGTCGAGCCCTACGGCCGGTTCAAGGCCAAGATCGCACTCGACTGGCTCGAGGCGCATGGCCGCCGCGAGGGGGCGCGGCGTGGCCGGCTGGTGCTGGTCACCGCGATCAACCCGACGCCCGCGGGTGAGGGCAAGACAACGACCTCGGTCGGGCTGGCCGACGCGCTGAACCTGACCGGGCGCAAGACGGTGCTGGCGCTGCGCGAACCGTCGCTCGGGCCGTGCTTCGGCACCAAGGGCGGCGCGACCGGCGGCGGGCGGGCACAGGTCGCGCCGATGGAGGACATCAATCTCCATTTCACCGGCGATTTCCACGCGATCACCGCGGCGCACAACCTGCTCGCGGCGATGATCGACAATCATATCCATTGGGGCAACGCGCTGCAGATCGACGTGCGGCGCGTGGTGTGGCGCCGCGTGCTCGACATGAACGATCGTGCGCTGCGCGACATCGTCCAGTCGATCGGCGGGGTCGCCAATGGCTATCCGCGCGAATCGGGGTTCGACATCACCGTCGCCTCCGAGGTGATGGCGATCCTGTGCCTCAGCGAGAATCTGGCCGACATGGAGCGGCGGCTGGGCGACATCGTCGTCGCCTATACGCGCGATCGCAGCCCCATCACCGCGCGCGACCTGAAGGCCGACGGCGCTATGGCGGTCCTGCTGGCAGAGGCGATCAAGCCGAACCTCGTCCAGACGCTCGAAGGCAACCCTGCCTTCCTGCACGGCGGGCCGTTCGCCAATATCGCGCATGGCTGCAACTCGGTGATCGCGACGCGCGCGGCGCTGGCGCTGGGCGACTATGTCGTGACCGAGGCGGGCTTCGGCGCGGATCTGGGCGCGGAGAAGTTCTTCGACATCAAATGCCGCCAAGCAGGGTTGTCCCCCGATGCGGTGGTGATCGTCGCGACAGTCCGCGCGCTCAAGATGAACGGCGGGGTCGCCAAGGCCGATCTCGGCGCCGAGGACGTCGAGGCGGTCCGGCGCGGTGCGATCAATCTCGTCCGCCATATCGAGAATATCCGCCAGTTCGGCGTTCCCGCGGTCGTCGCGATCAACCATTTTTACACCGACAGCGAGGCCGAGATCGCGGTCGTGCACGAGGCGGCGAGCGCGCACGGCGCCCGTGCGATCCTGTGCCGCCACTGGGCCGAGGGCGGCGCGGGGGCAACCAAGCTCGCCGACGCGGTGGCCGAGCTGTGCGACACGCATGCCGCGAATTTCGCGCCGCTTTATGGCGACGAGCTGTCGCTGTTCGACAAGATCGACACGGTTGCCCGGCGCATCTACCGCGCCGAGCATGCGGTCGCGGAGCCCAGCGTGCTGGCGCAGCTCAAGCGCTGGGAGGATGCCGGCTATGGCCACCTGCCCGTCTGCCTTGCCAAGACGCAGTACAGCTTTTCGAGCGACCCCGCGCTGCTCGGCGCGCCGACCGGGCATATCGTGCCGGTGCGCGAGGTTCGGCTGGCGGCGGGCGCGGGCTTCGTCGTCGCGATCTGCGGCGAGATCATGACGATGCCGGGCCTTCCGCGCGTCCCCGCGGCGGCAGCCATCCGGCTCGATGCGGACGGGCTGATCGAAGGGCTGTTCTAATCTGATCCTCCCCCTGGCGGGGAGGATCGCTCACTTCTTCTTCGGGCGGCGGTGGCGGAGGCGGCGGAACAGGCCGCGCTTCGCGAAGCTCTCGAACATCTCCTCGGGGCCCTCGGGATCGAGTACCTCATTGTCCGCCAGCCATTCCTCGACCGCGGTCAGGTCGGGCGCCTCATAGGCGCGCAGCGACTTGCCCTGCCCGCGCAGCCGCTCGATCGTCTCGATCAGCGACCCGGTCTCGGCGATCATCGTGGTCACTACCTCGACATCGACCGCGAGATGTTCGGCGATCAGGTCGTTGCGGATCGCGGTGATCCCCGTGCTCGTCGCCTCGTCATGCGCGCGGATCGCGAGGTCGCATTCGGTGTCGAGCCGCAGCGAACGGTTGTTCATGTTCGACGACCCGAGCCGGAAGATCTGGTCGTCCGCGATCAGGATCTTGGCATGGCAATAGATCGCCTCCCCGCCGCTGGTGTAGGGATGATACATGCGCAGCCGCTTGTGGACGTCGCGGTGCGCCAGCGCGGTCATGAGGCGCGCGCGCGCGGTGTCCATCGCGATCGGCTCGAGCCACCCCTGCGCAGTCACCGGGTTGATGATCACGATTTCGGGCCCGTCCGCCTCGTCGAGACGGCGCGCGACCGCCTCGGCGATCTTGCGCGACGCGAAATACTGGCTCTCGATATAGAGATGCCGCTTGGCCCCGGCGATCTGCGCGAGGAACAGCGCCTCGCTCTCGTGCACCGGGACCTGATCATCCATCTCGGGTTCGGTCCGCGCGATCGCGACGTCGACATCGCGGAAATGCACGCCGAGTTCGTCGGGCCAGCAGGCCGCGCCAGGGTTCGCCTCGGCGATCGGCACGCCGCCGGCCAGCACCCAGCGATCGCGGAACAGCTGCCCTAATGCGGTTGCGACGGGGCCTGCGACCGCGCTGATCGCGTCGTGCCACGGCTTGTAGGGACGGCCCGAGGGACGCCGCCGCCGCGCATCGTCATGGCGATGCTCGCGCGTGTCCCAGCGGTCGCCGGTCATGTCGATCCCGCCGCAAAAGGCGAGGCAATCGTCGATGATGACGATCTTCTGGTGATGCGACCCCGCGGTCGGATGATGCCCGTCGAGCTTGGTATGGATGCGCGGATGCCGCATCCACTTCATCATCGTGAACAGGGTCGAGCCGCGGAACAGCGACTTGATCGCACCCGTGTCCCAGCGGAGCAGGAAGATCTCGAGTTCGGGCTGGCGTTCGACCAGCCACAGGATGAAGGCGCCGAGTGTCGGCGGTTCGCCGGGGCGGTCGACCCCGGGTTCCAGCTGGATCCGCGCATCGAAATCCCAGCCGATCAGCATGATCCGCCGCTTGGCATTGAGCATGGCGACGCGCGCCTGGCGGAAATATTCCTCCGCATCGACGATCACGGACATCTGGTCCGCGCGTTCGATACGCCAGCATTCGGTTCCGATCCGCACGTCCAGGTCCCCTTGTCGTCGCCGCTTGCGCCCGGCCGAATTCGTTCAACGCCGTAACGACGCTCTGTTTCCGCGCATCGTCAGAACCTATCTGCGGTGCAGATGGCCGCTTCTCCTACCCCGCCGCCGGTGCAGCGCAAGATCATCCATGTCGACATGGACGCCTTCTATGCCTCGGTCGAACAGCGCGACGACCCTACGCTGAAAGGTCGGCCGGTCGCGGTGGGTGGTTCGCGCGCGCGCGGGGTGGTCGCCGCCGCGAGCTACGAGGCGCGCACCTTCGGGGTGCACAGCGCGATGCCGTCGGTCACCGCGCTCAGGCGCTGCCCCGACCTCGTCTTCGTGCCGCCGCGCTTCGACGTGTACCGTGCGGTGTCCGACCAGATCCGCGCGATCTTCGCGTACTTCACCCCGCTCGTCGAACCGCTGTCGCTCGACGAGGCGTATCTCGACGTCACCGCCGATATCCGTGGGGTAGGATCGGCGCAGGCGATCGCGGAGGAAATCCGCGCGCGGATCAGGGCCGATACCGGGCTGACCGCGTCGGCCGGGGTCAGCTACAACAAGTTTATCGCTAAGCTGGCGTCGGACCAGAACAAGCCCGACGGGATCTGCGTCATAACGCCGAAACGCGGTGCCGCGTTCGTCGCGTCATTGCCGGTCAAGCGGTTCCACGGCGTCGGCCCGGTCACCGCCAAGCGCATGGAACAGCTCGGCATCCTGACCGGTGCCGATCTGCTCGAACGCCCGCTGGCGTTCCTCCAGGCGCATTTCGGCAGCTATGCGGACTATCTGTACGGGGCAGCACGCGGGATCGATCACCGCCCGGTGCGCGTCAACCGTGCCGCCAAGTCGGTCGGTGCGGAGCGGACGTTCGAGACCAACCTGAGCGATCCGGCGGCGCTGCGCGAGGCGTTGCACCGGGTTGCGGATGCGGCGTGGGTGCGGATCGAGCGGCACGCCACGCGCGGGCGAACGGTCACGCTGAAACTGCGCCATGCCGATTTCCGGACGATCACGCGCGCGCGCTCTTCGAGCGCCGCGGTGGTCGACAAGGCTGCGTTCGTCGCCGCGGGACTGGACCTGCTGATGGCGCAGCTTCCGGTACCGCAGGGCGTCCGGCTGCTCGGCCTGACGCTGTCGGGGCTGGTCGGCGACGAGCCGGACGATGCACAGCCCGTCCTGCTCTGACCCGCCGCTCGCTTCGCGGGTGTAGGGTCAGACGCCCTGCGGGGGTGCCATGACGCGGGGCGCCGCGGCGGGATCCCCACCCAGACCGCGTGCTTCCGCCATGGTCCGGGCGATCGCAGCAGGCACCGGGTGCGAGAAGAAGAAGCCCTGGAGATGGCTGGCCCCCGCCAGGCGCAAGGCCTGGACCTGCGCCTCGGTCTCGACGCCCTCGGCGATGACCCCGATGCCGAGTGCGCGCCCCAGACTGATGATCGAATGAACGATCGCCGCGCTTTCCCGCTCGCGGCCCATCCCCTCAATGAAGCTGCGGTCGATCTTCAGGCAGTCGAGCGCGAAGGTGCGGATGTTGTGCAGGCTCGAATAGCCCGTCCCGAAATCGTCGAGCGCGATGCGGAACCCCATGCGGCGCAGCGCGCCTAGCGTCTCCGCCGCACGCTCGGCATCGTCGAAGATCGCGGTCTCGGTGATCTCGATCTGCAACCGGCTGGGATCGACCCCGGCACGGCGGACGCTCTCGCTGACATAGTCGACGAAATGGTGGCGCCGGAACTGTCGCGGGCTGAAATTGACCGAGACATACTGACCCGGCCACTGCGTCAGGACCGCGAGCGCGTTGCGCAGCACCCAGTCGCCCAGATCGTGGATGAGGTTCGATTCCTCCGCGATCGGCATGAACAGGCCCGGGCTGATCGGGCCGTAAGCCATCGTGTTCCAGCGCAGCAACGCCTCGAACCCGACCACCTCGATCGATTCGCGCGACACGATCGGCTGGAACACCAGGCTGAGTTCGTTGTTCGCGATCGCTTCGCCGAGCCCGCTTTCGACGCGCCGGCGGAAACGGATATCCTCGTCCATGCTCTCGTCGAACACGCGCGCCATGCGTCGACCGCTTCTTTTGGCATCGTTGAGCGCGAGGTCGGCCCGCCGCATGACGTCGACCGGGTCGCTGCCCTGCCCGCCATGCGTCACGACCAGCCCGGCCGAGGCGCCGCCCTGGACGGAACTGCCAAAGACCTGGAGGCTGACCGAACAGGCCGCGATCATCCGTTCGCAGGCGAGCAGGGCGCTGGTCTCGTCCGCAGTGCTGAACAACACGCCGAATTCGTCGCCGCCGAGCCGCGCGACCAGCGCGCCGTCGGGCGAGGACCGGCCGAGGATCGCGCAGATCTCGCGGATCAGCGCGTCGCCGGCAAGATGCCCCAGCGTGTCGTTGACCAGCTTGAACCGGTCGAGATCGATCATCACCGTCGCGAACCACCCGTCCGCGCGGGTGCGTTCGGCAAGCGCGCGGAGGAACGCCAGCCGATTGGGCGCGTCGGTCAGCGAATCATGCGTCGCCAGATGGATCGCACGGCTTTCATTGGCCGCCAGCTCGGCAGCCCGGACCTCGAGCTGCGCCACCTGCCGCACGAGCGCTGCACGCACCGCGTTGCAGTCATGGTCGAACTGCCAGCGCTGCGTCAGTGCCAGCGCGGTCTGGCGCAGCTCGGCGCCGACGAACGGCTTGGCGATATGGAAGACCTTGTCGACCGGCCCGGCCACCTTGGCGATCCCAGCGAGCGAGGCACCGTCGAGCGCGGTGACGATCACGAAATTGATGTCGGGATCCAGTTCACGGATCCGGCGCGCCGTCTCGCAGACGTCGAGCCCCGACGCCATCTGCAGATCGAGGAAGGCGACCGCGAACGGCGCGGTCTCGGCGATTGCGGATTCGACCGCGGCGATCGCGTCGACGCCGGTCCCGACGGAGGTTATCGAAAACGCGTCGGCCTGCGGGTCAGCCGCCGCCGGTTCCGTCCCGAGTATCGCACGGGCGTAGTCGTCATGAACTCCGGGTTCGTCGTCGACAATCAGAATACGCATCGGACACCGTTCCTCGCGATACCTGACCCCGCCCGTGTAAGCGGTTTTCCAGGCCCTATCGCGCGGCCCGGTGGGTAGGCATCTGTAATTAATATGACATGAAGGCCGAGCTTCCCGACCCTCCGACCGAGTCACCAAGCGCTTGGCCACCAAGGATAATCGCGCCGAGCGGGCCGGCATTGCCGCCGAGTGCCGGCGGTACGACGAACGTATCGACCAGCGTCGGCTCGGGCAATGCGATATACCCCCCGAGACTGCGCGTCAGCGCGGCACGGACCCGCGGAAACAGGTGACCGGCGCCCATCACGCCGCCACCGATGACGATCCTGCGCGGAATGCCGGTGAGCACGAGCGTGTGGCACAACTGGCCAAGCGCCTCCGCAACGCCCGTCCAGACCGGATGATCGGCGGGGGCCTCGTCGGCGGGATGGCCGAGCCGCGCGGCGATCGCCGGCCCCGACACGAGCCCCTCGAGGCAGGCGCCGTGAAATGGACAACTGCCGATCCAGTCGTCGCCCGGCGTTCGGACCGGCCGGATATGCCCGAGTTCCGAATGCATCAGGCCGTCGACCGGTCGATGCCCCGCGATCAGCCCTGCGCCGACCCCGGTGCCGACCGTCACATAGGCGATATCCGCCAAGCCCTGCGCCGCACCCCAGCGCGCCTCGGCCAGCGCCGCGCCGATGACGTCGGTATGGAAGCCGGTCGGCACCGCATAGCGACGCTGCAGGCGCCCGGCGACGTCGGTCCCCGCCCAACCGGGCTTGGGCGTCGAGGTGATATGGCCGTAGTCACCACCGCGCCGGTCGATCCCGACCGGGCCGAAGCTTGCGATCCCGATTGCGACGAAACCGGTCCAGCGGTCGAGCACGGCTTCGATCGCGGCAAGCGTCTCATCGGGGCGAGTTGTCGGAATTCGTACGATTTCCTCGATCGCATCGGGCCCTCGCGCCAGGATACAGATGCACTTGGTCCCGCCAAGTTCGATCCCGGCCACCAATGGTATTTCACTCATCCCTGTCCCCAAACCAATGCTTTGGCTGCAGCAATTCGTCCGGCGGGGCAGATCCGTCAAGTTGCTGTAATTTACTCCATGTTAACAACATAAGTCTATCGCGCAAGTCGACTCGTTGCGCATAATGCTGGCGACTGGAGCATAGAAATGCGCGCGTATGAAGAGGCGGCACGGCTTGATGCATTGCGCCAATTGCGCCTGCTCGACACCAGCGCCAGCGAAAGCTTCGATCGCATCACCCGGATGGCGGGCCAGATCTTTGGGCTGCCGATCGCCGCAATCTCGCTGACCGATACCGACCGGCAATGGTTCAAGTCGCGCGTCGGAATCACGCACGACCACATCGCGCGGGCCAAGGCCCCGTGCGCGGAGGTCGCCGAGACGACGCAGGGTCTGGTGATACCCGACCTGGCGGCCGACGGCTTCTATGCCAACAGCCCGCTCGCGCAGTCCGGCATCCGCTTCTATGCGGGTGCGCCGCTGATCACGCGGGAGGGCCATGGGCTCGGGTCGCTCTGCGTGCTGGGCGCCGAACCCCGAACCGCCTCGCCCGAGGAGCTTGCCGCGCTGACCGACCTTGCGGCGATGGTCATGGCACAGATCGACCTCCAGCATGCGGTCGGGCGGGTCGATCCGGTCAGCGCACTGCCCAACCGCTTCCGGTTTCTGGAAGATCTTGACGACCTAGCGGGTGACACGCCCGGCGAGCAGCGCTTCGTCGTGTTGCTCGACCTCGCGCGCGCCGACCAGCTGAATGCGCTGATCCGGGTGATGGGCGCCGGCTATATCGAAACGCTCGTCAAGGAATCGGCGCGGACCTTGCGCGAGCAACTGGGATCCGCGCGAACGCTCTATCACGTGGCCGCGACCCAGTTTGCCTTCCTGTCCGCGCCGGGTGCGACCATGCCCGGCTATCTGGACGTGGTGAGCGCCGGGCTCGCGGTCAGTGCCGCGGGCTCGATCGCGCGGTTCGTGACGACGATGGCGGCCGGGATCGTCCCCGTGACGCTGGGCGCGATCCGGTCACAGGAAATCCTGCGCGCGGCCCATAGCGCCGCACAGGATGCGCAGGCCAAGGACAGCCTGATCAGCGTCTATGCGACGTCGAACGATTCCGAATACCGGCGCAATATCGTGTTGCTCAGCGCGTTCGGCACCGCGCTGGAGGACGGCGCGTCGCTCCGCCTGGTCTATCAGCCGCGGATCGACCTCGGATCACGTCGCTGCGTCGGGGCGGAAGCGTTGCTGCGCTGGAACGACCCGACGCTGGGCGACGTATCGCCCGCGGAGTTCATCCCGATCGTCGAACGGACCACGCTGGCCAAGCCGACCACCGCATTCGTCCTCGACACCGCCCTGCGTCAGCTGGCGGCGTGGCAGGCGTGTGGCGTCTCGCTGCCTCTGTCGATCAACATCTCGGCGACCAATCTCGACGAGGACGGACTCGTCGCGGCAATCGCCGCGGCGCTCGACACGCACAATGTCGCGCCCGACATGCTCGAAGTCGAGGTGACCGAAAGCGCGATGATGGAGAATTCGGCGCAGTCGCTCGCCAGGCTCGATGCGCTGGCGGCGACCGGGGTCCGCGTCGCGATCGACGATTTCGGGACCGGCCACAGCAGCCTGGCCTATCTCCAGACGCTGCCCGCGAGCGTGGTCAAGATCGACAAGTCGTTCGTCGACCCGCTCGACACCGACGACGCCCGCAGCCGGACGGTGATCGCGACGATGATCTCACTGTCGAAGAAGCTCGGTTTCCGCGTGGTGGCCGAGGGCGTGGAGACCGTCGGCGCCGTCGACACGCTGACGCGGATGGCGTGCGACGAGGCACAGGGCTATGTCTTCGCCCGCCCGCTCGAAGCGCAGGACGTCCTGCCCTGGATCGCGCGGTTCAACGGCGACGACCAGATGCCGCCATTGCCCCACCGCGAGGCGGCCTGAGCCGCGGCGCCCTTATTCGACGGTGACCGACTTCGCCAGGTTGCGCGGCTGATCGACGTCGGTCCCCTTGAGCACCGCGACGTGATAGGCGAGCAGCTGGACCGGCACCGCATAGACCAGAGGCGCGATCAGCGGGTGGACCTTGGGCATGGTGATCGTCGCCATGCAGCCCTCGCCCGCCGCCTGGATGCCGTCATAGTCGCTGATCAGCACGACCTTGCCGCCGCGCGCCATCACCTCCTGCATGTTGCTGACGGTCTTGTCGAACAACGGCCCCGACGGTGCGATGACGATGACCGGCACATGTTCGTCGATCAGCGCGATCGGGCCGTGCTTCATCTCGCCCGCGGCATAGCCCTCCGCATGGATATAGCTGATTTCCTTCAGCTTCAGCGCCCCCTCGAGCGCGAGCGGATAATCCGTGCCCCGGCCGAGATACAGCACGTCGCGCGCGCCGGCGACGGTGTGCGCCATCGCCTCGATCGCCTCATCATAGGCCAGCGCGCCGTTGAGCGCGGCGGGCGCCTCGGCGAGGTGACGGACGATCTCGCGCTCCTGCTCGCGAGTCAGCAGGCCCTTCGCGCGCGCCAGATTGGCGGCGAGCGCGGCGAGCACCGCAAGCTGGCAGGTGAACGCCTTGGTCGAGGCGACGCCGATCTCCGGGCCGGCATGCGTCGGCAGCAACAGGTCCGCCTCGCGCGCCATGCTGCTGGTCGGCACGTTGACGACGACCGCGATCTTCTGCCCTTCGGCCTTGGCATGGCGCAGCGCGGCCAAGGTGTCCGCGGTCTCGCCCGACTGCGAGATGAACAGCGCGAGGCCGCCCTCCTCCATCACCGGCGCGCGGTAACGAAACTCGGACGCGACATCGAGGTCGACGGGGACGCGCGCGAACTGCTCGAACCAGTATTTGGCGACCATGCCCGCATAGAAGCTCGTCCCGCACGCGACGATCGTGACGCGCTTGATGGTCGACAGGTCGAATTCGGGGATCGGCAGCGAGACCTCGCCCTCCATCCGCTTCAGATACGAACGCAGCGTCTGTGCGACGACGATCGGCTGCTCGTAGATCTCCTTGAGCATGTAATGCTTGTGATTGCCCTTCGAGATTACCTCGCCGGTGATCCCCGACAGTGTGATCGCGCGCTCGACGGGCGCGTTGTCGCGGTCATAGACCTGCGCGCCGTCGCGCGTCAGCACGACCCAGTCGCCCTCGTCGAGATAGGCGATGCGCTGAGTCAGCGGCGCGAGCGCGAGCGCGTCCGACCCGAGGAACATCTCGCCCTCGCCGTGGCCAACGACCAAAGGCGAGCCGAGCCGCGCGCCGATCAGCAGATCGGGATGCTGGCGGAAGAGGATCGCTAAGGCGAACGCGCCGTGCAGCCGCGGCAGGATCTCGCGCACCGCCGAGATCGGATCGCTGCCGGCCTCGACCTTCTCGCTGATCAGGTGCGCGACGACTTCGGTGTCGGTCTCACTGGTGAAGGTCCGCCCGCGCGCGATCAGTTCGTCGCGCAGCGGTTTGAAATTCTCGATGATGCCGTTGTGGACGACCGCGACCTCGCCGGTCGCGTGCGGATGCGCATTGTTGGTGGTCGGCCCGCCATGCGTCGCCCAGCGCGTGTGGGCGATCCCGGTCCTGCCGGGCAGCGGATGCGCGGCGAGCTCGTTCGCCAGGTTGACCAGCTTGCCCGATGCGCGCCGGCGCTCGATCGCGCCGTCATGATCGGTCGCGATGCCGGCCGAATCATAGCCGCGATATTCGAGCCGCTTGAGACCGTCGAGCAACCGCTCGGCAACCGCGTCATTGCTCAGGATTCCCACGATGCCACACATGCTATCTATCCATTCGTCTTGTCGAGCGAGGCGTGCGACACGCTCCGCATGATCCTGGTCCAGTCGGGAGCCGCGCGCGATCGGTCGCGCGGGGCGTCACCGTCTGGCGGCTTTCCGGGCCACCATCATTTCGCGGAACCGCGCCGCCCATCCGGGCTTGTCGACCTGGGGCGGACGGACGAGCGCAAGTGCGTCGGCGTCGACGTCGCGCGTGAGCACCGACCCCGCCGCGACGATCGCGCCGCGGCCGACGGTCACGGGCGCGACCAGCGCGGAGTTCGAGCCGATGAACGCGTCCTCGCCGACGACGGTACGATATTTGAAATAGCCGTCGTAATTGCAGGTGATCGTGCCCGCGCCGATGTTCGCGCGCGCGCCGATCTCGGCATCGCCGATATAGCTCAGATGATTGACCTTCGCGCCGACGCCAATCGTCGCCTTCTTTACTTCGACGAAATTGCCGACGCGTGATCCGGCACCGAGATCCGCACCGGGCCGCAGGCGCGCGAACGGGCCGACGTCCGCCTTTTCGCCGATCACCGCACCCTCGACATGGCTGAAGGCATGGATGACCGCACCATCCGCGACGCGAACGCCGGGGCCGAAGACGACGTTCGGCTCGATCGTCACGTCGCGTCCGAGCAGCGTGTCGTGCGCGAACCAGACCGTGTCGGGCGCGATCAGCGTCGCGCCGTCCGCCATCGCGGCGGCACGGCGCGTCGCCTGCCAGGCCGCCTCGACCGCGGCGAGCTCGCCGCGGCTGTTGACGCCCGCCACTTCGCCTTCGCCCGTCTCGATCGCCGCCGAGGCCCGGCCGTCGGCGGCGGCGAGCATGACGATGTCGGGCAAATAATATTCGCCCGCCGCATTGTCGTTGCCGACGCGCGCGAGCAACGCGAACAGGTCGCGCGAATGGACCGCCATCAGCCCCGAATTGCACAATGTCTCGGCGCGTTCGGCGTCGGAGGCGTCCTTATATTCGACCATCCGGTCGATCCGCCCGGCGGCATCGGCGATGACGCGACCATAGGCACCGGGATCGGCGGGACGGAAACCGAGCACCACCGCTGCGGGCGCGTCGTCGCCGTGCAACCGGTCGATCATCCGCTGCATCGTCGCGGCGGTCACGAGCGGCACGTCGCCATAGAGGATGAGCACATCGCCCTCGAACCCGGCCAGCGCGGCGCGCGCCTGCGCCACGGCATGGCCGGTGCCGAGCTGTTCGGCCTGAAGCGCCGTCGCGATCCCGAGCGGGGCGACCGCACGCTCGACCTGCTCGCGCCCGGCACCCGTCACCACGACGGTGCGCGCCGGGTGCAGCGTCGCCGCGCTCGCGACGAGATGGTGCAGCATCGGCCGCCCCGCGATCGGGTGCAGCACCTTGTGCAGGTCGGACTTCATCCGGGTGCCCTTGCCGGCCGCCAGGATGATCACCGCGATGGACTGGTCGTGCATATGCGTCGTCATGGAAGGACCGCTGCCACGAAAGCCTTGCCAATTCCATAGCCGCGCTGGCAGGCATCACGGCGATGACGCATTTTTCATTCGATATCGTCGGGTTCGATCTCGACGGCACCCTGCTCGACACCAGCGGCGACCTGACCGCGGCGGTCAATCATGCACTCGCGCTTGCGGACCGGCCGGCGCTGAGCGTCGAACAGGTCAAGCCGATGATCGGCGGCGGCGCGCGGCACATGCTGAAACAAGGGCTGACCGCGACCGGCGGCTATGACGAGGCGATGCTCGACCGGCTGCACGCCGCGCTGCTCGCCTATTACGAGGCGCATATCTGTGTGCTGACACGGCCCTATCCCGGGGTGATCGAGGCGCTCGACGCGCTGGCGGCGCGCGGTGTCACGATCGGGATCGTCACCAACAAGATCGAACGATTCGCGCGCACCGTGCTCGACGAACTCGGCCTGACCGACCGGTTCGCCTGCATCCTCGGCGGCGACACGATGGCGGAGGGCAAGCCGTCGCCGATGCCGATCCTCGAAATGGTGCGCCAGTGCGCCGTGGTGGCGGACGCGAAGCGCGCCGGGGCGCAAGGTGCCGCCCCCCGCGCGGCGTTCGTCGGCGATTCGATCTTCGATATCCAGGCGGGACAGGCGGCAGGGTTGCCGACGATCGCGTGCAGCTTCGGCTTTCTGATGCAGCCGGTCGACGAGCTTGGGGCAGAGGCAGTGATCGACGGATTCGATGCGCTGATCCCTGCGCTCGACGACCTCGCCCGGCGCACCGCAGCGTGAACGGCCGCGACCGCGACCTGACCGGGTTCTTCAAGATCGCGCTGGCGCTGGCGATCGTCTTCGCCGTGACGATGGCACTGCTCCCCAAGCCGCCGCACCTGCCGATCGACCAGTTCGGCGACACGTTTAAGCACATGCTGGCCTTCGCGACGCTCGCCGCGCTGGCGTCGTTCGCCTATCCCGCTGCGCGCGGACGCAAGGTGCTCGAACGCCTGTCCTTCCTCGGCGCGATGGTCGAGGTGGCGCAGTCGATCCCGTCGCTGCACCGCGACTGCGACATTCGCGACTGGATCGCCGACACGATCGCGATCGCCGTCGTCGTCGCGATCATCGCGATGGTACGGCGGACACGGCCGCCGCGGCTTCGCACGCTGCACTGATCCCCCGCGCGGGCGCTCACGCCTTGCGCCACTTCGTCCACAGATGGCGCGCGAGCATCGCCGGCGGCATCCGCAGCGCGTGCGACCGGACGTAGAAGGCCAGCCGCGTGACCGGGCGGGTCGGCCGCCCCCAGCCGTCGCGCGCGGTCAGCCGCCGCACACAGAGGCGGTCGCTGCCCGCCAGCCGGCCCCCGGCGAACAGCCCATCGACGAGGCGCAGCGCGCGCGCGACGGGGAGGCGCAGACCATGCCGCGCCGCCGCTTCCGCGAGCCCCTCGGTGCCGAACTCCTCGACCAGACACCGAATGTCCCACAAATTGCGCAGGCCGCCCGCCAGGTCGCCGTCCGCGAACAGATGCGCGGCGGCATGGACGATCATGCCGTTGGGCGACAGCGTGCGCAGGCCGTTGCCGAGCGGCACGCTGTCCGCGATCAGCCGTTCGGGATCGGGCGTGACACGCGCGGTGAGCGGCAGGATCGTGTGATGGACGTCGATCATCCGGTCGCGCTCGCGGTGGATCAGCGGCGGCAGTTCGTGCATCCAGCGCCGGTAATAGGCGTCGTCATACGGGTCGGGCTTCACCCATTCCCACCCCGCGCCGAGCACCGCCGCCTCGACCCGGTCGAGCGCCGCCCGCGGCACGAGGATGTCGAGATCGCCGATCGACCGGCCCTGCCCTGCGAGCAGTCCCGCCGCGGCATAGGCCGTCCCCTTTAGGAGCACGACCGGGCAGCCGAGCGGTGCAAGCGCGCGCCGCGCCATCTCCGCCTCCCACAGCGCCGCGCGGCGGCCCTGTTCCGCGGCGGCGCGTGCATCGCCGAGGATCGCCTCGACCGCGCGCGGCAGCGGCAGACCGTCGAGACGCAGCGCCAGCGTCCCGATCAGCTGTTCGGCGCGGGCGATCGTCAGCAGGCTGGTCCAGCCTTCCGCGCCGAGCGCCATGACGCGTCCCGGATCGGCGAGCGCACAGGCGAGCAGGCGTGCGTCCGCCGCCACGGTATGCGGGAGGTCTGTCACAGCGCCGCGCATAACGCCTCGACCTGCGCGACCCCGCTGGCACCGTCGGGATAGTCGATCGCGACCGCGGGGACCTGCGCGATCAGGCGCGTCATCGCGGTGAATCCCGGCTCGCCGAGCGCGACATAGTTGGTCGAGGCCTGCGTCATCCGCACGAACGCCTCGGCAGGCGGCACGGGCCGGACCGCCGCCGCATCGCCGTAGCGGGGAAACAGCAGCAAGGCGGGGGTCGCCGGCCGATCCATCGCGGCGATCGCACGCGCATCAGGGACCATGTGACGGATATCGCCCTTCGGAGTCGCCGCCATCAGCGGCCCCATCCGCGCGTCTGGCCAGGCGGCCTCGGCCGCCGGGATCGCCGCATTCTTCAGGCTGATCAGCCGCGGAAACGCGTGGAGCAGCCCGGTCGCGGGGTCGAGCAGCACAAATTCGTCACCCATGAACCGCCAGCCCCGCGCCGCAAGCAGCGTCGCCAGCGTCGATTTGCCCGCACCCGACACCCCGGTCATCAGCACCGCCCGGCCATCGCGTTCGACCGCAGAGGCATGGAGCAACAGGTGGCGGCGTGCGCCGAGCGCCATCTGGAGGTTCATCGCCATTTCGGCGGCCAGCAGCCCGTGCCGCAGCGGCAGCGGCGCGGCCTCGGGCAGCATGTAATCGCCGCCGATCTCGACCGACGGGCGAAGCCACCGCCGCCAGGGTCGACGTGCAAAGAGACGGACGGTGTAATCCGCCACCCCGTCCTGCGGCGCGGGATAATCGCGGTAGAGACTGCGCAGCTGGTCGATCGGCGCGCGCCAGTCCGATCCGATCCGGAACCCGATCGGACCGATCCGCAGCGCGAAGGCGTGTCTCACGACGTTGCGACAAGCCCGGCGGCGACCAGCTCGTCGAGCCGCGCCGCCAGCGCCGAAGCTGTGGCGTCGGCGAGATCATAGTCGTCCGCCAGCCGGTCGAGCAGCGCGTCCAGCGACAGCCCGGCCTCGCCGAGGATCGCCAGGATCTGCGGCGCGGGTTCGGTCAGCAGGTGAGTCATGCCCGATCGCCGGTGATAGACCGCGGTAAACGCGTCGAGCGGCGTGACGACCAGCCCGCCCGGCGGGTCGGCGCGGTAGATCGGCCCGGGTGCGGCGTCGTCCACGGCCTCAGCCGCGCGGCATCTGCAACGAGGCGAAGCAGGTGAAGCCGCCCTGGCCGCGCTGCAACCGGCGGATATAGTTCACATAGGCGCGGCTGCGTTCGGAATCGGTGCCGGGCAGCTGGCCGCCGCTGTTGAGCACGCGCCGGACCTCCTCGCCCTTGAATGGCCGGCTGGCGCCCGCAAACGCGCCCTTGGTCCCCGATGGCACGATTTTGCCCTGCGCATCGATGAAGCTGCCTGCGCGGCCCGCATCGGGCACCGGAATGTCGCAATTGAGCACCGATCCCGCGGTCTGCGCCAGCGCCGGACGGATCGACACGACCGCAGCGGCACCGACCGCGCCGAGCGTCAGGACGCGGCGCCGCGACGGCGTCGTCTCGATCGGATCGGTGTCGGGGCGCGTGTCGTCGCTCATCGGGTCTCCGCTAGCATCATGCCCTTTCACAATCATGAACCTCGCGCAAGCAACCGGGCTTTGCAGGGGGCGATGGGGCCGGCGCTGTGCCGCTGCGGGACGGGCTGGCGCGCGGGGCAGCGACTGGCCTAGACACGCGCGCATGTTGACCGGATTTGGACTGCGCACCTTTTGGGCGATCATTGTGGCCGGTGGTGCCGCAATCGCGGTATTCGCGATCGGCACGTCGATCCAGGCGGGGCTGGTCGCGCTGGTCGGCGGGATCGCCGCCGCACTGGTCGCCGCCGGGACCGGGGACGAGCCGCCCGCCGCCGCCGATCCCGCGCCGGTCAATCCGGCGATCCTCGACGAGACGCTCGACCTGATCGTTGAGCCCGTGCTGCTGGTCCGCGACGGCCGCGTTGTGCTCGCCAACCGCGCCGCGCGTGCGCTGCTCGGCGAACACATCATCGGCGACGATGCGCGCGTGGCGATCCGCCACCCCGCCGCGGCCGAAGCGCTGTCGTCCCCCGCCGCGCTGGGCGAGACTCCGCCGATCGAGCTGGTCGGCCTTGGCACCCGCGACCAGCGCTGGGAAATGCGCGTCGGCGAATTGTCCGACGGCCAGCGCATCGTCCATCTGATTGACCAGACCGGCAATTATGCCGCCGAACGGATGCGCGTCGATTTCGTCGCCAATGCGAGCCACGAACTGCGCACGCCGCTCGCCTCGATCCTCGGCTTCATCGAGACGCTGAGCGAGGAAGCGGGCGAGGATCCGGCGATCCGCGCGCGCTTCCTCAAGGTGATGGACGACGAGGCAAAGCGGATGCTGCGGCTGATCGAGGACCTGATCTCGCTCAGCCGGATCGAGGCGGAGAAATACCGCGTCCCCGACACGCCGATCGACCTGGCCATTCTGGTCGGCGACGTGCGGGCCGAACTGGCCGACGGCGCGGGCAATCGCGGCCTTGATCTGGTCGCGACGATCGAGCCCGCCGTCCCCCCGGTGTCGGGCGACCGCGTGCAGCTGTCGCAGATGCTGCACAATCTGGTCGGCAACGCGATGAAATATGGCCGTGCGGGGACGCCGGTGACGATTACCCTGGCGCGCGACGTGACCGGCATGGTCAGGCTGGCGGTGCGCGACGAGGGCGACGGCATCGCCGCGGTGCACATCCCGCGGCTGACCGAGCGATTCTACCGCGCCGATGCCGGGCGCAGCCGTTCGCTCGGCGGCACCGGACTGGGGCTGGCGATCGTCAAGCATATCGTCGAGCGGCATCGCGGTCGCCTCGACATCGCGAGCCAGGTCGGGGTCGGCACGACGGTCGCGGTGATCCTGCCGCCGGCTGGTGCCGGCCCCGCCAATTCGTCGCGTGTCATTAAACGGTAACGCGACTGTCACACAGGATCCGGTCTAGCCGCGCTATCGGGCAGGCATGACGGGAATTGACGTGCAGCGTTTCGGGGCGATTTCAGGACTGGCGGTCACGGCACTGGCGGGCGCGACGCTGATCGGCGGATGCGTCGATCAGGCGAATGGCGGCGGCGCGGGTTCGCGCGATCAGATCACCGCGGTCGGATCGTCGACGGTCTACCCCTTCACGACGATGATCGCCGAACAGCTCGTCGCCAACGATCCCGATGCCAAGGCACCGGTGATCGAATCGACCGGCACCGGCGCGGGGATGAAGCTGTTCTGCGCAGGCATCGGCGCCGGCCATCCCGATATCGAGGATGCGTCGCGGCGGATGAAGGCGAGCGAGTATAAGGATTGCGCCGCCAACGGCGCCGGCCAGATCCTGGAAATCCAGGTCGGGATCGACGGCATCGCCTTCGCCGAGGCGAAGAACGGCCCGAAGATGCAGCTTACCCCGACCGACCTGTATAAGGCGCTCGCCGCCAGTCCCGGTGGCCGGCCCAACACCGCGCGCGTGTGGCGCGACGTGAACCCCGCGCTGCCGCCGGTGCCGATCCAGGTCTATGGCCCGCCCGCGACCAGCGGCACGCGCGACGCGCTCGCCGAGCTGATCCTGACCAAGGGCTGCGAGGCCAGCGACCCCAGCGCCAAGCCGCTCGCCAAGTCCGATCCCGATGCGCACAAGGCGCTGTGCACCCGCGTCCGGGAGGACGGGATGTATGTCGATGCGGGCGAGAACGACAATCTGATCGTCCAGAAGCTCCAGTCCAACCCCAATGCGATCGGCGTGTTCGGCTACAGCTATCTCGAAGAGAACAAGAACGACGTGAACGGCGTCGCGATTTCCGGCGTCGAGCCGACCTATGCGACGATCGCCGACAATCGCTATCCGGGGTCACGCCCGCTCTACATCTATGTGAAGAAGGCGCATCTCAGCGCGATCCCGGGGCTGCGGACGTTCCTGAAGCTCTATGCCGCCAACTGGGGCGCGACCGGACCGCTGGTGAAGCGCGGCCTGATCGCCGCACCGCCCGCGGTCCAGGCCCGGTCGGCGGCGATCATCGCCAACGAGACGATTCTCGACCCGGCGGTACTGTCGTGATGCACTACTGGAACACGACCGCCGCCCCGAAACCGGTGGAGACGGCCTGATGTCGGCGCTCGCCCTCTTCTTCCTCGTTCTCGGGCTCGGCCTGATCGCGTGGCTGAGCGCACGAATGCGCGCCGCGCGGTTCCGGGTCGGCAACACCGCGCGGTTCAGCTCGCTGCCCGCGCATCACGGCTGGTATGTCGCGCTGTGGACCGCGATCCCGCCGCTGCTCTTCCTGGTCGGCTGGTCGATGGTCGCACCCGCACTCGTGACCGACACCGTGCTGGCCAGCCCCGCCGCGGTGCAGCTGCCCCCGCCCGGCTTCGACCGGGCCTCGATCCTGTCCGAGGCGCGCAGCCTGGCGGAGGGACGAAGCTTCGGCGCGTTCCACGAGCTCGCGCGCGTCCTGTCGCCGGTCTATGCCGCCGCGCAGTCGCGCTACGACTGGATCGCGACCGCGCTCGCGCTGTTGCTCACCTTTGCCGGCGGTGCGTTCGCGTTCCTGCGCGTGCGGCCGGGCTTCGGCGCGCGGACGCGGGTCGAGCGGATCGTGATGATCCTGCTGCTTGGTGCGTCGCTGATCGCGATCCTGACCACGGTCGGCATCGTCGCCTCGCTGCTTTACGAATCCGCGCGCTTCTTCTCGATCGTGCCGATCTCCGACTTCCTGTTCGGCACGCACTGGAGCCCGCAGGTCGTCGACGCGCGCGATCCGGGCGCATCGCTCGGCGCGGTGCCGCTGTTCTGGGGGACGTTCTTCATCGGCGCGGTGATCGCGATGATCGTCGCGATCCCGTTCGGGCTGATGAGCGCGATCTACCTCACGCAATATGCCGCCCCGACCACGCGCAAATGGATGAAGCCGATCCTCGAGGTGCTCGCGGGTGTGCCGACTGTCGTCTATGGCTATTTCGCCGCGCTGACGGTGGCGCCCGCGGTGCGCGATTTCGCGGTGTGGATCGGGATTAGCTGGGCCTCATCGGAGAGCGCGCTGGCGGCGGGGCTCGTGATGGGGATCATGATCATCCCGTTCGTGTCGTCGATGGCCGATGATTCAATCGCCGCGGTCCCCTCGTCGATGCGCGACGGCAGTCTCGCGATGGGCGCAACCTCGTCCGAGACGATCCGCCGCGTGCTGCTCCCCGCCGCGCTGCCCGGCGTGGTCGGCGGCGTCCTGCTCGCGGTCAGCCGCGCGATCGGCGAGACGATGATCGTGGTGATGGCCGCCAGCGGCGTCGCGACGCTGACGCTCAACCCGTTCGCCAGCACGACGACGGTGACCAAGCAGATCGTTGATCTGCTGACCGGCGAGGCCGAGTTCGACAGCGCCAAGACGCTCGCCGCCTTCGCGCTCGGGCTGACGCTGTTCGTCGTCACCCTGCTCCTCAACATCGTCGCGCTGACGGTCGTGAAACGGTACCGCGAAGCCTATGAATAGCGTCACCCCCTTCATCGGTACGCCAGACGCTACGGCATCGGCGAAGCCCGCCACCGCGCGCGTGCCGACCGACTGGACCACCAAGGCGATGCAGAGCCGCATCCGCCGCCGCTATGCCGCGGAACGCCGGTTCCGCCTCGCCGGGCTGGCCGCGGTCTGGCTCTCCGCGGGCTTCCTCGCCTTCCTGCTGTCGTCGATGCTGTGGCAGGGCGCGAGCGGGTTCGTCGAGACGCGCGTCGCGCTGCCGATCGATTTCGCCGCCGCCGCACTGCCGATCGAACCCGCGCGGCTGACAAGCCGCGGCGCCGATCTCGCGCTCGCCAGTGCCGGTCTCGAGGGTGCGGTCGACAGCGCCGCGACGCGCGCGTTCGGCAAGGACGGCGAAGGCCTGTTGTCGGACGGCGCGTGGGTGACGGTACGCGATGCGCTCAAGGCGGATCCCGGGCTGCTTTCACGCAAGACGGTGATCGCAGTGCCCGTCGCCAGCCCGGTCGACATGGCCGCCAAGGGCGATGGCCCGCCTGAGGCGGAGGCGGTCGTCGCTCGGCTCAAGGCGCGCGGCGTGCTGACGCGCGGGCTGAGCATGACGTTCCTGACGACCGCCGATTCGACCGACGCGACGCGGGTCGGCATCTGGGGCGCGTTCAAGGGCTCGCTGCTGACGATGATCGTCACATTGCTGCTCGCCTTCCCGATCGGCGTGCTGTCCGCGCTGTATCTCGAGGAATATGCCCCGAAGAACCGCTGGACCGACCTGATCGAGGTTTCGATCAACAACCTTGCCGCGGTGCCCTCGATCATCTTCGGGCTGCTCGGGCTTGCGGTGTTTCTCGGCACCTTCGGCATGCCGCGATCGGCGCCGCTGGTCGGCGGGCTGACGCTCGCGCTGATGACGATGCCGGTAATCGTGATCGCCGGGCGCAACGCGATCAAGGCGGTGCCGCCAT
This sequence comes from Sphingomonas aerolata, assembly GCF_023935825.1. Classification (NCBI taxonomy): domain Bacteria; kingdom Pseudomonadati; phylum Pseudomonadota; class Alphaproteobacteria; order Sphingomonadales; family Sphingomonadaceae; genus Sphingomonas; species Sphingomonas aerolata. The sequence continues at coordinate 1,019,394 of NZ_CP098762.1, read as the reverse complement.
CGATCCGCGACGCAGCGCTCGGGATCGGCGCGTCGCCGGTGCAGGTCGTGTTCCACCACGTCCTGCCGCTCGCGCTGCCCGGCATCCTGACCGGCACGATCATCGGCATGGCGCGCGCACTCGGCGAGACCGCACCGCTGCTGATGATCGGCATGCGCGCGTTCATCGCCGCGCCGCCCTCGGGGCTGCGTGACCCTGCGACCGTGCTGCCGGTGCAGATCTTCCTGTGGTCCGACCAGGTCAGCCGCGGCTTCATCGAGAAGACCTCGGCCGCGATCATCGTCCTGCTCGTCTTCCTGCTCGCGATGAACGGCGTCGCGATCTACCTCCGCAACAAATTCGAGACCCGCTGGTGATGACCAACCACAAGATGACCGCGCGCGACGTCAGCGTCTATTACGGGCAGAAACGCGCGATCGACAATGTGTCGATCGACGTCGACATGGACAATGTCACCGCGTTCATCGGCCCGTCGGGCTGCGGCAAGTCGACCTTCCTGCGCACGCTCAACCGCATGAACGACACCGTCGCCAGCGCGCGGGTCGAGGGGAAGATCGAGCTCGACGGCCACGACATCTATTCCCCCGACATGGACGTGGTCCAGCTGCGCGCACGCGTCGGCATGGTGTTCCAGAAGCCGAACCCCTTCCCCAAGTCGATCTACGAGAACGTCGCCTACGGCCCGCGCATCCACGGGCTCGCGGGTGCCAAGAGTGACCTCGACCAGATCGTCGAGAAGTCGCTGCGGCGTGCGGGTCTCTGGGACGAGGTGAAGGATCGCCTGACCGACAGCGGTACCGCCTTGTCGGGCGGACAGCAGCAGCGGCTGTGCATCGCGCGCGCCATCGCGGTCGATCCCGAGGTGATCCTGATGGACGAGCCGTGCAGCGCGCTCGACCCGATCGCGACCGCCAAGATCGAGGAGCTGATCCACGAGCTGCGCGGCCGCTATGCGATCGTGATCGTCACGCACAACATGCAGCAGGCGGCCCGCGTCAGCCAGCGCACCGCCTTCTTCCACCTCGGCACCTTGGTCGAATATGGCGACACCTCCGCCATCTTCACCAATCCGCGCGAGGAACGCACCAAGGATTACATCACCGGCCGTTACGGCTGATGGGGACGGGATCGATGAACACGCATACCGTAAAGGTCTTCGACGACGAGATCGGCCGCCTGCGCGGCCTCATCTCGCAGATGGGTGGCCTCGCCGAGGACGCGATCGCCAATGCGATGAAGGCGCTCCAGCGCAACGACGTCGCGCTCGCACGCGAGGTGCGCGCGGCGGACAAGCAGATCGACGCGATCGAGGCGGAGGTCGAGCGGCTGGCGGTGCAGATCATCGCACTGCGCGCACCGATGGCGATCGACCTGCGTGAGGTCGTCGCCGCGCTGAAGATCGCGGGCGTGGTCGAGCGGATCGGCGATTATGCCAAGAACATCGCCAAGCGCGTGCCGATGATCGAAAGCGAGCACCGGATCGATCCGATCTCGATCCTGCCCGCCATGGGCCGGATGGCGAGCGAGATGGTGCATGACGTGCTCGACGCCTTTGCCGCGCGTGATTTCGAGGCGGCGATGCTCGTCGTCGAAAGCGACGCCGCGCTCGACGATTTCTACGACAGCATCTTTCGCACGCTGGTGACCTATATGGTCGAAAATCCAAAGACGATCAGCCAGGTCGCGCACCTGCTGTTCGTCGCGAAGAATCTCGAACGGATCGGCGACCACGCGACCAACGTCGCCGAGATGGTCTATTTTGCCGCGACCGGCACCCAGATGGCCGACCGCGACCGCGGCGGCATACAGGAGTAATCGACATGGCCCGTGCAAGGATGCTGCTGGTCGAGGACGACGCGGCGCTCGCCGAACTGCTGGTCTGGCATTTCAAGCGCGAGGATTTCGAGATCGCGCACACCCCCGATGGCGAGGAGGCGCTGCTGCTCGCGCGTGAGAAGGTGCCCGATATCGTCCTGCTCGACTGGATGGTCGAAGGCCTGTCGGGGATCGAGGTGTGTCGCCGCCTGCGTCGCGCGCCCGAGACCCAGAACGTGCCGATCATCATGCTGACCGCGCGTGGGGAAGAGGAAGACCGTGTCCGCGGGCTCGAGACCGGCGCCGATGATTACGTCACCAAGCCCTTCTCGCCGCGCGAGCTGGTCGCGCGCGTCGGCGCGGTGCTGCGCCGCGTCCGCCCCGCGCTTGCCGGCGAGGCACTGAGTTATGCCGACATCGAGATGGACACCGTCGGCCACAAGGTCCGTCGCTCGGGCGAGGTCGTCGCACTCGGGCCAACCGAGTTCCGGCTGCTCAAGCATTTCCTCGAACATCCCGGCTGGGTTTTCTCGCGCGAACGGCTGCTCGATGCGGTGTGGGGGCATGATTCGGACATCGAATCGCGCACCGTCGACGTGCATATCCGGCGGCTGCGGAAAGCGATCAACACCGGCGAACGTCCTGATATCATCCGCACGGTGCGCTCGGCTGGCTATTCGCTTGATACTGGCGGGTGAAATTCGGGGTGCTGCAAGCGGTCGCCGACCGCGTCATTAGTGCAGGACCAAGACAAGCCGGTTAGAATCGGACGCGAAACGAAGGACCCAAGCGGGTTTTAGTGCGTTCAACCGTGGCGCTAACGAATTTGCGCTCCAAGTATTCAGGAGATTCGCATGAAGTCCATTCTTCTCGCCGCTGCAGCGTTGCTCGCCTCGCCCGTGCTCGCGCAGACCGCGCCGCAGACGATGCCGCCAGCAGACCCGGCCGCCCAGACCGCGCCCGCCGATCCGGCAATGGCACCGCCAGCCGCAGATCCCGCCGCTCCCGCCGATCCGGCGATGGCAGCCGATCCTGCAGCCCCTGCCGATCCAGCGATGGCACCGCCGCCGCCCGCAGCGCCCCAGGCCCCGATGGCTGCACCCGGTGGTGCGAACATCGTCTTCGGTCAGCCGACGGTGACGCCGCCGACCCCGGCGCCTGCCGAATATCCAACCTGCTCGCGCACCGTCAAGGACGGCTGCAAGAACCGCGGCGGTAAGTAAGCGATCCGCAGCGGTGCGGGCCGTGGCTGACGCCGCGGCTTGCGCCGACTGCTTTACGTTCTAGGAAAGGCGCTCCACGATAAGAGAGGGGCGCCTTTTTCCATGTCCGACAGCTTTGGATCCTTCGGTTTTGCTGGCCGCGTTGCGATCGTCACCGGCGCAGGCGGCGGGCTCGGCCGCGAATATGCGCTCGAGCTCGCCCGGCGCGGTGCAAAGGTTGTCGTCAACGATCTGGGCGCCTCGCGCGACGGTACGGGGCAGTCTGACGCAGCGCTGAAGGTCGTCGAGGAGATCGAGGCCGCGGGCGGCGAGGCGATCGCCAATGGCGGCAGCGTCACCGACTATGACCAGATGGTCGAGATGGTGGCACGTGCGTCCGAAAAATGGGGCGGCGTCCATATCCTCATCAACAATGCCGGCGTGCTGCGCGACAAGAGCTTCGCCAAGATGGAGCCCGCCGACTTCAATTTCGTCGTCGACGTCCATCTGAACGGCTCGGCCAACGCGACCAAGGCGGTCTGGGACGGGATGCGCGCGCAGAATTACGGCCGCATCCTGATGACCGCGTCGTCGACCGGGCTGTACGGCAATTTCGGCCAGGCCAATTACGGCGCCGCCAAGCTCGGCCTTGCCGGTCTGACGAAGACGCTCGCGATCGAGGGGGCGAAGAACAACATCCGCGTCAACACGATCGCCCCGACCGCGGGCACGCGGATGACGCAGGACATCTTTCCCGAAGAGGCGTTCAAGGCCTTCTCCCCCGACAAGGTCGCGCCGGGCGCGGTCTTCCTGGTGTCGGAGGATGCCCCGACCAACATGATCCTCGGCGCCGGCGCGGGCGTGTTCCAGGCCGCCTATGTCACGCTGACGCCGGGCGCATTGCTGTCGGGCGAGAACCTGTCGGTCGAAGGGGTGGCGGCCCACTGGGCGGCGATTACCGACCGCAACGGCGAGATCGTCCCGCAATCGGGCGCCGACCAGGCGATGACGATCTTGGCGAAGCTCCAGCGCGGCTGACCACCGCGCCGGCGGGCTCAGCTTTCGACGAGCTTCATCAGCCGTCGCTCGACCGGGGCGAGGATCGGGCCGAGGTCATGACCCCGCTTGATCACCGCCCCGCCTTCGCCGACCAGGGCCCACATGCCCTGGCGGTTGCGAAGCGCGGGGCGTTTCTCGATCCGGAATTCGGGCCGTTCGGCCGCGCGGCGGAAACAGGCGAACACCGCCGCCTCGCGGCCGAGATCGATCGCATAGTCCCGCCAATGCCCCGCCGCGACCATGCGTCCGTAGAGGTCGAGGATCCGCATCAGTTCGAGCCGATCGAAGCCGATCTGGGTGGGGGCGGTATTGCGGGTCGGGAAGGGCGTGACGTTGTTCATCAGGACGGATCAGGCCCGATCGCGCAGATCCTGTTCGACCGGGCCGCGACGGAGCCCGTCGCGATCGGTCGACAGGTCCTGATCGGCGAGCAGCGAATCCAGACGCTTGCGCATCATCTCCAGCTCGCAGCGCATGATCTCCATCTTCTGCGTCGCCGGGTCGAAGGCCTCGGTGCACGGCGTGCCATAGGGCACGAAGCGAGGTGCCTCGGGGGCGGCGCCGCCCTCTACCGTCGTCGCGCGCGCCGGGATGCCGACGACGGTCGTGCCCTCGGGGACGTCGCGCGTCACAACCGCATTCGCGCCGACTCGTGAGCGCCGGCCGAGCGTGATCGGCCCGAGCACCTGCGCGCCCGATCCGATGATCGCGCCGTCCGAGATAGTCGGATGGCGCTTGCCGGCAACCCCATTGTCTGGGCTCGTCCCGCCCAGCGTCACGCATTGATAGATCGTCACGTCGTCGCCGATCAGCGAGGTTTCGCCGATCACGACGAAGCCGTGGTCGATGAAGAAGTTGCGACCGATCGTCGCGCCGGGATGGATGTCGATCGCGGTCAGGAACCGCGACAAATGATTGACGCACCGCGCGAGGAAGAAATTCTGCCTACTATACAGCCGGTGTGCGATACGGTGCATCCCCAGCGCCCAGACGCCGGGGTAGAGCATGATCTCCGCGCGAGAATGCGGCGCCGGGTCACGCGCCCGGATCGAGTCGAGATAAGCCCCTAACCGGCTGAACATGCGCATTCCCCTTGGCGGTCCGCTCATTTAGGCGTTCACAGGGGCGATTTCCAGCGGGCGGGGGCAACGCCGCGGCGGACGCCCTGCGCTGACGGCCTCATTATCGACCCGGCATGGACAAAAGGGGGTGCACGATCGATATGGGCGATCAATGGCTGCAACCTATCTCCCCACGCTCAAGCAACTGCAATATCTCGTCGCGCTGAAGGACCATGGCCATTTCGGTCGTGCTGCCGAGGCCTGTTTCGTGACCCAGTCGACGCTGTCGGCGGGGCTGCGCGAGCTCGAGACGCTGATCGGGGTAGTACTCGTCGAACGCACGCGCCGCGTCGTCCGCTTCACCCCGTTGGGGGATCGGATCGCGGACAAGGCGCGCCGCGTGCTGCGCGAGGCGGAGGAACTTGGCGACATGGCGCGCGCCGCCGGCCGGCCGCTGTCGGGCGACATGCGGATGAGCGTGATCCCGACGATCGCGCCGTTCATGCTCCCGCGCATCCTGCCGCGGCTGCGACGCGACTATCCCGACCTCAAGCTGTTCCTGCGCGAGGAGCCGAGCGGCGCGGCGTGCGAGGGGCTGCACAACGGCCGCACCGACTGTGTATTGCTCGCCCTGCCCTATGCCTGCGGCGAAGTCGCGTTCGAGCCCCTGTTCGACGACCGGCTGTTCGTCGCCTTCCCGACCGAGGACGTGCCCGCGGACCGGACCTCGATCCCCGCCTCCGCCATTCCCGCCTCGGCGATCGACGAGACTCGGCTGTTGCTGCTCGAGGACGGGCATTGCCTGAAGGATCATGCGCTCGCCGCGTGCAACCGGCCGGAGATCCGTGCCGAGGCGACGATGATGGGCACGTCGCTGCACACGATCGTGCAGATGGTCGACAACGGCCTGGGCATCACGATGCTGCCTGAGATGGCGCTGAACGCCGGGATCCTCGAAAATACCGGGATCACCGCGCTGCCGCTCGACGCCGAGAACGCGTTTCGCCGGATCGCGCTGGTATGGCGCAAGGCCTCGCCGCGCGAGAAGGATTTCCAGTTGCTCGCCAAGGCGCTTGCCGAGGCCCGCTGACCGGTCGCGCTGGCTCGCACTGCAACAATTTCCGGGCTCAACCGTAGTTGCGGTTCGCAAGCGCTCGTTTGAGGAGATAGATTTCGATGTCGAACATGCGCCCCCTGTATATTGGTCTGGGCACCACGGGCCTTGTCGCGCTCGCGCTCGCCGCCTGCAGCAGCGGTAACAGCGACCTCGGCACGCCGACCGCGCCGCCCCCCGCCAACCCCGCACTGTCGACGCCCAACGGGCCGATCGCAGTTGCCAACCCGACCGTCGGCGGCGTGCCGATGATCGCGACGCGGACGATCGTCGACAATGCCTCCGCCGCACCCAATCTCGCGACGCTGGTCACCGCGCTGAAGGCTGCGGACCTGACCGCGACGCTGTCCGGGACCGGGCCGTTCACCGTTTTCGCACCGACCGACGCCGCGTTCGGCCGGCTCGCGCCCGGCATGGTCCAGACCTTGCTCAAGCCCGAGAACAAGGCTTCGCTGGCGAAAGTGCTGACCTATCACGTCGTGCCCGGCGACATCACCGCTGCCGACCTGAAGGCGCGTGTCGCGGCGGGTGGCGGCACTGCCGCACTGACGACTGTCGAAGGTGATGCAATCACGGTGACCCTCGTCGGAGATATCATTGCACTCACCGACGTCAACGGTAACAAAAGTTATATCGAGACCGCCGATGTGCGTCAGTCGAACGGCATAGTTCATGTCGTCAACGGGGTAATCGTACCCCGCTTGTCTTGAGCGAGGTGTGGTAGCTTGCCAACACCTCGTCGCGTCAACGGCGCACTTGGTCCTGTTGGCGCGTCCGTAACTTGGCAAACCGCCGCGTGACTCCATACGTTCTATCGCAGAATTTATTTCACGATTGTTTCAGCCAGGAGAAATCCATGATCACCAAGACCCCTCTCGTCCTTGCCGCAACGCTTTTCGCGGCTGCACCGGCAATCGCACAGACCGCGCCGAGCGGCACGACGCCCGCACAGACCGCGCCAACTGGCACGGCGCCCGCACAGACCCCAATGCAGGCCCCTGCACAGGCTGGTACCGCCGCACCGATGGCCGGCGCTCCAGCAGCACCCGCCGCAGCGCAGCCTGCAGCGACCGCGACGATCGCGGCAGCACTGCCGACTCTTCCAAACCGCGCGACGCTCGCCAAGCTGGTGACTGCCGCCGGCCTCGGCACGACGCTTGCGGGCCCCGGCCCTTTCACCGTTTTCGCACCGAGCGATGAGGCATTCACGCGGCTTCCCGCCGGCGCGCTCGACACGCTGATGAAGCCAGAGGCGAAGCCCACGCTGGCGACGATCCTGAAGTATCACGTCGTCGCAGGCGCCGTGACGTCGGATCAGCTGAAGGCGCAGATCACGTCGGGTGGCGGCAAGGCCGTTCTCACGACGCTGGCCGGCCAACCGCTGACGGCATCGGTGGGTCCGAACGGCAATATCGAACTGACGGACGTTGCCGGCAGCAAGGCCTATGTCGACACGGCAGACGTCAAGGCGACCAACGGTGTCGTCCATCTCACCAATGGCATGAGCGTTCCCAAGATCGGCTAACGCCGTCTAGGAGATCCAGCGCGCGGCGGCGTCCTTGTCGGCGTCGCGCGCTTCGACCCAGCTGGCCTGTGTGCCGCGGGTCTCGCGTTTCCAGAACGGCGCATCGGTCTTCAACCGATCGATCAGATAGGCACAGGCCTCGAGCGACGCCGCACGGTGTGCGGACGCCGCCGCCACGAAGACGATCCGTTCACCCGGATGCATCGGCCCGACCCGGTGGACGATCGTCACCGCACTCAGCCCCCAGCGCTCGACGGCACCCGTCGCCACCTTGGTGAGCGCGGCCTCGGTCGCACCGGGATAATGTTCCAGTTTGAGCGTCTCGACGCCGTCATCTGCGCGCACGAGACCAGTGAACGTCGCCACCGCGCCCGCGCCGCGTTCGCCGGCAGTTTCGGCCTGAGTGATCTCCGCCAGCACATCGATCGGCGCGGTCTGGACGATGATCCGGATCATCCGCCCGTCACCGGAGGGAAGAGTGCGATCTCGCGCGCGCCGGCGATCGGGGTATCGATCGGCACGAACGCCTGATCAAGGGCGGCGCGCAGCCGGGCGGGATCGGCAAAGGCGGCGGCATGGCCCGGGCTGGACAGCGCCAGCCAGTCGACCAGTTCAGCGATCGTGGTCACCGATGCGGGCGGATCGACGCGTTCCTCGCCCGTCCCGATCCGTTCGCGGACCCACGCAAAATACACCATCGTCACCGTCATGCGCTCAATCCATATGCTTCAGGCCGACGCGCAGGTAATCCCAGCCCGTCACCAGCGTCAGGACCGCAGCCCCCCAGAGCGCGGCGAGCCCGACGCCGTGCACCCACGGCATGTCGGGCAGCGCACCGGCGAGGATCAGTCCCCCCAGCGCGACCAGCTGCAGCGTCGTCTTCCATTTCGCGAGCTGCGAGACGGGCACGGACACCTGCACCTGCGCCAGGAATTCGCGCAGGCCCGACACCGCGATCTCGCGGAGCAGGATGACGAGCGCGGCGATCACATGGACGCCCGCAATGTCGCGCGTGCCGACCAGGATCAGGATGACCGCCGCGACCATGATCTTGTCCGCGATCGGATCGAGGAAGATCCCGAGGCGCGACACCGCACCGTTCGACCGCGCGAGATAGCCGTCGAAATAATCGGTGATGCCCATCAGGCAGTAGAGCGCGAAGGCGATGCCGTAGCCGGCCGCCCAGCCGGGCCACCACAGAAAGCCGACGAGAAGGGGTACCGCGACAATGCGCGACAGCGTCAGAAGGTTGGGCAGGGTCCACACCCCGCCTTCCCTACTCCGGTCATGCCCTTGGCGAAACCGGGTTTTACCGATCGGTGCCGACTAATGTGCGGCAAGCGCGGACACCGGACCGCGTCGCGGGGCCTCGTTCGGATCCCGTACGCGGACACCCGGCCGACGCGGGCGGCGCTAAACCATTGGCCTACCGCCCCCGCTGGGCTAAGGCCGCGGCAGTCTTATTGCCACGATCAGGGCCTTTTCTCGCATGCGCAACGCACTCGGGTTGCTGAAGCAACGACGCTTCCTGCCCCTGTTCACGACACAGTTTCTGGGCGCCTTCAACGACAATCTGTTCAAGACGTCGATGGTGTTGTTCGCGACCTATGCGATCTTCAACGATCCGCGGATGGAGGCGAATTTCAACGCACTCGCCACCGGAATTGCGATCATTCCCTTCTTCCTGCTCTCGGCACTCGCCGGGCAGCTCGCGGACAGCCATGACAAGGCGCGGATCATCCGGCTCGTGAAGAGCGCGGAGATCGGCATCATGGCGCTCGGCGCGGCGGGGCTGATGGTGGCGCGCAGCGGCCATTCGACGATCGGCCTCGGGCTGATGCTCGGGGCGGTACTGTGTCTGGGGGTGCATTCGACGTTCTTCGGGCCGATCAAATACGCGATCCTGCCGCAGCATCTGCCGCCATGCGACGTGCTCGGCGGCACCGGGCTGGTCGAGGCCGGTACCTATCTGGCGATCCTGATGGGGACGATCACCGCCGGGTTCATGACCGATCATATCGAGCGCGCGGCGATCGCGGTGCTGGCGATCGCGGTGATCGGCTGGTTCGCGGGTCGCCAGGTGCCGCCGGCACCGCGCGAGGGCCCGCCGCTGGTGCTCAACTACAACCCGTTCACCGCGTCGTGGCGGCTGATCAGCGCGACGATGCACATCCCGCGGCTGTTCCTGGCGATCTGCGCGATCAGCTTCTTCTGGACGATCGGCGCGGTGCTGATCGTGATCTTCCCGCCCTTGGTCAAGAACGTGCTGACCGCGGACGAGCGGGTTGCGAGCTTCGTGATCGCGGTGTTCTCGATCGGTGTCGCGATCGGTTCGGTGGTGATCAACACGATGCTCAAAGGCCGGATCTCGGCGCGCTACGCACCCGCATCGGTGATCGCGATGGGCGTATTCGTCCTTATCTTCTCGGTCCTGGTACGGACCTGGACACCGGCGGCGCCGGGCCATTTCTACGACTGGGCCGGATTCCTCGCACAGCCGCGCGCCTGGCCGGTGCTCGGCACGCTGATGATGATCGCGATCACCGGCGGGATGTTCGTCGTGCCGCTATACGCGTTCCTGACGACGACGGTCGAAAAGGATCAGACCGCGCGGACGGTGGCCGCGAACAACGTCGTCAATTCGGGCGCGATGACGATCGGGTCGATTGCGGTCATCGGCATCACGATGGCGGGCGTGACGCCCGAAGACCTGCTGTTCCTGGTCGCCGGCATGTGCCTGGTATCCGCCTGGATCGCGCAGAAGCTGCACCGCGCCTGCGACGACGATGCCGAAACCTGCCTGCCCGTGATCAGAAAATGAAGCTGTAGAAACAGGTGAAGAAGGCCGCGAAGCTCAGGACGAACAGCTTGACGTCCTGATCGTCGCGCCCGCCCGGCGCTGCGATCACGGGCGGGGGCAGCGTCCGTCGAAACGGGTGGCGCGCGGCTTCGTTGGTCAGGACTAGGCGTCGGGTCATGGCGACCGGTTAACGCGGTGTTTACCTTTTCGACCAGCGACAAAATCGTCCCGTTTTAACCCGTCCGCGAATGGGACAGAATTCAGGAGTTTCGACATGCTGCGATACGCCGTCCTCGCCACCCTGCTAAGCAGCGCCCCGCTTGCCGCACAGAGCGTGCCACCAGTGCCAGCGCCTGCCAGCACACCCGCCCGCGCGCCCGCAGATGCGTCGCCCCCGGTGCCCGCTGCGACTCCGCGCCCCGCGACCGTCAGCGTGACGCTGACCACCAGCCTCGGCCCGATCGTGCTCGAACTTGAGAAAGAGCGCGCACCGATCACCACCGCGAATTTCCTGCGCTATGTCGACGCGCGCAAGCTCGACGGCACGACCTTCTATCGCGCGCTGCGGCTGGGGCCGGATACGGGACTGATCCAGGGCGGGATCGAGGGCGATCCCAAGCGGGCCTTCCCGCCGATCGCGCACGAGCCGACCAGCAAGACCGGCCTGCTCCACACCGACGGCACGATTTCGCTCGCACGGCTGGCGCCGGGGACCGGGCGCGCCGACGTCTTCATCACCGTCGGCGCGATCCCCTTCCTCGACGCGCATCCCGAGAAGCCGGGCGACAATGCGGGTTTTGCCGTGTTCGGGCACGTCGTCCAGGGCATGGACATCGTCCGCAGCATCCTTGCCGCGCCCACCTCGCCGACCAAGGGCGAAGGCGTGATGAAGGGCCAGATGATCGCCGCACCGATCCGCATCCTGACCGCCCGGCGGACCCCGCCCGCGACACGGTGACGCCCGTCGTAAAGGGCAACCGATCGGGGTTAAGTAACGGACTTAAAACCATTTTGGGCTAGTCCGCGGCGATGCAGACGCGACATGCCGTAATCCCCCGCCCCTCGCCAGCGGTGGAAACCGCGCCAGGCACGGGGACGATGCCCCCCGACGTCTTGCTGGCGATCGCGATGACCGCGGTCGCCGACGGCGTCGTGGTCTTCGACGCGGCGGAGCGGATCGCGCTGGTCAATCCGCGCGTGGCTGCGCTGTTCCGCTTCGACCCGGACCGCGTCATGATGGGCATGGACATGGCGGACTTTCTCGGAGTCGTCGGCACCGCCGTCGGCTGGTCCGCGGCACGGATCGCGACGGTGGTCGACAATCACCGTCGCTGGCAGGCCCGGCAGGAAGGCGTTGATATCGATCATCATTTCGACGACGGGACGATCCTGCATATCAACTTCGCCCCGCTGCCCGGGCACTGCGCGGTGATCACCTACCGCGACGTCACGGTCGAGCGACGGCTGACCGACGTCGTCGCGGCGCAAGCCGCGCAGTCGGGGCGCTTCCGCAAGGAGATCGCCACCGTCGTCACCGAAGCCGATGCCGCGGCGGCGGAAGGCCAGGCGATGGGCCGCGCGGGCGAAGCCGAACTCGAACTGATCGTCCGCGATTTGGGGGACGTCGTCGTCGCCGCGCAGCAATCCACCGCCGCGATGCAGGATGCCGCACAGACCTCGGCGATGATGGCGGGCATGATCGACACGGTCGTCGACCAGGTCCGCCACACCAGCAGCGCCGCCAGCGGCGCGATGGCGCATGCGCACGAGACGGTGGCGCTGTCGCAAGGGTTGTCGGACCATGCCGGATCGATCGGTTCGATCCTCGACATCATCCGCGCGGTCGCCCGGCAGACTAGCCTCGTCGCGCTCAACGCCGCGATCGAGGCGGCGCGCAGCGGAGAGGCCGGGCGCGGCTTCGCGGTGGTCGCAGCCGAGGTGAAGACGCTTGCCACGCAGACGTCCGATGCGGTCGCGCGGATCGAGCCGCAGATCTCGGCGATGCAGATCGCGACGCGCGACGTCGTCGCCGCGAATCGCGCGATCGTGCACGACATCGCCGATATCCAGACCCGCGCGGTCATCGTGACCGACACCGCACATAGTCAGAACGAGCGCATCCTCGCGATCACCGCCGCGATCGACGAAACCGCGCTCACCGCACGCGCGATGACCGACAGCGTCGAGCATCTCGAAGTCCGAAACCAGCGCTTCATCAGCCTGGCCCGGCGGATCGGCCAGCAGCTCGAGTCCGTCCACGCCCTGACCCATGGTCTCAGCGTCGCCACCGAGACCTTCCAGGCGACCTATTGAGACTCGTGCCGGGTTGGCAGCGGTAAGACCCGCTGCGGGGTATCCATCACAAATATGGGACCGCGACCGCGTCGCGTATCAACGAGAATGGTGGAGCCGAGGGGGATCGAACCCCTGACCTTTCGCATGCCATGCGAACGCTCTCCCAGCTGAGCTACGGCCCCATTCCCGTTGGGAGGCGGCTCACTAACCGGAGCCGCCCGGGTTGGCAAGCGGCGTAAACGCCGCCTGCCAAATTTCTTTATCTCAACGCTCGTGCTCGTCCTGCGGCGTCTCGACGCCGAGGTCGTCGTCGCCGCCCAGATCGACTTCGTCGTCCGCGGACGGCTCTTCGTCCTCGCCGGTGATCGAGGCGATATCCTCTTCCTCGTCACCCTCGAGATCCGCATCGGGCTTCTTGGTGTCGGGCTTGGCGACCTCGAACGGCAGCGGCTGCTTCGACTTCAGGATCGGCTCGGGCTCCCACGCATACCCGCATTCGATGCAGGTGACGGGGTCGGCCTTTTCGAGGTCGTAGAAACGCGTCGCGCATTTCGGACACGAACGCTTCGTGCCCCATTCCGGCTTGATCATGCCGATAGAACCTTTCGAATGGATAGATTGTGGGGGATGCCCCCGCAAAGTGGGCGCGCCTTGCCATAGCGCAAGGCCACTGTCAAAAGCCCGGCCCCATGACACACCCCCTCCCCCAACCGCTGGACGTCGTCGCGCGCGGTCCGCTGACCGGTTCGATCGCGGTCCCCGGCGACAAGTCGATCAGCCACCGCGCGCTGATGTTCGCGAGCCTCGCGGTCGGCACCAGCCGGATCACCGGGCTGCTTGAGGGCGAGGACGTGCTCGCCACCGCGGCGGCGATGCGCGCGATGGGCGCGACGATCGAACGGCAGGACGACGGCATCTGGATCGTCGACGGCGTCGGTGTCGGCGGGCTGCTCCAGCCCGAGACCGCACTCGAAATGGGCAATTCGGGCACCTCGACGCGTCTGCTGATGGGGCTCGTTTCCAGCCACCCGATCACCTGCACCTTCACCGGCGACGCCTCGCTGTCGGGACGGCCGATGGGCCGCGTGATCGAGCCGCTGTCGCAGATGGGCGCGGACATCACCGCGTCGCCCGGCGGCAAGCTTCCGCTGATGGTGCGCGGAATCTGCCCCGCGGTGCCGATCACCTACACGCTGCCGGTCGCGTCGGCACAGGTGAAGTCGGCGATCCTGCTGGCGGGGCTCAACACGCCCGGCATCACCACGGTGATCGAGCCGGTCGCGACGCGCGATCACAGCGAGCGGATGCTGACCGGGTTCGGCGCGCACCTGACCGTCGAGGAAACGGACCAGGGCCGCGTGATCTCGATCACCGGCGAGGCGGAGCTGACCCCGCAGGATATCGTCGTGCCGGGCGATCCGTCGTCCTCAGCCTTCTGGCTGGTCGCGGCGTCGATCGTGCCGGGGTCGGACATCGTCGTGCGCAATGTCGGGCTGAACCCGACACGGATCGGCATCGTCACGGCGCTGCGCATGATGGGCGCGGACATCACCGAGCTCGATCCGCGGACCGTCGGCGGCGAGCCCGTCGCCGATCTGCGCGTCCGCCATGCCGCGCTGACCGCGATCGAGGTGCCCGCCGATCTCGCGCCGAGCATGATCGACGAATATCCGGTGCTGTTCGTCGCCGCGGCGTTTGCGTCCGGCACGACCGTCGCCAGGGGCGCGCACGAGCTGCGGGTGAAGGAATCGGACCGCATCACGACGATGCGGATCGCGCTCGAGGCGTGCGGCGTGGTGTGCGAGGAATTCGAAGACGGCATGGCGATCACCGGTTCGGGCGGGACGGCGATTCGCGGTGGCGCTCGGGTCGCCTCGAAACTCGATCATCGCATCGCAATGAGCATGGTGGTGGCTGGACTTGGCAGCGCCGAGCCCATCACGATCGACGACATATCGCCGGTGGCGACGAGCTATCCCGTGTTCTTCCGGTCGCTCGACGAATTAACGGGTCGGGCGACCGGCCAGGGGAATTAAGATGATCATCGCAGTCGACGGTCCGGCGGCATCGGGCAAGGGCACGATCGCGCGCGCCTTGGCGAAGCATTACGGCCTCCCCTATCTCGATACCGGCCTGCTCTACCGCGCGGTCGCGCTGAACGTGGCGCGGATGGGGCTGGATCCCGAACAGGAAGCCGATGCGGTCGCCGCGTCCGATTTCGACGATGCGGTGATGACGGACCCGGCGCTGCGCGACGACGATGTCGGGGCGATGGCCTCGATCGTGTCCGCACACCCGCTGGTCCGTGCAGCGTTAATGCAGCGACAGAAGCGGTTTGCCGCGCAGGCGGGCGGCGCGATTCTCGACGGGCGCGATATCGGCACGGTCATCGCACCGGATGCGGACGCCAAGCTGTTCGTGAAGGCGACCCCCAATATCCGCGCGCAGCGACGCCATGCCGAGCTGCAGGCGCGTGGCGGGACGGCGAGCAAGGACCGCGTGCTAGCGGACATTCGCGCGCGCGATGCCCGCGACACCGGCCGTTCGACCGCCCCGCTGGTGATGGCGCCGGACGCGGCGCTGCTCGATACGAGCTTCCTGTCGATCGAGGCCTCGGTGCAGCGCGCGGTGGCGCTGGTCGAGGCGCAGCGGGCGAAGAAGGCGGGTTAGACCTTTCGCTCACCAAGAGGGGAAAACCACCCCGGCGGAGGCCGGGGCCCAGTTGGAAAGGTCGCAGAAACGGAGCGCTGCACTCAGTCAGCGATGTCCCCCAACTGGGCCCCGGCCTTCGCCGGGGTGGCTTTTGGTTGGGCTAGTGTACCGTAAAAGAACGCTGTTTCCCCGCGAAGGCGGGGACCCAGACTGGACTCGCGCCTCCGCGGGAGAACAAGGACGCGCGGAAACTCCCTCCCTTACAACGCCGTCGCCAGCGTGATCGCCCCCAGCACCACCCCCGGGAAGTTCGCCACCGCGATCGGCCAGTCGCGCTTCGGCTTCAGCGCGCCATACGCGACCCACAGCCCGCAATTGACCATCGTCGCGAACGGCTGGACCACCGATCCCTTCTGCCCGGCCAGGTTCAGCATGATCTGGTCGATATACGACAGGTACATCACGATCGCCGTCGCCGTGGCGATCCAGCCCAGCACGAGAATGCCGCGTTCGCTCAAATCTTCGCTCCTGTTGTAAGCCGCCCCTAACGCTGCAGCGGCGAACTTGCTCCGAGACGGGGTTTCCGCTACACAGGAGCGTCCGGCGAGCGATGCTCGTGGAGGAAGGCGCGGAGACCTTTGAGTCTTACGCGCCGTTTTCGCATCCAGCGTCTACATCCTCTGCGCCTCGTGCCGTCCGGATGCCGTGCCGGCGTTCGGTCGTCGCGGCAACGAAGGCCAAGACCAGCGGATCCAACCGCTTGGCCGGAAACAGACTAGGATTACTGAATTCTATGGCAACCCAGGTAATGCCGTCGCGCGACGATTTCGCCGCGATGCTGAACGAGACGCTCGGCGACGCCGACAGCTTCGAGGGCCGCGTGGTGCATGGCACCGTGACCGGTATCGAGAACGACATGGCCGTCATCGACGTCGGTCTGAAGTCGGAAGGCCGCGTGCCGCTTCGCGAATTCGCAGCGCCGGGCCAGAAGGCTGACCTGAAGGTCGGCGACGAAGTCGAAGTCTATGTCGACCGCGTCGAGAACGTCCATGGCGAAGCGATGCTCAGCCGCGACCGTGCGCGCCGCGAAGCCGCATGGGACAAGCTGGAAACCGAATTCTCGAAGACGACCCGCGTCGAGGGCGTGATCTTCGGCCGCGTGAAGGGTGGCTTCACCGTCGACCTGAACGGCGCCGTCGCGTTCCTGCCGGGCTCGCAGGTCGACATCCGCCCCGTGCGCGACGTCACCCCGCTGATGGACATCCCCCAGCCCTTCCAGATCCTGAAGATGGACCGCAAGCGCGGCAACATCGTCGTGTCGCGTCGCGCGGTTCTCGAAGAGACGCGTGCAGAGCAGCGTTCGGGCCTGATCCTGAGCCTCGCTGAGGGCCAGATCATTGACGGCGTCGTCAAGAACATCACCGATTACGGTGCGTTCGTTGACCTCGGCGGCATCGATGGCCTGCTGCACGTCACCGATCTCAGCTACAAGCGCGTCGGTCACCCGAGCGAAGTCCTGAACATCGGCGACACCGTCAAGGTGCAGATCATCCGCATCAACAAGGACACCCAGCGCATCAGCCTCGGCATGAAGCAACTGGAGAGCGATCCCTGGGATGGCGCGATGGTCAAGTACCCGGTCGGCGCAAAGCTCACCGGCCGCGTCACGAACATCACCGAATATGGTGCGTTCGTCGAGCTGGAAGCGGGCATCGAAGGCCTTGTCCACGTGTCGGAAATGTCCTGGACCAAGAAGAACGTCCATCCGGGCAAGATCGTGTCGACCTCGCAGGAAGTCGACGTCATGGTCCTCGAAGTCGATTCCGAGAAGCGTCGCATCTCGCTCGGCCTCAAGCAGGCTCAGGCCAATCCTTGGGAGGCCTTCGCCGCCGCGCATCCGATCGGCTCGACCGTTGAGGGCGAAGTCAAGAACGCGACCGAATTCGGTCTGTTCATCGGCCTCGACAACGACGTCGACGGCATGGTCCACATGTCCGACATCGCCTGGGGCGTTTCGGGCGAGGACGCGCTCAACCTGCATCGCAAGGGTGAGACCGTCGAGGCCGTCGTGCTCGACATCGACGCAGAGAAGGAGCGTATCTCGCTTGGCATGAAGCAGCTCGAGCGCGGCGGGCCTTCGGCCGGCGGCATCGCAGCAGCAGGCGACAAGCTGAACAAGAACGCGATCGTCACGGTCACCGTTCTCGAAGTCCGCGACGCGGGTCTCGAAGTTCAGCAGGGCGACGATGGCGCGACCGGCTTCATCAAGCGCACGGATCTGGGTCGCGATCGCGACGAGCAGCGTCCGGAGCGTTTCCAGGTCGGCCAGAAGTTCGACGCGATGGTGACGGGCTTCGATCGTTCGAAGAAGCCGACCTTCTCGATCAAGGCTATGCAGATCTCCGAAGAGAAGCAGGCTGTCGCTCAGTATGGTTCGTCGGACTCCGGCGCGACCCTCGGCAACATCCTGGGCGAGGCTCTCAAGGCCCGCACGGAAGCCGAAAAGAAGTAAGCGAATTGGGACCGGGATGCTCGATGCATTTCGGTCCCTTTTGCTTTTGGCTTGAAACTCATTTGGTGCTATCGCCCCAATTACTGACCTAAATCAGTATTATCACATATGGGCGGGGGCTCGTTACCATGATCAGATCTGAGCTTGTTCAAAAATTGACCGATGCGCATCCGGACCTGGAGCCGCGCGAGGTCGAATTGATCGTCTCGTGTTTTTTCGACGAGATATCGAAGCGGCTGGCCGCCGACGGCCGGGTCGAACTGCGCGGCTTCGGCGCATTTTCCACGCGCGCGCGCGATGCGCGGACCGGACGCAATCCCCGGACCGGCGAAGTCGTCGCCGTCGACGCCAAGCGCGTCCCCTATTTCAAGCCCGGCAAGGAAATGCGCTCGCGTCTTAACGTCGATTGAGCGGCACCTGCGGGTCCAACATGGGTTGACCCTGCGCTCGACCTCGTCTTTCTGACTCCCGTGTGCGGACGTGGCGAAACCGGTAGACGCAGGAGACTTAAAATCTCCCTCCCCTGGAGTGCGGGTTCGAGTCCCGCCGTCCGCACCATCACGCTTGCCTGTGCCGCCGCGCTGCTCTTCGCACCGGCGGCCTGCAACCGGCGCCGCGACTCGGGCGCGGTCGTCGTCAGCGCGATCGGCGGGGTGCCTGCTGCCGCGGATGCCCGCCGGGGCCCGATCGACCTCCCCTCGCGCCTGTTGATCGATTCGACGGCGCAGGGGTTGGTCCGGTTCGATGCTGCCGGCCAGATCGAGCCTGGCCTCGCCGAACGCTGGATCGTCATCGATGATGGCATGAGCTATATTTTCCGCCTGCGCGAAGCCACGTGGAGCGACGGTAGCCGCATCACCGCGGACCAGATCGTCGCGAGGCTCAAACGCCAGATCGTGCCGGCATCGCGCAATCCGCTCGCCCCTTTTCTCAGCGCGGTCGACGAGATCGTCGTGATGACGCCGCAGGTGATCGAGGTCCGGTTGTCGCGGCCGCGTCCCGACCTGCTCAAGCTGTTCGCACAGCCCGAACTCGCGTTGCTACGTCTGCGGCCGACCGGCGGCAGCGGCCCGTTCCGCATCGCCCAGCCTGGCGCCGCGCCGCTGCTGCGCCCGGTCTATGACCTCAACCGCGCCGACCCCGAAGACCAGCTCGAGATGCAGCCGGAACGTGACGTCCGCCTGATCGGCGAGCGTGCGGCACGGGCGATCGCGCGGTTTGCGCATCGCGACTCGGATCTGGTGAGCGGCGGCAGCTTCGCTGACTGGCCGCTTCTCGCGACGGCCGATATCGCCCCCGCCGCGATCCGGGTCGACCCGACGGTCGGGTTGTTCGGGCTCGCGATCGTTTCGCGGACGGGCTTCCTTGCCGAGGCGGCGAACCGCGCGGCGATCTCGCAGGCGATCGATCGCACCGCGCTGACCGCCGCGATCGCCCCGAATTGGGAGGCGGCGGACCGCATCCTCGCCGAGCCGCTCGACTCCGCCGGGCTTCCGCAGGTGCCGTCATGGACGCTGTTGAACCAGGACGAGCGCCGCGCAGGTGCCCGGTTACGCGTCGCGACGTGGCGCGAGCAGGCGCAGAGCGGGCCGATCGCGATGCGGATCGCGCTGCCCGCCGGATCCGGCGCGACCATCCTCTACGCGCATGTCGCCGCCGCCCTGCTCCGGATCGGTATCCTGCCCGAGCGCGTCGCGATCGACGCCCCCGCCGATCTGCGGCTGATCGACCTGGTGGCGCCCTATGACAGCGCGCGCTGGTATCTGGCGAACGCGTGCATCGTCTGCAGCGCCCCCGCGCAGGCGGCACTCGACGCGGCGCGTGCGGCACCGACGCTCGCCGAACGCAGCCAGCGGATTGCGGCGGCCGATGCCGCGCTGAACGAGGACGTGCCCTTCATTCCGCTCGCACGGCCGCTCCGCTGGTCGCTGGTAGCGACGCGGCTGCAACAATGGCAGCCGAACAGCCGCGCATGGCACCCGTTGAACAGGCTTCGTCCCGACACCAAGTGAGTCGCATGACCAACAATGCCACTCGCATCGATCCCGCCACGCTGGCCAGCAGCTTCGCGATCGGTCAGGATCCGGCCTCGGTCCGCGCCCGGGTCGAGGCGCTGGAGCGCATTCTCGAACGCGCGTTCATGGTCCCCGGGATCAACCGCCCGATCGGGCTCGATGCGATCGTCGGGCTGATCCCCGTCGTCGGTGACCTGATCGGTGCGCTGATGGGAAGCTGGCTCGTATGGGAGGCGCGCAACCTCGGCATGTCGAAGTTCCAGCTCGCCCGGATGATGGGCAATGTCGGGTTCGACGCAGCGCTCGGGCTGGTGCCGTTCGTCGGCGACGCTGCGGATTTCATGTTCCGGTCGAACACGCGCAACCTGCGGATCATCAAGCGTCACCTCGACAAGCACCACCCATCGACCGTAACGCTCGCGGGCTGAGTGCGGGTCAGGTCTCGCCGCGCCAGATCCTGATCGGCGTGCCCTGCGCGACCCCGCCTGCGTGCGCGGGGCAGCGCTTGTAACGGAAGGCGGTGTCGAGACAGATCCATAGCTCGTCGAGCCAGCCCTGCTTGGTCGTCGTAACCCGCATCATTGCCGCGTTAAGGCCGGGATTGGCCTTCGCCATCGCCCTGGCGAACTGCCCGGCGGTCAGCGGGCTTCGCGACAGGGTGTCCATGTCGGGATAGCGCAGCTTGGCGTAGAGGCGGCTCGACTGGCGGAAATAGCGTGCGGGCTGATAGCCCGGCATGCAGGTCCCGTGCTTGGCCCATTCATGCTGGATCAGCTGCGCCGACGGCGTCGTGCAGAGCTGGCGCTTGATCACTGCCTGCGGGACGATCGCGGTCGCGCGGCAATATTGCGGCCAGGTCTTGCCCGCGCCGTCGGGCCACAGGCCGTGGAGCGTGAAGCCGAACCGGTTGCCCGCCCCGCACTGGAACCGCGCGCTCGGCTGGTCGCCCTTCTCGCGGCAATATTGCGGGGCCCAGGTGATGGCGAGCGTATAGCTAGCGATCGGCAGGATCCGCGCGGGTTCGCGCGCGGACGGCAGGTCGGGGCGGACGCGGTCGGTGCCGCCGATGGGCGCCGAACAGCTATAGGCCTGCGCCGCGGCAATGCCCGGCGCCGACAGCCCGGCGACGATGATCATGCCCGCGAGCCGGTTCATCCGTGTCATGCCTCGATCTCCTCCTCGGCATCGTCGTCGATGCCACGGTCCGCGACCTCGTCGAACCAGGCGCGCGCTCGGGGCCGGAACAGCAGGACGATCGGCAGGATCGTCAGCACGAGCTGCGCGATCGTCAGCATCCCGATCAGCCCCGTCGCGAGCACCCCCGTCGCGACCTGCAGCATCACCCCAGCCGCGCCGAGCACCGTCAGCGCGACGAGCAGCCACAGGGCAACCCGGCTACCCCTGCGCGTCGTCAGGATCAGCAGCAGCAGCGACAGTCCGACACCGAACGCCGTTACCCCTGCCGCCAGTGCGAAGCCGCCCTGCGCAACCGCGGCATCCCAGGTCAGCACGCTGACCGCGATCAGCAGACCGATCGAGGCGAGATACAGCCATTCGGCCAATACAACGGATTTGGGACGCATTTTCACCCTGTTCACTTCGCGATCATGTCGTGGCGGCACGATACCGCGTCTCTGCCCGCGCGCCAGTTAAAGCGTCGCGAAATCGAGCCCGATATCGGCGGCGGGCGCGGACTGGGTCAGCCGTCCGACCGAGACATAGGTGACCCCGCTCTCGGCGATCGCGCGGATCGTGTCGAGCGACACGCCGCCCGATGCTTCTGTCGGCACGCGGCCATCGACCAGCGCGACCGCATTGCGGAGGATCTCGGGTGGCATATTGTCGAGCAGCAGATGCGTCGCCCCCGCCGCCAGCGCGGGCTCGATCTGGTCGACACGGTCGACCTCGACGATGATCTGCGCGATGCCCGCATCCCTCGCCCGGCGCACCGCCTCGCCGACGTCGCCGGCGACCGCGACATGATTGTCCTTGATCATCGCCGCATCCCACAGCCCCATGCGGTGGTTCTTCGCACCGCCCATGCGCGTCGCATATTTCTCCAGCACGCGCAGGCCCGGGATGGTCTTGCGCGTGTCGAGCAGGATGGCGCCGGTGCCCTGCATCCGATCGACATAAGCCCGCGTCATCGTCGCCACACCCGACAGGTGCTGGACGGTGTTCAGCGCAGACCGCTCGGCTGTCAGCATCGCGCGCGCGTGGCCCTCGATCCGCATAAGTTCGGTCCCCGCAGCGACCGCCTGCCCGTCCTCCACGAGATGCTCGATCCGCACCTCGGGATCGAGCGCGCGGAAGAACGCATCGGCGAGGGCGAGACCGGCGACGGTGATCGCATCGCGGCTGTCCATCACCCCCGCAAAGCGCGCCTCGGCGGGGATCACCGCCGCAGAGGTGATGTCGCCGATCGTGCCCAGATCCTCGGCAAGCGTCGCAGCGACGAACCTATCGATGTCGAAGCCCGCCAGCGCTGCACTCACGAACGCAGCCCGCTCGTCTGCGCCGGGCCGAGATCGCCCATCCCGACGGTGCCCGAGGCCATCGCCAACATCGCATCGAGGCTCTTCTTCGCCTGGAGCCGCAGCCCCTCCTCGATCTCGATCCGCGGCGACAGGTCGCGCAGCGCGACGTACAGCTTCTCCATCGTGTTGAGCGCCATGTACGGGCAGATGTTGCAGTTGCAGTTGCCGTCCGCGCCGGGCGCACCGATGAACCGCTTGTTCGGCAACGCCTTTTCCATCTGGTGGATGATATGCGGCTCGGTCGCGACGATCAGCGTGTCGCCCGGCATCGCCATCGCATAATCGAGGATGCCGCGCGTCGACCCGATATAATCGGCATGGTCGAGGATGATCGGCGGGCATTCGGGATGCGCGACGATCGGCGCGCCCGGATTGGCGGCCTTGAGCTTGAGCAGCTCGCTTTCGCTGAACGCCTCGTGGACGATGCACACGCCCGGCCACAACAGCATCTCGCGCCCGGTCTTGCGCACCAGATAGCCGCCGAGATTGCGGTCCGGCCCGAAGATGATCTTCTGGTCGGCGGGCAGCTGCGACAGGATCTTCTCCGCCGACGAGGACGTCACGATGATGTCGGACAGCGCCTTCACCTCGGTCGAGCAGTTGATGTACGTCAGCGCGATGTGATCGGGATGCTTGGCGCGAAACGCCGCGAACTGTTCGGGGGGACAGCTGTCCTCGAGGCTGCAGCCGGCATCCATGTCGGGCAGTACGACGATCTTGTCGGGCGACAGGATCTTGGCGGTCTCCGCCATGAACCGCACGCCGCAGAAGGCGATGACATCCGCCTCGGTCGCCGCCGCCTTGCGCGACAGGTCGAGGCTGTCGCCGACGAAATCGGCAATGTCCTGCAATTCGGGCTTCTGGTAATAATGCGCGAGGATGATCGCGTTCTTCTCCTTGCGGAGCCGCTCGATCTCGCCGCGAATGTCGATGCCCGCAAAATTTTGGTGAAGTTCCATTGTCGTATCCCGGTTTAGTTGCGGTTCCCTAGCACGTCCTGCAGCGAACGCGACGTGTCCCATCGCTCGGTCGACGCCTGCGCCTCGTCGGCGAAGCGCACGCTGACGGTCGCATCCACCCCTGCGGCGCGCAGCGGCATCGCGAAGCTCCGCTCGACCGCACGCCGCGTCGCGTCGCGCGCCAGCCGGATCATTGCGGGCTCGCGCGCCTGGCGGACCAGCTCGATCTGGCCCGCGCGCCGGTTGGCGGTGTCGAGCCGCTTCTCCGCATCGGTCAGCGTCGCCAGCACGCCGCCCGAACCATATTCGCGCAGCGCATTGAGGTCGATCTGCGGCCCCTCCACCTCGACCGGCGGCAATCGCACCGCGAGCGTCCGCGTCGCGGCATCCCAGGCGACGTCGCGCTGCGACAGCTTGCCGAGATCGACCTCGTAGCGGACCATCCCCGGCATGATCAGCGTCTTCTCGGTGGTGAAGCCCAGTTGCGACTGGCGCGACGTCACCACCGCGACGAACCGCGCGGCAAAGGTCGACAGCCGATTCTGTTCGCGCAGCCCCTCCAGGCTCGCGCTAGCGATCGTCGTCGGGTCGGGGGTCAGGCGGCTCTGCACGTACCGCTGCACGCCCCACAGAGCGATCAGTGCGGCCAATGCGAGCAGCACCAGCACCCCCGCCCCCTTGGCCAGGAACGACCCGACCCCGCTACGCCGCGCAGTGTCCGTGCTGCGGCTGTCCTCGTTCACGCCATCCGCCATGCACCATCCCCTTCCGTCTCGCCGACCAGCCCGCGACCGCGCAGGTCGTACAGATGCGCGAGCACAGATCCCTCCGCCCCCGGCACTAGCCGCGGATCGAGCCCGACATACATGCGCTCGACCAGCGCCGCGACACCGCGCGGCGTCTCGCGCAGCAAACGGAGGATCTGCCCCTCGCGCTGCTTGCGGTGGCCGAGCATCCCGCGCACCAGCCGCTGCGGCCGCTCGATCGCCTCGCCATGCCCTGGATAATAGACACGGTCGTCGCGTCCCAGCAGCCGCTCGAGGCTCGCCATATAATCGGTCATGTCGCCATCGGGCGGCACGACCACGCTGGTCGACCAGCCCATGACGTGATCGCCCGAGAACAGCGCCCCGCTCTCGCGCAGGGCGAAGGCGAGATGGTTCGACGTATGCCCCGGCGTCGCGATCGCCTCGAGCGTCCAGCCCGCCGCGCCGACCGTCTCACCGTCGGCCAGCACGCGATCGGGTGCATAGAGCGCGTCGAACGAACTATTGGCCGCGGCACCGGGCACGAACGCGGCGGCACCGACGATCGGCGCGCCGGTCGCGGCCTGCAACGGGCGCGTCGCCGGACTATGGTCGCGGTGATGATGCGTGACGACGATCGCGGCGACGGGACGGCCATCGATCACGCGCAGCAAGGCATCGAGATGCGCGGGATCGTCAGGCCCGGGATCGATCACCGCCAGCGCGGTCGTCCCGACGATATGCGTCTGCGTGCCGGTGAAGGTATAGGGCGACGCGTTCGGCGCGAGCACGCGGACGACGAGCGGCTCGAGCTGGATCGGGATGCCGGTCGGATGCTCAGCCATGCCCCCGAAATGGCGGCTGGCGGCGCGCATGGCAAGACCCGAACCCGAGACCCCGCCGCCCGACCCTGTGATACCACCCCGATCCCGTCATCCGGACGAAAGTCAGAGTCCAGGGCCGCAGGCACCGCCCCCTACCCCAGAATGCCGGTCAATCCCGCTTGGCCATGTCGGCCTGGACCTCGGCCATACCCTCGTCGATACCGGCAAGCGCCTCGCGGCGTTGCGCGGCGGTCATGTCGGCGTTCTTCTCGATCGACGCCCGCGCGATTTTCAGACTGGCGAGTGCGGAGGCGTAGGCGCTCGCCTCGATCTCACGGCTGTTGATCGCGGCGGTCGCGGCGTCGGCGGCGGCCTGTTCGATGCGATTGGTGCAGATGACCATCTTGCGCACGCCGCCTTCGGTCCGGTCGATCACATAGTGCTTGCCCGGCCCGTCCTTGCCATCGACGCAGGTGCGTTCGGTCACCTCGGGTACCATCCCCGACGCGACGATCGTGCTGCCCGGCTTCGCACGGATGACCCGCGTGCTGACAGTCTTGCCGTCGCGCGTGACGATCGTCGTGACCTGACGCGCGTCGGCGGGGCGTGCGGTAAGCGGCGCAGCAGGCGCGACAGGCGCCACGGGTGCGACCGGGGTCAAGACTGGCATAGATGGCAGGGGCGGCAGGGGTGCCGCCGGGGCAACCGGCGCCACGCGGTCCTCGACACCGGCACGGATCGCCGTGGCGGCCTTGGTGCCCGAAGCGGTCAGCGCGAGCCCCGTCGCGACCAGCAGGCCGACCGAGGCCGCCCCCGTCGCGATCCGGCCGCGTGAAATCCGAGAAGTCGTCAACATGCGCAATCTCCCTTTCAGATCGGTGATGGTGTGGAGGTGACACGCGGCCGACACCGCGCCGCCATGCGCCGCCTTGACGATCGCGCAGGCATAGATGTGGCGGTCGACCGCGGACCGGCCGGCGAGCACGCGTGCGTCGTTGGCAAGCTCCTGGTCCGCGCGGAACCGGCGAAACGCATGCCAGGCGACCGGGTTGAACCAGTGGAGCGCGAGCACGATCAACCCCACCCAGTTGGCGAACAGGTCGCCGCGCTGGTGATGGCCAATCTCGTGTGCCAGCGCCAATTCGCACTCGTCCGCGTCATAGCGATCCGCGAAATCACGCGGAAACGCGACGTAGCGGCGGACGAGACCGAAGGCGAGCGGACCCGGCGCCGCCGCGGTGGCGATCACGCGCACCCCGTCGCGGTCGTCGAGCCGGTCCGCGCTGTCGAGCATCCGCCGGCAGAACCGTCGATGCTGAAGCAGATGCCAGACGAGCAGCCCAAGCGCCCCGACCGCCCATGCGGCCCCCAGCGCGCTGCCGAGCCCGCCCCCGAACACTCCCGCAACAACAGCGCCGAACGACGGTTCCACCACATCCGGTGTCGCCGCAGCCATCGTTGCCCCCGTCGTCGCGGCCGTTGCAGCGGGCGCGATCATGTAGACGCTGATCGTCTCACCAGCGCGGGTAATGGGCGTCGCCGCCGCGTGCCACGTCTCGGGCATCGACGGCAGCACGAGCCGCAACACGGGCAGCGCCCAGAGCGCATAGGCGACCTGCGCCCCGAAGGCGCGGCGCACCGGCGCGCGGACCAGCAGCACGACGAGCATCAGCAGCGTCGATGCGATCAGCGCGTCGCTCGCCCAGCCCGCGAGCGCGGCCGTATCGATCGACTGGAGGGCGGCGGCGGGGCCGTCTCCGATCCCCCCGGACAGGATTGGCCCCGCGCTCATGCCTTGAGATCCTTCAGCAACGCCTCGATCTCGGCAATGTCCTGCGCGGTCAGTTCGTCGCGTTCGGCGAGATGCGCGACCAGCGGCGTCAGCCTGCCGCCGAACAGCCGGTCCATCAGCCGCCGCGATTCGCCCGCGACATAATCACCGCGCGCGACGGTCGGACGATAGAGATAGCGCCGGCCATCCTCCTCATGCGTGATCGCCGATTTCGCGATCAGCCGCCCGAGCAACGTCTTGACCGTGTTGGCACTCCAGCCGCGCGCCGGGTCGACGCGTTCGGCGACATCCTGCGCGCTGAGCGGGGATTCGTCCCACAGCACCTCCATGACGCTGTGTTCGGCATCACTGATCCGTTCGGCCACGACTCACTCCTTACTGACTACGCTTGTAATCAGCTCGTTTACGGTCGTAGTCAATGTCAGTTTCTTACGGTTTCGCGATCGACGCCGATGACCGTCTGTGTCGGGTTTCTTTACGATCAGCGGTCGGCGCTGCGGCCGATTAACCACCGAGACCGGCGAAAGTCCGCAACTCGGGCGAACTGGCACATCGCCTGCACCGTCTCATGCGTTACCGCGCGTTCAGCGCTTATGCAGGGTGGACGGGTCGCTGTCATTCAGGTCTCGCACCGGTCCACCCTCACCCGGTACCCTTCAAGCCCCGACCGCGCGGCGGCCAGATACCCCCGCGCGATCCAGAGCCTCGTCAAATACTCAGCCTGCCGCCTTCTGCGCGTCCAGGACCTGCTTCAGTTCGCCGCTCTCGTACATCTCCATCATGATGTCCGATCCGCCGAGGAATTCGCCGTCGACATAGAGCTGCGGGATGGTCGGCCAGTCCGAATAGGCCTTGACGCCCTGGCGGATGCCCTGGTCCTGCAGCACGTCGACGCTCTCGAACTCGACCTCGAGATGGTTGAGGATCGCGATCGCGCGGCTCGAAAACCCGCATTGCGGGAACAGCGGGCTGCCCTTCATGAAGAGTACCACGGGGTTGGCCTTCACCAGCGCGTCGATGCGCGCGTGCGTGTCGTCAGTCATGTCGTCGTCCTTATGCAATCACGGTGGTCAGTTGCAGCGCATGAAGGACGCCGCCCATGCGGCCCCCCAGCGCGTCGTAAACGCTCTTGTGCTGCTTCACCCGGCTGAGCCCGGCAAAACTCGCGCTGGTCACGCGCGCAGCATAATGATCACCGTCCCCGGCCAGGTCGGTGATCTCGACCTCGGCATCGGGAATGGCGTCGCGAATCATCGTGCGGATATCGTCGGCGGTCATCGGCATTGGATTACTGGGCCTCCATCAATTGGCGACGTGCCTCGATCATCTGCGTCGCCAGCGCACGGCGCACCGTCGCCTCGTCATGGTCGAGACCCGCGGCAGTCATGTCACCGACCAGCTTGCGGACGACATCGTCGTCGCCCCCGCCTTCGAGATCGGCATGCACCAAGGCCGTCGCATAAGCGTCGCCCTCCTCGCGGGTCAGCAGCATCTCGGCCGCGGCCCATTGCCCCAGCAGCCGGTTGCGCCGCGCCGTGACACGGAATGCGAGTTCATCGTCGCGGGCAAATTTTGCCTCGAAAGATCGCTCGCGATCGTCAAAAGTCGTCATGGCGCACGTGTTCCCTCCGGCGTGTCGAGCTTAGCAGATAGGTAGCGGTCCGCGGCTCCGCAATAATTTGGTGCGGCTCTGGAACAATGCCGGCACATCCATCATCTATAAGACAGTCACGTGACACAGGGCACGGGCATGGAGAGTAGAATGACTGGCCGCCATCCAAGGAGCATTTCGCCGCCGTCCGACACCGCCGTATCGCGTCACCCCGCAGCGCCGCCGATCGGTGCCAGTGATCATGGTCGCGGTCGATTCCCTTCGATCGCGCATGGCATGGCACTCGGTGCGGCCGCATCCGCGATCCTGTGGATGGCGATCGTCATGACGATCTCGCGCCTGCTCTGAACCGGCACGGCGCGAGAGACATCATCAGCCGAGTTCGACGACCAGCTTCCCGATCGCGGCGCGTGCGGCCATCTTCGCGATCGCCTTGCCACCGTCCTCCAGCGCGAACCGCTCGGTCACCCGCGGCGCGATCTTGCCGTCGCGCCACAGCTCGAAGAGCGTTTCGATATGCGCCTGGTTGGCCTTCGGGTCACGGGCAGCGAACGCACCCCAGAATACGCCGCACACGTCGCAGCTCTTGAGCAAAGTCAGGTTGAGCGGCAGCCGCGGGATACCGGCGGGGAAGCCGACGACCAGATACCGCCCCTCCCAGGCGATCGAGCGCAGCGCGGGCTCGGCATAGTCGCCACCGACCGGATCATAGATCACATCGGCACCCGCCTTGCCGACCGCGGCCTTGAACTGCTCGGCCAGCGCCTTGGACTGGTCCTTGTCGAACGGCGCGCGTGCATAGACGATCGTCTCGTCGGCACCCGCCGCACGCGCGGCGGCCGCCTTCTCCTCGGACGAGACAGCAGCGACGACCCGCGCACCGAACGCCTTGCCAAGCTCGATCGCCGCCAGCCCGACGCCGCCCGCCGCGCCCAGCACGAGCAACGTCTGCCCCGCTTTCAAATGCCCACGGTCGAGCAAGGCATGGATCGTCGTGCCATAGGTGAGGATCAGCGAAGCGCCCTCCGCAAAGTCGCGCCCCTCGGGCAGGCGGTAGAGCTTGGCCGGGTCGGCAACGACCTTTTCGGACAGTCCGCCATGACCGAGCATCGCGATCGCCCGGTCGCCGACCGCCCAGCCCTCGACCCCGTCACCGACCTCGGCGACGATACCCGCGATTTCGCCGCCGGGTGCAAAGGGGCGTTCGGGCTTGAACTGATATTTGTCCTCGATGATCAGCACGTCGGGAAAGTTGATCGCGCAGGCCTTGACGGCGATCACGACCTGGCCCGGCGCGGCGACCGGATCAGGCAGTTCCGACAATATCAGAGTTTCAGGTCCGCCCGACGCCTTCGACAGCAATGCCCGCATAACCGCTTTCCCTCTCCAGAAAGGGGCGATGTTCGGCCACCGCCTCCTCGAATTTTGAAATCGCGGTATCTCTTGCCAGTGTCAGCCCGACCTCGTCCAGCCCTTCGATCAGACATTGCCGGCGAAACGCATCGAGATCGAAGACGAAGCGGTCCTGGAACGGGGTGGTGACGGTCATCGATTCGAGGTCGATCGTCACGCTGTCGGTCCGTGCGACCTCGATCAGCCGGTCGATCGCATCCTGCGGCAGGACGACGGCGATGATGCCGTTCTTGAACGCGTTGCCCGAGAAGATGTCCGAGAAGCTCGGCGCGATCACCGCGGCGATGCCCATGTCGGCGAGCGCCCAGGCGGCATGCTCGCGGCTCGACCCGCAGCCGAAATTGTCGCCTGCGATCAGGATCGGCGCGCCGGCATAGCGCGGATCGTCGAACACATTGTCCGGTTGCGCACGGACCGTCTCGAACGCGCCGCGCCCGAGCCCCGTCCGCGTGATCGTCTTGAGCCAATGCGCGGGGATGATCACATCGGTATCGACGTTCTTCGCCCCCCAGGGATAGGCGCGCCCCGAAACCGTCGAAACAGGCTTCATCGCGGGCCGGTCTCGGCGGGGGCGACACGTCCGGTGCCCGGCAGCGTCCGCGCCGCCGCCATATAGGCTGCAACGCCACTCATCACCGCGCCGGCCATCAACAGCATCATCACACGCTTCATAACTCATGTCCCATCAGGTCGCGCACGTCGCTCAACCGGCCCGTGACCGCAGCCGCGGCCGCCATCGCGGGCGAGACGAGGTGCGTGCGCGCACCCGGCCCCTGCCGTCCGACGAAGTTGCGGTTGCTCGTCGAGGCGCAACGCTCACCCGGCGGCACCTTGTCGGGGTTCATCGCCAGGCACATCGAACAGCCCGGCTCGCGCCATTCGAATCCCGCGCCGGTGAAGATCCGGTCGAGCCCCTCGGCCTCGGCCTGACGCTTCACGAGGCCGGATCCGGGGACCACCAGCGCGCGGACACCGTCGGCGACCCGCCGACCGTTCGCGATCGCCGCAGCCGCGCGCAGATCCTCGATCCGGCTGTTCGTGCAGCTGCCGATGAAGACATGCTGGATCGCGACGTCCTGCATCGCGGTACCCGGCGTCAGCCCCATATACTCGAGCGACTTGCGCGCAGCCGCCTGCTTGGCGGGGTCGGCAAAGCTCATCGGGTCGGGGACATGACCGGTGATCGGCACGACGTCCTCGGGACTGGTGCCCCAGGTCAGGCCCGGCGCGATATCGCTCGCCTGCAGCACGACGGACTTGTCATAGGACGCCGCCGCATCACTCGGCAGCGTCCTCCACCAGGCCAGCGCGCGCTCCCACGCCTCGCCACTCGGCGCCATCGGCCGGCCCTTGATATAGGCGAAGGTCGTCTCGTCGGGCGCGACGAGGCCAGCCCGCGCACCCGCCTCGATCGACATGTTTGCGACGGTCAGCCGCCCCTCGATCGACATCGCGCGGATCACGTCGCCGGTAAATTCGATCACATGACCGGTCCCGCCCGCGGCGCCGAGCCGCCCGACGATCGCCAGGATCACGTCCTTGGGGCTGACGCCGAAGCCCAGCGTGCCGTCGACGCGGACCTCCATCGTCTTCGACTGGCTCAGCAACAAAGTCTGCGTGGCGAGCACATGCTCGACCTCGCTGGTGCCGATCCCGAAGGCGAGCGCGCCAAGCGCACCATGCGCCGAGGTGTGGCTGTCGCCGCAGACCAGCGTCGAGCCGGGCAGCGTGAAGCCGAGCTCGGGCCCCACCACATGCACGATCCCCTGCTGCACCGCGGTCGCGTCAATATAGTCGATCCCGAACTCGGTCGTGTTGCGACGCAGCGCGTCGAGCTGCTGCGCGCTCTCAGGATCGGCAATCGGCAACGGCACACCCGCGGCGTCGACGCGTGCGGTCGTCGGCAGATTATGGTCGGGCACCGCCAGCGTCAGATCGGGCCGCCGCACCCGCCGTCCGGCGACGCGCAGGCCTTCGAATGCCTGTGGGCTGGTCACCTCGTGAACGAGGTGGCGATCGATATAGATCAAGCAGGTGCCATCGTCGCGCCGTTCGACGACGTGCGATGCCCAAATCTTTTCGTAGAGGGTCTGCGGACGGGTGGCCATGCGGCCCCGTTAACCGATAATGCCTGCCACGCAAAGGTTCGCGGCAATTTTCATGCGCCGGACCATGGCCCTATCGCGTCGATGCGTGGTCCGCGTGACGACCGGGCGCGGCGCCGGGATCCGTCGTTACGCGTCTGCCAGCATCTGCTCGGCAAGGCGTCGGCCAGATAACCAGCCGCTCTCGATCCGCGGCGCCAGCAGCCAGTCGCCCGCCGCCCCGATCCGTTCGCCCGCATTCCACAGACAGCCGGACTCACCTGCCGCGGCGCGCGCATAGCGCCAGCGATGCCCGACACGGACGATCGGCGCGGGCAGCGCATCGGCACACTGCGCGGCGAGCGCCGCCTGTAGCTGGTCGACCACAGTCTCCGCCGCGTCTTCCAGATGATCGCGAGACCAGTCTGGCGTCGCCTGGACGACCCACGCCTCCGGACCATCGCGTCCGGGTTTGGCGCTGTTGCATGCGGCCCAGCCGATGATGCCGCGATCCTTCAGCACATCGTCGGCAATCGCGAGCGGCGTCTCGAACGCGAACATCGCCGTCCAGCACGGCGCCGACCGGCTGTCCGCTGCGACGCGCGCCATCGCCGCGTCATGCGGTGCGAGCAGCCCCGCCGCCTGTTCCGCAGGGATCGCGACGACGACGCTGTCGAACAGCTTCGCTTCGCCGGGATCGAGCTGCCACCCCGTCGCCGTCTTGCGCAGCGCGGTGACCTGGGTGTTCCAGCGGACGTCCGTCTGCGCTGCGAGATGCCCGACGATCGCGTTCATCCCCGGCATCCCGACCCAGGCATCGGGCCCCGCCGCGGGCCAGCGCGCGACGACGCCCGCCGCCGCCCAGCCCTGCATCGCCGCCACGAAATCTGGGTCGCGCATCGTCAGATATTGCGCGCCATGGTCGAACGCGATCATGCCGCCGGGCGTCTCGATCCGCCGCGTCGCCATCCGACCACCCGCCCCGCGTCCCTTGTCGAACAGTGTCACCTCGCAGCCGTCCTGCTGGAGTCGCAGCGCACAGCTCAGGCCCGCAATTCCTGCACCAATGATCGCAACCTTCATGACGTCTCCGATCGACGATCCGCGGGGTGGCCCGATAACGCCCCCAGACCTAACCGACCAGCCGGAAATCCCCCGACTTTACCGTCCAAACCTATTTCCGTCGTACCGGTCAGATCGTCTCGGATCGCATCGTCCGCACCGTATAGACCTCGACCCCCTGCCATGTGTCGGACTCGAAGCGGACGCGAATTTTCGACTTGCCGCGCGTGGTATCGGGCGGCAGCGTATAGGTCCGGATGTTGCGGGCGGCGGTGACGTCACCGATGAGCCGCTCGCGGGTCAGCAGCGTGCCGTCGACGGAAATCCGGAAATCCTTGTTGCGCTGTCCGCCGCCATATTCGACCTGCAGCGTCAGCGGCCCCGGCGCGACGGCCAGGTCGAATTCGAAATATCCGACGTTCACGTTGCGGCTGCGGTCGGCGACATGCGACACCGCCGCCGAGTTGCCGCTGTCGGCGAACGCGTGATCGACTTCGGGCTGCTGCTCGCCCAGCCGGATCACATCGACCGTCCGCGCGGCCAGCGCCGCCTGCTCCTGCGACGCACGCGCCCAGGCGAGCTGCGCGGTCGGCCACTCGGCGGTGCCGAACCGGCGGAAATAGACCGCGGTGCGGTTGTCGTGCTGCGCGAAAAATGGCCGCAGCATCAGATCACCTGGCTTGCCCTGCCCGCCCAGTCGATACCGGTGCAACCCGCCTGCCGCCGCCAGCACGGGTTCCGCCCGGTCGGTGACGAGCGCGGGGTCCGGCCCGTCGGCCCGACGGTCCCCCGCGCCCATATCCGCCGCCAGGACCAGCGGGCCGCTGAGGAACGCGATCAGCCTGGGATCGTCGGGCATCGCTTCGACGCGCACCGGCATGGGCAGCGACAAGGCGATCCGGTCGCCCGCCTTGAGCCCGGTCAGCAGCAGATACGCGCCGGCGCGCACGCCGGCCGTTCTGCCGTTCACCTGCAACAGCGGCGCGGCGCACCAGCCGGGCACGCGGAGCGCCAGCGTCCGTGGCGCCGTCCTGACCGCAATCCGCACCGTGTCGCCAAGCGGGAATTGCGTATCGATGTCGAGCTTCGCCTCGGGGGCATCCAGCGTGGAGGCATAATAGAGGTTGATCGCAACCGCATCGCCGCGCTTCCAGTAGATGCTCTCGCCATGCTTCGAATGGCTCTCCATGCCCGACCCGACACAGCACCAGAAATCCTCGGTCGGGCTCGAATGCACGCGCCCCATGCCCGGCGCCAGCGCAGTGAAATAGGTGAACATCCCCGTGTCGGGGTGCTGCTGGCTCATGATGTGGTTGAGATGCGCGCGTTCGTAAAAGTCGAAATAGCGCGCATCACCGGTCCAGCCATAGAGATGCCGGGTCAGGCGCAGCATGTTGTAGCTGTTGCACGCCTCGCACGTCTGCTGGTCGAGCCGCTGGGCAAGCTTGCGCGGCTCGCCGAAATGCTCGTGGTCCGAATTGCCGCCGATGACATAGCTGTGGTCGCGCGTCACGATCGTCCAGAACGACCGCGCGACCCTGGCATGATCGGTATCGCTGGTCAGCTCATGCAGGCGCGCCTCCCCCACGATCTTCGGGATCTGGGTGTTGGCGTGGTGCCCCGCGAGGTCGTCGCGCGCGTCCCTGAGCGGGTCGACGATCGCGTGATGCCGCAACCGTTCGGCCAGCGTCAGCCAACGGCGATTGCCGGTTCGCGTGTACAGCTCGGCATAGGATTCGGTCAGCCCGCCATGCTCGGTCCGCAGGATATCCTGGACCTGGACGTCGTTCAGTCCTTCCAGGATCGTGCCGAGATAGGTCCCAAGCCCGATCGCCACGGCCAGACCCTCTGCAAGTCCGGCATGCCGGTGCGCGTCGAGCACGCCCGCCATGACCTTGTGATAGGTGTACAGCGGCACCCACCCTTCGTTCAGGCTGAACCCGGTCGACCGGATCTCCCGCTTGCGCAGCTCCTCGTACACGACCTTGCCATCGACGGTCTTGCCGTCACGCTCGACGGTCGTCCCGCCGGCATAGCCATCCCCCTGCTTCCGCTGGATCGCCTTGAGTTCGGCGACGATATAGGCCGCGCGGTCACGGAATTGCTGATCCCCCGTCTGCGCATAGATCAGGGACAGCGCGCTGAGATAATGGCCGAGCGAATGCCCGGCGATCCCGCGCGACTCCCATCCGCCATAGACTTCGCCCTTGGTCGGCAACCCTGCCCCGGCATGGAAATTGTGCAGCAGACGGTTCGCATCGAGCGACAGCAGATAGCGCTGGTTCGCCTGCACCGACGTCAGGAAGATCGACGGCCGCAACCGCACCTGCGACAGCGGAAAGGGGGTCGCCGCCGAGGGTGCATCCGCCGCCGCCAGGGCGAATGGCGGCACCACCCCCAGTGCGATCCCCGCGCCTAGCGCGCCGCGACGCGTCCAACCCATGTCACTCTCCCAGCCACGTCTTTAGACACAGGCTATCGGCTTCACTTGTCGGAGTAAATCCCGCGACTGACATGAGCTGACGGTGTGATCGTGAACATCGGTGCGCCGTGATCCAGACCCGGCCGCACCTCTATGAGCGTCTCAGTCGCGCGGCGCGCGAGCGATCACCGCCTGCGCGGCCCGGAGGCGGGCCTTCCAGATCTTGACCGACGGATGCCCGGCCGCGAGGCCGGCGAGCCGCCCCTCGATCTGAACGGCCTCGCGCCTAGCTGCGTCGAGCTCGGCGGCTGTCGGCGCAGGCTGGATATTGGCGCGCGCGTGCGCGCCGGTGCGTCCCTTGCTCTTGGTCATGGCCAACGCGATGGCCCCGGATGCCGCGCCGCGTCAATGCGGAACGGTAGTGACGCGCCCGCCCGAAGACTTGCGTCAGCGCTTGACGCGTTCCGCCATCGCGGCGTTGCCCTGCCCGGCCGCGACCGAACCTGCCGATCGTCCCGCCGCATCCTCGATCGTCCGGACCGCACCCGCCGCCAGCAACAGGTCGACCTGTGCCCGGCGATTGAACAGCGATGCCATCATCAGCGCGGTCTGCCCGGCATGATTGCGCGCGTTCACGTCGCACCCTGCCTTCAGCAGCCGCGCCGCGATCGCATCCTCGCCCTTGAACGCGACACCCATCTGCGCGCTGTTGCCCTGGTCGCGATCCGGACGGCAGGCGTCGGCGCCCTTGCCGATCAGCGCGTCGACCGTGGCAAGCTGTCCGTTATACGCCGCCAGGATCAGGGGCGTGAAACCGCGCTCGTCATAGGCATTGATGTCGGCGCCGGCCTTGAGCAGCGGATCGATCATGTCCGTCCGACCGAGCCGGGCCGCCTCGAACAGCAGCTGCTGGCGACGCTCGGGTGATGGCAAGGCCGCGACCGCAGGGGGCGTCTGTCGCTCGGTCGCAGCGGCCTGTGGACCGGCCGCGGCGAGCAGCGCGGCAAGATAAGTCAGCATCGTCGGTCTCGATTCCTTGAAGTCTGCCACGGCAGGCGGCGCGCGCCGTGGCGCGCCCCCTGCCCCGGGATCAGCGGGCGCTCTGGCCCGGATTGGCGGCGCGATAGTCCGCCACCGCGCGCGACACGTCGGCGATCGGCACGTTCACCGCGGTTGCGAGGCGCGTGCCGAAGTCCTTGTCCGCCTGGTAGAAGTAGCTGACCATGATCGTCTTCGTCCGTGCCGACGTCACGACATTGAGATCACCCGCCAGGTTGGTCACCAGATCCGCCTTGTCCTGCGGCTTCAGCGCCCGGTAGAACTCGCCCGCCTGGGCAAAGTTGTTGGTCTTGGCGATCGGCTTCGCATCGACGGTCGCGTCGACACCATAGGGCGCGGCGCGGAAGCGGGCATCGGTCGACTTTGCCGCGGTCGCCGCCGGGAAGTAATTCACGTCGGACGCGCGGTTGGCGTGGTCGAGCTGGCCGTCCTGGTAATTGTTGACGACACTCGCGAGCGGACGATTGACCGGCAACTGCATCGCATTGGCGCCGATGCGATAGCGCTGCGTGTCCGAATAGGAGAACAGCCGGCCCTGCAGCATCCGGTCCGGCGACGCCTCGATCCCCGGCACGAGGTTGGCCGGTGCGAACGCCGACTGCTCGGTATAGTCGAAGAAATTGGTCGGCACCTTGTTGAGCGTCATCTCGCCGATCTTGCGGAACGGTACGCCCAGCCATTCCTTGGTGTCGTCGAACGGATTATAGTCGAGCTTGGCGAACGCCGACGCCGACATCGTCTGCACCATCAGGTCCCAGACGGGGAAGTTGCCCTTGCCGATCTCGCCATAGAGATCGTCGGTCAGGTAGTTCCAGGTCGCGGTCGCCACCTGCGCGCCGTTCAGGTTGCGCACGCCCTGGCGGCTGATCCAGCGGAACTTGGCGAACACCGTTTCGCCCTTAGCATTGACCAGCTTGAAGGCATGGACGCCGTTGCCGTCCATCGTCCGGTAGGACGCCGGGGTACCGAGGTTCGAATAGACATGCGCGAGCATGTTGGTCGCCTCCGGCGTCGCCGAGAAGAAGTCGAAGAAGCGATTGGGGTCCTGCTTGTTCGTCACAGGCGAGGGCTTGAGCGCGTGGATCATGTCCGGAAACTGGATCGCATCGCGGATGAAGAAGATCGGCAGGTTGTTGCCGACCAGATCCCAATTGCCCTGATCGGTATAGAATTTGGTCGCAAAGCCGCGCGG
Source organism: Sphingomonas aerolata (assembly GCF_023935825.1). Taxonomy (NCBI): domain Bacteria; kingdom Pseudomonadati; phylum Pseudomonadota; class Alphaproteobacteria; order Sphingomonadales; family Sphingomonadaceae; genus Sphingomonas; species Sphingomonas aerolata. The sequence goes on along the minus strand of NZ_CP098762.1, from coordinate 981,642 downwards.
ATCCCGCATGCCCTCGGGGCTGCCCGAGGGGTGGATCACGGTCGAGAAGCGGACGAACACCGGCGTCTGCTTGCCGGGCATGAACAAGGATGCGTTGGTGATGCTCGAAATGTCCGCGGTCGCGGTGAACACGCCGTGGGCACCGGTCCCGCGGGCATGGACGACGCGCTCGGGCACGCGCTCACGGTCGAAGCGTGCGAGCTTCTCGATCAGCGTCGTGTCCTCAAGCAGGACGGGGCCAAGGTCGCCCGCCGCCTTCGAGTGGCGGTTCTCGCCGATCGGCGCGCCATTGTCGCGGGTCATCTGCGGTGCGGCGGCACTGGCTGAATCACCCTTGGCTTCAACGGTGCCGGCCACACCGGCCTGCGCCAGCGCGGGCTTGCCGGCGCTGGACGGTGCCGCCGCGGTCGTCATGCGGGTTTCCGCCTGCGTCTCGGCCGGCGCCACCGTCTGCGCGGCAACCGGCTGAATCATGGCACCCGCCGATGTCGCAGCCAGCAGCATCGCCGTCACGGCCTGACGGCTCTTCACGTTCTTCATCTCGATCCCTTAATCCTGCATGCCATCAGCGTGGCATTTCCGCACAGAGCGTGCGGCACCGCCGCCTCCTGATCGAGGAGGCGTATCGCGCCAAACGGAGCTTCTGGATCACAGCAATCGAGCAGGACGATCGAGCCGCCATCGCGCCGCTCGCCGGACGATTGCCGAACGATCCTGACCGGGATAGACCGGCGCCGCTGACCTGTTCGATCCGAGCAGGGCGGCATGATCGCGTCGGTGCCCCGAAAGGGGCTTAATAGGGAACGCGGTGAGGGTGGTTCGCTACCTGAAGCCGAGGCTGTCCCTGCAACTGTAAGCGGCGAGCGCGATGCATTTCGCTTCTTCCTCGACCGGAAGGAGCAGCCACTGGGCCAGACGTTTCGTCATGAGGGCCTGGGAAGGCCGTGCATCGTGTGGTGACCCGTGAGCCAGGAGACCTGCCGGCGTCTGGTCGCTCTTGCCTGGCCCAGGGGGTGGCCGCGGCACGGTACTCCGTCGAGCGACGACGTGTGCGGTGGGGACCGCACGGGCATGCGTGCCGGTCGCGATGGCGTCCGGCTGGCGCGGATGTCGGCCGTTCGCGGGAGGTCCCTGCCGGGTTCGCTCGACGCCCCGGGGATTACCGTAATGCCATTCCTATTGTCTCGCCTCGCGGTGGCGGGGGCTTTGCTGTCACCTGTTTTCGCAGCACCGCTCAACGCTCAGTCTTTGCCTGTCTCGGACAATGAGGACATTCTGGTTGTCGGCCAGCAGGCGCGCGACACGCTCACCACGCCGAACGCGACCGGCAGCCGCCTGGGCCTCACGCCGCTCGAGACCCCCGCGACGATCTCGGTCATCGATGGCGCCACGATCCGCGCGCGCGGCGACCTGTCGGTGATCGACGCGACGAGCCGCGCACCGGGCATCAGCAACGCCGGAAACCCCGGCAATGGCGGCACCGCGCTCGCCGCGCGCGGCTTCAGCGGCCAGGGATCCGTGCTTCAGCTGATCGACGGTATAAGGCTGTTCCCGGCTGCCGGCACGATAACCTTTCCGACCGATCCGTGGATGGTCGAGCGGATCGACATCCTGAGCGGCCCAGCCTCGGTGCTCTACGGCCAGGGCGCGCTGGGCGGTGCGGTGAATGTCCTGATGCGTAAACCCGATACGCAGCGGACGCACGTGGAGGGCGAGATCGGCTACGGCTCGCAGGACAGCTTCCATGTCGCGGCGGGCGCAGGCGGGCCGATCACCGAGCGCCTCTCCTATCGCATCGACGGCAGCTATCGCCGATCGGACGGCTATGTCGATCGCGGCCAGTCGCGCAGTCATGCCGTGTCGGGCACGCTGCGCTGGGCGCCGACCGACACGCTCGTCGTCACCGCGCGGGATGATTATGGCGACCAGAAGCCGATGCGCTATTTCGGCACGCCGCTGATCGACGGACGGCTCGACGACCGCATCCGGGAGCGTAACTACAACACACGCGACGGCGGCATCCGCTACCTGGACAACCGCACCAGCCTGCAGGTCGACTGGACGCCGAGCGATGCGGTCACCGTCAGCAACCAGGCCTATCGCCTCACCTCCAAACGCTCCTGGCTCAATCTCGAAACCTATTGCTGGATCGCTGCGGACGGGGTCTGCGCCAACGGCAGCGGCAACACCGGTACGCCCGGCGGCATCGTGCGTACCGACATGACCGGCATCGTCCACGACCAGATGCAATGGGGCGATCAGGGCAGCGTGACGCTCCGAACAGGCATCGCCGATGGCGTCGGCAACGACCTTGTCATGGGCTTCGACGTCAACCTCATCAAACTGACCTACTCCCACAATTTCGGGTCTGACCCGCAGGTTTCGGAGGTCGACCCCTTCGCGTTCGATCCCGGTCTGATCGTCGACACACAGGGCATCGCACCGCGCTATCGCACGCGCACGACCGAATATGCGGTCTTTGCCGAGGATCGGCTGAAGCTCGGCACCCACGTCTCGATCATCGGTGGCGTCCGCTACGAGCGCGACACAATCCGCCGCTGGTCGATCGACTATCCGGGCGGCACCGGCACCGAGACGTTCGTGCTCGCCAAGCGGCTGCACAATGTGACCTGGCGGATCGGGAGCGTCTATCAGCCGATCCCGACGGTGTCGCTCTATGGGCAATATGCCACCGGCGTGGACCCGCTGGGGACGCTGACGACCTATTCGACCGGGCAGGTGCAGTTCAGCAACGCGGTTGGCGATCAGGTCGAGGTCGGCGCGAAGGCGGTGTTCCTCGACGGTCGCGGCACCGCCACCCTCGCCGCCTACCGCATCATCAAGAAACGCCTGCTGGCGCAGCTGACCCCGACGAGCCCGGTCGAGCAGGTCGGCCAGCGATCGGCCAAGGGTATCGAGGCCGCGGTATCGCTCGATCTGCCTTACGGTGTCGGCATTGATGCGAACGGCAGCGTGCTCGACGCGACGTTCGACGACTTCCTCTCAGGCGGTACGCGCTTCGATGGCAATACCCCGCCGGACGTGCCTGAGGCGCTAGCCAACCTCTGGCTGCGCTGGAACGCGACGCGTGCACTGCAGGCGCGCGCCGGCCTGCGCTACGTCGGGCGTAGTTATTCGGACAATGCGAACAGCTTCCGCGTCCCCAGCTACGCCACGGTCGATGCCACGCTCTCCTATGCGGTGACGCCGCAGCTCGCGGTCGACATCCACGGCTACAATTTGTTCGACCGCGACTATGCGATCAGCACGTACAACAACCATCAATGGGTCCTCGGCCGTCCCCGCGCCATCGACGTCTCGCTTCGCGTCGGCTTCTAGCGCGCCCCGCGGCCGGCAGCCCTTGGGACGGGCCACCGGCGATGTCGCCCCCCGGGAAAACCCCGGATAGCCGGTCGCGCGCGCGCCCGCCTAAGCCGCATGGCCACCCCATGAGGAGACATTGCGCATGCCGTTTTACCGGGCTTCCGAGCTGTTTACCCTGCGTCCCGTGCCGCCCACACTCGGCAAGCCGGCATGGATGAACCTGCGCGCCGTACCGCGGGCACCCTGGGCGGGGGAGCCGGAGGCACTGCGCGGGCCCGGCATCTACGGCATGTTCCATGACGACCGGCTCGTCTATGTCGGCCTATATGCCGGCAAGGCTGAGCGGCCCTTTGGCGGATCGGTCCTCGAGCGCTGGGAGAAGCACGTCACCTATCAGACGCTGCGCTCGCCCTATGTCACCTTCGCCCGTCGGCATCTCAAGCATCTGCATGCGCTCGCCGCCGCAGAGCCCAACGGACCGATCGAGACGATCGTCGCGATGCTGGCGCTGAACGGCGATGAAAGCCCGCTTCTCCAGCGCAAGGGCGGCAGCTGCACCTTCGCCAAGGCGCAGCTCGCGGCCGCACACTGGGATGTGTTCGGGCCGGGGAACGAGGCCACGATGCTCGATCACCTCGGCTTCACCTATCTCCAATTGCCGCGCGACCTGGCCGCGACCGTTCTCCCCGAGCCCGGGCAGCGGCCGAGCGCATGGGTGAAGAAGCACTGGCTCGCGCCGATCGAGCGGAATCTCATTGCCGCGTTCATGCCGCCCTGCAACGACGGCACCGAACCCGGCGACGCGCCAGCGGTCGATCCGGTCGCGTTCGAGGAGCGGCTCGCCCGGCTGCTCGCCGACCGCCCCGCACCCGCCGTCGAAGATCTGGCCGGAGAGAGCGAGGCCGACGATGAAACCGACGGTGACGAGGAGGCGCTGCGCACCGAACCGACCGCCGCACCGAACGAGCGCGAGGCGCTGCTCGACGATCTCGCCCGGCTCTGCCCCGGCGCGCTGGAGATCTATTATACCGACGTTCCCGATCTGCGCATCCGGCCGCGCTCGCACGCACGCCGGGTGCTGCTGAACGTCTTTGCACATGGCGGTGGGCTCGCCTGCCGGACCAAGGCAAGCGTGGCGGCCTGCCGCGCGCTCGGCTTCGATGCGAACGACGCGCCGGCGGGCGTGTCGATGAGCGCGGCGTTTCCGATCGACCTGTCCCGCCACTCCGCGGCGGATCTGTTCGCAGTCGCCGGTGCCGCCCTCCCCGGCGACTGACCCGCTGGTCGGCAGAGCCGGCCATTCCATGATGTGCCCTGGCGAGCGACAAGCCCGTCAGGGCACCCGCCCTGCTGCGCAGACCTTCCGATTCCGCGTCTAAGCGCGGTTGCCTACGGATCGCTCCAGCGCCTGGCCCCCCACAGGATCAGATCGCGGCCGACGAGCACGACGCACACGTCGCCAATGGCAAACGCCAGACCCAGCCATGTCCATCCATGAGATAGCAGCAATGCGGGCCACGCGACGGCGAGCACGATCAGCAGCACGCCGATCGGCCGCGTCAGGCGGTTCCACCACCGCCGCGGCACGACCTGATGGCTGTAGACGATGACGCTGCCATCCTCCTGGTACCAGAGCTCGCGCACCTCGTGAATCGGATCAGGTCCTTCCGTCATCGTACGGCTGCGCCCGTTACGCGGTGACGATTCCGCGATCGCGAGACACTATGGGCTGGCATCGATACATTCCCGGGGCTGGCTCACGATCATCATGGCCATCGCCGCCGCGCCGAAAACCCGGGAATTTCCCCGATGGCCTATCGGCGCCGGATGCGGCTAGGCAGCCCTCAATGCCGCTGCCTCCCTCTCCGCCCCGCCTCTCGATCGGTGCCGTAGCCGGCAAAACAGTGCCACGATTGGCCGACCTTCCCTGGCTCATCGGCTATGCAGCAGCGTTTGCGGCCGCGCACCAGGCCGCGGCAGGATGGGGCGGTCAGGGCTTCTACTCGCTGCTCTATCCCGCCGCTGGCGTCAGGCTGGCGCTGCTGTGGAGCCGTGGCCCGCGGCTGACGCTAGCGGTGATGGCGACGGAACTGATCGTGCAGACGATCGCCGGCATCATCGTTCCGGGCCAGGCCGGCTGGCTGACCGCGGCAAACGGCGTCGCCCGGCCCGCGCTGACCTATGGCATCGTCGTCTGGCTGGTCCGCCACGTCGCGGCGCGGTCGCAATCGAGCCTCGGCGTCGCGCCGATGCCGCTCGGCCTCGCCGCAGTCACCGCGCCGGTCGCGGCGACCATGGCGGCGCTGCCCTGGACCTTGTTCAGTCCCGAATTAACGGGCGTCTCGGGCCTTCGTCAGACGGTGGCATCGCTGACGGGCTTTGTCGTCGGCGACCTGCTCGGCGTGTTGCTGATCGCCCCGCCCTTGCTCTGGGTGGTCCATGCGGGGCAGGACCGGCCCCGGGCACTGCACCGCCCGACGCTCCGCCAGCTTGCCGGACTGGCCGAAGCGGCCCTCGTCCTCGGCGCAGCGATCGCCGCGAGCACGCTGCTGGCCGAGATCGGGCTGGGCGTCCCCGCCGCCCCGGCGCTGCTCGCGGTCGCCTGGATCGGTTTGCGTTTCGGCCGCACCGCAGGCTGGTGCGCGATCGTGATCGTGGCGGCGATCGTCCTTCCCTTTACCGCGACCGACCTGCCCGTCGCGGAACGGCTCGCCTTGCACATGAGCCTCGCATCGATCGTCGTCGTAGGCTACCTCGCGGGCAGCTTTGCCGATGCGCAGGCGCGGGCGCAGAGCGACCTGTCGCGCCGCGACCGCATGCTGTTCCAGGCGGAACGGCTGAAGACGCTGCGCGCGATGTCGGTGGCGGTGATCCACGAGATCAGCCAGCCGCTTTCGACGCTGGCGATCGAGGCCAAGCACCTGCACGAGATCACCGTCGCCGCCGATCCGGACATCGCCCAGACCGCCGCGCTGATCGACCGCAAGGCGGCGGCGCTGTCCACGCTGGTCCGCCGGCTGCGTCGTTTCGGCGGTCGATCGGTCGACGAACCGAGCGCCCTGCCCCTGTCCGCGCTGGTCGAGACCGTCACGGCATTGACCCGTGCCGAAGCCAGGGCGGCGCGGGTCGTGGTGGAGGTGTCGCCGATCGATCCCGACCTGGTCGTCTTCGGCCAGGAGATCGAGCTCGCGCAGGCGGTGGTCAATCTGGTCCGCAATGCGGTGCAGGCGTGCGACGGTCGTGTCGCACTCTCCGCCCATCAGAACGATGACCGGGTCGTGGTCATGGTCGTGAACCGCTGCCCCGATCGGCGGGAAGCACGCCCCGGCATGGGCGTCGGGGCGCTCGTGGCGCGGGCGATCGTCGAAGCCCATGGCGGCACGGTGGAGCGTGTCACGCACGCCGACGGCACCATCTGCGCGACGCTATCCCTCCCGCGCCCCGGAGCCGAGCCATGACACTCCCCGCCAATCAGCCGGATCGTGCCGCCGTCTATGTCGTCGATGACGACCATGACCTCGGCGCGGCCGTCGCACGACTGCTCTGCCGTCACGGTCATGCCGCCGAACCCTTTCTCGACCCGGTCATGCTGCTGTCGGTCTACGCTGAAGCACCGGCGCTGTGCATCGTCACCGACATCATGATGGGCGACCTCGACGGCTTCGGCTTTGCCGACCGCGTGCGGATGATCGACCCCGCGGTTGCGATCGTCTTCATGACCGCGTGGCCGACAACCGCGAATGCCGTGGATTCGGTGCGGCGCTATGGCGGCCTCGATTATCTGGAAAAGCCGCTCGACGAGACACGCCTCCTCAGCGCGGTCGACGAGGGGGTCGCATGGTCCCGGCGCCAACGCAGCATCCGCGCACGAACCGCAGCCCTGTCGGCGCGCGAACGTCAGGTGTTCGACCTGCTCGTGCAGGGACATAGCAACAAGGCCGTTGCCGACATCCTCGGGCTCAGCCCCAAGACGGTCGAAGATCACCGCGCCGCCATCGTCGCCAAGACCGGCACCAACGGTCTTGCCCAATTGATCGCGCTCGCGCGGTGACCGCACCCTTTGACGGAGGTTTCATGCCGACCACCACGGCGATCGACGAGACGATGATCGAACGGGCCATTCTCGATTTGCTCAAGACCCGCCGCGAGATCTATCCGTCGCATATCGTCGGCGAATTGCGGCGCAGCCATGCGGGACTGCCGTTGGACCGCACGCGCGACGTGCTCGAGCGCCTTTTCATCGAACGACGCGTCGCGCGATTATGGCATCGCTACATGCTCCCGGCGGACGTCGAGCCGGTCCGCGCCAAATGGCTCGGCCTGATCGAACGCCAGGCCGAACGGATCGACGCGGTCGCGGTCGATCCCGCAACGTCGCGCGACGCGCGGGACCTCGTGATGCGCTGGGACGGATGGTCGATGGAGGGGTGTGATTTTGCCGCCTGACACGCTCTCGCCATCGCGCCTCGCCGCGTTCGAGCGGTGCCCGCGGCAATTGTGGCTAATGACGTTTCGGCCCGACAGCGCAGGCCTGGCGGACGATGCCGCCGATCGTCGGGCGACCGCGCATGTGATTGCTGCCGAGGCGCGGCGGCAAATGCCTGACATGGTCATGATCGACCCCGCCTCCGGTCGATCGGCAGCGTCAGCAGCGACCGGCGCAGCGATTGCGACGCGCCAGACCATCGCGGGCGCGCAGTTCCTGCACGACGGCGTTCAGGCGATCGTCGATATCCTCGAACCGGATGGCGACGGCTGGCGCATCATTGCCGTTCGCGGTTCGACCAAGGCAAAGCCGGACCATCTCGCCGCACTCGCGACTCAGGCCTGGGTCGCCGCCGCCAACGGCCTCCGCATCACATCGGTTCACGTCCGCCACCTCAATCGGGACTTCACACTGGACCGCTCGGGGGACCGCGGCGGGCTGTTCGTCGATACCGACGTGACCGCGGTGGTTGCGCCGATCGTGGCGACACAAGGCGCGCGCATCGGTGCGGCCAAGGCCTTGCTTACACAAAGCGAACCTGCGGCGATCGTCGGCGATCACTGCCACGCGCCGTACGCTTGCGCCTTCGTCGACCACTGCCATGAAAACTTGCCCGCAGGTCCGTACTGGCCCGTGACGATCCTGCCGCGCGGCGCAGGCAAAGCGTTCCTGCGCCGCGGCATCGACGACCTGACGCTCGTCCCAGTCGAGGATCTGCGCTCCGACACCGACCGCCGCGTCCACCGCGCCACGATGACTGGGCAGGTCGAGCATGATCCCGCGGGCGCTGCGCAGGCGATGGCCGGCTGGTCGTATCCGCGCATCTGGCTGGACTTCGAAACCGTCAGCGACGCGGTGCCGGTCTGGCCCGGCTGCTCGCCCTATGAGCAAAGGCCGTTTCAATTCGTCGCGGATGTCGAAGCCGCTGACCACGGCATCGTACGGCGCGAGTTTCTCGATCTGAGCGGCGATGATCCGCGTCGCGCCTGTGCCGAGGCGCTTGCCGCACTGCCACGGACCGGCGCGGTCATTGCCTGGCACGCCTGTTTCGAACGCGACGTCGTGCTGCGCCTCGCGCGTGCCTACCCCGATCTCGCCGCCGTGCTCGACAATCTCGCCGCGCGCATCGTCGACCTGCTGCCCGTCACCCGCGACCATTGGTACCACCGGGACCAGCGCGGAAGCTGGTCGATCAAGGCGGTCCTGCCGACGATCGCACCGCATCTTGATTATGCCACGCTGGCCGTACGGGACGGCGGCGACGCGGTCGCGGCGTATCGCGAAGCGGTCGACGTCGCATCTACGCCAGAGCGCCGCGCCGAACTCGATGCCGCCCTGCGCCTCTATTGCGGCCGGGATGTTGAGGCGATGCGGGTCGTTGCAGAACGGCTGATTGAACCGGGCCCGCCTTCCCCCGTTGCATAGACACGTCCAGGGCCCGCTTGCCACCGAACCGTTGCGTCTTCGGCCATCCAGTTTGCGTATCAAACCAGAGGCTTCGGGATTGACCTGTTGCGGAGAAACCGCCAGCGTTAGCGCTATCATAAAAGAGAGGATGTGCTGTGGAAATTACGCGACGCACCGGGCTGGCGATGCTGACGGGTCTTGCCGTATCGGCCGGCGCCCGTGGGACGGCCGCACCCGCGCCGACCGGCCTGCACGGCATCGCCGCGGCCAAGGGGATGCGGGTGGGATCGAGTTTCGCATGGGGTGCCCCGGGTGCCGATCGCGGCTCGTTCGCGAACCCAGCCTACGCCAACCTGCTCAAGCGCGACTGTGGTCTGCTCGTGGCCGAAAACGAGATGAAGTGGCAGGCGTTGCGGCCGAGCGCGACCGCCTTCGACTTTGCCCGCTTCGATGCGATGATGGCATGGGCGGACGCCAACGCACTGCCGGTGCGCGGGCATAATCTGCTGTGGCATCAGCCCAAATGGATGCCGCGCTGGGAAGAAGCGCATGATTTCGGCGCGACCCCCGCGCGCGCCGCCGAACATCTGCTGGTCGATCATATCACCACGGTATGCCGCCGCTATGGCACGCGGATCCGCAGCTATGACGTGGTCAACGAGGCGGTCGATCCCAAGGATGCGAGCCTGTACCAGACCGCTTTGTCGCGCGCGCTGGGCAGCCCCGAGGCAACGCTGGACCTCGCCTTCCACACCGCGCGCCGCGTCGCGCCGCACGCGCAGCTGGTCTATAACGACTATATGAGCTGGGAACACGGCAACGCCACGCACCGCGCCGGCGTGCTCAAGCTGCTCGAAGGGTTCAAGGCGCGCGGCGTGCCGGTCGATGCGCTGGGCGTACAGTCTCACCTCGTCACCCAGGGGATCGACGCGCGCGCGACGATCGCAGGGCTCGAGGGCGAGTGGCGTCGCTTCCTCGATGCGGTCACCGCGATGGGCTATGGCCTGGTGATCACCGAGCTCGACGTCCGCGACAACGCACTCCCTGCCGACTTCACGGTCCGCGACCAGGCGGTGGCCGATTTCACGCGCGGCTATCTCGACGTGATGCTCGCCTATCCGCAGCTTCGCGACGTGCTGCTGTGGGGAATGACCGACCGCTATAGCTGGATCGAGGGGTTCGAGCCGCGCAAGGACAAGGCCCGCCGCCGCCCCTGCCCCTATGACGCCGCGTTCAAGCCCAAACCGATGTACACAGCGATCGCCGCCGCGCTTGCTGCCGCCCCGCCCCGCACCTGACGCCCAGACAAAAAAGGGCGCCGCGATTGTCGCGCGGCGCCCAGGGGGGAGAACGGGAAGAAAATCGGGAGCGTCGGCCGAACCGCCCGACCCTTTCGCGCTTATCTGAACGATGCGCGGATCGAGAAGGTGAAGCGGCGATCCGCGATGAACCAGTTGCGCGGCCGCGTCAGCAGATCATCGTTGATCACATATGACGTGCGCGTGATCGAGTTGGTCAGGTTGACGCCCTGGAACCCCATCTTGATCGCTGGCGTCACCGCGTAGAAGATCGAGGCGTCGAGCTGCCCGTATTTCTCCGCGTAGACCGGCGAGTTCGGCACGATCACGTCGCGGATCGTCAGCAGGTTCTTGGACCGCCAGTTATACGCGGCGCGTACCTCCAGCCCGTTACGCTGATAGAAGGGCGCGAAGTTGAACTGGTATTTCGACAGCCCCTGCAACGGCAGCCCGCTGGTGTCGACGTTGGAGATGATCCCCGCTGTGACGTTGGGATCGTCGGAGTCGAGATTCTGCTGCGACACGCCCGACGATTTCACGTAGGTGAAATTGGCCGCGAGACCGAACCCGCTCAGGAACCCCGGCAGGAAATCATAGGTCTGCTGATAGCCGACCTCGAACCCCTTTACGCGACCCGTCTCGGTCGAGTTCAGCGGGGTCGTGATGATCCCGTCGAATGTCGCGCCGTTGTTGGTGAAGCTCTGACGCTGCAGGCTGTTGGTCTGCACGCCGTACAGGTCCTTCTTGAACAGCGACAGCGTGAGCTGGCCGACATTCGAGAAATACCATTCCGCGGTCACATCGTAATTGTCCGCACGGACCGGCTTCAGAAACGGGTTGCCGACCTGGAAGGTCGCGACCGGCGCACCATTGAACAGGATCGTCTGGTCGCTCGTGTTCAGATTGATGTTGTAATAGGACCGGGTCAGCCCGAAATCCGGCGGAGCGACGCTCTTGGTGAACGCCGCGCGGAATTGAAGACCGCCGCCCATCGCCAGCTTCACGTTGAAGCTCGGCAGGAAATAGTCGTAGCTCAGCTTGGCGTCGTTGGGCGTCGTGCTGCCGTTCTGGAACGCCGCCGCGGCGTCGCGTACGGCTTGGGGCAACGCGCAGAACCGCGAGACCGGCTGCCCGTTGGTCGGCGCGACGCAGCTGAACGACTGTTGCGGGAAGGCGAAGAAGCCCGACGAGACGCGATCCGTCTTGGTGTACCGCACACCGATATTGCCGCTCAGGTTCCAGCCGTTCGACAGGTCGTTGCCAAATCGCGCCATCGCATAGACCGCGTTGTTGCGCTCGCTGACCGGGTTGATCTCACCGGGCAGGAACGGCGTCCCGGCGACGACACCGGCACGGCTTGCCAGCGGCACCCAGCCATTGGCACCCGACAGGTTGCTCGTGAAGTTGCGCCATTCCTGCGCGATCTGGCTGATCGCCTGCGTCGCCGCGCCATAATCCTGGAGGAACGACCCTGGCACGAACACGCGCCCGCCGTTCGACGAATCGTTCGCCTTGCCGCGGAAGAAGTTGTCGTAGAGGAAGGCCTGCTGCGGGCCGAGATTGCCCGTATTACGCGTGACGGGATTGCCATCGATCGGGCGATCGAACCAGACCGGGCCACCTGGGCCGGTCGGCGCCGCTGCATTGTCCTGGTTGTTGCCGCCGCCCCAGATCTCGCTGAGCACGCCCCAGTTATAGCCGGTCGAACGCGCTTCATTCTGGCGATCGGCGAAGCGATAGCCGACGCGGACCGAGGTCAGCCAGCTATCCTCCGGGAAGGAATAATCGAGGTCGATGCGCGCAGCATCCTCGTTGCCTTCGCTGTCCTCGATATGGTCCATCGCCGAACGGTAGAAGTTGTTATAGGCGTCGAGATAGCTCGGGTGCGCGGCGTTCTGGTAATTGTTCGGCGTGTTCGTCACGGGGATGAAGTTCACATAGGCCGGGTTGGTCCCGTCGAGCCGGATATCGGCATTCTGGAAGGTCGTGCCCCAGACCGTCAGGTCGGTGACCTTCACCTGCGACCAGACATGCTGGTAGTCCAGGTTGATGCCGAGCCGGTTCGTCGCCTGCCACTTCAGGTTGAAGCTGGCGTCGTTGGTGCGGAAGCGCGACTGGTTGCCGCGCGAGATGTTGTTGCTCTGCAGGCCGTTGCTCGGCGTGCGCTGGTCGCCGCCGTTCGCCGGATCCTGATCGGCGCGATAGCCGTTCGGGCCGGTGATGATCCCGCTGGTGAAGACGTTATCGTCGTCATAGGCAAAGCTGGTGCCGGGGAAGGGCTGCGTGTCGCCTGCCGCCAGCACGTTGTCGGTCGCGACCTCGATCGAATTCTCGGTCCACGCCTCGCGCGAGTCGGTCCGCAGGAACTGCGCGGTCGCGGTCATCGACTTGTCGGGGCTGCGCCACTGGCCGGCGGCCGAATAGCCGTAGCGCGTGCGGTTGAATTCCTGGCTGCGGATCGCCGCGCCGCGGGGCACGTAGACGGTGCGGCCGGTGTTGACCACGCCGGTGGTCGCGTCGACCGGCTGCAACAGCGACCCGTCGGCGCCGATCACGCGCTCGCCCCAGTTCGAGATCTGGACGCTGTCGGCGCGGCTGCGGACCTGCGAGCGCACGAAGCTGGCGAGGACCCCGAAGTCGCCGATGCCGGTTTCCCAGCGGTTGCTGCCGAGCACCGAGACCGTCGGTGCCGACTTCTTGACGAAATCGCCGTAGTTGTTCTCGAGCGTCCCACCCAGCACCAGTCCGGTGGAATCGAACGGCAGGCGCGTGCGCAGATTGACCGAGCCGCCGATGCCGCCTTCGATCATGTCGGCGGACGGGCTCTTGAACACGTCGACGCCGCCAAGCAGTTCGGCGGGCACGTCGGCGAAGGACAGGCCGCGGCCGTTGTTCGCGCTGAACGAATCGCGGCCGTTGATCTCGGAGCGCGTGTAGCTGAGGCCGCGGACGGTGACGCCCGACCCTTCGGTCGCGAAGTGATCGGGATCGGCACCGGCCGAGAAGCGGCTGATCGACACGCCAGGCACGCGCTGCAGCGCTTCGGTGACCGAACGATCGGGCAGTGCGCCGATGTCTTCGGACGAGATCGAATCGCCCACGACTTCGGAATTGCGCTTGATCGCCTGCGCACTCTTCAGGCTCTGGCGGATGCCGGTGACGACGATGTCCTGATCGGCGGCTTCGTCCTGCGGCGTTGCGGTCGACTGCTCGGCCTGCGTCACCTCGGCATCGCCCGAGGGCACCTGCCCGTTGGCGGAGGGCTGTGCCGCGCCCGCCTGGGGCGCCCCGGCCACCGTCGCCGCAGTGCGATCAGAAGATGCGGTACGCCCGGCCGCGTTCGGCGTCAGCGTGGTCTGGCCGGCGGCGGCATCGGCTTGCTGAGCCAGAGCGCCGTTTGGCGCGGCGGCCAGGCACAGCGCAAGCAAGGAGGCACCACCTTTGAGGAGGTTCCCGCGACGCGCGGCGCGTGTGATCTCGAACTTGGCCATGACTCCCGGCATCCCCTCATTGTGTTAGCGCTATCATTTGTAAGCGCTTTTTTCTTACAATGTTTGGTAGCGAGAGGGATGAGTTCGGCCTAGACTGAATCGGACGGTTTTTTAGTGAATTGCTAGGCTTGTTGCATGATTGCAACATAGTCGGGGGGTGGAATTGGACGAACGTGCTCGGCTACGCATCGTTATCGTTGGTGGCGGTACCGCAGGCTGGATGACCGCGGCGACGCTCGGTCTCACGACCGGTACGCCGTCCGCGGCACGGCTGGCCGATATCACGCTGGTTGAGTCCGAGGAGATCGGCACCGTCGGTGTCGGTGAGGCCACGGTGCCACACATCCGGTTCTTCAATCAAAGACTGGGTATCGACGAAGCCGATTTCGTCCGGCGTACCAAGGCGACGTTCAAGCTGGGCATCGAGTTCTGCGATTGGGGTCGGATCGGCGACAGCTACATCCATCCGTTCGGCGATTTCGGCCATGACATCGACGGACTGCCATTCCATCAGCATTGGCTCCACGCGACCCGGGGCAAGCCGGATGAGACGCCCGCGCTCGCCGCCTGCTCGCTCCCGATCGTCGCCGCGCGTGCCGAGCGGTTCACGCCGCCGCTCGACGATCCGCGATCGGTCGGGTCGACCTATTCCTATGCGTATCAGTTCGATGCCGGGCTCTATGCCGCGTATCTGCGCGACTATGCCGAAGCCCGCGGCGTGACGCGGATCGAGGGTCGCGTCGAGCACGTCGAACGGGGCCCGAGCGGTATCGCGGCCCTTCGCCTGGCGGACGGGCAGCGGATCGAGGGCGATCTGTTCGTCGACTGTTCGGGGTTCCGCGCCTTGCTGATCGAAGGCGCCCTGAGGGCGGGACACGAGGATTGGGCGCACTGGCTGCCCTGCGACGCGGCCTGGGCGGTCCCGACGGCGAACGCCGGACCTCTCGTCCCCTATACCCGCGCCACCGCGCGCGACGCCGGCTGGCAATGGCGGATCCCGCTGCAGCATCGCACCGGGAACGGTCATGTCTTCTCGACCCGCTTCACTGATCCGGAACGCGCACGCGCGGTGCTGCTCGACACGCTCGAGGGCGAGGTGCTGGCCGAGCCGCGGATGCTGCGATTCCGCACCGGGCGTCGGCACCGCCAGTGGATCGACAATTGCGTGGCGATCGGTCTTTCCGCCGGATTCCTCGAGCCGCTCGAGTCGACCAGCATCCACCTGATCCAGCTCGCCATCGGCAAGCTGATCGAGCTGTTCCCGAACGACGCCGTGCTCGACCCTGCGGATGCCGCGGAATTCAACCGCGCGATGGCGCTGGAATATGATCGCGTCCGCGACTTCCTCGTTCTGCATTACTGCGCGACCGAGCGTGACGATACGCCGTTCTGGCGCCACATGCGGACGATGGACCTGCCCCCCTCGCTGGCCGGGAAGATCGCCGCCTTTCGCGATCGCGGCATCGTCGAACAATATCGCGAGGGCATGTTCCTGCCCGCAAGCTGGCTTGCGGTCTATTATGGCCAGCGAATCATGCCCGAACGCATCCACCCCCTCGTCGCCGCACTGCCCGTCGCGGACTCGCGCGCGCGTGTCGCGGCGGTCGCCGACGCCTGCCGCCGCACCGCCGAGGGGATGCCGACGCATGTGGACTATCTTGCACGGATCGGGGCTGCCGCGTGACAGCTACGGTCGCTGTGCTGGGCGCGAACCTGTGCGGCTGGATCGCCGCGGCGGCGCTGGCGCGGCGCTTGCCACGCGAATCCTACCGCGTGGTGGTGATCGACGACGGCACCGGCGGCGATGGCCTGGGCGATTTCGCGCCGGTGATCGCGGTGCCGCCCGCGCTCGCGGGCTTTCATGCCGATCTCGGTCTCGATGCGACGACGCTGGTCCGGATGACCGGCGGCGGCCATGCGCTGGGCGTCGCGTTCGGTGGCTGGCGGGCCGACGGCGCAGCGGCGTTCCTGTCCTATGGCGAGACCGGTGCGCCGCTCGAGGGAATCGCGTTTCACCAGCTCGCCGGACGACTGCGCGCGGCGGGGCACCCGGTCCGGCTGGCTGATCATGCGCTGTCCGCGATCGCCGCGCAGGCGGGCCGGTTCGCGCCCGGGGCGCCGATCGCGCACGCGCTGCATCTGCCCGTCGCGCCCTATGAAGCGCTGCTGCGGAAGGCGGCGATGCGGGCGGGAGCGGAACGCGCGTCCGCGGACTTCGTCGATGCCGAGATCGCAGCGAACGGCATTGTCGAGAGGCTGACACTCGCGGACGGTACCGCAGTCCAACCCTGGCTCGTCCTCGACTGTTCGGGAACCGACGCGCGCATCGCCAGCCGTACCAGCCCCGCGTCCGAGGACTGGTCCGGCTGGTTGCCGTGCGACCGGACGCATGCCGAGACGGTGCCCGCGCAGGGCGCGCCCCCGCCCTATACGCAGGTCGATGCGCAGGACACGGGCTGGACGGCAACCTGGCCGCTCGACGGCGCCGATGTCCGACTGACGTGCAGCATCGGGGGCACCGGCAAGCCGTTCCGCGCGGCGCGGCGGGTCGAGGCATGGCGCGGCAATTGCGTCGCACTGGGCGCCGCCGCGGGCCTGCTCGAACCGCTGCACCCGACCGCACTGACGCTGCTGCTGCGGTCGCTCGCGCAGTTGATCCAGCTCTGGCCCGCCGGACCGCAGGCACCCGTCGAAGCCGCCGCCTTCAACCGCACCGTGGCCGCGGCGCTGCAGGGCGCGCGAGACTTCCTGATCGCGCATTATGCCGTGGCCGGTCGCGCCGGCGCGCTGTGGGACGACCGCCGCACGGCATCGCTACCCGGACCACTGGCCGCCAAACACGATCTGTTTGCGGCGCGCGGGCGGTTGCCGATGTATGACGACGAAGTGTTCGAGGAGGAGGATTGGGCGGTGATGTTCGACGCGATGGGCCTCATGCCGCGCCGTTACGATGCGCGCGCGGACATAGTGACGCTGGCGGCGATCGAGCGGCATCTGGCCGGGCAGCGTGCGCGGGTCATCGCGCAGGTCCGCGCGCTTCCCCCTTATGCGCAGGCGATGGCCGCGTTGCGCGCGCGCGCATGACGATCGGCGCCCCCGTCCGCCGCATCGTCATCGTCGGCGGCGGCACGGCCGGCTGGATGGCGGCGGCCGCGCTTGCCCGGCTGATCCCGACCGGGGCGAGCATCACCCTGGTCGAATCCGACGCGATCGGCACCGTCGGCGTCGGCGAAGCGACGATCCCGCCGATCCGCGGCTTCAACGCGATGCTGGGAATCGACGAAGCCGAATTCCTCGCCGCGACCGCGGGGAGCTTCAAGCTCGGGATCGAGTTCGTCGACTGGGGTGCGCTTGGCGAGCGCTATCTACATCCCTTTGGCGGGTTCGGTTTCGATATCGAGGGTGTGCGCTTCCACCAATATTGGCGTCGCCGCCGCGCCGCCGGGATCGTCGAGGATATCGAAGCCTATTCGCTGTGCGCGGTCGCCGCGCGCGCGGGACGGTTCATGCCCCCCTCGCCCGACCCGGCGTCGGTCCTGTCGCAGATGGCGCACGCCTATCATTTCGATGCGGGGCTTTATGCACGCTTCTTGCGCCGCCGCGCCGAGCGCGACGGTGTCGTGCGCGTCGAAGGCGATGTCGTCGACGTCACGCTCGACGGCGAGACCGGCCATGTCCGCCACGTCACGCTGGCCGGCGACCGCGTCATCGAAGGGGACCTGTTCCTCGACTGTTCGGGGTTCCGCGGCCTGCTGATCGAGCAGACGCTGGGCGCGGGCTATGAGGATTGGACGCCCTGGCTGCCCTGCGACCGGGCCGTCGCGATGCCGACTGCGAACGCCGGCCCGGCGATCACCCCCTATACCCGCTCGACCGCGCGCGCGGCCGGCTGGCAATGGCGCATCCCGCTGCAGCACCGCACCGGCAACGGCTATGTCTACAGCAGCGCGCATTGTTCCGACGACGAGGCCGCGGCGACGCTGCGCGCCGGGGTCGACGGCACCCCGCTTGCCGAACCACGCCTGCTGCGGTTCACCGCGGGACGGCGGCGCAAGCAGTGGATCGGCAACGTCGTCGCGCTCGGCCTTGCGTCCGGTTTTACCGAACCGCTCGAATCGACCAGCATCCACATGGTCCAGACGGGCATCTCGAAGCTGCTCGCCCTGTTTCCTGACCAGGGCTTCTCGCCGGTCGAAATCGACACCTATAATCGGCTGGCAGCGACTCAGTTCGACCAGGTCCGCGACTTCCTCATCCTCCATTACCATGCGACGCGCCGCGATGATTCGCCGTTCTGGCGCGAGACACGTGCGCGGGCGATCCCCGACAGCCTGAGCGAGAAGCTCGCCTTGTGGCGTCGCCGCGGACGGCTGTTCCGCTGGGAGGATGATCTATTCGCGGAGGCGAGCTGGGTCGCGGTGCTGCTGGGCCAGGGCATCGTTCCCGACGGCTGGGACCGGCTTGCCGATGCGGTCGATGCGCGCGAGGTCGATGCACGGTTCGACCGGCTGCGCGCGATGTTCGCCGATGCCGCATCGCGAATGCCCCGGCACGAGGACTATCTGGCCCGCATTTGCCCGACGCGGGTGCGCGCTTGACCGGCACGCTCGGATCGGTCGTGATCGTCGGCGGCGGCACCGCGGGCTGGATGGCCGCGGTCGCGTTCGGCCGACTGCTGGGCCCGGCCGGGACGCGCGTGACCCTCGTGGAATCGGACGACATCGCCACGATCGGCGTCGGCGAGGCAACGATCCCGCCGATCCGAACCTTTCACGCGATGCTCGGGATCGACGAGGACGCCTTCCTCCGCGCGACCGGCGGCAGTTACAAGCTCGGGATCCGTTTCGAGGGCTGGACGCGCCCGGGCGAATCCTACGTCCATCCGTTCGGCCAGATCGGGACCGACATCGCGGGCGTGCCGTTCGCCGCGCAGTGGCTGCGCGCCCGCCAGGCGGGTGCTGCCGACGCGCTCGGCGCCTATTCGCTCGAAGCCCGCGCCGCCGAAGCCGGCCGCTTCTCGCGCCCGATCGCGAACGGTGATTCACCGCTGTCGCGGATCGGCTATGCCTATCATTTCGACGCAGGCCGCTACGCCGCGTTCCTGCGCGCGCAGGCCGAGGCGCACGGCGTCATCCGCCGCGAGGGTCGGGTCGACCGCGTCGAGCGTGGCCCCGCCGGAATTGCCGCAATCCATCTCGCCGATGGCAGCCGTATCGAGGGCGACCTGTTCCTCGACTGCACGGGGTTTCGCGCGCTGCTGATCGAAGGCGCGCTGCAGGCGGGCTGGACCGACTGGTCACAGTGGCTGCCGTGCGATCGTGCGGTCGCGGTCCCTTCGGCCGCCGACGCCGCGCCGCTCGCGCTCACGCGGGCGATCGCGGAACCCGCCGGCTGGCGCTGGCGTATCCCGCTGCAGCATCGCACCGGCAACGGGCATGTCTTCTCCAGCCGCCACACCAGCGAGGACGAAGCGACCGCGACGCTGCTCGCCGGGCTGGACGGTGAGGCACTGGCCGACCCGCGCGTGATCCGCTTCGCCACCGGGCACCGCACCCGGTTCTGGAGCGGCAACTGCATCGCGCTCGGCCTGGCGGCGGGGTTCATGGAGCCACTGGAATCGACCAGCATTCATCTGGTGCAGAGCGGGCTTCAGCATCTGTTGCGGATGCTGCCGGCGGGCGGTCCCCCTGCCCCGGCGATCGTCGACCGGTACAACCGCACGATGACCAGCGAGTTCGTCCGGATCCGCGACTTCCTTGTCGCCCATTACCACCTCAATTCCCGTCCCGAACCCTTCTGGCGCGAGCGCGCGGCGGCGCCGATCCCGGATGGCCTCGCCGAAAAGCTCGCGCTGTTCCGCGCCGGCGGACGCATTTTCCGCGAAGCGGACGAGCTGTTCAACGAGGTCAGCTGGCTTGCTCTGCTGACCGGACAGGACGCACCCGTGACCGGCCATGACCCAATCTGCGACGCGCTGCCGATCGCCATCGCGGCAAAGCGGCTCGCTCAGATAGAACGCGTCGTCGCCACCTCGCTGACGCACATGCCCCCCCATGCCGACGCGCTGGCACGGTTGGGCCAGGACAGGACAATCTGATGCCCATCGCCCTCTTCCTTGCCGCGGCCGTCATCAACCTCAACCAGCTCGGCTTCCGTCCCGAAGACCCCAAGCTTGCGATCGTCGCCGATCACGCGACTCGGCCGCTCGACTGGGTCGTGGTCGACGACGCCGGCAAGACCGTGCTGACGGGACGCACCAGCGTCGGCGGTGACGACGCGGCGTCGGGCGATCATGTCCATGTCGCGCGCTTCACCGCGCTCACCCGCCCGGGCAACTACCGGCTGCGCGTCGACGGGACCGAAAGCGGCCGCTTCCGCGTCGGCCGCGACGTCTACGCCCCGCTCGCGCTGAACGCGCTCAACTTCTTCTACCAGCAGCGCGCCGGCACGCCGATCGACGCGCGCTGGGTGGGCAAGCGCTGGGTGCGCGCGGCCGGCCATCCGCGCGAAGTCGCCGCCTGTTTTTCGGGCGCGGACGAGAAGGGCAATGTCTGGCCCGGCTGCCCCTATACGCTCGACGTCACCGGCGGCTGGTACGACGCGGGCGACCACGGCAAATATGTCGTCAACGGCGGCATCGCGGTGTGGACGCTGCAGAATCTCTACGAGACCGGGCTTGCGCGTCGCGTGTTCGCCGACGGTCAGGCGCGGCTGCCAGAAGCCGGCAACCGCCGCGACGACCTGCTCGACGAGGCGCGGTGGGAGGTCGAGTGGATGCTGCGGATGCAAGTCCCCGCGGGCACCCGCGTCGCACTCCCCGTCGGCCCGCATGATCGCTCCGGCAGGCTTGCGCTGACGCCGGTCGACGCGGGCGGCATGGCGCATCACAAGGTCGCCGACGCGCGCTGGACGACATTGCCGACCGCACCCGCCGACGACAAGGAACCGCGGCTCCTCTACCCGCCCTCGACCGCGGCAACGCTCAATCTTGCCGCGGTTGCAGCGCAGGCCGCGCGGCTGTGGCGGCCGATCGATCCCGCCTTTGCCGCGCGGTGCCTTGCCGCCGCGCGCGCCGCCTGGACCGCAGCGCAGCGCAACCCCGCGATCTTCGCGGCGCAGGGATTCACCGGCAGCGGCGGCTATGGCGACGAGACGCTCGACGACGAACGCGCCTGGGCTGCAGCCGAGCTGTTCGCGACGACCGGCGATACCGCCTACCGCGCAGCGCTGCCGACCGGCGCGACCGGCGAACCCGGCTGGGCCAGCGTCGCACCACTCGGCATGATCACGCTCGCGACCGCCAGCGGCGTGCCCGCGACGATCCGCGATGGTGCGCGTGCGGCGATCGTCGCTGCCGCCGACGGATTCCTCGCCGAAACCACGCGCACCGGCTACCGCATCCCCTACGCGTCGCAGACCTATAATTGGGGGTCGAATTCCAGCATCCTCAACCGCGCGATGCTGCTTGGCCTAGCACAGCGTTTCACCGGCGATGCGCGCTACCGCGCCGGCGTCGTCGATGCGGCCGATTATATCCTCGGCCGCAATCCGCTGGGCCAATCCTATGTCTCGGGGACCGGCTGGAAGCCGCTGACCAACCCGCATCACCGGTTCTGGGCGCATCAGCTGTCGGCATCTTCGCCACCGCCGCCGCCGGGGGTGGTTTCGGGCGGCCCCAATAACAGCGCGATGGTCGATCCGGTCGCCATGACACTTAGGGGCCGGTGCGCGCCGCAACGCTGCTGGGCGGACGACATCAACGCCTATGCGCTGAACGAGGTGGCGATCAACTGGAACGCGCCGCTCGTCTGGGTCGCCGCCTATCTCGACAGCGACTGACGTTCAGCGGCGCTGGAGCGATTTCAGCAGATAGCCGCGGATCCGCTCGGTCCGGTCCTGGCTGGCCGGCCCGAGCACGCCGCGCGCGGGCGCGGGCAGATGATCGCCCGCCGCCGCCGCCTCGTCGGCGAAGACATAATGCTCGAACCACGCGCGCCAGCCCGCCTTCTCCGCCGCGGGCAGGTCGCGCACCGCCATCATCGCGTGCACCACCGCATGGAACGCCGACACACTCGAATCATAGGCGCGCCAATAGTTGCACAGCACGTTGAGCGTCCCGAACGCCTGGACGTGATGCCACCAGATCGCAGGGACGAAGATCGCATCGCCCGGCGCCAGATCGGCCACCACCGCGTGGCCGAGCGCCTCGGCATAGCGCGGATACCGCTCCAGATCGGGCGCGAGCGGATCGACCATGCTCGAAGGCGGCCCCGCCAGCGTCCGGTCGAGCGGCCCGAGGTAGAGATTGCCGACCTGATCGGGGGGAAACAGCGTGAACCGCCGCTCGCCCGCGACCACGCAGGCCAGATTGGTCGACCCGTCATAATGCGTCGCGGTCTGCGATCCGTTGCCGATCCACAACCGCGGCGTCGCCCCGCCCATCGGCAGGTCGAGCGGGTTCGCCGCCGCCCATCCCGGGAGATGCTCGGGCGCGGTCGCTGCGTTCGCATAAAGGATATGGCGTTCGGCTTCGGGGACGTCCGACAGGCGCAGCAACTCGCTCAGCAACACGCCGAGCGGCGCCTTTTCGCGGTGAAAGTTGAACCCTTCCAGATTATCGCCGCGATAGAAGAACTTGCCGCCGAACGCCGGGCCGCCGATCAGCACCTCCATCGGCTTGCCGCCATCGCCGAGCCCGGTCAGATACGCCGCCGTCGCGCGATCGCCACCCGCCGCAGCCCGGACGCTGGCCCAGTGCGCGACCTGACCGCGTAGCACGATCGGCGCGTCGCGCACCGCGATCTCGGCAGCAAAGGTGGCGGCGTCGACCGCGGCGCGTTCCTCGACACGGGCATCGGTGGGGGCAGGATGCGATATCGTCATCCCGCTGCGATAGCAGGATAATGCGCCGCGCCCTATTGCGTTTGCCGGCCCGACGAACCGGCCGTCCGTCGATCAGGGTCGCCGCGCCCATCCCGCGACGCGCGCGTCGATCACCGCCGCGATCCGGTCGGCAATCACGGTCTGATCCGCGAGCGAGGGGTGCGAGTGGCACCCGCTGAAGGAAAGGCCGTTGACCGGAACATAGGTGAGCCACGGCGTGCCGGATCTGCGCAAGGTCGCGGCGACCTTGGCCACCTCCGCCTGGATCTCGCCATTGGCCATGTCCGTGGCCCACAGCACGATCTGTGCGCGTGGATCGCGCGCGTGAAGCGCCTGCACGAAGCGCACATAGCGTCGTTCGTAATCGCCATGGAGCGCGTCGCGGTTCGCCCATGTCTCGCCGGCGTGAAGCGGTGTGGTGAAATCGTTGGTGCCGAGCGAGACGATAATCACCTGCGGATGCCAGCCGGGCGCGTTGGCACGGGATCGATGATCGAACAGGGTGAACGGATAGGCTTCTGGCAGCGTGTCGGCCGCGAACCCGCCATAGTTGCGCACCACCCCGCGCCCGGAGATCGCATTGACCGCGTAATCCGCGCCGTAGCGGCGGGCGAGGAGCGCACCAAAGCCGCGCGACGTATCCGTCGTCGCCCAGACCTCGTCCTGGGTACATTCGCGTTTGGGCGACGTCACACCATAGCCGACGGTATGCGAATCGCCGACGAACTCGATCTGCCGCGTGCGCTGCGGCAACCTCGTTCCGACCGTCCCCCGCTCGGCGAAGAACGGCCCGATGCCGGTCGGACCGGACTGGCTTTCCGAAGCGACCTCGATGCGCAACGCGTGGCGGCCGGCGGGCATCCCGGCGACGCGGTACAGGCCGGGAACCGGCTTGACGAGCGTGGTGATCCTGCGCCCATCGACGAATACGTGAAGTGCCACCTCGCCCGGCCCCACGTCGAACGATACCGCCGAGCCCCAAAACGCCGTCTCGGCATAACTGCCCGGCCATTGGCGGACAAAGCCGGCGCCTTTCCGCTCGAAACGGCCGTGCATTGTGGCCGGCAACAGCGTCAGCGCGACAGGCCTCTCGGTCACGCGCTCGACGCGAGGCTGTGCGGCAGCCTCGACCGTCGCCGCGAGGATCATCAACCCAGCCGCCATCCCTGCCATCCGACCATGCTTTGCCATTCAAGAACCTCCTACCGCTCCTGCACCTCCTATCCCTTTCGCGACGACCCGGCGACCGGCGTGGTGGACGCGACCGTCGACCTGCGGCCGCTGTTGCCTGAGCCGGGGCGACCGGTCCCGAACCCGCCGCCAGAGGCATCGCATGGGACAAAAAGAGCCTTTGGTCGTTCGTGAGGGGAAACGGTGGCGGATCTTGCTTGAGGTCCGATTTCGACGGAGGGATGACATGGGTAGAATGATCGACGGCGCGTGGCACGCGGGCAAGGTGACGGAAGACAGCAAGGGCGGCGCGTTCGAACGGCAGGATGCGGGCTTTCGCGACTGGCTGACCCCGGTGGGGAGCCCCGGCCAGGACGGACAGTCCGGCCATCCGGCGACGCCCGGTCGATATCACCTCTATGTCAGCTATGCCTGCCCCTGGGCGCACCGGACGCTGATCGTGCGCGCGCTGTACGGGCTGGACGACGCGATCGGTGTCTCGGTGGTCGACCCTGTCATGCTGGACAATGGCTGGACCTTCGGCACGAACCGCGGCGGCAGCGGCGATCCGCTGCACGACGCCGAGTTCCTGTGGCAGTTGTACGCCCGCGCCAGGCCGGACTATTCCGGCAAGGTCACCGTACCCGTCCTGTGGGATCGTGAGACCGACTCGATCGTGTCGAACGAATCGGCGGACATCATCCGGATGCTCGCGGCGTTCGGCGGATCCGGACCGGACCTCTATCCTCAAGCCCAGCGCCAGCAGATCGATGAGGTCAACGACCGTGTCTACGACACGGTGAACAACGGCGTGTACAAGGCCGGCTTCGCCACGACGCAGGACGCTTACGAGGCGGCGGTGCGCCCACTGTTCGAATCGCTCGACTGGCTGGAAGAGAGGCTGTCCGGCAGCGACTGGCTGGTGGGCGAGGCGATGACGGAGGCCGATATCCGGCTCTTCACCACGCTGGTCCGCTTCGATGCGGTCTATCACTTCCATTTCAAGTGCAACGTGCGCCGCATCTCCGACTATCCGGCGTTGGATGCTTACGTCGCACGGATGCTGGCAGATCCGCGCATCGCCGCGACGGTGCATCTCGATCACATCAAGACGCATTACTACGCCAGCCACCGCGACCTCAACCCTTGCGGAATCGTGCCCGTCGGTCCTGCCCTCCCTTGGGCTCACCTCACCGCGGGAGGCGATCAGACGCTAACCTGACCAGCCGATTGGCAGCAGGGACATGTTGGCGATGGAATGCTCGAAGCCCGCGGCGACTAAGATGGCGACGGGGCCTATGATCACGGCGACGTTGCCCGACAGCGTTCTGGCGAACGTCGCCATCAACACGGCCAGACAGACCAGCATGTTCGCCAGGACACCCGATGTCAGCGTCGCGCGCGCAGACTTGTCCAGCTTCGAATCCATCGTCGCGTCTACAGCGTCGCCGATCGTTCATGCCGCGTCGGATCGACACCTATTCCGATGCGATGGGCTGGACAGCATTCGCTACCTGATCTCGTGTTACAATCGCTTGTGGTCGGACGGTGGAACCTGGACAGACACCGGCATCCCGTTCCGACCCCCAGTCGCCGCATGATCAGCGCTCTTTGCGCGGGCGTCCGAGAGGTAATACCGTCAAGCCTCTTCGGCCCGCATCATCGATCATGCGCTGCGCGAAGACGATGCCCGCCAAGAACGACCGCTTTTCCATGGGCCAGGGCCAGTTCGATATGAACATTCTTGCTGCGGTCATCGATTGCCTGGCTCGCGCGCCTTCGTTCTTGCTCAGCCCGGTCGCGATGATAGGCAACTCTTCCAGTCTCAGTCATCGACCCCTCGTCCCAATCCCACAATATATTCGTTAACCAACATACGTGAGAGGCATGCCGAGGTTCCCTGTCGTCGGATCTTTCAGTGATTGCAGCGGTCGCGATGCAGGAATTTCAGATCATGGAGCATCGTCGAGGAACGGGAAAGAGCATGCGCCGCTGCGGGTGCCCCAACCGGCCAGTTTCGACAGTTTAAGAACGACCAACGTTGAGCTTGGCGGTGACGATGCTACAGCACAGTGATCCGCTAAACCTTTGGAGTCCGATGACCGATCTGCCCGCGCACGAGAAGCAGAGACTGGCTGCCCTCGCAGAATATGACCTGCTGGACACTCCGCGCGAAGCGGCGTTCGACGAGATCGCCGAACTGGTGGCGGCGATCTGCGAGGCGCCAATCGCGATCGTGAATCTGATCGGGGACGGCCGCCAGTTCTTCAAGGCGGAAGTCGGGCTTGGCGTTCGTGAGACGCCGTTGGAGACGTCTTTCTGTGGGCGTGCAATCCTCGAGGATGAATTCCTGCTCGTCCCCGATGCGACAGACGACCCACGGTTCGACTGCAATCCCCTGGTCACGGGTGAGCCGCATCTACGCTTCTATGCTGGAGCCCTGTTGAAGTCGCCTGATGGCTTTCCGATCGGCACGCTCTGCGTTCTGGACCATCGCCCCCGCGACCTGACCGAGGTTCAGAAGCAGACGATCCGCGTCATGGCGCGACAGGTCATGGTGCAGTTCGAGCAGCGTGTTGCAACGGGACGGCTGATTGCAGCCGAAGCGCGCCAGCGGGCGATCGTCGATAGCGCACAGGACTTCGCCATCGTAGCCTGCGATCTCGAAGGCCGTATCATCGAATGGAGCTATGGCGCGGAACGGGTGCTGGGCTGGTCGGAAGACGAGGTGATCGGTCAAAGCGTCTTCCTGTTTTTCACGGATGAAGACCGCGCCGCCGGGGTGCCGGTGCAGGAGATGGCCTGCGCCCGTGAGACGGGGCGGGCCACTGATGAGCGTTGGCATGTGCGCAAAGGGGACGAGCCTTTTTGGGCCAGCGGTGAGCTATCCCTGCTCCGGGATTCGGCCGGCCGCCATACCGGTTACGTCAAGGTTCTTCGTGATCGTACCGAAGAGCATCTTGCCGGCGAAGCGCTCCGGAAAGCGCAGCAGCGCTTCCAGACAATCTTCGACACGGTCGATGCGGCTTTCGCCATCGTCGAGGTCAAGTTCGACGAGGATGACAAAGCCGTCGATTACCGGTTTGTCGAAGCCAACCCCGCTTTTGAACGCCAGTCCGGCGTCAACTTGCGCGGCAAGTGGGTCACGGAATTCGCACCTGACCTCGAGCAGTTCTGGTTCGAGACATACGGGCATGTTGCCAAGACCGGTGAAGCAACCAATTTCGAGAATTATGCCGAGGCATTCCAGCGCTGGTTCGACGTACGCGCAGTAAGGGTTGGCGATCCCGCAGATCGACAGATCGCAATTATTTTCAACGACGTGACCGCCCGCCGAGAAGCGGAGGAACGCCTGCGTGTCAGTGAAGCCGTCGCGCGTCAGAACGTCGAGCGGGTGAAACTCGCGCTGGAAGCCGGCGCCATCATCGGCACCTGGCACTGGGACCTGCCAAGCGATCAATTCACCGTAGACGAGGCATTCGCGCGTGCCTTCGGCCTTGATCCGGCGCTCGGCCGATCCGGCATTCCGCTCGCGCAGATTACAGCAACGGTACATCCCGACGATCAGGCAGGACTGACGGAGGCCATCAACGCGGTAATCGCCCGCAGTGGGTCCTATGCGCATCAATACCGGGTCCGCCGGGCTGACGGTCGATATTATTGGATCGAGGCGAACGGTCGGGTTGACCATGCACCCGACGGAACGCCGCTGAGCTTTCCCGGGGTCCTGATCGACGTCGAGGAACGGCGGAGCATCGCAGCGGAGCGCGACCGTGCTGTCGCCGATCTCCGCGCGCTCGCCGAAACGCTGGAGCAGCGCGTTGCCGAGCGAACCGCCGACCTCGGCCAGGCCGAGGACGCGTTGCGCCAATCGCAGAAGGTGGAAGCAATCGGGCAACTCACCGGTGGGGTGGCGCACGACTTCAACAATCTGCTGACGGTCATCCGGGGTTCCATCGACCTATTGCGCCGCCCCGGTCTCTCCGACGAACGCCGGCAACGCTATATCGACGCGATCTCCGACACCGCCGAACGCGCGACCAAACTGACCAACCAGCTGCTCGCATTCGCGCGCCGCCAGTCGCTCAAACCCGAAGTCTTCGATGTCTCAGAAAGCGTGCGGACGGTCAGCGACATGGTGCGGACGCTGACGGGCGCACGCATCAAGGTATCGCATCGGCTGCCGACGGAGCCTTGCTACATCGACGCGGACCGCAGCCAGTTCGACACCGCGATCGTCAACATGGCGGTCAATGCGCGCGATGCCATGAACGGCGCGGGCGAGTTGTCCATCGTGGTGGCGGCAGCCTCCGGCATGCCCGCCATACGGTCGCATCCGGCCACGCCGGGCGAGTTCGTGACGGTCTCCTTGGCCGACAGCGGTCCCGGTATTCCAGCCGACAACATTGAACGGATCTTCGAACCGTTCTTCACCACCAAGGGGGTAGGCGAAGGGACAGGCCTTGGCCTCAGCCAAGTCTTCGGTTTCACGAAGCAGTCCGGCGGGGGCGTCGTCGTCACAAGCGACGAAGGCGAAGGCGCAACGTTCACCATGTTCCTACCCCGGGTTGACGGGCTGGACGGCGGAGCGGCCGAAGAAGGCGACAACTCCCTGCCGCTCGGCGAAGGCGCCTGTGTGCTGGTCGTCGAGGACAATGCCGAGGTTGGCATGTTCGCGACCGAGGCGTTGGGAGAGTTGGGCTATCACACCGTCTTGGCGATGGACGCCTCCAAGGCACTCGCCGAACTGGCGACAGATGCAGGCAGGTTCGACATCGTCTTCTCCGACGTGATGATGCCGGGCATGTCCGGTATCGAGCTGGGTCAGGAGATCGGCCGGCTGTATCCTAAGCTGCCGGTCGTGTTGACCAGCGGGTACAGCGAGGTTCTGGCACAAAGCGGTACGCACGGGTTCGAACTGGTGCATAAGCCCTATTCGATCGACACATTGTCGCGCGCTCTCAAGAAGGTGTCACGCCGTCGATGAAGCGTAAGCGGTCGCGCGACCGGACGGTTGTGACATTGCGCTTGCTGCAAAGAGAGCAATCGCAGGAACCGCAGTCGATCATCGTTGGATGCCAGCCATTTTTCAACGGTGTCGCCAAGCATGAACGAACGTCCGCAACCGGTCGCGGCCAGGCATGGTCGATCAGTATACGCTGCCCGGCATTCACCTGCGGCACGCTCAGTGCCGGCTCAACAAGGTTTGCAACGTGCGTCCAACGTCTTCGGCCGAGAACGGCTTGTTGAGCACGGGATGGCCGGCGAACCGCTCCGGCAGGACGGTGGCGCTGTCGTAGCCGGTGGTGAAGACGAACGGGATCTTGCGATCTTGCAGGATGGCAGCAGCGTCCCACGACATTTCGCCATCGAGATTGACGTCGACGAGCGCGGCATCGATCGCCGCCTCGCAAGCAAGCTTTAAGGCTTCCGGCAGCCGCATCGCGGGACCGACAATGTCCCAGCCCAGATCGATGACCACATCCTCGATGAGCATCAGCACCATGGCTGAATCTTCAACGATCAGGATCCGCGGCGGATTGTCGGTAGGAATGTCTGTGACCTTCGCAGGGGCATCATGGGCGATAGAGGCGTGGGAGGCGGTGCCGCCAGACTGCGCCACCGACGCGGGCATGACGATCGCGCACGCCACCCCGCCCGGGTCGAACGTCAGGGTTGAAGATCCGCTCGTTTCCAGCGCCAAGGCCCGCTCGATCAAGGTCGATCCAAAACCGCGCCGTGTGGGCTTGCTGACCGGAGGACCGCCGCTTTCCTGCCAGCGCAGCTCCAGTCCGGCCTGCGGGTCAAACTGCCAACGAATGTCGACATGACCGCCGGCGGCCGACAAGGCCCCGTATTTGCCGGCGTTGGTGGCAAGCTCGTGGATCGCCAACGACAGCGCCAGTGCCGCTTTGGGGAGAAGCATGACATCCGGACCGGTGATCGTGACGTTCGCATGCTCCGCCCGATACGCATCTAGCTCCTGTTGGATCAGCACGATGAGCGACACGCCTTCCCATCGACTTTGCGTGAGCAGGCTGTGCGCGCGCGACATCGACCGGATCCGCCGGTCGAGCCCGTGGGTGAAAGCAGCGAGCGAGGACGCACTTCGGCTTGTCTGCGCCACCATCGCCTGAATGCTGGCCAAGGTGTTCTTCACCCGGTGGTCGAGTTCGGCCATCAGCAATTGTTCCTGCTGCCAGGCGCGCAGCCGTTCGCGTGCGGCAGCATCGATCCGCCGCAGGACGACCTCCAGCAGCGACACCCGCAGGTCGAACGCGGCATCGTTGTCGGACGGCGACCAGGGGGTCGACCGGCCGCGCACGGTTTCGGTCCACGCTTCAAAGGATTTTCGCGGCGTCAGCCGGATGCCGTTCGGACCGACCTCCATGGGCTTGGTCGGATCGCCGCCCCATTGCACGGTCTCGACGACCTCGGGCCTGAACCACAGCACGAAGTCGCGCGGTTCGCGCGACACGGACACGGCAAGCAACCCGGAGGCGATCTCCGCATAGGCCTTGGCCGGCGGATAGTCTTCGCCCAGCCGATCCGTGGCATACACCCCTTCGAACGTGCCCATGCGCAGGGTCAGCCAGTCCGTCAGGGCGCCAATCTGGTCGTCATCGGGCGTATTGCCCAACGCGGTGATGCCGCTGTTGACCCGGATGGCGACACCGCCACGGGTCTGCCCCACCCGCAGCGCGAGTCCTCCCGCGGATATGTAATCGAGCAGCTGCTGCTGCTGCGCGACCAGTCCGGCACCGTAATCGTCTTCGCTCGCCAGCGCGTGCATGATGCCGGACAGCGCCTTGCGGGACAGCAACCGGGCCTCGAGCTGCTCGGCGCGCAGCCGCACTTCGAGTTGCAGCGAGAACATCGATCCGAACAGTTCGCAGACGCCGCGGAGATGACGCGGCAGGCGGCGCGGCGTATGATGGTGACAGGCGATCAGCCCCCAAAGCCTGCCTTCGAAGATGATCGAGATCGACATCGAGGCGTCGACGCCCATGTTGCGCAGATATTCCCGGTGGATCGGCGAAACGTCACGCAGGGTCGCGTGGCTCATGTCGAGCGGCAGGCCACTGCGCGGATTGATCGACGGCAGCAGCGGCGCGGGCGTGTAATCGACTTCGGTGATCAGACGCAGCCAGCTGGTCAAATACAGCGTGCGGGCCTGTTTCGGGATATCCGACGCGGGGTAGTGCAGATCGAGGAATGGCGTGATGTCGGCGTTCCGGGCTTCGGCGAACACCCAGCCTGAATCGTCGGGCATGAAGCGATAGACCATCACCCGGTCGTAGCCCGCGACCGCCCGCACCCGCTCGGCCGCCAATTGGCAATAGGCCTGGAGATCGGGAGCGTCGCCAAGTCCGTCGAACATTTCCTGGACGCAGGCGAGCGGATCGACGGCATGACGGTCGCTCAGGTCGGCATCCTCGACCTCGATCACCAGCGCGCCATCGCTCAGATGGACGCTGGCATCGATCGCGCGGTCGGGGACGACCCGCAGCAACGGATCCAGCAGGTGACGCGGGCGCGCGAGGCTGGAGCTTTGAAGCAACTCGCGAAGCCGCTGAAGCTGCTCGGCATTCAACACGTCCGCCAGGTCCTGCCCGGTCAGCGACGCCGCATCCCTGCCGAACAGGCCGAGGGTGTCGCCTGCGACCTGCTCAACCAGCATCGTTGCAGGATCGACCACGAGCATCGCACCATGGGGGAGGATCGAGCCGGGAATATGGATCGGCTCGCGATCGCAGTTGGTCAGATCGACGGCACCGTCCATTTGCTGCGTCATGCCGACATCCATTTCTCATACGCCGCAAACATCGACAGCGCCGTTGCCGTTGCAGCAGGTCGGTCCTACACGGCAGCGTCGGGTAGGTTGGTGTCCAGCCCGACGGCACACCGGCTCCAGCCACCGATACTCAGTTGTGGTTCGGGCAGGTCCCAGACGAGGCAGCCGGTCAGTCCACCGCCGACACCGAGCATAGGTTCGTTGAC
Source organism: Sphingomonas aerolata (assembly GCF_023935825.1). Classification (NCBI taxonomy): domain Bacteria; kingdom Pseudomonadati; phylum Pseudomonadota; class Alphaproteobacteria; order Sphingomonadales; family Sphingomonadaceae; genus Sphingomonas; species Sphingomonas aerolata. The sequence goes on along the minus strand of NZ_CP098762.1, from coordinate 949,582 downwards.
GGTATGAAAACGGTATGTGTGGCCGAAAAGCTGACGATATTCGTCCCGGTCGGCCGAGCTTGCCGCCCGACGCGAAAGCACGGGATGATGATGCCGGCGTTCGTGAATGTCGCCCGTGGCGGTTTGCAACCCGGAGCGGCCCCTCGGTGTCGGCACGCTGCCTTGGCGAGCAGGCATCGGGGCTTTCGGATGCTTGCCGCGCAGGGTGGTTCCGACCGCAGCGGACGCCTGTAACACTGACGCGCGCATTGGATTCCTCGATCAAGACGTACGGTCGATGATTGCCGTGGCATTCCTCGACGTTGCCGTATCCACACCATATTTTCGAAATCTTGCCTAGCGAATGTTGCTTATCGGTTTGCCGCTGCGACAATCATCGCAATTATTCCCGTAGCGCCGTGCTCATGCCCTAGAACGAGTATGTCATGATTTTTGACATGTTTACGTACAAATTTCTCAGCCAAGTCAAAGCATTGATGGCCAGATACGTCGATGGCGTAAACGAATGCTCGTAATTTCCCGCAAGGCAGAAAAGGAAAAACTATGTACCCAACACGCATCCCCGGCAGCGAAACCGACCCTGCGATATGTCTACGGTGCCAAGCTTCAGGACGCGACCAATAACCCCGCGGCGCATACGCTGCCTGATGATGATGCCGGTAACGTTGATGGCGTCGGGCTCACACGTGACGCTTGGTCGGCGACTGCGGAAAATTGGCTTTGGGGAGGCTCGGCGCTGATTCCGTTCCCTGAAGCACCGGTTTTCGAGAAGCCACACGGCCTCCCGAAACGCACCTCGCATCGAGAAATACGATACCCCCGTGCTAGACCCGACCGGTTCGCAAAGGTCTGGACCAGTCGGTACGGGCATTCGCCTCGGCATCACGGGCCGCTTGTTCCCAATCATAATCGACGGACAGAAACTCTACCACCCAGCCATCACCTTCGTTGGACAAGACGGCATAGCGCGCATGCGGTGATCCGCTTTCGACTAGGTGAGCGTGGGGTCGGTCATCGTCATAGGCCGGAAGACCGACGCTTCCCGGATTTATGATGATGCGCCCGTCGTCGAGCGTCATCACCCGCTGGAGATGCGTATGGCCGCAGAGGATCACGGCTGCATCGACAATTCCCGCACGGTGTCGAACTTCCTCGCGAGTGGCCTGACGAAGCCCCGCCTCCGTCACCGTCTCTAGAAAATAGGTCAGGTCGCTGTCCGGCGTGCCATGAACAAGCAGCACATCTTTGGACAGGCGCATGGTCGTGGGCAATGCTGTCAGCCACGCATGCTGTTCAGCGCTCAGCTGGTCGAAGGCGTGGCGATCGGACAATCCCATGCGCTCGCGAGGCTGCTCCGAGATCTGACGTTCGTGATTGCCGCGTATAGTGGGCAATCCCAGAGGCATCAGTCGATCGGCCGTTTCCTGCGGGAACAGGCCCCCTGAGCAGATGTCCCCGAGGTTCACGATCTGGTCCACGTGCCGGGTGGCGATGTCGCCGAGAACTGCGTCGAGGGCAGCGACATTCCCGTGAATGTCGGAAATTGCAGCGATCTTCATTACGGACCTATAACGATCTCGCCGTGCGATCGTAACCCCCGCGCTTCGGCAATGACAAACCTGAGGCCGGCTTCGGAACCGTCAGCAGCTTGGCGCCCCCCGGCGGCACGGATTACTGGTCCCAATAGATCTTCCCGAAATCGCCGACCGGAGCTGGAGAATCGGGAATGATCGTACTTAACGGACGGCCGCTCTCGACAATGCGAATTGCCTGCCAGAGCGTCCGGTCTTTTGACGTTGGCAGCCCGGCCGTTTGCAGCCGGGCAGAGCGGGGCGATGCGGGTTTACGCTAATCGCCAAGCCACGCGGCGGTGATCTCGCCGCTATGCCCCTCCGGCGCCAGCACCGCGCGCAGCGCTTCGAGCATGGGCGGCAGCGCCTGCGTGAAGGCGTAGGGCGGGTTGACGATATACAGGCCCGCGCCATTGTAAATGCCGGACTGATCGGCATCGTACAGCCAATGCTCCACCCCCAGCACTTTGGGGATACCGAGCCTGCGCAACTGCCCCGTCCACCGCGTATGCGTGGCGCGGTCCTTCAGGGGATACCAGATCACCGTCACGCCATGCGCCCATTTGCGATGCGCGGCGGCGAGGGTCGCGGTGATACGGTCGCGGTCATCGGGCTGCTCGTACGGCGGGTCGACCACCACGACGCCACGCGCGGTCCGGGGCGGCAGCATCGCCAGCCAAAGCTCATAGGCGTCGCGCTCATGCACCGCAGCGGGCGTGCCGCGCATCACCCCGCGCAGGGTATAGGCGTCCTCGGGGTGCTTCTCGTTCAGGATCAGCAAATCCTGCGGGCGCAGAAGCTGCGCGAGGATCCGCGGCGAGCCGGGGTAGAATTGCGGCTCGGTCCCGGAATTCACCGCCTGCACGGCGGCGCGGTAGTCGTCCAGCAAGGGGTTCGGCTCGGCAAAGGCCCGCAGCACGCCTTGTAGGGACTCGCCGGTGCGTTGCGCGTCCTCGCCGTCAAGGTCGTACAGCCCGCAGCCGGCATGCGTGTCGATCAGCGTCAGCGCGCCCGGTTTCTGCTGCAAGGCCCGCACGAGCGCGATCAGCAGGCTGTGCTTCACGACATCGGCACTGTTGCCCGCATGGAAGGAATGGCGATAATTCATTGTGACGTAAGACCCTGACGCTCTGCCTGCATGCGGGCTGCCGGGCACAATTGCCGGGCGCGAGGTGACCGAAGTAACCGGTCCGGTGCCATTATAAAGTCGCGCGGAAACCTTCAACGCCGTTCTGATCATGGCACGGGCCACACGCCCTGGCCTTGTGTCGGACGATGATGATCCCGTCGCGATAATCGGTTATCGACCGTCGACGATGATGGATGGCATTGCAGATATGGCGCTCCGGCATGGCGATCGCCGCGCCCGGGCTTATGAACGGAATGAACCGGTGATCCGGTGCATTCAGGATGCGATCACCGCCTATCGCCGCGACGGCGGCGATCGTGACGGTCGCCCGACGATTGGCGCGCTGATCGCCGCGTGCAGTGCTTCTGGTCTCACGGCGTCCCGTGGCGGTCCGGTGACACGCTATACGGTCTGTCAGGCGCTAAAGCTGACAGGCCTGTCCTGATGCGGGGCGACACGGGCGAAATGCATGAAGCGGCCGCGCAACGTACCGGCGGCCTCGTCTGTTCTCGCCATTATGCCAATCGATCCTGACCAGACCGCCACGATCATCACCAGCCGGGCCATCCGTGCCGGCCATGAGCAGGATTTCGAACGCTGGGTGGAGGAACTGAACCGGCACGCCCGTGCGGCGCCGGGGTATCGGGCTGCGATCCGGCTCGGTCAGACCGCCGGCTTTCAGCACCTGCTCTTTCGCTTCGACGATCGCGCCGCAGCCGATACATGGCATGACGACCCCAGGATGCGCGCGCATGTCGCTGTCGCGGACCGCTTCTCCACGGCGCTCCGCCAGCTCGAAACTGGCGACGGCGTCACCTTCGAGCTGCCGAGCGATGCGAGTGCCAGCAAGTGGAAGCGGTTCGTGACGACATGGCTGACGGTGTTCCCGGTCCTCCTCCTCATCAGCATGTTGGTTCGCACGGTGTTGAAGGACGCACCACTGCCGCTGCAACTCCTGCCCTCGTCCCTGCTGCTCACCGCGACCCTGCAGTGGATCATTCTCCCGCGCCTGCAACGCTATACCCGCTTCTGGCTGTTGCAAGACAGCTCGGGCCGGCTGCAGAGGTGAGGATAAGGCATGACGGCGCATTGCCGAACATCACGCGCGCCCTCACCCCATTCCCCAGCTTCGTACATTCATTCATCGTTGGGCTGACTGCTTCCGGCCGCTAGTCCCTCGTCATACGCGTCGCGATCCGGGAACGATAAAAGCCGTTACGCAGGCTTAGAGCGGATCATTTGTCCTTCTTCCAGCCGAATGCCGACAGCATGATGTCGAAGAGCCGCGTGTTGGGCATGAAACCCCGGACCTTGTCCGCACCGGGGCCGCTTGCGGCGACGACGACCTCTTCGCCGGTATGGCCGGGTTCGACGCTGATCACCGACTTCGCATCGGGATCATATTGCGTCGCGAGCGGCGTCGTGCGCTTGCCGCCGGTCATCCGCAGGCCGAAGCTGTGGTCCGCGGTGAACAGGATCAGCGTGTCCTTGCCGGCAACCGCGCTGATCCGGCGGATCATGTCGTCCATCTCGACGACATGCCGCAGGCCTGCCTTGGGATCGTCGGTGTGCATGTCCCATTCGACCATCAGGAAATAGCCCTTCGGGTTGCGGGCGAGCTGCGCGACGGTCGCCTCCACGGCAGGAAGCGGCGCGAAGTCGGCATCGCGCAGCACCGCGGTCCGGAGTGCCTGGGCGACCAGCGCGGGATCCTCGCCGAAGCGGTAGCCGGCGGTCCTGAACGCCTGTTCCGCGCTCGTGCCCGGGCCGGCGAATGTCGCGACGGCGTCGGCGCGGCCCTTGCCGATCAGGATATCGACGCCGTCGCCGAAGCGGGGCTTGAGCATCTGGCGGAATATCTCGCCCTTGTCCGCGCGCGCGGCGACATGCGCAAAGGTCGCAGCCGGGGTCGCATCCCAGATGTTCATGTTGGTGACGACACCCGTCGACAGCCCGCGCTGCTCGGCATATTCGAGAAGGGTCTTGACCGGCATCGCGCGGCCGCCCGGTCCAGAGGGCGTCGTCGATACCATCGCGTTGTTCGTCTTGTGCCCCGTCATGATCGCGGTCATCCCGGCCGCGGAATCGGTCACCCATCGGTCGAGCGCGGACGTATCCGACAGCGCGACGTTGGGCATCGACTGGATGAACAGCGATTGCGGCCGGTCGTGCGCCAGGATCCCAGCGGCGCCGAGCGTCGACAGGCCACCCGCATCGCCGAGGAAGAGGATGACGTTGCGTGCCTCCTGCGCTGCAGCGGGCGTGCTGCAGACCGCGAGCATCGCGCCAGCAAACGCCGTGCCGCCGAGGAATTTGTAGATCGCGGTTTTCATTGCAGAGGTCCTTGCATCGGGGCCGGTGCCGAGGGCGTTGCCGGGTCGTATTGCGGATTGATCGGGTCGTGCGGACGGGGATCGCCAGCGCCCGGTCTTGCGCTCTCGGTCCACGCCGGAACGAGCATTTCACGTTGCTGCGATGCACCCGCCGCGCTGCGGCGATAGACGAAGTCCCGTCCTTCACGGCTAGCCGGGTCTGCGAACACGCCACGCTTTTCGAGGTCGACGAACCAACGATCTATCGGGCGGACTTGGGGCGCGGTCACGACGAAAAACTCTGAACCAGACTAAAGACGCCCGTCCTCTAACCGCAGTAAATGTAAGTTTGGCGACACCTTGATCAGATCAGTTGCCGCGACGTCTGTCGGCCTGACGATGATGATGACCCGGATCATCGCGAATGTACGCGCCGTCAGACGACGCGCTCACAGCCCTCTGTGATCGAGTGCGATGATAGCTGTCGCCCGTATAATCGATTGGACAAATGTACCCGAGATCCGGCATTTTACCAGCACGGTGGTAAAACTCATTAGGAGAGGACGCCAAGATGGCCGATTACGAACAGCCTAAGGCAAGCGGTTGCCCAATGGGCCCCCAGGGTGGCGGCGAGGTTAAGGCCCGCTCGCTTCTCGGTCGCACGAACAAGGATTGGTGGCCAGACGCGCTGCCGATCGACATGCTGCACCAGCACGGCGTCTCTCCCGACCCTATGGGCGAAGAGTTCGACTATGCCGAGTCGTTCAAGCAGCTCGACTATGCAGCACTCAAGGCGGATCTGACGGCGCTGATGACCGACAGCAAGGCCTGGTGGCCTGCCGACTATGGTCATTACGGCCCGTTCATGATCCGCATGGCATGGCATGCCGCCGGCACCTACCGGGTGACCGACGGCCGTGGCGGGTCGTCGTCGGGTCAGCAGCGCTTCGAGCCGCTCAACTCGTGGCCCGATAACGGCAACCTCGACAAGGCCCGTCGCCTGTTGTGGCCGCTGAAGCAGAAGTACGGCAAGAACATCAGCTGGGCCGACCTGTTCATCCTCGCTGGCAACGTCGCGATCGAGAGCATGGGCGGACCGGTGTTCGGTTTCGCTGGCGGCCGCAAGGACGTCTTCGCGTCCGAGGGCGATACCTTCTGGGGCGCCGAGGAGATCTGGGTCAACGAGGGTGCGCAGACGCGTATCAGCGAGGACATGCCCGAGCTCGAAGGGCCTCTCGCCGCGATCCAGATGGGGCTGATCTACGTCAATCCGGAGGGTCCGGGCGGTGAGCCCGACGCGCTCATGTCCGCACGCGACATGAAAGCGACGTTCCAGCGGATGGCGATGAACTCCGAGGAAACCGTGGCGCTGACCGCCGGCGGTCATGCCTTCGGCAAGGCGCACGGTGCAAAGCCGGCACCGCATTTCAAGGCCCCGTCTTCGGAATCTGTCCACATGCAGGGCCTCGGCTGGCTGACCGACAGCGAGGAGATCGGCCAGGGCCATATCACGACCTCGGGCATCGAGGGCGCGTGGTCGAACAACCCGACCAAGTGGACCGGTGATTATCTGCGTCTGCTGTTCAAATACGAGTATGAGCTGACCGAAAGCCCCGCTGGCGCAAAGCAGTGGCAGCCGGTCAACCCGGAACCGGAGGACATGGCCCCCGACGCGCGCGACCCCAGCAAGCGTGTGCCGACGATGATGACCACCGCGGACATGGCGTTGAAGGTCGACCCCGAGTTCCGCGAGATCGCGCTGCGCTTCCGCGACGACCAGGCGGCGCTCGACGACGCGTTCGCACGCGCATGGTTCAAGCTGACGCACCGCGACATGGGGCCACGGGTCCGGTACCTTGGGCCCGAGGTACCTGAAGAGACGCTGATCTGGCAGGATCCGGTCCCCGAAGGCACCGCACCGTCGGACGCTGACGTCGCGGCATTCAAGGACGCCGTGCTGTCGAGCGGGCTGACGATCGGCCAGCTGGTCAAGACCGCCTGGGCTTCGGCATCGAGCTATCGCCGGTCGGACCACCGCGGTGGGGCGAACGGCGCGCGCATCGCGCTCGCGCCGCAGAAGGACTGGCCGGTCAACGAGCCCGAGCAGCTCAGCCAGGTTCTGGCAAAGCTGAACGACTTGCGGGGCAGCATGTCGCTGGCCGACGCGATCGTGCTGGCGGGTTCGGCAGCAGTCGAGAAGGCGGCACGCGACGCCGGGCACGACGTGGCGGTACCGTTCCTTGGCGGTCGCGGCGATGCGACGCAGGAGTGGACGGATGTCGAGAGCTTCGTGTGGATGGAGCCGCAGGCCGACGGGTTCCGCAACTATCTGAAGACGCGTCACCCGGTGAAGACCGAGGAGCTGTTGCTCGACAAGGCTTCGCTGCTCGGCCTGTCCGCGCCGGAAATGACCGTGCTGGTCGGTGGCCTGCGCGTGCTCGGCGCAAACTTCGGCGATGCGCCCGACGGCGTGTTGACCAAGCGTCCGGGGCAGCTGACGAACGACTTCCTCGTCAACCTGCTCGACAATGACACGTTCTGGGATCTGGTCGACACGTCGAGCGACGAGAAGTTCATCGGCTATGATCGCGGCGGTCGTGAAAAGAAGTGGCAGGCGACCCGCACCGATCTGGTCTTCGGCTCGAACTCGCAGTTGCGCGCGACGGCCGAGGTCTATGCCGAGAACGGTCACGAGGAAAAGTTCGTGCGCGACTTTATCCGTGCTTGGGTCAAGGTCATGAACGCCGACCGCTTCGATGTCACCGCCAAGCCGGTATCGTCGAACCAGGCGACGTAAGCTACGTCGGTGGGTGGATAGGCCGTGTCGATCGGGGAAGTTTCCGAACGTACACGGCTTATCCGTCACTGGCCTGAGTTATGAGATATAGATTCTGATCTTTACCGTGCCCTTTAGCCATGGGCTTCCAGGTCGCACTGCAGCCGCCGTTATCGCAGTTATAAGGGTGGCTGCTTGTGCCCTTGGCCCCGACGGCAGAGCGACCCGCGCTGAATAGCGTTTGAGGCAATCCCGGTCGAAATCGTACGACCTGTGTACTGGTCCCGACGGCTTGGTGCATGGACCCGGGCCCGGACATTCGCGACGCGTTCGCCCCCCTCAGCTCCTACCATTCGATAGGGGCACCGACTTTCAATCCCGACCTTTGCGACGATCGCTTCCGAGCACCGTCTCAATGATCCTTGCCGACATACCGACCGGTTGGTATGCCGGCACTATGACGAGTCGAGGATCTTCCAATAGCGCTCGCGACAAGCTGCTGGACGCAGCCGTGACGCTCATCCGCCGCAACGGCTTTGCGGCCACCAGCGTCGACCAGCTTTGTGGGGCTGCCGGGGTCACCAAGGGCGCCTTCTTCCACCATTTCGTATCCAAGGAAGCGCTGGGGGTGGCCGCCGCCGGCCACTGGCTGGCGATCACAACGCCGCTATTCGCCGATGCGGACTATCATTGCGAACCCGCGGCACTAGCGCGCGTGTTGGGCTATCTTGACCTGCGCGAGGCGCTGATCGACGGCGGCACTGACGCCTTCACCTGTCTGGCTGGCACGCTCGCGCAGGAGGTGCATCAATCACACCCCGCGATTGCGCGCGCTACTGAGGCGGCAATCGTCGGCCATGCGCGCACGCTCGAAGGCGACGTCGCCGAAGCGCTGGCTGATCACGGCGTTGCCGACGTCGATGCAGCGAGCCTCGCGCTCCACTTTCAAGTGGTGCTCCAAGGCGGTTTCGTCGTCGCCAAGGCAACTGGTGATCCGCAAGCGGCGCGCGAGAGCGTGCGGCACCTGAAGCGCTACGTGACCCTCTTGTGCCGAGGAGAGAAACGATGAGCAATATCCGTGAACTCAGCGTCGAGCGCCGCATCGCTGCCCCCGTGGAGGATGTCTGGCGGACAATGGTCGATCGCTTCGAGGAGTGGTTCTGTCCGCGACCGTGGCGCGCCGAAGCACGCGAGATCGAATGGCGCCCCGGAGGCCGTAGCCTGGTGGTCATGCATGGCCCCGACGGTGAGGAGATCCTTAATGAGGGCGTAGTCCTCGACTATGAGCCTAACCGCCGCTTCGTATTCACCGATGCTTTTACAGCGGGTTGGCAGCCCAGTGGGCCGTTCATGGTCGGCCTGTTCGAGATCGCGCAAGACGGGGACGGCACGCGTTTTACCGCCGCGGCACGTCATTGGACCGACGAAGCGTGGGAGCGCCACCGGTCGATGGGCTTCGAAGCCGGCTGGGGCGCGATGGCCGATCAGCTCCAGACGCTGGCCGAGGGAGGTGCGCTGTAACCGCCATTTCTGTGATCATGCTTTCGCAGGTCTTAGAGGACCGCCTGGCAAGCGTGGGGCGGGCGGTTCTCCCGTGATCGCAAAGTCCGCGCTAGCGGGTGAACAAAAAGCCCACGGCGAAAAGAAATGTCGCGCCTTCCAGCAGCCCGACAAAGACGTTCCAGGTCGCGCGCACCAGGCTGATCCCCAACACCTGCGCGAACCACCGCGTTTCGACGATCCAGAAGTTCAGGATGCTCGATCCGACGAGCCAATGTCCAATCATGCGCGTCGTTTGATGATGGTCCATCCCGAAACTGCTGCCGACACTCAGACCCAGCGCAAAGACGGCCGCCGGATAACATTGCGCATAAAATGGCTGCTGCAGGGAATTGCGATCGAGCTTGATCCTGCGTTGGCGCACCATGCGGGCTGCGAGGAATAGTGGGAAACCCGCGAAAACGACAACGCGGAGGACCAGGGCGCTGGCATTGTCGTTGACCAGGTCGGCCAGACCATGATGATTGGCGATGATTTCGTCGGTCTGGCCCAACGCCGTAGCGACGCTGTGCCCCAGCAACAGCGTGAGAGCCAGAAAAAGGGGCGGACTGAGTATCGACGCGTAGCGTTCATCGTCGGGCAGCGCGGCTTCGCGCTCGATCTCCTCCATCGTACGGATCGGTCGAAAGAGCGCCTGCCAAAGCGTAAGGGGGAAGAAGACCACCCAGCTCATCACTTCGTACAGAAGTTCGTCGAGCGAATTGAGCCACTTCATGAAGTCCATGCTGCATCATGTTCGATCCGGGCGTCGATCGCAACGGCCTGCCCTGTGCTAGACTCCGCCCCCTAGTGCTTGCCGAAGACGCACTATTGCGGGTCCTGCCGTATGTAATGAAGACCAGCACCGACCAAACGGCTCTTCGGCCGAAGCGAGCATTCTCGCCCTCCAATTCCCAGGGGCATTCGGTGGCCGAACGCCGTTGACAGCGATCGACGCCGTCGCCTTCTTTTTATACAATCGTTCAACTGATGATGAGGTGATTTCGAACGAGCGGGAGAATCGCGATGCGTTGTCCGTCTGGCCTGTCCACGACTATGACCGCCCTTGTCATGGGCTTGGCATTTCCCACGATTGCCCACGCGCAATCCACGGGTCTCGAGGACATGGTAGGCGCCCGTGCAGGTCAGGCCGAGATGGAATTGCAACGACGCGGCTACGTCAACATCCGGGGTGAGCAAGGCGACGATCGCGTCTATACCTATTGGTGGAACGCCGATCGCCGCCAGTGCGTGAGCATTGCGACGATGGAAGGCCGCTACAATTCCATCCAGCCGACCACCTCCCCCGATTGCAGGAAGCCCGCGAACCTCCGCCCCGACCTTGGCCATGGTGGTCAGGCTGCGCCACGACCGCGTCCCGACTATGACCCCGATCTGGCCTATGGACGCGCGCCAGCGGGCCCCGGCGGCGGTCAGGATCGATATCCTTCGGGAGGACCTGTTGTTGACGGCAGAAACGTCGAACTCGGGCTCGTGTGTTTTGGGGACGGATCGAAAACCGGCTTTGCGAGCGGGACGACCTGGAACTGGAACCGTGATCGTGACCGCTATGAGTCCGGCACGTACACCGAAACCAGGAAGGAGGTCTTCGACGCCTCGCTCATGGTACAGACCTGGGCAGGTGGTGGACGTATCCGGCTACCCAAGTCGCTGATCCCGCCGATCAATTCCCGTGGCAATCAGGGATGGTGGGATTTGTCCGACGTGTCGGTCAGCCCAGATACGGTCCGCGCGAGTTACCGCCTGAACGGCTTGAACAAGCCACGGCTCGTGATCGATCGGCGCAGCGGCCGCATCACGGTCACGGGCATGAGTGATTATGGCTTTCGGGGCACGTGCGACCTGATCGGACACGAACCACGCCGCTTCTAGACTATGGCGCGGGCGGTGCGCTCCCAAATCGAACGGTCAGGCAGACCACGAACACGGACCATCGCGCACATCAGCCGCCATTGGCTCGGTTGGAAACCCCATGCTATCCGGCTCGCGCAACACGGGTCTGCGCGTACCCGCAACGTTGTTGGGGTACAGCGATGAAGTTCAGGGCATTTCTGGCGCAGATGGTGAAGGTCGCGGCAATCGCACTCGCGGTCAGCGCCGCGGCGCAAGCCCGGTTCGGCCATGCCCCGTCGGCTGCTGCGGCCCCGCTTCGGTCGCCGATCATATCGTCGGAATTCATATATACCGATGCGCCCTACCCGCAGGCGCATGCCTCGACGATCGTCGAACTGCCTGACCGGACGCTGGCCGCAGCCTGGTTCGGCGGTTCCGGCGAAAGCCAGCCTGACGTCCGTATCTGGTTCGCACGACGCGGCGCGACGCGATGGGAGACCCCGGTTGCGGTCGCTGATGGAGTGTCCGCGGACGGTCAGCGATTTCCGACCTGGAACCCGGTGCTGTTTCAGCCTGCGGACGGTGCCCTGCATCTCTTCTACAAGGTCGGGCCGAATCCGCGGGCGTGGTGGGGCATGGTCATCCGCTCCACGGATGGCGGACGACATTGGAGCCAGCCGCAGCGCCTGCCGGATGGCGTGTTGGGACCGATCAAGAACAAGCCCGTCGTTGCGCCGGACGGCAGCTGGGTGTCGCCGTCGAGCCGCGAGGAAGGCAGCGCAGAGGCCAATATCTGGTCGATCCGGATCGAGCGGAGCACCGATCGCGGGCGAAGCTGGCAGGTCGGCGACGCGGTGGCCTCACCGATGCACATCGAGGCGATCCAGCCGAGCATCCTGTTTCACCGCGATGGTCGACTGGAGCTGGTGGCGCGGACGCGGCAGGGTGCGCTTGCGATGAGCTGGTCACGCGACGCCGGGCGCCACTGGTCGCCAATCGCGGCGATCGACCTGCCCAATCCCAATGCGGGTACCGATGCGGTGACACTGCGCGATGGGCGCCAGTTGATCGTCTACAATCACAGCGCGCATCTACCCGAGCGGCCGGGCGATGGCGCACGCTGGCCGCTCAACATCGGTTTGTCCGACGACGGCGTGCGGTGGCGCAACGCTCTGACACTCGAGAGCAAGCCGCGACCCGACGGCTATGCCTATCCGGCGGTAATCCAGACGCGCGATGGGCTGGTCCACGTCACCTACACGCATAACCGTACCAAAATCCGTCACGTCGTGATCGATCCGACACAGCTGCGCTGAGTAGGAGGTCACGCTCCAGCGCCCCGTCACGAGGTAAGATCTTCCCGGCGCCAGCCGCTGAATGTGATCAACGCGCGGCTTGATTTGCTTCGCACAGATGATCTGCGGAGAGTTCGAGCGGAGCCGCTGGATCGCCAGGCTGTTGTCGTCGCGACTATTCGGCTACCAGCCCGCTCAAGGAGCGCTAAATGACGCAATGGACATGGATTTTGAGCCGGATCGTCCGGCAGGTCTGGTTCCGGGCAGCGATCATCAGCCTGCTGAGCGTCGCGCTGGCGATCCTCGCCGCTTTTGTCACGCCGTATCTGCCGTACACGTTCGATGCCGATATCGGGCAGCAATCTGTCGGCACGATCCTTCAGATCATGGCCTCAAGCATGCTGGCGGTCACGACCTTTTCGTTGACCGCAATGGTCAGTGCCTATTCCTCCGCGACCCAGCTGGCGACGCCGCGTGCGACCCAGCTGATGGTCAGCGATCCGACATCGCAGAACGCGTTGTCGACCTTCCTCGGCGCCTTCGTCTTCTCGATGGTCGGGATCGTTGGCCTGAACACCAGCGCCTATGGCCATGACGGCCGGATCATCCTGTTCGCAGCGACCGTGCTGATCATCCTGCTGGTGGTCGGCACGCTGCTGCGCTGGATCGGGCATATCACGGCGTTTGGACGGATGGCCGATGTGATCGACCGCGTAGAAGAGGCCGCGACCCAGGCAATGCAGGATTTTGCTGCGCACCCTCATCTTGGCGGCCGTGCGGCTGTCGCCATCCCTGCCGATGCCGTCACAGTCACCGCGGTGCAGACCGGATATGTCACGCATATCGACATCACCGCACTTGGCACGATCGCAGACCGCAATGACCTGACGGTGTATGTCGATGCGCTGCCTGGCGCGATGATGCATCCCGCTCGTACGCTTCTGCAGGTCTCGGGAAAGATCGACGACGGCATCCGGAGCGAACTGGTCAAGACGTTCACCATCGAACGGCATCGCTCGTTCGACCAGGATCCTCGACTGGGGCTGATCGCGCTGTCCGAAATTGCCAGCCGGGCCCTCGCACCGGCGACCAATGATCCAGGAACGGGGATCGAGGTTCTCAATGCCCTACTTCGCGTGTTCCTGACGCTGAGCCCCGGCGCGGCGCGTGTCGATAAGGAGCCGGACTCCCCACGGGTTCACATCGGCCAGCCAACCATGGGGGATATGCTCGGTGATGCCTTCGGCCCGATCCTGCGCGAAGGGATTGCAGAGGTCGAGGTGTCGTTGCGCCTGACGGCTACGCTTGCGGCGATGCACGCAAGCCTGCCGGCTGCGCGTCGGGAGATCGAGCACTGGGCCAACCGCCACGCGAAGCGGGTGGCGACGACCATGGAAGATCCCGACGACCTGACGGCATTCAACGAAGCCTATCACAGGCACTGGCCCGCTTGAGCCACGATCAGGCGGTATGCTGCCATCTGGTTCGACTACACCCATAGCCTCTGCCGACAACCTGACGTCATTCAAGGACATGAGCACGCATCACGTCCCTGTGGGCACGTGGCAGCCCCATCAACCCGGATCGCTGCGTAACCCTGTCGAAATAGGGCGTCACCAGCAGATGCGGCATCGCCAGTGCCGCGACGCCGGCAAAGAGTGACCGCACGCCCGAGGGGTCCCACCGCAGCAGCACTCCGCCCATGATTCCGACCAGCAACACAGCCAGGACGAGGATCGGGCCCGTGGCGCGGAGATACGCAATGGTCGTCACGCACCGCAACCGATCTCGACGCTCTTTCGTCTGCGGCACGGCGTGCAGCACCAGAAACCCGACCGAGAACCCGACGAGCGGGGGCAGAATGAGAAGCGCGGTCGTTCCGACCAGAAGACGTCGATCATGGCGCGCCGCGCCGATGATCACCAGGCAGGCGGCTGCTACGCCACCCGCAACTGCCAAAATGCTGACCATGGCCGGCGCACCAGACTCTCGAACTCCGGCAAGATCGAGAATGCGGGTGAGGCTTGCCGCATGCAGCGTCGCAGGCGTGGCGACCAGGCTTATACCGCGGGCAATCCTTTCGAACGGCCTGCTCGCGGGGGCATCCTCAAGGCCGAAATGGACTGCCGACGCCAGCAGGAATGCAGGGAGTGCGATCGCAGGATCGACGATCCACCACATAAGACAGACAAGTAGTGCAGATGCGTACAGCATCAGGAATGCCGGGCGCCGCCGATGCTCGACGATAGCGAGATCACTGGCACCGTGCGCCATGCCGACGACCCCGACAGCAAGGGCTGCGAACGCGAGCTGTACGGTGAGCACGCAAAACGAGGCGACCAAAGCCCCCGCCAGAAGGAAGCCCCAGCCAAGAGCCGGGGCGCGCCGTGTCATGCCCGGTGGCCGCGTTCGCCGTGATCGTACGCCAACGCCTTGTCGAGGGTGGCTGCCGCGTAGAATGCGTAGACGACCTTGGCGATCACATCCATTACGAGGAAAGCCCAGACCGACGCAGGATCGGTGATCAGTTTGAGGCCTTCCGGTCCGATCAGGAAGACGATCGGATAGAGGAACCAGATGACGGTCAGGAAGGTGAGGTTCTTGCCATAGGCCATTCCCAAGGCATCACCACGGCTGAGCGCCAGTGATCGCAGCGGACCCCATAGAAGATACAGGACGCCCAGAAACGCGACGCAGGACCATCCGTACCAGATCCATTTCGCCATCGATGGTGCGGCAAGCGACGATATCAGCCCCGTGACGACCATCAGGACATCGAGCACGATGACCGAGGTCAGATACCCACCAACCTCACCCGTCTTCCCATGCTCGTGAAAAGCCAGCAGCACGAGACCCGACAACAGGATCGGCGTCGTCACCGACCAATCAACGTAGCGTGCCAAATATGTCAGCGAACCGTCGCTGTTGATAAGCGTGCCGATGCCAAAGGCCATTGCGAGATACGCGGTCGCCGCGATGAACGGCACGCTGGCGTGCAGGAGCGTATGATGGCCCGACGGCTGCGTCTTCTTACCCGTAGCATATATGGCCAGCGACGCGACCGACATCACGCTGAAGCCGATCAGGAAAGCGGTTTGATCCACCAGGGAGCCCCCTATCATGAGGACGACCCGGCGCCGACCTTGAGCCACCAACATCACTCAGATGTTTTGGGTCCTGGCTCGCGATAAGTTCATGAAGCTGTCATGTTTGACGGCGTCTCAACTAACGATTTCCTGTGTCCTCGAGAAGTGTACAGCCGCACGAAGACCCGGCGCGTTGTCGGTTAATGTCAGCGATGCGCCATGAACGCGGGCCGCGACCTGTGCGATGCTGAGACCAAGGCCAGAACCTTCGGAATGCCGGCTCGTGTCGAGCCGAACGAAGCGCGTCATGACATGCTCGCGCTGGTCAACCGGTATACCCGGTCCCGTATCTGCCACGACGAGCGTGAACCCATCGACCTCATGCCCAAGCGTCACGCGGATCGACCCGCCGGGCGGCGCATATTTGATCGCGTTGTCGAGCAGATTGGCGACGATCTGCCCCAATAGCGAACGAACGCCCCTTATGGTCACCGGCGTCGTTTCGACCGTCAGATCCAGTCCACGATCGTCTGCCACGGGCTCGAAAAGCTCCACGGCCTCGATGACGATTGCGGCCAGATCGACAGGACCGAACTCGCTGGCCATCGTCGTCTCGGCACGGGCCAGTCTTAGCGTATCGTCGATCGTGCGAAGTAGGGCGTCGAGATCGCTGCGCATATCCGATGTCGCGTCACCATGCCCCCCGCCCAGTGCTGCAAGCTCGAGCCGAGACCGGATCCGCGTCAGCGGCGTCTTCAGGTCATGAGCAAGCGCATCCGTCGCGGTTCGCAGCGAATCCACCAGGCGTTCGATCTCCGCGAAGCCATGGTTCAGCGTCGCTGCAAGCCGGTCATATTCGTCGCCGCGCCCCGTCACGGGCAAGCGCTCGTCAAGATGTCCCGCCCGGAAACGATCGCCGGCGGTGCTGGCGGCATCGATAAAGGCAAGCCCGCGCCGGCTGTACCAGAAGCCGAAAAGCAGGCCGATCACTCCGGTGGCGGTCAGTGACCAGGCTAGTGCCGACACATAGCGGTCGTGCAGCAGGCGGCGATCGTCCGAGAGGCTGCCGACCAGTAGTCGATAGTCGTTACCAAGAAGCACCGTGCGCGCGGCGACCTGTCGTTCGAACACCCTGCCGCGTGTCGTCGCAACCTGGGTTTCAAAGGTACGATACCCCGTGCGGTCGATCTCGTCAGGCCATTTGGCAAGATTGCCCGCAACCGGCTGTCCCGACGCGTCCGTCATCAAATAGATGAAGTCGGTGACGCGCGGGCGCCCGACCGCACGCGACACCGACTGCGCGACGGCAAATGGCCCCTCACTCTGATAACGCTCGATCAGGCCTGCCGTCTCGTCGTCGACTGCCGCCTGGGCACGCGCGTCGAGCAGGCGTATCGTCTGGACATATTGAACGCTCAGGGCGATCCCCGTTGCGATGAGTGCGATCAGCGTGATCCAGAGCGCGCCGCGCAATGCGGCCGTTGAGGGCAAGCGCATCATCAGACAGCATCCAGTCGATAGCCGGAGCCGCGCACCGTTCTGATCATCGGGACATCCTCCGGACCGTCGATCTTGGCACGCAGACGACTGACATGGACATCGACGACATTCGTCCCCGGATCGAAGTTATAATCCCAGATCGCCTCGATCAGCATCGTACGCGTCACCACCTGCCCGGCATGGCGGGTCAGATAGTCGAGCAGCTGATACTCCTTGTTGAGCAGTTCGATACGTCTGCCGTTGCGCATGGCCGTGCGGCCGAGCAGGTCGAGCGTCAACGAGCCCGTCTGCCTGGTACCTTGCGTGGCGTGCGTATCGCTGCGCCGCCGCACGATCGCCTCCAGACGGGCAACGAGTTCGCCGAACGAAAACGGCTTGGCGAGGTAATCGTCGCTGCCGGCCTGCAGCCCTGCGATCCTGTCGTCCACCTGCCCCAGCGCGGACAGAAGCAGCACCGGCGTCTGGTCACCCTTTGCGCGCAGCGACTTCAGCACCGAAAGTCCGTCGAGCCCGGGCAGGTTCCGGTCCAGAATGATCGCATCGTATTTGCCGACGATAGCGGCCGTGAGACCGTCGATGCCGGTGGCGGCATGATCCGACGCGTGTCCGAGTTCGACCAGCCCGCGGCGGACATACTCAGCGGTTTGTGCATCGTCTTCGATCAGGAGCAGCTTCAAGCGCGCGATAATCCTTTTCAGGTGTTCAGGAAGCGGACGCGTGTATTGCCCCCCGGTTCCACACGCTCAGGACTGGCCCGACGTTTCGCTGGCGATGCGCAGGTTCAGGGAGACCTGACGGCCGTCACGCACCACCTGCGTCGGGACGATCGAACCGATCCGAGCCTCTGCTACGGCCCGGGCAAGGTCGCGCCCGTTATCTACCGGCCTGGATCCGAAGCGTCGAACGACGTCGCCGCGCTGCAGGCCGGATCGGGCAGCGGCCCCGCCATCTTCGACTTCGGCGATAAGCGCGCCCTTGGTGACGTCCGAGCCCATCGCACGCGCGATGTCCGGTGACATGTCCTGCAAGGAAACGCCGATCCGCCCCCGCGACACGTGGCCGTTTTGCGCAATCTGAAGCGCGACCTTGCGCGCCATTGCGGCGGGTATCGCAAAGCCGATGCCCACGTTACCGCCCGTCGGCGAGAAGATGGCGGTGTTCACGCCGACCACCCGGCCTGCACCATCGAACAAGGGCCCGCCCGAGTTGCCGCTGTTGATCGCAGCGTCGACCTGGAGGAAATCGTCATACGGCCCGGCCCCGATCTCACGGCCGCGGGCAGACACGATGCCGGACGTCACGGTATTGCCGAGGCCGAAGGGACTGCCGACCGCAAACACGCTATCGCCTACCCGGATATGACCGCTGTCACCCCATTTGATCGGGGTGAATTTGCCCTTCCCGTCGATCTTCACCACGGCGACATCAATCTTGGGATCGCGGCCCAGGACGCGACCGGAAAACTCCCGTCCGTCCGACATCTGGACGGTGACGCGGTCGGCGCCGTTGACGACATGGTTGTTCGTGATGACGATCCCGGAGGCATCGACGATGAACCCCGAGCCGAGCGATCCGCGCTGCGGGCCTTGCTGCTGCTGCGGCGCTTCGAATTGCCCTCGGCGATCCTGCATGCCAAAGCCGAACAGCTGCCCCAGACGATCCGCCAGTTCGCTATCGTCTGAGCCGAACTGTGTCGGTTCGAATTGCAACGCCTGAAGAGCCGCGGGCTTGACCTGGATCTGAACGACGCTCGGTCCTACGGCCTCGACCATATCCGACAAAGAGGCGTGCACACCCGTCGACGCGACGGCAGCAGGACCGGATGCAATGAACCGGTCGGCGATATTCACGCGACCATCGTCCGCAGCAATCGCGCCGCCCGCGACACCGACGAGCGCGGTTGTGCCAAGCGTGACGGCAGCGATCATTGGACGTACAGTCAGGCGACGCTTGAATATCACGATCCATGTCCTTGTTCAGTTTGAAGCAGATGCTTCTTTCTGGACCCGGATGATGGGCGCAGCCTGTTTTGAACATTACATCCGTGCAATCTTTCCAGCCGGAGCGGCTATGCCCCGCGCTCGCCTGTTTCCGCCGGAGACGGGTCGGTGTCGACCGACCATATCAGGCGCAGGCGACCGCCCGCACGCCCGGGGGCTGCCCTGCCCCCTCGCGCGACGATACCCTGTGCTATCGCTGTGCGCTGACGCAGGGTCCCGCCCAGCACGTCGATCGCCCGCGCGAACCGGGCGGATACCCAGGCTGCGTCGCCGAGCGCCTGATCGTCGATGACGCCGGATTTGATACCGACGTCCGGCAAGGCCACGTCGTTCGGGGGATTGAGACTGACATGCCAATCGGCGACCACCGCGTCCGCACGACGTTCCAGATCGCGATAGCCCGCGATGCCGAGACCCGTCAGGGGCGCCGCCGTCGCGCGGATCGTTCGCGCCGCCGAACCCAGCTGCACCGATGAAACGGGAATGCCGGCGATCAGCGCGACGTCCGCGATCGCCCGATCGCGCTCGCGTGCGACGCGCAGCGCATCGCCATTGCCCGCCCGCGCGATCTGCGCCGCCTCGACCGCGCCGGTCTCGGGCGAGATGCGGACCTGGTCGACATGGACATCGACCGGCCGCGACAGGCGTTGGCGAAGGTCCGCCGCGAGCTTGCGATCCGCCCCCGGTTCGATCCGCGGCGTCAGCATGACCGCACGAACGCGGACTGGGTTCGCGCCATGGTCGATCTCGACCTGGCTCAACCGCGCGCCCGGGGGAAAATCCTCGCCCAGTGCATCGCGTACCTGCCGCTGGGCGACCGCCTCGAACGCAATGCGACGCAGACCGGCACCAAGGGGAATGGACAGGACTCCGATCGCGACCGCGAACAGCACGAGTTGCCACCCGGTGTGGTGCGGCGACAGGTGGCTGCCGAAACCGTAACAGCGCGCGACGAGTGCGGCGGTCAGCGCGATGGTGATGGCATTGGTGAGGAACAGCAACAGCGCGCCCGAGAACACCACCCAGTTCCACGTCGCGATGCCGAACCCGACCACCACCAGCGGCGGCATCAGGGCGATGGCGATCGCCACGCCGACGACCGTACCCCCGCGCCCGCGGATCAGCGCATAGCCCCCTGCGATTGCCGACAGTAGCGCGACGAGCAGGTCGAACAGCGTCGGCTGCGTCCGCCCGGCGATCTCGCTCGTGATCGTCTGGACCGGGGAGAGCAGGATCAGCACGACCGACAGCGCCACCGCGATGGCCGCCCCCAGCATCAATGCGGTCGCCGCGCGGCGTATTTCGTGGAAGTCGAGCGTCGCGATGCCGAAGCCCAGGCCGATGATCGGCATCATCAGCGGCGACAGCAGCATCGCGCCGATCAGCACCGCGACCGAGGGCATCAGCAGACCGAGCAACGAGATCGCGGCCGAAATGACGATCAGGAAGGCGTAGCGTCCCGACCATCCCGCTTCCTCGGCAATCTGTCGCAGGACGCCGTCATGGTCGACGCCTTCGGTGGCCTTGGCCATCCACGCCCGGGGAAGCGTTGCGAATTGTGCAGGGTTCAGGTGGATCGGGTCGTCTCCGTCATGGCGAAGGTCTTCGATAGACCATGGTACAGCTTCTCGCGGCATACCCACTGGCTGGCCGCATCGGCGATGAACGCGGTCGCGAACATCGGCAGCATCAGGCCACGGCTCGCGGTCGTCTCCGACAGGATGATGACCGCGGTGAGCGGCGCGCGGACGACGCCCGCGAAATAGGCGACCATGCCGAGGATCACGATCGCGCTGGCGGGCTCGCCGGGGAAGATCTCGCGCAGCAGATTGCCGACGCCAGCGCCGACGGCGAGCGACGGCGCGAAGATCCCACCCGGCAGGCCCGCGATCGCCGTCGCGGCGGTGGCGACCAGCTTGGCCGGCCCGAACCAGAGCGGCGCATCCACGCCGACGATCATCGCGCGCGCCGGGGCATAGCCGGTTCCCCATGTCAGCCCGGTCACGACGCCGAGCACCGCGACTATGCCCCCGCAGATCCCGGCGAACGCGACGGGATGCGCGCGCGTCCACCCCGTCACGCGATTGCGGCTGACCGCCATCGCCAGGAGAATGCGCGAGAACAGCCCGCCGGTCATGCCACCCGCGATCCCTGCGACCGGCGCGACGATCAGCGCGGACAGCAGCGGCATATGCGCACCGATCGCGCCGAAATAGATATAGTCGCCCTGCACCGACTGCGCGACCATCCCCGCGATCACGATCGCGGCAAGGACGAGCAGCGTCACCCTCTGCTCATAGGCGGACGCGAGTTCCTCGATCGCGAACAGCAGCCCGGCGAGCGGCGTGTTGAACGCCGCCGCGACGCCTGCGGCACCACCGGCGATGAGAACCCCGCCCCGCAACGGCACGCGGACGAGACGATGCGTAAATCCCATGACGGCCGCCGCCAGCTGGACGGTCGGCCCTTCCCGGCCGACCGATGCGCCACCCAGTACCGCGCCGATCGTCAGCACCGCCTTGGCCGCCACCGTCCGGATCGAGATCAGCGTCCCGGTCGCATCATTCGGATTGGCCTGCGCCGCGATCACCTGGGGAATCCCGGATCCCCGCGCGAACGGCGCATAGCGACGGGTCAGCCAGACCAGCCCCATGAACGTCAGCGGCGTCGTGACCAGCGGCAACCAATGCCAGGTCTTTGCAAAGTCACTGAAAACCTCGCCCGCCCAATCGGCCGCCTCCGCAAACAGCGTCGCGACGATCCCGATCAGGATCGCCCCCGCAAGGATCGCACCCCGCGTCCGGAACTGCGTCGATCGCGGCCCGCGCGCGCGCAGCAACGCCCGATACCGCGACGGCGTCCAGCGTTTGGACGGTAAGAGACGATTGAACAGGCCAGCCATCGGGCTCTTTTAGGTCGCGGCGCCAGTTAGGCCACCCCTGACACCGGACGTCACGATGCGGCCCTTCCACAGCCGCCCGATAGCGGTCTTATCCGGTGCCTCCTCCCTCAAGCGGACATTCTCGATAGGAGCGAGATGACACAGATGCGAAGCTGCACAAGTCCGACCGATACGCCGACAGTCGTGATCTGGCTGCCTACCGCAATGACTAAACCTGACGCGCTTAAGCGTGAATATTTGACGGAGATGGGGCATGCCTGCCCTACAGACCACGAACGCGGCCTAACCTGCCAAGAATCGCGCTTGCCGCGGCCCGGATCTATGCGGCGGCGATTTGGCATCTCTGCCATTTGCGAGGATGTGATGCCCCCTAAATGGCACCAGCACTTGGCTATCATTTAGCATGGGACGCCGCCAGCCGCGCTAACCGCCAGCCCGGTCATTCCCGATGCGAAAAAACCAAATGGCTTGCATCACGTTGAATTCCCGTCATCGACAGAGCTTGAGTTATCGGCGAACATTTATGTGTGCCGGCCGTTCGACGGCAGCGCGTTATGGAACGTTAGTATTCTTATACCAGGCTAGCAGATAGTACACGGTTCTGCATGACGCTGCATAGCAACAGAGCAGCGGTCGTGCGTTCCGCTACGGGTGAACGCACAGGTCTCACCCCGATAGCCCTGCGATCACGACGAGCGTTGCATTGTCACTGCCATCACGTTGCAGTGCGTTTTCAAGAATGCGGTCCGCCATGTCCCCGATCGCCGCGGGCATCGTCGCGAAATCGCGCGGATCGAGCGATCGCGAAACGCCGTCCGAGCACAGCAGAAGTCGATCGTTCGGCTGGACTAGTGTGGTGACGCTATCCAGCGCTACGGCCGGCGCAACGCCGAGCGCGCGCGTGACGACATTGGCTTGCGGATGACGGTCCGCCGCGGCTTCCGTCAGGACACCCGCGTCGATCATCTCCTGCACGACGCTGTGATCGTGGGTCAGTTGCTCCGCCCCGCCGCCGCCGCCGCCGCGCATCAGATAGGCCCGACTGTCCCCCGCCCAGAAGATCGTCGCCTCACTGCCCTCGATCAGCGCGATCACGATCGTCGCGCCGCTGGTCGCATGCACATCGTAGATCGCGCGATTGGCATGCGACACCGCGGCGCGCACCGCTGCCGCGTTGATCGGCGCCGGATCATCCGCCAGTGCCTGCAAGACATCGACCACCGTTTCCGCGGCGGCGGCGCCGCCGCTATGGCCGCCCATGCCGTCGACGACCGCCCAGAGCCCACGGTCTGCCCGATCGAGAAGCCGATCCTCGTTGACCCTGCGCACCCGCCCGACATGGGATCGGTTTTGCGACACATAGACGGTTTCCTCAGCGAGCGACGGACCGCCTCGGGGTTTGCGTCGCAACAGGCCGGCGATCTTCATGCGGGATCGCGGGCCATGGCCGAATCCGCGGCGTCATAGGCGAGGGCGAAGGCGCGATCGAGCGAGCCGGGTGCGGATGCCACGATCTGCCGTGTCAGGTCGGCATGACGGTCAGCGACTTCTGCCATCTGCAGGCTCGCACGACTTTTCAGCAGCGTCGCGCGGTCCGCGATTGCCGCATCGACAGATGCCGGCTCGAACGTGCCGATCGCCGCACGCAGGCTCCCCTGCAGGCCTGCGAACGTGGCGACCAGATGCCGCTTCACGTCACGAAACGACGCCTTCAGCGCCGCCGGGCCCGACAGGAACCCGGTGGAGCCCGCAAGCAGCAGGTCGATCGCCAGCCGCTGTGTCGGCGCCCATTTGAACGGATTATTGTCCGCACCGCTGATGGTCGTGCGCGTCAATTGATAGCGTCCGCGCGCATGGCCGCGCTCGGCCATCAGGTCGCCGATCCCCAGCACCATCTGCCGATACACCGCACCAGCCCGCCGCATGATCTCGGTCGGCTCCTCTTCGGAGAGCAGCGAACAGTCCAGCCCGGCGCCCTCGCAGAATGCCTCCAGCAACGACCCATCGCCCGGCGGTCGCGCCTCACCGGCATCGGCCCAGTCGCTCGGCACCTCCACCGACGATCCCAGCGGCGGCGTCAGCACCATGGTCAGCGCGCCATCGACTTCCAGGTCGCCATGCGGGGCCTGCGTCGCGACCATCTTGAATCGGCCGAGCCTCAGCGCGCTCGGCACCGGCAGCACCACGTCGACCGCATCGGGAAACCGTTGCCCGGTATCGGCATCGAATACGCCATTCGCGCCGAGCGCCCGCAGTGTCAGCCCATCGCCGTCGACGCGCAGTTCACAATGCGCCCGCGACAGCGCGCAATCGGGGTCGGCGATCGGCCAGTCCGCCTCGGTATCACGACCGATGCGGAGCAGACCCTCGCGGATCAGCCGCGCATCGAGCGGCTGGACCATGTCGTCTCGGTCGAAAAGCTGGAGCATGTACATCGAACGGATCCTCAGGCGGCCAGACGAGCGGACGGCACGACGCGGGTAGCGCGCATCGCGATGTCGGCCTGCGCGCCGGTCCCCGCCAGATGCGGCTCGACTGCGGCGGCGGCGCGATTGAACGCGTCGAACGCGGCGCCGAATTCGTCGCGGCGGCGATGCGATATGCGCAGGGCGAAATCGGACTTCGCCGCCTCGTCCAGCGCCTTGCGCAGTCGGGCGAGCGGCCGGGCCACCATAGCGCCGCTCAGATAGCCGATCACCAGCACCACACCCATGATCACCAGCGACAGCACCGTCAGCAGCATCCGCGCATTGTCGATCGCGGCGTCCAGCGCGGTCCGGCGCAGCACCAGGTCGACCGTGCCGAACTCGGCCCCGGCATAGCGGATCGGCCGGACGAACCGCAGTCCTGCGCCCTTGCCCCGGTCGGGTGCCGCGGTCACGCCGGCGCCGCTGCCGATCGCCGCTTCGCCAAAGGTGCGGCGATAGCGCGTGCCGATCAGCTTCGCGTCGTCTGCCGCGCGGACGATCCCGCCGGTATCGGCGACCACCATGTCGCGAATCTCCTGATCGCGCGAGGCCGAGGCGACGAAGGCCTGCAGCGCGGTCCAGTCCTGCTGCTCGGGCGCGAGGCCCGCATTATCGGCCGCCAGCACCGCGGTGTTGCCGGTGACGAACGCCGCGATCGAGCGACCCGACACGATCGCCATATGCTCAAGCGTGCGTTGCTGCCGCCCCAGGATCGACGAGACGCTCGCGACCAGCGCGATCGCGGTTACTGTGACGAGCGCCAGCGGGAGCTTGATCTTCAGCGGCAGACCACGGCGGCCGGGTGCTGCCTCGGCGGTCGCCGCGATCTCGCGGGTCAGCGCCTCGTACACCGCATGGCCGTCGGCGAACCGCTGCTCGGGCTTCTTCGCCAGCAGCTTGTCGATCACAAAACGCAGGCCCGGCGGGCAGTCCGCGGCGGAGCGCGCGATCGGCTCGACACGCTCCTGCGCGATCTGGATGGCCAGCGTCGCCAGCCCCATGCCGGGAAATGCAACCTTGCCGGTCACCATCTCGTACAGCACCACGCCCAGCGAGAAGAGGTCCGACCGCTGGTCGACGGGGATGCCGAGCGCCTGTTCCGGGCTCATATAGCGCGGCGTTCCGATCATCTGGCCGACCTGCGTGCGCGCAAGGCGTCCTTCGGTGCCCGACACGTCGATATCGCCGATCCGCGCGACGCCGAAATCGAGCAGCTTGGCGGTGCGGCCGTCCGCCGACAGCAGGATGTTCGATGGCTTCACGTCGCGGTGCACGACGCCCGCCCTGTGTGCATAGTCGAGCGCCGAGGCGAGTTGCTGACCCAACGCCAGGACGCGTTCATACGGGAGTCGCCCTTGCGCCAGCAGCAGCGTGTCGAGCGGCTGCCCCTCGATCAGCTCCATCGCGATATAGGCGACACCGTCCGCCTCGCCCACATCGTAGACGGTCGCGATATTGGGATGGTTCAGCGCGCCCGCGGCGCGCGCCTCGCGCAGGAAGCGCTCGCCCAGTTCGGGGTCGCGACCATATTCCGGCTTTAGCACCTTGATCGCCACGGTGCGCCCGATCCCCGGATCGAACGCGCGGAACACGTCCGCCATCGCGCCCTCGCCCAGCCGACCGTCGATCCGGTAGCGTCCCAGCATCTCGGCCATCACTTGCGCGCCTTCACGGTGGCGGCGATGCGCTCGGCACGCGTCAGGTCGCGCGCGATGACCGGGTTGCCGGGATCGAGCGCAGCGGCGCGGCGCAAGAGGCCGACCGCGCGCACGACATTCCCCGAATTGAGCGCCGCCAGCCCCGTCGCGCGCGCCTGACGCGCGGCGACCCGATTGACCGTGGGTGCAGTCGGCTTCGTCGCCGGCGCCGGCTTGGGCGCGACAGGCTTCATGCGGGTGGGAGCGGCCGGCACGGGTCGCGGCTCGGATCGCCGGGGCGCCTCGATGCGCGGGGGCTCGCCTGGAATACGGAGCGTCCGGCCAGCCACCAGATCAGCAGGCTTGGCGATGTCGTTATAGCGTGCGAGCTGATACGCCTTCAGACGATTGCCCAGGAACCGCTGCGCCAGTCCCGACATCGTGTCGCCGTCCCGCGTGGTATAGGTGAAATTCGTCGGCCCCAGCAGATCCTTCGGATCGCGGTCGATCGAGTCGCGCAGCACCTGGACCGAAGGATTCATCGGATCGCGCTTCAACGCGGCGTTGATCCGCTTCTTCGCTGCGCCACTATCGCCCTGATCGAGCAATAGCAGGATTGCGTCGATCTCGCTCGCCGGCGTCGTCTGCGGCGCAGGCGCCGGTTGCGGTCCCGCCTTGGGCCCATGCGAACAGGCGGTAATCGCAAGCGCGAGCGCCAGCGCGCCGGTCCGCGCGACCTGTCGAAGAGAGAAACTCATGCGGTAAGCCTTTCGGTGATCCGGTCCCGCATCGCGTACGGGTCGATGGCCAGCAACTTCGCGAGCCCGGCGGAATCGCGTGCGAACGCGACGAACTCCGCGCCCTTCAGCGGTGGCGAGAAATAATAGCCCTGGAAATGCGTGCAGCCGTGACGCAACAGCCACTCATATTCTGCGCGTCGCTCGACCCCTTCGGCGAGCACGCGGATGCCGAGCCCGCGCCCCAGCGCGACGATGCTCTGGCAGATCGCTTGGCTGTCGCGCAGCGTATCGACGTTCGTCACGAATTCGCGGTCGATCTTGATCTTGTCGAACGCCAGCGTGCGCAGCGTGCTGAAGCTGGAATAGCCGGTGCCGAAATCGTCGATCGCGATCCGCACGCCAGCCGCCCGCAACGCGTCGAACAGCTGAGTGGCGCGCGTACCGTCGCTCATCGCGACACTCTCGGTCAATTCGATCTCCAGCGCAGCCGCCCCCAGCGAATGCCGCGCAAGCGTGCGTGCGACCAGTGCCGCCATGTCGTCGCGGTCGAGCTGATGCCCCGACACGTTCACCGCGACCCGCAGGGCGTCCAGGCCCTGTGCCTGCCATGACCGCGCCTCCCGCGCAGCGGCGTTGAGGGTCCACATCCCGATTTCATGCGCCAGCCCCATCGCCTCCATCACCGGCACGAACCGCGACGGCGAGACCTGCCCGAGGGTGGGATGAAACCAGCGGATCAGCGACTCCGCGCCCGACACCCGACCTTCCCCGGCGTCGATCAACGGCTGGTATCGCATTTCCAGTTCGCCGCGCGCGATCGCCTGGCGAAGGTCCTGTTCTAGGGCATACCGCTCGCTGGCCAGGGCTGCGAGATCGAGGACAGGGCTGGCGACCGCGACCACGGCACCGGGCTGTACTGTCAGTGACGCCAACGTGCGGGACAACATCGCCTGCGCGTTCACACCCTCGGCCGGCATCCTGGCCTGGCGCACGCGAATTTCGGGCAGGATTTCCCGGTCGCCGTCGATCACCACGTCGCCCAGCGCGTATCGCAGCACATCCAGTTCGGTCTGCGCGGCTTCCTCGACGACATCCGGGCCGAACCAGATCGCGACGCTGGCGCGATCGACATGCGCAATCAGTCGTTCTTCGGGCAACATCCGCGTCAGCCGGTCGACGATCGTCAGCAGCAGGCGTTCGCCCAGCGCCGGGTCAAACGCGCACAGCCGATCGAAGTCCATGAATCCGATGATACCGAGTACGCCGCGCCCGTCCGCCATCACCCGCTCGATCAACGGCTCGCGGGTCGGCAAGCCGGTAATCGCGTGGCGATGACTGGTGCGATGCTCGACAGCCTGCAGTCGATCCGCGATGGTCGCTACGCTCTGTGCCAGCCTTTCACCACGCGAGACCGTCGGAGACGTCCCGGCGAGATTCTGCAAATGCCGGATCAGTCGCGACACCCGGCAATGCTGGGCAATCGAATACGCCATTGCTGCGAAACCGAGACACACTGCAACGGACGCTATGGCGGCGACACTGCGATCGACGAACCGCCACGTGACGATAGCCGCCGCTATTGGTAGTAGCCCGATGCACCAACGCTGCGCAGGCGGAATCGCCGTTGAAAACCCCATAACGACCTGAATAGCGGCCATTATCATACGGATGTGTTAATATGGCCCCGCCTGTGCGTCAGACCTGATCCCCGGACGCCACGGCATTGGTAATCAGCTCGTCAGACGGAGCGGAGCGATGCGGCAAGGCCGAATTCACCGAGGATCACATCAACGGGGCGCCGCGTAAGCATAAATCTAACATGAAAGTGGCGGAGCTCGCGGCAGGCGTCGAGCGGTACCGCCGTTCTCGTGCCTGTTCCAAGCGACTGGACGCTATCAAAGCTTCACAATCCGCTATCCGCATTCCGCGAGCACACGCCCAGACAGTCCCGGCTGGCGCCATCCGGCTGTCGGTGTTGGCGTCTTAAGTCGATTGATCGACCCAGTCCTGACGGAGCGGTGTCGACGCCAGCCACATCAGCAACGCGGCCACCAGATACAGCACGAGCCCCATGAGCATCGCATAGCGCAGCGCTTCGTCGCGATAATGCGCGACGAGACCGTCCGACAGTGCGCCAAGCGCAAAACTGCCGCCGCCAAGACCGATGAGGTTGTTGATCAGCAGGAACGTCGCCGATGCGGTGGCGCGCATATGCCCGGGTACCAGATGCTGGATCGCCGTGATGACGGGCGCGAGCCAGACATAGGCGAGCGCCTGGGGCACGAGGAAGAAGACGAACGCCGCCGTCACCGAGGACGACAGGATTCCTGCGGCAAACAGCGGCACCGCGATGACGAACGCGATCGCGGGGACGCGCGCGTACATCCGCCGATCGCGCGCACCCAGCCGGTCGCCGAGCACGCCGCCGAGCAGAACGCCGGCAACACCCCCCAGCAACAGCACGCCGCCATAGAATTGCGCGGTCTCGATCAGGTCGAGCCCGAAGCTCCGCTGCATCAACGACGGCAGCCAGAAGGCCAGGCCATAGCCAAGCATCGAGCTCGCCGAGGCGCCGAACGCGAGCAGCCAGAAGCTCGGCTTGCGCACGAGAATGCCGAACACGCGGCGGACGGGCTCGCGGTCGCACGTATCGGACCTACGAACCGGCTCGCGCACGCACAGCCGAAACACCGGCGCGAGCACCAGCCCTGCGACACCGACCACGATGAACGCGGTCCGCCAGTCGATCGACGTCGCTATATAGCCGCCGAGCATCACGCCGGCTGCCGACCCGAGCGGGATGCCGAGCGAATAGACCGCCAGCGCGCGCGCACGGCGGTCGGGCGCGAACGTGTCTGCGATCACGGCATAGGACGGCGCGACGCCCCCCGCCTCGCCAACCCCCACGCCGATCCGGAACGCGAAGAGCTGCGCAAAATTGCTGGCCACACCGCACAGGGCAGTGAACGCGCTCCACACAGCGAGCGAGAGCGTGATAACCCAGGTGCGGCTCGTCCGGTCGGCCAGCCACGCCAGCGGGATCGCAAGCGTCGAATAGAGCAACGCAAACGCCAGCCCGCCGAGCAAGCCCAATTGCGTGTCGGTCAATGCCAGGTCCGCCTTGATCGTCGGCGCGAGGATGCCAAGGATCTGCCGGTCGACGAAGTTGAACGTGTAGACCAGCAACAGCATGACGAGCGCCGTCACGCGGTAGCGGCGGCCCTCGCGCGGGGTCGCCGGGATATCACTCGCCATATATTGCTCCAGCAAACGCAGGGCGATCACCCGCCCCCCGGTTGCGCTCCATCAGAATTTCGCGGTGAGGGTCGCAAAGACCTGACGCGGGTTGCCATAATAGGCGGTCAGCACGCCGTCGCTGCCGAGCGATGGCCGCAACGCGCCCGCCGCCGTCCGCAGATAGTCGCCGGTATCGGGGTTCTGCAGCAGGAAGTTGTAGCCCGACACGACATAGCGCTTGTTCGTCAGGTTCTTGCCGTGCACCCCGATCGAGAAGCGCGCGTCGATCGTATAGACGAGGTTCGCGTCGAGCAGCGCATAGGCGGGCTGGTCGAGCAGCGGCGTGCGCAGTTCGAACTGCTGTGAATCGCTGCGATAGGACAGCGTCGTGCTCGCGTCGATCGCGCCCGCGGATCCGACCGGGACATGATAGGCGAGCGTCCCGCTCGCGGTCAGGTCGGGCGTGTTCTGGAACTTGCGATTGGCGGCCACATTGATCCCGCGGGAATCGATGAAGCGCGTGTATTTGGCATCGAGATAGCCGATCGTTCCCGACAGGTTGACGCGGTCGCCCGCACCCGCAATGCCCTCCGCGACCGTCAGATTGGCCTCGCCTTCGACACCGTTGATCCGGGCGCGGCCCGCATTGGTCGTGATGCCGATAAAGGTCTGGATGCCGCCGACGGTGGCACCGACCGATCCGGGCACCTGGACGTCGGTATATTTCGAATGGAACCCCGCAATCGCCAGCGTCAGCCGCCGATCGAACAGTGACGCCTTGTATCCAGCTTCGAAACTTTCGACGCTCTCGGGCTCGAACGACAGGAAGTTGTAGATATCCTGCCGGTCGCCACCGGCACCGGTGATGCCGTTGCCGTTGAGGTCGGGTGCCGCGGTGCCGACGCCGCGCGGGTCGAACCCGCCGCCCTTGAACCCCTTCGACCAGCTCGCATACAGCGTGTTGTTGGCATCGGGCTTGAAGCTGACGGACGCGCGCGGCGTGAACTTGGCAAAGCTCGCCGTCCCGCGAAAGTCGGTCTGTCGCGCGATCGGCGCGGTCGTGCCGCCGAAGAAGGGCGACGCGCCCAGATACACGTTGCGCTGGATCTGCGACATGCGATCGTCCCAGGTATAGCGGCCGCCGACCGACACGCTGAGCATCGACGTCACGTCGAGCGTGGCATCGCCGAAGACCGCCACCGTATTGGTCCGCACATTCCCGAAGGTCAGCGCGGTGACTGTCCCCGGCAAGCGCACGTCGAACACGGTGCGCGCCTTGGCATCGAGATAATAGAGCCCCGCCAGCATGTTGAACGGCCCGGCATCGACCAGCAGCTGCACCTCCTGGCTGAACTGCTCGTTATTATAGAAGGCGGGGACGTCGACATCGACCGCGGGCAGCGCGTCGAAATCGATCGGCGTCGCGCTGTCGTCCTTGCGATAGCCGGTGATGCTGCGCAGGGTCAGATATGCGGCGGGCTTGAGTTCGGCGAAGAGCGACCCGCCATAGGCCTCGACCGACTGTTTCGGTGCGACCAGCCCGCCGCGGCTGTCGAACACGTCGGACAGCACCGGCGTGCGCGACACCAGCCCCGGAATCAGCCGATGCCCGCCGCGCGGGTTGCTGTCGTCCTTCGTATAATCCCCCGACAGGCGGAAGAACGCGCTGTCGCCCGTCTCATATTGCAGCGTGCCGCGCGCACCCCAGAAATCCTTGTTGTAATTGTCTTGGCCCGTGGTGAGGTTGGTGCCGAACCCGCCCCGGCTCAGTCGCGCGACCGCGCCGCCGATCCGGAACCCCGTATCGCCGATCGGCGTGCTCGCGCTGATGACACCGTCCGCCTGGTCATAGCTGCCATAGGTTGCGCGAATGCTCAGCGTCGGGTCGGCGCCGATCCGGCGGGTGACATATTTCACCGCGCCGCCGATCGTGTTGCGGCCATAGAGCGTGCCCTGCGGCCCGCGCAGCACCTCGATCCGTTCGACGTCGTAAATGTCGAGGACCGCAGCCTGCGGTCGGTTGAGATAGACGTCGTCGAGATAGATGCCGACGCCCGCCTCGAACCCGGCGACGGGGTCCTGCTGGCCGACGCCGCGGATGAAGGCGGTGAGCGTCGAATTGGTGCCGCGCGATGTTTCGAGCGTGACGTTCGGCGTGACAGCGGCGAGATCGGTGACGTCGAGCGCCCCCGACGCCTCGAGCTGCGCGCCCGTGAACGCGGTGATCGCGATCGGCACGTCGAGCAGCCGTTCCTCGCGGCGGCGTGCGGTGACGACGATATCGCCGTCGATCCCGGCCTCCTCGATGACGGGCCCGGCCTGAGCCGCGTCTGCTGCCGGCGCGACGGGTTGCGTCTGCGCGGACGCGGATCCCGCCAGCAGCGCGCCGAGCGCAACACCGGCGTTCAACAAGATCATGACGGATTTCGGCTGTGCCACGGTGTCATCCCCTCCTGCGGCGCCCGCGTGATGCGCCCGGTATGATCCGGGTTGTACGCCTTGGCTTCAGCCTATACTGAAACCTGAACCAGTATTCAACTTGTGTATCGAGGGCAGATGAGAATGGCGAAGGCGCAGGAGACGACGCCGGCAGGAGCCGCGGTCATTGGCGAGGCCAAGGTTCCGCGTACCGATCGTGGCCGCCGGACGATGCGCGCGATCCTCGACGCCGCCGCGATCGAGTTCGGCGACAACGGATTCCACCAGGCCTCGATCAGCGACATCACGCGGCGCGCCGGCGTCGCGCTCGGCAGCTTCTACACCTATTTCGACTCAAAGGACGCGGTGTTCCGCGCGCTCGTCCGCGACATGTCCGACCAGGTTCGCGATCATGTCGCCCCGGCGATCCGGTCCGCACCCGATCAGATCGCGGCCGAGCAGGCGGGGCTTCGCGAATTCATCAGCTTCGTCCGTGACCACAAGGAAATCTACCGGATCATCGACGAGTCCGAATTCGTCGATCCTGAGAGCTTTCACCTGCATTATGCGACCACGGCGGACCGGATCACGCGTCGCCTGCGAAAGGCCGCAGACCGCGGCGAGGTCAAGGGCGACGTCAGCGAGGTCCATGGTTGGGCGATCATGGGAATGAACGTATTCCTCGGACTTCGCTACGGCGTCTGGAGCGAAGACGAGACACCAGATGAGATCGCGAAGGTCGTCGCGAAAATGCTAAAAGAGGGCATCTTACGCAGCCCGGATGATCGAGCCATGTCCGAGGTCAAGACTTGATGGGCCGATTGGATACACGACCCCAAATTCGGCCATTCACGCGGACTTCCCCGCTCCCCAACGTCAGTCATTCGTTCATCTCCGCGCGGACCGCTTTCGTTGTCCGGTGTTCGACCATGAACGTCATGATGGGAAGGATTGCTGGCCGTCCGCTTACGGGAAGGCCCGTGGCAATAACCGATATTGCGAGACTGCCGCTTTCTGCAAAGAGAATGGCCGATCGGAAATAAAGTTGCCAGGCGATCCGCACGCCGATAACATCGTGCCAGCAACGATGGGGGGGGCTAATGCTGTGCCGACTATCCGCAGGCTACTATCAGTCGTTGCCGTCTTGTCCGCATTGATGCCCATGACTATTTCCGCAGAACCGATCGGCAGAATTACCGGCGTCGGTGGCATCTTCTTCAAGAGCAAAGCGCCGAAAGCCCTCATGGCGTGGTATCGCGATGTTCTCGGCCTCAAAGTTGAGGCGTGGGGCGGAGTCGTGCTGCCCTATGACGCGCCGGAGCACCCGCCAGTACTCACTCTGAATGTATTTCAGGAGGGATCCAACTACATGGAACCCTCAAAGCACGAGTTCATGCTGAATTTCGCGGTAGATGACCTGGACGCGTTCGTTGATCGTCTGAAAGCCAAGGGCGTCGCGATACTTAAAAGGGATGACACCGACGCAATCGGGAAATTTGCGTGGATCGTTGATCCGGACGAGACCAAGATAGAGTTGTGGGAGCCGAAGGCCGAGACTGCATCAAAGTAAGCCCTTCTCGCCAGAAATGGGAAGTTTCGGACGCTCGCCGAGAATTGCGGTGGCGGGCAACCCGGCTCCGCGAACGCCAAATCGCGTCCTGCCGTGCGATTCTACCGCAACTAACAGCCGCGGAACGTACGCTATGAGAGAAGAACGGCCATTTGGTCAGGCTCAGCGTCAGCAGCGCGGCGGTCAGGTTCGATCCACCGTCTCCAATGGAAGCCTGATAGGCTAAATAGCTACAAAATCGGGAAAATCGATGGCCAGGATCGCGCCTCGCTCCGGAGCTTCGCGCGATCTGATACTGATCTTTCCGCCGATTTCCATGACGATCTGCCGGGAGATATAAAGGCCAAGACCTGTCCCGCGATCCGTCTTTTTGGTGGTCATGAAGGCATCGAATGCCCGGTCCGGATGACTCAAAGACAGCCCGGCGCCATTGTCCACAATACTAATCCGAACGCCGCTCTCTGAGACAGTTACCTCCAGTTCGACGGCACCGGTCAGGCTAGCGTCCTCGGCTTCGCGTCGCGTTGCGATGGAGTCGACCGCGTTCTGAATGGCGTTGACGAGCACCTGCTCGAGGCCGACGCGCGGAGCAAGGAGCAGAACCGGCGGCCCGTCTGGCAACGTCATTTTCACGCCGACATCGTGCTGGATCAGCAACGGCCGCATGAAGGACAATGTTGTGCTGACGACGTCGCCCAGATCAAGCGGTTCGGGGCTGTCATTCTCGATCCGAGCGTAGCGCGAAATACGCGTGATGATATCGCGTGCACGGTTTACCTGTTCGCTGATCCGATCAAACTTGTCGCGAGCACGCGCCGCGCCATCGGGACTCGCCTGATCGAGCAACAATCGGCCATTCTCGGCAGAAAGCGAGATGGTGAAGAGAGGTTGTTTGAGTTCATGACTCAGGGCTGAGGCCATGCCCCCGAGCTCGACGAGACGCGCCTGCTGAAGCATCCGATTCTGCGCCAGCTTCGACTGCCGGAGGCGCACCAACCACCCCGAACGCCAATGGCCGGGAGCCAGGAGGTCGCGACCGACGAATAGATACCAATCACTCGATTCCTGGTCTGCAAGCCGAAACTCGACAAACGCCTCGGCATCATCGCAGATGTCCGCAAAAGCTAGACAATCATTGGTATGTATTGCTTCGGACCGCTCCTGTGCAACCCGTTCGATGTTCATGTCCAGAAAAGCGAGGGTGCCCTTGGCAGCGTCGAAGCGGATATCCGCCGCAAGACTCAGGTCCATTTCCTTTTTGAGTTCGATGAATGCCCGGGCAATTCGCAAGCGCTCTTGCACCAACTCGGCAAAGCTGTTGTTCGCGGTGACGATAGCTGCGATCGGGCGGTCGAACTCGTTGAATGTAAGCTTTTGAGGCAGCGAAAGGCCAGGCTGGCCGAACCCTTCCGCGACTTCCTTCCAGGCCTGCAGCGAACGACGCAGGGCGCGCGTGATGAGCAGCTGCAGCAAGATCGACACGACGAGAATGACACCCAGGCCGAGCATCTCTAGAAGCACCACGCGATAGGCACTCTCGGCAGCGGGTCGGGTTGAGTAGAGATAGAAATATTTGCGGTCAGGAAGAGTGTAACGGCCGAGCTGGCACGCGGTAACCCAGTAGGCGAACGTATTGCGGTCGTTCGGCCCCGTCACTTGCAGTCCATCATCGATCCGTGTGCAGCCGAAAAGCTGCATCGCTTGTGCGGAGCGCAGGCTGCTTTCGTCGTCCGAGATAAGTAGTCGTTGGGGGTGCCTTCCTGTATTGTGCGTTTCTGCCACGCCCAAGAACCCATTTCCGGTCACGAGCCCGCGACCGATCCGCACCTCAGCCAGAAGCGCGGTTTCGGCCATGAAGGATTTAAATTCTTCCGGAAAGCGCCGGACACTGCTGACAAACATGACGAGCGCGCACGCGAGCACGATGAGTGTAATGGATGCCGGCAAGAGCTGGGCGAGGCTGATCGTGCGGCGCAGCGAGACCCGACCGGCTGGAAGGTTCACGACGAAGAGTGACAGCGCTAGATCGACCAGCGCTGCCATCAACACATCGTTGAGAAGCTTGCGGATCATCGTCAGCGCGAAAATCGTTAGCGACGCATCGTAGTTGATGCGCAGGAATAGAAACCCCGCCGCCGTCCCGATGGTAAGCAAAAAGACGGCGGTGGCGATGGCAAGTGACGAGCCAGCGAAGCGAGTCCAATTGATGAAAACTACATGCCCCAGCGCCAGCGCGATGGTAAAGATATGGCCCCACCAGAACCAGGATGACGCCATCGTTAGCAGCACCATGGGAATGGCTAGCCGCAGACCACCCAACCTGTATGCGAGAAGGTAGAAAAGGGGGCCTAGATACATTTCGAACCCGGGCGCAAGAATAATGCGGAAGGAACTCGCGCCGATGGCCACCGCCAAAAGGACGATCGTCAGAGCCCATCCCTGGACGGTCATTTGCCGTAGCGGCTCTGCGGCTAGCTGAAACTCGCCGCCGTGGCGTAAGCGGTTTACGATGTCATTCATCAACCCCGCCCGTCTTGTGTAAGCAGTGACAGGAGCAATTCTAAGTCGACTGGCTTGAAAAGGACATGAAGATCCTTCTTCTTGGTTTCATGCTCTATTTGTTCGGTCAGATCGGTGTGGCCTGTCATCAGGATTATGGTGTTCACCTTTGCCCGCAGGTCAGGGTCGGCTCGGATTGCGCGGACCAGGTCAAGGCCACTGCCGTCTCGTAAGCGGAGGTCCGTCAACAGGGTTACGTGGCTGGAACCTTGCTTCAAGCTCTCCAGCGCAAGGGCCACACACGCTGCGCCGCTAACCGCGAACGAGCGCAATTCTAACATTTCAACCAACTCCTCCCGGACGTCGGTCTCGTCCTCGACGACCAAGATCATTGTTGGGCACTTTCAATGGTGACGCAAGCTCAAGATAAGAACGCGAAGTTTTCAACGTGTAAATGGCGACGTGAATAAACGTCGACGTTGATGAGCCTGCGCCTTAATCGCGACGTCCCGGATCGTCGGCCGCCGCCACGACACCTCTCTCGCAACGCGTATCAACCTTGGTGACGGGTATAGGGAAACATTCGAGCGGCTGTTGCTGCCTTCTCGTCGGACGGGATCGTCGTCGATCATATCGTCGGTGCGGTTGTCATCGAACGTGAAGCGGTGGGGGAGCGATGATGGTTGACGCCCGTGAGCTGCACGATTTCAACGAGCCCCAGCTGCGATGGTGATCGAGGCGCTGCCAAGCGAAACGATCGACGCCTTGCCCTCTGGCGCA
Source organism: Sphingomonas aerolata (assembly GCF_023935825.1). Classification (NCBI taxonomy): domain Bacteria; kingdom Pseudomonadati; phylum Pseudomonadota; class Alphaproteobacteria; order Sphingomonadales; family Sphingomonadaceae; genus Sphingomonas; species Sphingomonas aerolata. The sequence continues at coordinate 912,269 of NZ_CP098762.1, read as the reverse complement.
ATCCGGATCGGTGACCATGGCAAGGCCGAATATTATGGTGCGGCAGAGCGGCGCCTGTCGGGCTCCGGCAATCACGACCGCCTCGGCCTCGACTTCTTCAGCAGGATCGCGCCCTGTATGGACAATCCCGACTTTCGCGGCCGCGTCGAGCGTGCCCGGGTATCGGGAATGCTCGATTTGGAATTCAGCCACGTCTGCGACTTCGAGGACCGCGACCGGGAACTGGGTCCGATCGCTGAACTTTTCGGTGTCGTTATCTCGATTGATTCACGCTGTCCTATAATGCGCGCATGCATGTCGGCGCTTTTCCCTACCATCACGATCGGCGGCACAGGACTACGCACTGCCCCTGCGACCGGATTCGCCCAGTCCTGGCTGTGCTGGCATCAGGGAACACGTTATCATGCTCCGCGGTCTGATATCGCCCGGTTGGCTGGAACGGCTGGGAGACCATCGGCTCGATGGGGCGGCGCTGGACGGCCTGAAAACGCTGTTGCCGCGATTGGTGATCGCCGCTCTGGCGAGTTTGCTGTTGCTCACCCATCTGGGTTCTCGCGCTGCGATACAATGGATCAGCTTTGTCGGCTTTGCGGAGCTGTGGTGCAGGCAATGCAGTATCATGCTGGCGCGACCGGATGGCGGGCGCCTGCCGCTGCGGCTCAATTATATTGCCTCCGCACTCATGACGACGATCGCGTGGACGAGCTTGCCGGTTTTGCTGTGGTGGAGCAGGGTACCTGATATAGGTTCAGCGGTTATCGTCATGCTGATCTCGCAGCTGATCCACGCTCAAGCCTTTGCCTTCCGCGCCCCGTCGATCGTGGCGTTCAAGGTTGGTGTTCCCGCCAGCGCAATGCTCGCGCTGCCTTGGCTGGTCGAACCAGCAAGCTATTTTACTACTCTCACGTCGACAATCGCGTCGGGTCTTTGCATCAGTTATATCTTCGCAAGCGTGCGAGCAAACTGGCGGAGCGATGCGGCGCTACGCAAAGCTCATGACGAGCTCGAATATCTGGCCTATTTCGACGGACTTACCTCCCTTGCCAATCGTCGACAGTTCACACGACACATGCGCAATCTCATCGAACTGTCCGATCGTCAAAGGTCCCGGTTCGCCTTGCTCCTGATCGATCTTGACCATTTTAAGGTCGTCAACGACACGTTCGGTCACGATGCTGGCGATGCGCTCCTCGTCGCGGCAGGAGAGCGTCTGCGTGCAGCCGTCGGCGAGTTGAGCCATGTCGCGCGGCTCGGCGGTGACGAGTTTGCCATACTCTTACCCGACATCGGCAGCACCGCCGATATCGATGCGGCATGCGGTCGCATCGTAGATGGCGTCCAGCCTGCTGTCGACTTCAACGGAGGACAGATGAGACTAAGTTTCAGCATCGGCATCGCGCTTTATCCCGGCGACGGCGACAGCATACAAACAATCCTCAAATCCGCTGACGTTGCGCTTTACGACGCGAAGCGGCGGGGTCGAGGCACGTGGCGCTTCAGTGAAGGGTTCGGCAAGGTCGCATAAGTCAAGTTTGAGACCTGCGGAAGGTACCCGTCTGATTCATCGCTTGCACTACACTGACACATTCGACCCAAATCCGGCCATTGCTGCCACCTCCCCCGCTCCCCGATTTCAAGCATTTCCCTGTTCGCGCTGGCGGCTTTTGGCGGCGGATATTTCCTCATGGACGCCGTGATCGAGAAAAAAGCGGCGCGTCCGATTTAGGGCAGTCGGTGGGAGGCCGCCATTGGTTCAAACGGCTGCAAGAATGATAATCGGCGCCGTTCGGCTTGATCGCGGCGTGCACGTATTCATACAAATGCTCGGTAAATCTCAGCCACTCTTTTTGAGCGGGCAAGCCCTTCAGTACGATGAGGTGAAGAATTACCGTCCAGACTCCTTAATCCATGCGGACTCTAGACAACTCCCTAATTCGCAATAATCTGCAGTTGGCTAGGGCCACCGGTAATGAATCCCCGCATATAAATGGTGACGTTTTTCCTGAGGCTGACGCCCTTCCTTTGGCTGGCATTCTATAATTGCCTGAGAAAGGTCGCCGTTTTATGATTACGCAGAACTTGGCCCGGCATATTGCGTTACTGCGCATAGGTCGGCCGTCGCTTCACACCACTACAGCCTTTTTCAAAACGCAGGCTCGCGTTCTGAGCATTCCCCTATGCATGGTTGTGGCGAATGGCTCGGCAAGCGCATCGACGGCGAACACGACGTTCAATGTGACGGCCAACGTCGTGTCGAGTTGCCAGATTTCGGCGACCGCACTGACGTTCGGAACCTATACCGGGGCCCAAACCGACGCGACTTCGACGATCACCGCGACCTGCACGGATACCACCGCCTACACCATCGGCGTCAGCGCAGGCTTGGGCACGGGGGCGACCGTAACGAACCGGTACATGAACGGCCCCAGCGTCGATGTGCTCGCCTATGCCGTCTATCGCGACAGTGCGCGTACCAATAGCTGGGGCACGACGATCGGTACGGACACGGTGTCGGGCACCGGCAACGGCGGCGCTCAGGCCATTACCGTTTATGGGCGCCTTGCAGCGGGTCAATTGCCCGTTCCCGGAGCCTATTCGGATACTCTGACCGCAACGATCACCTACTGATGGCCCGGGGATGTTTTTTTCGCTTCGAGAGGCTTCGTCGCTGGTCGATGGCGAGCGGATACGGGATCGTCCTGGCAACGTGCATCGCCCCGCTTCAGGCACAATCCCTGTCGGTGAGCCCGGTCACGTTCAATCTTGCCGCCTCGCAACAGGCGACGAGCCTGACGGTCCGCAACGATGGCGCTGAGGAAACGGTGGTCCAGATCCGGCCCTTCGCCTGGATGCAACAGCCCGAGGATGTCCTTGTACCGGCCGACGATGTGGTCGTCAGTCCCCGCATCGTGACGATCCCACCCCGTTCGAACCAGGTCTTCCGGGTTCTCGTGCGGCATAAGGCGACGTCCAAGGAACTGACGTACCGGTTGATCCTCGATCAGATCCCGCGCGCGTCCGAACCCGGTGCCGTGCGCATGGTCCTGCGCATTTCCATGCCGATCTTCGTCGAGCCCGTCGCTCCGGCGAACCCCGGCGTTCGATTTCGGCTGGCGCGCCGAGACGGTGACACGGTTCTGGTGCTCGAAAATCCGGGAGCGCGCCATGAGACGCTGCGCAACGTTGTCCTGCGCGACACGAACGGCGCGCCGATCGCCGTCAAGAATGGTGGTTCACCCTATCTGCTGGCTGGCGCGACGCGGGAACTTCCGGTCCAAGACATGCCCGTCCAACCCGCCGTGGATGGCCGCTATCGATTGACGATGGAGGGCGGAAAGGGCCCCATCACCGTTGCCCTCGCGCGGTAGCGGGGACGGGACCGTGCGATGCGCGCCAAAGCCCTCCGATCGACCTGTCGATTTCTCCTGATGATCTGCCTCGCTGACCATGCCGGGGCCGCTCCCGCACCGACGCTGCTGGAGGTCTGGATCAATGGGCGCCCGACCGGGAAAATCGGCGAGTTTGTTCTGCGCGGCGACGGACTGGCGGCAACCCCCAAGGAACTCGCCGAACTCGGCCTTTCCCCGCGCACCACGCCCGGCGATGAACTTGCGGACATCGTCGCCGACCGTGATTTTCGCTGGCACGTCGACCAGGCTACCGGCCGACTCTACGTGACCGCCTCCGAGGGGCGTTTGGTGAGAACGACGATCTCGGCCGCTGCCGATCCTGCCATGGCCGGAGCAGTGGAGAGCGGGACCGGTTCCACGCTGAACTACGATACGACAGCGACCGGCGATGCTCGTCGCCAGGCCTTTTCCGCGTACCTCGATGCACGCGTCTTTTCAGGCCATGGGGTTGCGGCTGGTCAGGCCTTGATGACCGCATTCCGTTCGGGGACGACGACGACCTATCGCGCGACCAGGCTCGATTTCAACTACACCGTTTCGCTGCCCGACCGCCTGCTGCGGCTCAGGTTGGGCGACTTCATAACGTCGGGCGCGGACTCGCAACGGGCGATCCGGCTCGGCGGCATCCAGTTCGGTTCGGACTTCGCGCTGCGCCCCGACCTGATCACGATGCCGCTGCCCGATTTTCGTGGCAACGCGGTCGTTCCCACCATCGCCGACATCCTTGTGAACGACGCATCCGCGATATCCCTGCCTATCGGCGCTGGTCCCTTCGAGATCCGCAACGTGCCGGTGCAGACGGGCAGCGGCAAAGTCTCGCTGAACCTCCAGAATTCCCTGGGACAATCCGTCAGGACGACGGTGGCCTATTATGCGAGCAATGCTCTGCTCGCACCCGGGTTGCACACGTTCGCTGTCCAGGCTGGCGTGATCCGGCACCAATTCGGGAGCCAGAGCAACGCCTACGGACAGCTTGCGGCAAGCGGCAGCTACCGCTGGGGCGTATCGCCTCGGCTGACGGCGGCGCTCTATGCCGAAGCAACCCGCAGCGCGGCGCTCGTCGGGTCGGGCGTGTCGGTAAACCTGGCCAACCTGGCAATCGCCACGGGTGATTGCGCGGCCAGCAGCGGGCGGGACGGGAACGGCGTGCGCTGCGTCGCGCAAATCGAACACCGCGACTCACTGGTGTCACTCAGGCTGTCCCACGGATTTGCGACGAAGGCCTTTCGCGACAACGCGGCAAGCGATGGCTATCCTGCCATTCGAAGGCAGACCGACGCCAGCATTGCGCTTGCAATGGGTCCGGCCGGTACGATGTCCCTCGGCTATACCGCCCTCGATCAGGCAGGCGACGTCGCCTGGGGAAGGCTGAAGGGCGCGCCGGCGATGTTTGGCCGCGGTTCCGCGGTCCGTCTGGCGTCCGTCACGTACAGCGTGCAGCGGGGACCGGTATCGATCTACGCGAACGGCTCGCACGACACCAGCGCACGCGGCGGCCGCAGCATCATGTTCGGCCTGTCGCTTCCCTTCGGACGGCGAAGTCAGGCGAGCGTTGATCGGCAGATGCAAGGCGGCCGCTGGCAAAGCCAGCTGCAGGCGGCCCGCGGCACGAGCGAGGCCGATTCATGGGGCTATCAGGCGGCGATCGGGCGCGGCGCGATCGACAGCCAGTTTGTCGAAGTACAACATCGGTCCCGCATCGGATGGCTGGCCGCCGGAATCGATCGGACCAACGGTGCAACGACGATCCGTGCCCAGGCGCGCGGGTCCGTGTCCGCAATCGATGGCTCGGTATTTCTGTCGAATACGATCAACGACAGTTTCGCGATTGTCGACACGCAAGGGTTGGCAGGTGTTCGGGTGCTACACGAAAACAGGGTCGCCGGCCGAACCGGCCGGTCGGGCAAGCTGATGGTTACGGACCTGCGGTCGTTCCAGGTCAATCACCTCGCCATCGAGCCGACCGATCTGCCGCCCGATGCCGTGATCGCAACCGGGGAACGCGATGTCCGGCCACAGGATCGGGCAGGCGTCGTGCTCAGGTTTCCGATCAAACGACCAAATGGCGCAGTGCTGGTCCTGGTCGAGGCAAGCGGCAGACCACTTCCACCGGGAAGCACCGTCACGCTGGAAGCGTCCGGGGCGACGTTTCCCCTGGGCTTTGACGGGGAGACCTTCGTCGAGGGGCTCGACCAGCACACCGTCCTGAACGTCGCGCGCCCCGACGGCACACGCTGCCGTGTTGGACTGTCCGTCGCTGCACGGGAGCGGGGTCTCGCGCGGCTTGGCCCGTTTTCCTGTGTCGAGACAGCCCCGTGATCGCCCGCGTGCTGTTCGCGCTCTTCTGCCTCGCGATACCGGCTGCCGCGGATGCGGGATGCTCGATATCGGCCAGCGGGGTCGCGTTCGGGAACTATGACGGGTCCGCCACGTCGGCGGACGACGCGACGGGCACGATCACGATCAACTGCTTCATACTCTCCGGTCTCGGCGGGTACACGATCGCGCTCAGCCCGGGACGAGATGGCAGCTATACGGCGCGACGCATGATCTCTGGAACGGCGACCTTGCCCTATCAGCTTTATGCGGATCCGGCACGAACGCAGATCTGGGGCGACGGGTCGGGCGGGAGCTTCACCGTGCGGTCCTTCGATATCATCCCGTTGCTTGGCGGGAGTTCGACCTACCAGATTTACGGAAGAGTCCCCGCCAGGCTCTCGCCACGCCCCGGAGCCTATAATGATACGATTGTGATTACAGTAAGCTATTGATTGATCCCGTATTTACTACATTTGAAAAGACGTCCGATCTGGGGAAGGGTCAGACGACTAAACCCGTAGCCCATCGTCTGAACGAACGGCTGTTCGCGGCAATCGCCGCCCGAAAGCGGACGGGCGGATTTCCACCGTTTTTACCTGTCAACTCTGAGCATAGGCCGTACGCAATACAGGGGCGCGGCCTAACGCGACATAAACCACGGCCAGCGATACCCGCGGAAATCGTGCAGCGACGGTCGGCTTCAAGCGCGCGCGCTTTCGGGGAACGGTTATGCGAACCCGACGACTTGATCGCAACTTTGGGCTTAGATCCAAGGGGTGTGGCGGAGCGGGAGGGATTCGAACCCTCGATACGCTTTTGACGTATACTCACTTTCCAGGCGAGCGCCTTCGACCACTCGGCCACCGCTCCGCATTGCTCTGGAACGCGCCTGCTAGAGCGGGTTTGGCTGCGGCGCAAGCGATTGCGTGCGGGGCGGCGCTCGGGCAGTCTCACGGCGATGATCACCGCCCTGCTCGCCGCCGCCCTCGCCCAAGCTACGCCGGCGCCAGCACCGCTGCCGTCCGATCCGGTCGCGGCGGACTGGGTGGCGGTGCCCGATGACGAGATCCTCGTCTTCACGCTGGCGAACGGGCACGGCTTCACGCTCCGGCTCGCGCCTGGCTATGCCCCCGCGCACGTCGCCAACATCCGCGCGCTCGCCCGCGCGCGCTGGTGGGACAGCGCGACAAGCGTGTACCGCGTGCAGGACAATTATGTCGCGCAATGGGGCGATGCGACCGAGAAGAAGCCGCTCGTCCCCGGCGTCGCGGACGGGATCGCCGCCGAATATGACCTGGCCGGGCCGGCCGCGGTCGCGCGGCTGACGAAGCGCGATCCCTATGCCGAATGGGCGGGCTACAGCGCGGATGGCTGGCCGCTCGCCGGCTCGGGCGCACGGCAATGGCTGCCGCATTGCTACGGGATGGTCGGCGTTGCGCGTGATCTGGCGCCTAGCGTCGGCAGCGGCGCCGAGCTCTACACCGTCATCGGCCATGCGCCGCGCGCGCTCGACCGCAACATCGCGGTCGTCGGGCGGGTGGTCGACGGGATCGAGTGGCTGTCGTCGCTGCCGCGCGGGACGGGCGAGCTCGGCTTCTACGCCAAGCCTGCGGAGCGCAGCCCGATCGTCTCGGCGCGGCTGGCGAGCGACCTTCCCGCCGCCACCCGCCCGCACTTCCAGTACCGCGCGACGGCGAACCCGCGCTTCACCGCCTGGATCGCGGGGCGCGAGAACCGGACGCCGCCGTTCTTCACGGTGCCGGCGGGCGGCGCGGACATCTGCAACGCGCTCCCGCCGGTCCGCCGCACGCCGGGTTAGGCGTTGCCCTGCAACGTGCGGATGATCGCGGAGAAGTCGAGCCCGCCCTGCCCGGCCTCGGCGAACGCCTCGTAGCGCTCCGCCGCCTTCGCGCCCATCGGCGTGTCGGCGCCGACATCCTGCGCCGCCGCCATCGCGAGCCGCAGGTCCTTCAGCATCAGGGCCGCCGCGAACCCGCCCTGATAATCATGGTCGGCGGGCGTGTCGGGGCCGATCCCCGGCAGCGGCGCATAGCTCGTCATCGACCAGCTCTGCCCCGACGAGACGCTGGCGATGTCGTAAAAGGCCTGCGCGTCGAGCCCGAGCTTGTCGGCCAGCACGAACGCCTCGCAGGTCGCGATCATCGTCGCGCCGAGAATCATGTTGTTGCAGATCTTCGCCGCCTGCCCCGCGCCGTTCGCGCCGGCGTGGATCACCGCCTTGCCCATCGCCGCGAGGATCGGCTCGGCGCGCTCGAATGCCGCCGCCGAACCGCCGACCATGAAGGTGAGCGTGCCCGCATTGGCAGCGCCGATCCCGCCGGAGACCGGCGCGTCGACCGCCGCGAGCCCCTTGGCCTGCGCGGCGTCGGCGACCTGCTTCGCGGTCGCGACGTCGATCGTCGAACAGTCGATCAGGATCGCGGTTGGGCCCGCGACGCCGAACAGCGCGTCATACACCTCGGCGACGTGCTTGCCCGCGGGCAGCATCGTCACGATCGCCTCCGCCCCGTCCGCGGCCTCGGCCGCGGAGTCGACGGGCAGGCAGCCCGCCGCCTTCGCCCTGGCCAGCGCGTCGGCGCTCAGGTCGAACGCGTGGACGTCATGGCCGTTCTTCGCGAGGTTCGCGGCCATGCCGCCGCCCATATTGCCGAGGCCGATGAATCCGATGCGTGCCATGTTCTCTCTCCTAAATCTGCCGCGGCGACTGTGTCGCTCGCGATCCAACCCCGCCATTCGCGACTACGTCCCGCACGCCCCAACCCCGTCATCCTGACGAAAGTCAGGACCCAGAGCCAAACACCGCCGGCGCCCGTAACCCTGGGTCCTGACGTTCGTCAGGATGACGGGTGGCCGCGTTACTTGCCCGTCCATGCCCCCGCGCGCTTCTCGACGAACGCGGCCATGCCTTCGCTCTGGTCCGCGGTGCCGAACAGCCCGTGGAACAGCCGCCGCTCGAACTGCACGCCCATCGCGAGCCCCGTCTCGAACGCCGCGTTGACCATCTCCTTGTTCGCCAGCACCGCCAGCGGCGCCATCGCGGCGATCGTCGCGGCGGTCTTCACCGCTTCCTCGACGAGCTCGTCGGCAGGCACGATCCGCGACACCAGCCCGGCGCGCTCGGCCTCGACCGCATCCATCATCCGCCCGGTCAGCACCATCTCCATCGCCTTGGCCTTGCCGACCGCATGCGTGAGGCGCTGCGATCCGCCCATGCCGGGGGAGACGGCGAGCTTGATCTCGGGCTGGCCGAATTTGGCGGTGTCGGCGGCGAGGATGAAGTCGCACATCATCGCGACCTCGCAGCCGCCGCCCAGCGCATAGCCGGCGACCGCGGCGATGATCGGCTTGCGCGTCCGCGTCACCTGCTCCCAACCCGCGAAGAAGTTGCTCGCATACATGTCGGCAAAGCCCTGGCTTTGCATCTCCTTGATGTCCGCCCCCGCCGCGAACGCCTTGGCCGAGCCGGTCAGCACGGCGCAGCCCTGCGACGGATCCGCATCGAACGCGGCGAACGCGGCGATCAGGTCGGCAAGCACGTGCGAGTTGAGCGCGTTGAGCGCCTGCGGCCGGTTGAGCGTGACGAGCGTCACCGCACCGCGCTGCTCGACGAGGATCGTTTCGTAATCGGCCATCTCAGTCTCCAGTTCCGTCACCTCAGCGAACGCTGAGGTGACGTGCTCTATGTTCAACCCGGCGTCCACGCCTCGGCCTCGGGCAACGGCGCGAAGATCTGGTCGATCACATGATCGCTCACCGCCTCAGGCGTCGCCGGATCCCAGCGCGGCGCATTGTCCTTGTCGATGATCACCGCGCGCACGCCCTCGATGAAGTCGTGCCGCTGCACGACATGCGCGCCGACCGCATATTCCTGTTTCATCTCGTCCGCGAAACTCGCCATTGCCGCGCCTTCGTGGAGCAGCCGGAGCGAGACCTTCATCGTCTGCGGCGACTTTGTCCTGAGCGTCGCGAGCGTCTTGGCGGCCCACTCGCCACCATCGGCGTCGAGCGCGGCATAGATTTCCTCGAGCACATCGGACGCGAACAGCCGGTCGATATCGTCCTTGCGCGCAAGTATCGCCGCTTCGGGTGCCTCGGTCGACAGCGCGTTCAGAACGCCAGCAATATCCTGCGGTGCTTCCGCGATCCGCGCCTTGGCGGTGTCGAGCGTCTCGCTCGGTAGATAATGCGTCGCCAGCCCCAGCGCTGCGCACTCCGCGCCATCGAGCCGATGCCCGGTCAGCGCGAGATACTGCCCGATCCGCCCGGGCAGCCGCGACAGATACCAGCCAACGCCGACATCGGGGAACAGCCCGATCCCGGTCTCGGGCATCGCGAACTTCGTGTTCTCGGTCGCCACCCGGTACGTGCACGGCAAAGCGAGCCCGACGCCGCCGCCCATCGTGATCCCGTCCATGAACGCGACGATCGGCTTGGCATAGACGAACAGCCGGTGGTTCATCCGATACTCGGCGTGAAAGAACGCGCGTGCCGCGACGCCGTCGCTGGCGCCCGACGCGGCCAGCATCCGGATATCGCCCCCGGCGCAGAACCCACGACCCTCGGCGTGATCCACCACGATCGCCTGAACCGACGCATCCCCGCGCCACGCCTCGAGCGCGTCCAGCACGCCCTCGCACATTGCGAGGTTCAGCGCGTGCAGTGCCTTGGGCCGGTTCAACCGAATCCGGCCGACAGGCGCCTCATTTTCGACAATCAGGTCGGTCACGACGCAAGCCTTTCGAGCGACATCTCTGCGCTCTCTGCGCCTCCGCGCGAAAAACCTTTGCACGCAGAGACGCAGAGAGCGCAGAGAAGAAAAATGGGATCGCTGCGCGGGCTCATTGCCGGGTCAGCTCGCGACCGACGATCATGCGCATGACCTGGTTGGTGCCCTCGAGGATCGAATGCACGCGCAGATCGCGCCAGAAGCGTTCGATCGGGTAATCCTGCAGATACCCATAGCCGCCATGCAGCTGCAACGCGCGGTCGACCACCGACGAGCCGGTGTCGGTCGCCAGCCGCTTCGCCATCGCCGCGAACTTGGTCTTGTCGGGCGCGTTCGCCGTGACCTTGGCCGCCGCCATGTAGAGCAGCGCACGCGCCGCCTCGAGTTCGGTCGCCATGTCCGCCAGCATGAACTGCGTGTTCTGGAAGTCCGCGATCGGCTTACCGAACTGCTTGCGGTCGTGCGTATAGGCGATCGCCTCGTCGAGACACCGCTGCGCGCCGCCGAGCGAGCACGCACCGATGTTCAGCCGCCCGCCGTCGAGCCCCATCATCGCGATCCGGAAGCCCTCGCCCTCGCCGCCGACCATGTTGGCGCCCGGCACACGGACGCCGTCGAAGATCACCTGCCGCGTCGGCTGCGAATGCCAGCCGAGCTTCTTCTCGTTCGCGCCGAACGACACGCCGGGCATGTCCTTCTCGATCACCAGGCAGGAGATGCCCTTGGGGCCGTCCTCACCCGTGCGGACCATGGTGACGTACACCTCGTTCTCGCCCGCGCCCGAGATGAACTGCTTCGAGCCCGTCACGATCCAGTCGTCGCCGTCGCGCACCGCGCGCGTCTTGAGCGCCGCGGCGTCCGAGCCAGAGCCCGGCTCGGTCAGGCAATAGCTCGCCAGCCGGTCCATCGTGACGAGATCGGGCAGATACTTGTCCTTCACCGCGGCCGAGCCGAACCGGTCGATCATCCACGCCGCCATGTTGTGGATGCTGATGAACGCGCTCGTCGACGGGCAGCCATACGACATCGCCTCCATGATCAGCGCGGCTTCGAGGCGCCCGAGCGCGATCCCGCCGCTCTCCTCGCTGACATAGATCGCCGCGAAACCGAGCTCGGCCGCCGCCTTGATCGTGTCGCGCGGGAAGATGTGCTTCTCGTCCCACTCAGCCGCATGCGGGGTGATCCGGTCGGCGGTGAAGCGGCGCGCGAGCTCCTGGATCTCGCGCTGGTCGTCGGTGAGGTCGAACTGGTTGGTCATCGGGCTTTCCTGTGTCGTCATACTGGGCTTGACCCAGTATCCAGAGCGGCGAATGCTGACGCCTGCGGCTCTGGATCCTGACTTTCGTCAGGATGACGGGGTGGGGGAAGGATATGGCTAGGCAACCCGCGGTCTATATCATGGCGAGCTGGCGCAACGGAACGCTGTACATCGGCGTCACGTCCGACCTGATGGCGCGGATCGTTCAGCACCGCGATGGCATGTTCGACGGGTTCTCAAAGCGATACGGCGTGAACCGGCTGGTTTGGTTTGCGATGGCGGACACGATGGACACGGCGATCACACGCGAGAAGCAGCTGAAGGTCTGGAAACGGTCGTGGAAGACCACGCTGATCGAGACGGACAACCCAACCTGGCGCGATCTGGCCGAGGACTGGGGCTTCGACCCCCTCCCCACCCCTCCGTCATCCTGACGAAAGTCAGGATCCAGAGCCACAGGCGTTGCGCTCCGTAACTCTGGATCCTGGATCAAGTCCAGGATGACGGGGAGGGAGTGACGCACCCGATCACCCCATCGTCGGAATGACGAACGCGTTGGCGGCATCACCCACCCCGCCGTCAGGCCAGCGCTGCGTGATCGTCTTGACCTTGGTCCAGAACTTCACGCCCTCCATGCCGTGCTGGTTGGTGTCGCCGAACGCCGAACGCTTCCAGCCGCCGAACGTGTGATACGCCACCGGCACCGGGATCGGCACGTTGATGCCGACCATGCCGACGTTAACCCGCGCCGCGAACTCGCGCGCGGCGTGGCCGTTGCGCGTGAAGATCGCGACGCCGTTGCCATATTGATGCTCGCTCGGCAGCCGCACCGCCTCCTCGAAATCCTTGGCGCGGACGATCTGGAGGACCGGCCCGAAGATCTCTTCCTTGTACGCCGACATGTCCGTCGTCACGTGATCGAACAGCGACGGGCCGATGAAGAATCCCTTCTCATGCCCCTGAAGCTCGAACCCGCGCCCGTCGACGACCAGTTCCGCACCCTCGTCGACACCCGTCTGGATCCAGTTCTCGATCCGGCTGCGATGCGCCGCGTTCACGACCGGCCCGTAATGCGCGTCATTGTCGGTCGAGACGCCCACGCGCAGTGCGGCAATCGCCGGGATCAGCTTCTCGCGCAAAGCAATCGCGGTCTTCTCGCCGACCGGCACGACCACCGGCAACGCCATGCACCGCTCGCCCGCGCTCCCGAACGCCGCGCCCGACAAGTCGGCGACGACCTGGTCTAGGTCCGCGTCGGGCATGACGATGCCGTGGTTCTTGGCACCGCCCATCGCCTGGACGCGCTTGCCCGCCGCGACACCGCGACGGTAGACGTAATGCGCGATGTCGGAAGACCCGACGAAGCTGACCGCCGAGATCGCCGGATGGTCGAGGATCGCGTCGACCATTTCCTTGTCGCCGTGCACGACCTGGAAGATCCCCTCGGGCAACCCCGCCTCGAGGAACAATTCGCCCAGCCGCACCGGCACCGACGGATCGCGCTCGGACGGCTTCAGGATGAACGCGTTGCCCGTCGCGATCGCGACGCCGCTCATCCACAGCGGGATCATCGCCGGGAAGTTGAACGGGGTGATGCCGGCGCCGATGCCGAGCGGCTGGCGCATTGAGTAGACGTCGATCCCAGGCCCCGCGCCCTGCGTGTACTCGCCCTTGAGAATGTGCGGGATACCGCAGCAGAACTCGATCACCTCGAGCCCGCGCTGGATATCGCCCTTCGAATCCGCGATCACCTTGCCGTGCTCGGACGACAGCAGCCGCGCGAGTTCGTCCATGTTCGCCTCGACGAGCCGCTTGAACTCGAACATCACGCGCGCGCGGCGCTGCGGGTTCGTCGCTGCCCAGCCCGGCTGCGCCTTCTGCGCGGCGGCGACAGCGGCATCGAGGTCCGCCTGCGTGCCGAGCGTCACGCGCGCCTGGATCTCGCCGCTGTTGGGATCGAACACGTCACCTGTGCGCCCGCCGCCGGAGGGCGGCCCGCCCGCGGTGCCGCCTGCGATCAGATGCTCGATGGTGCGAACGGTCATGGCGCCTCTCCTTGTTTTGCGGCCTCTACACCACTGCCTCGCCTGCGACACAAGCGATAGACTTGCAGCCCTGAGCTGCATATTTGCAGTCTGCATGGACTGGAGCGACCTGCCGATCTTCCTTGAAGTCGCCCGCGCGCAGCAGCTTGGCCGTGCCGCGGCGAGTCTCGGCGTCGATGCGACAACGGTCGGCCGCCGCCTCCGCCGGCTCGAGACCGCGGTCGGCCAGCGGCTGTTCGAGCAGGGCCCCGACGGCCAGATCCTGACCAGCGCCGGCGAGGATCTGCTCGCGCGCGCGACCGCGATGGCGGCGATCGCATCGGACATCCGCACCCCGCCTGCGGGCCGGACCGAGGTCGACGGCACGATCCGCGTCAGCGTCGCCGAAGGGTTCGGCACCTGGTTCGTCAGCCGGCATCTCGGCACGCTCGCGCAGGCGCATCCCAAGCTCGCGGTCGATCTCGTCGCGACCAGCGGCTTCCTCAACCCGACCCGGCGCGAGACCGACGTCGCGGTCCTGCTCGCCCGCCCGCGCCGCGGCCCGTTGCGGACCCGCAAGCTCACCGACTACACGCTGCGGCTCTACGCATCGGCGGAGCATCTCGCGGCGCACGGCCCGGTGCACGGCATCGCCGACCTGCGCGACCGGCGGATGATCGGCTATGTCCCCGACATCGTCTATGCGCCCGAGCTGCGCTATCTCGACGAGATCCCGGGCGTCCGCGACCCCGTGCTGCGTTCGTCAAGCATCAACGCGCAGGCGCACATGATCGCGGCCGGCGCCGGCATCGGCGTGCTCCCCTGCTTCATCGGCGAGGCCTATCCCGGGCTTGTCGCGATCCTCCCCGACATCCGCATCAGCCGGGCCTTCTGGCTGGTCACGCACCAGGACACCGGCCGTTTCGACGCGATCCGCGCTTTTACCGACTGGCTCGTCGCGCTCGTCGGCCGCGAGCGCGCGGTGCTGGTCGCCGACTAGGGCTGACGCGGCTCACGCGAAAGGATCGCCTCGATCCGCGCGAGCGCCAGCTTGATCTCCTCCTGCTCGGCATGCGTAAAGGCGTCACTGTCGACGATCATCTTGGCCGCCATTTTCGCGGTCAGCAGCGGCACGAGGAACAGCGGCACCGCATGCATCAGCGCGACCGCGACGATCTTGCCCCCCATCGTCACCGGAAACACGTCGCCATAGCCGATCGTCATCGCGGTCACGAACGACCACCAGATGCCGACATCGACCGGCTTGCCCTCGAACGTCGCAAACAGCACCGCGCAGATCAAGATGGTCGATACATAGCCGACGATCAGGATCGGCAAGGCCTGGATGAACGGCCGCCACGATCCCTTTGCCCTGCGCGCCATGATACCCCCCGGTTGTTTCGGGGCATCATCCAGCAAGCGGCCGACATTTCAAGCGGTACGCACGCGGCTGATCGATCACGAACCCGATTGCCCCCGCGCGACAATTGCGCCTAGCTTGCCCGCATCCTCTTCCGGAGCGTTTCATGACCCTCAAGCTCGTCCTTCTTGCCTCGATCGCGCTCGCCACCGTTTCGTCGGCGCAGGTGCCCCAGACTGTTTCTGACAAGACTGCGCCTGTCGGCGGCGACGTGCCCGCGAAGTTCGTCCCCGCCACCGCCAACCGCGACTACGTCAAGCGCGAGGTGATGGTCCCGATGCGCGACGGGACGAAGCTCTACACCGTCATCGTCTATCCCAAGGGGCTGACCAACGCACCGATCGTGCTGACCCGCACGCCCTATGACGCCAAGTCGCGTGCGACGCGGATGGACAGCCCGAGCATCCTTTCGACGCTGCCGCTTGCCGACGAGATGTTCGTCAAGGGCGGGTATATCCGCGTCTATCAGGACGTCCGCGGCAAATATGGCTCGGAGGGCGAGTATGTCGTCACGCGCCCGGTGATCGGCCCGCTCAACCCGACCAAGGTCGATCATGTCACCGACGCCTATGACACGATCGACTGGCTGGTGAACAAGGCGAACCTGCCCGAATCGAACGGCCGCGTCGGCATGATCGGGTCGTCCTATGAGGGCTTCACCGTCGTCATGGCGTTGCTGAACCCGCACCCCGCGCTCAAGGCCGCGGTGCCAGAAAGCCCGATGATCGACGGCTGGATGGGCGACGACTGGTTCCATTACGGCGCGTTCCGCCTCGCCAACATCGCCTGGCTCGGCGGCCAGACCGGCTACAAGGGCGCAGGCAAGGCGCCGCCGACCGGCGGCTATGACGATTACGAGAATTTCCGCCGCATCGGCTCGGCGGGCGACTGGGCCAAGGCGTCGGGGTATGACCAGCTTCCCTATTGGCAGCGCATGGTCGCACATCCCGCCTATGACGCGTTCTGGCAGGGTCAGGCGCTCGACAAGTTGCTCGCCGCCAACCCCTCGAACGTGCCGACGCTCTGGGAACAGGGGCTGTGGGATCAGGAGGACATGTACGGTGCGATCACCGCCTGGGAGGCGCTGAAGGCGAAGGGCAAGATGGGTAACAACCATCTCGTCATGGGTCCGTGGCGGCACAGCCAGGTCAATCGCGACGGCCGCAGCCTCGGCCCGTTCGAGTGGGACGGCGACACCGCGCAGCAGTTCCGCGAGCAGATGGTGCTGCCGATGTTCGACCAGTATCTGAAGGACGGCCCCGCGGTCACGCTGCCCGCCGCGGCGATCTACAACACCGGCGAGAATCACTGGGACAAGCTGACGACCTGGCCGCTCGCCTGCGAGAGCGGTTGTGCCGCGCCTCTCAAGCCTATCTACCTCGGCGCCGAGGGCGGGCTGGGCTTCACCAAGGCGGCGAGCGGCGGCGACAGCTATGTCTCCGACCCCGCCAAGCCCGTCCCGCATCTGCCGCGCCCGGTCAATTTCGGCGACGGCCGCTGGGGCGACTGGCTGGTCAGCGACCAGCGCGGGGTGGATGGCCGCACCGACGTGATGACCTATACGACCGAGGTGCTGACGACGCCGGTCCGCGTGTCGGGGGCACCGATCGCGGACATCTATGCCAAGACGACCGGCACCGATGCCGACTTCGTCGTCAAGGTGATCGACGTCTATCCCGACGAGGTCGCGAGCGATCCGAAGATGGGCGGCTATGAACTGCCGATCAGCCTCGACATCTTCCGTGGCCGCTACCGCGACAGCTTCGCCAAACCGAGTGCGATTCCTGCCGGCAAGACGCAGCGCTACAAGTTCCGCCTGCCGACCGTGAACCACGTGTTCCAGCCGGGGCACCGGATCATGGTGCAGGTCCAGTCGAGTCTGTTCCCGCTCTACGACCGCAACCCTCAGACCTTCGTTCCCAACATCTTCCTTGCGAAGAAGGCGGACTACAAGAAGGCGACGGTGACGATCGAACGCGGCGGCGCGACGGCCAGCGCGGTGTGGCTGCCGGTGGTCGCGGTCGACCAGTCGGCCGTGCTGGCGAAGTAACTTCTTCGTCATTCCCGCGAAGGCGGGAACCCAGACTGGCTGGCCTCACGGCATCGTTAGCAAGGCCAGCCAGTCTGGATCCCCGCCTCCGCGGGGATGACGGTTATGGGTTCAGGCGATAACCGGCGCAGCCCCGAACAGCCCCGCCTGGTAATCGCGGATCGCTTCGCCGATCTCCTCGCGCGTCGTCATCACGAACGGCCCGTGCGCGACCACCGGCTCGTCGATCGGATCGGCATGGCCGAACACCAGCCGCACCGGCCCCGCCGCCGCGACCTCGATCGTATCGCCGTCTTCGTCGAACGTGACGAGGTGCCACGGCTCCACGACCGTCCCGCTGACCTCCGGCCGCCCCTCGATCACATAGAAGAACACGCTGCGACCCTGCGGTGCCGGCAGTGTAACCCGCCGCCCCGCGGCCAGCTCGACCGTCATCATCGCGACGCCGGTCAGCGACTCGACCGGCCCCGCCTGCCCTTCAAACGTCCCCGCGATGACATTCACGACACCGCCGTCGACCGCGACAGCCGGAATATCCTCGCGCTGGAGCCCGGTATAAGCGGGCTTGGTCATCTTCAGCCGCCCCGGCAGGTTGACCCATAGCTGCAGGATCTCGAGCGGCCCGCCGTCGCGCTTGAACGACGCGGGCGAGACCTCCGCATGGATCAGCCCCGACCCCGCGGTCATCCACTGCACCCCGCCCGCCTGCATCACGCTTTCGTGCCCGCCGCTGTCGAGATGCGCCATCGCGCCGCTCAGGATGAAGCTGACCGTTTCGAACCCGCGATGCGGATGCGGTCCGAACGGCAGGCCGTTATTGCCGGGCCGATAGGTCTGCGGCCCATGATGGTTGACGAACAGGAACGGATCGACCTGCGGCAGCTGCGGCCCCGGCAGCGGGCGCCGCGTGACGAGATCGGCGATGTCGTCACGCTGGGCGGGATAGGTCCGCAGCACGCGCCGCATCTCAGTTCGCCTCGCGCACGGCCGATGCGGGCCGTTCGATCTCCGCCAGCAGGGCGTCGATACCGCTCAACAGGAAGTCGAGCGTCGACGTGTCGCTCAGCCGCCCGTCGGCGATCTTCTCGTGCACCGAACCGATCACCGATTGCGGCCGCAGCAGCGTGCGCGCGCCGATCGACGCCAGCGTCTCGTTCAGCTGCGCCTGCGCGCGCGCGCCGCCGACCGCGCCCGGCGACGAGGTCAGCGTGAACACCGGCTTCCCCGTCAGCGTCGCCTTGCCATAAGGCCGCGACGCCCAGTCGAGCGCGTTCTTCAGCACGCCGGGCATGCCGTGATTATATTCGGGCGACGCGATCACGATCCCGTCCGCCTCACCGATGGCCGCCCGCAGCGCGGCGACCGCCTCGGGGGGCGTGTCGGTATCGGCATCCTGATCGTACATCGGGATCGGGTTGAGCGGGAAGATCCGCAGTGTCGCCTTGTCCCCCAGCGCGTCAGCGAGCGAATTGAGGATCGCGGCGTTGAACGACTGGCGGCGCAGGCTGCCGGAAATACCAAGAAGGACGGGCATGCAATAATCTCCTGTTGTCACGCGCGAGCGCCGGGCGACGGCGCGCGCAAGATCTTGGTATTCAGATAGGCGACGGCACCGGCGCCCACCAGCGCAGGGTCGGCAACGCTGTGTTGCCCGGTTGGACGGCGATCAGGTCCAGTAGAGGATCCGCGCCTCGGGCAGGCGCGCCGCGATCTCGTCGGCAAAGAAGGCGCGCAACGCCCGCATCGTGTCCGCATCATAGACATATTTGACCGAGCCGAACTTGGTGCGCTTCTCGGTGCGGTTCGCCATGCCGAGATCGAGCGACGAGCCGGGATACCAGGTCTGCAGCACCGCCTTGGACCCGGGTGTGTAGCGATGCGTGATCAGCTCGATCGTGAGGTCCGGGATATCGCCGAGCACCTGCCCCGCCTGCGCGATCAGCTCGGCATAGGCGTCGCGCCATCCCTCGGCGGCGATGATCGGCGCGATCGTCAGCCCGATCTTGTAGCCCGCATCCGCCATCCGGCGCAGCGCGACCAGCCGGGCTGCGACCGGGCTCGTGCCGCCCTCGAACCGCGCATAGCCGGCGGGGTTGATCGAGGCGCGCATCCGCGTCCGTCCTGCGTGATCGAGCGCGAGCAGCGGCTCGACCGCGTCGAACTTCGTCGTGAAGCGCAGCTGCACGTCCGCCTCCCACGCGCCGAAATGCGCGATCAGCGCGGACAGCGACCCGGTGACATGATCGATCGCGAGCGGATCGGTGTAACAGGACGCCTCGAACGTCGTGCCCTCATGCGCGCGCGTGGCGGAGCGCGACGTGACTGTCCCCTGGCCGAGATGCGCAGGAAGCTCGGCCAGGATCTCGGGCAGGTTCGCATAGACCCGCGTGATCGGCGGCCCCTTCAAAGACCCCGCGAGATAGCAATAGCCGCAATGCGCAGGGCACCCTTCGGCGAGATCGATTCGCCAGTCGGCGCTCGGCGCGATCGGCTGCAACCGGCGTTTCGACGGCGGGGCGACGACGAGCGCCAGCGTCGCCTTCGCCTGTGCATATTGCTGCCGGGGATCGTCGGGCAGGTCGAGGCGAAGACGATCGCTTGGCAGCGTCGTCACCGCCACGTCCAGCGCCCGTGCGCGCGCGACGATCTGTTCGCCATGGTCCCAGAGGAGCGACGACGGCGTCGCGAGCAGGCGCCGCGGCACCCAGAGGCGGGAGGAAGAAGGCGACACCATCGCGCCATAACGCCCGCCCCACGCCAAGCGTTGCGGCTATTTGACCGGCCGCTTCTCGAGTTTGCGCGCGAGCGTCCGGCGGTGCATGCCGAGCTGCCGCGCAGTCTCCGAGATGTTGAACCCGGTTTCCGCCAGCGTCGCGTGGATCCGCTCCCATTCGAGCGTCTTGATCGTCGCGCGGCGTTCGGTCACCGCGGTGTCGACCTTGCCCTCGGTCCGGTCGAACGCCGCCTCGATGTCGTCGGTGTTCGACGGCTTGACCAGATAATGCGAGGCGCCGAGTTTGATCGCCTCGACCGCGGTGGCGATGCTTGCAAAGCCGGTCAGCACGACGACGAGAATATCGGGATCATGCGCGTGCAGCGTCTGGACGCAGACCAGCCCCGACGCGCCGCCGAGCTTCAAGTCGACCACCGCATATTGCGGCACGTCGTCGGCGAGCAGCACGACCAGATCCTCATGGCTCGCCGCAAGCCTGACCGCATAGCCGCGCCGCTCGAACGAGCGTTTCAGCGTGCGCGCGAACGTCTCGTCGTCCTCGACGATCACGAGGCGCTTGACCGGGGGGATATCGGGCTCGCTCATTCGTCACGCTCCAGGGCGATCGCCGCCAGCGGCAGCATCAACGTCACTTCTGCGCCACCCGTCTCGCGATTGGCGACCGCCACGCTGCCCCCCAGCTTGCGCATTGCATTGACCGCGAGGAACAGGCCGAGGCCGTGGCCGGGATCGCGCTTGCTCGACTGATAGGGCTTGCCGAAGCTCGCCAGCTTGTCGCGCGTGAACCCCGGTCCGTGATCGCGCACGATCAGCGCCAGATGATCGCCCGACCGCTCGCCCGAAAACCCGACCCAGGCGGGCGATGCTTCGGCGGCATTGTCGAGCACGTTGGCGATCACCTGTTTGAGCGCGGGATCCGATACGATCAGCGGATCGTCGCCGAGCCGGCTGGTATAGTCGAACTCGACACCGGCGTGCAGCGCGCGCCAGTCCTCGACGATCGCGTCGAGGAAGACGTGGAGCGGCACGACCTCGGGCGCCTCGCCGCGCGCCTCGCCCGCCGCCAGCAGGATGTTGGTGACGATTGTCTTGCACCGCTGGACCTCGGCCTGCATCTCGCCGATCTCCTCGAGCATCCCCGCATCGGTGGCGAGCGCGGGCATCCGCTTCCAGTCGTTGAGGATGACCGCCAGCGATGCGAGCGGCGTTCCCAGTTCGTGAGCGGCGCCCGACGCGAGCAGGCCCATGCGGACGATATGATCCTCCTCCGCCGCCTGCTGGCGCAGATCCGCCAGATGCTCGTCGCGGGCGCGCAGATTGCCCGTGATCCGCGTCATGAAGAGCACCAGCAGCGTCGCGACGAGCAGGAAATTGAGCAACGACCCGACGGTGTAGAGTGCGAAATACTCGCCCGCATAATCGGTCGGCAGGGCAAGCGGACGATACCGGATCGTCAGCAGCGCGAAACACCCGCCCGTCACCCCGACGATCGCCCAGCTCGACCAGCGATCGAGCAGCACCGCGCCCAGCACGACCTGCAGCAGATACAGCGCGATGAATGGGTTGGTCGCGCCGCCACTGAGGTAGAGCTGGACGGTCAGCAACCCGACGTCGAGCAGCATCGCGAGCAGCAGCTGCGCATTCGCCCCGCGCTGCCAGCCATAGAGCCGCATGCTCGCCAGGTTGAGCGCGACCGACGCCGCCATCGCCAACAGCATCGGCACCAGCGGCAGGTCGATCCCCAGCAGGAAGCGGACCGTCAACACGGTGACCAGCTGCCCCGCCACCGCGATCCAGCGCAGCGTGACCAGCTGCCGCATGTTCGCATTGCCCGCGGCATCGGTATCCGCGCGCGCACGGCTGACCCAGGCCTGCCACCGCGAGGAATCCATCGCCAATCTCATCGTGTCGTGCGCCGTCACGCGGTCCATCTCTCCTGCGACGCGCTCAACGCGCGACGTCGCCGGTCAGCGCTTATCACGACGACGATCGTGGCGCACGAACACGACGAAGCCGATCACCGTCATCGCGGCGAGGCCGAACCATGTCAGCATGTAGACGAGATGATTGTTCGGAAATGCGATGACGGTCTGGCCACCGATCGGTGCGCCGCCCCCGACCTTGTCCGCGTCGATGAAATAGGGCGCCGTGCGGCCAAGGCCACGCGCGCCCGCGATCGCAGCGACGTCGCGCGAATACCAATTGTCGGTCGCGGGATCATTCTTGCGCAGGAAGCCGCCGCCGGGTTCGGTGATCCGCAGATAGCCCGTCACGGTGACCGGCCCGACCGGCCGCGCATAGGCGCTGCGCTGTTCGGGCGAGACATAGCCGCGGTTGACCAGAACATCGAAGCCCTGCGCAGTCCGCAGCGGCGTCATCACCCAATAGCCGCTGCCGAGCGCCGTGGCGGCGCGGACCAGCGTCGTGCGGTCATGCGCGAAGATGCCGCTTACCTGGATCCGGCGATACGCATCGCTGCTCGCCGTGATCGCCGGCCAGCGCGCTGGCCCGGGTGGCGCGACCGGTGCGGCCTGCGACCGCGCGGCCACCTGCCGGATCAGGTCGAGCTTCCATGCGCGCCGTTCGACCTGCCACACACCCAGCGCGCAGAACCCGGCGAACAGCAGCAGCGCGATGAAGCCCGCCACCCAGATCGCCGGCCGCGGCCGGGCATGCCGTGTCATCACATATCTACCGCGGCCTGCATCGGCATCATGTTGGTGTTGAGGTGATACATGACCCAGATCGAGCCGCTGAGCGTGATCACGACCAGGATGATCGTAAAGATCAGCGCCATCATCGTCCAGCCATTCTCGGACTTCCCGTTCATGTGCAGGAAGTAGATCATGTGGACGACGATCTGGATCACCGCGAACAGCATGATCACCAGTGCGGCGGTCGAGGGATCCTTGAACGCGCCGGTCATCACGGCCCAGAACGGGATCGCGGTCAGGATGACCGAGAGGAAGAACCCCTTGAGGTAGCTCTTGCGCGTCCCGTGCGACGCGTGGTCGTCGCCATGCCCGTGATCGTCATGGGCGTGGTCGGCATGCGCGTCGTGCGCGGTGGCGGGGCGGTCGGTCATCGCAGCGAACCCATCAGATAGACGAAGGTGAAGACGCCGATCCAGATGACGTCGAGGAAATGCCAGAACATGCTGAGGCACATCAGGCGGCGCTTGTTCGCGGCGATCAGGCCGTGCTTCTGCACCTGCACCATCAGCGTGACGAGCCAGATGAAGCCCATCGTCACGTGCAGGCCGTGCGTGCCGACCAGCGTGAAGAAGGACGACAGGAACGCGCTGCGGGTCGGGCCCGCGCCCTCATGGATGAGGGTGGCGAACTCGTACATTTCGATCGACAGGAAGGCGAGGCCGAACAGCCCGGTAAAGGCCAGCCACATCTGCATGATGCGCTGACGCCCTTCCTCCATCGACAGCATCGCGAAACCATAGGTGATCGACGAGAACAGCAGCATCGCAGTGTTCACCGCGACGAGCGGCAGCTCGAAGATCTCCTTGGGCGTCGGTCCGCCGGCATAGCTGGTGCCGAGCACGCCGTAAGCTGCGAACAGCACCGCGAAGATGAGGCAATCGCTCATCAGGTACATCCAGAAGCCCAGCATCGTGCTGCTGCCCTCGGGATGGTGATGCTCTTCGAGCTGATAGAACGAGAGGGGCTCACCCTTCTCGTCCAGACCGTCCTTCTTCAATGATACCGAAGACATCGCGTCAGGCTCCCTGGGTCGCGAGCATGCGGGTGCGCGCGTCCTCGCTGGCGATCACGTCCTCGACCGGGATGTAGAAGTCGCGCTTGTAGTTGAAGGTGTGGAAGATCGTCGTGGCGAAGATCCCGACCAGCGTCAGACCCGCGAGCCACCACATGTACCAGATCATCGCGAAGCCGAAGGCGATGCTGAGCACGCCCAGCACGACGCCGGTACCCGTGTTGCTCGGCATGTGGATCGCGCGGAAGCCGCTGACCGGCCGCTGATGCTTGCGGTCCTTCATGTCGTACCAGGCGTCCAGGTCATGGACGACGGGCGTGAACGCGAAGTTATAGTCGGGCGGCGGCGACGAGGTTGCCCATTCGAGCGTCCGGCCACCCCAGGGATCGCCGGTGTGATCGGCGAGCGCCTCGCGGTTGCGGATGCTGACGAAGATCTGGATCAGGAAGGCAGCGATGCCGACCGCGACCAGTGCTGCACCGAAGGCGGCGATGACGAACCAGATCTGCAGGTTCGGATCGTCGAAATAGCGCATGCGGCGGGTCACGCCCATCAGGCCAAGCACATAGAGCGGCATGAAGGCGAAGTAGAAGCCCGACACCCAGCACCAGAACGACACCTTGCCCCACTTCTCGTCCAGCTTGAAGCCGAACGCCTTCGGGAACCAGTAGTTGATCCCTGCGAACATGCCGAACAGCGTGCCGCCGATGATCACGTTATGGAAATGCGCGACCAGGAACAGCGAGTTGTGCAGCACGAAGTCGGCCGGCGGCACCGCGAGCAGGACGCCGGTCATGCCGCCGATCGTGAAGGTCACCATGAAGGCGATCGTCCACATCATCGGCAGTTCGAACCGGATCCGCCCCTTGTACATGGTGAACAGCCAGTTGAAGATCTTGGCCCCGGTCGGGATCGAGATGATCATCGTGGTGATGCCGAAGAACGAGTTGACGCTCGCCCCCGACCCCATGGTGAAGAAGTGGTGCAGCCAGACGAGATACGACAGGATCGTGATGACCAGCGTCGCATAGACCATCGAGCTGTAGCCGAAGAGGCGCTTGCCCGAGAAGGTCGAGGTGACTTCCGAGAAAATGCCGAACGCCGGCAGGACCAGGATGTAGACCTCGGGGTGACCCCAGATCCAGATCAGGTTGACGTACATCATCGGGTTGCCGCCCGCGTCGTTCGTGAAGAACGCGGTACCGATGTAACGGTCGAGCGACAGCATCGCGAGCACCGCGGTCAGCACCGGGAAGGCGGCGACGATCAGGATGTTGGTGCACAGCGCGGTCCAGGTGAAGATCGGCATCTTCATCATGCCCATGCCGGGCGCACGCATCTTGACGATGGTCGCGACCAAATTGACGCCGGACAGCAACGTTCCGATGCCCGCGATCTGGAGCGCCCATATGTAATAATCGACCCCGACATCGGGCGAATAGGCAATCCCCGACAGCGGCGGCATTGCGAGCCAGCCGGTCCGCGCGAACTCGCCGATGAACAGCGACATCATGACGATCACGGCACCCGCCGCGGTCATCCAGAAGCTGAAATTGTTGAGGAACGGGAACGACACGTCGCGCGCACCGATCTGGAGCGGGACGACATAGTTCATCAGCCCCGTGACCATCGGCATCGCCACGAAAAAGATCATGATCACGCCGTGCGCGGTGAAGACCTGGTCATAGTGATGCGCGTTGAGATAGCCTTCGCTACCCCCGAACGCCATCGCCTGCTGCAGGCGCATCATGATCGCATCGGAGAAGCCACGCAGCAGCATGACGATCGCGAGGATCATGTACATGATCCCGATCTTCTTGTGGTCGACGCTGGTGAACCACTGGTTCCACAGATAGCCCCACACCTTGAAATAGGTGAGCGCGGCCAGCAGCGCGGCACCGCCGATCGCCACCATGCCGAACGTCGCGACGACGATCGGTTCATGCAGCGGCAGCGATTCCAGCGTCAGTCGGCCGAAGATCGTCTTCAATATGGAGTCTGACATGAGCTTTTCTCTAGCCGTTCGCGACGGGGCGCGAGCCCGGCATGGTTGAGGGGGTCAGCATGGTGTGATTGCGGTTGGCAGGCGAGCCGGGCGCGGCGTTGGCGCCGTCGCGTTTTATGTCGGCTGGCGCAGACCAGTGTTTCCCGCTCCCCTTTTCGTCGCCGTCCTTCATCAAGCCGCCCTCGGGTCGGGGGCCGGCATCCTGCGGCCCGCTGCCGCCATTGACGCCGGGCATCGCCATGCCGTCATGCGGGTTCTTGCCCATCATGTCCGACATGCACGGCTTGCCGGGCTTCACGCACTGCTCGACGATCGCCTTGAACAGCGAGCTCTCGACACCGCCGAAATAGCGGACTGGCACCTTCTCGCTCGGCTTTTCGAGCTGCATGTAATTCGCACGGTTCAGACCGCCGCCGCCGTTCCGGACCTTCGCGACCCAGGCATCGAAGCCCGCGTCGGACACGCCGTGGAAACGGAAGCGCATGCCCGAAAAGCCTGCGCCGCTATAGTTGGACGAGAAGCCTTCGTAATTGCCGGGCTTGTTGATCACCGCGTGCAGCGTCGTCTCCATCCCGGGCATGGTGTAGATCATGCCGGCGAGCGCGGGGATGTAGAAGGCGTTCATGACCGACGACGAGGTCATCTTGAACCGCAGCGGGCGATCGACCGGGGCGGCCAGTTCATTGACCGTGGCGATGCCGTATTCGGGATAGATGAACAGCCACTTCCAGTCGAGCGCGACCACCTGGACGTCGAGCGGCTTGCCGCCCGTGATCGTCTGCTGGTTGCCCGCGAGCTGCCCGACCGGCGTGTTCTCGCCGATATCGCCGCTCTGCGCCGAGATGCGGCCGAGCGGACGATAGGGATCGAGCAGATGCGTGCTGGTCCAGGTCAATGCGCCGAGCGCGATGATGATCAGCAGCGGCACGCCCCAGATCAGCAGCTCGAGCCCGACCGAGTGATCCCAGGTCGGCTCGTACTTCGCGCTCTTGTTCGTCTGCCGGTAGTGATAGGCGAAGAACAGCGTCAGCGCGATCACCGGGACGATGATGATGAGCATCAGCCCGGTGGAGATGAGGACCAGGTCACGCTGCTGCACCGCAATATCGCCAGATGGCGACATCACGACCCAGTTGCATCCACTGATCAACAGCGCGGGCAGCAGGGCTGCTGCGCGTAAGAGCCAGGATCGGGGCCTGGAATTCGATAGCTCGGCGGTCATGTACTCGCCCCTACGCCGCTGTTGAATCATTCCATAGTGGACAATTTGTCCAATGGGCGCCGCACTGCAGCAAAGGCATGGCGCTCATGATGCGACAGAGATAGGTTTCTCGGTGTGACTCCGAAAGGCCCTGCCCGCAGTCGACGAAAAGGCGTATGATCGGTGCGCCGTCCGAAAAGGCCATTGGGCGGCGAGCCGCCTCACGGAAGCGAGTTTGAGAATGAGTGCACACGCCGCATCGACGTCTTTTGAAGACGATGCCCGCGATCTTCACGATCACGGGAAAAAGGTGTCGCCGGGCGAGATCGCAATCGGCGTCGTCATCGGACGCACGTCCGAATTTTTCGACTTTTTCGTCTATGCGATCGCCTCGGTCATCGTCTTCCCGACGCTGGTCTTCCCCTATGTCGACCGGCTGCAGGGGACGATCTACTCGTTCGCGGTGTTCGCGCTCGCCTTCATCGCGCGCCCGCTCGGGTCGGTGATCTTCATCGCGGTCGACCGGCTCTATGGCCGCAGCGCCAAGCTGACGATCGCGCTGTTCCTGCTCGGCACGGCGACCGTGGCGATGGGCTTCCTCCCCGGCTATGCGCAGGTCGGCAACTGGTCGGTCGTGCTGCTGTCGATCCTGCGTATCGCGCAGGGCATCGCGCTCGCGGGTGCCTGGGACGGTCTCGCCTCGCTGCTCTCGCTCAACGCTCCCGAGGGTCGCCGCGGCTGGTACGCGATGCTGCCACAGCTCGGCGCGCCGTTCGGCCTTCTGGTGGCCAGTGGCCTGTTCGCCTTTTTCGTCGCGACGCTGCCGGCCGCCGACTTCATCGACTGGGGCTGGCGCTATCCGTTCTTCGTGGCGTTCGCGATCAACGTCGTCGCGCTCTTCGCCCGTCTCCGCCTCGTCGTTACCCCTGAGTTCACGACGCTGTTCGAATCGCGTGCGCTGCAGCCGGCGCCCGTGCTCGACACGATTCGCGCGGAAGGCCGCACCATCGTGCTCGGCGCCTTCGCCCCGCTCGCCAGCTTCGCGCTGTTCCACATGGTGACGGTGTTCCCGCTGTCGTGGATCGTGCTGTTCACGCGCGAGACGCCAGGCCGGTTCCTGACGATCGAAGTGATCGGCGCGGCAATCGGCCTGTGCGCGACGCTCGTGTCGGGACTGCTCGCGGATCGCATCGGTCGCCGTACGCTGCTCGGCAGCACCGCGGTGCTGATCGCGCTGTTCGCGATCGGCGCGCCGATGCTGCTCGACGGCGGCGCGACCGGTGAGTGGGTGTTCATGATCGTTGGCTTCGCGCTGTTCGGCCTGTCGTTCGGCCAGTCGTCGGGCTCGCTCGCGACCAGCCTCGGCAAGACGCACCGTTATACCGGGTCGGCGCTGACGACCGATCTGGCCTGGCTGTTCGGTGCGGGCTTCGCCCCGCTCGCCGCACTGCTCCTGTCGAGCAAGCTCGGCCTCGCTGCCAGCGGCGCCTATCTGTTCTCGGGTGCGGTCTGCACGCTGATCGCGCTTGGCGTGAACAAGGAACTGGCGAAGCGCGCCAACGAGGGCTGAGCCACCCCCCGGGCCGGCTTAAAGCTGCCCGCCAATCCAAGACTGCCCGACTGACGTCACTCGCCGCCCCCGCGGCGGGTGACGTTACGGTTTTCAGCCCCTGTCGAAACCCTACCCGGCGGTACAAAAGGCGATTGACGCCCGCCTGCGCTTACTATACCGAGCGGTATCGAAGACGATCGGGGTCCTGGGATCCTGCTCCGGTCTTCACCGACCGATGATTTTGCTGCCGCCCCGAAGCGCTGCACCACAATTCGACCTGTTCCCACGCGGCACCCTCGCCGCGTGCCCCTTTGTCCATCCGAAGAGACCCGACCATGGCCTATCTCGACCTCGACAACCTGTTCGCCGCCCCCGTCGCCAGCCGGCCGACGATCAGCGCCGCGCAGACCGAAGGCCGGGCCGGGTTCACGCAGCTCGAATGGCACGTCATCATGCTTGCCAAGCAAGACGGCCTGCGCAGCCTGGCGGTGCCGGGACGGCTGGACCGTGCACTGCGGACGATCTTCGGCCTGTCCGAGCGCTCGCCGCTGGCCGACCCGCGGCTCGAGGCGCTGCGTCGGCTCTCGGTCCATGCGTGGCGCCACGGCTTCGCGCTGCCGGTCGCCGAGATCGAGCGGTTCCTCGCCGCCGGGTTCCATCGCGGCCAGATCGAAGTCCTGGTCCAGCGCGTGACGGGTCTGCGCGTCGCATCCTGAGGCGGCCCGGCCGATCGTCAGTCCGTACTGAGCGCCTTGCGTAACGCGGCGTGCCAGCCGGCGATCAGCGCGGCGCGGTCGTTCGTCGCCATGCGCAGCTCGAAACACGCCCCCCGCCGCCACGTCTGCGACAACGCATCGAGATCGGGCCAGACGCCGGTCGCCAGCCCCGCATGGAACGCTGCGCCAAGCGCGGTCGTCTCGAGATGCGTCGGCCGCTCGACCGGTGTCTCGAGCATGTCCGCGAGAAACTGACACAGCCAGTCGTTCGCCGCCATGCCGCCGTCGATCCTGAGCGTCGCGGGCGCCGCGCCGCCGTCCGCGACCATCGCCTGCGCCAGATCGAGCGTTTGATAGCCGACCGCCTCAAGCGCCGCACGCGCGAGATGCGCGCCCGTCGCGCCCAGCGTCAGCCCGGTGATGAGCCCGCGCGCGTCGGGATCCCAGTGCGGCGCGCCCAGCCCGACAAAGGCGGGGACCATGTAGACGCCGTGGCTGTCGGGAATCTCGGTCGCCATGTCGTGCGTCTGGTGCGCGCTGGTGATCACGCCGAGCCCGTCGCGCAGCCACTTGACCGCCGCGCCGGCGACGAAGATCGATCCCTCCAGCGCATAGGTCATCTGCCCGTTCAGCCGATAGGCGGGCGTGGTCAGCAACCGGTGGTCGGACGCGATCGCCGTGTCGCCGGTGTTGAGCAGCATGAAACATCCTGTTCCATAGGTCGACTTGACCATGCCGCGCGCGAAGCAGGCCTGGCCGAACAACGCCGCCTGCTGATCCCCCGCCATTCCCGCGATCGGGATCGGGACGTCGAACAACCCCGGTGCGGTCGTGCCGAACACATGGCTGTTGTCGTGCACCTCGGGCAGCATCGCCTGCGGCACGCGCAGCAGCCGGCACAGCGCATCGTCCCAGTCCTGTCGGCGAATGTCATAGAGGAGCGTGCGCCCGGCATTGGTCACGTCGGTCGCATGCACCGCGCCGCCGGTGAGCCGCCACAGCAGGAAACAGTCGATCGTGCCGAAGGCGAGTTCCCCCTTGTCCGCGCGCGCACGCGCACCCGGCACGGTGTCGAGGATCCACGCGATCTTGGTTGCGGAGAAATAGGGATCGAGCAGCAAGCCGGTTTTGTCGCGGACCATCTGTTCCGCGCCCTCGGCCTTCAGGCTCTGACACACATCCGCGGTGCGGCGGTCCTGCCAGACGATCGCGGGGTAGATCGGCGTGCCCGTCGCGCGATCCCAGACGATAACGGTTTCGCGCTGGTTGGTGATACCGATCGCCGCGATGTCGCGCGCGGGCACGCCGCCGCGTGCGATCGCCTCGCGCGCGGTCGCCAGCGTGTCGCGCCAGATGTCCTCGGGGTCATGCTCGACCCAGCCGAGTCGCGGATAATGCTGCGCGAATTCGCGCTGCGCCGTCGCGACCGGTCTGGCCGTCGCATCGAACAGGATGCTGCGCGTCGATGTCGTACCCTGATCGATCGCGAGGACGTGCGTGGCTTGGCCCATGCGGCTCTCCTTTGCGACCGCTCTAGGCCGCCCCACCGCCCCGCGTCGAGGCTAGCCACCGGTCCGCCCGCGGTGGTAAACGGGAGACGATGATGAAAACGCCCGCGAAATTCGACGTCGACCTGTTGATCGTTGGCGGCGGCATCAACGGCACCGGGATCGCACGCGATGCCGCCGGGCGCGGACTGTCGGTCCTGCTGGTCGAGCAGGACGATCTCGCCAGCCATACCTCGTCGGCCAGCACCAAGCTGATCCATGGTGGGCTGCGCTATCTCGAATATGGCGAGCTCCGGCTGGTGCGCGAGGCGCTGATCGAACGCGAGCGGCTGCTGGCGATCGCGCCGCACATCATCTGGCCGCTGCAGTTCGTCCTGCCGCAGACGCATTCGCCGCGCCCCGCCTGGATGGTCCGGCTCGGGCTGTTCCTCTACGACCATCTGGGCGGCCGCAAGGTCCTGCCCGCGACGCGGACGGTGCATCTCGACCGCGATCCGCTGGGCGACGGGCTGAAACCCGGCGCGACGCGCGCCTTCGTCTATTCGGATTGCTGGGTGGAGGACAGCCGGCTGGTCGTGCTCAACGCGCGCGATGCGGCGGAGCACGGCGCGACGATCCTGACGCGCACCCGGCTGGTCGCGACGACCCGACGGGACGGCGGCTGGTCCGCGACGATCGCCGATGCGCAGGGCGAGCGCACCGTCACCGCCCGCGTCCTCGTCAACGCCGCCGGCCCCTGGGTCGCCGATGTGCTGGGTAAGGTCCCCGATTCGCGCCGCGACCGCGGCGTCCGGCTGATCAAGGGCAGCCACATCGTCGTGCCGCGCCTCTATGCGGGCGATCACGCCCTGCTGTTGCAGAACCCGGACAAGCGCGTCGTCTTCGCGATTCCCTATGAAGGTCGCTTCACGCTGATCGGCACCACCGACGAGGCGTGGCAGGGCGCGCCCGGCCCCGCGACGATCGACGCCGCCGAGACCGCCTATCTGTGCGACACGATCGACCGGTATTTCCAGCGTGGCATCACCCCCGCCGACATCGTCTGGAGCTATTCGGGGATCCGCCCGCTCTATGACGATCACGCCGCCAACGCGTCGGCGGTGACTCGCGACTATGTGCTCGATCTCGACGCCGCGGAGGATCGCGCGGCGATGCTGAGCATCTTCGGCGGCAAGATCACGACCTATCGCAAGCTCGCCGAGCACGCGATGACTCAGCTTGCGCCCTTTTTCCCCGATCGAAACACGGACTTGACGAAAAGCTGGACCGCGACGGTCGCGCTGCCCGGTGGCGATCTGCCCGAGAGCAATTTCGACCGGTATCTCGAAGCGCTGATCCGGGCGTACCCCGACCTGCCGGCCGCACTGCTGCGCCGACTCGGCCGTGCCTACGGTACGCGGGTGGACCGGATCCTCGGTGCGGCGCGCACCACCGCCGAGCTTGGCGAGGATTTCGGCGCGGGGCTTCATGCTGCGGAAATCGACTATCTCGTCGATCAGGAATGGGCGCGATCGGCGGCCGATATCCTCTATCGCCGCAGCAAGCTCGGGCTGCACGTACCCGCCGACGCCGCCGCACGGATCGACGCGTATCTGGCCGATCGCATCGATGGGGCGGCGGGAGGCGCACCGCCCCCCGCCGCAGCGCCCGATCAGATCCGCGTGTCGCCCGCATAGGCGAACAGCAGGTCGGCGTCGTCGCTGGCCTCGATCCGCTCGGACCCGGTCACGGTGACGCATTCGCCCGCCTTGAACGCGACACCCGCGACGCTGCCTGATCCGGTGATCGGGATCAGCCAGGCGGTCCGCCCCTCGGGCAGGGTCACCGCATGCTCGCCACCGGTCCAGCGCTCGAGCACGAACTTGGGGCCTTCGACCTGGATCGTCCGACCTTCGGAGACGACGCCCGGTGACGTGATCGGCTGATAGGGCACCGGATCCGAGACCGCGATGCCGTCGTCGAGGTGCAGTTCGCGGTCGCTGCCATAATCATAGAGGCGATAGGTGGTTTCCGAGTTCTGCTGAACCTCGATCACCGTCAGGCCGCCGCCGATCGCGTGGATCGTGTCGGAGGCGCAGTACATGAAATCGCCCGCCTTGACCGGCTTCCAGTAGAGCTTGTCCTCGATCGTGCCGTCGATCGCGGCCGCGCGCAGGTCGTCGCGCGACATCGGCGCCTTGGTACCGACGGCGATCGTCGAATCGGGTTCGGCGGCCAGCACCGTCCAGCATTCGTCCTTGCCCCGTGGCAGGCCGCGCGCATGCGCCTGGTCGTCGTCGGGATGGACCTGCACCGACAACTTCTCGCTGGTGAACAGATATTTGATCAGCAGATCGGGGGTCGTGTCGCCGGGCTCCTGAAACCAGACCTCGCCGATCGCCGGCGCATCCGGGGCGGGATCGTCAAAGCCGGGCCACAGCGTGTGGCGTCCCCAGGGCTTCTCGACACGATGGGTGTGAAGCAGGGTGGCGGGCATCAAACGTTCCTTCTCAAGGCTGGCGGACTGGCGCGACATAGCGCCCCGGGGCCCAACTGGCGAGACGCCGGGAATGTCCCGTCGTCGACGCGGCATCGCGCCAGGCGTATCGCGCCCGTCGACCGGTGAATTGTGGCTGAATAGACCGCCCCGAAGGCCGCTGCTTCAGGCGCCTTCAAACCCCCTCGCTAGGGGGGATTGTTCGCGTGCCCCCGGTTACGCTAAGGACGACGTCCATGCGTATCCCCCAGTCTCGCGCGCTCTCGATCGCGCTCCTCGCCGCCATAGCGCTCCCCATGGCCGGGTGCGCGAGTTCGCGCACCTCCACCGACATCCCGTATGTCGCGCGCGACGTGGGCACGCTCTACTCGCTGGCGAAGAAGCGGCTCGACCAGGGGCGCTACAAGGAGTCGGCGCAGCTGTTCGACGAGGTCGAGCGCCAGCATCCCTATTCGATCTGGGCCCGCCGTGCGCAGATCATGAGCGCGTTCAGCTATTATCTCGACACCGACTATACCAAGTCGATC
This sequence comes from Sphingomonas aerolata, assembly GCF_023935825.1. Classification (NCBI taxonomy): domain Bacteria; kingdom Pseudomonadati; phylum Pseudomonadota; class Alphaproteobacteria; order Sphingomonadales; family Sphingomonadaceae; genus Sphingomonas; species Sphingomonas aerolata. The sequence continues at coordinate 878,596 of NZ_CP098762.1, read as the reverse complement.
CAGTCGGCGCAGCGGTTCATCGCGGTCCACCCGGGCAACCGCGACGCGCCCTATGCCTATTATCTGATCGCGCTGGGCTATTACGAGCAGATCACCGACGTCACGCGCGACCAGAAGATCACGCGCCAGGCGCTCGACGCGCTGGGCGAGCTGACACGGCGCTATCCCAACACGCGCTATGCGTCAGATGCGCGGCTGAAGATCGATCTCGTCAACGATCACCTTGGCGGCAAGGAGATGGAGATCGGTCGCTTCTACGAGACGCGCGGCCAGTGGCTCGCGGCGAACGGGCGGTTCCGCACCGTGATCGACCAGTATCAGCAGACCACGCACACCCCCGAGGCGCTGATGCGTCTGACCGAAACCTATCTCGCGCTCGGCGTACCGATCGAGGCCGAAAAGGCCGCGGCCGTGCTGGGTCGCAACTATCCGGGCACGCCTTGGTATCAGCGCGCGTACAAGCTCATGCAGGAGCATCCGGTCAAGCCGCTGGCGCCGATCGCGACGGGCGCGCAGATCGTCCCCGCCGGCACCCCCGGCGCGCTCCCCGCCGCTGGCCTCGGCGAGACCCCGGCAATCCCGGGCTCGCCCGGCAACGGCGGTTCGGGCTCCGCTGCGGCAGGCGGGTCGGGCCCGGTCGGCCCAGCCGGTACCACGCGCACCACGCCCGGCAACTGAGGCCCTAGGGGCTCGGCCCCGTCCCCCGAGCAACGTCATCCTGACGAAAGTCAGGACCCATAGCCATCAACGGCACGCTCGTAACCCTGGGTCCTGACGTTCGTCAGGATGACGATTGGCGTCGCGCGCTTCGAAATGACGAACGGCCCCTAGCCCCACTGACGAACCAGAACATTGGGGGATCATTTTCGCATCCGGATCGTCTAAGGGACGAACCGATGCTGACAGAACTCTCCATCCGCGACGTGGTATTGATCGAGGCGCTCGACCTCGGCTTCGGCCCGGGGCTCGGCGTGCTGACCGGCGAGACCGGCGCGGGCAAGTCGATCCTGCTCGATGCGCTCGGGCTCGCGCTCGGCGGCCGCGGCGACAGCGGACTGGTCCGGCATGGCGCTGCGCAGGCGGTGGTCACCGCGACCTTCGATCCGCCCGCCCCCGGCACGCCGCTGATGGCGCTGCTCGATGAGAACGGGCTGGCGATCGAAGCGGGCGAACCGCTGATCATCCGCCGCATCGTCAAGGCCGATGGCGGCAGCCGCGGCTTCGTCAACGACCAGCCGGCCTCCGCTGGTCTGTTGCGCGAGATGGCGCCGACGCTGGTCGAGATTCATGGCCAGCATGACGAGCGCGGCCTGCTCAACCCGCGCGGCCACCGCGCGCTGCTCGACATTTTCGGCCGTACCGAACCCGCCGCGACGACACGCGCGTGGACCGCGCTTCGCGAGGCCGAGGATGCGCTTGCCACTGCCCGCGCGGATATCGAAAGCGCGGCGCGCGATCGCGACTGGCTCGAACACACCGTCGCCGAACTGACCGCGCTCGGCGCCGAACCCGGCGAGGAGGAAACACTCGCCGATACCCGCCGCTCGATGCAGCGCGCGGAGAAGATCGCGGACGACCTGTCGGCGATCGACGACTATCTCGAAGGGTCGGATGGCGGGCTCGCCAAGCTGCGTCAGGCCGCGCGTGTGCTCGAACGGATTTCGGGCGATCATGTCGCGCTCGCCGACGCGCTCGCCGCGGTCGACCGCGCGGTGATCGAGGGATCGGTCGCCGAGGAGCGGATGCGCGATGCGCGGATCGACCTCGCCTATGACCCGCGCAGCCTCGAGGACGACGAGGCGCGGCTGTTCGAACTCCGCGCGATGGCACGCAAGCACCGCGTCCAGCCCGATGACCTCGCCGCGCTGACCGATGAGATGCGCGCCCGGCTCGAACGACTCGACGCGGGCGAAGGCGGTATCGCGGTGCTCGAGGCAGCGCTTGCCAAGGCGCGCGCAGCCTACGACAAGGCTGCGGACGCGCTCTCGGCCCGGCGTGCCAAGGCCGCGCTGCGACTCGACACCGCGGTCGCGGGCGAGCTCGCGCCGCTGAAACTCGACGCCGCCCGCTTCCGCACCGTCTGCGCCCCGCTCGGCGAGGAGGGCTGGTCGGGCGCGGGCAAGGACCGTGTCGAGTTCGAAATCTCGACCAACCCCGGCGCGCCCTTCGCCGGCCTCACCAAGATCGCCAGCGGCGGCGAATTGTCGCGCTTCATCCTCGCGCTCAAGGTCGCGCTCGCGGAAGAAGGCGGCGCAACGACGATGGTGTTCGACGAGATCGACCGCGGCGTCGGCGGCGCTGTCGCCAGCGCGATCGGCGAGCGACTCGCACGCCTCGCGCAGAGCACGCAGCTGCTCGTCGTCACGCACAGCCCGCAGGTCGCGGCGCGCGGCGCCAAGCATCTGCTGATCGCCAAGAGCAACGACGGCACCGTCACCCGCACCGGCGTCCGCGCGCTCGACGAGGCCGAACGCCGCGAGGAGATCGCCCGGATGCTCTCGGGCGCGACGATCACCGACGAAGCGCGCGCACAGGCCGAACGACTGCTCGAAACCGCCTGACACTCTTGCCGCGCGCGGGGCAGCTGCCTAACCCCGCGATCATGACTGCGCTGCCCACGTCCGCCCTGCCCGCCACCGAAGCGGAGGCCGCCGCCGAGCTGACGACGCTCGCCGAGCGCATCGCCTATCACAATGCGCGCTATCACACCGACGACGCGCCCGAGATCAGCGACGCGGACTATGACGCGCTGGTTCGCCGCAACAGCGCGATCGAGGCTGCCTTCCCCGCGAGCGTCCGCGCCGATTCGCCGAGCCGAAGCGTCGGTGCCGCCCCCGCCGGGCATTTGTCGAAGGTCGCGCATGCCAAGCCGATGATGAGCCTCGACAACGCGTTTTCGGACGAGGAGGTCGAGGAGTTCGTGCGCCGCGTCCGCCGCTTCCTCAAGCTCGCCGACGATGCCCCCGTCGCGCTCACCGCCGAGCCCAAGATCGATGGCCTGTCCTGCTCGCTGCGCTACGAGCAGGGCCGGCTGGTCCAGGCGCTCACCCGCGGCGACGGCCAGGTCGGCGAGGACGTCACCGCCAATGTCCGCACGATCGCCGACATCCCGCAGCAACTGGCCGGCGAGCCCCCCTACCCTGCGGTCTTCGAGATCCGCGGCGAGGTCTATATGGCAAAGGCCGACTTTGCCGCGCTCAACGCCCGCCTGCTCGCGGACGCCGAGCAGAACAGCAAGGAGGCGCGCCAGTTCGCCAACCCGCGCAATGCCGCCGCCGGCTCGCTCCGCCAGAAGGACGCGAGCATCACCGCCGAGCGCACGCTGCGTTTCCTCGCGCATGGCTGGGGCGAGGCGAGCACCGTCCCCGCGGAAACACAGTCCGCGATCGTCGACCAGTTCCGCGCCTGGGGCTTCGCGGTTGCCGACGGCTTTGCGCGCGTCGAGGACGAACAGGGCGCGCTCGGAGTCTACCGCGCGATCGAGGCCGGCCGGGCCGAGCTTCCCTTCGATATCGACGGTGTCGTGTACAAGGTCGACCGGCTCGACTGGCAGACGCGACTCGGCCAGGTCGCGCGCGCGCCGCGCTGGGCGATCGCGCACAAATTCCCCGCGGAGCGCGCGCAGACCACGCTCAACGCGATCGACATCCAGGTCGGGCGCACCGGCGCGCTGACCCCGGTCGCGCGGCTCGATCCCGTCACCGTCGGCGGCGTCGTCGTCACCAATGCGACGCTCCACAATTTCGACGAGATCGAGCGGCTCGGCGTCCGCGTCGGCGACCGCGTCCTCGTCCAGCGCGCGGGCGACGTCATCCCGCAGATCGTCGAGAGCCTGACCGCCGCCGAGGATCGCCCCGCCTATGTCTTCGACCGGCTCTGCCCCGATTGCGGGTCGGCGGCCGAGCGCGAGGAGGGTGAGGTCGTCTATCGCTGCACCGGCGGGCTGATCTGCCCCGCACAACGTGTCGAGCGGCTCATCCATTTCACCTCGCGCCACGCCTTCGACATTGGCGGGCTCGGCCAGACCCTGGTCGAGGCGTTCTTCCGCGACGGGCTGATCGAATCGCCCGCCGACATCTTCCGCCTCACCGAGGAGCAGCTCGTCGCGCGCAAGAAGGACGGCCGCGTCTGGGCGGCCAAGCTGATCGCGGCGATCGACGCGCGACGCAGCATCGCGCTCGACCGCTTCCTCTTCTCGCTCGGCATCCGCCATGTCGGCGAGATCACCGCACGCGACCTCGCCCGCCGCTATCGCTCGGCCAAGGCGCTCGGCAGCATGCTGCGCCGCGCGGTGTTCCTGTATCACAGCATCACGCCGGTGATCGGCGAGCCCGAACGCAAATATGTCCTGCGCCGCGACAAGCTGCTCGTCGGCGTGATCGAGACGGCGGGCGTCGGCCCCGAGGTTGCCAACGCGCTGATCGGCTTCTGCGCCGAACCGCACAATCGCGCGGTCGTGTTCGACCTGCTGCGCGAGGTGACGCCCGCCGACGTCGTCCATGAAACCCGCGATTCGGACGTCAGCGGCCAGACGCTGGTCTTCACCGGCAGCCTCGAGACGCTCAGCCGCGATGAGGCCAAGGCGCAGGCCGAGCTGCTCGGCGCGCGCGTCGCGGCGTCGGTTTCGGCCAAGACCGACCTCGTCATCGCCGGCCCCGGCGCGGGATCGAAGCTGAAGAAGGCGACCGACCTGGGGATTCGCGTGATCACCGAAGCGGAATGGGCGGCGATCGTCGCGGCGAGCTGAATGCGCAGTACCGCACGCACTTGATCGAAATTGGTTCCGTCGTGGACCAATCGATACCGGGCCGTGGCTTTTTTGCAACGCAATATGACGGAGTGCGTCCGGCGCAACACGCGACTCGCCAATGTCATGGAACCGAAATATTTGGAGCGCAGGGGCGCGGCTGACCGAACGATCAAGTCGCGGATCTCGAGCATAAGCTCAAAGGGGACATTTCAAATGCGTAACAACCTTTTCCTGGGTGCGGCGGCGATTGCGCTGATCGCGCCGATGGCCGCGTCCGCGCAGGAGACGACCTCCTCGATCCGCGGCACTGTTACAGCCAATGGCGCGCCCGTAGCCGGTGCGTCGGTGGTGATCCTGAACGTACCGTCGGGCTCGCGCTCGACGCAGACGACCGACGCCTCGGGCAACTTCAACGCCGGCGGTTTGCGCGTGGGTGGTCCGTTCACCGTCACGGTCACCGCGGCGGGCTATCCCGAAACGTCGATCACCGACATCCAGACCACCGTCGCGCAGACCTATGAATTGCCGATCGAGCTGGCCGCCGCCGAATCCGGCGGTGCAGACATCGTCATCACCGCATCGTCGCTGCCCCGCGCGCGCAACGTCAGCCAGGGCCCGGCAACGGTCCTGAACGCCGAGCAGATCGGCTCGGTCGCATCGGTGAACCGCGACGTCCGCGACCTGATGCGCCGCGATCCGTTCGCGCGTCTCGACGACACCCCCTCGGGCGGTCGTGCCGTTTCGTTCGCCGGCCAGAATGCGCGCTTCAACCGCTTCTCGGTCGACGGCGTGCCGGTCACCGACAATTTCGGCCTCAACCCCGACGGCCTGCCGACCCGCCGCGCGCCTATCCCGTTCGATTCGATCGGCCAGTTCCAGACCAAGGTCGCGCCCTATGACGTCCGCGAAGGCAACTTCCAGGGCGGCGCGATCAACGCAATCCTGAAGTCGGGCACCAACGAATTCCACGGCACGGGCTTCTATGCCTATTCGGACGACAGCCTGACCGGCAACCGCACGAAGGCAGGCCCCGGCGTTCCCACCGGCCGCGTCAACATTCCCGACTTCAAGTACGAGAATTTCGGCGCGGAGCTGTCCGGGCCGATCATCAAGGACAAGCTGTTCTTCATGATCGCGGGCGAGCGCATCCGTGCGAACACCCCGATCGTCGAGGGTACCGCCGGCACCAACGCCGGTACGGTCGTCCCCAACATCACCGACGCACAGGTCGCCCAGATCCAGCAGATCGCGGACTCGCGCTACGGCTATGACACCGGCGGTGTGCTGCAGGATTCGAACGATCGCGACGATCGCCTCGTCGCCCGTATCGACGCCAACCTGTCGGATACGCAGCGCGCGTCGCTGACCTATCTCTACACGAAGGATTCGATCCAGCTCGGTCAGAACACCTTCGTCACGGGCACGCCCGGGCTCGGCCTCGAGTCGAACGGCTATATATCGTCGAACCGCCTCCACACCGGCGTCGCGCAGCTGAACAGCGACTGGAGCGAGGAATTCTCGACCGAAATCCGCGGTTTCTACAAGGACTACAAGCGCGGTCAGGACCCGATCCTCGGCCGCGGCTTCGCCCAGATGCAGGTCTGCACCGCGCCGACCTCGGATCGCGGCACCGGCACCGCCACCAACAACGACTTGTCCAACACTTGCCAGTCGGGCTTTGGCAACGTCTCGTTCGGACCGGACATCTCGCGCCAGTCGAACGAACTGACCAGCCGCAGCTTCGGCGGCCTCGTGCAGGGGCGCCTGACGCGGGACAATCATGACGTCCGCGTGTTCGGTGAGTTCACCGATTCGAAGATCAACAACCTGTTCGTCCAGCGGACGGCGGGCGATTACTACTTCGACTCGATCGCCGATTTCCAGGCCGGCAATGCGCAGCGTTTCCGTTATGGCAATGCCGTTCCGTCGCTCGACCCGGTCAACGGTGCCGCGCGCTTCCGCTACCAGTCCTACAGCTTCGGTGTTCAGGACACGTGGCGCGTGAGCGACCTGTTCACGCTGTCCTACGGCGCACGCTACGACACGTTCGGCGGCCATAGCCGTCCCGAGCTGAACTCGGCATTCCTGTCGCGCTACAACTTCCCGAACACCGCCTATATCTCGGGCCGCGGCGTGTTCCAGCCGCGCATCGGGTTCGACTTCAAGCCGGTGTCGGCGGTGTCGCTGCGCGGCGGTATCGGCATCTTCTCGGGCGGCGCGCCCGACGTCTATGTCTCGAACAGCTTCTCGAACACGGGCTTCCTGACCAACGCGATCGACGTCCGCCAGAACAACAACAACAGCTACACGATCGCCGGGCTGTCCGCGGCGGACGCGCAGACCAACGGCGGCGCGATCCTGACCAACGTGAACGGCACGGCGGTCCCGGCGGCGGCCAATGGCGTGCTCACCAACGCGACGGTCAACACGCTTTCGCCGACCAACGCACTCGATCCGAACTTCAAGGTGCCGTCGCAGTGGCGTGGCACGCTGTCGGCCGACTATGATCCCAACTGGGGTGGCACGTTCGGCGATGGCTGGCACTTCGGCGCCGACTTCCTGTGGTCCGACGTCCGCAACCAGGTGTTTTTCACCGATCTGCGCGTCGCGCCGACGGCATTGCGGACGCCAGATGGCCGCGTACGCTATGCCTCGCGGACCACGTTCGCCGACACCAATTCGGACCTGTATCTGACGAACACCACGCGTGGCCGCAGCTACATCGGCGTCGCGCGCGTCAGCAAGGACTTCGATTTCGGCCTCAACCTGGGCGTCAGCTACACCTATCAGGACATCAAGGATCAGGCGCCGGCAACCTCGTCGACCGCGTCGTCCAACTACGGCAATGGCGCGTTCCTCGATGCCAACGGTGCCGCCTATGGCATTTCGAACGACCAGGTGAAGCACAACATCAAGTATAACGTCAGCTTCAACCACGCGTTCTTCGGCGACTACAAGACCAACTTCACGCTGTTCGGCGAGACGCGTATCGGTCGCCCGTACAGCTACACGATGCAGGATCTGTCCTCGAACCGGTCGCCGGTGTTCGGCACGATCGGCAGCGCATCGCGCTACCTCCTCTACGTGCCGACCTCGACCACCGATGCGCTCGTGTCGTATGACAGCGTGGCAACGCGGGACACGTTCGAGGCGCTGATCAACTCGACTGACCTGAAGAAGTATCGTGGCAAGATCACGCCGCGCAACGGCTTCAACTCGAAGTGGTTCACGCGTTTCGACCTTCATCTGTCGCAGGAAATCCCGACCTTCGTCGGCGCCAGCCGCGTCCAGCTGTTCGCGGATATCGAGAACGTCACCAACTTGCTGAACAAGAACTGGGGCCAGATCCGCGAATACCAGTTCCCGTACACGATCCCGGCGGTTCGCGTTCAGTGCCTTCAGACGGCGGTCGCGACCGGCACGGCGCCGGGCGCAGCAGTCACGGCGAATTCGAGCCAGGCCTGCGCGCAATATCGGTACAGCGCGCCCGCATCGGCGCCGAGCGACACGATCTATTCGCGTCAGTCGCTCTACTCGATCCGCGTCGGCGCACGGTTCAGCTTCTGAGCCCTATCGCCTCGACGTGACGACCGGGCCGCCGTTTCCAGATGGGAAACGGCGGCCCTTTCGCGTCCGGTCACCGGCCCTTCGCCGCCGGCACGAAAATCTCCTGAAGCCGCAACCACTTTTGCGCCCGCCGCCGCCCGCGTGTAAGACCGGCGCTAACCATGGCCAGCTCTCCCGCCCCGTCCTCCACCCAGCCCCCCGGCACGCCCCCCCGCCTGCCCTTTTCCGCGCGGCCCTTTTTCGAGAACAAGGCGCGTGCGTTCTGGACGCTGCAGGCGGTCGGCTGGAGCGGCTATCTGATGCTGCGCGGCGTGTCGTCGGTGTCGAATGGCCTCACGCTCACCTCGATCATCCCGGTCATCATCGAGGCGATCGTCGGCTATTGCATCACGCTGCTGCTCTCGACGCTCTATGGCTATTACCGCCGCATCCCGCGCGTGATCGGGCTGTTCCTGACGATCGCCACGCTGGCGGCGGCGACTTTTCTCTATGCGGTGCTCGACGCCTTTTCCTTCTCGTTCATCCAGACCGCGACGCCGGGGATCACGATCACCCGCATGCTCGGCTTCGTGTTCCTCAACTTCGTCACGCTGGCGGGCTGGTCGGCGCTGTATTTCGGGATCAACTTCTACCTGATCGTCGAGGAGCAGATCGACCAGATGCAGCATCTGGAGAATCAGGCCTCCTCGGCGCAGCTGGCGATGCTGCGCTATCAGCTGAACCCGCATTTCCTGTTCAACACGCTGAACTCGATCTCGACGCTCGTGCTGCTCAAACAGACCGAGCGGGCGAACGCGATGCTGTCGCGGCTGTCGTCGTTCCTGCGCTACACGCTGGCCAATGAGCCGACCGCGCACGTCACCGTCGCGCAGGAGATGGAGACGCTGAAGCTGTATCTCGAGATCGAGAAGATGCGGTTCGAGGACCGGATGCGGCCCAAATTCGACATCGACCCGCGCGCCGAGCGCGCCCGGCTGCCGTCGCTTCTGCTGCAACCGCTGGTCGAGAATGCGATCAAATATGCGGTCACGCCGCAGGAGGAAGGCGCCGAAATCTGCGTCACGGTGCGGCTGGCCGGGGAACGGGTGCAGATCGCCGTATCCGATACCGGACCGGGCTTGATCGATGGCCGGATCAGTCCAAGCCTTTCAACAGGCGTCGGGCTCGCTAATATTAGAGACAGGTTGGCGCAGGCATATGGCCCCGACCATCGTTTTGAAACCCGCTCCACGCCCGCTGGCGGCTTCTCGGTCGAGATCGAGATTCCCTACCAGCTTGAAGACGTGAACAGAGAGGCCGCATGACCATCCGTACCATTCTCGTCGACGACGAGCCGCTGGCGATCCAGGGGCTCGAACTTCGCCTCCAGGCGCATGAAGACGTCGAGATCATCGAAAAATGCTCGAACGGCCGCGAGGCGATTCGCGCGATCAAGACGCACAAGCCCGATCTCGTCTTCCTCGATATCCAGATGCCCGGCTTTGACGGCTTCTCCGTCGTCCAGGGGCTGATGGAAGTCGAACCGCCGCTGTTCGTCTTCGTCACCGCCTATTCGGACCACGCGTTGCGCGCGTTCGAGGCGCAGGCGGTCGATTATCTGATGAAGCCGGTCGAAGAGTCGCGGCTCGCCGACACGATCGAACGCGTCCGCCAGCGCCTCTCGGAAAAGCGCGGCGTCGAGGAGGTCGATCGGTTGCGCGAAGTGCTCGCCGACGTCGCCCCCGATGCGGCGGCCGACATGCCGGACGGCGATGCGGTGTCCGCCAACCGCTTCGAAAAGCTCATCAACATCAAGGATCGCGGCCAGATCTTCCGCGTCGACGTCGACACGATCGAGCGGATCGATGCGGCCGGCGATTACATGTGCATCTACACCGGCGACAACACGCTGATCCTGCGCGAGACGATGAAGGATCTGGAGAAGCGCCTAGACCCGCGCCGGTTCCAGCGCGTGCATCGCTCGACGATCGTCAATCTCGACCTCGTCAAGCAGGTGAAGCCGCATACCAACGGCGAATGCTTCCTGGTGCTCAATTCGGGTGCGAGCGTGAAAGTGTCGCGCTCCTATCGCGACGTGGTGGCGCGCTTCGTCCACTAAAACGCGGCGGGTCGTCTCCCGCCGTTCCATACTCCCCGCCGTTATCCTGACGAAAGTCAGGATGACGGGAGGTGGAGGCGCCGTGCCGCGATCGACGACGCGCCGCGATCGGCGCTGCCCCCCTCGCCCGCCCCCTCGCAAAACCATGCTGCATCTGCTAACGCCCGCGGCCATGCTGAACCTGAACAATATCACGGTGCGCCTCGGCGGACGCGTTATCCTCGACGGCGCCAGTGCGGCGCTGCCGCCGGGCAGCCGGGTCGGGCTGATCGGCCGCAACGGCGCGGGCAAGTCGACGATGGTGCGCGTGATCGCAGGGCAGCTGGAGCCCGATGACGGCTCCGCGGACATGCCCAAGGGCGCTCGCATCGGCTATCTCGCGCAGGAAGCCCCGCACGGCGTGAAGACCCCGTTCGAGACCGTGCTCGAGGCCGATCTAGAACGCGCCGCGCTGATGCTGGAGAGCGAGACCAGCGAGGATCCCGACCGGCTCGGCGACGTGTACGAGCGGCTGATCGCGATCGACGCCTATACCGCGCCCGCGCGTGCGGCGCAGATCCTGCTCGGCCTCGGCTTTGACGAGGAGATGCAGGCCCGCACGCTCGACAGTTTCTCGGGTGGCTGGAAGATGCGCGTCGCGCTCGCCGCGCTGCTGTTCTCGCAGCCCGACCTGCTGCTGCTCGACGAGCCGTCGAACCATCTCGATCTCGAAGCGGTGATGTGGCTCGAGGATTTCCTCAAAAGCTACAAGGCGACGATCGTCGTCGTCAGCCACGAGCGCGATTTCCTCAACAACGTCGTCGATCACATCCTGCATCTGCAGGGCGGCAAGATCACGCTCTATCCCGGCGGCTATGACGCGTTCGAGCGCCAACGTGCCGAGCGCCTCGCGCAGATCGAGGCGGCGCGCGCCAACCAAGCGGTGCAGCGCGAGAAGCTGCAGGAATATATCGCCAAGAACAGCGCGCGCGCCTCGACCGCCAAGCAGGCCCAGTCGCGCCAGAAGATGCTGGCGAAGATGCAGCCGATCGCCGAGAGCTATAATGATCCGACGCTCTCGTTCGGTTTCCCCAACCCGACCGAGCTCCGCCCGCCGTTGATCACGCTCGACATGGCCACGGTCGGCTATGCGGACGTGCCGATCCTGAAGCGGCTCAACATGCGGCTCGACCCCGACGACCGGGTCGCGCTGCTCGGGCGCAACGGCAACGGCAAGACCACGCTCGCGCGGCTGCTCGCGGCGCAGCTGACGCCGATGGACGGCGACATGGCGTCGTCGAACAAGATGAAGGTCGGCTATTTCACCCAGTATCAGGTCGAGGAACTCGATCCGCACGATACGCCGATCGAGCATATGGCGCATCTGATGAAGGGCGCGACGCCCGCCGCGGTGCGCGGCCAGCTCGGCCGCTTCGGTTTCTCCGGCGACAAGGCGACGACCAAGGTCGGCAAGCTGTCGGGTGGCGAACGCGCCCGGCTCGCGCTCGCGCTCATCACCCGCGACGCGCCGCATTTGCTGATCCTCGACGAGCCGACCAACCATCTCGACGTCGACGCGCGCGAGGCGCTGGTGCAGGCGCTCAACGCCTATACCGGCGCCGTCGTGCTGGTCAGCCATGACCGTCACATGCTCGAACTCACCGCCGACCGGCTCGTGCTGGTCGATGGCGGCACGGCGAAGGAATTCGACGGCAGCCTCGACGATTACATCGCGTTCGTCCTGAAGGGCGATGCCGGCAAGGGCGATGCGGCGTCGAAGGCCGACAAGAAGGCGGGCAAGAAGGCCGCGGCGGAGGCCAAGAGCAACGACGCCGCGTTGCGCAAGACGCTGCGCGAGGTCGAGGAGCAGACCGCGAAGTTCACCAAGGAACGCAACGCGATCGACCGCGCGATGGTCGACCCGGCCAATGCCGAGCCACGCTTCTCGCGGATGTCGATGGGCGATCTCAGCAAGCGTCGCGCCGAGGTGAATGCGAAGCTCGAGGCAAGCGAAGCCAAGTGGCTCGAGGCGAGCGAGGCTCTGGAGGGCGTGGCGGCGTAAGCCACGCCCCGTCATCCTGACGAAAGTCAGGATCCAGAGTTACGCAGGGTGGTGCCTGTGACTCTGGATCCTGGGTCAAGTCCAGGATGACGGGGTAGGTTTCGTGAACGAGAGGCTCAGCCCTCGTCGGCGTCGTCCGTAGCCCCGTCCGAAGCCGCAGGCCGCTCGAACCATGCCTCGACTGGCCCCGAGAGCTTCAGCGTCAACGGGTTGCCGTTGCGATCGACCTTCTTGCCGAGCGCGACGCGGATCCAGCCTTCGGAGATGCAATATTCCTCGACGTCGTGGCGCACGCCATCCTTGAAGCGGATGCCGATCCCGCGCTCCAGCAGCTCCTGCTGGAAAAACGGGCTGCGATGGTTGGTCGAAAGGCGATCTGGGGGCGTGTCGGTCATCGCGCGCGCTTAGCCGCAAGCGGGCGGGTGGCGCCACAAAAAAACGGCGCCGGGATTGCTCCCGACGCCGCGTTTTGCGTCAGATCAGATCAGCTGCAGACCTGCACCTGGACCTGATCGCCATAATAGGGATCGACCCGCCACTCGCTCCAGCACCGCGGACGATAATCCTGGCGGTAATAGGTCCGTACCGGCGGACCATCATAATAGCCGCCATTATAATAGCCGCGGTCGACATAGCGGTCGCGGTTGCTGCTCGCGATCGCTGCACCCACGCCGAGCCCCAGAATACCGCCGAGCACCGCCGCGCCCGCGACATTGCCGCCACCGCGATGGTGATACCCACCCCAGCCGCCGCCGCGATAGCCGCGACCCCAACGCTGCGCATCGGCTGGCGCTGCCGCGGTCAACGCGGTCGCCGCAAGTGCGATGCCGAGACCTGCCTTTTTCATCAATCCGTTCATCGAGAACCTCCTCTACGTCCGGTCCGCATGAAGCAAACGCATGAACCGCGACCGTGGTCCCGCTCTATCCGAGTCGGGCTGAACCGAAGCGGAATGTGCTGTTAAGCTGAGGTTTAACGGCATGGAGAGCATCTCCGCCCCGCCCTCACGGCGTGCTAGGTCTCGTCGCGATATTTCATCTCGAGGAAGCGACCGCGCGTCGCCAGCGTGTCGAGATCGTCCTGCGCGAGCCTCTGTGTCATCTCGCCAATCTCCTGCTCGATCAGCGACAGCCCCGCGACGAGTTCGGCATCGGGCGTGCGGCCATTGCGCGGCGTCGTACGCAGCGCCTGGGGCACGCGTTCGTAATCCTTGACGAACGCGGGCAGCTGCTCGCCGACCAGCTTGCGCACCTCGATCGCCTCGGGCGCGTCGTCGGCGAACCGCGCGAGCTGCGGCGCGAGCGTTTCGAGCCGCACGCCGATCCGGTCGACCAGGGTCACCGCGGGCGCGGGCAAGGCGGGGCGCTGCGCCTCCAGCCAGCGTTCGGTCTGCCGCGGCAGTGCCTTGATATCGACCGATGCGAGCCGCTCGGGCGTCGGCGCGCGCTCGGCGGGCCACACCGCGAACAGCAATGTCGCCGCGACCAACAACGCGGTGACCAACATAAAACCGCCGATCCCGAGCGGGACGATCCAGCCGATCACCATCGCCGCAATAAGGATCGCGACGTCGGCGATCGCGATCCGCGTCAGCCTCTTACCGATCGTCTGAGTCCGGCGTGTCCGCCCCCGCGTCGGCAGCCGGGCCGCGCCGACCGCGCCGCGGTCGTCCGAGATCCGCGACCAGGAGGCGCGCGCGCTGGCGATGGCGTCGTCGACTTCGCTCACGCCTTACATCGCCTCCAGCTTGAACGCGCTCGGCGACGGGCCGCCCAGCTGCCCCCCATTTTGACCTTGGGTGGCCCCCTCAGCCCGCGCGATATAGCCGCGCGACTTGTCGACCTCGTTCGACAGCGCGCCGACCGTGGTCTTCATGCTGTCGAGCGCCTTCAGCTTGAACACGTCGATCGCGTCCATCGTGTCGTAGATATTCTGGAACGCGCGTTGCAGCGTCTCGAGCGGGATGGTTGCGGAAGCCGCCTGCTCGTGGATCTGCGCGGTCTGCGATTTCAGCAGCTTGCCGGTCGAGTCGATGATGTTCGCGGTCGTCGTGTTGAGCGCGGTGATCTGTTCGAGCACCAGCTTCTGGTTGGTCAGCGCCTGCGCGACCGTCACCGCGGTGCGCAGCGCGGACACGGTCGTGGTCGAGGCGCGGTCGACGCCCTTCACCAGCTCGACATTGTTCTTCTTGACCAGGTCGAGCGCGAGATAGCCCTGCACGGTGACCGCCATCTGCGTCAGCAGATCCTGCGTGCGCTGGCGGGTGTAGAACAGCGCGGTCTCGCGGATCGCCTTGGCCTTGGCCGGATCGCTGTGGTCGAGATCATTCGCGACATCCTCGAGCTTCGCATCCATCGTCTTCGACAGATGGATCATCTGTTCGAGCCGCCCCATCGCCGCCCACAGATTGGCGCGCTCGGTATCGATCGCGGCATTGTCCATCAGCAGCTCGTCCTTGCCCGACGACAGGCTCTTCAGGATCTGCGCGATATGGGTCTGCGATGATTTGTAGCCGTCGAAATAATTGCGCATCTTGCCGCCGAACGGGATGATCCCGAACAGTTTCTGTGGCGCGGTCAGGTTGCCCTTCTTGCCGGGATCGAGATCCTCGACGACGCGGCGCAGCTCCGCCAGATCCTTGCCGACGCCGGTTTCCTGATCCATCGCGCGGACCGGGCGATCGAGGAACCGGTTCGACTGGCCCGCCGCCTCGCGGATTTCCTTCGCCCCCATCGCGGTGATCGCATCGACGCGCTTGCCGAATTCAGGGCTGTTGACGTCCTGCGCGACGAGGTCGGTGACAAAGCCGGCGACCCGATCATCGAGCTGCGACTTCACTCCCGCATCGACCGGCACGAGCCCGGCGGCCTTCGTCGCGGAGACAGTCGGCACGGGGTCGGGCGGCGTCAGGACCAGGCCAGGCTCGGTCGTCAGCGTCTCGGGTGTCGTCGCCATGCAATCCTCCAATCGGTGCCGCATCCTAGGGGAACGACACCCGCATTCAACTGTGGTGTCTAGATAATACACGCAAGCCACGCAATCGTCTTGGCGGCTCGCCCGGAGACTGGCGCGGGCCACCCCGAAACAGGCTCGCGATCGGCGATTTTTCCGGCAGCGGGGAACCATTCGGGCGGCAATCGAAACGCCAAACTTGCCGCATCGCGGAATAAACGCTAAGCGCGCCTGCAAATTCCGTCCAAACCGAAAGCATTCCCATGAGCCTCCGCAACGTGGCGATCATTGCGCACGTCGATCACGGCAAGACGACGCTGGTCGACCAGCTCTTCCGCCAGTCCGGCACCTTCCGCGACAACCAGCGTGTCGAAGAGCGCGCAATGGATTCCAACGACCTCGAAAAGGAGCGCGGGATCACGATTCTCGCCAAGCCGACCTCGGTCGACTGGACGCCCCCGGGCGAGAGCGAGAGCATCCGCATCAACATCGTCGACACGCCCGGCCACGCCGATTTCGGCGGCGAAGTCGAGCGCATCCTGTCGATGGTCGACGGCGTCGTCCTGCTGGTCGATTCGTCGGAAGGCGCGATGCCGCAGACCAAGTTCGTCACCGGCAAGGCGCTGGCCCTCGGCCTGAAGCCGATCGTCGTCGTCAACAAGGTCGATCGTAACGACGCGCGCATCCAGGAAGTGCTCGACGAAGTGTTCGATCTGTTCGTGTCGCTCGACGCGAATGACGACCAGCTCGATTTCCCGGTGCTCTATGCTTCGGGCCGCAACGGCTATGCCTCGACCGACATGGACGCGCGCCAAGGCACGCTGATCCCGATGTTCGAGACGATCGTGAAGCACGTGCCGCCTCCCGCCGTGGAAGTTGCCGGCGTGCCGTTCACCTTCCTTGTCACGCTGCTCGATCGCGATCCGTTCCTCGGCCGCGTCCTCACCGGTCGCGTCAATTCGGGTACCGTGAAGACCAACCAGGCGATCCACGCGCTCGATAACGACGGCAAGATCATCGAGACGGGTCGCGCGTCCAAGATCATGTCGTTCCGCGGCCTCGACCGCGTGCCGGTCGACGAAGCCAAGGCCGGCGACATCATCTCGCTCGCAGGGCTTTCGGTTGCGACCGTCGCCGACACGATCGCCGACATCACGGTGACCGAGCCGCTGCACGCGCAGCCGATCGATCCCCCCACGCTGTCGATGCGTTTTGCCGTGAACGATTCGCCGATGGCGGGCCGTGAAGGCACCAAGGTGACGTCGCGCATGATCCGCGAGCGCCTGTTCCGCGAAGCCGAGTCGAACGTCGCCGTGAAGGTGACCGAGGCAGCCGACAAGGACAGCTTCGAAGTCGCCGGTCGTGGCGAGCTCCAGCTGGGCGTGCTGATCGAGACGATGCGCCGCGAGGGCTTCGAGCTCGGCATCTCGCGTCCGCGCGTGCTGTTCGGCGAGGACGAGGACGGCAAGAAGACCGAGCCGTACGAGACCGTCATCATCGACGTCGACGAGGAGCATTCGGGCACCGTCGTCGAGAAGATGAACATCCGTAAGGCCGAACTGACCGACATGCGTCCGTCGACCGGTGGCAAGACCCGCATCACCTTCTCGGCGCCGAGCCGCGGGATGATCGGCTATCACGGTGAATTCCTGTCCGACACGCGCGGCACGGGCATCATGAACCGGCTGTTCGAGAAGTATGGTCCGCACAAGGGCCAGATCGAAGGCCGCAAGAACGGCGTGCTGATCTCGAACGGGTCGGGCGAAGCGAACAACTATGCCCTCGGTCCGCTCGAAGAGCGCGGCATCCTGTTCGTGGGTCACGGCGAGGCACTCTATGAGGGCATGATCGTCGGCGAGAACGCCAAGCCGGACGACCTCGAGGTCAACCCGATGAAGACCAAGGCGCTGACCAACTTCCGCGCGAGCGGCGGCAAGGACGACCAGGTCCGCCTGTCCCCGCCGAAGCGTGCGACGCTGGAGCAGGCGATCGCGTACATCGACGACGACGAGATGGTCGAAGTCACGCCGAAGTCGATCCGTCTGCGCAAGCGCTTCCTCGACGCGAACGAGCGCAAGCGCGCGAGCCGGGCTAAGCAGAGCGCGTAAGCCTGGCACGGCGAAGCCGGCCAAGCTTACAAGCTCGGCCGGCCTCGCTCAGGCGAGGTCCGACGACGCGGCTCCGCCGCGGCGCTCCCCAAAACGAAAAAGGCCGGAGGGAAACCTCCGGCCTTTTTCGTGTCCAGCGAAGCGCCCAGCCCTACCCCAGAATAGCCGCCGCCCGATCCGCCAGCCGCGCGATCGCCGCGCGGTGGATCCCGCGCGTGCTCGCGACGACCCCGAACGCCTGCGGGCGCGGCTTGTTGAACACCAGCGGGATCCCGACCGCGTCGGTCACTGCCGCGCCGGCCTCGCTCGCGACCAGCGCGGCGGCGGCGATGTCCCACTCATTTCCCCAGCGCAGCGTCGCGACCAGGTCGGCCCGGTCGGCTGCGACCATCGCGATCCTAAGCGCGATAGAATTGGGTTTCTCCACCACTACCAGATCGCGGTCCGCCTTGGGCAGTGCATCGGTCGGCACGCGCGATCCGGGAAAGTCGGTGCGCGATCCGGCCCGCAGCACCGCGCCGTTAAGCGTCGCGCCTTCGCCCAGCGCCGCCGACCAGACCTCGCCTCGCGCTGGCGCATCGAGCACGCCGATCACCACCCGCCCGCGCTCGACCAGCGCGATCGACACGCACCAGCCCGGACGTGCCCGGATATAATCGCGCGTGCCGTCGATCGGGTCGACGACCCAGAGCCGGTCGCGCGCAAGCCGCGCGGGATTGTCGGCGGTTTCCTCCGACAGCCAGCCGGCGTCGGGCAGCAGTGCGGACAGCCGCACCTTCAACATCCGGTCGATATCGATATCGACCTCGCACACCGGACTGCCCGGCGTCTTTTCCCAGCGGCGGAAATCGGTCCCGAACCGCGCTAGCGCCGTCTGCCCGGCTTCGGCAGCGATCGATTCGACCGCCGCGCGCAACGTCGTGGCCGGACCCGGGGGCGGTTCAGCCACTCGCCACCGTCATCCCCTCCACGCGCAACGTGGGCACGTTGATGCCGTAGCGGAATTCGAGGTCGTTGGCGGGGGTCATCGCCAGGAACATGTCCTTCGCATTGCCCGCGATCGTAAATTCGGCGACCGGCCCGGTGATGACGCCATTCTCGATTCTGAAGCCCGCCGCGCCGCGGCTGTAATCGCCAGTGACGCCATTCGCGCCGCCGCCCATCAGTTCGGTGACATAGACGCCCGACACGATATCCTCGATCAGCGTCTCGGGCGGCATCGTGCCCGCTTCCATGAAGACGTTGCTCGTCGACACACCCGGCGCACCGTTGACGCCGCGCGCGGCATGGCCGGTCGGCTCAAGCCCCAATTGGCGTGCCGACGCCGAATCGAGCAGCCAGCTTTCGAGCATGCCGTGCTCGATGATCGCGGTCGGCGACACCGGCAGCCCTTCGCCATCGAACGGCCGCGACCGCAATCCGTAAGGCCGATGCGGATCGTCGCGGATCGTGATGCCATGCGCAAACACCTGCGATCCCAGCGAATCGAGCAGGAAGCTGGTCTTGCGCGTGATCGCCTGCCCCGCGATCGCCGCGATCAGATGGCCGAGCAGCGAACTGCCGACGCGCGGGTCATACACCACCGTCATCGGCCCGCTCGCGAGCCGCCCCGGATTGAGCCGCGCGACTGCCTGCTCGCCCGCGCGCTGCCCGATCGCCTCGGGCGATTCGAGATGCTGGCGGTGCCGCACGCTGTGATAGGCATAGTCGCGCTGCATCGCGCCGCCCTCGCCCGCCAGCACGCTCGCCGACACGCCATAGGCGGTCGAGGCATAGGCGCCCGCGAACCCATGGCTGGTGGCCAGCGCCCAGACGCTGCTCGACGCGCTTGCGCCACCGCCTTCGCTGTTCGTCACGCCGGGCACCGCGCGCGCCGCATCCTCCGCCGCGGTTGCCGCATCGCGTAGCTGCTCGGGCGAGACCTCACCGTGATCGGCAAGCCCGAGCATCGGCGGTACGCCGTGCAACAAGCGATTTTCAGGGGCGAGGCCGGCCCAGGCATCCTCGGGGGCCTCGCGCGCCATCGCCACCGCGCGCGCCGCGAGCGCGTCCATCGCCGCGGACGACAGGTCGGAGGTCGAGACGCTCGCCGACCGCTTGCCGACGAACACGCGCAGGCCCAGGTCCTCGCTTTCCGACCGGCCGATATCCTCGAGCTTGCCGAGGCGGATCGAAACGTCGAGCGAGGCATCGGCGGCGAAGACCGCATCGGCGGCGTCCGCGCCGGCGGCCTTGGCGCGCGCTACGATGTCATGGGCGCGGTCGCGGGCTTGATCGGGTGTGAGCATGTCGCCGATCTAGGGTCACAGGCTCGTGCCGACAACCACGCAGGCGAGGAAGATCAGCAACCCGGTGAAGCGGTTGGCGCGGAATCGAGCGAGCGCACCGGCGCTGTCGTCCGCGCGCAGCGTCGCGACCTGCCACCCCAGATGCAGCGCGGCGGGCGCCAGCGCGGCGATCGCGAGCGGATCGGGCCGCATCGTCCAGAACGCCGCCGCCCAGAACCCGACCGCGATCGCATAGAAAATCCCGACCCCCGCCTTTACATGCCGCCCCATGCGCAGCGCGGACGACCGGACACCGATCATCGCATCGTCCTCGCGGTCCTGCAGCGCATAGATCGTGTCATAGCCGATCACCCAGGCGATTGAGCCCGCATAGAGCAGCCACATCGGCAACGTCAGCGCGCCGGCGATGTCGCTCCACCCGACCAGCAACGCCCAGCTGAACACCAGCCCGAGCCATGCCTGCGGCCACCAGGTGATCCGCTTCATGAACGGATAGGCGGCGACCGGCGCAAGGCTCGCCAGCGCGACGATCGCGGCGAGCGGCGTCAGCTGCAGCAGCACGACCAGCCCGACGAGCGCCAGCACGCCGAGCCAGATCCACGCCAGCCGCAGCGAGACGAGCCCGCTCGGGATCGGCCGCGCGCGCGTCCGCGCGACCTGCGCGTCGAGATCGCGGTCGACGATGTCGTTGAACACGCAGCCTGCGCCGCGCATCGCGATGCTGCCGAGCAGGAACCACGCGATCAGATCCCAGCGCGCCCACGCCCCGCCCGCCAGCGCGATCCCCCAGGCGCCCGGCCAGAACAGCAGCCACCAGCCGATCGGCCGGTCGAACCGCGCGAGCAGCGCCAGCCCGCGCAGCGTCGGCGGAAGCCGCGCGACCAGGCCGCGATGTTCGCTGTCGGGGACGATGTCCATCGGGCTCGGTGTGGTCTGCATGACGCGGGGCGTAGGAAGACGGCGTTTGGCGCGCAAGCCCGCAGCGGCTAGGATAGCGTCAGTGTCGCGTTCGAGCCCCTTTGCATGATCGGCCTTTCGGTCGCGGTCGGCCGTTTCGTCGAGGCGCTCTTCTGGGGCATCTTCCGCGTCGCCGGCGCGGTCGCGGGCGCGCTGATCCTCGGCATCGCGGTCGCGATCATCGTATGGATCGTCGCCCGTAAACTCTGGAACCGCCGCTGACCAATCCTCCGGACGGCGGAGGATCGCGAACGAGCGAAACGCCCTCCCCGCATGCGGCGGGATTTGCTAGGCCCCCGCAATGCCTGCAACCCCAGCCTGGCCGCCGCAATCCACGCCGCGGCTGTTCGTCGACACCCCGCTCAGCCCCGGCCCACTCCCGGCCGACGGCCCCGCCGCGCATTATCTCGCCGGCGTCATGCGGCTGAAGATCGGCGACCCGGTCAAGCTGTTCGACGACCGCACCGGCGAATGGCTCGCCACCGCGGCCAGCGTCGGCAAGCGCGACCTCGTCCTCGACGTGACCGAACGGCTCCGCGAACGCGAGGCGGTGCCTGATCTTTGGCTCTGCGCCGCGCCGCTCAAGAAAGGCCGGGTCGACTGGCTCGCGGAGAAGGCGTGCGAGCTCGGCGTCGACCGGCTCGTCCCGGTCGTCACGCGCCGCACCGTGGTCGACAAGCCCAATACCGACCGTCTGCGCACGCACATGATCGAGGCGGCCGAGCAATGCGGGCGCACCGCGCTGCCGCAGGTCGCCGAACCCGTGAAGCTCGCAGCGTTGCTCCGCGACTGGCCCGCCGATCGCACGCTGTTCTTCGCCGACGAAACCGGCGGCGCGCCCGCGCTCGCGGCAATGCGCGCGCATGCCGGTCCCGCAGCGATCCTGATCGGCCCCGAGGGCGGTTTCGACGCCGACGAGCGTGCCGCGATTCGCGCGCACCCGCAGGCGGTCGGCATCGGCCTCGGCCCGCGCATCCTCCGCGCGGAAACCGCAGCGGCGGCAGCGGTCGCGCTGTGGATGGCGGCGGCGGGCGATTGGGCGGCCGAACCGCCCGTCCCGTCACCCGTCGCGTGACATTGCTACCGACCGGTCCGAATCCCCTCTAGCACCCTCGTTCATCGCCGCGTAAGGCGCGGCGATGACGAGCAAGACCGCCCCTGCAAAGACCAGCCCGACGATCGAGTCGCGCGACCAGTTGATCGCCAGCTTCGCGCGCGGTGAAAAGCCCAAGGACCGCTGGCGGATCGGCACCGAGCACGAGAAATTCGTGTACGCGAAGGACGACCATCGTGCGCCTTCGTACACCGAGGCGGGCGGCATCCGCGCGCTGCTCGGCGAGCTCGAGCAATATGGCTGGGCCCCCGTGTTCGAGCGCGGCCCCGACGGTACCGAGAACGTCATCGCCATGACCGGTGCGGACGGCAGCATCAGCCTGGAGCCTGCAGGCCAGTTCGAACTCTCGGGCGCGCCGCTCGAGACCCTCCACGAAACCTGCGCCGAGACCGGCCGCCATCTCGAACAGGTCAAGGCCGCGGGCGAAAAGCTCGGCATCGGCTTCCTCGGCCTCGGCATGTGGCCCGACAAGACCCGCGCGGAGCTGCCGATCATGCCCAAGGGGCGCTATGCGATCATGCTGCGGCACATGCCACGTGTCGGCAGCATGGGGCTCGACATGATGCTGCGGACCTGCACGATCCAGGTGAACCTGGATTACGCGTCGGAAGCGGACATGGTGAAGAAATTCCGCGTCGGCCTCGCGCTTCAGCCGCTCGCCACCGCGCTCTTCGCCAATTCGCCGTTTACCGAGGGCAAGCCCAACGGCATGCTGTCCTATCGCAGCCATATCTGGTCCGACACCGACCCGCACCGCACCGGCATGCTGCCCTTCGTGTTCGAGGATGGTTTCGGCTATGACCGCTACACTGACTATGCGCTCGATGTGCCGATGTACTTCGTCTACCGCGACGGCAAATATATCGACGCGGCGGGGCTCAGCTTCCGCGACTTCCTGAAGGGCGAGCTCAGCGTCCTGCCCGGCGAGAAGCCGACGCTCGACGACTGGACCGATCATCTCTCGACCGCCTTTCCCGAGGTGCGGCTGAAGACCTTCCTCGAGATGCGCGGCGCCGATGGCGGGCCGTGGAACCGGATCTGCGCGCTGCCCGCGCTCTGGGTCGGGCTGCTCTACGATCAGGGTGCGCTCGATGCGGCATGGGATCTGGTGAAGGACTGGACGATCGACGAACGCCAGTCGCTGCGCGATTCGGTGCCCAAGCTCGGGCTGAATGCGCCGATCGCAGGTGGCGGCCAGTTGCGCGACATCGCCGCACAGGTGCTCGATATCGCGGGTGCCGGCCTGTCGTCGCGCGCGCGCCTGAACAAGGCGGGCGACAACGAGACCGGCTTCCTCGATCCGCTGCGCGACATCGTCCGCTCGGGCAAGGTCCCCGCCGAGCTGCTGCTCGACAAGTATAACGGTGTCTGGGGCGGCGATATCGCCAAGGTCTACGGCGTGGAAAGCTTCTAGGCGCCTGACGCCCGGCCTGACCCAGCCACCCACGCCAGAAGGCGCGGTACCGGTCCGTTGCGCGCCATCCAGTCGCTATAGGCGCGGTAATCGGGGTCGAAGCCCAGATGCCGCTCCTCGGTCCGCGCACGCCAGTAATAGACCCCGCTGACCGCCGCGAGCAGCAGGGTCGCGCGCATCGCGTCGATCGGCGTCCCCGTCGTCAGCACGGGGATCGTCGACAGCCACCAGAACAGGTTCTTCGACAGATAGGCGGGGTGCCGCGACCAGGCATAGGGCCCGTGCGTCAGGATCCCGCGGTTGGTGAGATTGGAGAATCGCAAGCCGAACGCCATCGTCGCCCACGCATAGATGGCGGTCAGCGCGACCAGCACCGCGCCGATCAGCACCAGCAGGACGGGGTGATACTGGAACCAGACGTCCCATTCCTGCGTGCCCGGGTGATAGTCCATCGGCCCGCCGTCACTCATCAGGATGATCGGCGGATAGCACATCAACGCCGCCATCCACGCCGCCGCAAACGGATTGGCGCTGCGGATATGCGAATCGAGCGGTCGCAGCGTCAGGACATAGCCGACCGTCGCAAAGGCGACGTCGATCAGGAACATGAAGGTGATCAGCCACCTGGCGAGCGCGACAGGGTCGCGCAGGATCGCGCTTGTGTCGCCGCGGATGAACTCGCCAAACCCGCCGGGCACGATCGCGAGCATGAAGGCGAGGAAGAACGCCTTCACTCCCCAGCTGCGCAGGTGGTTGTGGAGCGCAGCACGGTCGACCCCCGGCTGCCCGGTCAGCCATGCCCCGAGCGACCAGGCCCCGTCCTTCGGTTCCACCAGAAAGCGGTCGAGCCAGAGGACATAGGGGATCGACACGAGCACGAGGATCGGCACGGCGTTGGTGAAGCACCACATCGCAAAGGCGAAATTCCCCTCCCAATAGAATCGCCCGGTGCCATAGATCACCGCGATCCCCGCCCAGGTCACCCAGAAGGCGGCGAGCTTGGTCAGGCTGACGTCGATCGTCTCGCGCCATGGCCGGGGCCGCGACCAGTCCAGCCCGGTGCTCGGCCGGCGATGGACCTTGTCGACCAGCACCGACCACAGGATCATCGGGACCGCGCAGGCGAGCAGGTTGACCAGCGCGGCATAGGGCCCGTCCATCCCCCAGCCGCGCGCGCACGCCACCCATCCGAGCACCCCCGCCAGCCCCGCCAGCCCGGCGCCGTGACTGACGGCAGACGCGGGGCGCGGATCCGCGGCGCGGCGCCGTTGCAGGGTCAGGCTCGTCGTCTCGGGAAGCACAGGCGCGTCGGACATGGCGCCAGGGGTAGCCGATTTTCGTCAGCAAACCATGAACCATCCTGCCCCGGCTTGCACCACCCCACGAGCCGCGCTATCGCGGTCCTACACCTTCTGCCGCCCGTCTCGCCTTCGCGACGGTCAGAGCGGGGGCGCAGGCCGCGGCAACGCCGGCTTCGCGGGTATAGTACAATGGTAGTACAGCAGCCTTCCAAGCTGAATACACGGGTTCGATTCCCGTTACCCGCTCCATCGTTTCCAAGAGTGTCGACCCGTCTTGACGGGCGTAGCCCGATCGTCGGCCGACGATACCGTGATACGCGCTGTTATCAACGACGACAGCCGGCATAGCGAATTCTGTGCCTTAGAGCACCCGCCCCCCCCGCGCCTGTTATTCTTTGAAATGGGGCCCCCATTCCGATTTCGACATGACCCATTTGCTGATTTCTGGTAGCTCTACGACGCATATTACCGATGATTTCGGGATGAAATACTATTAGCAAGTCTTTTCAACGATGGGATGTCGACTTCACGCTTTCGCTTCACAATCGAACCGGAAAGTATTTTATCGGCAGGGACATTATCGACACGCTGCCGGAGGTATTTTGCAGCGTGAAGATATGGAGGCTTCCCGAAAGGGTCGGCGTCAATGCCTTGTCCCGCAAAGTCATCGGTCGATTATGGGCCGAAGAGGATCGCCTCAGAGCCCGGTATCCCAAGCTGCTGCCGCGACAGCGGAGCCGACGCGCGGTCCTTCATCTCGATCCGATGACCGTGCTGGGCTGGCACGTCACGTCGCATGATGCCGTGCTGTGCCACGATCTCGGCCCCCTGACGCATCCCGAACTCTTCGCCCCGTCCGTCACCGCGCTCTACGAGCGGGTCTATGCACGCATCGCCGAACGCCAGCCCCGCATGGCCTTTGTCAGCCAGGCATCGCGGACAGCATTTCAGCGGCTCTATGGCACCGGGTCCCCCGCCACCGTGATCTATCCACCGATCCGCACCGGCGTGGCGGGTGGCGCGCAACACGCCGTGGACGGCGTCGAAGGCCTGTTTCTGCTGACCGTGGGCAGCATCGGGCGCCGCAAGAACCAGCTGGCCAGCATCCGCGCATTCGCGCACGCGGGCCTCGCCGATGCGGGCTATCGCTATGTCATCTGCGGCAGTCGCGAGCCGGGATCCGAGGCCGTCATCGCCGAGGCGGAGCAAACCCCCGGCGTCATCCTCCTGCCCTATGTCTCGGACGAGCAGTTGCGCTGGCTCTATGCGCATGCGCGGGGGTTCGTGCTGGTGAGCCTTCTCGAGGGATTTGGCGTCCCCGTCGCGGAAGCGATGCGTAACGGACTGGTGCCGCTGATCAGCGCCGACAGCGTCCTCGAAGAGGTCGCGGGACCAAGTGCGATCGCGGTCGATCCGCACTCCGTCGAGGCCATCGCCGCGGGGATGATACAACTCGCCGAACTCCGCCCGGACCAGATCGCGGCACGGCGGGTCGATCTCGAGGCGCGTCTCGACGCGTTCTCGATGCCGACCTTCGTCGATGCGTGGAGGGCCTTTCTGCGTGCCGAGGCCGAGCATCGGCCGCCGCCGCTCGTCGCCTCGCGCTAGCCGACCGAGACGGCACGACGCGGGACGAGCAGGCGCGCACCCAGATAGGCGAGCGCCGGCTTTTCGACGTAGCGGCGGACGACCTCCGCCACGATCAGCGCAGCCCCCACAATACCGACCGCTGCGATCAGTCGCTCGGCGAGCGGCTGGCCCGCCACCAATCGAGAGAGCAGCATGACGACCGGCAGATGCGTGGCATATAGCGGGAAGGAGATATTCCCCAGCCATGTCAGCACGCGCGACTGCTCACGCTGTCCAAGTGCGCCGAGCAAAACGATCATCGGGTTGGCGCACAGGATGTAGAAGAGCGACAGCGGGATGCCAAACCAGGAGACGCCGGGCACGATCATCGGAAAGAGGAGTGCGGCGACCAGGATCACCGGCGCAACATCCGCCTTCACGCGACGCGCCTCGTAGATCCGGTATACGACCACCCCCATGCAGAAGGACGCCAAGGCCCTGACCGTCGTTGGCACGATCATATCGACCGACTGATAAAAGAAATGGACGCTATTATGGTCGATGGCGATCCAGGTGATCGCGACCGAAAGGATGAAGGCGATCGCGATCAGCCGTCGATTGCCAAGCGCCTTGACGGATATCGCCCAAAGCAGATTGACGAGGATCTCTGCAAAAAGCGACCAATAGACGCCGTTGAACCAGACCAGGTTCTGCCCCTCGAGCCGCGGCAGGACGACGAGGGACAGGGCAAACGCCCGATAGGCGGATGACGCCCCCGGACCGCCCGCCATGCCGAGCGCCACGAGCACGGCCACCACCGATCCGGCGAGCACGCTTGGCCAGAGCCGAACCACCCGTGACACCAGAAAGCGCGCCAGCTCACCCCCGCCCTCGCGCAACCGCCGCTCGTGGGCGAAGGCGAGGACGAAACCGCTAAGACACAGAAAAAAGTCCACCGCGATATTACCATGGACCGTCATTCCGCTCGGGAACTTCAGGAAGATACCGATATGGTATGCCACGACCATCAGCGCCGCGCCCCCCCTCAACCCATCCAGTGCGACAAAGCGACGTTTCGAGTGTTCGGCGGCCCGGACAGGCTGCATATACATTCCCCCAGCGCTTATCCCGATTAGGCGGGGCAAAACACGAATATCGAGAGAACTGTCGGGGGCATCGACAGACAAGTCTATCGTGTTTTTTGACCAAGACCGTCCCAGGTCGACATGATTTCGACGGCTTTACTATTCTGGCGTTCTGATGATCGCTCACGCATGACCGCAAGGTGGGCGATCTTCGTTATCGGGGTGGATCGGATATGAGGCATTTCCCGCCAGCAGGGCCCGCCTGCGCGCCATCGCTTACCCCTCCCCGGCAATGCCGGGGAGGGCGCGATCGAGGACAGAGGTCAGAGGGCGAGGTCGGGGCTGCGGTCCGGCTTGACGCGCATCGCGGCGGGCCGGGGCTTGGTCGCGACATGGACGGCCGGCGAGGCGATGGCGAGTTGCAGCGTATCGGCGGTATTGCCCCAGTGATCGGCGAGCAGTTCGGGATGCTCATTGAGCTTGATGCCGTAGCTCGGGACGATCTCGCGGATCTTGGCCTGCCAGCCGGCGGTCGACAGCCGGTTCGGAAACACCTTCTTGAGCAGGTCGAGCATGATCGACGGCGCGGTCGACGCACCCGGCGACGCGCCGAGCAGCGCCGCGATCGAGCCGTCCTTCGACGCGACGATCTCGGTGCCCAGCTTCAGCACGCCGCCCTTTTCAGGATCACGCTTGATGATCTGCACGCGCTGGCCCGCCTGCCACAGGCGCCAGTCGCCGTCCTTGGCGCCGGGGAAATATTCGCGCAACGCCTCCATCCGGTCGGCATCCGACATGATCAGCTGCCCTGCGAGATATTCGACCAGCGCGAAATCGTCCCAGCCGACCGCGACCATCGGCCGGAAATTGTCGATCGTCACCGATGCAGGCAGATCGAAATAGGACCCCTGCTTCAGGAACTTGGTCGAGAAGGTCGCGAACGGTCCGAACAGCAGCGCCTGCTTGCCGTCGAGATAGCGGGTGTCGAGATGCGGCACCGACATGGGCGGTGAGCCGACCGCGGCCTTGCCGTAAACCTTGGCGAGATGGCGGTGCGTGATCTCCGGCTTGTCCGCGACCAGGAAGGATCCGCCGACCGGAAAGCCGGCATAGTCGTCCGCCTCGGGGATGCCCGACTTCTGCAGGATCGGCAGTGCGCCGCCACCCGCGCCGGCAAAGACGAAGCGCGCATTGATGACCTGCTTGTCGTCGGTCTTCATGTCGCGCGCGGTGACTTCCCAGCCGCCCTTGGCATTGCGCTCGAGCGAACGAACCTCATGCCCCGTCGTCAGCGTGAAATTCGCCTGCTTGTCGAGCGCGGCGATATATTGCCGCGTCACCGTGCCCCAGTCGCAGTCCGTGCCGAGCGGCGAGCGGGTCGCCGCAAGCGGCAGCGACGCGTCGCGGCCCTGCATCATCAGCGGCACCCATTTGGCGATCTGGGCGCGGTCGGTGGAGAATTCCATGCCCGAGAAGAGCGGGCTGGCGCCCAGCGCTTCCCAGCGCTTGCGCAGGAAGGCGACATTCGCGTCGCCCCAGACGAGGTTCATGTGCGGGGTCGAGTTGATGAACGTCCGCGGTGCGCCGAGCATGCCGGCCTTGACCTGGTGGCTGAGAAACTGGCGCGTGACCTGGAACTGCTCGTTGATCTCGACCGCCTTGGCGATCTCGACACGGCCGTCGGCCGCGTTGACCGGCGTATAGTTCAGTTCGCACAGCGCCGAATGGCCGGTGCCCGCGTTGTTCCAGCCGCCCGAGCTCTCTTCGGCAACCTTGTCGAGCCGCTCGACCAGCTCGATCGTCCAGCTCGGCTCGAGCTGGCGCAGCAGCACGGCGAGCGTCGCGCTCATGATGCCGCCGCCGATCAGCAGCACGTCGACCGACCGTTCCGTCGTCGCGGCCTGCGCCGGCGACAGGGGGACCATGGCGGAGGTCCCCGCGACGCCTGCAACGATCGCCGAGCCTAGAAGATTGCGGCGCGTTACGCCCGTGCCGGCCGCCGGGGCATCGCCTGCCTGCTCGGCGGTCCGCGTGTCGTCGTTCGATCCAATTCGCACTATGATGCCTTTTTCGTTACCGCCTGCCCGCCCCCGATCCCGGCCCCCGAGGGGCGGAGACGGCTAAGGGCGCATCGCCGGATGATGGATGGGCTGCGCAGGATCGGCCGAAAGACGCACAGAAGCGATCGACCGAGCACAACCGTTGCTCAAAGTCCTCGCCCATTTGCCGGAATCTATTGGGAGGCCCGCAAACCAGTAAAATTGACGGGTATCCGAGACTTACATGCCATCACAGGCGCAATTTTACAAGCTTTGGATGGCGGACGGCCGGATCGGGGCCCGCCATGCGCGGCGTATCGAGCCGCGCGGCAGCAGCCGCGAAGACGCCCGGTCGGCGCCGGCCGCAGGGATCTTGTTCGTCCGTCCGCCAAGCTCGACCGGTCACCCGGCCGGCTTGCGGATCAGCAATCCACCAGACCCGCGAGCAGATCGCTCATCCGCTGACGCCCGACGACCGACAGCTGAATATGCGATCGTCGACCGTCATTTTTGTCGCGGGTCCGCAGAACGAGACCCGCCTCCTGCAGGATCGCAAGGTAGCGCAGCGCCGTCGCCGAGGGCGCCCGCGCACCGATGCACACCGCGGACACGCTGAGCTGACGCCCCTCGTGATGCGAGATGAACAGGTCGAGCAGCATGTCCCAGGCGGGTTCGGAGAACAGGTCCGCACCGAATGCCGCGTCGCGCTGGCGACGCAGTTCGTACAGATGCTTGGCAGCGCTCACCAGGCGGGCGGGATCGACGGCGGCGGGTGCAAGAGCCGGCCCGGGCCGTGCGCCGTTCAAGAGTCGCATGAAAGGAATGGCATAAGACATTTAAAGCCTCAGATGCAGGGCTAAGGAAGGGTCGGGTCCTGGCGGCTCCAGTCGAGATCCCAGCCTCGCGACCGGACCCGTCTGGCATGCCGCATCGTTCCGACGGCGAGCAGCAGGACGATGGGGTAGCTCCACATGACCGACAGGACCGCATAAGCGAGCCGGATCACGTCGGGGTTGATCGCCCGGGCCAGATGCGCCCCGGTCCCCAGTGCATGGAGCGCGGTGACCCAGGCCGGCCAGAACCGATCGGCGTGCAGCGTGATGGCGATCATCACGCCGAGCAGGACGATGTCGACGGTCATGATACCGATCTCGACGTCGACGAACTCGCCTGCGCCAAGCTGGTGAAACATCCGCGTGGCCAGTGCCGCGAGCAGCAGGGCAAGCCCGGTCAGCCGCTCGGGGGCACCGCCACGCCAGAATGCATAGCCGGTCGCCGCCAGTTGCAGCGCGTTGAAGATCCAGACGCGGTCCACGTTATCGGGTCAAGCGATCCACCGGCCGCGTCGTCAGGCGGCAACGACGAGGTGCAGTCGCGCATCGTCGCGCAAAGCCCCTTCGTTGGGCGGACACTCGCCCTCGTCACCATAGGCATAAAAGGCACCGAGGCCGATTTCGCTGCGTACCGCGACCAGCGCCCGGTGCGCGTCGACAAAGCGCTGGCGGGCCTTGATCAGATCGGACGATGCATCCGCGACGAGTTGCAGCGCGGCGATCCCGGTCGCGACCGGCAATCTTGCCGCCGCAAGCTGCTGCAACAAGGTCGCGACGCAGGAAGCAGCGAGCGACGCGGCCTGGTCGACCGCTGCCTCTGCCTTCAGAAAGTCCGCGGTAACCCTGTCGGTTGCCTGACGACGTTCCTTCAACATGTCGAATTTCCCACCCCAGCGCGACGAATGCTCAACCCGGGGAGAGGCGGCGCTGCCGCGAACCTGCCTGAACAGGCTCGTCATGGTCATCGTCATCGTCACCAGCGCCACCGTGGTGATCGCCAGCAACGCCATGAGCCCGACCAGTCGGATCAGCCTGTCCCCCTTGGACAGGCGGTTCCGCGCCGCTCCCTCCGGTCCGCCTCCGGGCGTCATCCCCATGAAGCGGCGGACAAGCCCCCATGGATCGTCCTGGCCGACCTGTGGCGGATGCGACGGCGCGCGCGCTACGTCGATTGGTTCGGATGGGAGCCGATCATACGTCGCGACCAGCAGGTCGGACGACGGCGTTGGCGACGTCCCGTCCTCCGTCCTGTCGTTCGCAGCGCGGGGCGCGGGCGTGGCGGAGGGCATGACGCGGGGCTCTGCGGGCACATCGAAATCCCCGGCGGTTTCGTGCCGTTGCAACAGCCGCGCAGCCTCGAACCGCGACCCCGCGCCCAGCACCTGGACCGCGCGTTCGATCCGCTTGTCGATCGCCGACGGCGACACGCCGAGCAGCGCTGCGATCTCCTTTGAATTATGATGCGTCAGGACCAGTCGAAGACAGGCCCGTTGCGCTTCGGTCAGGAGATCAATGCGGCTGGCAGACATAGACCTACATTAACCGCAATTCCGCGGTTAGGCATCCCTGTTTGAAGCGCGCAAAATGCCGTCGCGGGACGCGTTTTCGCGCACGATGTCCGCACGACATCCCGGCACAGATCTGAAGGTTGTGAGGTTCGCGCCTGGCCTTGCTACCGGCGAAGGACCAAAGCTTGGGCGGTGATACCGCAAAGCTTTGGTGGACAGGGCTGGATTCGAACCAGCGTACGGGAAACCCGGGCAGATTTACAGTCTGCTGCCTTTAACCACTCGGCCACCTGTCCAACGGGGCCACTCTCTCGAGCGAGGCGGCTCAATGGCGAAGCTTGTCGGTGCTGTCAACGCGGGTTGCGCCAACTTCCGCCCCCGCATAGCCTTTCATGCATAAAAAATTGCCCAGGGGGACCTTCATGCACCAATCGCGTCCGTGCCGACTTGCCATTTTCGCCGCAACCGTAACGATCATCGCGCTCAGCCCCGCGGCCGCCAAGGAGCGTGGCGGCACCGCAAAGCCCGATCAGCCCATGGTCAACCGCATCATCGACGAAGGGACCAACCACAGCCAGGTCATGGTGACCGTCCAGCATCTGACCGACGTGATCGGCCCGCGGCTCACCAATTCGCCGTCGATGCGCACGGCCGAGGCATGGACGCAGCGCCGCTTCGCCGACTGGGGCCTCACGAATGTCCACAAGGAAGGGTTCGCATTCGGTCGCGGCTGGTCGATCGAACGGTCGAGCGTGCGGATGACGACGCCGCGGGTGGTACAGCTGACCGCGATCCCCGTCGCCTGGACGCCCGGCACGAACGGCACCGCGCTAAGCGCGCCCGTGATCGTCGCACCGATGGCGCGCGAGCGCGACTTCGCGAAATGGCGCGGCAAGCTCAGCGGCAGAATCGTGATGCTCACGCGGCCCGGCACCGGCGACGAACCCGCCGAGCCCGCGTTCAAGCGGCTGAGTGGCGAGGATATCGCGAGGCTCGACCGGTTCCAGCAGCCGAATTACGACCCCGATGCCGCCGACCGCCGGATGAAGCGGCTCGATTTCTCGAAGAAACTCGATGCGTTCCTGAAAAGCGAAGGTGCGGTCGCGACCGCGACGATGGCCTATCACGACGGCAAGCTGGTCAGCGGCGAAGGCTATCTGTTCGGGGTCGGCGACACGCCCGTACTGCCCGGCGTGCAGATCGCCGCGGAGGATTACCGCCGCCTCGCGCGGCTCGCCAAGGCGGGCCCCGCCCCCACGCTCGAGATCGTCAGCGACGTCCGCTTCGACGACAGTGATGCGCAGGCGTACAACATCATCGCCGACATTCCCGGGACCGATCCGAAGGCGGGCTATGTCATGGCGGGCGCGCATCTCGACAGCTGGGTCGCTGCGGATGGTGCCGCCGACAATGCGGCAGGCTCGGCGATGATCATGGAGGCCGCCCGCATCCTGGCCGCAACCGGCGTCCGCCCGAAGCGGACGATCCGGTTCGCGCTCTGGTCGGGCGAGGAGCAGGGCATTCTAGGTTCGATGGCCTATGTCACCCGCCATCTGGCGACGCGCGGCAGCCCCAACGACCCGCCGCAGACCGGGATGCAGAGCTATTACGGCTTTTCGCAGAAATGGCCGATCACCCCGCTGCCGGGTCATGCCGACCTCGCCGCCTATTTCAACATCGACAATGGTTCGGGTAAATTGCGCGGGCTCTATGCGGAAACCAACCCCGCGGTCGTGCCGATCTTTCGCGACTGGCTCAGCCCGTTCGCGTCGATGGGCGCGTCGAACGTCGTCCTGCGGCCGACCGGCGGCACCGATCACGTCTTCCTGCAGCAGGTCGGCGTGCCGGGGTTCCAGTTCATCCAGGATCCGCTCGATTATGGCAGCCGGATCCATCATACGTCGGCCGACACCTTCGATCACCTGAAGGCCGACGACATGCGCCAGGCGTCGATCGTGCTCGCATCAGTGTTGCTCAGCGCGGCGAATGCGGACAAGGCGCTGCCACGCACGCCACTGCCGACCAAGCCGGTGGTGACCGACCCTTATGGATATAGCGATGACGATGACTGATATGATGACGGGAGCGCTCTGATGGCAGCACGCAAGGGCCACCGGCCGAGCAAGGCCCCCGCGGGGCGTCCGCGCTTCTGGGGCAAGCATGCGGTGGGCGCCGCGCTCGCCAATCCCGAACGCACGGTGCGCAAGATCATGGGCACGCGCGAGGCGCTGGCCGGGTTCGACCTCCCCGCCGCCGTGCCGGTGACCTTCGCCGAGGCCACCGATCTCGCGCGACTGGTGCCGGGCGACGCCCCGCATCAGGGCGTGGTGATCGAGGTCGAACCGCTCGAGGACATGTGGCTCGCCGACCTGCTCGAGCATGGCAAGGACGACAACCGTCCGCTCGTCATCCTCGACGGCGTGACCGATCCGCATAATGTCGGCGCGATCCTGCGCTCGGCGGCGGCGTTCGATGCGCTCGGCATCGTCACGCCCGACCGCAACGCGCCACCCGAATCGGGCACGATCGCCCGCGCCGCGTCGGGCGCGCTCGAAACGGTGCCGTGGATCCGCGTGGTGAACCTCGCCCGCGCGCTCGAGGAAATCGCCGAAGCCGGGTTCTGGCGGATCGGCCTCACGGGCCATGCGACGCAGACGTTGTCCGAGGCGATGGGCACGCAGCGCGTCGCGATCGTGCTCGGCGCCGAGGGCGAGGGCATGCGCAAAAACACCGAGGATCACTGCGACGAGCTCGCCAAGCTCCCCATCTCGGAAAAGGTCGAGAGCCTCAACGTCTCGAACGCTGCCGCGATCGCGCTCTACGCGGTCACGACGCGCTGAACGTCCCCCTCTCCCCCGCGGGGGAGAGGGGCCGGATCAATCCTCGGCGGCGATCCGGACCTTCAGCCCGTCAAGCGCATCGGTCATGTCGATCTGGCACGACAGCCGCGAATAGTCGTCGCGGTCGCTGGTCGAATCGAGCAGGTCGTTCTCGTCCTCGCTCATCGGCTTGAGTTTGGCCGCAAATTCTGGGTCGACATGGACGTGGCAGGTGGCGCAGGAGCAGCAGCCGCCGCACAAAGCGAGGATCTCGTCGATCCCGGCGTCGCGGATCACTTCCATGACCGAAAGACCCGTTTCGCCCATGAGCTCGCGTTCTTCCCCGTCCCGCGTCACGACGATAAGCTTGGGCATGCTGTCCTCCGAAAAACCGTGCGCGGTCCATGCCGCGCGCCGCCGCCCCGATCAAGCTGCAAGGTTCGCGTCATGGGCCTGAACGCCGACCAGTTGCAGGCTGCCATGACCGCGCTGTGTGCGATCGAACCCGCCTTCGCGGCCGCGGTCGCGAACAAGGGCCACCCTGCCCCGCGGATCAGCGAGCGCGGCTTCGCGACGTTGCTCCGCACCATCCTCGGCCAGCAGGTCAGCGTCGCCTCCGCGCAATCGGTCTGGAACAAGCTCGACGCGCTTGTCGGCGGTGCCGCGGACCCCGCCAACATCGCCGCCGCCAGCGACGAGACGCTGCGCAGCGCGGGGCTGTCGCGGCAGAAACTCGGCTATGCCCGCAGCCTCGCCGACGAGGTCACGAGCGGCCGGCTCGACCTGACGAACCTGCCCGCCGACGACGAGGAGGCGATCGCAGCGCTGGTCCGGGTCAAGGGGATCGGCCGCTGGTCGGCGGAAATCTATCTGCTGTTCGCCGAGGGCCGCACCGACATCTGGCCCGCGGGCGACCTTGCGGTCCAGATCGAGATCGGCCGCATCCTCGGCCACGACGCCCGCCCGAGCGAGAAGCTGACCCGCGAACTCGCCGAAGCCTGGCGCCCGCACCGCGGCGCGGCAGCGATCTTCCTATGGCATCATTACCAGGCCGACATGAAGGTGATCTGACCGCGGCCGCTCAAGCGTGGCCAAGCCCGCGAGACCCCACTCGCCCCCTCCCGTCATGCTGACGAAAGTCAGGATGACGGGAGCAAGGACAGCCGTGCGCCGCCCGTCCGATATCCGCCGGCCGACCGAACCGCTTGTCCCCCTTGCGCGCATCCGGCAAAGCACCCGCGATGCCGCCGCCCAGTTCCGCCCTCGCCCATTCGCTGTCCGACAGCTATCGCACCGTCGCGATCCCCGAAGGCGCGCCCTTCTGGCGGCGGCTGTTCGCGTTCGTCGGGCCGGGCTATCTCGTCGCGGTCGGCTATATGGATCCGGGCAACTGGGCGACCGACATCGCCGGCGGCTCGGCGTTCGGCTACACCCTCCTGTCGGTCGTATTGCTGTCCAACCTGATGGCGATGGTGCTTCAGGCGCTGTCCGCACGGCTCGGCATCGTCGCCGGGCTCGATCTCGCCCAGGCCTGCCGCGCGCATTATTCGAAGCGCGTTTCGGTCGTGCTCTGGTTCCTGTGCGAGATCGCGATCATCGCCTGCGATCTGGCCGAAGTGCTCGGCACCGCGATCGCGCTCAAACTGCTGTTCGGGCTCCCGCTGGTCTGGGGTGTCGTGCTCACCGCGCTCGACGTGTTCCTGATCCTCGCGCTGCAACGCTTCGGCTTCCGCAAGCTCGAGGCGTTCATCGTCGCGCTGCTGGTAATCATCGCCGGTTGCTTCATCTTCGAGCTGTTCCTCGCGCGGCCCGACATGGCGGGGGTGCTCGGCGGACTGGTGCCGACGACCGAGATCGTCACCAACCCGGCGATGCTCTATATCGCGATCGGCATCCTCGGCGCGACGGTCATGCCGCACAACCTCTATCTCCACTCGTCGATCGTCCAGACGCGCGCGTTCGCGGCGACCGAGGCGGGCAAGCGCGACGCGGTGACGATGGCGACGATCGATGGCACGATCGCGCTCGGCCTCGCCTTCTTCATCAACGCCGCGATCCTGATCCTCGCCGCTGCGACCTTCCACGTCGCCGGGCGCACCGACGTCGCCGATATCGACCAGGCGCATGCGCTGCTCGCGCCGATGCTCGGCATGGGGGCCGCGAGCGTCGTGTTCGCAGTCGCGCTGCTCGCCTCGGGGCAGAATTCGACGGTGACGGGCACGCTCGCCGGCCAGATCGTGATGGAGGGCTTCCTCGACCTGCGCATGCCCGTCTGGTTACGCCGGCTGGTGACGCGGCTGCTCGCGATCATCCCCGCGGTATTCGTCGTCGGCGCCGCGGGCGATGCGGGCGCGACCCGGCTGCTCGTACTGAGCCAGGTCGTGCTGAGCCTCCAGCTCCCCTTCGCGGTCGTGCCGCTCGTCAAGTTCACCGGGGACGCGCGAATCATGGGTTCGCTCGTCAGCCCGGTCTGGCTCAAAGCGCTCGCCTGGGTCATCGCCGCGGTCATTATCGGCCTCAACGCGACGCTGCTGATCGGCATGCTCTGAGATAAACTGACATGGATCAGGGGATGCACGGCTAACTGGCCGATCGCGTCCCGCGACCTCGCAAGTCCGCGTGACAAAGGTGTCCGCGCGGCTAGGATCACCGGTGACGACAACGAGATCCGGAATTCGCGTGACCGCAAACCCCGCCCTGCAGCGCTCCGTCCAGTCGCTGGCCGATTCGATCCTCGACACGCTCGTCCACCGGATCGGCAAGGATGCGCAGGCCGCGCTTCCGCACGACTGGCTCGCGGCAACGATCCTCACCGTGCGCAACGACATCGTCGAACGCTGGATGGCATCGACCAAGGCGGCGCATGCGGCGGGCGCCAAGCGCGTCTATTATCTCAGCCTCGAATTCCTGATCGGCCGGCTGCTGCGCGATGCGGTGACCAACCTGCAACGCAGCGGCGAGGTGTCGCGGGCGCTCGCGCTGCACGGCGTCGACCTTGCCGCGCTCGAGGAGATCGAGCCCGATGCGGCGCTCGGCAATGGCGGGCTCGGGCGGCTGGCGGCGTGCTTCATGGAGAGCATGGCGAGCCTCGCGCTGCCCGCTTATGGCTATGGCATCCGCTATGTGAACGGCATGTTCCGCCAGCGGATCGACGATGGCTGGCAGGTCGAGATGCCCGAAAGCTGGCTCGCGCACGGCAATCCCTGGGAGTTCGAACGCCGCGAGAGCGCCTATTTCATCGGCTTCGGCGGCGAGGTCATCGCGACCGACAGCGGCCAGGTTCACTGGAGTCCCGCAGAGGCGGTCGAGGCGATGGCGGTCGACACCCCCGTCGTCGGCTGGCGCGGCGAACACGTCAACACGCTGCGGCTATGGACCGCGCGCGCGTTCGATCCGATCAAGCTCGACCGGTTCAACGCGGGCGACTTTTCTGGTGCGCTTGCGGACCAGCTCCGCGCCGAGACGCTCACGCGCGTGCTCTATCCCAACGACTCGACCGCCGCGGGGCAGGAGCTGCGGCTGCGGCAGGAATATTTCTTCTCGTCCGCCTCGATCCAGGACATCGTCCGCCGCCACATCCAGTATTTCGGCGACATCCGCACGCTGCCCGACAAGGCTGCGATCCAGCTGAACGACACGCACCCCGCGGTGTCGGTCGCCGAGCTGATGCGGCTGCTGATCGATCATCACGAATTCGCATTCGACGAGGCGTGGAAGATCACGCGCGCGACCTTCGGCTACACCAACCACACGCTGCTGCCCGAGGCGCTGGAGAGCTGGCCGCTGCCGCTGTTCGAGCGCCTGCTGCCGCGGCACATGCAGATCGTCTACGCGATCAACGCAAGGCTGCTGCGCGAGGCACGCGGGGTCACAGGGATAGACGACCGCGCAATCGCCGCGATCAGCCTGATCGACGAAGGCGGCGAGCGGCGCGTGCGGATGGCCAACCTCGCCTTTGCCGGATCGCACAGCGTCAATGGCGTCGCGGCGCTGCATACGCAGCTGATGAAGAAGACGGTCTTCGCGGATCTCCACCGCCTCTATCCGACGCGGATCAACAACAAGACCAACGGGATCACGCCGCGCCGCTGGCTTCAGCAATGCAACCCCGGCCTCACCACGCTGATCCGCGACGCGATCGGCGACGGCTTCCTCGATGATGCCGAACGGCTGATCGATCTCGATGTTTTTGCCGACGATTCCGCGTTCAGGGAGCGGTTTTGGGCGGTGAAGCGTTCGAACAAGGTGGCATTGGCAAATCATATCAAGGACAGCATGGGGCTGCGCATAGACCCCGACGCGCTGTTCGACGTGCAGATCAAGCGCATTCACGAATATAAGCGCCAGCTGCTCAACATCATCGAGACGGTCGCGCTGTACGACCAGATCCGCAGCCATCCCGAACGCGACTGGACGCCCCGCGTGAAGCTGTTCGCGGGCAAGGCGGCGTCGAGCTATCACAATGCGAAACTCGTCATCAAACTGGCGAACGACGTCGCGCGCCGGATCAATTCGGACCCGTCGGTCGGTGGACTGCTCAAGGTCGCGTTCCTGCCCAACTATAATGTGTCGCTCGCGGAGCAGATCATCCCCGCCGCCGATCTCAGCGAACAGATCTCGACCGCGGGGCTCGAGGCGTCGGGCACCGGCAACATGAAGTTCGCAATGAACGGCGCGCTGACCATCGGCACGCTCGACGGCGCGAATATCGAGATCAAGGACCGGGTCGGCGACGACAACATCTTCATCTTCGGGATGACCGCAGACGAGGTCGAAGCGAAGCGCGCATCGGGCTATGATCCGCGCAGCGTGATCGACGGGTCGAACGAGCTCTGCCAGGCGGTCTCGGCGATCGCCTCGGGCGTGTTCTCGCCCGATGATCGTCAGCGCTACGCCGGGCTGATGGGCGGGCTGTACGAGGGCGACTGGTTCATGCTCGCCGCTGATTTCGACAGCTATGCCACCGCGCAGCGCAGCGTCGACACGCGCTGGAACGATCGCGACGCTTGGGTCGCCTCGACCGTGCGCAACGTCGCGCGGGTGGGTTGGTTCTCCTCGGACCGCACGATCCGTGAATATGCCCGCGATATCTGGACGGTAATGTGAAGCCACCCGAAGGCGCCATCGTTGCCCTGCTGGAGGGGCGTCACGACGATCCCTTCTCGCTGCTCGGCGTGCATGCCGGCCCCGGCGGCACGTTTGCGCGCGCGTGGCTGCCGGGTGCGACGACCGCTGAGGCGCATGCGCTCGACGGCACGACACTCGGCACCCTCCCCCGGATCGACGATCGCGGCCTGTTCGAGGGGCCGATCGACGGCGATCCGCAACCGGTGAAATATCACGCCGAGGGCGGCGGCACGGACTGGTGGGTGACCGACCCGTACAGCTTCGGTCCGGTGCTCGGCCCGATCGACGACCTGCTGATGGCGGAGGGCAATCACCACCGCCTCCATGATAAGTTGGGCGCGCACCTGATCGAGCACGAAGGCGCGCCGGGCGTGCATTTCGCGCTCTGGGCCCCCAATGCGCAGCGCGTCTCGGTGGTCGGCGACTTCAACGACTGGGATGGCCGCCGCCATGCGATGCGCAGGCGCGGCGACGTCGGCGTCTGGGAGATCTTCATCCCCGACATCGCCGAATATCGCGCGTATAAATACGAGATCGTCGGTCCCGATGGCCGGCTCCAGCCGCTGAAGGCCGATCCCTTCGCCTTTGCCAGCGAACTGCGTCCCGCGACCGCGTCGATCACCCGCACGCTCGCGCACGAATGGGCGGATACGAGCCACCGCAAACACTGGGCCTCGGTCGATCCGCGCCGCGTGCCGATCAGCATCTATGAGGTGCATGCAGGATCATGGGACCGCGATGCCGAGGGCTGGTTCCTGACCTGGGATGCGCTCGCCGACCGGTTGATCCCGTACGTGGTCGAGATGGGCTTCACGCACATCGAGTTCATGCCGATCAGCGAACATCCCTATGATCCGAGCTGGGGCTATCAGACCACCGGGCTTTACGCGCCGTCCGCGCGGTTCGGCGATGTCGAGGGGTTCGCGCGGTTCGTCGACGGTGCGCATCTGGCGGGGATCGGCGTGCTGCTCGACTGGGTGCCGGCGCATTTCCCCACGGATGCGTTCGGGCTCGCGCATTTCGACGGTACCGCGCTCTACGAACATGAAGACCCGCGGCTCGGCTTCCACCCCGACTGGAACACCGCGATCTACAATTTCGGGCGGCGCGAAGTATCGTCCTTCCTCGTCAACAACGCGCTGTTCTGGGCCGAGCGCTATCATATCGACGGGCTTCGCGTGGATGCGGTCGCGTCGATGCTGTACCGCGATTATTCGCGCGAGGCGGGCGAATGGATCCCCAACGACACCGGCGGGCGCGAGAACTGGGAAGCGGTCGCGTTCCTGCGCGACATGAACCGCGCGGTGTACGGCCAGCATCCCGGCATCTTCACGATCGCCGAGGAATCGACCTCATGGCCGGGCGTCTCCGCCCCCGTCGGCGACGACGGCAAGAGTGGTGGCCTGGGCTTCGGGTTCAAGTGGAACATGGGCTTCATGCACGACACGCTCCAGTACATGGCGCGTGATCCGCTGCACCGGAAGCATCATCACGGCGAGATCAATTTCGGCCTGGTCTATGCGTTCAGCGAGAATTTCGTCCTGCCGCTCAGCCATGACGAGGTCGTCCACGGCAAGGGTTCGCTGCTGACCAAGATGCCCGGCGACGACTGGCAGCAATTCGCCAATCTGCGAGCCTATTACGCGTTCATGTGGGGCTATCCGGGCAAGAAATTGCTCTTCATGGGGCAGGAATTCGCGCAGCGCCGCGAATGGTCCGAAGGTCGCGCGCTCGACTGGTGCCTGCGCAACAGCCGCAGCCATGAGGGCATCCGCAACCTCGTCCGCGACCTCAACACGGTCTATCGCGACAAGCCCGCGCTCCATGCGCGCGATTGCGAGGCCGAGGGTTTCGAATGGCTGATCGCCGACGACGCTGCCAATTCGGTCTTCGCCTGGCTGCGCAAGGCACCTGGCGCGAAGCCCGTCGCCGTCATCGCCAACATGACGCCGATCGCGCGCGCGCCTTACCGCATCCCGCTGCCGCTCGACGGCCGCTGGTGCGAGATCATCAACAGCGACGCGCATGAATATTGGGGCAGCGGGCTCGGCAACCTCGGCGGCGTGGTCGCGGAGGACGGCGCGGCGTGGGTCACCTTGCCCCCGCTCGCGACGATCATGCTCGAGTTTGAGGGCTGAGACGGAACAAGCCGCGGGTAACGGGGCGTTATACGGCGGACGATTAGGGAGAGACGGACATGGTTGAACGGCGGGGACAGCCACTGGCGCGCGACGCAATGGCGTATGTGCTGGCCGGTGGTCGCGGCAGTCGGTTGATGGAGCTGACCGATACCCGCGCAAAACCCGCGGTGTATTTCGGCGGCAAGGCGCGGATCATCGATTTCGCGCTGTCGAATGCGATCAACTCGGGCATCCGCCGGATCGGCGTCGCGACCCAGTACAAGGCGCATTCGCTGATCCGCCATCTTCAGAGCGGCTGGAACTTCCTGCGCTCCGAACGCAACGAAAGCTTCGACATCCTGCCCGCGTCGCAGCGGATCAGCGAGTTCCAATGGTATGAGGGCACCGCCGACGCGGTCTATCAGAATATCGACATCATCGAGAGCCACGCGCCCGAATACATGGTCATCCTGGCCGGCGATCACATCTACAAGATGGATTACGAGCTGATCCTGCAACAGCATTGCGAGACCGGTGCGGACGTCACGATCGCCTGCCTCGAAGTGCCGCGGATGGAGGCGGTCGGCTTCGGCGTGATGGCGGTCGACGAGCATGACAATGTCACCGCGTTCGTCGAGAAGCCCGCCGATCCGCCCGCGATCCCGGGCAATCCGGACATCGCGCTAGCGTCAATGGGGATCTACGTCTTCCACACCAAGCTGCTGTTCGACGAACTGCGCCGCGATGCCGAGACGCCGGGATCCGCACGCGATTTCGGCAAGGACATCATCCCCTACCTCGTCAAGCACGGCAAGGCGGTCGCGCATCGCTTCTCCGACAGCTGCGTCCGCTCGGGCAGCGAGGTCGAGGCCTATTGGCGCGACGTCGGCACGGTCGACGCCTACTGGGAGGCCAATATCGACCTCACCGACGTGGTGCCCAAGCTCGACCTCTACGACCGCAGCTGGCCGCTCTGGACCTATTCGGAGGTCACCCCGCCCGCCAAGTTCGTCCATGCCGATGACGGACGCCGCGGCGAGGCGGTGTCGAGCCTGGTTTCGGGCGACTGCATCATCTCGGGATCGTCGATCCACCGCAGCCTGATCTTTACGGGCACGCGTGCGCACAGCTATTCGATGCTCGATCAGGCGGTGATCCTGCCGCATTGCGAGATCGGCCGCGGCGCGCGCCTGTCGAAGGTCGTGGTCGATCGCGGCGTCGTCATTCCCGACGGCCTCGTCGTCGGCGAGGACGCCGAACTCGACGCGCAGCGTTTCCGCCGTACCGACAGCGGCGTGGTGCTCGTAACCAAATCCATGATCGACCGGCTGATCGCGTGAGGGTGTATACGACGCTTTCTCGATCAGGACAGGGGCCCGGCTGATGCGTGTTCTCTCGGTAGCGTCAGAAGCCTATCCGTTGATCAAGACCGGTGGCCTTGCGGATGTCGTCGGCGCGCTGCCCGCGGCGCTTGCGCATCACGGCGTCGCGATGACGACCTTCCTTCCCGGCTATCCCGCGCTCGCCGCGGTCATGCGGACGGCAAAGGTCGTCCACCGCTACACCGACCTGCTCGGCGTCGAGGCGCGGATCCTCGCGGCAAGCATCGGCGACCATCCACTGCTGATCCTCGACGCCCCCGGCCTCTTCGCGCGTGGCGGCGGTCCGTATGGCGACACGACCGGCGCCGACTGGGTCGACAACTGGCTGCGCTTTGCCGCGTTCAGCCGGGCCGCCGCCGATCTCGCCTCGGGCGTTGTCGACGGCCAGCAGTTCGACATCCTGCA
This sequence comes from Sphingomonas aerolata, assembly GCF_023935825.1. Lineage (NCBI taxonomy): Bacteria > Pseudomonadati > Pseudomonadota > Alphaproteobacteria > Sphingomonadales > Sphingomonadaceae > Sphingomonas > Sphingomonas aerolata. Next base: position 835,119 of record NZ_CP098762.1, on the reverse strand, counting down.
CGCGCATGACTGGCAGGCTGCAATGGCGCCCGCCTATCTGCGCTACGCCCCCGGGCCGGGCACGGCGGCGAAGACGATCGTCACGATCCACAATATCGCGTTCCAGGGCCGCTATGGCGCAGAGATCTTCGCCGACCTCGCGCTGCCCGACGCGGCGTTCGCGCTCGACGGGATCGAATATTATGGCGGCGTCGGTTTCCTGAAGGCCGGGCTCGAGGCTGCCGATGCGATCACCACAGTCAGCCCGACCTATGCCGCCGAGATCCGTCGCGGCGAATTCGGCATGGGTCTCGAAGGGCTGATCAACGTCCGTGCCGATCGACTGACGGGGATCGTCAACGGGATCGATCCCGCGGTCTGGAACCCCGCCACCGATGCCGCGCTGCCGTCGCGCTACACCGCGCGCACGCTCACCCGCCGCCGCATCAACAAGCGCGCGGTCGAGACGCTGTACGGCCTCGACACCGGCGACGGTCCGATCTTCACCGTCATCAGCCGGCTCACTTGGCAAAAGGGTATGGACGTCCTCGTCGCGGCAATCGACGAGCTGGTGGCGCTCGGCGGCCGGCTGGCACTGCTCGGGTCGGGCGATAGCGGGCTGGAACACGCCTTTCTCGCCGCCGCCGAGCGGCATCCGGGCCGGGTCGGCGTTCGCATCGGCTATGACGAGCCGGTCTCGCATCTGCTCCAGGCGGGTGCCGATGCGATCCTGATCCCGTCGCGGTTCGAACCCTGCGGCCTGACTCAGCTCTACGGGCTGGCCTATGGCTGCATCCCCGTCGTCGCGCGCACCGGCGGGCTGGCCGATACGGTGATCGACGCCAACGAGGCGGCGGTCGCCGCGGGCGTCGCCACCGGTATCCAGCACGACGGTATCACGCCCGAAGCGCTCAGCCATGCGTTGCGCCGAACGATCGCGCTCTATGCACGCCCCGATCACTGGGCCATGTTGCAGCGCAATGCGATGCGCGCGGACTTCTCGTGGGACGAGAGTGGCCGGCGTTATGCGACCCTGTATTCGAGCCTTGTGGAGCCTACATGATCCGTACCGTTACTAGCACGCCCTATACCGACCAGAAGCCGGGCACATCGGGTCTGCGCAAGAAGGTGAAGGTCTTCCAGCAGGCCAATTATGCCGAAAACTTCGTCCAGTCGGTGTTCGACGTGGTCGAGGACAAGGCCGGCGCGACGCTGGTGATTGGTGGCGACGGCCGCTTCCTCAACCGCGAGGTGATCCAGGTCGCAATCCGCATGGCGGCCGCAAACGGCTTTGGTCGCGTGATCGTCGGGCGTGGCGGCATACTGTCGACGCCCGCCGCCAGCCACATGATCCGCAAGCGTGGCGCGATCGGCGGGCTGGTCCTGTCCGCCAGCCACAATCCCGGCGGTCCCGACGAGGATTTCGGGATCAAGTACAACATCGCCAATGGCGGTCCCGCGCCTGAATCGATCACCGACGCGATCAACGCGCGCACGCTCGAGATCGGCCGCTGGCTGACCGTCGACGCGGCCGACATCGATCTCGACCAGGACGGTGAGGTCATGGTCGGCGACATGCCCGTCGAGGTGGTCGATCCGGTCGAGGACTATGCCGCGCTGATGGAGACGCTGTTCGACTTCGACGCGATCCGCGCGTCCAAGCTGACGATGGCGTTCGACGCGATGAGCGCGGTCACCGGGCCCTATGCGACAGAGATCCTCGAACGCCGGCTGGGCTTTGCCGCGGGCACGGTGCGCAACGGCACCCCACTGCCCGATTTCGGTGGGCATCACCCCGACCCCAACCTCGTCCACGCGCATGAGCTGTACGAGACGATGATGGCGCCCGACGCCCCCGATTTCGGTGCGGCATCGGATGGCGATGGCGACCGCAACCTGATCATCGGCCGCCACCGCTTCGTGACCCCGTCGGACAGCCTCGCGATGCTGGCGGCAAACGCACACCTCGCCCCCGGTTATGCCAGTGGACTCAAGGGGATCGCCCGCTCGATGCCGACCAGCGCGGCTGCCGACCGCGTTGCCGAGGCTCTAGGCATTCCTGCGTACGAGACGCCGACCGGCTGGAAGTTCTTCGGCAACCTGCTCGATGCCGGCATGGCGACGATCTGCGGCGAGGAAAGCGCCGGGACCGGGTCCGATCACGTCCGCGAGAAGGACGGGCTCTGGGCAGTGCTCCTGTGGCTCAACATCCTCGCAGTTCGCGGCGAGAGCGTCGACGCAATCGCCCGCGATCACTGGGCGAAGTTCGGCCGCAACTATTACGCGCGCCACGATTACGAGGGCATCGAGACGCCGCGCGCCGACGCACTGATGGCCGCGCTACGTGGAAGCCTCGCGACCCTGCCCGGCAAGCAGTTCGGCGACCTCACCGTCGAGACCGCGGACGAGTTCGCCTATACCGACCCGACCGACGGCTCGATCAGCCGCAACCAGGGCGTCCGCATTCTCTTCACCGGCGGCAGCCGCGTCGTGTTCCGCCTGTCGGGCACCGGCACCACCGGCGCGACGCTGCGCGTCTATCTCGAACGCTATGAGCCCGTCGGCGGTGATCTCGACCGCGAAACCGGCGACATGCTGGCAAGCATCGTCGCGGCGGCCGAATCGATCGCGGGGATCGCGCAGCACACCGGCCGCAGCGCACCCGACGTCGTCACCTGATCGCGTCACCCCGCAGCAGGCGGGCCGGGGTTCAAACCCCGGCCATAGTCTTCTAGGCTGGGCGTCATGACCCTTCGCCGTCGCCGCAGCGCGCTCTACATGCCCGCCTCCAACCCCCGCGCCATCGCCAAGGCCCGCAGTCTGGCCTGCGACGTCGTGATCCTCGACCTCGAAGATGCGGTGGCGCCCGACGAGAAGGCGGCGGCACGCAACCGTGTCGTTGCCGAGGTCGGCACGGGCGGTTTCGGTACGCGCGAGCTGGTGGTGCGGATCAACGCGCTCGATACGCCATGGGGCGCCGACGACATTGCCGCGCTGCGCAGTATCGGCATTGATGCGGTGCTCGTGCCCAAGATCTCCGGCGCTGCCGATCTTGCCGCCGTCCGCGCCGCACTGGGTACCGACGGGCCACCAATCTGGGCGATGATCGAGACCTGTGGCGGCGTGCTCGAACTCCCGGCGATCGCTCGTGCGGCCGCGGGATCGCGGCTCACCGCGCTGATTGCCGGCACCAACGACCTCGCCAAGGAGCTGCGCTGCCGCCCGGGCGTCGATCGAATGCCACTCATCCCCGCGCTGATGGCGATCGTGACGGCCGCACGCGCGGCCGGGCTCGTGGCGCTGGACGGCGTCTGCAACGCGCTCGACGATCCGGCGCGCCTCGCCGCCGAAACCGAACAGGGCGCTGGTCTCGGCTTTGACGGCAAGACGCTGATCCATCCGGCGCAGATCGCGGTGGCGAACACTGCGTTCGGCCCTACCCCCGACCAGCTCGAATGGGCGCAGACGGTGGTCGCGGCGTTCGCCGACGGCGCCACTGCGGACAAGGGCGCGATCCGGCTAGACGGTCAAATGGTCGAACGACTTCACCTCGCCGAAGCTGAGGCGATGCTCGCGCAGGCGGATCAGCCCGAAGGCTGACCCGGGCTCAGCGCGGGCGGCCGACCCAGTCCGCGACCTGCTGTGCGACGCTATTGGCCGCGGTGTTGATCCCCGCCGCCGCGGACGGCGCATCGATCGCCGCGACCGGGACACGCGCCTCGAAGCGACGCTTCTCGACCGACTGCATCCCTGCCCGCGTCAGTGAGGCATCGAACGTCACGACTGCCTCGCGCGTCGTCGCGTCGAGCCCGAAATTGCGCAGTTCCCCGCCCAGCATTGCACTCGGATCGCCGACTGCCTGGACGGTCGACAGCACGACCATCCCGGTGCGCGCGGCGACCGTGTCGGACATCAGTCGCGCGAACAGCCGCGCGGGCGGCTCGGCCCATTGCGCGTCCTTCACATAGGCGATCGACGTCGCGGTGGCCTGCACCGGCACGCGCGCGGTCGCCAGCGCTTGCGGCACCGTCGGCACCTGCAGCGTGATCGACTTCGACGTCGCCGAATTCTGGTTCTGCCCGACCGCAACCGCGGACTGCGTCGTCAGCGTCAGCAGGGTCGGCGGCGGCGCGGCGCCAAAGCTGATGCAGGCGCTGAGCGGCAGCGCCGCGAGGAGGATGAACAGCGGTGTCTTCATGGCGGTCATCACTTACCCTTATAGTCCGGAAGCTTCTGCTGCCCGACGAGCGAGCCTGCCCCCTGCTGGTCGACACGTTCGGCGACCGAGGACAGCGCCGCGGCGGTGGTGCGCAGATCGTGGACGAGGCGGTTGGCTTCGGGAATGGTGGTCTTCGAGAAGGCCTGCAGCCCGGGCCGCGCGTCGCCGATCGCCGCGTTCAGCGTTTCGGCGCTGGTCTGTGCCGACTGGATCGCCTTGTTCAGATTGGCCATCGCCGGCTTCACGTCTTCGGACAGCACCCCGTTGGTGGTCTGCGCGAGCACGCCGAACTGCTGTGCGGCATCGCCCGCCTGCTGGATCGCGACCCGCGTCTGCGCCAGCGTCGCGGCGATTTCCGGCCCGCGATCGGCCAGCGCATCGGTCAGGCGATTGGTGTTCTCGAGGATCCCGGCGATCGACGCCTGGTTGCGATCGGTCAGCAGCCCGGTCAGCCGCTCGGTCAGCGTCGACAGACGCTCGAGCAGCTGCGGCGCTGAATTGAGGATCGCGCCAAGGCCACCCTGCTTGGTCGGGATGACCGGCACGCCATACGGGCATGGCTGGCCGTTCGAATCGGGGCAGCCGACCGCGGGCGCACCCTTGCGCGCGCCATCGAGCGAAACCTGGCTGACGCCGGTGAAGCCGACGCCCGAAATCGACGCGGTCGTGCCCTGGAGCACCGGCGTCTCCTCGTTCACGCTGATGCGGACGCGGACGAACTGCGGGTCGTTCTTCCACAGCGAGATCGACTTCACCTGCCCCGACGGCACACCTGAAAAGGTCACCGCGGAGCCGCGCGCCAGACCATCGACCGACTGGCGGAAGAAGATGTCATATTCCTTCTCTTCCGTGCCACCGAGCCGCGCGATCCACACGGTGAACAGCGCGAGCATCGCCAGCAGGATCAGCACGACGGCGCCGACAAGGACATGGTTCGAACGGGTTTCCATCAGAGCGTCCTTGCTTCTTTCTCGGCATATGTCGCGTCGGCGTCGTCCGGCGCGGACTGCTTGGACTGGACTTCGGTCGGGTGGGCATCGGCAACCGCGTCGGCGCTGCGATGCGCCTCCTTGGTCGCCACCGCGGCGCGGCCGCGCGGTCCCTTGAAATATTCCTCGATCCACGGATGGTCGAGCGCGAGCAGTTCGTCGATCGTGCCGACCGCGATCACCTTCTTGTCGGCGAGCACCGCGACACGGTCGCAGATCGCGTAAAGCGTATCGAGGTCGTGCGTGATCAGGAAGACGGTCAGGCCCAGCGTCTTCTGCAACGACTGCGTCAGCGAATCGAACGCCGCCGCGCCGATCGGGTCGAGCCCGGCGGTCGGTTCGTCAAGGAACAGCAGTTCGGGGTCAAGCGCGAGCGCGCGCGCGAGCCCGGCGCGCTTCTTCATGCCGCCCGACAATTCGGCGGGAAACTTGTTCGCGGCATCGGCCGGCAGCCCGGTCATCACGACCTTGTACGCGGCGATCTCGGCGAGTAGCGCGGGCGGCAGGTCGGGATAGAATTCGCGCAGCGGCACTTCGACATTCTCGGCGACCGTCAGCGTCGAGAACAGCGCGCCGCCCTGGAACAACACGCCCCAGCGCTTGCGGATCTCGGTCGCCTCGGTCTCCTCGCGGCCGATATTCGATTCCCCGAACACCGTGATCGCGCCCTCGGCAGGCGTCTGGAGGCCGATGATCGAGCGCATCAGCACCGACTTGCCAGTCCCCGATCCGCCGACCACGCCGAGGATCTCGCCACGCCGGACGTCGAGGTCGAGGCCGTCATGCACGACCGAATCGCCGAACTCGTTCCTCAGCCCCTTTACGGAGATGATGCTGTCGTCAGTCTTGCGGGCCATCAGTCCCAGCCGATCCAGGTGAAGAATACCGCGAAGAACGCGTCGAGCACGATGACGAGGAAGATGCCCTGCACCACCGCCGAGGTCGTGCGCAGCCCGACCTGTTCGGCGTCGGCCTCGACCTGCATGCCCTGGAAACAACCCGCGACCGCGATGATCGCGCCGAAGACCGGGGCCTTGATCAGCGCGATGTACAGATCGGTGATCGGCACGACTTCGCGGATCCGGGCGATGAAGGTGACAGGCGGGATGCCGAGCTGGATCCAGCACAGCAGCCCACCGCCGATGATCGCGATCAGCGATGCGTAGAAGGCGAGCAGCGGCATCATCACGATCGCCGCCAGCACGCGCGGCAGGACCAGCGCCTCCATCGGCGACACCCCGATCGTCCGCATCGCGTCGATCTCTTCGGTCAGCTTCATCGTGCCGAGCTGCGCCGCAAAGGCGGAGCCCGACCGGCCCGCGACCATGATCGCGGTCATCAGCACGCCGAGTTCGCGCAGCGTCAGACGCCCGACCAGATTGATCGTGAACACCTCTGCCCCGAACTGGCGGAGCTGGACCGCGCCCTGCTGCGCGATGACGACGCCGATCAGGAAGCTCATCAGCCCGACGATGCCGAGTGCGGCGATGCCGACGACCTCGAACCGCTGGACGACGGCGTTGAAGCGGAAGCGCTTGGGGTGGCGAATGACACTGCCGAAGGCGATCGTCGTCGCGCCCAGAAAGGCGAGCAGGCCGAGCATCGTCCGGCCGGTCAGCACGACCGCGTCGCCGATCTCGCCCAGCACGCGCTTTACCGAACCGACCGGCTTGCCGCGTGCCGCCAGCGGCTGGTCGGAGGCGACGACCTGATCGAACAGATTCTGGCCGTCGGCATCAAGCCCGTCGATCGTCGCGTCGTTGCGTGCGGCGAAGCGGTGGACGATCCAGGCGCCGATCGTGTCGATCCGGTCGACCTGGCTCAGGTCGACCCGCTTGATCGACGCGGCATCGACCGCCTCGAGCCGATCGGGAAGATTTCCGATGTTGGCGAGCGACAGATCGCCGGTGAAGCGAAGCGTACCCGTGTCGGCACCGTCCTGCTGAAAATCGGCCATCGCGCTCATCGGCGGCACCTTTGCGGCAAACGGACTGGATCGGCAAGACGAATGCTGTGTAAGCCGGCCCAATGACCCAGCTTCTCGCCATCTACGACATGGACAAGACGATCACGCACGCGCCGACCTGGACGCCGTTCCTGATCCACACCACGCGCACCGGCGGCGCGCCGTGGCGACTCGCGCTGGTGCCGGTCGCAGCCCTCGCGGCGGCGGGATATCTCGCCAAGCTGATGAGCCGGGGCCGCCTGAAGCACATCATGCAGCGGATGATGCTCGGCAAGACGCTGACCCCGGCGCAGGAGCGTCGTGCCGCCGAGGCGTTCGCCGACCGCGTGATGCGCGATGGTGTCTTCGCCGCCGCGCTCCGCCAGATCGAGGCGGATCGCGCGGCGGGATACAGGCTGGTGATGGCGACCGCCTCCTACCGCTTCTATGTCGAGTCGATCGCCGAGCGGCTCGGCTTCGATGCGGTGATCGGTACCGAGAGCCTGCGCGACGCGAACGGGCATCTGCTCGCCGGTATCGACGGCGAGAATTGCTACGGCCCCGCCAAGCTCGCGATGATCGAGCGCTGGATGGCACGTGAGGGGATCGCGCGGCACGATGCGCATGTCCGCTTCTATTCGGACCATGTTTCCGATGCGCCGACCTTTGCCTGGGCCGACGAGCCGTTCGCGGTCAACGCGCATGGTCCGCTCCGCCTGCTGGCAAAGGCAAAGGGCTGGCCGATGCCCGACTGGGAGCGATAACCGGGGCGACTAGAGGATCCGGTCGACGGTGTGGATCACCAGGCCGACGAGGCCGCCCACGATCGTGCCATTGACGCGGATATATTGCAGGTCGCGACCCACCGCATTCTCCAGCCGGCTGGTGATCGTCTCCGCATCCCAGCCGCGTACCGTCTCCGACACGAGCCGGACGATCCCGTCGCCATAATCCGCCGCGATGCCGACGACCGCGCGGCGGACGAACCGGTTGATCGTATGCGACAGCCGCGGATCGTGGAGCAGCGTCTCGCCGAGCTGGCGCAGCACGTCGCCCAGCTTGCCCGCCATCGCCCGCTCCGGATCGCGCGCGATCGCCAGCAGCGCGCCGCGCGCCTGCTCCCACAAACCGTCGAGCCAGCGCTGCATCGCTGGGTTGTCGAGCAGGTCGTTCTTCATCGCCTCGACCCGCTCGCGCATGCGGCGGTCATATTGGAGGTCCCAGGCCAGCCGCTCGAGCGCTTCCTCCGCCTTCAGCCGCAACGGGTGCTGCGGATCCTCTGCCATCTCCGCGAGCAGGCGGTCGAACCCGTTGATCAGCTTGTCCGCAACAGTGGTGTCGAGCCCCGTCCAGCGCAGGATCGAACCCGACTTCTCGTGCACCATCGCGCGGACGAGATGGTCGTTCGCGGCGAGCGTGATCGATGCCCAGCGGATCGCCGCCTCGAGCAGCGGAGCGTGACGACGCTCGGCGATCGCGGCCTTGAGCAACTGGCCGAGGATCGGCGATATCTCGGTCTGGCGCAGCCTTGCGCGGATGCCGGCCTTCACCATGCCGCCGAGCCGCGCGGGGTCGAGGCCTTCGAGAATCTGCGCGACCAGCTTCGACGCGCCCGACCGGAACCGCCCCCCTGCCCCTTCGGGCGGATCGGTCAGCCAGTGTGCGATCGCGCCCGCGACGTCGAGCCGCCGCATCCGGCGCGAGATGACCGAGGGCAGCAGGAAATTGTCGCGCAGGAATATTGCGAGAGTGTCGCCGATCCGGTCCTTGTTCCGCGGGATGATCGCGGTGTGCGGGATCGGCAACCCGAGCGGATGGCGGAACAGCGCGGTGACCGCAAACCAGTCCGCGAGTCCGCCGACCATCGCCGCCTCGGCAAAGGCCCGGACGAAGCCGATCGCAGGGTGCCGGTCGACCAGCGCGCGGCTGACCAGGAACACGACCGCCATCAGCACCAGCAGCCCGGTCGCGACGATCCGCATGCGAATGAGGGCCGGGTTCGTCGCTTCCTTGGCCAGGCGCACGCGGGAATTCGATGTCATGCCCGAAACAATCCCCGAGCGCAGGGATAGTTCACCCGTGAGGTGTCACGCCGGCGATCATTCCGCCGGCTGTGTCCCGCCATCGCCGTCGCGAAAGCCGATCTTGGGCGACGCCGGCCCGAGCGCCGGCGCGTTGGGGCCGGCGATCCCGACCACCTCCGCGCCGTCGTCGCCGGGCCGGAAGGTGAGCAGGCGACGACCCAGTCGCGGCCCTGCCCAGCGCTCGATCCCGACCGCGATGCTGAACGTCGCCGGCACGATCAGCAGCGTCAGCACGGTCGACATCACCAGACCGCCGATCACGGTGATTCCCATCGGCGCGCGGAACGATCCGTCGCCGCCGATCGACAGCGCGGTCGGCACCATGCCCGCGACCATCGCGACCGTGGTCATGACGATCGGCTGCGCACGCTTGTGCCCGGCATCGACGATCGCCGTCCAGATATCGACGCCCTTGCCCATCTCCTCGAGCGCGAAGTCGATCAGCAGGATCGAGTTCTTCGCGACGATCCCGAGCAGCATCAGCAGCCCGATATAGACCGGCATCGAGATCGGATGACCCGTCACCCACAAGGCGAGCAGCCCGCCGAGCGGCGCGAGGATCAGCGAGCCCATGTTGACGAACGGCGGCAACAGACGGCGATAGAGCAGCACGAGCACCGCGAAGACGAGCAGCACGCCCGCCACCACCGCGACGATGAAGTTGCTGATCATCTCGGCCTGCCACTTGGCCTGGCCGAGCACGAGTTCGCTCACCCCGATCGGCAGCGCGTTCATCGTCGGCAGCGCATGGATCTGCTTCTGCGCATCGCCGCTGATCACGCCGGGCGCGAGATCCGCACCGATCGACAGCTGGCGCTGCTGGTTGACGCGATCGATCTTGGTCGGCCCCGAGCCCAGCCCGATATCGGCGACGAGGCTGAGCGGCACCGATCCGCCCGTCGCGGTGGCGACCGGCAGGTTCTGGATCGTCGCGAGGCTCGTCCGCGCATTCTGGTCGAGCGCGACGCGGATCGGGATCTGGCGATCGCTGAGCGAGAAGCGTGCGCTGTTCTGGTCGATATCGCCCAGCGTCGCGATGCGGATCGCACTCGACAGGCCCTGCGTCGTCACGCCGAGATTGGCGGCGAGATCGAGCCGCGGGCGGATGACGATTTCAGGCCGTTGCAGATTGCCCGCGACGCGCGGCGCGACCAGCGACGGCAGTTTAGCCATCTCGGTCACGATCTTCTGCGCGGTCGCGTCGAGCTTGACCGGGTCGTCGCCGCCCAGCGTGATCGTCACGTCGCGATTGCTGCCGCCCCAGCCGAACTGCGACCGGAACGACACGCGCGCATCGGGGATCGCCGCGAGCTGCGGCGCGAGACTCCGCTCGAACGCGGTGCTCTTCATCGAGCGATCGTCCTTGAGCGTCGCGGTGACGCGGCCATTGCCGACCGCGGTACGGGCATAGACCGATGCGACATCGGGTTGCGCCTGGAGGATGCTCGCGACCCGGGTCACGACCGCCTGAGTCTGCGCCAGCGTCGTGCCGGGGACCATGTCGATCGTCGCGGTGCTGGTGTCGCTGTCGCGCGGCGGCTGGAAGGTCGAGGGCAGGACGAAGAACATCGCGATCGTGATCGCGGTCGCGGCCGCACCCGCCACGACCGGCAGCCAGCGGTGCCGCAGCGTGAAGCGCAGCGACGCCATGTACCAGTCCATCAGCTTGCCTTCGCCGTGGCTGGCGGTGCCATGCGCCTTCAGGAAATAGGCCGCGATCATCGGCGTGATCAGACGCGCGACCGCGAGGCTCATCAGCACCGAGGCGACCACGGTCAGACCGAAATTCTTGAAAAACTGACCCGAGATACCCGGCATCAGCCCGACCGGCAGGAACACCGCGACGATCGACATCGTCGTCGCCAGCACCGCCAGCCCGATCTCGTCGGCGGCGTCGATCGACGCCTGATAGGCGGATTTGCCCATCCGCATGTGCCGGACGATGTTCTCGATCTCGACGATCGCATCGTCGACCAGCACGCCCGCGACCAGGCTGAGCGCGAGCAGCGTCATCTGGTTCAGCGTGAAGCCGAGCAGGTCCATGAACCAGAAGGCGGGGATCGCCGACAGCGGAATCGCGAGCGCGGAGATGATCGTCGCGCGCCAGTCGCGCAGGAACAGGAACACCACGATCACCGCGAGCACCGCGCCCTCGATCATCGCATCGATCGCGCTGTGATATTGCTCCTCGGTATATTTCACGCTGTTCGAGCGCAGCACGAAATGCACCGCCGGGTTGCGCTTCTCCAGCGCCTCGAGCTTCTTGACCGCATCGTTGAACACGGTGACGTCGGACGCGCCCTTGGCGCGCTGGAAGTCGAAGCTGATGACCTGGCGACCGTTGATTGCCGCCGCCGTTCGCTGTTCGGCATAAAGGTCGCGGACCTGCGCGATGTCCGCCAGCCGCACGGTCCGCCCGCCGACCGAGATCTGCGTCTGGCCAAGGTCATAAGCGTTCTTGGCATTTCCGAGCACACGGACCGACTGTTCGGATCCGGCGATCTCCGCGCGGCCGCCCGCCGCGTTCAGATTGACCTGACGCAACTGCGCGTTGACCTGGCTCGCGGTCAGCCCCTGGCTCTGCAGCTTGACGGGATCGAGGATCACGCGAATCTCGCGGCTCACCCCGCCATTGCGGTTGACCGCGGCAAGCCCCGATACCGACAGCAGCTCCTTCGCCACGGTATTGTCGATGTACCAGCTGAGCTGTTCGACCGTCATGTCGCTGGCGATCGCGGAATAGCTCGCGATATCCTCGTCGGTGGTGTTGGCGCGGAACACCTGCGGCTCGAGGATCCCCTCGGGCAGGTCGCCGCGGATCTGCGCGATCGCGTCGCGAACGTCGTTGACCGCGCGGTCGATCGGCGTGCCGATATTGAGCTGGATGACCGTCTGCGACGTGCCTTCGGTGACCGTCGAGCTGATCTGGTCGATGCCCTGCAGCGTCCGCACCGCCGCCTCGACCCGCTGCGTGACCTGGGTTTCCAGTTCGGTGGGCGCCGCGCCCGGCTGGCTGATGACGACGATCGCGATCGGGAAGTCGATATCCGGATCGTTGTTCACGTCCATCCGCATGAAGCTGACGATTCCCGCCAGCGTCAGTGCGAGGAACAGCACGATCGGCGGTACCGGGTTGCGGATCGCCCAAGCCGAGATGTTGCGGAAACCCATGGTGCGTCAGCCCCGTTTGATACTGGTGGGTGTCGTCGTCGCGCTGGTCGTCGCCTTGGTCACGGGCTTGACCTTCTGCCCCGGTGCGAGGAACCCGCCGGCCGACTGGACGACGCGTTCGTTGCCCTGCAGCCCGCCTGCGATCGTCACCGCACTGTCGGAAACCTGACCGATCTTCACGTCGCGGCGCACCACCTTGTCGTCGGGACCGACAACATACACGAAACTGCCCTTGTCGTCGCTCTGCAACGCCGAGTCGGGCAACTGCGGCGCGACCGTCGCGCCACCGACGATCGACGCCGCGGCGAACCCGCCCGGGCGCAGCGCGGGATCATAGGCGAGCGCGATTCGCGCGACGCCCTGGCGCGTCTGCGGATCGATCACCGGCGACACCTGCCAGACCTCGCCCTTATACCCCTTGGCCGAACCGACCGGGGTCACCGTCGCCCGCGCACCGACCGGAAGGCCGAGCAGATCGCTTTCGGCCAGCGCCGCGCGCATTTCCATCTGTCCGCCCATCGCCATGCGGAACAGCACGCCGGTCCCCGAGCTGACGATCTGCCCGGGCTCGACGCCGCGGGTCAGCACGAGGCCGGCGGCCGGTGCACGGATGTCGAGTCGCCCGTTGCGCGCGCGGGCCTCGCCGAGCGACGCCTGCGCCACCTTGACGCGCGCCGCCGCCGCATCACGCGTCGCCGCCTTGCGCTGGAGATCCGCCTTCGAGATGAACCCGCGATCGACCAGCTGCTGCGCGCGGTCAAGCTCCGCCTGTGCGATCGTTTCGTCCGACCGCGCCACGGTTACGGATGCCGACAGCGATGCCGCGGTCTCGGTCTGGACCGAGCGGTCGACCGTCGCGAGCACCTGCCCCGCCGCGACCCACTGGCCCGGCTCGACCAGCACGCGCGTGATCATGCCGCCCTCGCCCGCGACGCCGACGGGCATTTCGCGCCGCGCGGCCAGCGTACCGGTCGCGGCGATTACCCGGTCGACGGTCTGGCGACCGGGCACGATGACGGTGACGCTCGGGATCTGCTCGGTCGGCGCACCGGGCGCCGCCGCATCCTTCTTGCCCGATCCGAACGCGAACCAGGCGATGGCCAGCGCCGCGAGGATGACGACCACCGCGATGATGATGTTGCGACGGGTATGCGACGGCGGCGTCTGATCCGTCAGCACCTGCTGCGGCTCGCCGCCGATCGTCCTGGCTTCGTAGTTCATGCGCGCGCTATCCCCGTCCCGACCCGAATCCGCCGGACCACTCGCCAGCTGTATTATATAAATAGATCACCGTGCTCAAGCCCCCCGGCACGCCGCGCAGCCAAATGTCAGACATGACCAGGATCGCACCTGTCTGCAAGCTGCACGCGATGTTCAGCCTGCGTTGACCCGGCTTCGATCAATCGCGAAAGCAGGCTGACTTACAGGGAGACACGATATGACCAGGTTCACCATGATCGCGACGCTGGCGGCGGTTCCGCTCGCCGCCGCGATCCCCGCCGCCGCTTCGGCGCAGGCGCAGGCGTCGACGGTCGAACCGATGGTCCCCGCGACCGGGACCGTGCTCGACGTCAGCGCCGAGGGCCGCACCACGCGCGTGCCCGATGTCGCGACAATCCGTGCGGGCGTCGTCTCGCAGGCGACGACCGCCGCGGCTGCGCTGGCGGACAATGCGCAGCGGATGAATCGCGTGCTCGCAGCGTTGAAGAAGGCCGGGGTCGCGCCGCGCGACATCGCCACCGCGACGGTCGGGCTCGCGCCGCAATATCGCTATGCCGACAACCAGCCGCCGGCGGTCACCGGCTATCAGGCGACCAACAGCGTCTCGATCCGCTTCCGCGACGTGGCGAAGTCGGGCGCGATCCTCGATGCGCTGGTCGCCGAGGGCGCGAACCAGATCGACGGTCCCAATCTGTCGATCGACCAGCCCGATGCGGCACTGGACGAGGCGCGGGCCGACGCGGTCAAGCGTGCGCGCGCCCGCGCCGAGATCTATGCGCGGTCGGCCGGCATGCGCGTCTCGCGGATCGTCTCGATCACCGAGAATGGCGAGAATGCCGGCAGCCCGAACCCGCCGGTCTTCATGGCGCGCGCCGCGATGGCCAAGGACAGCACGCAGATCGTCGCGGGCGAGAAGGACGTCACCGTTTCGGTCTCGGTCCGCTTCCTGCTGAACTGAGCGCACAGAAAAAGGGCCGCCCGGTTGCCCGGACGGCCCTTTTTCAACGCTGTGTAACGACCGCTATTAGCGGACGCTGCCGCGGCGCACGAGGTTGACGATCGCGAGCAGCACGATCGCGCCAAGCAGCGACACGATGAAGGAGGTCAGCGTCAGCGGTGCGCTGTTGATCGAGCCACCCGACAGGATCAGGCCGCCGATGAAGGCGCCGACGATGCCGACGATGATGTTCAGGAAGATGCCTTGCTGCGCGTCAGTGCGCATGATCATGCTGGCAATCCAGCCGATGACGCCGCCGATGATCAGCCAAAGAATGATACCCATTTTACTTTCCCTCCGTTGTTCCCGTAGCCGGGCGATGGCGGAAAGACGTGCGAGCACGGACGTTTGTTCCGCCCGCGTTTTGATTATGTATGCTGATTCGGGTCAGTATTTTTGCTGCCTTTCGTACAGCGACTTATAGTGCTGGATCCGCGTCACGCGCAGGCCCGGCATCCCCGACCGGTCGATCGCGCGCTGCCATCCGGCAAATTCCTCGACCGTCAGTCCATAGCGGTCGCAGACCTCGTCGACCGACAACAGACCGCCATTGACCGCGGCGACGACCTCGGCCTTGCGGCGTACGACCCACCGCGTCGTGCTGGGCGGCGGCAGCGAATCCAGCGTCAATTGCTCGCCAAGCGGTCCGATGACCTTGGCAGGGCGGAACTTCTGGTTCTCGATCATTTACAACCTCTGATCGGGGCGGGGGCCCCCTCTCGATACGTGGCTACGACCCGTAGCCAAGGGAGTTGAAGAATGGCTGAAACGCCGCGGTAAACGCCGCGGTCATTCCTGTTTCCATCGCGTCAAGGCATCCGCCATTGGCCCATTGAACGCCCCGTGGACGGGGGCGAACAGCTTGGGATCGATCGCACCCCGCGAAAACCCGGCCTGAACCGCCGCGGTCGGGCTCGCCGCCTGACGCGCGGCGATCCCGACGATCAACACCGCCAGGTCACCGGGCAGAACGGTCAGCTCGGCCTCTCGATCGAAACGGGGGAAGCTCAGATCCAACGCGACACTCGCAAAACACCAACTAGAGGTTCCGTCTAAACGCCGGGGAATGAAAACGAGGTAAAGTTCGGGACAAAGAGTTGTCGCGCCTGTCGCTTTTTTTGCAACGCCTCGTCGCAGAGACTATGGTGTACCGATGGAACAGGCGGATTTTCAGCTCGGCGGCGCGACACCAGGGTCGGGGTCGCTGGCCGGTCGACGGATCGTCGTCGCGATGTCGGGCGGGGTCGACAGCTCGGTCGTCGCGGCGCTCGCGCATGCGACCGGCGCGGAGACGATCGGCGTGACGTTGCAGCTCTACGACCACGGCGAGGCGGTCGGCCGCGCGGGCTCGTGCTGCGCGGGCCGCGACATTCGCGACGCGCGCGCGGTCTGCGACCGGCTGGGCATCGCGCATTACGTCTTCGATCATGAATCGAGCTTTCGCGAACAGGTCGTCGACACCTTTGCCGACGCTTATCTCGCGGGGCGCACGCCGATTCCGTGCGTCCAGTGCAACATGGGGCCCAAGTTCACCGATCTGCTGAAGCTCGCGCGCGATCTCGGCGCGGACTGCCTGGCGACCGGCCATTATGTCCGCCGCGTCGAGGGGACGCACGGCGCCGAACTCCATCGCGGCGCGGATCCGGCCCGCGACCAGAGCTATTTCCTGTTCGCGACGACGCAGGCGCAGCTCGACTATCTGCGCTTCCCGCTCGGCGGCCTGCCCAAGGCGCGCGTGCGTGAGATCGCGGCCGAACTCGGCCTCGGCGTCGCGGCCAAGCCCGACAGCCAGGATATCTGTTTCGTCCCCGACGGCGATTACGCCGGGCTGGTCAAGAAGCTGCGCCCGGAGGCGGATACCGCGGGCGATATCGTCGATATCGGCGGCATGAAGCTCGGCGAGCATCGCGGGCTGATCCACTTCACCGTCGGCCAGCGTCGCGGGCTGGAGATCGGCGGCAGCCCCGAGCCGCTTTACGTCGTGCGCGTCGAGCCCGACACGAAGCGCGTCGTGGTCGGCCCGCGTCGTGCCCTCGCGGTTTCGGCGGCACAGCTGAGCGACATCAACTGGCTCGGCGACGATTTCACCGGGCCGCTCACCGCCAAGGTGCGCTCGATGGCCAAGCCCGTCCCGGCGCGCCTGATCGGCGACCGCGTCGTGTTCGACTCACCCGAATATGGTGTCGCCCCGGGACAGGCGACCGTCCTCTATGCCGGCGACCGCGTGCTCGGCGGCGGCTGGATCGCGTCGACCGAAGCGGCACTCGCTGCCGCCTGACGCGTTGGGCGTGGCATGGATATCGACGACCTGCGCCGCCAGATGGAAGCCGCCGCCGCGGCGATGGACTTCGAGACCGCGGGGCGGCTGCGCGACCAGATCAGCCTGCTCCGCGGCGGCGGCACCGTCGCCGACACCGCGGGACTCACCCGGCAGCAACCCGGCGCGATGGGTCTGGGCACCAGCCAGCAGCGTCTGACCCCGCCGCCGGGCTGGGTGAAGCCCAAGAAGCCTGACCCGATGACCAAGGGCCGCAAGCGCTAGCCGCCACGCCGCTCCTCTTCCGTCATCCTGACGAAAGTCAGGATCCAGGGTAACGAAGCAAGACGATCCTGGCTCTGGATCCTGACTTTCGTCAGGATGACAAAGAGTCAGACCGCACTCACGGCAGCAGGAACGTGCCCTCGATCACCGTCACGCACGCGCCACCAAGCACCACCCGGTCGCCATCGAGCCGGCACGTCAGCCGCCCCCCGCGCGCGCTCGCCTGGAAAGCGGTGAAGCTGTCGCCCAGCGTCTGCGCCCAGTACGGTACCATCACCGCATGCGCCGACCCCGTCACCGGGTCCTCGTTGATTGCATAATAAGGCGTGAAGACGCGGCTGACGATCGCGGTCGCGGACCCCTTCGCCGCGACGATCGCGACGATCGGAAACTTCGCCAGCGCGACGAAATCGGGTTTCAGGTTCCGGACGATCGCCTCGTCCTCGACGATCACCAGCGCATAGCCCTTGTCGTGCCACAAGGTCTCGACCGGCGAATCGATCGTCAGTGCCGCGACGATCTCCGGCATCGCCTTCGGCGCGGGCGCCCAGGCCGGCAGCTCGAGCGTGTATCCGCCGTCCGCGCAGGCGACCTCGAGGATCCCGGCCTGCCGCGTCGCGAACCGGACCCGGTCGCGCGCGCTATCCGACGACAGCACGAAATGCCCGCTCGCCAGCGTCGCATGACCGCACAGCGCGACCTCCGCGCCCGGCGTGAACCAGCGCAGGTCGAAATCGACGCCCTCTTCGGCCGAGGGGACGATGAACGCGGTCTCGCTCAGGTTGTTCTCCTGCGCGATATCCAGCAGCACCGCATCGTCGAGCCACGCCGACAACGGCATCACCGCCGCCGGATTGCCCGCAAAGGCCGTGTCGGCGAACGCATCGATCTGCGCGAACGGTATTCTCATGCTGCTGCCCCTCATACCCGGTTGTCGGGCGCCTAGCGGGTTAGACCCGCTTGCCAAACCAATGCGGCGTCACGTCCGCCTCGACCAGCGGATTGTCGGTATCGACATGCCCTTCGGGATCGAGGTGGATCAGCACCTCGACCTTCGGAAACGCGGTGCGAAGGTTGCGCTCGACCGCCTCGACGATGTCGTGGGCATGCGCGACGGTCAGGTCGCGCGCGACCTCCATGTGGAACTGCGCGAAATCATGGCTGCCCGACCGGCGGGTGCGGAAGTCATGGATGCCGCGGATACCGGGCTGGCGCGCCGCCACGTCGAGGAACTGCGCACGCAGATCCTCGGGCCATTCCTTGTCCATCAGCTGGTCGATCGCGTTCGACGAGGCCGAGAACGCACCCCAGGCGAGCCACAGCGCGATGACGATGCCGAAGATCGGATCCGCCCCGCTCCACCCCATATACTGGTCGAGCACCAGCGCGACGATCACCGACCCGTTGAGCAGCACGTCCGACTGGTAATGGACATTGTCCGCAAGGATCGCGACCGATCCGGTCTGGCGGATGATCCGGCGCTGATAGGCGAGCAGGAAGACCGTCGCGACGATCGCGACGACCGACACGCCGATGCCGAAATCGGCGCCCGTGGTGGGCTGAGGATCGTTGAACGCGAGGATTGCGCGCCAGGCGATGCCCGCCGCCGACGCAGTGATCAGCATCACCTGGAACAGCGCGGCGAGCGCCTCCGCCTTGCCGTGGCCGAAACGGTGATCATGATCGGCCGGCGTCGCCGCCAGCCGCACGCCATACAGCGTGACGAGGCTCGCGAGCAGGTCGAGCGCGGTGTCGGCAAGCGAGCCGAGCATCGCGACCGACCCCGTCGTCCACGCCGCAAAGCCCTTCAGCAGCAGCAGGAAACACGCCATCGCGACGCTGGCGAGCGCTGCGCGCGTCGCCAGCGGGATCACCCTGCGGCGTTCGTCCTGGGTCATGGGAACAGCAATCCTTCGGTCCAGCCTTCACCGTCGCGCACGAACAGTCGCCGCTCATGTAGGCGGTGTTCGCGGTCCTGCCACAGCTCGATGCGATCCGGCGCGATCCGGTACCCGCCCCAATGCGGCGGCCGCGGCACGTCGCCACCCTCGAACCGCGCCTGCGCCTCGGCAAAGCGGCGTTCGAACGTGTCGCGCGTGTCGAGCGGGCGCGACTGCTCCGATGCCCATGCCCCGAGTTGCGAATCACGGCCGCGCGTCGCGAAATAGGCGTCGGATTCCGCATCGCTCACAAGGCTGACGCGCCCCTCGATCCGGACCTGCCGGCGCAGCGACTTCCAGTGGAAGAGCAACGCCGCATGCGCGTTCGCGGTCAGTTCGCCCGCCTTGCGGCTCTCGCGGTTGGTGTAGATGACGAAACCATCGGGGCCATGCCCTTTCAGCAGCACCATCCGCACCGACGGACGTCCCTGCGCATCCGCAGTGGCGAGGGCTACAGCGTTGGAGTCGTTGATTTCTGTTTGCCTGGCCTCGGCGTACCAGGCCTCGAACAGCGTGATCGGGTTATCGGACATGGCAGCGCCATAGCGAAACTTGGCGGGCCGCGAAACAGCGCACGGCACGGCGCTCACGGAACGACTCGCCACGCCGACGATTGAATCGGTTTCGCAACGAAGGAAACCGCACCGTGGCAGCGCGCGCCTATTGGCAGGGACAGATCCGGCTCGCGCTGGTCTCGATCCCGGTCGAGATCTACTCCGCCACCAAATCGGGTGCGGCCGTCTCGTTCAAGCAGATCCACGAACCCTCGGGCCAGCCGATCCATTACGACAAGGTCGTCACCGGCGTCGGCCCGGTCGACGCCGACGAGATCATGAAGGGCTATGAGGTCGAAAAGGGCGAATATGTCCTGCTGAACCAGGACGAGATCGACGCGGTGAAGCTCGAATCGAAGAAGACGCTCGAACTCACCCAGTTCGTCGATGCGAGCGAGATCGACGTGCTCTATTACCAGAAGCCCTATTTCGTCGTCCCTGCGGACGATCTGGCGGAGGAGGCGTTCATCGTCCTGCGTGAGGCGCTGCGCCGTACGAAAAAGGTCGGGCTCGGCCAGCTGGCGATGCGCGGCCGCGAATATGTCGTCAGCCTCAAGCCGTGCGGGCGCGGCTTGGTGCTCGAGACGCTGCGCTACGCGGACGAGGTGCACAAGGCGCAGGGCTATTTCCGCGATATCCCCGACGACAAGCCGTCCGAGGAGCTCCTCGAACTCGCCGAGGCGCTGATCGAGAAGCGCAGCGGCGACTTCCACCCGCAGGACTTCCACGATCGGTATGTCGACGCGCTGAAGGACCTGATCGAACGCAAGCGCGAGGCGAACGGCAAGACGATCATAGACGACAAGGACAGCGGCGAGAGCAAGGGGTCTAACGTCGTCGACCTGATGGCGGCGCTGAAGAAATCGATGGAGAAATCGGGCGGCACGGCCACGGCTGCGAAGAAGGCACCCGCCAAGAAAGCCCCGGCCAAGACCGCGACCAAGACTGCGACCAAGACCCCGGCCAAGAAACGTGCGTAACGCCCCCTGTTGTGTCTCCGCGAAGGCGAGGACCCAGCCTGGGCTTCCGCCTTCGCGGGAGAATAATGGTGGCTGACACCCCAGACCCCCTCGCGCTCTACAATGCCAAGCGGGACTTCGCGAGGACCGCCGAACCCGCCGGCACGCTGACCCCCGGCAACGGCAACAGCTTCATGGTGCAGAAGCACGACGCCACCCGCCTCCACTGGGACCTGCGCCTGGAGATCGACGGCGTCCTCAAAAGCTGGGCGGTCACCCGCGGCCCCAGCCTCGATCCCGACGAAAAGCGCCTCGCGGTCCGCACCGAGGACCATCCCTTGAGCTACGCCACTTTCGAAGGCGCGATCCCCGCGGGAGAATATGGCGGCGGCACGGTGATGCTGTGGGACCGCGGCACCTGGGCCCCGATCAAGGGGAAGTCGGCGAAGGACCTCGACAAGGGGCATCTCCACTTCGTCCTCGATGGCGAACGGATGAAAGGCGAATGGCTGCTGATCCGCCTGAAACCCCGCGCGAAGGAAAAGCGCGAGAACTGGCTGCTCCGCAAGATCGACGACGCCGCGGCGGGCGGCACCGACACGCTGGTCGACGAAGCGCTGACGAGCATCTCGACCGGGCGCACGATGGCGGAGATTGCCGAGGGCAAGAAGCCGGCACGCGCGAGCAAAGCAGCCCCTCCCCCGTCATCCCGGCGAAAGCCGGGACCCAGAGCGAAAAGCGTCGCGGCCGATACTCCGGATCCTGGCCTTCGCCAGAATGACGGCACGCTTCCCGAATTCCGCGACCCCCAGCTCTGCACGCTCGTCGACGCCGTTCCCACCGGCACCGCCTGGCTGCACGAGGTCAAATATGACGGCTACCGCGCGCTCGTCGCGGTCGCGAACGGCACGGCCAGGGTCTTCACCCGCACCGGCCTCGACTGGACCGACAAGTTCGCCGGAATCGCCGCCGCTGCCGCGAAGCTCCCCGTAAAATCCGCGCTGATCGACGGCGAGATCGTCGCCTTCAAGAACGGCCACCCCGATTTCTCGACGCTGAAGGACGCGATCTCCAACGGCGGCGACATGACCCTGTTCGCGTTCGACCTGCTCGCACTCGACGGCGAGGACCTGACCGGCCTGTCCAATCTCGACCGCAAGGCCCGGCTCGAACCGCTGATCCCGGCCGATGACGACCGCCTGCGCTATTCCGACCACGTCATCGGCGCGGGCGAGCAACTGTTCGAGACGATGTGCCGCGAGGGCCTCGAAGGCATCGTCTCGAAACGCGCCGACGCGCCCTATCAGGGCAAGCGGACCAAGGCGTGGCTCAAGGTCAAGTGCACGCACCGCCAGGAATTCGTCATCGTCGGCTGGCTCCCGTCCGACAAGAAGCGCGGCTTCAAGTCGCTGCTGCTTGGTGTCCGCGAGGGCAAGACCTATCGCTATGCGGGCAAGGTCGGCACCGGCTTTGACCAGGCGCTGATGGACGAGCTGCGCGAGAAACTCGATGCGCTCGACCGCAAGACGCCGACGGTCGAGGCCCCGAAAGCCGCGGTCCGCGGCGCGCACTGGGTCACGCCCAAGCTGGTCGCCGAGATCGCCTTTGCCGAAACCACCCCCGACGGCGTGCTGCGCCATTCGAGCTTCATCGCTCTGCGCGAGGACAAGGCGGCCAAGGACGTCGTCGCCGAGACCCCCGCCCCGCTCCCCGATGCTGCGCCTGAGACCAAGATCAAGATCACCAACCGCGACCGCGTGATCTTCGACGAGTCCGACGTCACCAAGGGCGATCTCGCCGATTATTACGCCGCGCTGTCGGGCCTCATCCTCCCCTTCGCGGGCAACCGCCCGATCAGCCTCGTCCGCTGCCCGCAGGGCCGGTCGCGCGCCTGCTTCTTCCAGAAACACGATGCCGGCAGCTTCGGCGACGCGGTCCATCAGGTACCGATCCGCGAGAAGGACGGATCGACCGAGGACTATCTCTATGTCGACGATGCCGACGGGCTGGTCGCCTGCGTCCAGATGGGGACGATCGAGTTCCACGGGTGGGGATCCTCCAACGACACCCTCGAAAAGCCCGATCGCCTGGTCTTCGATCTCGACCCCGACGAGGGGCTCGACTTCGACGATACCAAGAAGGCCGCAGAGTTTCTGAAGACGCAGCTCGCCGAACTGGGGCTCGTCAGCTTCGCGATGCTGTCGGGCGGCAAGGGCGTCCATGTCATCGTCCCGCTCACCCCCAGGGCGGAATGGCCCGCGGTCAAGGATTTCGCCGACCGTTTCGCGCGGGCGCTGGCAAGTGCCGAGCCCGACCGGTTCGTGGCATCGATGGCCAAGGCCAAGCGCAAGGGCCGCATCTTCATCGACTGGCTGCGCAACCAGCGCGGCAGCACCGCGGTGATGCCCTATTCCGCCCGCGCCCGCGCCGGCGCGCCTGTCGCCGCCCCCGTATCATGGAGCGAATTGCGCGACATCGACACCGCCGCCCGCTGGGGTGTTCGCGACGCCGAAGACCTGATCGCACGCGCCGGGTCGCGCGGGTTGAAGGGCTGGGGTGTGGCGGACCAGGTGCTGCCGGATTTCTAAAAGCGAAAACGCCCCCCTCGCCCACCACCCCGGCGAAGGCCGGGGCCCAATTGGGGGACGCCCGTGATAACGGGTGGCTAGCCGTTACGCCCCTCCACCCAATTGGGCCCCAGCCTCCGCCGGGGTGGAAGGCGTAGGCGAAACCCGCCCCGCAGACACGCTTTTAGGTTGCACTGCGGCGGCGAAAGGTGAAACACCCCCGCCACGCATCAAGGGCAGCAAGGCATGGAGATGGCGACGCAATCCACGCCCCCGACCGATACGGCGCAATCGAGCGCCTATGACGCGACACGCCATGCCGAGCGCTGGATTGCCGACTATTGCGCGCGCAGCACCGCCGCCGACATGCTCTGCCCCGCCGCCGACGGCAGCATCGACCCCGCCTGGAGCGCGACCTTCGCCGAGCTCGCGATGGTCGCCTCGGACGATCTCGGCCATGTCCGCGAACGCGTCCAGCGTCACGCGGTCGATATCGGCACCGGCTTCCGCATCGCCGACGAACCCGACGAGCGCCCCTGGCCGGTCTCCCCCGTCCCGCTGCTGATCGAGGCGGACGCATGGGCGCGGATCGCGGCGGGCGTCGTCCAGCGTGCGACGTTGATGGAAACGGTGATCGCCGATCTGTACGGCGAGGGAAAGCTGGTCGCGGATGGCCATATCCCCGCCGCGCTCGTCACCGGCAGCCCGTTCTTCCTGCGGCCGATGGTCGGGCTCGATCCGCCGGGCGGCCGCCACCTCGATTTCATCGCGATCGATCTCGGCCGCGGTCCAAGCGGCGAATGGCGCGTGCTCGCCGATCATCTGCGCGCGCCCGCGGGTGCGGGCTATGCGCTCGAGAACCGGCTCGCGGTCGGCCGCACGCTCGGCGGGCTGCAGGCGCGGCTGAACGTCCAGCGCCACGCGCCCTTCTTCGCCGCGTTCCGCGCGGGGCTGGCGGCGATGTGCAAGCGCACCGATCCGCGGATCGGGCTGCTCACCCCCGGCCGCTTCAACCCGAGCTATCCCGAACAGGCGCATCTTGCGCGCTATCTGGGGCTGCTGCTCGTCGAGGGCGCGGATCTCGCCGCGCTTGAGGACAAGCTCTATGTCCGCACGATCGGCGGGTTGAAGCGGATCGACGCGCTGTGGCGGCGGCTCGATCCGCGGCTGCTCGATCCGCTGGCGTTCGACACGCATTCGCAGATCGGCGTGCCCGGCCTCATCGACGCCTATGCCGCGGGCAATGTCGTGCTGTCGAATGCGCCCGGCTCCGCGGTGCTCGAGGCCCCCGCCTTCTCGGCCTTCCTGCCGCAACTCGCGCGCACGATCCTCGGCGAAGACCTGCTGCTCCCCAACATCGCGACCTGGTGGTGCGGGCAGGACGCGGCGCGCACCGCGGTCGAGGCAGATCTCGACCGGCTGCTGATCGCCCCCGCCTATCACACCCGCCCGCTCGGCCTGCCGAACGGTGCGACCGCGGGTGCCGACATCACCGGCGCCGACCGTGCCGCGCTGCTCGCCGACATGGCCCGCCGGCCGCAGGATTATGTCGGGCAGGAGATCGTTCGCCTGTCGACCATGCCCGTCGTCGTTGGCGACACGCTCGAGCCGCGCCCGTTCACGCTGCGCGTCTTTGCAGCACGCGGCGGCGACGGCGAATGGACCGTGCTGCCTGGCGGGTTCGCGCGGATCGGCGAGCATCCCGACGCGCGCGCCGCGGTGATGGGCGAGGGCATCTGGTCCGCCGATGTCTGCGTCTATGGGCCCGAGCCCGTTGCGCCCGTCTCGCTGCTCACCGCGCCGGATTCGCTCCACGTCCGGCGCAATCCCGGCACGCTGCCCAGCCGAGTCGCGGACAATTTCTACTGGCTCGGCCGCTATCTCGAGCGCGGCGAGGCGTTGCTGGCCGCGATCCGCGTCATGCTCGGCAATTCGATCGACGCGGACGGCGGCGCAGTGCTGTCGTCGCAGACCGTCGGCAAGCTCGTTGGGCTGATCGTCGGCAGCGGTGCCGCACCGCATCCCCCCGCGCTGCGTCGCGCCGACCTGACCGCGTTCGCGCGCACCGCGATGGAGGACGAGGGGTGGCAGTCGGTCGCGACGATCAACCGCCATGCGCGTGCGATCGGCGAGGGATCGCGCGACCGGCTGTCCTCGGACATGGTCCGGCTGCTCGAGGCGCCCTTCCCCACGCATCGCGGGATGCTCGAGCGCGCCGGTTCGCTCCAGCGCCGCTATGCCGCGATCGCCGGGCTGTCCGCCGAGCATATGGGACGGACCGCGGCATGGCGGTTCCACGATCTCGGCCGCCGGATCGAGCGTGCGATGGCGATGGCCCGCGCGATCCGGCTGTTCGGCATGCCCGGCGCCTCGCCCGACGACCTGTCGGTGCTGCTCAACCTCGCCGACAGCCAGATCACCTATCGCCAGCGCTATCCAACGGGAATCGCCCGCGTGCCGGTCATGGATCTCGTCGCGCTCGACCCCGGCAACCCGCGCAGCCTCGCCTTCTCCGCCGACCGCATCGCCGCCCGGCTCGCTGAGCTGCCGGTGCTGAGCGACGACGAGATGGCCGAACCGCAACAGGCTCAGGCGACCGCACTCATGGCGATCGTGATGACCGCGACCGCCGCCGAGCTGGACGCGGATACGCTGGGCGACGTCGAACGCCGGCTGGCGGGCGTGTCGGACGCGCTGGCGAGACGCTATTTCCTCCAAGGCGCAGAGCCGCTCCGCACCAGCGAACTGACGCTCGCATGATCTACGACATCCGCCACGTCACCACCTTCGACTATGGCGCGAGCGTCAAGTTCGCGCGCTGCAACCTCCGGCTGAAGCCCATCGACTGGCCCGGCCAGCGGCTCGACGACTACACGCTCTCGGTCCATCCCGCGGGACGCGTCAGCCCCGCGCGCGCCGAGGCGGGGCTCGCCAACGTCACCCGGCTCGTGGTCGACAGCCCGGTCCGCCACCTGACGATCGAGAGCCGGTCGCGGATCACGGTAGACCGGCTCATCCCCGTCCCCGCCGCCGGCGACCCGACGCTCGCCGAGATCGCGGTGTTGGCGCGCGCGAGCACCGACCTGTCCGCGGCGAGCCCCGCCACCTATCTCTATCCCTCGCCGCTGATCCCGCTCGACCATGCGATCGCCGACTATTGCACGGTCGATCTCGACCCCGCGCGCGGCGCGCTGGAGGCGGGGATCGCGCTCGCCCGGCGGATCCAGCGCGAATTCGTGTTCGATGCGGATGCGACGCTGGTCGACACCCCGCCGCACGAGGCGTTCCTCCACCGCAAGGGCGTGTGCCAGGATTTCGCGCAGATCATGATCACCGGCCTGCGCGCCGCCGGCCTGCCCGCCGCCTATGCGTCTGGCTATATCCGCACCATCCCGCCCGCGGGCCAGCCGCGGCTGGTCGGCGCGGACGCGACGCATGCCTGGGTGCTGCTGTGGTGCGGGCCGGTGCATGGCTGGGTCGGGATGGATCCGACCAACGGCATCTGGATGGCGAGCGACCATATCGTCATGGCGGTCGGCCGCGATTATGCCGAGATCGCACCGGTCGACGGCGTGGTGCTGGGCTCGGGCGCACAGAGCATGGACGTCAGCGTCGACGTCGCGCCGCTGGACGAGGCACCGGTCCGGGTCGCCGGGTAACCTGCTCCACGGTCGTCATCCCCGCGGAGGCGGGGACCCAATATACTCGTACGGTTGCGATAGTCTCGCAGGATTGCCGGTATGGGTTCCCGCCTTCGCGGGAATGACGAGACACGCGTCAGTCCTTCCCCTCATGCGGGTTCGGATAGGATCCGCCGCCACTCTCGCCGCCCTTGTCCTTGGCCGGCGCGTCATTCACGCCGTCCTTCTGCTTGGCACCATCATCGCCCTCGGGCACGCCCTGCATCGGTTGCTTGTCAGCCATCATCGTCTCCTCTCGCCCGCCAAACGCACGGTACGGGAATTGCGTTGCGCCCGCGGCGGCCCCACATAGACGCGCAAGACAGAGTGGGGACCTAAGTGGCCGATCCGTACAAGACCCTGGGCGTTGCCCGCGACGCGAACGAAGCCGACATCAAGAAGGCGTATCGCAAGCTCGCCAAGGAGCTTCATCCCGATCGCAACAAGGACAATCCGAAGGCATCGGAGAAGTTCAGCCAGGTCACCAACGCGTATGACCTGCTGAACGACAAGGACAAGCGCGCGCGCTTCGATCGCGGCGAGATCGATGGCGACGGCAACCCCGCCGCGCCGTTCGGCTTCGGTGGCGGCGGTGGTGGGCGCCCTCAGCCCGGCGGCGGCTTTCGCAGCGAAGGCTATGAGAGCGGCGGCCCCGACATGAGCGACATCTTCGAAGGGCTGTTCGGCGGCGCCCAGCGTGGCGGTGGCGGCGGGTTCGCGAGCGGCTTCGGCCGGCGCCCGCAGCCCAAGGGCGAAAACGTCGCCTATCGCCTGCAGGTCCCGTTCGTCGACGCGGCAACGCTCGAGCCCCAGCGCGTCACGCTCTCCGATGGCAAGACGCTCGATCTGAAACTGCCCGCAGGCGTCGAGAGCGGCACGCAGATGAAGCTCGCGGGCAAGGGCGAGCAGGGGCCGGGCGGCGCGGGCGATGCGATCCTGACCATCGACGTCCAGCCACACCGCTTCTTCACACGCGACGGCGATGACGTCCGCATCGACCTGCCGATCAGCCTCGCCGAGGCAGTGCTCGGCGGCTCGATCAAGGCGCCGACGGTCGAAAAGCCGGTCATGCTGACGATCCCCAAGGGCACGACCTCGGGCAAGACGCTGCGCCTCAAGGGCAAGGGCTTCCACAAGAAGACCGGTGGCCGCGGCGATCAGCTCGTCACGCTGATGATCGACATTCCAGCCGACAACAAGGCTCTTGCCGACTTCGTCGAGGGCTGGGCGAAGAGCAATACCGGGAACCCGCGGGGGGCCATGGGCGTCTGAACGCCTTGTGAACGACAGCAATCTTACGCCTGAGGCGCGCGCCCACGACCATGGCGGCACGCGCCGGCGCCTCAATCGCGGCATGGCGAAGGTCAAGCCGGGCAGCCACGCCTTCGAGGTCGTCAAGCGCGCCGCGGTCGGCGTGTTCAACGACGGCTTCATCCATGCGGGCAACCTCGCCTATCTTGCGCTGATGACGGTCTTTCCGTTCTTTATCGTGGCCGCGGCGATCCTGTCGCTGTTCGGCCAGAGCACCGAGACGATCCGTGCGGTCGAGTCCTTCCTCCATGTTCTACCCCCCAACGTTGCCGACCTGTTGCGCAAGCCGATTGCCGACGTCCTCGCCGCGCGCACCGGCTCGCTGCTGTGGCTCGGCGCACTCGTCGGGCTGTGGACCGTCGGCAGCTTCGTCGAGACGATCCGCGACATCTTCCACCGCGCCTACGGGATCAAGGCGACCGCGCCCTTCTGGAAGTCGCGGCTCGGATCGTCCGCGGTGATCGTCGGCTCGGTGATCATGGCACTGCTCTCCTTCCTGGTGCAGGGCATCCTGACCGCGGCCGAACAGTTCATCTACCGCCTCGTCCCCTTCGCGCAGGACGCCGCGGGCTGGGTCGGCTTGTCGCGTCTGATCCCCGCGCTGCTGATGTTCGGCGCGCTCTACATGCTCTTCTATTCCGTAACGCCGTCGCGCTATCGCTATTCGAAATGCCGCAAATGGCCCGGCGCGCTCTTCACCGCCGTCTGGTGGATCAGCGCGACCGCATTGCTGCCGATCGTCCTGTCGAGCCTTGGTGGCTATGACCTGACCTATGGCAGCCTGGCGGGCGTCGTCATCATGCTGCTGTTCTTCTACGTCATCGGTCTGGGGCTGGTGTTCGGGGCGCATTTGAACGCGGCACTGGCGGAACCCCTCGAAACAGCGCTAGAGCAACCGGCTGACGAGGTAGAGGCGAAGGCGAGAACGGCGTGAACGGTTTGATGGCGGGCAAGCGTGGGTTGATCATGGGGCTGGCGAACGACAAGTCGCTGGCCTGGGGGATCGCCAAGAAGCTGTCCGAGGCCGGCGCGGAGCTCGCGTTCAGCTATCAGGGCGAGACGATGGAGAAGCGCGTCCGCCCGCTCGCCGAGCAACTGGGCGTCGCGCGGCTGTTCGACTGCGACGTCTCCGACATGGGTGCGCTCGACGCGACCTTCGCCAAGCTCGGCGAGGAATGGCCGACGATCGATTTCGTCGTCCATGCGATCGGCTTTTCGGACAAGAACGAGCTGCGCGGGCGGTTCGTCGACACCAGCCTCGACAATTTCCTGATGACGATGAACATCAGCGTCTATTCGTTCGTCGCGGTCGCCCAGCGTGCGGCGAAGATGATGAACCCGGGCGGGTCGATGCTGACGCTGAGCTATTACGGCGCCGAGAAGGTCATCCCGCATTACAACGTCATGGGCGTCGCCAAGGCCGCGCTCGAGACGAGCGTCCAGTATCTCGCGGTCGATCTCGGCCGCGACAATATCCGCGTCAACGCGATCTCGGCCGGCCCGATCAAGACGCTGGCCGCTAGCGGGATCGGCGACTTCCGCCTGATCCTGAAGTGGAACGAGCTCAACTCGCCGCTCAAGCGCAACGTGACGATCGACGATGTCGGCGGCGCGGGGCT
Organism: Sphingomonas aerolata; assembly: GCF_023935825.1. Classification (NCBI taxonomy): domain Bacteria; kingdom Pseudomonadati; phylum Pseudomonadota; class Alphaproteobacteria; order Sphingomonadales; family Sphingomonadaceae; genus Sphingomonas; species Sphingomonas aerolata. The sequence continues at coordinate 805,342 of NZ_CP098762.1, read as the reverse complement.
GTACCTGCTCAGCGATCTGGCATCGGGCGTCACGGGCGAGACCCATCATGTCGACGCCGGCTACAACGTGATCGGCATGAAAGCCGAAGACGCCCCCGACATCGCACTGGTGTAAATACCCTCTCCCCTCCGGGGAGAGGGAGGGGCCCATGCGCAGCATGGGAGGGTGAGGGCACGGTGAGGCAGAAGGACGGCACCGAAGCACTCAACCGCGCGCGGAAGCTGCGTCGCGACGCGACCGACGCGGAAACCCGGCTATGGCAGAACCTCCGCAGCCGCCGCCTCGCCGACTTCAAGTTCCGCCGCCAGGTGTGGATCGGCCCGTTCATCGCCGACTTTCTGTGCATGGACGCCATGCTCGTCGTCGAGGTAGACGGCAGCCAGCATATCGAGGATGCGGCCTATGACGCCGACAGAACCGCCTACCTCGCGAACAAGGGATACCGTGTGATCCGTGTCTGGAACAACGACGTGATGCAGCGGATGGACGACGTGCTTGCCGCGATCCTGTCCGCGCTCACCAGCGTGCCCTCACCCTCCCATGCTTCGCATGGGCCCCTCCCTCTCCCCGTCGGGGAGAGGCCCAAGTGAGCGTCAACAGCTTCGGGCGGATGTTCCGCTTCACCACCTGGGGCGAGTCCCACGGACCCGCGCTCGGCGCGGTGGTCGACGGCTGCCCCCCCGGCATCCCCCTCACCGAAGCCGATATCCAGCCCTGGCTCGACAAGCGCCGTCCCGGCACCTCGCGCTTCACCACGCAGCGGCGCGAGCCCGATGCGGTGCGGATCCTTTCGGGCGTGTTCGACGGCCGCACGACGGGCACGCCGATCAGCCTGATGATCGAGAATGTCGACCAGCGCTCGAAGGATTATTCCGACGTCGCCAAGGCCTATCGCCCCGGCCACGCCGACTATGCCTATGACGCCAAATACGGGTTTCGCGATTATCGCGGCGGCGGCCGCTCATCCGCGCGCGAGACCGCGGCGCGCGTCGCTGCCGGCGCGGTGGCGCGGCTCGTCGTGCCCCAGGTCCGCGTTCGCGCCTGGGTCGAGGCGATTGGCGGCGACGCGATCGACCCGGCGAACTTCGACGACGCGCAGATCGACGAAAACCCTTTCTTCTGCCCCGATGCCGAAGCGGCGCTGCGCTGGGAAGCGCTCGTCGACGCCGCGCGCAAGGCGGGATCGTCGCTCGGTGCGGTGATCGCGTGCGAGGCGACCGGCGTCCCCGCGGGCTGGGGCGCGCCGCTCTATGCCAAGCTCGATGCCGAACTCGCCTCGGCCTGCATGAGCATCAACGCGGTCAAGGGGATCGAGATCGGCGACGGGTTCGCCGCCGCCGCACTGTCGGGCGAGGCCAATGCCGACCCCATGCGACCGGGCGCAGAAGGCCCCGAATTTCTGGCCAACCATGCAGGCGGGATTGCCGGCGGGATCGCCACCGGCCAGCCGATCCGGCTGCGCGTCGCGTTCAAGCCGACCAGCTCGATCCTCACCCCCGTCGAGACGATCAGCCCGTCCGGCGAGGCCGCGACGATCGCCACCAAGGGCCGCCACGACCCCTGCGTCGGCATCCGCGGAGTCCCCGTGGTCGAGGCGATGGTCGCACTCGTCCTTGCCGATCAGGCGCTGCTCCACCGCGGCCAATGCGGCTGACCGGGGAACATAAGTCGAACCGAAACGCTGTGTCTCCAACACGATAGGAGAGAAACATGCGTATTCTGACCTCGATCGCAGCGGCAGCCCTGATCCTTCCGGCCGCCGTCATGGCCCAGACCACCGGCGGTACCGCAGGTGGCACGATGGGCGGCACCATGGGCGGCGGCACGACTGGTGGTACCATGGGCGGTACCATGGGTAGCGGCACCACCGGCGGCGCGATGGGCGGTATGTCCACGGGACCGACGACGCAGTCGGGCACCACGGCGACCGATTCCGCGACCCAGACCCGCACGCAGCGCGGTACCCGCGCCCGTAGCCGCACGCGCGGCACGACGGGTACGACGACCGGTACGACCACGGGTCCCGATACGGTGACCGGCACCGGCACCACGACCGGCACGACCTCCGGTTCGATGTCGACTGGCAGCACCGGCCCGGGCACCATGGGTGGAACGATGGGCGGCACGGCCGCAGGTGGTACCATGGGCGGCACCATGGGCGGTTCGGCAACAACTGGCGGCACCGTCGGCGGCACGCCGCCACGCTGAGCCACACGGGCTGATCCAAAAAAAGGCCGGGCAATCGCCCGGCCTTTTTCGTGTCAGCGACCGTCGCCTCAGTCCGAGAACGGATCCCGCACCAGGATCGTGTCCGCCCGCTCCGGGCTAGTCGAGACCAGCGCCACTGGGCAGCGGATCAGCTCCTCGATACGCCGGATATACTTGATCGCCTGCGCCGGCAGATCCGCCCAGCTGCGCGCACCGGCAGTCGTTTCCTGCCAGCCTTCCATCGTCTCGTAGATTGGCTCGACCAGCGCCTGGTCGGCGGCATGCGCCGGGAAATAATCGAGCGTCTCGCCGCGCAGACGATAGCCGGTGCAGATCGACACCGTCTCGAACCCGTCGAGCACGTCGATCTTGGTCAGCGCGATCCCGGTGATGCCGCCGACCGCCGCCGACTGGCGCACCAGCACCGCGTCGAACCAGCCGCAGCGACGCTTGCGCCCCGTCACCGTCCCGAACTCGTGCCCGCGCACGCCCAGCCGCTCGCCGGTCTCGTTCTCGAGCTCGGTCGGGAACGGCCCCGACCCGACCCGCGTCGTATAGGCCTTGGCGATCCCGAGCACGAACCCGACTGCACTTGGCCCCAGGCCCGAACCGCCCGCCGCAGCGCCTGCAATCGTGTTCGACGAGGTGACGAACGGATAGGTGCCGTGATCGACGTCGAGCAGCACGCCCTGCGCACCCTCGAACAGGATCCGCTTGCCGGCCGAGCGCGCCGCGTTCAGGTCGCGCCACACGGGCTTGGCGAACGGCAGGACGAAGCCGGCAATCTCGCGCAGCTCGGCGATCAGCGCCGCACGGTCGATCGGCGGCTCGCCGAACCCGGCGCGCAGCGCGTCGTGATGCGCGGTCAGACGATCGAGCTGCGGCCCCAGGTCGTCGAGATGCGCCAGATCGCACACGCGGATCGCACGGCGACCGACCTTGTCCTCATAGGCCGGGCCGATGCCGCGGCGCGTCGTGCCGATCTTGCCCGCGCCGCTCGCATCCTCGCGCAGACCGTCGAGATCGCGGTGGAACGGCAGGATCAGCGCGCAGGTATCGGCGATGCGCAGCGTCTCGGGCGTCGCGACGACACCCTGCGCGCCGAGCCGGGCGATCTCGTCCTTGAGCGCCCAAGGATCGAGCACCACGCCGTTGCCGATGAACGACGGCGTGCCGCGGACGATGCCCGACGGCAGCAGCGACAGCTTGTACACATTCTCGCCGACGACGAGGGTGTGGCCGGCATTGTGACCGCCCTGGAACCGCACGACCATGTCGGCACGCTCGGCGAGCCAGTCGACGATCTTGCCCTTGCCTTCGTCGCCCCATTGCGCGCCGATGACTGCTACGTTGGCCAAACTCTATCTCCTGAGAATTACCCGCAGCGCCTACAGCGCGCGGGGCGCATCCGCCACCCAAAGATGCGTGCAGACCTGCGCTTCGGGGGTATCGCCCGCGTCGAGCGCAGCGACCGTGACCCAGCCCTGCGCCCGCATCGCCGCGCCGTCGGCGGCCGGCGTACCCAGCGGCAGGAACAGGCGGCGGCGATCGACGCTGACGACCCGGTCGACCAGCGGGTCGGCAAACAGCGAGAAGCCCGTCGCCGCTTCCTCGGCCCCGCTCTCATGCACCACGGTATAGGTGCCGCCACGCCCAACCTCGCGCGCGCTGCCATCCGCGAACAGCGAGAAGCCGAGCCAGGTCTGATATTCGAACCCGTGCCGCTCGGTCGGGTCGAGTGTCAGCGCGACGCGGCCGTCGAGCGCTGCGGCGATCCGCGTGAGCGCGTCGAGCCGCGACGCGAGGGCACCTGTCGTATCGAACATCCGCAGCCGCTCCATCGCCGGCGCGAATGGCCCCGCCGCCTCGATCAGCGGCAGATAGGCGGGCGCAAGCGCGGCGACCGCGCCGGCATCCTTGGCATCGAGCCGGTCGCGCAGCGTCGCGACCTGGTCGGGCGCGACCGGCAGCGGGCCCGCCGCAAGCGTCGACACCAGATCCGGCAGCGTGAAGTCGATCGACGCACCGCGGACCTCCGCCGCACCGAGCATGTCGACCGCGACCGCGACGACCTCCTGCGCGGCGGCGACCGAATCGAGCCCGATCAGCTCGCAGCCGATCTGCCGCGTCTCGCGCGCGGGCGCGAGCTGCGACGCGCGCAGTTTGAGCACCGAGCCGGCATAGCTCAGCCGCACCGGCCGCGGGTGATGCCCCATCCGCGTGGCCGCGATCCGCGCGACCTGCGCGGTGATGTCGGGCCGGATCGCGAGCGTACGCTGCGACACCGGATCGACGAACCGCACCGCATCGTGCAGCCCGCCCGCCTTCAACCGCATCTCTAGCCCATCAGCAAATTCGGCCAGCGGCGGATCGACGCGCTCATAGCCATGCAGGCGTGCAGCCTCGAGCACACGCGCCTCGAGCGCGGCTGCCGAATCGGCGAAGGGGGGCAGGCGGTCTCGAAAACCTTCGGGGAGCAAAGCAGTCATGCGCGTGCCTCTAACCACTTCGCCCCCCGTTCGCGAGCCTTAGAAGTTGAGACCCATCGCGGTCTTAACCCCCGGCAGCGCGCGCACCTTCGTCAGCAGCTCCGGCGTCACCGCCTCGTCGACCGACAGCAGCAGCACCGCCTCGCCGCCCGCCTGGCGGCGGCCGAGATGGAAGGTGCCGATATTGACCCCCGCCTCGCCCAGCGCCGTCCCGAGACGACCGATGAACCCCGGCGCATCCTCGTTGACGACATAGAGCATCGGCCCCGCCAGATCCGCCTCGATCTTGATGCCGAGCAGTTCGACCAGACGCGGCGCCGAATCGCCGAACAGCGTGCCCGCGACCGAGCGCTCGCCATCCTCGGTCCTGACCGAGACGCGCAGCAGCGTGTGGTAATCCGCCTCGCGCTCGGTCCGCACCTCACGCACCTCGAGCCCGCGTTCGCGCGCAAGTACCGGCGCATTGACCATGTTGACCGTCGCGGTCTGCGTCTGGAGATAGCCCGCCAGCACCGCGCTGGTGATCGGCTTGGGGTTCAGCTCGGCAGCCGCGCCCTCGGTATGCACCGAGATCCGCGTCACCGCGCCATGCGTCAGCTGCCCGACCAGCGCACCGAGCTTTTCCGCCAGCGCCATGTACGGCTTCAACTTGGGCGCTTCCTCCGCCGACAGCGACGGCATGTTGAGCGCGTTGGTGACGCCGCCCGACATCAGGAAATCGGCCATCTGCTCGGCGACCTGGATCGCGACATTGACCTGCGCCTCGGTCGTCGACGCGCCGAGATGCGGCGTGCTGATGAAGTTCGGCGTGTTGAACAGCGGCGACGCCTTGGCGGGCTCCTCGACGAACACGTCGAGCGCGGCGCCGCCGACCTGGCCCGAATCGAGCGCCGCCTTTAGCGCAACCTCGTCGATCAAGCCGCCGCGCGCACAGTTGATGATCCGCACGCCCTTCTTGGTCTTGGCGAGCGCCTCGGCCGAGAGGATGTTGCGCGTCTGGTCGGTCAGCGGCGTGTGCAGCGTGATGAAATCGGCGCGCGCGAGCAGCTCGTCGAGCGTGACCTTCTCGACACCGATCTCGATCGCACGCTCGGGGGTCAGGAACGGATCGAACGCGACGACCTTCATCTTGAGCCCGCGCGCACGGTCGGCGACGATCGAGCCGATATTGCCCGCGCCGATCAGGCCGAGCGTCTTCGACGTCAGCTCGACACCCATGAAGCGATTCTTTTCCCACTTGCCCGCCTGGGTCGAGGCGTCGGCCTCGGGCAGCTGGCGGGCGAGCGCGAACATCAGCGCGATCGCGTGCTCGGCGGTGGTGATCGAGTTGCCGAACGGCGTGTTCATCACGACCACGCCCTTGGCCGATGCGGCGGGGATGTCGACATTGTCGACGCCGATGCCCGCGCGGCCGACGACCTTCAGGTTGGTCGCATGCTCAAGGATCTCCTTGGTCACCTTGGTCGAGCTGCGGATCGCGAGGCCGTCATACTCGCCGATCATCGCCATGAGTTCTTGCGGCGTCTTGCCGGTGATCTCGTCGACCTCGACGCCGCGCTCGCGGAAGATCTGGGCGGCGCGGGGATCCATTTTGTCGGAAATGAGGACTTTTGGCATGGGATTGCTCCTGGGAATGTCGGGAAACTGCGGTGCGCTCAATGTGGAAAACCCGCCTCGCCAACCCCGTCACCCCGGCGGACGCCGGGGCCCATGGTTGCGGTCCGCGTCATGAGCGGATGCTCCGTATCCATGGGTCCCGGCGTGCGCCGGGATGACGGACAGAAGTTGAGAGCGGCTAGGCTAGATCAACCCGCCTTGGCGGTCGCGTAGGCCCAGTCGAGCCACGGCCCGAGCGCGACGATATCGGCGGTGTCGACGGTCGCGCCGCACCAGATGCGCAGGCCCGGCGGCGCGTCGCGGTAGCCCGCCACGTCATAGGCAGCCCCCGCCTTTTCGAGCGCGGCAGCCATTGCCTTGATCATCGCCTCGTCCGCACCCTCGACCGTCAGGCAGACGCTCGTCTTCGAGCGCGTCGCCGGATCGGCCGCGAGATGGCCGAGCCACTCGCGCTCCGCCACGATCTTGTCCAAAGCCGCAGCATTGGCGTCCGACCGCGCGATCAGCCCGTCCTTACCCAGCGACTTCGCCCATTCGAGGCTGAAGATCGCGTCCTCGACGGCCAGCATCGACGGGGTGTTGATCGTCTCGCCCTTGAACACGCCCTCGGCGAGCTTGCCCTTCGACACGAGGCGGAACACCTTCGGCAACGGCCAGGCGGGCGTGTAGCTCTCGAGCCGCTCGACCGCGCGCGGGCCGAGGATCAGCACGCCGTGCGCGCCCTCGCCGCCGAGCACCTTCTGCCATGAGAAGGTCGCGACATCGATCTTGGTCCAGTCGATGTCATAGGCGAACACGCCCGACGTCGCATCGGCGAACGACAGGCCTTCGCGGTCGTCGGGGATCCAGTCCGCGTTGGGCACGCGCACGCCGCTGGTGGTGCCGTTCCAGGTGAACAGCACGTCGTTCGACCAGTCGACCGAGTCCAGATCGGGCAGCTGGCCGTAATCGGCGCGCACCACGGTCGGGTCGATCTTGAGCTGCTTGACCGCATCGGTCACCCAGCCCTCGCCGAAGCTTTCCCAGGCGAGCGCGGTGACGGGCTTCGCGCCCAGCATCGTCCACATCGCCATCTCGTACGCGCCGGTGTCGGAGCCGGGGACGATGCCGATGCGGTGCGTATCGGGGAGCTTCAGCAGTTCGCGCATCAGGTCGATGCTGTACTGGAGGCGGGTCTTGCCAATCTTCGAGCGATGCGAGCGGCCGAGCGAATCGGTGGCGAGCTTGTCCGCGGACCAGCCCGGAGGCTTCGCGCAGGGACCGCTGGAGAAAAAGGGGCGTGCCGGCTTGGTTGCAGGCAGCACAGGCGCACCTGTGGCGGTGGCGTAGGTCGTATCAGTCATGTATCTCTCCTCACAGAGAGCACGCGCGGCGTTGGGACCGCGTGGCCCGTCGCCGGCCCTAACGACGTGGCGCGGCGAGTCAACCATGTCCGCGCATGCGCTTCCGTCGCCACGCTCCCCCGTTCGCCCCGAGCGAAGTCGAAGGGCCGCGCCGCACACGCCCATGCCTCGACTCGCCGCAACGCCGCCCCGCGACGCGTGACAAGCCGGTGCCACGCGGGGATGATGGCCCCATGTACCGCGTCCTTTACCCTGTCCTGCTCGCGCTCGCGCCCATTCTCGCGCTCGCCGCCTGCGGCCGCGCCGATCGCCCCGCCGCGCCGCAACAGACCCGCCCCAACCTCTCGGTCCCGAGCAATCGCGAGACCGCGCAATGCCTCGCCGACCTGCGCCAGCTCCACGTCTCGTTCCAACTCCTGCCCGACCGCGAGACCGGTCCCGGCTGCGGGCTCGCGGGCACCGTCAAGCTGGTCGATATCGGCGTCCCGGTCGCCAACCTCACCGCGGTCCGCTGCGGCGCGGCGCGCGCGCTGATCGGCTGGACGCGCAACGCGGTCGCCCCCGCCGCCTATCAGATGCTCGGCAGCGAACTCGCGCGGATCGACAGCATGGGCAGCTATGCCTGCCGCAACGTCGTCGGTTCGGCTCGCAACGCGAGCCGCCGCTCGGGCCATGCGGTCGCCAACGCAGTCGATATCGGCGGGTTCGTGCTGAAGGACGGACGACGGATCAGCATCCTGAATGACTGGTCGTCGCCCGACCCGCAGGTTCGCCAATTCCTCCAGACGATCCGCGCCTCGGCCTGCAAGCGGTTCGGGACGGTGCTCAGCCCCGACTATAACGCCGCGCACCGCAATCACCTCCATCTCGAGGACGATCGCGCGAATTTCTGCCGCTAGTACACCGGTCTAGCCCTGCGCACGGCTTTCGACTAAATCCGCCGAAATGACAGATACCCGCATTCCCTCACGCGTTTTCGCGAACGCCAGCCAGGACGCTGAAACCGCCCGCGAGATCGTTTCCACGCCGCAGACCCAGCATCCGCATTACCGGCTCGCCTTCCAGGACATGGACTTCCTGCTCCGCGAAGACCTTCGCCCGGTGCGCTTCCAGCTCGAGCTGCTCAAGACCGAGCTGGTGCTCGAGGAAGCGAAGATCGCCTCGACCTTCGTCTTCTACGGCTCGGCGCGCATCCCCGAGCCCGCCAAGGCACAGGCGCTGCTCGAACTCGCCAGCGACGAAAAGTCGAAGAAGATCGCCGAGCGGCTGGTCGAGAAGTCGAAATATTACGACGTCGCGCGCGAGCTCGCCGCCAAGGTCAGCGTCCTGCCCCGCGACGAACGCGGCTGGCGTCAGTTCGTGGTGTGCTCGGGCGGCGGCCCGTCGATCATGGAAGCCGCCAATCGCGGCGCGACCGATGTCGGCGCCGAATCGATCGGGCTGAACATCGTCCTGCCGCATGAGCAGGCCCCCAACCCGTACGTCACCCCGTCGCTGTCGGTGCAGTTTCACTATTTCGCGCTGCGCAAGATGCACTTCCTGCTCCACGCGCGCGCGCTGGCGGCGTTCCCGGGCGGGTTCGGCACGTTCGACGAGCTGTTCGAGCTGCTGACGCTGATCCAGACGGGCAAGATCCAGCCGATCCCCGTGCTGCTGTTCGGTCGCCAGTTCTGGGAGCGCGTGGTGAATTTCGACGCGCTGGTCGAGGAAGGCGTGGTCAGCGAAAAGGACCTGTCGATCTTCCGCTATGTCGAGACCGCCGATGAAGCCTGGGCCGCGGTCCAGTCCTTCTACCGCGAGCGCGCTGCGGCCGAAGCCGCAGAGGCCGCAGGAGCCTGACCTTCTGCCCCCTCTCCCCTCGGGGGAGAGGGCCGGGGTGAGGGGCCGCCAGGCAGCGCACACCCCGAAACAGCCCCTCTCCTCACCGAGGAGAGGGAGCCGCGATTACTGCTCCGTCCGCGCACCCTTGCGTGCGGCTTCGGGATCGACCGACGGTGCACCCGACGCGGCCGTGCCGGTGTTCGCGATATCCGCGGTATCGCCGCCGTTCTCGACCGCAGCCTCGGCGGCGTTGGCGGTCGCAGGCTGATCTCCAGCGGCGGCGGGTTCTGCACCGGCGGCAGGCGCTGCCGGCAAGGGCAGGTTCGACCCCTGCTGGTTGAGATACAGGATCACGTTCGCGCGGTCCTCGGCACTGCCCAATCCCGCAAACGTCATCTTGGTGCCCGGCGCGAACTTGCGCGGGCTGGTCAGCCACGCGTTCATCTTGTCGAAGTCCCACTTGCCGCCGACGCCCTTCAGCGCGTCGGTAAAGGCATAGCCGCCCTTGCCCTGCGCGATTCCCTCGCCCAGCGTCGCATACAGGTTCGGACCGATCCCGTTCGCGCCGCCCTGGTTGATCGTGTGGCACGCGGCGCACTTCTTGAAGACCTCGGCGCCCTTGGCGGCATCGGCGGTCGGCAGCAGCGACGCGATCGCCACCTCGGCAGCGCCACCGCCGGCACCCTCCTCGACGACGCCCTCGATCGCATAGCCCATCTTCTCGGGGCGCTCGCCGTGGAACAACATGCCCCCCACGATCGACAGCCCAAGCGCCGCACCACAACCTGCGAGCACCCAGCCGGCGATCGTATTGGTCCTGTCGTCCATAAAGCGCACCCACCCCTATTTGATTTAGGACAGCCATAGAAAAGCCTGACCGACACCGCAAGCAAACGCTGCGCCCCGTCTTGCGCGGGCGCCGCGCGCCCTTGATTGCATCCGGCCCGCTGGCTACGCGCCGTGGCGATGGAAAACTTCGCCGCCCCCGCCCGTCCGATCGTCGCGCAGATGACCCAAGCCGCGATGGCGGAGCCCGCGCGCGCGGTCGCGTTTCAGGGTGCGCCCGGCGCCAACAGCCATGTCGCGGCGACCGAGGCATTTCCGGACGGACTGCCGCTGCCCTGTTTCGATTTCGCCGATGCGATCGACGCGGTGAAGGACGGCCGCGCCGACTGCGCGATCATCCCGATCGAGAATTCGCTGCACGGTCGTGTCGCCGATATCCATTTCCTGCTCCCGGAATCGGGGCTGGTAATCACGGGTGAGCATTTTCTCCCGATCCGCCACGCGCTGATGGGCTGCGGTCCGCGCGACGCCATTCGCCAGGCGATGAGCCATCCGCAGGCGCTCGGCCAGTGCCGCCACTGGCTCAAGGCGCACGGGATCGAGCCGGTCAGCTATCCCGACACCGCGGGCGCCGCGGCCAAGGTCGCCGAGCTTGCCGACCCGACGATCGCCGCGCTCGCGCCGCCCGCCGCCGCCGCGCTCTACGGGCTCGATCTGCTTGCGACCGACATTGCCGATGCCGATCACAACACGACCCGCTTCGTCACGCTCGCGCGTGGCGGCAAGCCACCGGCGGCGCAGGATCCGGCGGGCGGCGACTGGATGACGACGCTGATCTTCGAGGTCCGCAACGTTCCCGCCGCGCTCTACAAGGCGATGGGCGGCTTCGCGACCAACGGCGTCAACATGACCAAGCTGGAAAGCTACCAGCGCAACGGCAGCTTTGCCGCGACCGAATTCTACGCGGATGTGGTCGGCAAGCCGGGCGACGCGAACCTCGACCACGCGCTCGAGGAGCTGGGCTTCCACTCGAAATGGCTCCGCGTGCTCGGCACCTACCGCCAGGCGCGCACGCGCGGCTGAGTCACCCCTTCGCCCAGACGGTCAGCAGCGTGTGCGCGATCGCATAGGGCGGCGGCGGCAGGAACGGCCCCTCCTCGCCGCGCAGCACCGCGCGCACCATCTCGCGCGGTACCCACATCGCATCCTCCAGCTCGTTCACGTCGAGCGTGATCGCGTCGTCGACCGCCTCCGCGACGCACGCGATCATCAGCGACGAGGGAAAGGGCCAGGGCTGGCTCGCGACATAGCGGACGCGGCCGACGCGCACGCCCGATTCCTCGGCGATCTCGCGCGCGACCGCCTCCTCGATCGATTCGCCGGGCTCGAGAAACCCCGCCAGCGCCGAATAGCGCCCCGGCGGCCACCCCTTGCCGCGCCCGAGCAGCGCGCGCCCGTCATGCTCGGCGATCATGATGACGACGGGATCGACGCGCGGGAAATGCTCGGTCGCGCAATTGGGGCATTTGCGTGCCCAGCCCGCGCGGAACATCGCCGTCGCGGTCCCGCATTTCGCGCAGAAGCGGTGCCGGACATGCCAGTCGAGCACGCTGCGCGCCGCGGCATAGGTCGCCGCCTCGCCCGGCGCGAGGCTGCCCAGCACCGCCATCAGCGCGGGCGAGCGCATCGCCGGGGCGTTGTCGACCCCCATGCCCGCCAGCAGCGCGGTGAAATGCGGCCGCCCGCTCTCGTCGAGCCCGAGCAGGATCGGTTCGGCATCGTCGGGCAGGTCGGCCATCGACGTCCAGGCCAGCCGCCCCTCATCGGTCACCCCCGGCAACAGACCGTCGAGCGCGAGCAGCCGCGCCCGCCAGTCGCCCTGCGCCGCCGCCAGCGCGTCCGCATCGTGGCGCAGTGCGTCGGCACGTTCGAGCATCCCGCCGGTAAAACCCGGTGCGACATCGGGCATGAGATCCGCGGTCAAGCTCATCGGCGCACGCCCCCCGCAGATCCGCTTCGCGCGACATCGGCGACCAGCGCGCCGACCACCTCTTTCCGCAGCGGCCATTTCTCACCGGGGAAATAATTGACCATCACCGTGCTCCGGACATGACGGACCGGGTCGACCCAGGCGAACGTCCCCGCCGCGCCGCCCCAGCCATAGGTGCCCTTCGATGCGCCGCCCGGCACGTCCGCGAGATACACCGACCCGCCCGCGCCGAACCCCATCGCATTACCTGCGGCCGCCGCACCGGTCCCGGTGCCGATCCCGCCGAACGACACCCCCTTGGGCATCAGGTTCGACATGCCGAGCGCGACCGTCTCGGGCTTCATCACCCGCACGCCGTCCAGCGTCCCGCCATCCTGCAGCATGTGCAGGAACCGGTCATAATCGCGCGCCGACATCACCAGCCCCGCGCCGCCATAGGGAAAGCTCGGCCGCTCCGCGAACACCGACGTCGCCGCGGGGTCGAGCGGGGTGCGGTTGTCGCCGACGAACGCATAGTTGGTCGCCAGCCGCTTCACCTGATCCTGTGGCACCATGAAGAAGGTCGAAGTCATCTTGAGCGGCGCGAACATCCGCGTCTGCAGGAACCGCTCGAACGACATCCCGCTCGCCACCTCGATCACCCGGCCCATCACGTCGAGCCCGATCGAATAGCTCCATTTGGTCCCCGGCTCCGCAACCAGCGGCAGCGTCGCGGCACGGTTCGCGAAGTCCTCGAGCGAGGTCGGGCGCACCTTGGCCATCTGCGTTTCCATCTGCGCATTGACCGACATCGGCAGCACGCCGCGCTGCTCATATTCCTTGAGCAGTGGCCCCTTCACGTTGATGCTGTAGCCGAGCCCCGCAGTATGCGTCAGCAGCATGCGGATCGTGATCGGCGTCGTCGCGGGCCGCGTCGCCAGCGACGTATCGGGGCTGGTCGCGACCGTCATCGTCTTGAATGCGGGGATGTATTTGCTCAGCGGATCGTCGAGGTTCAGCCGACCGTCCTCGACCAGCATCATCGCCGCCATACCGGTGATCGGCTTGGTCATCGAATAGACCCGCCACAACGAATCGGCGTCGGCGAACGGCCGCCCCGGCTCGTCGCCGATTTTGCCGCTCGCCAGGAACAGGGTCGGCCGGTCGCCCAGCCCGAACGCGCCGACGATACCGGGCATCTTGTTGTCGCGGACATAGCCGTCGAACAGCCGTTCGACGCTCGGCAAGGCGGCGCGTGCGGGATCGCCCGCGCGTTCGGTGACGGCGATCGGGCCGGGGGTGGCCTGTCGTTGCGCCTGCCCCAGGGCGGCGGTCGCCGCCAGTGCGGCAATCACGCCGGTCGAAATCCAGTGTGCACGCGTCATGCAGGCCTCCCTATCGCGCCCGTATAGCCTGGGCGGCCTTGGCGAAAACGGTCGGCAGCCCGGCGGTATCCAGGGTCTCGACGGGCCACCATTCGCCGGGTTGATGCGCCTCCACCCGCGCCACCGCAAGACCGAGTTCGAGGTCGAAATGCGTGAAGCCATGCGTGACGCGGTCGTCGAGCATCTGCCAGTCGGCCTGTGCCGGTGCGGCCTCGAACCCCGGCGGCTGGTCGGTCCAGGGCCCGGTCGGCAGCGCGCGCATGCCGCCGAGCAGCCCGGTATCGGGGCGCCGCACCAGCAACACCTGTCCGTCGCGCTCGAGCCAGAAGATCGTCCCGTGACGCTGCGGCTTGGCGGCCTTCTTCGCCTTGACCGGCAGCCGTTCGGGCTCCCCTTGCGCAAAGCCGTCGCAGTCGGGGCGGAGCGGGCACAGCAGGCATTTGGGGTTTCGCGTCGTGCAGATCGACGATCCCAGGTCCATCATCGCCTGCGCGAAATCGCCGGCTCGCATGTCGGGCGTGATCGTGTCCGCGGCCGCACGGATCGCCGGACGCGCGGCGGGGAGCGGCGTCTGAATCGCGAACAGACGCGCGACGACACGCTCGACATTGGCATCGACCACCACCGCACGCTCGCCGAAGGCGATCGCCGCCACCGCCGCCGCGGTATAGGCACCAAGCCCGGGGAGCGTCCGCAGCTCGGCCTCGGTCCGCGGAAACACGCCATCATGCTCCGCGACGACCGCCTTCGCCGCCTTCACCAGGTTGCGCGCGCGGGCATAATAGCCGAGCCCCGCCCAGGCGGCCATCACATCGGCATCGTCCGCCGCTGCGAGGCTCGCGAAATCGGGCCAGCGCGCGGTCCAGGCGAGGAAGCGCGGGGTGACCGCGGCGACCGTGGTCTGCTGCAGCATCACCTCCGACAGCCAGACGCGATAGGGATCGACCGTCTCGCCCGGCCGGGCGCGCCACGGCAGCACACGACGATGCGCGTCATACCAGTCGAGTAGGGCCACGGGGACCGAAGAGCGCTTGGCGTTCACGCGCCGCCTATGGCATGGGTGGCGCGATGAGCAACCCGCCCGGTATCACCACCGAACAAAAGTCCGCGACCGCGGCCAGCGCGACGGACGTTCCGCCCGCGCGCAAGACCGCCGTCCGCAAAACTGCTGCCCGCAAGCCCAAAGTCGATGCCGATGCGCCGCGCGCCAACCGGTCGCGCGCGGTCGCCGAGCTGCTCCCCGCGATCGGCGGCGCGGCGTTCCGGCGCTTCGGCTTTATCCAGTCGTCGGTCGTCAGCCGCTGGCCCGAGATCGTCGGCGAGCGGTTTTCCGGCGTCAGCACGCCCGAATCGATCCGCTTCCCGATGGGGCAGAAACAGGATGGCGTCCTGACGCTGACCGTGCGCGGCGCGCATGCGCCGATGATGCAGCACGTCATTCCCGAGATCACCGAGCGCGTGAACCGCTTCTTCGGCTATGCCGCGGTCGCGCGCATCACCATCCGCCAGGGCGAGGTTGCCAAGCCACGCGTCAAGGCGGCGCCACCCCCGCTCCGCACCGTCCCCGCCGATCTCGGTCTCAGCCTGAAGGGCATCGCCGATCCCGAACTGCGTGCGGTCCTCGAATCCCTCGCCGCCGGCGTCGCCTCGACGAGCGGCCTTCCCAGGATCAGCTGAATGCGTCTGTTCTTTGCGTTGTTCGGTCTCGCGCTGCTCACCGCGGCCGCGCCCGCCCCGAAGCCCGTGCCCGTCACCCGCACGGCGAGCGGCACCTATGTGCTCGGCAGCCCCGCAGCCCGGGTCAAGCTGGTCGAATATGCCAGCTACACCTGTTCGCATTGTGCCGATTTCTCGACCCAGTCGCAGGCGGTGCTGAAGGGCAGGATGATCGCGTCGGGATCGACCAGCCTCGAATTCCGCCACATGATCCGCGACCGGCTCGATCTCGCCGCGGCGGTGCTCGCCCGCTGCACCGGGCCGCGTGGCTTCTTCCCGACATCGGCGGCGATCTTCGCGGCGCAGCCCGCCTGGCTCGAAAAGGGGATCGAGTTCCAGCAGGTCAACGCCGCGCGCATCAACCTCTATCCGCGGCCGGCGCAGCTCAAGGCCTATGCCGATGGCGCGGGGCTGACCGATCTGGTCAAGGCGCGCGGGCTGTCCGCCGCCGCGATCGACGCGTGCTTCGCGGATACGGCGGAGATCGACCGGATCCTCGCCATCACCGCGGCGGCACCGCCCGAGGTCGATTCGACGCCGTCCTTCTTCATCAACGGCAAGGTCATGCCGCATGGCGGCTGGGCCCAGCTCGAACCCGCGCTGCGCACTGCCGGCGCCCGCTAATTTCGTTGGAGTATCCCGCATGAAGTTCGTCACTGCCATCGCCGTCCTGCCGCTCGCGCTCGCTGCCTGTTCGGGGGGCGATTCGTCGAACACCACCCAGGCCGCAGCACCTGTCGCCGCGGCGACCGCCCCCGCCGGCCAGAACTGGACCGAGACCGTCGTCAAGACCGACGAGGGCTATCTGATGGGCAACCCCAATGCCCCGATCAAGCTGGTCGAATATGGCGCGCGCTCGTGCCCGACCTGCGGCGCCTTTGCGCGCGAGGCGTTCAAGCCGCTGACCGACAATTATGTCTCGACCGGCAAGGTCAGCTTCGAATTCCGCGACTTCCTCGTCCACGGCGCGCCCGACGTCGCGCTGACATTGCTCGGCCAGTGCGGCGGGACCGCGCCGTTCTTCCCGATCCTCGAGCAGATGTACCAGAACCAGAACGCCTTCCTCGACAAGCTCCAGACGATGCCCCCGGCGATGCAGCAGAGCCTCGCCAATCTCGCCCCGACCGCGGTCGCGACCAAGCTCGCCGAGCACATGGGCGCGATCGACTTCGTCAAGCAGCGTGGCATCCCCGAGGCCAAGGCGCGCGCCTGCCTCGCCGACCAGAAGCAGCTCGAGATCATGGCCAAGCCGACCGAAAACGCGATGCAGTCGGGCACGGTCACCGGTACGCCGACCTTCCTGCTGAACGGCAAGAAGATGGAAAACGTGCTGTCGTGGAGCGAGATGGAAAAGGCGCTGAAGGCGGCCGGCGCGTAAGCCGCATCCCGTCCGGCGGGCATTTGTCAGCCCGGAGTGTGCCCCTGCGAAGGCGGGGACCCGGTCCGGGCTGCCGCCTTCGCGGAAGAGCAGGAGCGCGCTACGCTCGCCAATCGTGAAGGGAGAGCGCGCGCCATGCAGATCAAACGCCTCCGCATCACCGGGTTCAAGAGCTTCGTCGAACCCGCCGACCTGGTGATCGAACCCGGGCTGACCGGCGTGGTCGGCCCCAATGGCTGCGGCAAGTCGAACCTGCTCGAGGCGCTGCGCTGGACGATGGGCGAGGCCAGCGCCAAGTCGCTGCGCGGTGCCGGCATGGACGACGTGATCTTTGCGGGGACCGCGACCCGCCCCGCGCGCGATTTCGCCGAAGTGTCGATCCTCGCCGAGATCGCCGGCCCAGACGGCGCCGACGAACGCGAGATCGTCCGCCGGATCGAGCGCGGCGCAGGGTCCGCCTACCGGATCGACGGCCGCGACGTCCGTGCGAAGGACGTCGGGCTGCTCTTCGCCGACGCCGCGACCGGGGCGCACAGCCCTGCGCTGGTCAGCCAGGGCCGGATCGGTGCGGTCATCGCCGCCAAGCCCGCCGACCGCCGCGCGATGCTCGAGGATGCCGCCGGGATCGCCGGACTCCACGTCCGCCGCAAGGATGCCGAGGCGAGGCTGCGCGCGACCGAGGCCAATCTGGCCCGGCTCGACGCCGTCATCGCCGATCAGGACGCGCGCGCCGCCGCGCTCAGACGCCAGGCGCGCGCCGCCGAACGCTATCGCCTGCTGTCGAACCAGATCCGCGTCGCGGAGGCACGGACGATCTTCGCGCGCTGGCGCGACGCCGCCGCCGCCGCCGAGTCGGCGACCGCCGACGCCGCGCAGGCCGAGGCGCGGGTGGCCGCCGCCGCCGCCGCCGAATCCCTTACCGCGAAGGCGCAGCACGACGACGCCGCCGCGGTCGCGACCGCTCGCGCCGCCGCACTCGCCGCGCGCGACCATGCCGCCGGCACCGGCCATAAGCTGGCCGGCCTGCGGACCGAACGCACCGCGCTCGACCGCCGCCTCGCCGATCTCGCCGACTCGCGCCGACGGATCGCCGAGGACCGGCTGCGCGAGGGCAGCCTCGCCAGCGACGCTGCCGACGCGCTCGCCCGCCTCGCGACCGAGATCGCCGCGCTCGAGGCCGCGATCGCCGCCGCCACCGCCGCGCTTCCCGCGCTCGACGCCGCGCAGGCTGAGGCCGAACGCGCCGCGCGCGACGTCGAGGTCGCACTGGCGCAGGCGATGACCCGCCATGCGAGCGACGTCGCCGAGGCGCGCGTCGCCGCCGCCGCGCTCGCTGCCGCGCGCACCCGCGCCGATCGCGCCGCACGCGACGCGGCGCAGATCGAGGCGGCGCACCGCGCACTTGGCGACCCCGCCCCGCTCGAGGCCGATCGCGCCACCGCCGCCGAGGCGCGCCTCGCCGCGCTGGAGGACGCCGCCGCCGCCCGCCACGCGCTCGCGCAGGCCGATAGCGACGAACGCGCCGCAAGTGGCCTGCGCGATGCCGCCGAGACCGCGCGCGCCACCACCCGCGCCGAACTCGCCGCGCTCGACAGCGAGGCCGCCGCGCTCACCCGCGCGACCCAGCGCAGCGGCCGCGACCGGCTGCTCGACCATGTCACCGCCATGCCGGGGCTGGAGCGCGCGCTCGCCGCCGCACTCGGCGACGATCTGGATACCGACCCCGCCGCCTGGGCAGGCGCTGTGCCCGCACCCGGCGATCCCGCGCCCCCACCCGGCACCACCGCGCTTGCCGCCGACGTCGACGCGCCCGCGTCCCTCGCGCGCCGGCTCGCGCAGGTCTTCGTCACCGACCGTGACGACGGCCAGCCGCTCGCGGTCGGCCAGCGCCTCGTCACCCGCGACGGCGTGCTGCGCCGCTGGGACGGCTTCGTCGCGCAGGGCAGCGGCGCCGCGGCCGCCGAACGGCTCGAACGTCGCAATCGCCTGCACGCGCTGGAGGCCGCGCGCCCGGCGGCCGCCGCCGCGCTCGCCACGCACGACGCGGCGCGCACCGCGATCGACCAGCAGATCGCCGCGCACCGCCAAGCCGCCCAGGACGCCCGCGCCCACCTGTCCGCCGCCGAGACCCGCATCCGTGACTCGCAGCGCAGCGAGGATCGCGCCGCCGCCGCGCTCGAACGCCGCGCCGGACAGCGTGCCGATCTCGACCAGCGCGCCCACCGCGTCCATGCCGAACAGGCCGATGCCGCCGCGGACCTCGCCGCCGCCGAGGCCGCGGCCGCGGCATTGCCCGACGGTCGCGCCAGCGCCGACGCGGTCGCGACGCTCCACCGCGACGCCGAGGCCCGCCGCGGCGCGGTCGCACAGGCGCGCAGCGACCGCGCCGCGCAGGACAGGCTGCGCGCCGAAACGCGCGAACGCCTCGCCGCCGCGCAGGCCGATATCCGCAGCTGGCGTGCGCGTGCGGGCGAAGCGGCAACCCGCATCACCGCCTTGGACCGCCGCGCCCGCGACGTCGCCGCCGATGCAGAGGCGCTCACGGACCGTCCCGCCACCCTCGATGCCGCGATCGCCACGCTCGATACCGAGCACACCGCCGCCCGCGCCGACGCCGACACGCTCCAGACCGTCGAACGCGCCGCCGAAGCCGCGCTCCGCACCGCCGACGACGCGCATCGTCGCGCCGCCGAGGCGCTCGCCGAGGCCCGCGAATACCGCGCCGGCGCGCTGGTGCGCGTCGATACGCAGGACCAGCACCGCCGCGAGCTCGGGCGACTGTCGGGGGAGCGTTTCGCCTGCCCCGCCCCCGTCCTGCCCGAACGCCTCGGCTTCTTGGTCGCCGATGTCCGCACCCCCGCGGACGAGGCTCGCGCGCAGGACCGCCTGACCGCCGAGCGCGAGCGGATCGGCGCGGTCAACCTCGTTGCCGACCAAGAACTCGCCGCGCTCGAGACCGAGGCGGTCGGCAATGCAGCCGACCGCGACGAGCTGGGTCAGGCGGTCCACCGGCTGCGCGGCTCGATCGGCACCCTCAACCGCGAGGGCCGCCAGCGGTTGCTCGCGGCGTTCGAGACGGTGAACGGCCACTTCCAACGGCTGTTCGCAACGCTGTTCAACGGCGGCAGCGCGCATCTCGAGCTCGTCGATTCGGACGATCCGCTCGAGGCGGGACTCGAGATCCTCGCCCAGCCCCCCGGCAAGCGGCTCCAGTCGCTGGCGCTGTTGTCGGGCGGCGAGCAGGCGCTGACCGCGGTCGCGCTCATCTTCGCGCTGTTCCTGACCAATCCCGCGCCGATCTGCGTGCTCGACGAGGTCGACGCGCCGCTCGACGACGCCAATATCGACCGCTTCTGCGACCTGCTCGACCGGATGGCGCGCGACACCGCCACGCGCTACCTCGTCGTCACGCACAATGCGGTCACGATGAGCCGCATGCACCGGCTGTTCGGCGTGACGATGATCGAACCCGGGGTCAGTCGCCTCGTCTCGGTCGATCTTCAGGCCGCCACCATCCTTGTCGCTGCATAAAGGCGTCACCCGCTGCGAAACGCGAGCAATCGCGCTATAATGGTCGGATGTTCCTCGACGACTCGACGATCTGGCCGCGCAAGGAGGATCTTCCGCCGCGCAAACCCGCCTTCCGCCATGAGAAGGCGCTCAGCCGCATGCTGCTCGTCTATGCGCTCGCGCTGATGCTCCTCCCGATCAGCCTTGGCAGCTTCGTCGACATCATCCGCTACGTCGCTGGCCTGTTTGGATAATTCCCCGGACAGTTGATCCGCATCAATCGACAGGCCCATGCGCGGAACGTAAGATGAACGCATGGCCCAGCTCGACACCCGTGAGAAACTCGAGATCCTGGCCGATGCCGCAAAGTACGACGCATCCTGTGCGTCGTCGGGCACTGCCAAGCGCAATTCGAAGGACGGCAAGGGGCTCGGCTCGACCGAGGGCATGGGCATCTGCCATGCCTATGCGCCCGATGGCCGCTGCATCTCGCTGCTCAAGATCCTGTTGACCAACAGTTGCATCTTCGACTGCCATTACTGCATCAACCGCAAGAGCTCGAACGTCCGCCGCGCGCGCTTCACCGCCAAGGAGGTCGTCGACCTGACGATCGCCTTCTACAAGCGCAACTATATCGAGGGGCTGTTCCTCTCCTCGGGGATCATCGCCTCGTCCAACTACACGATGGAGCAGATGGTCGAGGTCGCGCGCAGCTTGCGCGAGGATCATCATTTCCGCGGCTATATCCACCTCAAGACGATCCCCGATGCGGACCCCGAGCTCGTCCACCAGGCGGGACTCTATGCCGATCGCCTGTCGATCAACGTCGAGCTGCCGACCGCAGGCGGGCTCAAGCGGCTCGCCCCAGAAAAGGACGGCGTCCGGATCGAGACCGCAATGCGTGAGGTCAAGGCCTCGATCGTCGACGGCAAGGACGCCAAGGCCAAATACAAGTCCGCGCCGCGTTTCGCCCCCGCAGGCCAGTCGACGCAGATGATCGTCGGCGCCGATGCTGCGACCGATGGCGACATCGTCCGCAAGGCCTCGACGCTGTACGACCGGTTCGGTCTTCGCCGCGTCTATTATTCGGCGTTCAGCCCGATCCCCGACGCCAGCGCCGTTTTGCCGCTGCAGCGCCCGCCGCTGATGCGCGAACACCGGCTCTATCAGTCCGACTGGCTGATGCGCTTCTACGAATTCCAGCCGCACGAGGTCGTCGCCGCGGCGGACGACGCGACCGGCATGCTGCCGCTCGACATCGATCCGAAGCTCGCCTGGGCGCTGAAGTTCCGCGGCAGCTTCCCGGTCGACGTCAACCGTGCGCCGCGCGAGATGCTGCTCCGCGTCCCCGGGCTCGGCGTGAAGGCGGTCAACGGCATCCTGACCAGCCGCCGCTGGCGCCGCCTCCACCTCGCCGATGTCGCGCGGCTGACCGTGTCGGTCGCCAAGATTCGCCCGTTCATCATCGCTGAGGACTGGCGCCCCGTCGCACTGTCCGACCGCGCCGAACTCCGCCCGATCGTTGCGCCGAAACCGCGCCAGATGGAAATGTTCGCCTGAGACCCCGGTCGGGGCACATACGGTGACGGCTGGTGGATCGGGGGCGATGCGCTAAGGTCAGGCCATGGCCTTTGGCGTTTTCATTTATCGCTCGGACTCGATCTACAAGGATAGCCCGGCCGAACAATACCAGTTCCCAGCCCAGTATCTGAGCCGTGCGCAGCCCAGTATCGGCGACTGGATCCTCTATTACGAACCTCGCAAGGTCGTCGCCACGCGCGGCTATTTCGCGGTTGCCAAGGTCGAACGGATCATCCCCGATCCGTCGACGCCGGCGATGTATCGCGCGCTCATCGAACCCGGCTCCTATCTCGACTTCGCGACCCCCGTGCCCTTTGCCGGCGTTAACGGTCCGGTCGAACGGGGCGTCCTGAACGATCAGGGGCGGATATCCGGCCGCGCCCAGTCCGCCGTGCGCCCGATCTCCGCCGCCGACTTCAACCGGATCGTCACGCTCGGCCTCGACGACGATGCCCCGCTGCTGCCGCGCACCGGCGATGCCGTGGCCGACACAATAGACGATGGCCATTGGCACGAGGAGCGCAGCCCGTTCCTGATCGAGGGCGAGCGTCCGCGCATCGCCAGCCTCACGTCCCGGATAGTCCGCGACCGGATATTCCGCCGCACCGTCCTGCGCGCCTATGACGAACGTTGCGCGATCACAGGGCTGAAGCTTATCAACGGCGGCGGCCGTGCCGAGGTCGAGGCGGCGCATATCCGCCCGGTCGAGGCGAACGGCCCCGATATCGTCAGCAACGGGCTCGCGCTGTCGGGCACCGCGCACTGGATGTTCGACCGCGGGCTGTTGTCGCTCGCCGATGATCTCGCCATCCTCGTATCGCGCCAGGCCAATGATCCCGACACGATCCGCGGGGTCGTCAACGCGAGCGGCTATGCCACCGCGCCGGCCCGCGCCGCCGATCGGCCGCACCCGCATTTCCTGCAATGGCACCGCGCGCACTGCTTCAAGCAGTAGCGTCGGCATCGCGGCGGCAAGCCCATTCTCGCCAGTGGGCAAAAATCATGCGGGATCGCGCGCGGCGGTGCGTATGTCTGGATGCAGAGGGAGCGGACGATGCAGGATCCTGTCGATGAAGGACTGACCCGGCTGGCGGCGATGCCGGTGCCGCGCGCGCTCGATGGCGTCGAGGCGTCGGTGTTCGAGAGCATCGCGGAGAATGCGCGCAGTCGGCACACCAGCCTCCTGGTCGGGCGGTGGTCGGTCGGTACCGCGCTGGTGCTGGGCTTGATCGGCGGGGCGGCACCGATCGGCCATGGTGCGCCGGCGCAGGCGTCGATCCCGATCGGAATCGACGGCGCGCTTGCCCCCTCGACCTTGCTGCTCGGGCAGTGACGTCCGTGGTCCGGCGTGCGGCACCGACGATCGTCCTTGCCTTCCTCGCGGCGATCGCCGGTGTGTTTATCGGCGGCTGGATCCGGGCGCCGGGCGCAGCGCACGGCACCGAACTCCACACGCTGCTCCACCGCGACGTGGTGCTCGACGCCCCGCAGGAGGCAGCGCTCGACCGGCTCGAGGCCGAGTTCGCGGTCCGCCGCGCGGCCCTGGAAGCGGAGCTGCGCGCCGACAATGTCCGTCTCGCCGCCGCGATCGAGCGCGAACATGCCAATGGCCCCGCGGTCGCCGCCGCGGTCGACCGGTCGCACCGGACGATGGGCGCGCTGCAAAAGGCGACGCTCGCGCACGTCTTTGCGATGCGCGGCTTGATGCGCGCCGACCAGACCGCGGCGTTCGACCGGGTCGTCGTGCAGGCGCTGACCCCCGCGCATTGATCCCGCCCCGCCCCGACAGGACCGCGCGCCGCACGAGCATCGATCTCGATGCCTATGACGACGCCGCGCTGGTCACCGCGCATCTCGCCGGACCGGCGGCGGACCGGCAGGCGGCGTTTGCGGCGCTGATGCGGCGGCACAAACAGCCGCTCTACCGCCTGATCCTCGCGCAGATCGGCGATCCCGACGAGGCGCTCGATTTGTTGCAGGACAGCTTCGTTGCGGCGCACGCCGCGCTGTCCCGCTATGACCGCGACCGGTCGCTGCGCGCGTGGCTCGCGCGGATCGCGATCAACAAATGCCGCGACTGGCACCGTCGCCGCCGTGTCCGCCATATGCTCGCCCGCGTGTTGCCGATCGAGGCGGGCGAGCGGGTCGCGGACGGGGCGGCGGATACGGAGACGAACGCGATCGGTCGCGACGACCTCGCCCGCACGATGGCCGATATCGCGCGGCTCCCCGCCCCGCTGCGCGAGCCGCTGCTGCTGTGCACGATCCACGAGCTCAGCCAGGCAGAGGCCGCGCAGGCGCTGGGGATCAGCGTTAAGGCGGTCGAGACCCGGATCCGCCGCGCGCGCGCCGCGCTCGCCGGCGCGGCCTGATTTGTCTAACGTCATGAGGGGCAAGCCGATCGGCGGCGTATGACCTGACAGACGTGGCCGCTCCCGGCCCGAGGATCCGCATGACCCGACCGACCCGCCGCCAATTCCTCCGCGACGCCACGCTTGGCGGCGGCGCGCTTGCGCTGCCCTGGCTGCCCGCCTGGGCCCAGCCCGTGTCCACGGGGATCGCGACCCCGCTGCCGATCCTGTCCGGCACCGATATCGCGCTGACCGTGGCGCATCTGACGCGGACGATCGACGGCACGCGCAGCCACGCGATCGGCATCAACGGCACCAGCCCCGCGCCGCTGATCCGGCTGAAACAGGGGCAGCAGGTCCGGCTGTCGGTGACCAACAGCCTCGACGAGGAGACGTCGATCCACTGGCACGGGCTGCTCGTACCGTTCCAGATGGACGGCGTGCCCGGGATCAGCTTTCCCGGCATCCCGGCGCGATCGACCTTCACCTACGACTTCCCCGTCGTGCAGGCGGGGACCTATTGGTATCACAGCCATTCGGGGCTGCAGGAGCAGATGGGGCATTACGGCCCGATCGTGATCGACCCCGAAGGTCCCGATCCGATCGTGTCGGACCGCGAACATGTGATCGTCCTGTCGGATCACAGCCCGCTTCACCCGCATGCCATCTTCCGCAAGCTGAAGCTCCAGGGCGGCTATTTCAACTATCAGAAGCAGACGCTCGGCGGCCTGCTCGCGGGCCGGGACCAGCCGGCGGGCGAACGGCGGATGTGGGGCGGGATGCGGATGGACCCGACCGACGTGTCCGACGTCACGGGCGCGACCTATACCTATCTCGTCAACGGGCATGGCCCCGCGGACAACTGGACCGCGCTGTTCACGCCCGGCGAGCGCGTCCGCCTGCGCATCATCAACGCCTCGGCGATGACCAATTTCAACGTCCGTATTCCGGGGCTGAAGATGACCGTCGTGCAGGCCGATGGCCAGAACGTGCGTCCGGTCACGGTCGACGAGTTCCAGATCGCAGTCGCCGAAACCTATGACGTGATCGTCGAACCCGCCGCGCCCGTCGCCCACACGCTGGTCGCCGAAGCCTGGGACCGGTCGGGCATGGCGCGCGCGACGCTCGCGCCGCGCGTCGGGATGGTCGCCGCGGTTCCTGCGCTGCGCAGACGCCCGCTCGCGACCATGAAGGACATGGGCATGGGCGACATGGCCGCGATGGATCATGGCGCGATGGGCGGCACGGCGGGGATGGACCACGGCGCGATGCCGGGCATGGACAAGCCCGCGCCGACTCCCGCCGGCGAAGAGCCGATGCCGGCCATGAGCCACAGCATGCGCGACTTTGCCAACGCGCCGGGCCTGCCGAGGACGCCGACCGTACAGACCGTCGCGCCGATGCCAATGGATCGCACCGGCGAGCCGCCGCAGGGCCTTAGCGACACCGGCCACACGGTGCTGGTATACCGCGATCTCGTCGCGCTCGAGCGCAATCCCGACCTGCGCGCGCCAACGCGACAGCTGCAGATCCACCTGACCGGCAACATGGAACGCTATATGTGGGCGTTCGACGGCGTGAAGCTGAACGAGGTGAAGGCGCCGATCCCGTTCCGCCAGGGCGAACGCGTCCGCGTCACCTTGGTCAACGACACGATGATGGCGCACCCGATCCACCTGCACGGCCATTTCTTCGAGCTGGTGACCGGCCACGGCGATCATTCGCCGCGCAAGCACACGATCAACGTCGCCCCCGGCGGCACCGCGACCTTCGACCTCACCGCCGATGCGGTCGGCGACTGGGCGTTCCATTGCCACATGCTCTACCACATGCATGCGGGCATGATGCAGGTTGTCACCGTCCGCCCTGATAGCGAAGCGGGAGCAGCGGCATGAAGACGCTCGCTCTCTTCCTAGCGACCGTTACGGCCGCGCCCGCCGCGGCGCAGATGCACGAGATGCACGGGATGAAGATGCCCGGCATGGCGATGCCCGCCAAACCCGCGCCCAAAAAGCCCGCACCAAAAAGGCCGGCACCTAAACAGACCGCCCCGGCAAAACCCGCGGCACGCAAGGCGACGCCGGCGCGGGCGCGCGCTGCGAAGCCCGCCGCATCGACAATGCCGGCGATGGACATGTCCCCGACCGCCGCCTGCACGGCCGAGCATGCCGCAATGGGCCATTGCAAACCCGCCGCCAATGACGCGGCCCCACCACCCCCAGCCAAGGCGACGGCCGCCGCCGCCTGCCCGCCCGAACACGCCGCGATGGGCCATTGCACCCCGGCCGCGTCTGACGGTCCCGCCGCGCCGACGGGCACCGACCAGCCCGCCGGCACCGCACCGCCCCCCGCGCCGCCGACCACGCTGGCGGCGGCGCGCTTCTACGATTCCGCGACGATGACGAAGGCCAATCGGATGATGCGCGACGAGCATGGCGGCATGCGCTTCAGCCAGATCCTCTTCAACCTCGCCGAGGTGCAGGTGCGCAACGGTCGCGACGGCTATCGCTGGGACGGCGCGGGCTGGTTCGGCGGCGACATCCACCGCCTTGTCGTCAAGACCGAGGGCGAAGGCGGTTTCGGCGACCGGGTCGAGGCCGCCGAAGTACAGGCGCTCTATTCGCGCGCGCTCGATCCGTACTGGAACCTGCAGGCCGGCATCCGCCAGGATCTTGGCGCAGGCGCCAAACGGACCTATGCCGCGCTCGGGGTCGAGGGTCTGGCGCCCTATTGGTTCGACGTCGAGGGCACGCTGTTCCTGTCCGACAAGGGCGACGTGCTGGCGCGTGCGGAGGCCTGGTACGACCAGCGCATCACCCAGCGCGCGATCCTCCAGCCGCGTGTCGAGCTGAACCTCGCCGCGCAGGACATGCCTGGCAGCCGGATCGGCGCGGGGCTATCCACCGCCGAACTGGGCCTGCGACTGCGCTACGAGATCCGCCGCGAATTCGCGCCCTATGTCGGACTGTCCTGGGAACGGCGCTATGGTGCCACCGCGCGTTATGCGCGCAGCGATGGCGATACGACCGGCGGGGTCTCGCTCGCGCTCGGTGTGCGCGCCTGGTTCTGACGCGCCGCCTGCCACTGTCGATAGCCCAGCAGCGCGAGCAGGATCATCGCCGCATAGAGCCCCGCGGTCAGCATCAGGCCCTTCACGACGAACATCCCGACATAGACGATGTCGACGACGATCCACAGCAGCCAGCTCGCACTGTGCCGCCGCGCGGTCCAATATTGCGCGACGAGGCTGAAGCTGCTCAGCGTCGCATCGATCCAGGGCAGCGCCGCGTCGGTATAGCGGCTCATAAAAAAGCCGATCGCCATCGCGGCACCCGCACCGGCGCAAAGCCCCGCCAGCGCGTGGATCGGCCGTAGCGGTAGGACGGCGACATCGCCCGCATCCTGCCGCCCGCGCGCCCAGTTGCGCCACCCATAGACCAGCGCGCCCGCGAACACCGCCTGCAGCATCATGTCCGCATAGAGCCGCACGTCGAGGAACAGCTTGAAGTACAGCGCACAGGCCAGCAAATTGACCGGCCAGCACCACAGCCGCCGCACCGCGGTCAGCCAGATGCCGAGGAAACTGACGGCGACCGCGGCGATCTCGAGCATCGTCACGCGCCGCTCTCCGCATCGGCGATCCGGCGGAGGAAGTCCTGCCCCGGTTCGGACAGGAACCAAGCTGCATGGCCGATCAGATAGCCGTCCCAGGCCAGCGCCGCCGCGCTCATGTCGCCGAGCACCCCCGCGAAATACGCGACCTCCGACAGGGCGAATTCGAGATGTACCAGCGGCAGCAGCCGGACGAGCGTCGCCCGATCCTCCGCACCAAACGCGGTCGTCGCCCCATAGCCCGCCAGCAGCGCACACGCCGCCTCGGGCTGGCCGATCGCGGCGTCTGCGCCCTGCCCGAGCGCCAGCCAGGCAACACCGCTGCGTTCGATCGCGATCGCCACGTCGTGCAGCGCGCAGGTCCGGTCCGCCAGCCCAAAATCGAAGACGGTCCGCACGTCCTCCGCCTCCCAGAGCAGGTTGGAGGGATGCCAGTCATTATGCGTCCACAAAGGCGGCTGCGCGGCGAGCCGCGGCTGCAACCCGTCGCCGAGCGCGCTGAACAGCGACGCGATCTCGCGCCGCCACGGCCGCGGGGCAAGGAACGCGGCGAGCGCCGGCCGTGCCGCGACATAGCGTTCCGCCGCCGCGATCGGATCGGGATCGGGCAGGATGGTGAAGCTGGCGACCAGCGGTTGCGGCGGTCGCGCGGGCGCGTCGAACCCCTGCGACGCGCGGTGCAGCCGGGCCAGCGCAACGCCCGCCGCACGCGCCTGCGCGAGCGACAGGAACGGCGTCCAGGACGGCCGGTCGCGATACAGGTCGACGCCGGGGGCCTTGCGATGCAGTTCATAGGTCCAGTCGCCACGGGCCAGCGCGCCGTTGTCGCTGGGGGCGAGCGTCATGACCTCGGGCACCGTAATGCGCGTCCGCAGATGCGCGATGAACCGGTGCTCCGCGCCAAGCTGATCGGGCGTCCGCATCCGGCGGTGATGCCGCTTGAGCAGGAACATCCCCTGCCCGGTCTCGATCAGCGCCGCCGCGGAGAAGGGCCGCGGCGAATGCCAGTGCACGCGCTCGAGCGGACCGGCGGCCGGAAACTGCGCGGCCACGGTCGCGGCTTCCTCGGCGGTGATCGCCGGCCAGCTCGGCGCGGCCATGTCGGTGCCCATCCCGTGGACCAGATGCGCCGCCGGCGAGCCCGCGCCGCTCATCGCGCCGGCATCGGTCACAGGCCGCGCGAGATGGTCGCCATGACGGCCGCACCACTCCCGACATAATAGGTCGGCGCAGATCCCGCGATCAGCGTCCCCCCGCGCCCGATCACGTCGCGCGCATTGGTCGAGACCGACTGCACCCCCGCCAGCACGCGCGGATCGGTCACGTTGATCGCGTTCAGCCGCAGGTCGGTCCGCTTGCCGTCGAGCATCGACGCCAGATGCACGCCGACCGACAGGTCGAGCGTCGCATAGCCCTTGATGCTCTCGTCATTGACGAAGGTCGCATATTGCCGGCCGACATATTTCACCGCGACACTGCCGAACAGCCGTCCGTCGTCATAGGTCCCGCCGCCACCGACCTGGACGGTCGGGCTGGAGACCGCATGCCGGCCGCGGGTCGGCAGATAATCGTCGCCGACCGGCAGGTCGTCGCTGATCCGCGCGCGCAGATATTCGCCCGAGACATAGACGCTGACACCGCGCGCCGGGCGATAGTCGATCTCCGCATCGATCCCGTAGGAACTCTGCCCCCCGACATTCAGCGTCGAATTGACCAGCGCGCCGCCATTGTTGATGACCGTCGCCAACTGGCGGTTGCGGAAATCATAATGGAACCCCGTCACCGATGCGGACAGCGCTGTACCGATATAGCGATAGCCCAGCTCCTGCGAGACCGCATATTCGTTCTTCAGCGCGGTCGTCCCCGCGCTGACCAGCGCACCGCCCGCATAGCTGTCGTAGAGCGTGAACTCGTTCGGCGTGCGGAAGTTCGTCGTGATGTTGGCGAACAGCTGCTGCCGGTCGTCGATCTCGTAATGCACCGCCGCCCGCGGCAGCGCGGCGAAGCTGTCGAGGCGGACGCGGTCCTGCGGCCCGGGCAGGTAGTTGCGCCCGCTGCGCAGCACGTTGACGCCCTTGAACCCGATATCGACCGCAAGACGCGGGGTCAGCGTGACATGGTCGGCCAGGAACGCCGCCTTGGTCACCGTCACGGTCCGCTGGTTCTCATAGGCGAGCAACCGGCCGTCCGCGGTCCGGATCGCCTTTGCGCGATACCCCCAGCGATCGGCCGGTGCGCCGTCGGCGCCGACCGCGGTGTAGGACTGGACGACGCGGTCGGTGCCGTGATCGAACCACAGCCCCGCGGTCAGCCGGTGGATGCCGCGCTCGATTGTCAGCGTGTTGACCGTGCCCACGCGGCGCTGGTCGCCGGTATAATTGCCCAGCACCGTCGCGACCCCGTCGACCGCACCCGGCAGCGCGATCGGATCGGCGAGCGGCTCGATGCCGAGGAAATTGCCGGTCGTGCCGAGCTGCGTCCCATAGGGCGAATTGCCGTAGCCGAACTGCAGATAGCTGGTGCTGTCGAGCGTTACCCCTGCGCCCAGCGCCAGATGCACCGGCGCCGACGCATAGAGGTTGCGGAACGGCGCGCGGTACAGCCGCCAGTAATTGGTGTTGCCCGCGCTGTACCGCGCATCGAAGTTGAAATCGCGTCCCTGCGCGCGCCATTCGGCGAGCGTCGGGCTGCGATAGGTCGACGAGTTCGCGTCGTTGAACGACAGCGCCAGGCTCGCGCGGTTGCCGTTGCCCCATTCGCCGAGCAGCTTGGCATCGACATGTTGGCGCGTGTCATGGCCGGCACCGCGCCAGTTGTTCGCGCGCGTGTTCGAATAAGAGACGAAGGCCCGCAGCCCCGTCTGGCCGATCCGTCCGCTATCGAGCCGGACGAAGCCGCGCCGCGCCGCATAGGATCCGATCGACAGGTCGACGAGCCCGCGCGGCGCCGCACTCGGATCGTCGAGCCAGAGCGACAGCGACCCGCCCGCACCGCCCAGCGTCGGCGACGCGATATCGACCGCGCCCTGCGCCAGCGCGATCCGCTGGAGATTCTCGGTATCGGCGAACTGCGAGGGATAGGCGTAATAATAGCCAATGTCGTTCTGCGGCGCGCCCTCCATCGTCACGCCGATCTCGTCCTGCCCCAGCCCGCGCAACGTCAGGCTCGAACTGGTCGACAGACCGTAAGGATCACTCGACGCGACGGTCG
Organism: Sphingomonas aerolata; assembly: GCF_023935825.1. Taxonomy (NCBI): domain Bacteria; kingdom Pseudomonadati; phylum Pseudomonadota; class Alphaproteobacteria; order Sphingomonadales; family Sphingomonadaceae; genus Sphingomonas; species Sphingomonas aerolata. Next base: position 774,365 of record NZ_CP098762.1, on the reverse strand, counting down.
CGCCGGGCAGGAGGTTGACCAGCTGGAACGCGTTGAGCGTCGGCGCCTGCTTGGTGATGAACGCCGCGGCGATCGCGCTCTCGGACTTGGGCACCGTCTGGTCGGGGAGCAGCCCCTCGGGATCGAGAAGGCCGACCACGCGGATATCGACCGGGTCGGCGCCGTCCCGCGAATCCGCCTGCGTCTGCGCGCTGGCGGGGGCGAAGGCCACCACAGCAGCAAGTGCCACTGCCAGCGCAGTACATGCAACACGGGGCGGCCGGCCCGTCATCAGGTCAAATCGAAGGATCATCACGGTCTTGCGTCCACTCCACACGGAGGGACGACGGACGCGCCGCCAGCCCTCCCTACGCCGGTATCAACCGGATCAGGTTCAGCGGGTCATGGTCTGCAGCCCACCTCTCAGCCGCGCGTCAGCGGCCCCCCGGGGAGCGCGCCGTCTAGGGGGTTCGGTCTTCCGGGGATAGCGTTATTGCCCGTTCGCCCTTCCGCAGCGCCTTCCCGGCACACGCGCGGCAGAATTATATGACAATCCACGCCACCCAGACGCTTGCAGTGGGTGACAGCCGGACCGGTTTGCGCCACACAGGCTTTATGGAGCGTGTGCTGACCGACGTCGTTGCCCTGGAGAATCGGGATCTGGGACGGAACCTTACGCATGGCATGCTCGACCTGCTCGGCAAGGCCATCGTGACCGGCCAATATACGGATCGGCCCTTCCCGACCGAGGCGGAGATCGCGGTGGCGCATGGCGTCAGCCGATCGGTGACCCGCGAGGCGGTCAAGATGCTGACCGCCAAGGGACTGGTTAGCGCGCGCCCGCGACAGGGCACGATCGTCCAGCCAGCGAGCAGCTGGAACCTGTTCGACACCGATGTGCTGCGCTGGCTGCTGGACCGCAAATTCTCGGTCGAGCTGCTCCAGCAGTTCAACCAGCTGCGGATCGGGATCGAACCCGAAGCGGCGGCGCTCGCGGCGCTGTACCACACCGAACAGGACATGGTCGCGATCGAGGCGGGGCTGGCGCGGATGGCCGCGGCTGAGCGCAGCTATGACGATCCACTCGACGCGGACATCGCGTTCCACGTCGCCGTCCTGCGCGCGTCGCGCAACCCCTTCTACGCACAGTTCCAGTCGGTGGTCGAAACCGCGCTTCGCACCTCGATCCGCTTCACCAACCGTATCAAGGGGCGCAGCGCGAACATCGCCGACCATGCCGCGGTCGCCGTCGCGATCGCCGCGCGCGATGCCGATGGTGCGCGCGACGCGATGCGACGCCTGATCGGCGACGTGCTCAGCCTGATCGCCGAGGCCTGACACCCGAATCGTCGCGACCCGGTGTACGATCAAGGGACAGCACCGTGTGACGCCGTCACTCGACCTGATCGCGCTTTTCACTTATCGAGACGCGGTGCCCTTGGGCCCGGTGCCGCGAGTCGAGATTTGACAAGCGCCGGAATAGCTCGAAGGACGAAATGCGACCGCGCATCATGCGGGTAGCAATTGAAAACATGACGGGAAACAATGCGAAGGGCTCGAGACGAGCGAACTGCACGGATCGGCAAGGTCGCGCTCGCGGCGGCCATGACCGGCGGTTTGGTGAGCGGTGCGCAGGCACAGACGGTCAACGTCAACACACCCGTCAGCGTGCCCGTCGCGGGCAATGTCGACCGGTTTCGTGTCGTGCCGGTGATCACCAGCGTCTATGACAGCAACGTGCTGCGTCTCAACGACGCGCGCGGGAGCGGGCCGCGCGACAATATCCGCGTTTCGCCGGCGCTGGCCGTCGACCTGAATCGCATCTTCGGACGCACCCGCGTCACCGCCGGCGGCACGGTCGGCTATGATTTCAACACCCGGTTCAGCGGCCTCGATCGCGAGCGGATCAACCTGACCTCGAGCGTGACGACCCCGGTCGGCGCGCCCTGCAGCGTGACCGGCAGCGCGGCGCTCGAACGCGCGCAGTTCGATCTCGGTGACACCAACACCGTGGTGACCGAGAGCTTCCTGCGCCAGGTCTATGACGTCGGCGCGAGTTGCCGCGCCGCGGCGGGCTTCTTTCCCGCGGTGGGCGTCAACCGCGTGTCGCTCACCAACAGCAGCCGCAAGGTTCTGGACACGAACCAGTCCGCGCTGCGCGCGGGGATCGGCTATGGGCGGCCCAGCCTCGGTACGCTGCAGCTCATTGGCTCGGTTGCCAAGATCGCGCGCCCGGGTATCGAGGATCTGACCGGAATCGACGATTCGACGATGATCACCGACGTCCAGCTGATCTTCGAACGTTCGGTCGCGCCGCGCGTCAGCTTCCGGCTTGGCGGCGGCATCACGCATGCCGACCCCAAGCGCGCGGCCGTGCCGTCCTTCAGCGGCCCGTCGTTCGACGCGCAGGTGACGATACGCCCGGTGCCCCGGTTCACGATCGTCGGCTCCGGCCGCCGTGCGGTGCAGAATCAGAGCTCGTTTGGCGCGACCTATATCATCGCCGACAGCTACAACCTCAACGTGTCCTATCTGCTCTCGGCGCGTAGCACCGCCACGCTGTTCGCCCAGCGCGCGCGACGCGACCCGCGCGGCGAGGATCTGGCGCTCACGCTTCAGCCACCACGCGGCAAGGACAGGCTGAACGTCGTCGGCGGAAGCTATGCATTCGATTTTCACCGGTCGCTACGGCTCAGCCTGAACGTCGCTCACCAGCGCCGCACGGCCGACAATGCGATTTACGATTATACGGCCACATCCGCATCGGCGGGTGTCACGGCCCGTTTCTAAGGGGATGATGATGAAGATCCGCATGGCGCATTCGCTTGTTCTGCCGTTGCTCATGGCCGCTGCGGCCGCCGGGGCGCAGGTACCAACCGCGCCCCCCACGCCTGCGTCGACCGGTGCCGTGCCCAACGACGGGTATCGGCTGGCCCCCAATGACGAGGTCGAGGTGACGATTTTCGGCCAGGGTCCGGGTCAGGTGGTCAAGACGCGCGTCAAAAACGACGGCACGATCACCCTGCCGTTCCTCGGCGCGGTCCAGGTGCGCAACCAGACCGCGCGGGAACTGGCCGCGGACATCGCCGCCCGGCTGCGAAGCGGCGGCTATTTCGTCAAGCCCGTCGTCAATGTCGAGGTCACGCAGTTCGTCAGCAGTTCGGTAACCGTGTTCGGCGAGGTCGGAACTCCCGGCATCTATCCGCTCGATCTGCAGCTGACCGTCGGCATGACGCTCGCCCGCGCGGGCGGCACGCGTGGAACAAGCGCGGACTTTGCAATCCTGAAGCGCGACGGCGACCCGGTCGAACACCGCATCCTCCTTTCGGACCTCAGCGGCGAATGGAGCGCGGCGACGCTGCTCGAGGCGAAGGACACGCTCTTCGTTCCGGTCGCGCCTGTGGTCTATATCTACGGTCAGGTGAATTCGCCCGGATCCTTCCCCTTGAAGACCGGGATGACGGTTCGCCAGGCGCTTGCCCGCGCCGGTGGTCCGACGCTTGCCGGATCGACGCGGAACGTCACGATCTTCCGCGATGGTGAGAAGTTGAAGAAGGTCGATCTCGACGGCGAACTGAAGGCCGAGGACTCGGTCTTCATCAATGAAAAATGGCTCTGAATCAGTGATCGGATTCCGGTGGCCGGGATGTCTCGTTTCATGCGGTGCCCTGCGCGTTCGTCGTCGCCAGGTCCGTTTCGCAACAGCCTGACGTCTGCGGCCACGGCCTGAGAAGAGGGCGCGCCGGCAATGGGGCGCCTTTTTTCATGCCCTACTGCCCCGCCACGTCCGTCGCCGCCGGCGCCGGCGCACCCCGCTACCCGGGCCAGCCGTCGCGATTCCCCCGGCGTTGGTCGAGTGACGCTTGCACGGGTCACCGGCTTGGGTGATGGGCGTGCCGATGCGACATAACGGCCTGTTCATCGCGCTGGGGGGCGCTGCGCTGGTCGCGACGGCTGGCGTTGCGGTCATGATTGCGCCCGCGCGAACCGGTCTGCCGATCACGCTCGATCCCGCCGCCGATGCCCCCTCCGCGACTGGGCCGCGCAAGCCTGCGCATCCGCGCTATACCGGCGTCAACATCGCGACGGGCGGCTTTGCCTCCAAGCGCATTCCCGGGCGCTACGGCTTCGACTATTTCTACCCCAAGCCACAGGAGACCGCGCCCTTCGTCGCCGCGGGCATGAACGCGATCCGCGTGCCCGTTCTCTGGGAACGGCTGCAACCGCGGCCCAATGCCCCGATCGACGCCGCGGAACTCGCACGGCTCGACGAATCGATCGCGGGGCTCGGCGGGTTCGGCCTGATCATCCTCGACGTGCACAATTACGCCAAATACCGGGGACAACGGCTCGACCAGATCGACCCGCGCGGCGCCATGCTCGCCGACCTCTGGACCCGCCTCGCCCGCCATTATGCCGGGGATCAGCGCATCGCGTTCGGCGTGATGAACGAACCCAATGGCCTCTCCGCCACGGCGTGGCGACCGATTGCGGAGGCGTCGTTACAGGCGATCCGCGCGACGGGCGCGCGCAATCTGGTGCTCGTCCCGGGAACGAACTGGTCGGGTGCTCATTCCTGGACGAAAGGCAGCGACTCGAACGGCGAGGCGTTGAGAACGCTCGTCGACCCGGCGAACAACATGGCGTTCGAGATGCACCAATATCCGGATGCCGACTCCTCGGGAACGCATCCGGAATGCGTGTCGCCAAAGGCCGCCGCACAGGCATTCGACTCGGCCACCGCCTGGCTGCGCGCCAACAAGGCACGGGGATTTCTCGGCGAATTCGGCGCGAGCAGCGACCCGAACTGCCTCGCCGCGCTCGATGCGGTGCTCGGCACACTTGACGCGGGCTCGGACGTCTGGCTCGGTTGGACCTATTGGGCAGGCGGCGCCCTGTGGGGGCCGTATATGTACAGCGTGCAACCCGACAAGACCGGGGACAAACCGCAAATGTCTATCCTGATACGGCACAAATCTTAATGATCACAGGGTATAGTGGCCTGGTGGAGCCGTACGGCAATCCTATTGTGCGTTGCAGCAACGTCGCGTACCCGCTCCCCGGATCGGCAAGGCAGATACAAGAATTATGTTGAAGTCATGGATTGCATCGCTGACGCGCTGGCTGGACGGCCGCGGATGGGCCGAGCCCCCCGTGATCGAGCTGACGCATCGCTACACCCCGCCCGCCGCGCCGGTCGTCGACCTGCCCGCGGATCCCGTCCCGGCAAGCACCGCGACGCGGCTGATCGGCGACCGGCGCCGGATCGCTGACACGTTCGATGCCGCACGCCCGGTGCGGACCCGCGGCGAGCTGTTCGGACGCGCGGTCGAGCTCGACCATCTGCTCGCCGCGACGCTCGACTTTCATCAGCATGCGGTGATCCACGGTGCGCGCGGCTCGGGCAAGACGTCGCTGGTGCGCGTGCTCGGTGAGCATGCGGATGAATCGGGCGCCGTCGTGCTCTATTTCGCGTGCGAACCGCATGCGACCTTTGCCGACATCATCCGGCTCTATCTCGACGCGCTCCCGCCCGCAGCCTTCGCGCCCGGCGGACAGCGTGCCTTTGCGCAGAAGCTCGAACAGATGCCGGAGAATTTCGGCCCGCGGGCGTTCGTCGATCTGGTGGCAGACCGCGTCACCGCGCCGACGATCCTGATCTTCGACGAGTTCGACCGGATCGAGGATGCGAGCGTGAAGAGCGACGTCGCGGCGGCGATGAAGCTGCTGTCCGACGCGCTCGTGCCGGTGCTGTTCGTGCTGGTGGGAATCGCGCGGACCGTGTCCGACGTCGTCGCTGGCCACCCGTCGCTGCGCCGGCACATGCGGATCGTGTCGCTGGGCCGGATCGGCGCCGACAGCGTCGACGCGCTGATCGCACGTGGCGAGGCCAATACCGGCGTCCGGTTCGATACCGATGCGCGCGCGATGATCGCCGATGCCGCCTGTGGCTCGCCCTATCACCTGCGTATGCTGGCCGGGCATTCGTCGCTCGCCGCTGTCAGCAGCGACGCGGATATCGTCACCAAGGCGCATACCCGCACCGGCTTCGTCGATGCGTTCAGCCACTGGGCGCAGATGAACGAGCCCGATGCACGGCTGTTCGCTAAGGTCGTGCTCGGCTGCACGATCGAACAGCGCGATGCGCTCGAGGCTTTGGCCCGCGCCGCCGCGACGATGGACGTCGTTTTGCTTGATACCGATCGATATGATCGTGCCATTTCGATGCTAGACCCCGCATTGGTCCGCGAACGGGGCAATGACGGCGAACACGATGGCGTGTATTTCCGTGACAGTACCGCGCCGCAGATGCTGATCGCGCTGTTGATGACGACCCCTGTTTCCACCACGGCGGCCCGGCTTGGCGCACCGCAGGAGAGCAACCTTGCTAATACCCGCTGATCTGATCGCGTCGCTCAAGGCGCGCTGGCGTATCGAGCTGGCGATCATTCTGCTGATCGTCGTGCTGGTCGCACTCTGGACGGCCGTCACGCCCAAGACCTATGTCGCGCAGTCCTCATTGCTGTTCGACGGTGGCCCGGCCCAGTCGGTTACCGACGAGGCGGCGCCGCAGGATGGCGTGGCCGCGCTCGTCGCGACCCAGGCCGACGTCCTGCAGAGTGAGGCGATCGCCGCCGCGGTCGTCCGCGACCTGAAGCTTGCCGCCAACCCGCAGATCGCTGACCAGTGGCGTGCGCGCACCGGTGGCACCGGCGACGTCAACGCCTGGTATGGTCGTCAGCTGCTCGGCGGGCTCGAGGTCATACCGGGCCGGACCTCGCGCGTGCTCGCGATCCGCTTCAAATCGGCCGATCCGCAATTCTCGGCCCAGGTCGCCAATGGCTTTGCCACCAGCTACCTAGATGCGCGCCTACAACTGCAGACCGATCCCGCCCGCACCTATTCGCGCTGGTTCGAGGATCGCACGCGCGAGGTCCGCACCGCGCTCGAGCAGGCGCAGGGCCGGCTGACCGCGTTCCAGCGTCGCACCGGGATCGTCGACACGACGACCAACAACACCGACGCCGCCCGCCTGACCGAATTGTCCGGCCAGCTGACCGCAGCCGAAGCGGCGGCGGCGGATGCCGGCGCGCGGGCTGGCGGCGGCAGCACCGGGCTCGACGTGCAGTCGGCCGGTGTCGTCCAGGGTCTGCGCACGCAGATCTCCGCCAAGACGGCCGAAGTCGCACAGCTCAGCGCGGATCTTGGTCCGAACCACCCGCAGCGTCAGGCCGCCGAGGCGGAACTGTCGGCACTGCGTCGCCGGCTCGCGGTCGAGACCGGGACGAGCACCAATGCGGTGCGCGTCGCCAGCGGTGCGGCGAGCAGCAAGGAAAGCCAGATGCGCGCCCTGCTGAACCAGCAGCGCGGCAAGATGCTGTCGCTGGCGGGCGACCGCGCCGAGCTCGACGTGCTCCAGCGCGACGTCGATTCGGCGCGTGCGGCCTATGACACCGTCACCCAGCGTCTCGGCACGATGCGGCTGCAGAGCGAAGCGCCGTCGACCAACGTCGTCCAGCTCGACGTCGCGCAGCCGCCGATGTTCCCCTCCTCGCCCAACGTACCGATGCGGTTGGCGCTCGGCCTCGTGCTGGGCGGAATGCTGGCAGCGGGGACGGCGCTGGCGCTCGAACTGTGGCGGCCGCGGGTGCGGACGTCGAGTGGCGCAGCGACCGCCATGGGTGTGCCCGTGCTGGGCTCGGTATCGTTTTCGCAGTCGCGCGTCGCGTCGCTGCTGGGTGGAAGGCAGACGTCATGAGGCTTCGTTCGAGCGAAACGGCAAATGTCGTTCGTCCCGCGGTCGCGCCGGGCGCCGAAGCGCCCAGCCAGCGGCAGCTTCTGGGCAAATTGCTGTCGCTGTCGCCCGAGGCGCATCGCCAGATCGAGCATCGCCAGGCCGAAACCGGGCTATTGTTCGGCGAGGCGGCGGTCCAGCTCGGCTTTGCGACCGAGGAGCAGGTGCGCCGCGCGATCGAGCTGCAACAGGGCTTCACCGTCCTGCCCGAGGGCGATGAGCGCGTCGATCCGCTCGTCGTCGCAGCATTCGCGCCCGACGATCCCATCGCGGTCACCGCGCGCGACATTCGCGCGATCGTGACGCGCGACGTCCGCCCCGATGGCTCCCCGCTTCAGGGGATCGCGATGATCGGGATCGATGACGAAACCCTGCACACCACCGTGCTCACCGCCAATCTGGCGGTCGCGTGCGCCCAGGCCGGCTATTCGACGCTGCTGGTCGATGGCGGCATCGGCGCACCGCGTCAGCACGGGCTCTTCCGCCTGCCCAACCGGACCGGCCTGTCGACGCTGTTGTCGTCGGGCGGTCGCGTCGAGGCGATCGCCCAGACGACCGCGATCCCCGGCCTGTCGCTGCTGTCGGCGGGTCCGAGCGTCCCCAACGCGTCCGAGCTCTTCGACCGCCAGCGGCTTGCCAACACGCTCGATCCGCTGCGCGATCATTATGGGCTGGTCATCTTCGATGCCGGCCCCGCCAGCGCGACACAGCTCGAGGCGTGTTTCGGACTCGACGCGGCGATCATCGTCGCGCGCCGCAACCGGTCGGACGCGCGCGCGCTGCGCAACGCCGCGGCCGTGCTGCAGGAGCATGCTACCCCCGTTCTCGGCTCGATCCTGATCGATTGAGCATGGTGGGCATGATGGAGATTCGGCGAATCGGCCACATCGATGTGGTCGCCACCGATGTACCGGGTGCCGTTGCACAGGTCGTTGCCGCGGTAGAAGGCGACGGTCCGGCCATCTTCGGCTTCTGCAATGCGCACAGCGTCAACCTTGCGCGGGCGGATCCCGCCTTCGTGACCGCGACGCGGGCGGGCGTGTTCTTCAACGACGGCAGCGGCGTCGATATCGCCAGTCGGCTGCTCTACGGCACGCGCTTCCCGGCCAATCTCAACGGCACCGACCTGACGCCCGCGGTGCTCGCCGCACTGCCGGCGGGAACGGGCGTCTTCCTGCTCGGGAGCCCGCCGGGCGTCGCGCAAAAGGCCGCTGCGATCCTCGCGGAGCGCTTCCCGAACATCCGTATCGCGGGCAGCCATCACGGCTTTTTCAGCGCCGACGAGGCACCCGCCCTGTCGGAGCGGATCCGCGCATCGGGCGCGCGACTCGTGCTCGCGGGCATGGGACAGCCGCGGCAGGAAAAATGGGCGGCCGCCAATGCGGGCGCAGTCGGTGCGGTGATCCTGTGCATCGGCGCCTTTCTCGATTTCACTGCGGGCCAGTTCGTCCGCGCGCCGCTCTGGATGCAGCGCGCGGGCATCGAATGGACCTTCCGCCTTCTGCAGGAGCCCCGACGGATGGCGTCACGCTATCTTGTCGGCAACGCGACCTTCCTGGCCGCGACGCTCGGACAACGGATGAAGCGATGAAACAGATGATGCCTCCTCGCCTGCACCGCGCACTTTCGCGTCTGCGGCATGCCCCGCCGCCCTCCTATGACGAACGCTATCCGAGCGTCGACGTGTTCGAATGGCGTCCCGCGGGCAGCGCGATCAACTTCGGCGACCGGCTGGCGACGGTCGTCGCCGAGCGTGTTCTCGCGCTGCACGGACGCAGCCTCGACGAGGAGACGGCGCGCGACGCGACGCTGTTCACGGTCGGATCGGTGATGCATTTCGCCAAGACCGGCGACACCGTCTGGGGCTCGGGCGTCAACGGCAAGATTCCTGCCGATCGTCATGCTTTCGACGCACTCGACATCCGCGCGGTTCGTGGTCCGCTGACCGCGGCGTTTCTTTCGGAGCGCGGGCTGGACGTCCCGGCGGTCTATGGCGACCCCGCGCTGCTGCTGCCGACGCTGTTCCCCGACCGGTTCAAGCGGCATAGCGCACAGCCGGTGCTGTTCGTCCCCAACCTCCACGACCTCACGCTCGCGCCGACGCTCGGCCTGCCGTTCGTGTCGCCGCTGCGCGGCTGGAACGCGGTCGTCGAGCAGATCGTCGGCGCCGATCTGGTGCTCGCAAGTTCGCTCCACGGCGTCGTGATCGCCGAGGCCTTCGGCATTCCCGCGCGGCATGTGCGCCTGACCGAGACCGAACCGCCGTTCAAATATGACGATTACGCACGCGGGACCGGACGATCCGGCATCGACTCCGCGAACAGTGTCGCCGAAGCGCTCGAAATGGGGGGCGCACCGCCGATATCCTTCGATCCCCAGGCGCTGCTCGCGACATTCCCGCACGATTTGTGGGAGTGAGTTATGGCTGCCCCCTCATTAGGTAAACAGGTCGGACGCGGCGCAATCTGGTCGGTCGTCAACAGCGCGCTCGTCCAGGTGATCAACCTCCTGGTGTTCCTGGTGACCGCGCGGTTCGTCCCGGTCGCCGACTTCGGTATCCTCGCCACCTGCCTGCTCTTCGTCGAGCTGTTCAAACAGATCTCGGTCGAAAGCTTCGCCACCGCCATCGTTTCGCGCGGTGCGCCCGACGCCGGTGACTACAATGCCTGTTTCCTGTTGATCCAGATCGGCGCGGTGATCGGCGCGGCGCTGATGCTGCTGTCGGCGCAGTTCATCTCGGAGATCATGCACAATGAGCGGATCGAGTTCGCGCTCCGGCTGACCTCGGTGCTGCTCCTCAGTTCAGGACTGTCGCGCACGCATGAGGCGTGGATGACGCGCCAGTTGCTGTTCAAGCCGCTCGCGATCCGCTCGATCCTCGCGCTACTCGTCGGCGGCGGTGCGGGCCTGTTCCTCGCGATGAACGGCTGGGGCCTGACTGCACTCGTCGTCCAGCAGCTCACCACCTCCTTGCTGTCGACGATCCTGCTCTGGGTCGTCAGCGACTGGCGGCCGAGCCTGCGCGTCGAGCGCGCCAAACTGCTCGCGACCTGGCGCTATGGCCGCCATGTCGCGATCACTGGCTTCACCAACTTCGCCAACACGCAGAGCGACACCTTCTTCTCGTCCTATTATCTCGGCGCGTCGGCGACGGGCATCTACAACGCCGCCAAGCGCATCCTGCTCGGCCTCAACCAGCTGATGGCGTCCGCGCTGTCGCGCGTCGCGCTGCCGACCTTTGCCGGGCTTCGCGACGACGAGGAACGGCTCCGCGGCGCGTTTCTGAACGCGGTATCGTTCACCACCGCGATCACCGCACCGATGTTCCTGTCGCTCATCGCCGTCAGCGATCTGGTCGTGCGCGTCGCGCTCGGTGCGAAATGGATGGAAGCGGCACCGATCATCTCGATCATCGCCGGCACCGCCTATCTGACGACGATCGGCCAGTATAATCAGGCGATCATCCTGGTGAAGGACAAGCCGCACTGGCAGACGGTCCTCACCTCGATCTACGCGGTCAGCAACATATCGCTGTTCCTCGTCGTCGTGCGCTATGGTCTCCAGGCGCTCGCGATCGGCTTCACCGTCCGTGCCGTCCTGCTCTACCCGCTCTCGGTCGGCGCGGCCCTCCACCTGCTGAGGATAAAACCGATGGCCTATGCTGCCCGCATAGCACCCTCGCTTGCCGCATCCGCGGTGATGGTCGGGGCGCTGCTTCTGCTGCACCGGACGATCGACGTCCCCTCTCCGCTGCTCGCGCTGGTCATCCACGTCGCGGTCGGCGCGGTCGTCTATGCCGCGGCGCTGTTCGTGATCGGCCGCCGCGACATGCTCGCGCTCATCCGCTTCGCGCGGACGGCGGTGGCCCGTGGCTGAACCGTTGCGCATCCTCGCCTGGCCCGCCGGTGATCCGAGCGACCTCAACCCCTATGTCCGCCGCATGTACGGCGCGTTCCGCGCGCCCGCGGCCTCGGTCACCGCGTTCCGTCCGCTGATGCGGCGCATCCCCGCCGCGGACATCTTCCATATCCACTGGCCCGAGGGGATCTTCGAAGGCTCGGGCAGCAACAACCCGGCGATCGTCGCGGCGAAGGCCGCGCGCGTGCTGAACGCCGCGCGGGGGATCCGGCGATCGGGCGGCAAGCTCGTCGTCACCGCGCACAATGTCGCGCCGCACCGCGACCTGACCGGCTGGCGGCACCGGGTCTGGCACGCCTATCATGCACGGCTCCTCGGCCAGATCGATCACCTGATCGGCCTGTCCGCTGCCTCGCTCGAGCGCTATCGCGCCGCGCATCCGGCAATCGAGGCGGTGGCGGGGACGATCATTCCGCACCCGCATTATCGTGAGGACTATCCGGCGATCCCTCGTGCCGAAGCGCGCGCGGCCTGGGCGATCCCCGACGGTATCTGGGTGCTCGGCATGATCGGGTCGCTCCGCCCCAGCAAGAATCTTGTCGAGGCGGCGGAGGCGTTCCTCGCGATCCGCCGGCCCGATGAGATGCTGCTGATCGCCGGCGATGCGGGCGATGACGACATCGCCGCGCGGCTTACCGCGGTCGCGGACCGGTCCGACGGGACGATCCGTATCGTAACAGGCGCGCTCGACGACATGCGCTTCGCCTCGGCGATCGCCGCCTGCGATGCCTGTCTGATGAACCAGACATCGACGCTCAATTCGGGCACCGCGCTCGTCACGCTGTCGCTCGACCGCCCGCTGCTCGCCCCCGCGGTCGGCACGCTGCCCAGCCTCGCGGCGGAGATCGCCGGCGGCTGGGTCACGCTGTTCGATCCGCCGCTCGCGCCGCCGGCGTTGCGCGCAAGCATCGACACGCTTCGCACCAGCCCGCCGGGCGGCCGCCCCGATCTGGAGCCGCTCGACCCGATGCGGCTGTCCGAGGCGATGCTCGCGCGGTTCAAGAATTTGGCGTCGGGCTGACCTCGGGCGCGAAGCCCTTCGCATCGTCGATCTTCGCTTGCACAGCACCGCCTGACGCTGGCTGATTCCCGATTGCAGCTATTCGGTCTGGCGCAGCGCGGCGGTCGTCGTCAAGGCAGTCCCACCGCGAGAGCGGGGGCAAGATACTGCATTTGCCCGAGACGATGAGAAAATCTAGAAGGACCGGGCATAGGGATCGCCTCTGACGGATTGTGGCGCCGGCCGAGTTCCGGGCGGCTTGGGAAGTATATCATGGAAACAATTTACGATTGGCTGAGCGTCGCGGTATTTGCGGGCCTGGCGCTGCTCTATCTGCAACGCTCGATGGAGGATGAGCCGGTCGATACGGTGTGGCATTATCTGCCGCCCGCGATCGCCTGTGCGCTGAGCAACTGGCTCGGCAACGAAGGCTATGCGATCCCCGCCGTGCTCGTGCTTGCCGCCAGTGTCGGCTATATCATCTACGTGCTGCGCCCATCCCTGCCCGGGCGCTGATCCGGCCGGCCGGACGCGCCGGCCCCGGCAGCAGTGGTCGATCATGGTAGAACAGGATCTGCATTACCCTAAACCCGCCGCTAACCAGGTTTGAAGAGACCTCCTTTGCATCGGCCGAGTGAAGGATCGGGTGCCAACGGAGAATTTCCAATGCCCCTGATCCACGACGCGCACCGCGCCGTCGCGTCCGCCGCGCCGGCCCTGGCCGCTCGCCCGCATGCGCCAAACCGTGTCCTGCCGCGCTCACTTTGTGATGGTGGTCGACCTCAGCGCTTTGGCGCTGCCCTGCGCGGCATGGTCGGCATCGCAGCGCTGGCGATGCTCGCCGCCTGCGGATCCGCGGTCGAAGCGCCCGAACAGGCGGGAATCGTCGTCGTGAGATCGGGGGCCGGACCGAGCGAACCCGGTATCGCGGTTGCGGCAGCGGCACCGCCTGCAGCGGCGGGTAGTGCCGACGCGGGCACACCGGCCACCAGCGATACCGACGATGCGGTTATCCCCCCCGACACGATGCGGGACCCGGATCATATGCAATATGCCAGCCTGGTCGAATAACCGGACTGGCCCTTGGCTTAATTAGACAGGCGGCGCACCGCTCGGCGCGCCGCCCGTCCCGGTCGATCAGCGGCCGACCGCGTGATAGGTCAGCCCGGCCTTCTCGACCATGTCGCGCGGATAGATGTTGCGCAGGTCGACGAGCACCGGCGACGCCAGCAGCGACTTGACGCGCTTGAAGTCGAGCGCGCGGAAGATGTCCCATTCGGTCACGATGACAAGCGCCTCGGCGCCCTCCATCGTCTCATAGGGACCGGTGCAATAGGTCACGTCCTTGATGACCGCCTTCGCCTGCTCATGACCCTCGGGATCATAGACGTTGATCGTCGCGCCCGCATCCTGCAGCGTCTGGATCAGCGCGATCGCCGGGCTGTCGCGCATGTCGTCGGTGTTCGGCTTGAACGTCAGGCCGAGTACCGCGATCGTCTTGCCGCGAACGTCGCCACCGACGGCGGCGATGACCTTGCGGCCCATTGCGCGCTTGCGATTGTCGTTCACCGCGACGACCGCCTCGACGATGCGCTGCGGCGCGTCGTGATCCTGCGCGGTCTTGAGCAGCGCGAGCGTGTCCTTGGGGAAGCACGAACCGCCATAGCCCGGGCCGGCATGCAGGAACTTGGAGCCGATGCGGTTGTCGAGGCCGATGCCGCGCGCAACGTCCTGCACGTCCGCGCCGACCTTCTCGCACAGATCGGCGATCTCGTTGATGAAGGTGATCTTGGTCGCGAGGAACGCGTTACCGGCATATTTGGTCAGCTCGGCAGCACGCCGGCTCATCTCGACGAGCGGCGAACGACCGAGGGCGAGCGGACGATAGATCTCGCGCATGACCGCAAGACCCTTTTCGTCGTCGCTGCCGATCACGACACGGTCGGGACGCTTGAAATCGTCGATCGCGGCGCCTTCGCGCAGGAATTCGGGGTTCGACACGACCGCGAAGTCGGCATCCGGATTGACCCGGCGGATGATCCGCTCGACCTCGTCGCCGGTGCCGACCGGGACCGTGGACTTGTCGACGATCGCGGTGAAGCCGTCGATCGCGCCGGCAATTTCCTCGGCGGCGGCATAGACATAGGACAGGTCGGCATGACCGTCACCGCGCCGCGACGGCGTACCGACGGCGATGAAGACCGCGTCGACGCCCTTCACGCTCGCGGCAAGATCGGTACCGAAGCGCAACCGCCCGGCCTCGACGCCGCGCGCCACCAGTGCATCCAGACCCGGCTCGTAGATCGGCATGATGCCGTTTTCGAGCGCCGCGATCTTGCCGGCATCCTTGTCGATGCAGATCACGTCATGTCCGAAATCGGCGAAACATGCGCCCGACACCAAACCAACGTAACCCGATCCCACCATCGCTATGCGCATTATAATCCCTCAGACGATGTTGGTCCCTACGATCGTCGTACGGACATTGATATTCGGCGGAACTCCTAGAAGATGAACCGCCGGCCATCAATAAGGTGGTTCACCTGATGCGGCGGGCCGGTACGCTGCTCCAGCGATCCGTGCCGATACCGATCAAACGCCGATAACCGAGAGGGTTGGCGGGCCGGCCCGCGCCCGCGGGCGACGCGCCGGCCCCGCCCATTTAGTCCGCGACGATGCGGGCGTCAGGGTAGTTTTCGGGACGAAGCACGCGGTCCGCAACCTCTGTCCAGGTCGAGAAATGCCGCGCGGGCACCTGTCCCGCCAGCGCCAGCGCCTTTTCGGTCGCCGCGATCATCGACGCCGGATCGTTCGACACATAGCCGGCGCGGAACGGGTTCGTCCCGACCGCGAAATCGGGGCAGACCGCGGGGATCTGCAGATATTCATATTGTCCCAATTTCAGACTCGACTCGGCAAGATACTCGACCCCCGGCGCCAGCCGGTAGGGTGCGATGCCAATGCTCGCATGCTTGATATAGGGCAGCGTGGCGCGGAACGGCATTTCCTTGTGGACGAACACGTTGTCGGGCCCCTTGAAGCTCTTCCCACAGCCGATCACGTGGAAATGCACATCGGGAAACTGCGGCGCGACCGCATGGAAGAAGCTTTCGTCGAACAGCATCGACCCGACCGCGACGGCATTGCGCTGCGCGGTATAGGGCGACGGCCCGACGGTCTCGAAGTCGGCGGGATCGATCCCGAATTCGGCACGGTACAGGCGATCCTTCGCCCACAGGAAATCCGACACCATCTTGGTCGACCGCAGGCAGACATGGTCGATATGCCGCGCGTTCTTCACCAGATGGCGGCGGACATAGGGATGCGCGCCGACGGTATCGAGCCGGTCGGTGGCGTAATAGATGATCTTGGCGGTCGGGTTGAGCCGCTTGATCCGGTCGATGAAGATCGCTGCGACGCTCGATTCGATGACGATAAAGTCCGCCGCCTGGAACGCGCCGTCGATATCGGCATTGGGCAGCCTGGCGAACAGCGGAAACAGCTTCGCCATCACCGCATCGGCGACCGCGTTGTTGGTCGCAAAGGGATGCAGCGGCGTCCGCCACAGATAGCAATTGACGCCGTCCACCTTGTGCCAGGCATTGGCCTGGTCCCACAGGAACAGGCGCGAATCGCCCTTCTTCTTCGAGATCAGGCTGAACCGCGTCGAGATGAACGACACGTCGCAGCCATCCTGCGCCAGCGCATGCGCGACCTGGTGGATGCTGGCGCGCTTGGGCGTCCGGTAATCCTGAAATGCCGACAGGATGACGACACGGGAACGCTTTGGCTGCGCCGGCGCTGGCTTATCGGACATGCATGACACTCCATCGACTTTGGGCTGGACGGTTGGCCGTAATCAGACAAAGGGGCTGGCAATCTGGATCACGTTGGGAAGCCGATGCACGTTCTTCACGTCGTTCGTCAATTTTATCCGGCCATTGGCGGGCTGGAAGACGCCGTCAGCAATCTCGCGGTCGCGCTCAAGCGGGACTGCGGAATCACGACGTCGGTGGTCACGCTCGACCGGCAGTTTTCGCGTCTCGACGCGACGCTGCCGCCGCGCGACACCTATCAGGGCGTGCCCGTGCAGCGGATCCCGTTCCGCGGCTCGACGCGCTATCCGCTCGCACCCACCGTACTGCAGCATCTCGGCCAAGCGGACATCGTCCATGTCCATGCGATCGATTCGTTCTTCGACGGCATGGCGCTCACCCGCCCGCTCCACCGCCGGCCGATGGTCGCCTCGACGCATGGCGGTTTCTTCCACACGGATTTCGCCAGCCGGCTGAAGCTCGCCTATTTCGCCAGCGTCACGCGCGCGTCGTCGCTCGCCTATGACCGGATCATCGCCTCGAGCGAAAGCGACGCCGCCCGGTTCAACGAGATCGCCGCGAGCAAGACGGTGACGATCGAGAATGGCGTCAATATCGGCAAGTGGCAGGGTGCAGGGTCGCCGCAGCCGACGCGGACGATGATCTATATCGGCCGCTTTTCCTCGAACAAGAACATCACCGGCCTGATCGACCTCGTCGCTGCGCTCGGCCGGCTTCACGGCGACTGGCGGCTGATCATCGCGGGCGGCCCGGCCGACGTCACGCCTGCGCAGATCGAGGAGCATATGCGCCGGACCGGTACCGAACGAGCGGTCACGCTCGTGCCCTCGCCCAGCGACGAGGGTATCAAGGCGTTGATCGGCGAGGCCAGCTATATCGGCTCGGCGTCACGCTACGAAGGCTTCGGGCTGAGCGTGGTCGAAGGCCTGTCCGCAGGCCTGACCCCGATCGTCAGCGACATCCCGCCCTTCCGCCGGCTGGTCCGCTCGT
Source organism: Sphingomonas aerolata (assembly GCF_023935825.1). NCBI lineage: Bacteria > Pseudomonadati > Pseudomonadota > Alphaproteobacteria > Sphingomonadales > Sphingomonadaceae > Sphingomonas > Sphingomonas aerolata. The sequence goes on along the minus strand of NZ_CP098762.1, from coordinate 756,847 downwards.
CCGGCAGCGGCATCCTGTTCGACATTGACGATGTCGAGGCTGGTGCGGGCCGGATCGAAGCCGCGCACCGCGATTCAAGCGCCGCCTATGAGTCGAACCGCGCGAATAACATCGCCGCGAGTCTGGCCTATGACTGGCGTAGCGTCGCGCGGCAGTTCGCCGATGTGTATCAAGATGTCCTGCGGAAACGCGGCGCGCGGGGCTGACAACGCCGGGGTGCCGCGCCCCGTATTCCGGGGCGATTCGGCGAGGAGAAGCGTATCGTCGCTCGGGATCGATCACGATGCCCGCATCGCCCAAGCCGAGTTTACCGCGAGCGTACAGGCCCTGTTGCTTCAAGCGGGTCGGGCGAACGCTCAAGCCTGAGGATCACCGCAGCCCTACGGCGAAGGCGCATCGCCATATCCCGGGCGCCCAAACACTTTGGCGATCCGACGGCCGGGATCGTCAGACACAGGCGGACGCGAAATAGCGACCGCCCATGTGCTTGAAATCAGGCCAGGAAAAACGCCATCAGGACGATCAATGCCCAGAGCGCAACGCTGACCGCGAGGCCAGTGATAAGACCGAGCACGGCCGAGGGGATTTCGGGATAGGATGGGGCCTGGATAGCCGGGCCGGGAAGCGCAGTCATGAACACTCTCCTCAGCGGTCGTTTCAACCGTCTTGTCTCAACATGGGACAGGGGTCATAAATAATCAATACTAATATCTAGACTAGCGCAAAATTAGCTAAGATCCTGAAAATCTTGTGCGTTCAGCGGGTCGGCAAGGCCGGCAAACGCCCCCGGAGCAGGCCTGCACCTCGCAGACCACTACACCGGCGTCAGCGTCGGTTCAGAACGATGCAAGTCCGCGCAGGAGCAGCGTCGCCAGGGCCCAGCATGCGCAGCTCGCCACGACCAGCAGGATAAGCCGCACCGGCGCTGCAAAGCGCTGCGGCGGCGCCAGTGCCGCACCCGCGGCGGGCATGGACACCACCGCGCTGTCGGGGATCAACGACAGGACCGCAGACTCGCAGATCGTGTGCGTGAAGGCCGACTGGATCTGGTCGTTCGTCAGCAGGGGCTGGAATGCGCAGCCATGCGCTTCGCCGTCGCGCCATGCGATCCGCGCGGTCGCCTGCCCCGCACCGGCCAGGCCGACGCGGATATGGGCACCGACCGGCAGGACGCTGGCGCTGGAAAAACGGAAACCGCCTTCGGACAGGTCCTCGACACGGACGTCGATCGCCCGTGCATCGGCCGCACGGACCGTGCTCGCGCGCGCTATTGCCGCACGACTCGGCTTTCGCCGGCGCTCGGCCACCGGCTCGATCACCGTCATCTCCGCACGCACGCTAGATGATCCAGGCAAGGACACCAGCGAGCGCCGCGGCGAAGACCGCCACGCCGGCGATGGTCGAACCGGCCCGGATCGCGCGTTCACCCAGCGAGGCGGGCTCGACCGGAAGGAGCCAGTTCTCGTAGTCGATCCGGTCGCCGGCCAACGGGTTGGCGGCACGCGGGTCGACGACCTGAAGCTCGGCCGCGAGCGGGTCTGCGACGGAACGCGCCCCGTCGAACGAATCCGTCGTAGCGCCGGAAAGCGGATCGCCGCCACGAAACGCCGCATGTGGCGATACGGGGTCAGCCAGGTTAGCAAGAGGTGCGTGAAGGGGCATGACGACACCATGCCATACTGGTGGTTAAGAAAGCGTATGTTAAATTGCTGTCGCGGCATTTTTTGTACGTGTTTTACGGTGCACTAGAACGCGTTGCGGTGCACAACGACCCGTACCGTAGACACGAGAATGCCAAAGTCGCGCCATACGGACCAGCCCAGGATATACTCCAGATCGGCCTGAAGGCGCTGCGTCAGATCGTCGCGGCGATGCGTCGCACCCCGGAATCCGCGCACCTGCGCGAGACCGGTGATCCCCGGCTTGAGCGCGTGACGGTGCCAATAGCGTTCATCGACCTCCCAGAACAGCTGCTGTCCCGCCAGCGACCCAAGTGCATGCGGTCGCGGCCCGACGATGCTCATCGATCCGAGCAGCACGTTCAGCAGCTGGGGCAGCTCGTCGACGCTGGTCGCGCGGATCACGCGACCGACGCGCGTGATCCGGTCGTCGGTGCGCGACGCCGAAACGCTGCCGCTGGCGTCCGACTGCTCGACCCGCATCGACCGGAACTTGAACACCTTGAACAGCGCGTTGCCGCGGCCGACGCGATCCTGCCGGAAGAAGACCGGTCCGCGGCTGTCGATCTTGATCGCCGCGGCGGTGATCAGCAGCAGCGGCAGCACGACGATCAGCGCGGGCACCGCGAAGGCCAGGTCGAACGTCCGCTTGATCATCCGGTTACGCGTGCTCAGCGGTCCGACCGCCACGACCAGCGTCGACCGCCCGACGAAAGTGTCGAGCCCGATCGCGCCGACCTGGTCGATTTCGTTCGAAATAATCTCGCCGCGAATGCCCGCGCCCTTCAGCAGCATCGCCCATTCGCGCTCCTTGTCGGGCCGGCAGGCGATCACGACGCGGTCGACACCGCGCAATTGGCGCGCGAGTCGATCGAGCATCATCGGATCCTGCATGTTCGGGCGAAGGTTCGCGGCCCGCGTCTCGACGACTTTGCAATGTGCAGGCACCGCGAATTCGACGTCGTCCAAGATCACCAGATCGGTGGTCACGTTGCCGCCAATCGTCAGGCGGACAAACCGATCGATGACCAATCGAAAGACTGCGAGAAGCACGAAGCTGCCGAGCATTCCGATGCTGATGACGCCACGGGATTCCGCCTGCACCGCCCGGAAATAGTAGGAGATGAACAAAAAGCTTGAAAAGGCTAGTAAAAGCGCTGTCGCCGAGCGCATGATGCCGGCCCGGGCCTTGCGCAGCACGTCGATCGAGTAGGCGCCATTATTGAACGCCGTCAGCACATATATCGGCGCCGTGACGATGACGACGTTCATATGCGACGTAACAGCAAAACGGCCATATTTTGCAAATATACCGAGCTCGAATGCAGCAACCACCGCGAGCAGATCAGCAAACACCAACAGGATATAAAGCGCGATGCGCAGTTGGTGACGATGCGAGGTCGAGCCAAAACGATCGAACACTGCACCGCGCGTGCCGGTAACTTTAGTATTTTCCACAGTGCCAGCTCCCTGCCCGCCACAATCTCGACTTATGCTCAGCAGGGCCAAGGCTCTGCCATAGGCGGTTTGAAGAAACCAGAGCCGAGATGCGCGGCTCACCCCATCGGAGCGCCACCCGGTCGGCACGCACCGCGCCGCGTGCGCAATGCCGCCCGCCGCAGCTATGCCACCGCCACCACCTTGCCGTCGCCGCAGCACCCCCAGCATGCGCGCAGCAGCGTCCAGCAGCCCGGTGCGGCTATTCCGGCAATGGACTGAAACCGGTACGACCGGACTCTCCCCTTGGCGCAACATATCCCTCTATAGCGGACAACCGGCGCCGGCGGGCCGTCCCATCCCGGAACATGCCCCCCATCATAAGAAAAACCGCGCCGCTGCCGCCCGCGATCAGCCGCCACCCGTCGCAGCGACACGCCCCCGAACGCGGAACCGATCGCCGCGCAAGGATTGATCGCGCGCTCTTTCGCGCTAGGGGGCGTCGGAATGAAACAGACGCGCGCGATCCCGCGTTGTACAATCCAGTACATAAAAAGGTTCGAGACAAGCATGCCAGAGGCTTTTCGTGCGGCGCGCGACGCGCTCGCCTTTCTCGAGGCACATCGTCTCGCACCGGTTGCTGAAAATTATACCTTCGCGCTTGCCGTGGTCGCCGATCCCGGATCGGACCTGGCGCGCGCCGTGGCGGCCGAGACGGATGGCGGCCTGAGGCTGACCGCACGCGCGCTCGAAACGCTCAGCGAACGCCATCTTGCGATCAAGCGCGACACGACCGCCGAACGCGACAGCGCGGTCACCGCACGCGCGAACCAGCTCGGCGCGCTGACCACCGATGCGCAGACGCTGACGCGGTCGCTTAGCCACGACGTCAGCGCGATGGCGAGCGAGGCGGAGAACTGGCCCGATGCGACACTGCTCGTGACGCGACTGGCCGATGCCGAACGCGAGCTGGCCGAGCTGCGCCGCGACGTCGCCCGGCTCCAGTCCGACCTCGGCTCGCTCGGTACGGCGCGGCACGATCCGATGCGCGACGCAGCCACCGGCGCGCTGACGTCCGAGGGCGCGCGGCCGATCTTCGCACAACTCGCCGAACAGGCGCGAAGCTATGTCCTCATGATCTTCAGCGTCGCCGATCTGGCCGGGGTCAATCAGCGCTTCGGCCACGCCGTCGGCGACAATGTGCTGAGCGCCTTTGTCGCGAACCTGCGACGGGTGTTTCCCGACGAGGAGATCATTCGCTGGACCGGCAATGAATTCGTCGTGGTCGTGACCGACGTCGCCCTGACGGCGGCCCGCGATCTCGCCGACGAAGCCATCGCCGCCTTCGAAACCCGCCGCCTCAAGCTGCGCGGCAGCGGCGCATGGATCGGCCCGGTCCGCGCGCTCGCGGGACTGGTCGTCGGCCAGGGCGACGACCAGGACGCCGCCCTGAGCCAGGCCCGCGCCGATCTGTACCGTGCCACCGTCGAGGGTTTCGCCCCTGTGGACGGCTGAGCGGGTCGGATTCGACGGTTCGCTTGCTCCGGCCGCGATCATGGATTCGATAAGTATCTGCATTATGGCGTTTCTATCCCGCGATCCACGCGTTCCAGCGCGATGAGCATCTCGCACCATGGCCGCTACGCCTATCGCCCGATCGTCGACCGCCCGGACTATGACTGGCCCGACGGCCGCCGCCTCGCCATCTATTTCGGGGTGAATTACGAGGTGTTCGATTTCGGCGGCGGGCTGGGTCCGGAACTGGCCCCCGCGCAGACCGACCCGGACGTGATGAACTATGCCTGGCGCGATTATGGCAACCGGGTCGGGGCGTGGCGATTGTTCGATCTGTTCGATCGGCTGGGCCTGCGCACCACCGCGCTGCTCAACGCCGACGTCCTCGATCGCTGCCCCGGACTGGCCGAGGCATGCCGCGACCGCGGCGACGAGATCGCGGCGCATGGCGGCACCAACGCGACCGCGCAAGGATCCCTTGCGCACCCGCGCGAGACCCAGATGATCGCCGACGTGACCGAGCGGCTGGCGACACTCGGCGTACGTCCCACCGGCTGGCTGGGGCCGTGGATATCGGAGAGCGACATCACGCCGGACCTGCTCGCCGAAAATGGCTATCGCTATGTCCTCGACTGGGCGCATGACGACCAGCCGACCCGGCTCGCCACCCCTCATGGCGGACTGCTCTCCATCCCCTATTCCCAGGAAATCAACGACCTGCCCGCGATCATCGCGCGCAAGCAGGAGGCGGTGACGTTCGCGGCCATGATCCGCGACGGCGTCGAACAGCTGCTGTCCGAATGCGACCGGCGTCCGCTCGTCCTCGGCATCGCGCTCCATCCCTATATCATGGGACAGGCACACCGCGTCCCCGCCCTCGCCCGCGTGCTGACCGAACTCCGCGCGGCGAACGATCCGCGCATCTGGTGGACCACCGCCGGCGACATCGCCGCGCATGTCGAGGCGAACGGGCTGGCCGCCTGACCCCGCACTCACTCAGGCCTCACGACCGCCGCGCCACAGGCTCTCCTTCAACGGGCCGATCAGATAGTCGAGCGCAGACCGTTTCCGGAGCGGGACAAGGATCTCGGCGGGCATGCCCGGCGTCAGCGCGCCGGGCCCCTTCAGCGCGACGAGCGTCCGATAGCTTTCCGGCAGGAGCGACGCCTCCGCCCGGAAGAAGCGGTTGCCGGTCCGCTCCTCGGTGAAGCTGTCCGCCGACACCGTGTCGATCCGGGCGTCGAGCGCGGGCATCGCGCGGTCGTGGAAGCCGGTGAAGCGGACCTGCGTCGTCTGGCCGGGGCGCATGTCGTCGGCATCGTCGGGCGAGACCTGCACCTCGATCACCAGCGCCCTGCGATCGGGCACGATTTCCATCAGCGTCTGCCCCGGCGAGACCACCCCGCCGATGGTGTAGATCGTCGGGCCGACGATCGTGCCGGCCACCGGCGCGCGCACCATCGAGCGGGCGAGCTGTTCGCGCGCCGCGAGCAACTTGGGTTGCAGCTCGTTCATCCGGACCAGCAGATCGCGCAGGCTGCCCTCCACCTCCTCGATCTGGCGACGATCGACGCCCGCGGCCGACAGTTCGGCTTCGCCGATCGCATCGCGCGTCTGGAGGATCTGCGCACCAAGCGCGCCATGCTCGCCGTCGAGCGCGGCCTGGGTGCGCTCGAGCGCGCGGATCCGGTTGATCGAGGCAAAGCCCTTGGCGGCGATGACCCGCATCCCCGTCAGCTCGTCGTCGAGCAGCGCGCGTTGCCGGCGGTTCGCCGTGATCTGCTCCCCGAACCCGCCAATCTGTTCGGCATTGGCGTGGGCGCGCCGCATCCACACCGCCTTCTCGGTCTGCGCGGTCCGCAGGCGCGCCGCCAGCAGCAACCGCTGCCCGCGCAGCGCATCCTCCGCCAGCACCCGGTCCGCCGCCGGCAGCGCGCGGAATTCGACCGGCTCGGCCATCACCGCGCGCCGGTCGCGTTCGGCGAGCAGGCGTTCGCGCTGCGCGAACAGCATCATCAGCTCGGCGGTCATCCCGCGTTCGAGCGCGTGCAGATCCGCCGACGCGATCTCGAGCAGCACCTGCCCGCGGGCGACCTTCTGGCCTTCGACGGCGCGCAATGCCGTGACGATGCCCCCGTCGCGGTTCTGCACCGCCTGCCGCTTGCCCGACACGATCACCGCGCCGCGGGCATAGACGCCGGCGTCGAGCGGCATCATCGACGCGCCCCCCAGCAGCCCGATGAAGAACAGCGCCGCGACGCGCAGGCCGCGCCGGATCTCCACCCGCGCCGAATCGTCGATCATGCTCATGACACAGCCCCCTTCAGTCCGACGACATTGCCGCGGCTCCCGCCGGCGCGGCGCGCCAGCTCGGCCAGAACCTCCTCGGCCGGACCTTCGCAGTCGACCGATCCGGCGTTGAGGACGAGCAGCCGATCCGCGGCGGCCAGCACGCTGGTGCGGTGCGCCGCGATCACGATCGTCGCGCCGCGCTGGCGACTGGTCTCCAGCGCGCGCATCAGCGCCGCCTCGCCCTCCGCGTCCAGCGCGGCATTGGGTTCGTCGAGCAGGAGGATCGGCGGGTCGTCGAACATCGCTCGCGCCAGTGCGATCCGCTGCCGCTGACCCGCCGACAGCGCCAGCCCGCCGCGCCCGATCGGACAGTCATAGCCACCGGGCAGCGACAGGATCAGCGCGTGGCACCCCGCGACCTTGGCCGCGTCGATCACCCGCCGGTCGAACGAGACCGGGTCCACCGCGTTCGGATCGGCGAACCGGGCGATGTTCTGCGCCACCGTGCCCGTCAGGAAGCCGGGCTCCTGCGGCACATAACCGCGGTACCGCGCGAGCCGCTGCGCATCCCAGAGGATCGAGTCCGCGCCGTCGAGCAGCACCTGTCCGGATTCGGGCGCGATACCCCCGGCGAGGATGCGGATCAGCGTCGTCTTGCCCGCCCCCGACGCGCCGACGATGCCCAGCATCTGCCCCGCCTGCAGGTCGAAGCTCACGCCCTTGAGCAGCATCGCCGCGCCATCGCCGCTGCGCGTGGTGATCTTGCGCGCGGTGATCCGGCCGAGCGGCGCCGGCAGGACGGTCGCGGGCGCCGCCGCCGCGTCCGTGTCGAACAACTGCTTCAGCGATTTCAGCGCCTCGTTCGCGCTCTGCAGGTTCGACCAACCGCCGATCAGCAGCTCGACCGGCTGCAACGCACGGCTGAGCAGCACCGATGCGGCGATGATCGATCCGACCGAGATCTGCCGCTGGACCGCGAGGATCGCGGCGAGCCCCAGCGCCAGCGACTGGAGGAACAGCCGCATGAACTTGGCGATCGCGGCATAGCGCGCGGTCGCCATCTGCGCCGCGGCCAGCGCTGCCTGCCCGTCGCTGCGTTCGGTGATCTGCCGGTCGACCATCGCCCGGCCCATGCCCAGCGCGCGGACGAGCTCGGCCTGCTGGGCGATATCCTCCTGGACGATCGCCGACCGGGCATTGGCGGTGTGCGCGACGGTCATCAGCCCGCGCGTCCCCCGCTCGGACATCCATGTCAGCACCGCGAGGCACGCGCCCGCGGCGATGATGAACAGCCCCAGCAGCGGATGGATCAGCACCGCTGCCAGGACATAGATCGGCGTCCAGGGCGCATCGAAGATCCCGACCAGCGTCGGCGCGGTGATCACCTGCCGCAGCGTATCGAACTCGCGCATCGCCTGTGCGGTCGTCGGGTCGCGCTGCCGGGTGTGACCGCGCTCGATCAGCCGCGCCAGGATCGCCCGCGACACGCGCTGGTCGAGCCGCAGCGACACCTTGACCATCAGCCGCGACCGCAGGGCCTCCAGCACCCCGATCGTGGCGATCGCCGCCCCCAGCACCAGCGTCAGGATCACCAAGGTGACGACACCCCCGGTCGGCACCACCCGGTCATAGACCTGCATCATGTACAGCGTCGGCGCGAGGTACAGGATGTTGACCAGCGCGCTGAACAGCAGAGCGGCCACCACATGCGACCGACACTGCCTGACCGCGTCACGTACCGGCAGTGGCAGCCGGTCCCCGAACATCTGCATCATCGATCAGAACCCGAAATCGCTGTGGTCGATCGTCGTCGCGTTCACCCCGGTGAGCGTGATCGTCTGCGTGCCGATCGTGATCACCGTGTTGACGCCGACCTGCGAGATCAGCACCTGTGCCCCGAAATTGGCGGCGGTGATGCCGCAACCCGAAACATCGAGCAGGTCCTGCCCCCCGGCCGCATCGAAGTCGAAATCGACCACCGTGTCATTGCCCTGCCCGGTCACGAACACGAACACGTCGTCGCCCGTGCCCCCGGTCAGCCGGTCGCTGCCCGTGCCGCCGACGAGCCGGTCCTGCCCCGCACCGCCCAGCAGCTGGTCATTGCCCCCCAGCCCCTGCAACAGGTCGTCGCCGTCGAACCCGGACAGGATATTGCCCGCGCTATTGCCCGTCAGTGCGTTCGCGCCGGCATTGCCGTTGCCGTGCACCCCGGACGTGCCCGTCAGCGTCAGGTTCTCAAGCCCGTCGGCCAGCGTGAAGGTGATGCTGCTGGTGACCAGATCGACGCCGTCCCCGTCGGTCTCGTCGACGCTGTCGCCCAGAGTGTCGACGATGTAGATATCGTCGCCCAGGCCACCCGCCATCACGTCCGCGCCGGTGCCGCCGTCGAGCGTGTCGGCGCCGCCACCGCCGAACAGCTGATCGTTGCCGGCCATCCCGCGCAACGTATCGGCCCCCTCCATGCCCGACAGGATGTTGACGCCGGCATTGCCCGTCAGGATGTTGGCGTCCGCGCTGCCCGTCGCATCGATCGCCGCCACCCCGCTCAGCGTCAGACGCTCGACCCCGGCCCCCAGCGTGAAGGACACGCTGCTGGTGACCGTATCGAGGCCGTCGCCGCCGGTCTCGTCGACGACGTCGCCGATATCGTCGACGACATAGCTGTCATTGCCGCGCCCGCCGGACATCACGTCCTGGCCCGTGCCGCCGTCGAGCGTATCCGTGCCCGCACCGCCGAACAGCTGGTCGTTGCCGGCAAAGCCCGACAGCGCGTTGGCGCCGTCATTGCCGGTGATGACATTGTCGGCGGCGTTGCCCCGCCCCGCGGTCGCCCCCGTCCCGGTCAGGGTGAGGCGTTCGACGCCGGCGCCGAGCGTGTAGGTGATGCTGCTGGTGACGGTGTCGATACCGTCGCTGCCGGTCTCGTCGACGACATCGCCGACCGCATCGACGATGTAGAGATCGTCGCCGTCACCGCCCGTCATGATGTCCGAACCGGTACCGCCGTTCAGGATGTCGGCGCCCGCCCCCCCGTTCAGCCGGTCGTTGCCCGACAACCCGATCAGCGTGTCGTCGCCGTCCAGACCCGTCAGCGTGTTCGCCGCACCGTTGCCCGTCAGGATGTTGGCGGCGGTGTTGCCCGTGCCGCTGGTCGAGCCGCTCCCCGTCAGCGTCAGATTCTCGACGCCCGCGGCCAGTGTGAAGGTCACGCTGCTCTTGACCAGGTCGACGCCGTCGCCGCCGGTCTCGTCAACGACGTCGCCGGCATTGTCGACGGTATAGGTGTCGTCACCCGTACCGCCAGACATGGTGTCTGCGCCGGTGCCGCCATCGAGGTCATCCGCCCCGCCGCCCCCGAACAGCTGGTCGTTGCCGGCCAGTCCGCGCAACGTGTCCGCGCCGTCCAGCCCGGTCAGCCGGTTCACCCCGGCATTGCCCGTCAGGACGTTCGCATCGGCATTGCCCGTCGCGTTGATCGCCGCAGTGCCGGTCAGCGTGAGATTGTCCACCCCGGCCGCCAGCGCGAAGCTCACGCTGCTGTTGACCAGATCTACCCCGTCACCGCCGGTCTCGTCGACGACGTCGCCGACATTATCGACCGCATAGGTGTCGTTGCCGAGCCCACCCGCCATCGTGTCCGCGCCGGTGCCGCCGTCCAGCCGGTCGTTGCCGCCGCCGCCGGTCAGCCGGTCGTCCCCCGCAAGCCCCGCCAGGCTGTTGTCCCCGTCATTGCCGGTGACGATGTTCGCGGCCGCGTTTCCGGTGGCGTTCAGCGCCGCGATCCCGGTCAGCGTGACGTTTTCCAGCCCCGTCGCGAGCGTGTAGCCGATGCTGCTGATGACGGTATCGGTCCCGTCGCCCCCGCTTTCGCTGACGACGTCGCCGCTGTTGTCGACGACATAGGTGTCGTCGCCCAGCCCGCCCGCCATCGTATCGGCGCCCGCCCCGCCATCGAGGAAATCGGCACCGGCGAGCCCCGTCAGCGTGTTGGCGCCGCCGTTGCCGGTCAGCACGTTGTTGCCCGCATTGCCGGTACCGCTGATCCCCGCGACGCCGCCGAGCACCAGATTTTCGACGTCGGTGCCCAGCGTGTAGCTGATGCTGCTGGTCACCGTATCGGTGCCGCCGAGGCTCCCCTCGACGACCGTGTCGCCACCGTCATCGACGACATAGGTGTCGTCGCCCAGCCCCCCCGCCATCCGGTCGGCTCCGGCACCGCCGTCGAGACTGTCGTTGCCCGCTTCGCCAAACAGCCGGTCGTTCCCGTTCATCCCGAGCAGCGTGTCATCGCCCCCGCGCGCGAAGATCAGGTCGTCGCCAGCCGTGCCGGTGAGCATATTGGCCTCGCCGTCGCCGACGATCGCGTAATCCGGGATCGCCACCGCCGTCGTCGCGTCGGAATAGACCACCTGTTCCGGCTGGTTCGTCCCCTGCGTGCTGAACCCGCGATTGTCGGTATAGTTGGTCGCGACGCGCAGCGGCTGGCCGATATCGTCGATCGTGACCTTGTACGTGTCGCCGGTCGCCCCCGCGATATCGACCCACGTCCCTTCGACTTGACGCTGCCACTGCCGCGCAAAGCTCGTCGTGCCGTCATAATCGATGAAACTGCCCGCCGTGACGGTCAGCACCTGATCGAGCTGCGGCGTCACATTGTCGATTCCGAAGGTGCCGACATGCTGGCGGTTGATCTCGGCGACGCTGTCGGCGAACTGGATCCGCTCGATGTTGCGCAGCATGTCGCTGCCCTCGTCGCCGACATTGTCGACGACGCTGACCCGCCCATCGGGCCGCAGCGTGATCGTGAAGTTGGAGCGGTTGCCGATATAGACGGCGGTGTCCATCCCCGACCCGATCGTCGCCGTACCCGTAGCATAGCCGTTGACGGTCTCGCGGTAGACGATCTCGCGCGACGCGACGAGCTGCCCCGGATTGATCGTGCCGTTCGCCAGCCGCGCCTGAATCTCGGTCAGCGAATCCGCGCGGAACAGCTCGGCACCCGAGCCGTCCTTGTTTTCGCGCACGCTGATGAAGACGTGCATATAGGCGTCGCCGTCGATGATGTCGTTGCCCGCGCGCCCCTTGATGACGTCCGCACCGCCGCCGCCGATCAGCAGGTCGTCGGTCGTGTCGCCGTCGAGCACCAGCGCGTTGACGTCGCTCTCATCCCAGGTCTTGAAGCTCAGCAACTCGCGCAGACCGGTGATCAGCCGGACGCCGTCCTCGTACAGGTCGTTGCCGAGGATGCGAGGGTTCGTGTCGCCGAGCAGGTCGGGGAAATTGGCGCCCGTGCCGACCAGCCCGAGCGGGATCTGCCGGCCGGTCAGCGTGTCGGCATATTTCCAGCCCGACAGCGCCTCGACCAGGTCGTTGCGGTCGCGCAGCGTGAACGCCTGCTGGTTGACCGCGGCACTCAGCCCGAGGTCCGAATTCGCGGCGGTCTGATCGCCCTGGTGGATCGCCCAGTCGAATCCGGCCATGCCGTTGTTGCGCTGGATCCCGGCGCCCTGGACCATGATGTCGTCGCCGGTCTCGCCGTCATAATCGGTATCGTTGCCGTTACCGTTCATGATGTCGTTGCCGATGATCGGGCTGTTGAAGAACAGGTTCGAATTCTCGCCCGTCAGCCCGTCGAAGCCGTCGCCGCCCTCGAGCCAGTCGTCGCCTTCATTGCCCATCAGATTGTCGCTGCCGCTGCCGCCGAGCAGGAAGTCGTTGCCGCGGCCCGCGAACATCTCCTTCGCATCGGTGCCGCCGACCATGAAGTCGTTGCCGCCGCCGCCGAACATGATGTCGAGCCCGGAGCCGCCGCTCACGACGTCGTTGCCCTCGCCGCCGCGCAGGAAATCGTCGCCGAACGGATCCTCGATGATGTCGTCGCCGTCACCACCATAGACCTGGTCGGACTCCATGCCCGGATTCAGGTAATCGTCGCCGCCATCGCCCCACAGCGTATCGATGCCCTTGTCGCCGTACAGCCGGTCATTGCCCTCGGTCCCGCCGAGCACGACATGCTCGCCGCCGCTGTATTTGAGCATCCCGCCATCGCCATAGCCGTCGCCGTCGACGTCCAGGCCGGGCGCGATCCGCACCACCTTGGGATCGATCGTCTGCTGGAATCCGTTCGTCCAGATAGGATCGAACGTGCCCCCGGCCAGATATTCGCCGTCCTCGCCGAGGTTGGTGATCTGCGGCGTCAGCGGATCGAGTTCGAGGATATAGTCCGCGGTGTTGAAGATCTGGCCGTCGACATGCGTCGAATGCACGTCGCCCAGATTGGAATTGCGCATGACAAGATCGGAGAAGCTGCTCTTCTCCAGCTCGTTGAGCATGTTCATGCCCTGGGTGCGGCTGAGATAATAGAAGCGGTCGCCGTTCTGCAGGCTTTCGAGCTGGTGCTCGAACACATAGTTGAACGTCGAACCCAGCATCCCGCCGAATTCCATCTTCTCCTCGGCCAGACCGCCGATCCACAGATCGACCAGGTTCAGCCCGGTTTCGTGGCTATTGACCCCGTCGACGATGCTGGGCGCCCAGTTGCCCTTGCTCTGCAGGAAGTTGAGCCGATCGGCCGGGGCCTGGAGCACATGCTCCTCGACGCCCATCGCGGCATTCGCATGCACGACGATATCGGAGCCGCCCATCACCAGCAGGGTCGCGGCGGCGCGCTTGCCCTCCAGCGTCGTCTCGCCGGTGATCAGCGGGTGCGTGCCATAGGCGGCCACGAAATTGACGATCGACAGCGGGTTCTTGATGTTCTGCGCGAAGTCGAGCCAGCTCGTATAGGGTTTGAGCTGCGAATCGTTGGTCGAGGCATAGAGCTGCGCACGCACCACGTTGAACGCCGCGACCCCCGCATCGCGGCCGCGCGCGATGTTGAGCGCGGCGAGGTCGAGCGGCAGCCCGACGAGGAAATTGCGCAGGGAATCCGGCACGAACTCGTCGATCTCGCTGCCCTCGACGCGCGTCATCCCGCGGATGATGGCGCCTGCGGCGATCGCCGCATCCTCCTCGCCGGTGACGGGATCCAGACCGGCTTCGCCAAACGCCTGCGGGTTCAGGAACGCCTCGACCAGGCTCAGCGATTGCGTCGACAGCGTCGGATCGGTGATCTCGATCGTGTCGGTCAGCATCGAATGGCCGAACCGGTACACGGCATGCGCGAACTCGGCGGTGATCGCGGGGTCGATGTCGGCGGTGTTGCTGAAGATGAACGGATCGATATTGGGCTGGATCCGGCGCGCGAATTCCTCGAACACCAGATGCTGATACTGCATTTCGGTGCTGAACCGCCCCGCCTGGAACAGCCGCTCGCCATCCCAGTCGAGTGCATCGATCGCCTGCGTCTTCGCCGTCCCGGTCAGCGCCTCGATCGCATCGAGCTCCGCCTGCGTGATCGCGCTGCGTGTGCCGTCGGCGGCGGGGCGCAGCCATTCGTTGACGATGGCGAGGTCGCCCGATGCGATGATCGTCAGCTTGTCCGCCTCGACCACGCGGTTATGTTCGGAATGAAAGATGGTGTGGACTGCGGTCAGCCCGATATTCTCGTTGCCGCGGCCGTCGCCCGTGACGAAATGCGCGTCGAGCATCTCGTCGTCATAGGTCAGCGGGTTGTTGTCGTCGGCGGTCAGGTCGCGCGCGTTGATCACGCCGTCCAGATTGACGTCGCGCAGGTCGTCGAGCGTGATCACGTCGTCGCCATCCACATCGACGATCCGCCCCTCGCCCGCGACCAGGTCGGCCTCGTCGGACACGCCGTCGCCATTAAAGTCGAGCATGTCCGTATCGGCGGTCTGCCGCACCGCGGGCGTCGCCGGATTGTGATCGAGGTCGACCAGCACCGGTTCGGCATGATGCGCGATGTCGTTGAGGAACGCGTGGCCGGTGAAGTACGCGTTCGCCGGCACCGCCACGCCCTCGGCCGTCCCCTCGAGCAGCGTGCCGTCCTTCAGCGTGATCTGCGCATAGCCGTTCGCGCCGGGGATGAACCGGCCGTACGCGTCGGTCAGCAGCAGCGGCACATTGTGCACGTCGTAATCGTCGAGCCGGATGCCGAGCATCGTGAGCGCCTGCGCCTTGGTCTCGGCCCAGTTCGCCATCCCGCCGATCGCGCCGTCGAGCAGCCGCCCGGTCGAGATCGCATGCGAATCCTTGACGCCGTCGCCATCCGAGTCGACCGAGAATTTATACTCGCGCAGGAACACCTGGTGCGACGCATGCGACGTATAGGTCTGGTTCTGGTCGATGAACGGCGTCGTGGTGTTGACCGTCTCGGTCCCGCCGACGACCGGGTTGCCGTTGGCGTCATATTGCGTCGACCGGGTCAGCGGCATGAAATTGGGGCCGCCAGGCACATAGAGCGGATCGTCGGGCTGCAGCGGGATCAGCACCGTGCCGTTGCCGCCCTTGGTGATCAGGTCGAGCCCATGATCGAAGAACTGGCCGAAGAACGTCATCCAGGCGTTGAACGACGGCGACAGGCCGATGTCCGGCGACAGGTTCGGGATCGACGCCAGTTCCTCGTTGGTCGGGATATAGCCGTCGGGTGGCGCGTCGCCGCCATGCGCATCAGCATAGGCCGCCTGCGCATGCGCGTTGACGTACCAGGCGGCGATCGCCGCGGGATTGGTGTTGGTCATGTCGGCGATCAGGTTGCTGATCAGCCGCGGATCGGCATCGACCACGCTGCCCGGCGTGCCGTAATCGGTGTTGGTCAGGACCGGTCCGCCGGGCCCGGTGCCGAACGTCGCGCCGTCGTTCAGATTACGGAACACCGGCGTCGTCAGCCGCGGCAGCAGCTGGTCCGCCGCGCCCAGCACGGCATTGCCCGGCAGCAAATTGTTGTAGCTGCCATCGACGGTCCGCAGACCATAGGGGATCAATTGCGCCTGGGGGCCCAGGATATCCGCGAGTGACTCGCCAGCGGCATTGCGCTCGCTGATCCTGATCTGCGCCAGGATGAAGTTCAGATCTCCCAGATCGACGGTAAAGTCACCAGACATGATGCAATTTCCCCTCTGAATGACGAAACGCGAAACGTCTCGAGCGATCGTGATCGGGTCGTGATCGAAGACCGGCACACGTCGTGACGCCAACCTTCCATTCTTCGTTCGGCGGGATAAGGCCCATGAAGGACCTACGCCGGCCCCTGGCAGCCTAGGCCCTGTCCTAGGCCGAACGGCCGGGTTCGCGGCCGCTTCGCCTGGCGATGGACCCGAACACGCTTCGGATCCCGGGCTGTGCGAGGTCGAGCGGGGCCATGCGCGGCGCTACCCCGCCGCCAGTGAGGGGGGGCTCTTTCCGGCGGCGGGGTCCCGATCCGGCGAGCGAGTCAGCCGGTCGAGACGATACTGGACACAAGAGCCGCCGGGTCAGCCCCGGCGGCGTGCCAGATGACGGATCATGTCCTCGAGCGCGACCGAGGACTGGTCGTGCATCACATAGCCCGCGACATGGGTGTCGGGCGCGAGGACATAGATGAGCGAGGAATGGTTGATGCTGTGCCCCATCTCGCCGGGCCTTGGTGGGATGTGCTCGCGCGCGACGTTGAACGCCTGCGTCGCGGCGTTCAGCTGCGCGCGCGTGCCGGTCGCGACCACCAGCCGCCCGTCGAACTTCTTGGCCAGCGCGCGCATCGCGGCAATGCGGTCGAGCTCGCCATGACCATGATGCGGCGGCGCCTGCAGCGCCATCGCCGCCGCCGCGCCCGGCCGGCGGAATCGCACGACGCCGAGCGGCGGTACGTCGATGTCGACGAACAGCGCACGCGCCGCGATCCCCGACTGGCGCAGCCGTTCGGCCGTCTGCACCATCCGCGGAATGGCCATCGGGCAGCTCGCGCGGCAGCGGCTGTACCCGAAGAACAGCAGCGTCCAGCGATCGCGAAAGTCCGAAGGCCCGATCGGGCGGCCTGCGACATCGGAAAAGTTGAACGCCCCGCCCAGCTGCGTGGGCATTGCCGCATGCGTCGCATGGCCGGGACGTGCGGACGGGGGGGCGGATCGGGTCGGGGGTGTGGTCATGATACGACAATCTGCGTCTTGGCCACGCCGCGGCCATTGTCCTGGACGCGGCGGGTGATCCAGTGGAGATATTCGATCGTTGCGCCGATCGGCCCGCGCTGAGTCGCGGTGATCAGGAAATCGAGACGAGCGGCGCTGGTCAGCTCGATCGGGGTGCCCGCAGGAAAGACGATCGGCGCATTCCAGTTTTCCTTGCCCAGCCGGTGCCCGTCGCACGACACGCAGGTCACCGGCACCTGGAACGTCACCCGAAGGATCGAGTAGCTCGCGTTGAGCAGCCGGATCAGGATCGTGTCGCCGACCCGCGCCTTCGCCGCGACCTTCTGATCGGTCATCGTCTTGGTCGGGAACACACCGTTGATCAGGAAATATTTGGGCTCGAACCGGTTCAGCCCGACATTTTCGCCGCACATGCCCGCATCATGGTTGTTGCTCAGCACATTGTGCCAGCGCGCATCCATGTCGTCGCACACCCAGAGCCGCTCGACCTGATAGCGCTGGTGCGGCGCATTCGCCATCGGCGACGAATAGAGATAGCCGGGCCCCTCCGGCGGATCGACGATCAGCCCGCCGAACATCCCCATCTCGAAATGCAGCGGCGTGTTGCGGTGGCAGTGATAGAAGAAGGTGCCCGGGCTCGACGCTTTCCACTGATAGGTGAACTGGTTCGCCACCTCGAACGACACATGGCCGACGCCGTCATGCATCGTCGTCGGCTCGATGCCGTGATGGTGGATCGTGTGCGCATGCTTGGCGGTGAGCAGCGTGACATGCACGATCTGCCCCTGCCGCACGCGCATCAGCGGCGAGGGATAGGGTGATTTGATGCCGCTCGCCGGATCCTCGAACGCCCAGTAGCGCAGCCGCACCCCGTCGGGCGCGACCAGGGTGCCGCTGGTCGTCACCTGCCGGACGAAGCTGATGTCGGGCGTCAGCCGGTCGGGCGTCGGCAGGCTCGCCTTGAAGACGTTGCACCCGAACGTCTGGAAATTGGTGACGCCCTGTGCCGCGGTCTTGGTCCAGTCGATCCCCGACGGACTGATACTCTCATCGCCCATGGTCATTCCCCATCGTCTCGACCGGATCAGAAGGCGTAGATCGGGCTGGTCATCGTCCAGTGCGTGACCAGTCCCTGCGGATAATTGCCCCCGCCCGCGGTCTGCGACATCTCGGTGTGGCAGTGCATGACGTATTTCAGCGGGAACGGCTCCTCCCTCGGCGGCCAGACCGGCACGTCGGGCGGCCGCTCGAACGGCAGGATCATGTCCTTGCGGTCCATCGGCCGCATGACCCACACGTCGCGTTCGTAGACGTTGGTCTCGCAATAGGGGACGCCGCTCGCGTCCGCCTCGGTGCATTCGAACAGGTGATTGCCGTGGATGTGCGCCGAATGCGTGCACAGCCCGGCATTCATCACCCGCAACAGCGTCGGCTGGCCCTGCTTCCCGACCGGCTCGATCGCCTGCGCGGCCGCCCGGTCGACGCTGGCCGTGGTGTCGTGGACCGCGGTATCGAACCCGCTCAGGCCGTTGATGTGGAAATAATCGGGCAGGAACGCATCGATCAGCGCCTGGCCCGATATCCGATACCCCGCCGCCACGCGCGCGTTGATCGCCGAATCGGTCTGCGAAAACAGCCACAGCTTGTCGCGGGCCGGATCCCCCGCCTTCCACCGCTCGCCGGGAAAGCGCGGATGCCGCCCGAACGCATCGAACACCGCGGCAATCTGCGGCGTGTGCATCGCGCGACTGAACGGCGTGGCCGAGCCCGCGACCGTCGTGCCCAGCGCAGGGTCGACGATGAAGGCGCCGTGCAGCCCGAGGATGCGGTTGAGCGGCGGCTCATACGGATCGTGATAGAGATAGGAGCCGCCGACCGGCGCGACGAAATCCGGCACCTGCCGCGTCTGGCCGGGGGGAATTTCGGGCACGGTCGCCTGCGGGATGCCGGTGATCGCAAAACCGTGCGGGACGAGGTCGTTGTTCGTGATGCTGATCGAGACGGGTTCGCCCTCGCGGTACCGCAACACCGGCTGCGGCTGGCCGCTTTCGTGGAAATAGAACACCATGTAGACGATCTTGCCGTCGATCATCTCCTTCTCGACCGGCTCGATGACCAGCCGGAGCGACTGCGCAAGATCGGACGACCCCGATAGCGACATCGGCGTCGGCGCCGGGCTGCTGAGCGGCGTGTCGGTTGGCGTGATCATCTGCTGCGCCGTCGCCGCCAGCGCCACCGTCGTTGCGCCGGCCCCAATCTTCAGAAAGTCCCGGCGCTCCATCGACTATCCCCATGACGTTCACGCAGCGCAATATCTGCCCGATTTCCCGGTATTTAGGTGCCAGACGCTGCTGCAGGATCAAGTAGGCCGCTCGGTCTAAGACCATGGACGATGCAGGGCCCGGGCGGGTCGCCGCGCGACATGGTTGCAGGCCGGGTCAATAGGCCTGCGCATGCACCGACGCCACCGCACCGGTTCGGTTGTGCACCCCGAGCGCCTTGAACAGCCCCGACAGATGCACCTTGATCGTCCCCTCGGCGAGGTTGAGCGCATGCGCGATCTCCTTGTTCGACGCGCCCCCGACGAGCAGTTGCAGCACCTGTTGCTGCCGCCGGGTGAGCGCGCCCTCGGCCCGCACCGAGTCCGGTTCGGGCGCCGACAGGTCGCCGACCATGTCGGGCAAGTAGATATGGCCCGCGGCGACCATCCGCACCGCCTTGGCAATCTCGTCCATCGGCATGGACTCGAGGATATAGGCGTGCGCGCCCGCGCTGATCAGCGACAGGATCTTCATCCGCTCGCGCGTCTGCCCGACGACGATGATCCGAAGGTGCGGGTAGGACAGGCGCAGCCGGCGCATCATCCCGTGACCCTGGCCGTTCAGAACATCGGTATTGATGACGGCGAGCTTGGTGCAGTGCGCCCTCAGGAGATGCGCCTGGACGCTGCTCCAGTTCGATGTCGTCAGAACCGTATCGGCTAGATGCTGCTGGCTTAGAATGCTCGATATGGCGTAGCGGAATATTTCGGCATTGCTTGCGACAATAGCGTTGGATCTATCCAATTCATCATTGCGAATGAACTGCTCATTCATGACGCCCCTCCATTGGATGTTTTTGTAATATTACGCGATAATCTTACCAAAGCTGCCTAGACCATTGGCCGAGGCTGCGACCACGCCGGGTCTTAGGCAAGTCCGTACGGATACGGACCCCAGACAGTCTGTTCAGGCTTGGCACACCATGCCCACCACACCGGCTTTGCTTCAATTTGAGACGGTTGCACTGCACGAAGACCCCGGCCGGTATCTGGAAACCCCTATGCGGAAAGCGTAGCATTTTGGTTCTTTCCGGCGGATTCGAATTTGGAGCGATCGTGCAGCGGCTATGGGCCATCGTCGACCAGCAGGAGACCGCGTCCGACTGGCGCTGGAACCTGCTGCAGGGCGTGGGTTTCGGCAGCGCCGCGCTGGTCGCCACGGCGGTCGGTCGGCACCTGTTCGGGATCGACCTGCCCTTCACCTTCGCGCTGGCGGCGATCGCGATCGGCGCCGTCCTGGGGGGTGCGCTGACCGCATGCGTGGGCGCCGCGACGACGATTCCCACCGCACTGGTGTTCAGCGCGCACCATCCGCTCGTGACGCCGCTGAACACGCTGGTCGTGACCGGTTTTGCGATCATCCTCGCGCTGTTCGGCGGTCGCATGACCCTTCTGCGCCAGCGCGCCGGCCTCGCGCAGGGCCGGTCGCACCAGCGCGAACTCTGTCTCCACTCGATCTTCAACACCACGCCCGCGGCGATGCTCATCGTCGACGCGGCGGGCGACGTGCTCGCGATCAACCGGAGCGCGCGCGGCATCCTCGGGATCACCGACCCCGATACCGGACGCCTGCGGCTCGCGGACCTGCTTCCCGGCCTGCCCGACCTGTCCGGCGACACCGCGACCGCGCACGAGCTGTGCCGCGCCGATGGCACGCGTCTCGCGCTGTCGCTGTCGAGCGGCCCGCTGCCGTTCGCCGCGACCGGGCTGCGCACGCTCCATCTCCGTGACGAGACCGAACAGGTCGCCGCCGCCGAACGGCTCGCGCTGTTGCAGGCGGAGCTCCACCAGCTCGCACGCGCCACCGCGCTCGGCCAGCTCGGCTCGGCGATCGCGCATGAACTGAACCAGCCGCTGGCGACCGCCGCGAACTTCGCCACCGTTGCGCAGGCGGCGCTGGCGCGCGGCCGCGACGTAGGCGAGGTCGGCGCAGCGCTCGACGGCGCGGTCCAGGAGATCTTCCGGGCGGCCGCCGTGCTCAAAAGGCTGCGTCGGTTCGTCGAGCGCGGCCCGTTACAGGCGCAATGGGTCGATGCGCGCGACATCATCGCGGAGGGGGCGATGCTCGGCATGCTCGCGGTCCGTCAGGCCGGAGCGGAGCTGAAGGTCAGTATCGCGCCCGATCTCGGCGAATTGTGGATCGATGCGATCCAGATCCAGCAGGTCCTGCTCAACCTTATCGCCAATGCGGCCGATGCGGTGTCCGACACGGCGGTCCGCGTGATCGATCTGCGCGCCGTCTCGGGGCCGGACGGGCAGTGCACGATCACCGTCTCGGACACCGGCCCCGGCATCGCACCCGGCCAGGAACAGGCGATCTTCGCCCCGTTCCGGACCAGCAAGCCCCATGGCCTCGGCGTCGGGCTCGCCATCTGCCGCGCGATCGTCGACGCGCATGAGGGGACGATCACCGCCGTGACGAACAGCGGCGGCGGCGCGACCTTCCGCATCTCGCTGCCACAGCGTCCTGGTATCGGGTCCAGTGGAGAAATGGTCGCCCATGCCGCGTGACCGGCCGATCTACATCATCGATGACGAGCCCCAGATGTGCCGCTCGCTCGAAATGCTCCTCGCGCTGGAGGATTTCGAGACCCGGTCCTTCCCCAGCGTCGAGGCGTTCATTAGCGACCTCCCGCGGCTTCCGCCCGGGATCATCCTCAGCGACGTCGCGCTGGGCGGCCTCAGCGGGCTTGAGCTGCTGCAGACCCTCCCTTCGCTCGACCGGTCGGACCCGGTGATCCTCGTCACCGGTCATGCGGATATCCCGATGGCGGTAGCGGCGATGAAATCGGGCGCCGCCGACCTGCTCGAAAAGCCGTTCGAAGCGCAGCGGCTGCTCGGCGCGGTGGCGGCGGTCCGCGACCGGATCCTGCAATCGACCCTGCTCGAGCAGCGCCTCGCCTCGCTCTCGCACCGCGAACGCCAGGTCCTGCGCCAGATCGTCGAGGGGCTAACCGCGAAACAGATCGCGACGCGGTTGGATATCAGCCCGCGCACGGTCGAAACCTACCGCGAGCATCTCATGCGCAAGACGGGCGCGACCAGCCTGGCGCAGCTCGTCCGGTTCGCGGTCGAGGCGCGCGTCACGTGCGTGCCGTTGTAAGAAACAGCCGATCTTAGGCTATGCTTAACCCCGCCGCCCCATAGCGCAGTCGCAGGGAGACCGTGGCTATGGTACTGGAACAATACAGTTTTGATAATGTCGCGCTGCCCGAGCTCGACACGATGCGCGTCGAGGACCGCGACACCCTGCCGTTCGGGGTGGTCGGGTTCGAAGCCGACACGCTCGTCCAGGTCTATAACGCGACCGAGGCGCGGATGTCGGGCCTGGATCCCGCAACGGTCATGGGCGTGCCGTTCTTCGATGCGGTGGCGCAGTGCATGAACAATTTCATGGTCGCGCAGCGGTTCGAGGACGAGCCCGAGATCGACGACATCGTCCCCTATGTCCTGACGCTGCGGATGCGCCCGACCAGGGTCCGGCTGCGTCTGCTCGCGGCACCCGGCATTGCGCGCCGCTATATCCTCATCGAACGCTAAGCCGCTTCGATGAGCGATAGGTCGACCGAGGAAGAGCTTCTCGAGTTTCTGTACGCCTGCCCCGTCGGCCTGATCGAGTGCGACAGCAGCGGCGCGATCGCGATGATGAACCCGCACGCGATGCAGCATCTCCTGCCGCTCGCCGGGCCGCGCGATCCCGGCAATCTCTTCGCCGCGCTTGAACATCATGCGCCCGAATTGCGCAGCATCGTCGCGGCCTATGCGCCGGCGACGGGACGGATCTGCGACGGCCACCGGATCTTCGTCGATCTCGCCGCGCGACGGCGCACCACCACACCCAAGGTGCTGGCGTGCACCCTGGTCAAGCTCGGCCCCGATCGACTGATGGCGACGCTGTCCGATATCAGCGAGCAGGTCGCCCAGGAGGCGCGGCTGCGTCAGGCGGATACCTGGTTTGCCACCCTGCTCGACAGCGTCAGCCATTATGCCGCGCTGACGATCACGCCCAGCGGCGAGATCCAGTCCGCCGACGCCTGCTTCGCCCGCCAGACCGGACACGACGCCGCCGATGTCATCGGACGCCACCTCGCCGAGATCGGCGGGAGCGAGGCGAGCGGCGGCGATCTTCGCCTGGACGAGCAACTGCTGATCGCCGCGCGCGAGGGCTGGCATCTCCAGGAAGGATGGCAGCAGCGCGCGGATGGCGAGCGCTACTGGTGCCAGCGGCTCGTCGTCGCGCGGTCCGAACGGGGTGAGCCCCGCGCCTCCGGCTTCTCGGTCATCCTGCGCGACGTGCCGCGGCGTGGCGAGGCGGCGGCGGACATGCGCCGGCTGTTGAACCATGATCACCTGACGGGCGCCGCCAACCGGCGGCATTTCGGCGAGGTGCTGAAACGCGAACAGCGGCACTGGCGCGAGCTGCGGCAATCGCTGTCGCTGATCGTTCTCGACCTCGATCATTTCAAGGCGGTCAACGACACACATGGCCATCCGGTCGGCGACACGCTGCTCCGCCGCGTTACCGATGTGTGCACCGCGCTGCTCCCGCCCTGCGGGATATTCGCGCGGCTCGGGGGCGAGGAGTTCGGCGTCCTGCTGCCGCGCTATGACGAGGATCAGGCGGCGGCGCTCGCCGAGGCGATGCGCGCGGCGATCGCCGGCATCGCGGTCGACACGCCGCGCGGTGGCTTGCACGTCACCGCCAGCCTGGGCTGCGCCGCGCTGAACGAAACCGACGGTTCGATCGATGCGCTGCTCGCGCTGGCGGATGATCGCCTCTACGCCGCCAAGCATGCCGGGCGGAACCGGGTCCGCTCGCGCGAGACCGCGACCGCGTGACCCGGCCCGGACTGTCGCGTGCCGCGGTGCACCGCATCGCCTGCGCGGTCGTCGCGACCGAGATGGCGCGGCTGCGCGATCCCGCGCCGCCGGCCGCGACACGCGGCGACTGGCCCGAAGCCACGCCGATCGGCGACGAGGGCCTCGGGCTCGATTCGATGGAGCAGCTCGGCGCGCTGGGCGCGCTGGCGGAGGCGTTCGAGCTCGACGACGACACGCTCGGCGAGGGTCCGCCGCAGACGGTCGGCGCCTGGACCGACTGGATCCTGCGCGCGCACGCTACCGGCCCCGGCCGGATCGCGGTGCGGACGTCCGGTTCGACCGGCAGCCCGCGCCAGTGCGTCCACGCCGTCCCCGAACTGCTTGAAGAAGCAGCCTTCTTCGCGACACGGTTCGCCGACCGGCGGCGGGTCGTCGCACTGGTCCCCGCCGATCATCTCTACGGGCTGATCTGGACCGCGCTGCTGCCCGACGCGCTGGGCGTTCCCGTCGTCGTGCGGACGGTCGGCGCATCGCTGTCGCTCGAGGCGGGCGACCTCGTCGTCGCGGTGCCCGATCAGTGGCGCGCGCTGTCGCGGATGACGCACCACTGGCCGGGGGATGTCGTCGGCGTCAGTTCCGCCGGGCCGCTCGACGACGCCGTCGCCGCCGTGCTGCTCGCGGCGGGGCTTGCCGGGTTGGCCGATATCTACGGCGCCTCCGAAACCGGCGGTATCGCGATGCGCACGCTGCCCGCGCTCGATTATGATCTGCTGCCCCGCTGGCAGCTCACCGCCGCCGACCCGGATGACTGGCGGCTCGTCGACTGCGACGGCCGGCACCACGACCTACCCGACCATGTCGCGCGTCTCGGCGAGCGCGTCATTCGCCCGGTCGGCCGGCGCGACGGGGCGGTCCAGGTCGCCGGGCACAATGTCTGGCCAGGGCGCGTCGCCGGCGTGCTGCGGACGGTGGAGGGTGTCGCGGACGTCGCGGTGCGGCTGCACGGCAATGGCCGGTTGAAGGCGTTCGTCGTGCCGCACCCCGGTCAGGACCCCGCCCGGCTGTCCGCGCGGATCGAGCAGTTGGCGGCGAACCGGCTCACCGATCCCGAGCGTCCGAAGGCCTATCGCTTCGGCACGGCGGTGCCGCGCACGGCCATGGGAAAGCTCGAAGACTGGGGCTGATGCCGCCCCGCCGGCGTCTAGCGCCCAGTCAGCGCATAGCCGCGGGTCTTCTCGCCGAGCGCGGCGTAGATCGCGGCCTGATCGAGGAGCAGGTGACGCTGTTCGTCGGTCTCCGCAGCCGCGGCCGCGGCCAGCGCGTCGATCGTCAGCCGCTCATAGTCGGGGGTCGGGTCTTGGTCTGGCATGGGCCTGCCGTTCATTCCTCTTCACGATGTCCCGTGACGATAAATGGCCTGCCTCCGGCCGCAACCTGCTTAAAACGCTGCTTAACCGGCCAGAGAGGTTGCGCACCTCCGGGCGCCGTCGCACGGCTGCGGATACTATTCCGGCATCGCCATCGCGGATTCCCGCCGTCACGGTCGCCGTCACGGCCGGGTAATCTGAGTTAAGATTCTGACCCATATAGACGCGTGACAACAAACCCATCCTGCCACATCGCGCGCAGCACTGGATCGCGAATCTCGTCATAGGGGCAAGGCGCGAGATGGGCGACCGGATCGCTCGCGGCGATACGGCCGTCATTTCTGGCTTTCAAACAGTCTCTTGCGAAATCCGGCATCCTGCGGCCCCACTGCTGTCGTCGCGTCGTCCGACCCATGCTCAGATTCTTACAAAAGGGGCAATGGCTTGTCCCAAACCGACACAGCGCCCCACGCCGCACGGAGACACGGTTCGCCGCGCCGCGAGCCGCACGGTCCGCACTGCCTCTACAGAAGCGACGATCGCGGCCGACGCTCTACGCAAGTACAGCCGAACCAGCGAGACTCACCCGACGGCCGGATGCGGCAGATGAGCCAGCAACGCCCGCCATCGCTCACAAGGATGTTCGTCAAAATTCTGAGCCTGTACGCCCTTCGACATTGCCGCACCGCAGCAAAGTCTGTGCGCATTGCAGCGGTGATTTATCGCACCCGCCTTTCACCTTCCTCACAACCGCCGATCGCAAGGAAAAAGCGTCCGGCCACCATTGTGCAGTGATAGCGCTATCGATATCATCCCGAAAACAGTCGAAAACGGGAGAGCGGATATGCGCATCGGATGTCGCGGCAACGAAGTCGTTCGAGGGGCAAGACATCGTCTTGCATGGCTGGTCGGCCTGACGATCGCAGTCGCCCCGCCCGCGCTGGCGCAGTCCTCCGACACCATGGCGTCGATCGCCATTCCCGCGCAGCCCGGCGCAATCGACCTCGGCACCGGGAAACTCCCCGGGGCGACCGCTTCCGAAGCCTGGCACAGCCAATATGGCAGCGTGTTCGCGCGCAACGTCACGGTCGCGACGCTGACCCCCGTCCTGCCCGATCCCGCCAAGGCCAACGGCACCGCGGTGATCGTCGCGCCGGGCGGTGGATTCCGCACGCTGTCGATGGAGAATGAGGGCTGGGACGTGGCGCGCGCGCTTGCCGCGCGGGGCGTCGCCGCGTTCGTGCTCAAATACCGGCTGAATCAGACGCCGGCGGATCTCGAAACCTTCGCACGTCCCGCCCCCGCGGGTGCCCCCGCTGGCGCATCCCCGCCACGCCGGGACCCCGCGGCGATGATGGCGGGCCTCGCGCCGCAGATCGCCGATGCGCGCGCGGCCTTCGCACTCGTCCGTAAGCGGGCGGGCGAATGGCACGTCGATCCGGCCCGCATCGGCATGGTCGGCTTTTCCGCGGGCGCGATGCTGACGATGGCGACGACACTGGCAGGTCAGGACGCGAAGCCCGCATTCATCGGCAACATCTACGGCCCGCTCGCCGCGATGACGGTGCCCGCCGACGCACCGCCGATGTTCGTCGCGCTGGCGGCGGACGATCCGCTGTTCGGCAATGCCGGCTATGGCCTGATCGACAGCTGGCGCACCGCCAAACGCCCGGTCGAGTTCCACCTGTTCGAACAGGGCGGCCACGGCTTCGGCATGTATCCGAAGACCACCACGAGCACCGGCTGGTTCGACGAATTCGCGCGCTGGATGGCAATGCACGGCTGGATCAAGCCCGCGCAGTAACCGCGCCCCTCACGACGCGATCGCCGCCTCCAGCGTCTGCAGGAACCGCGCCGGCGCCTCGACCTGCGGTGCATGACCCAGCCCCTCGAGGCGGATCAGCCGCGCGTCGGGGATGCGTCGTGCCGCGGTCACCGCCGCCTGCGGCACGGTCTGCACCTGTGCCCGCCGGTCGGGTGCGGCGCGGTTCGCCCGGAACGCGGTCAGATCACGGTCGCCGATGATCAGCCGCACGGGCATCGCCAGCCGCGGCAGTTCGGCCGCGACCGGCTGGGTCTGGATCATGTCCGACAGCCGCGCCTGCGCATCGCGCACCACATCGCCGTCGGGACCGGCATATTGCCCCGCCAGCATCGCCACCCAGCGATCATAGGCCGGGCGCCATTCCCCGTGATAATAGTTGCGCAGCTGATACGCCTTGATCGACGCGGCATCGGTTTTCGCCTCCTCGGTGCGCAGCGCGCCGAGATCGGTATAGGGCACGCCCTGCGCCAGCGTGTCGTTCAGCCCGAGCGGATTGACGAGCACGAGCCGCGACACGCGCTCGGGGTGGAGCAGCGCGAACCGGGTCGCGAGGATCCCGCCGGTCGAATGGCCGACCAGGATGACCTTGCCCGCCCCGGCCCGGTCGAGCAGCCCGCAGGTCAGTTCGGCCATCGCGTTGAAGCTGTATTGATAGCCCTTGGGCTTGGACGATTTGCAGAAGCCGACCTGATCGGGCGCGATCACCCGGTAGCCTGCACCCGCCAGCCCGCGCGCGGTCTCGTCCCAGGTCGCGGCACAGAAATTCTTGCCGTGCAGCAGCACGACCGTCGTGCCGTTCGCGCGCGCGGTCGGTGCGAGGTCGAGATACGCCATCCGCACCGCCTCCCCCTGCGACGATCCGTCATACCAGCGCAGCGACGCGGGATAGGCAAAGCGCTCGAGATTGGCGCCGAGCGGCACGGTCTGGGCAAGGCCCGGCGTGGCGGAGGCGGTGAAGGCAGCGACGGCGGCGATCGCGGCGGGGATTTTCAAACGGATCATCCGCCTCTAACGACCGGCCGCCACGAGGTGTCCCGTCCTACAAGCCCGGACCCTCCCCGTCATATTTGAGTTCGAGATACCGCCCCTGGATCGCGATCTCGTCGAGGCTGGTCCGCCCGAGGCATTCGCCGGCGCGCGCGAGCTCGGCATCGATCAGCCGCAGTCCGTTGATCAGGTGATCGTCGGGCGTCCGGCCATCCGCCTGCATTTCGCGCCGCGCTGAAATGCCGACCATCCGCCAGCTGTCGACCAGCGCGGGCAGCTCGACCGCGACCAGCTTGCGGATCGACGCCGCGGCCGGGCTACGCGGATCGAGCCGGGCGAGGCGCGGCGCCAGCGCCTCGAACCGGCTGCCCAGGGCATCGGCGAGCCGCAGCGCGGGCAGCGGCATCATGCGGCGTTGTGCGGCGAGCCAGATCCCCGCCTGCTCGGCGAGCCCGGCCAGCCCGGCCTCCACCAGCGCCTCGCGTCCCGGTGCGCGCGGATCGGCCTGCGCGACGATCATGATCACCAGCAGCAGCATCAGCGCCGCTGCGACGGCAAGCGCCAGCATCGCCGGCAGGACCGCGGCGAACACCGCGCCGCCGAGCAGCGAAACGATCGCCGCGAGGACCAGCCGGACCATCAGCCGCTTCTGCCGACGCGCCCTCGCCTCGCGCTCGCGCCGCGCCTGCTCGCGGCCCTCGGGAGACAGCCGCCGGAGCAGCTCTTCGGCCTGGGTGAGCCCGACATCGGCGAACCCTGCCGCGACGCTGCGGGCACGGTCGATCATCGGGGCGCGCTGACCGCTATTGTCGTCCATCGCGCGAGGATGCCGGTCTTTGCGCGCCCGGTCCAGACCCGCGCGGTGCGACAGACGCACCCAAAGTGATCGCAGATCGACGTCAAATTGATCTATGTCAATTACGACGGCCGGTGCGATGGAACGGTTCCGCGCCTGCATCGTCCGGTAGGGGTCAGTTTCGCGAGGCCCCATGACCCCACCCACCTTGTTGTTTTTACACGCTCTTGGCGCCAGCGCGCGCGAATGGCAGCAGGTCGCCGATCACCTGTCCGATCATGACTGCGTCGCGCTCGATCTGCCGGGGTTCGGCGACGCGGCCGATACGGGGCATGCCGATGTCGGGACGATGACCGACTGGCTGGCGCAGGAGATCCGCGCCCGCGACCTCACCGCCTGCGTGCTCGTCGGGCACAGCATGGGCGGCAAGATCGCCACGCTCGTCGCCGCGCGCGCCGCCGCGGGCGAACCGGGTCTCGCGAACATTCTCGGCGTCGTGCTCGTCGCCGCCTCGCCTCCCTCACCCGAACCGATGGACGAAAAACGCCGGGCGGAGATGATCGGGTGGTTCGCCGATGGCCCGGCGTCGCGTGAAAATGCGGAAACCTTCGTCGATGCCAACAGCGCCGAGAGGCTCCCGGAGGCCCTCCGCGACCAGGCCATCGACGACGTGCGGCGATCGAACCGAGAGGCCTGGCTTGGCTGGCTCGAACGCGGCAGCCGCGAGGACTGGGGCGCCGCGGTCGGGCAGCTCGCGCTCCCCGCGCTGA
Organism: Sphingomonas aerolata; assembly: GCF_023935825.1. Classification (NCBI taxonomy): domain Bacteria; kingdom Pseudomonadati; phylum Pseudomonadota; class Alphaproteobacteria; order Sphingomonadales; family Sphingomonadaceae; genus Sphingomonas; species Sphingomonas aerolata. The sequence continues at coordinate 727,016 of NZ_CP098762.1, read as the reverse complement.
TCATTGCCGGAACCGAAGACGGCGATCTCGGCGAGGATGCGCAACGCCGGCTCAACCTGCCGCATTATGCCAATGCCCGGATGCGCGTCGTCCAGGGTGCCGCGCACCTCATCCCCTATGAACAACCCCGCGCGCTCGCCGCGCTGATCCGCGAGCATGCGGCACTGGCGACGACGGCTGCGCTGCCCGAAGATTTCGCCCGGCTGCTCGACTCCGATCGCGTCAGCAGCGGAACGCGCGCCGCGATGCTCGACCGGATCTACCCGATGCCCGTCGGTACCGCGTTATGGGACGAGGCCGACCATGCGACCGTCGCGGCACTGGTGGCCCGGATCCTCCCCGATTGCGGCGCCGACCGTGCGCTGGCGGGTCGCATCCTCGACTCGGTCGCGCAGGGTGTCGGCGACGGCTGGCGCTTCGCCGAACTGCCGGACGACCGTGCGGCATGGTCGCGCGGGCTCGCGACGCTCGATACGGCAACCGGCGGTTTCGTCGCGCTGGCCGATCCGGACCAGGACGGCTGGCTCGATCGCATCGCCGGCGGCACGGTCGGCATCGAGGAGGACGCGACCCGCCTGTCGCCCGTGCAGATGCGGCTCTGGTTCGAGGATGTCCGCGCCGAGACGGTGCGCATCTGGATGGCGCAGCCCGCGACGATGGCGGCGATCGGCTATGACGGCTTTGCGATCGGCGGCGATGGCCCCCGCAAGCAGGGCTATACCCGCACCGGCGCCGACGATCCCGAAGCGTGGCAGCGCCCGTCGCAGGAGCGCGGGGCGTGACGACGAGGCAGCATGGCGCGAATGACGTCGTCGATGCGGTCGTGATCGGCACCGGCGCGGGCGGTGCGCCGCTCACGGCCCGGCTCGCACAGGCGGGCCTGTCGGTCGTCGCGCTCGAGGCGGGCCGCGCCTTCCGCCCCGACGAGCATGTCGCCGACGAGGTCGCGGCCGACATCTACTGGATGGAAGAACGGCTGAGCGGCGGATCGACGCCGACCGCGTTCGGGTCGAACAATTCGGGGATGGGCGTCGGCGGCTCGACGCTGCACTGGGGCGCCTTTTGCCCGCGTCCCGATCCCCGCGACCTGCAGCTCAGGACGCTGACCGGCGAAGGCGCCGACTGGCCGATCGATCCTGACGAGCTGACCCGGTACATCGCGGAGGTCGAGGCGTTCACCGGCGTCTCGGGCCCGGCCGACTATCCGTGGGACGCCACCCGCCGCTACGCCTATCCCCCGGTCGCGCGCAACGCCGCCGCCGACGCCATGGCGCGCGGCTGCGCGGCGCTCGGCATCACCGCGACCGACGCCCCCGCCGCCTTGGTCTCGCGCGATCGCGACCAGCCGCACTGGGGACAGCGCCAGGCCTGCGTCAATTGCGGCGCCTGTCATCAGGGCTGCCGCAACGCCGCCAAGACGAGCATGGACACGACCTATCTGCCCCTCGCAGTGGCGCATGGGGCCGAGATCCGCGCCGGCGCCCGCGTGATCGCGTTCGACTATGACGGCCGCGGCCGGATCAGCGCGGTCGTGTACAGCCAGAACGGGCAGGAGCATCGCCAGCTTTGCGCCGCGGTCTTCCTGTGCGCGGGCGGAATCGAGACGCCGCGTCTGCTGCTCAACCTCGGCATCGCCAATTCGAGCGGTCAGGTCGGGCGCAACTTCATGGCGCATGTCGCGACCCAGATCTGGGGCCGGTTCGACGCCGAGATGCGGATGAACCGCGGCTATCCCTCCTCGCTGATCAGCGAGGACATGATGCGACCCGGCGATGCCGGCTGCGCGGGCGGCTATCTGATCCAGAGCCTCGGCGTGCTCCCCGTCAACCTCGCCACCGGGCTCGCCCGCGGTGCCGGCCTGTGGGGCGAACGGCTGCAGACGCTCCTGCGCGGCTATAACCGGATGGCCGGGATCGGGATCAACGGCGAATGCCTGCCGCATGCCGACAACCGGCTGACGCTCGCCGACGAGGTCGACGCCTTTGGCCACCGCAAGGCGCGGATCGACTTCAGCTATCATGCCAACGAACAGGCGATCGATCGCCACGCGCGGCGCACGCTCAGCGACATCTGGGCGGCGGCGGGGGCGCAGGACATCTTCGCGGTCGATCGCTCGGCGCATACGATCGGCACCTGCCGCATGGGGCATGACGGCGACACCGCAGTGGTTGATTCCGACGGCCGCAGCTTCGACATTGCGAACCTGCGGATCTGCGACAATTCCATCTTTCCCAGCGCATTGGCGGCCAATCCCGCGCTGACGATCATGGCGCTGTCGCTGCGCACCGCCGACCGTTTTCTCGCATCCGACGATTGAGGAGTTTCACATGAATCTGGGTATCAAGGGGCGCATCGCGCTGATCAGCGGCGCGGATTCCGGCATGGGCAAGGAAACCGCGCGACTGCTCCTCGAGGCCGGCGTGCGCGTCGCGATCACCGACCAGCCGGGCGGCACGCTCGACGCGGCGCTCGCCGAACTGTCGCCGCTCGGCGAGGTGGTCGCGGTGACCGGCGACGTCACCAACCTCGACGATGTCCGCGCGATCTGGGCGGAGGTGCGCGAGCGGCTCGGCGATCCGGACATCTATGTCAACGCCGCGGGCGTGACGGGCGCGACCGGCGACTTTCTCGATGTCGACGATGCGGGCTGGGAGCAGACGCTCGACATCAACCTCATGGGCGCGGTGCGCATGTGTCGCGAGGCGATTCCGGCGATGCGCAAGGGCGGCTGGGGCCGGATCGTGCTGTTCGCCTCCGAAGACGCGGTGCAGCCCTATGTCGACGAACTCGCCTATTGCGCGTCGAAGGCGGGGATCCTCGCGCTCGCGAAAGGGCTGTCCAAGGCCTATGGCGGCGACAATGTCCTCGTGAACACCGTCTCGCCCGCGTTCATCGCGACGCCGATGACCGATAAGATGATGCGCAAGCGCGCCGAGGAACGCGGCGAGAGCTTCGACGCGGCGATCGACAGCTTCCTCGAGGAGGAACGCCCGGGCATGGTGCTCAAGCGCCGTGGCAAGGCCGAGGAGGTCGCCGCCGCCGTCGCCTTCCTCTGCTCGGAGCGCGCGAGCTTCATCAACGGCGCGGGCATCCGCGTCGATTCCGGCTCGGTGTTCACGATCGCCGGATGACGGAACAGCGCGTGCACCGGATCGGGTTCGGCGGCGGGTGCCACTGGTGCACCGAGGGCGTCTTTCAGGCGCTCCTCGGCGTGCAGACGGTCGAGCAGGGCTTCCTCCAGTCCGAGGCGCCGTCGGACGCCTGGGCGGAGGGTGTGATCGTGACGTTCGATCCCGCCGTCATCACCCTCGCGACACTGGCCGAGGTCCATCTTCGCACGCATTCGGCGAAATCCGGCTATTCCCCCGCCGGACGCTACCGCAGCGCCATCTATGTGTTCGAGGACGACCAGCGCCCCGACGCCGAAGCCGCGATCGCCCGGTTCGTAGCCGAGAGCGCTGAGCCGGCCCGCACGCTGGTCCTGCCGTGCACCGGCTTCCGGCCCTCGGACGCGCGCTTCCAGAATTACTACCGGACCGATCCCGACCGGCCCTTCTGCCGCCGCTACATCGATCCCAAACTCGACTATATCCGCACCCATTTCGCCGCCGTCGCCCTGCCCGCGGAGCCGCGCGCGTGAGCGTGTTCTTCACCGCCGACACGCATTTCGGCGACCACCGCACGATCAACATCGCGCGCCGGCCGTTCGCCGACACCGCCGCGATGGACGCCGCGCTGATCGAGCGGTGGAACGCGGTCGTCGGGCCGCAGGACGTGGTGTGGCACCTTGGCGACGTCGCGCGTCGCCCCGCGGACGTGGCCGGGCTGCTCGCGCGGCTGCACGGGACCAAGCACCTGCTGCGCGGCAACAATGATCCCGATGCGACGCTGGCGGCACCGGGCTGGGCCAGCGTCGCCGACTATGTGGAGATCACGCTCGACGACCGGCGGCTCGTCCTGTGCCATTACCCGTTCCGCAGCTGGAACGGCCAGCACCGCGGCGCGCTCAATCTCCACGGGCACAGCCATGGCCGGTTGAAGCCGATGCTCCGCCAGTTCGACGTCGGCGTCGATGTCGAGGGTCACGACTATGCGCCTGTCCGGCTCGACAGCCTGCTCGCGCCCCGGCGATAGGTGCAAGGGGGATGGGCGGGCGCGTGAAACGGATGGCCGGACTGGCCGAGGCAGCGGCGCGGACCGCGCAGGCATCGGACGACCCGCCCTGCGCGCTCTGCGGCCGCCCGCTCGGCCACCGCGTCGAGCGCCATCACGTCGTCCCCAAGAGCGAGGGCGGTACGCAGACCGTGCCGGTCCATCCGATCTGCCACCGCACCATCCACGCCTTCGTCGCAAACCGCGACCTCGCCACCAGCTACGCGACGATGGACCAGCTCCGCGCGCGCGAAGATATCGGCCGCTACCTGCGCTGGATCGTCGACAAGCCCCCCGACTTCCGCGCCCCCACGCGCAAGCGCAGCACCCCCTGAACGGACACCCGATGGTGTAACCTACAAGCAACACCCGTTTCGCAATATAACGCTGCCGATCGTAACGGACCGGCAACATATGGTCATAAAAACCATTTTCGTCGTAACCATGGTGCACCGCCGTAAAACGGGGTGTCACAAGGGGGACAGAAATGCGTTGGACGAAATGGATGATGCGCTCGTCGCGGATGGCGATGGGCGCGGGCCTGCTGATCGCGGCCAATGGCGCCGCGGCGCAACTGGCGACCGACCCCCAGACGCCCACCGCCCCCGCGGCGACCGAGGCCCCCACCGAAGACATCATCGTCACCGGATCGCGCATCCGCCGCGACCCGCTCGATCAGCCATCGCCCGTCATCACCGTGGATGAGAACGCGATCGCGCGCACCGGTCTGTCGTCCGTCGCGGACATCCTGCAACGCCTGCCCGCCTCGTCGGGCGGCCTCAATTCGAAGTTCAACAGCTCGGGCAATTTCGGCAACCCGCCCGATGGCGGCGGCGTCGGCGCCGGCTCCGCGGTGCTCGACCTGCGCTATCTCGGCCCCAAGCGGACGCTCGTGCTCGTCGACGGCCTGCGCTTCGTCAACGGCGCGTCGGCCAGCGGCATCCCGGCGACGGTCGATCTCAACTCGATCCCGTCCTCGATGATCGAACGGATCGAGGTGCTGCAATCGGGCGCCTCGACGCAATACGGGTCCGACGCGATCGCCGGCGTCGTCAACATCATCACCAAACAGAACCAGAAGGGGTTCAAGGGATCGGCGCAATATGGCCAGTATCTCGGCGACAATGACGGCAAGACGCAGGATTACCAGCTGAGCTACGGCTTTGGCAGCCAGGGCGTGCACGTCGTCGCGGGCGGCTATTACACCAAGCAGGAATCGGTCAGCGCCGCCGATCGCGACATCTCGCAATTCCCCAATCCGGGGCAGACGAGCTGCGCCGAACCCATCGGCGGCTGCTCCAGCTTCACGCCCTTCGGCCGGTTCCTGGTGAACGGCCAGAACATCACGCTGCGCGGCCCCGTCGCCAGCGGTCGGCCGGTCTATGACCCGACGCTCGCGACCGGCGACTTCAAGGCGTTCACCGCCGCCGATCGGTTCAACTTCGCCCCGCTCAACTATTTCCTGACCCCCGTCGAGCGGTTCGGCGGCTTCGTCAACACGCGCGCCGAGTTTTCCGAGGCGCTCAACCTGCGCGTGAAGGCGGTCTATAACCGCCGTAATTCGCAGAATCAGGCGGCGTTCCTCCCGCTCGGCATCGGTCCCGACGTCGGCAACGGCAACATGCTCGACACGCTCTCGGTCGATGCGACCAACCCGTTCAACCCGTTCGGCGTGACGCTCGTCCCCGGGCAGAACTACACCGGGATCTTCCGTCGCCTCGTCGAGGCGGGGCAGCGCACCTACAGCCAGCAGGTCGACACCATGTCGCTGACCGGCACGCTGGACGGCAAGTTCCAGATGTTCGGGCACAACTGGTATTGGGATGCGAGCGCGGTCATCGGCTATAACGATGCCAAGCAGCTGTTCACCGGCAACATCAACGCCGCACGCCTCGCCCGCGCGATCGGCCCGATCAGCCAGTGCACCGGCGAATGCGTGCCGTTCAACTTCTTCGGCGGGGTCGGTTCGATCACCCCGGCGATGCTCGGCTATATCGGCTTCGACGAACGCGACCGCAGCCGCCAGAAGCTGAACGACTATACCGCCAACGTCTCCGGCGAGCTGTTCGACCTGCCCGGCGGGCCGGTCGGCATCGCGATCGGCTATGAGCATCGCTATCAGTTCGGCAGCTTCACGCCCGACCCGATCATCCAGGCGGGTCTCGGCGCGGACATCCCGGCACAGGCGGCGAGCGGCAAGTTCAACGTCGACGAGGTCTATGGCGAAATTCGCCTGCCGCTGCTGCGCGACATTCCCGGCATCGCCTCGCTCGAGCTGAACGGCGCGGTCCGCCACTCGAACTATTCGACCTTCGGGGGCAATACGACGCTCAGCGGCGGCGCGCTGTGGAAGCCCGTCAGCGACCTGCTGCTGCGCGGCCAATATGCCGAATCGCTGCGCGCACCGTCGATCGGCGAACTATTCGGCGCGCAGTCGCGGTTCGACGCCTCGATCGACGATCCCTGCACCAGCGCCGCGGGCGGGCTGTTCCAGTCCAACCCGACCGTTCGCGCGAACTGCGTCGCCAACGGCGTGCCCGGCAATGGCAGCTATGCCGAACCCTCGGGCCAGTTGCCGGTGCTCACCGGCGGCAACAGCGAGCTGCGCCCTGAAACCGCCCGGACGCTGCTGTTCGGCGGCGTCTACAGCCCCAGCTGGGCCCGCGGCGGCACGCTCTCGGCGCTCAGCCTCGAGGTCAACTACTACGACATCAAGGTCGACGACTCGATCGCGTCGATCCCGGCCCAGGTGCTGCTCAGCCGCTGCGCCCAGACCGGCGACGCGCTCAGCTGCGCGGCGGTCCGGCGTGCCCCCAGCGGCATCGTGACCGCGATCAACGGCCTGCTGCTCAACACCGGCGGCATCCGCACCAAGGGCATCGACGCGACGCTGACGGTCCGCTCGGGCGAGACCGGCGCCGGGCGCTTCGGCCTCTACGTCTCGGGCAACTATCTGCTCAAGTACAGCGAGCGGACGCCCGCGACCGACGGCTTCGTCACGACCGACTATGTCGGCACCGAACGCGGCTCGCCCGATCAGACCTATCCGCACTTCAAGGGACTGGGCACGATCGACTGGTCGGTGGGACCGGTCACCGCGAGCGTCACCGGACGCTATATCGACAATGTCGACGAGATCGCTGCGGAGAACGCCCTGAAGAGCCGCCTCTACGGCGACGTCCAGCTCCAGTTCCGGCCGGCCTGGCTCGATTCGAAGCTCGCGCTGACCTTCGGCGTGAACAACGTCTTCGACAAGGATCCCCCCGCCTGCTTCAGCTGCAGCTTGAACAACTTCGACCCGACGACCTATGACATCCCGGGCCGGTTCGGCTATCTGCGGCTCTCCTACGGGCTGTAGGACGAGGGCTGCCGACCGGCGCGTCGGTCGGCAGCCACACAGGCGTCGGAAACATAGGATGCTCCGATCGCCAAAAGACCCTCGTCTCACCGATTGTGAGGAACGAAGTAGGCCGTCCCCGCGCTCGACCCCGACAGAAGGAGACGAGCAATGGACGACACCAGGGTCTGGGCATTTGAAGAAAGCCTGTGGACGGGCGACGCGGACCAGTATCACACGCTGATCGACGACGAATGCGTGATGGTGCTTCCCGAGCAGCCCTTCGTGATGACCGGGGCGCAGGCGATCAAGGCGGTCGCCGACACGCCGCGCTGGTCGGAGGTCCGGTTCAGCGAACAGCAGATTATGCGCCCGCAGGAAGGCCTGATCGCGATCGCCTACAAGGCCGAGGCGAGCCGCGAAGGCGCAACCGGCTATACCGCCTATTGCACCACCACGATGCGCCGGCTCGAGCATGAGGAATGGCGCGTGGTCCAGCACCAGCAGACGCTCGCCCCGGTTGCCGGCGGCGCCTGACCCGACCGATACGGCGGTCGCCCCGTGACCGCCGGTGATCAGGAGCGCGTCGCCAGCCCCCCCGCCAGCGGCATGCTCCTGGTCCTGACCCCCGTCGCCGCCGCCAGCGCATTGGCGAGCGCGGCGGCGGTGGGCCCTTGCGCGCACTCGCCCGTGCCCAGAAACGGCGTACCCGGCCGGTCGATGACCTCGACGATGACGCTGCGCGGCACGTCTGCGAACCGCAGGATCGGATAGCCGCTCCAGTCATAATCGGTCCGGCGCGCACCGTCGTGCCCCGCCGCCTCGTAGGCGGTCCAGCTCAGCGACTGGAGCACCCCGCCCTCGACCTGATTGCGGATGCCGTCGGGATTGACCGCCTCGCCGCTGTCGACCGCGACGACCGCACGGTGGACGATCAGCCGCCCCTCGTCGGGGATCCGCTCGACATCGAGCGCGACCGCGCAATAGGCGCCGTGATTCTTGTACCGCGCAAAGGCGAAGCCCCGCCCGCGATTGGGCCGAGGCCGGTAGCGGCTCCACCCGAACCGCGCCGCCGCGCGCCGGATCACGTCTGCGGCGCGCGGATCGTCGAGATGCGCGAGCCGAAACGCGACCGGGTCGCGCCCCGCCGCCGCCGCCAGCTCGTCCATCGCGCTTTCGAGCGCGAAGATGTTCAGATGCGCGCCCAGCCCGCGCAGCGCCGACACGCGCACCGGCATGTCGGGCAGGAAATGGCTGACAATGCTCTGGTTGGCGAAGCGATAGAGCGGGATGGCGTTGCGATCGCCGCCGCCATTGGGCTGCGGGATCGGCTTGGGCGGCGTCGGCGCGAACGGCGACACCACCTCCACGCCCGCAAGCAGGTCGCCCGCCGCGACGGGCCGCGTGCTGTGCGTATTGCTCCACACCTGATGCCGCCAGTCGACGATCCGCCCCGACGCATCGAGCGTCGCGTCGATCTGCGCGAGCATCGCCGGGCCGAGCGGTTCCCAGCCATGCTCCTGCTCGCGGCTCCATTGCAGCCGGACCGGAACGCCGGGCATCGCACATGCGACCAGCGCCGCATCGCCCGCGACGTCGTCCGCCCCATTATGCCCGTAACAGCCCGCCCCCTCGCGGTGGACGCAGCGGACGCGGTCGGCGGGCATCGCGACCAGCTCGGCGATCGCGGTGCGCAGCGGCTCGACGCCCTGGCTGTGCGTCCACACCGTCAATTGTCCCTTGGCCATCAGCGCCACCGCGCAGGACGGCCCGATCGCACCGTGCATCAGATACGGCCGGTCGTACCGCGCGGACAGCCGCCGCACGCCAAGCGCCGCGGATGCGTCGCGCCGCGTGTCGATCACACTGCTCTCGCGCCGCATCTCCAGCAGTCCCGCGGGCATCGGCGGCAGCGCGGGCACAGCCGCGTCGCGCGTCCATGCACCCTGATTGGCGACGCGCAGCGCCTGTTCGAGCGGCCATTCACGCGGACCGACGATCGCCGCGAACCGCCCGACCTCAACGACCCGCGCGACGCCCGGCTGCCGTCGCAGCGCGGCAAGATCGGGCGTCAGCCGCGTCCCCGACGACGGCCCGCGCAGGACGCGCGCATGCACCATGTCCGGCAGCCGCATGTCCTGCACATAGCTCGGCAGCCCGTTCAGCTTGGCGGGCAGGTCGACGCGCGGCACCGGTCGCCCGATCAGCCGCCGCGCCGCCACAGGCTTGCGCGGCACGTCGGCGCGCGCACGCACCGCCAGCGACGTCGACGCGGCGAGCTCGGCATAGGTCGCACGCCGCCCCTGCCCGTCCAGCACGACGCCGTCGCGCGTGAACAGCGTCGTCGCCGCCACGCCCCAGCGCGCCGCCGCGGTCTCGGCGAGCAGCAGCCGGACACAGGCGGCGGCATTGGCGATCGCGGTCCCGCTCTGCTCGAGCGTCTGGCTGCCCGCGGTCACGCCCTCGTTCGGGGTCAGCGCGGTATCCGCGGTGATCAGGTCGACCCGCCCGATCGCGACGTCGAGCTCGTCGGCGGCCAGCTGCGCCATCGCGGTCTTCACGCCGGTGCCGAGCTCGACCTTGCCCGTGAACACCGTGACCCGGCCATCGGGACCGATGCGGATCCACGCGTCGAGATCGGGGAATTTGGCGAGCGTCCCCGGCAAATCGGGCGCGACCGTCGGCGGTCCGCCACTGCCCTCGCCGCCACCGGTCTGCGCCAGCGCGGCGGCCGGCGCGAGCGCGAAGGCGACCAGCAGCCCGCCGAGTATGTCGCGCCGCGACGCCTGTCCGCTCACGTCACCGGCTCCGCAGGCTCGACCACCCCGCCGCCGCGCATCACCGCCGCGCGCCGCACCGCGCGCAGGATCCGCATATGCGTCCCGCACCGGCAGAGCGACGGCGCCATCGCGCTGCGCAGCTCGGTTTCGGTCGGCGTGACCGTCTTGCGCAACAGGCCCTCGGCGCGCGCGATCATCCCGGGGATGCAATAGCCGCACTGCGCCGCCTGCTCGTGCAGGAACGCGCGCTGGACGTCGCCCGGCGCCGCGGCGCTGCCCAGCCCCTCGACCGTCGTGACCGTGCGCGTACCGACCGCACCGACGGGCAGCAGGCAGGCAAAGACCGGCCGGTCGTCGACCAGCACGGTGCACGCCCCGCATTGCCCCAGCCCGCACCCGAACTTGGCCGCATGCAGCCTCAGGTCGTCGCGCAGCACATAGAGCAGCGGGGTGGCGGGATCGACATCGACGCGCGCGGTCGCCCCGTTGACGGTCAGGTCGATCATTCACCCTCCTTGCGCGCCGCAGCGACGTCTTTCTCGAGGTCCGGCCAGGCCGGCCCCGTCCCGTGCCGGGCCTGCAGATAAGCCACGACCTCCGCCACCTGCTGGTCGTCCAGCGCATCGGCAAAGGCGGGCATATACGGCCCGCGCGGCGCGACCGGCGGTTTCAGGCCCTTAAGAATGACCTGGATCGTGTCGCGCGGGTTCGCCTCGTGCAGCGGCGTGCCGAGCGGCAGCGCGGGACGCCCGGCGACCATCATCGCCGCCCCCGGCTCGTGGCAGACCGCGCACGCCCCCGCATACAGCCGCGCGCCCTCGGGATGCCGCTGCCTCGCAAGCGCGCGACGATCGGGCAGCCGCGGCTCGGCCCGCGCGGCAGGCGCAGCGCGCATCTGCCACGCATAATAGGTCGCGAGCGCGCGGACATCGGCCGGCGCCGCACGCGCGAGATTATAGGTGACCGGCCCCATCGGCCCCGCCGCTGCGGCATGCGCGGTGCTGAGCCCGGTCCGGAAATAGGCGTCGAGCCGCTCGACGGTCCAGGCACGGACCGCGGGCGAGTGCGCGTTGATCGGCGGCGCATACCAGCCGCCCGACCAGCCGCCATCATAGGCCTGGTCGCCGCGCTTCTCCTGCTGCAACAGCCCGCGCGGACTGTGACAGGCAGTACAATGCGCCAGCGTCTCGCCGATATAGCGCCCCCGGTTCCACGCGGCCGACTGGCGCGGATCGGCGACGACCGGCTGCGGATGGAAGAACAGCAGCTTCCATCCCGCCAGCAGCGGCCGGAAGCCGAGCGGCGGGATCATCCGGTTCGCGGGCGGCACCGCGCGCACCGCCGGCCGGGTCATCAGGAATGCGTAGAGCGCGTCCACATCGCCGTCCGCCACGCCCGCATAATGCGTATAGGGAAAGGCCGGATAGAGATGGCTGCCGTCGCGCCCGACGCCCTCGCGCATCGCCCGGCGAAACGCGGCGGGCGACCATGATCCGATCCCGGTCGCGGCATCGGGCGTGATGTTGCTGCCGTAGATCGTCCCGAACGGCGTCTTGATCGGATAGCCGCCCGCATAGGGACGCCCGCCCGCCGCCTGATGGCAGCTGACGCAATTGCCCAGTCGCGCCAGATTCGCACCGCGCGCGACCAGCGCGGGATCGAACTGCCGGGGATCCGGGCGCGTCACGCGGGCGATGGCGGGCCGGTATGCGATTGCGGCAAACGCGATCCCGCATAGACCCAGCAGCGCCGCGGCGATGACGACGATGCGCCTGATCCCGGGCCGGCTCATCCTCGCCTAGCCCCTTGCGTCGCCGAACGCCGTCATACGCATCGTCTCGTCTCCCCCGTGTGACATCGGACGCACGGGCCGATCGGACGGGGATTGAACGATCCGGATGCCGACAATCTCCCCGCACAGGGAGATAATCCCGCCCCGCCGCGTCGATTCGCACCGCGCCTGCGCTGTGCTAGGCTGACCCGACACTATGAGGGGGGCGGAGATGCGCGAGATCCTGACGGCGGCGGCCCTGCTGGGCGCCGTGTTGACCGTGTCGGCGGCAGCTGCGCAGCCCCCCGCGCAGACTGCGCCCCCACCGGCCTTGGCACCAACGCTGCGGGGAACGCTGGCCGGCCCGTTCGAGCTCCGGTCGCGGCGCTTTGCAGGCACGGTGCGGCGCTACTGGGTCTATGTCCCGCCAGGCTATGATCCACGCCGCCCGCCCAATCTGCTGCTGTTCCAGGACGGACAGCGCGCGACTAATCCGGCAGGGTCGCTCAGGGTGCCCGCGGTCCTCGACACGCTGATCCTGCAGCACGCGATTCCGCCGACGCTCGGCATCTTCGTGACCCCCGGTCACCGCGCGGCGCACTATCCCGACACGCTCGGCATGGCCAATCCGGATCACCGGGTGGAGGAATATGACGCGCTGTCCGACGATTATGGCTGGATGACATTGAACGAACTGCTCCCCGCGGTCGCGGCACGCTGGCGGTTCGCCAACGATCCGAAGCGCCGCGCGATCGGCGGCACGTCGAGCGGCGCGATCGCCTCCTGGACGATCGCGTGGCGGCATCCGGAAGCGTTCGGCAACGTGATCAGCTTCATCGGCAGCTATACGTCGATCGGCCTCACGCTCGGCCCGGACGGCGCACCGCGCACGCTTGGCGGCGACCTCTATCCCGGGCTCATCCGCAAGAGCCCGATCCGCCCGTTGCGCATCGTCCTGCAGGACGGGGCCGCCGATCTCGACAACGAACATGGCAACTGGTTTCTCGCCAACCAGCAGATGGCAAAGAGCCTCGCCTGGGCCAATGCGCAGGCCGATGCGGAGCACCGCCCGGGCCCGCGCTACGACGTCAGGACGGCCTGGACGCACGGTGGCCATTCGGACGCGGACGGCGGCGCGATCCTGCCCGACATGCTCCGCTGGATCTGGCGCGACCAGCCCGCCGCCGCGGACGCCCCGCCCCCTACTCCCCCGAGACGACGATCTTCGGCAGGGTCGTGATCGGCTCGACCGTGATCGCGCGGAACCAGGTCTCGGCGCCTTCGGATTGCAGCTGGATCCGGCCATGCGTCAGCGGCTGCCGGCCGTCGGGGCCGATCGTCGCCAGATCATGCACCTCGCCGACCGGGACGCCGTTGACGACATGCACCGCGCGGTCGCCGACGACATAGAGGTCGAGCGTGTTCCACGCGCCGACCGGCCGTTCGGCATCGGCCGCCGCCTCGACATTCCAGGTCGGCGTGCCGTTGACGATGTCGATCTCGCGTCCCCCGGCACGGAAGCGGAGATGCGGTTCGACCAGCGACGGGTCGAACGTCACCCCGGTACGGCCGCGCAGCTTGCTGCCGACCGCGACGATCATCCCGGTCGATCCGGTCATGATCTCGAACTCGACCGAGGGCCGCCACGTGCCGAACACCTCGCCCGGCGCGCCATGCGTATGATAGAGCAGGCCGTTGTTGCGCGGCTGCGTCGCCCGCGGTGCCCAGGTTTTGGCACCCCATTTGAACTGCAGCCGCAGGTGATAGTCGCGAAGGTCGGCCTGGTGGACCAGGCTGCCCCAGGTTTCGCCCTTCACCCAGATCGCCGGCGCCCCGTCGACGCTGCGCACCGCGAAATCGCCCTTGGTATCCCGGCTCGTGCCGATCGGCGGCGTGCCCGGCCTTGCCTGATAGGTGATCGACGGGTCGGCATAGCCGAGCCACGCGGTCCAGCCCTTGAGGCTGCGCCCGTCGAACAGCGCGGTCGACTTCCCCGTCGCCACGGGAACGTCGGTCAGCCTGAGCCGCTGCGGTCCCGCGACGGGCTCCCCCGCAATCGCCCGCGCACGGTCCTGAGACGTCTGCGCGGTCGCAGGCGCGGACACCAGCATCAGCGCGACCAGCGCGCGCTTGGATCTTCCAGACATTCGCTCTCAACTCCCCCGTCATATTTATGACCCAGCATAGCGCGTTATCGCTACCAGTTGAACTCCGATGGTCCCACGCGCTAGGACCGGGCGGGAGATTGCACGATGCTCAAGATGTTGGCGCTGGCCGCCCTGCTCACCACGGCGCAGGCCGCGCCCGATCCGCATCTGCCGAAGGCCACGACCGACACCGTCGCCCCCGTGCTGCCCAAGGGCCTCGATCACGCGGTGCTGATCGTGTCGAAGACCAATGGCTGGCGGCATATCGAACATATCCCGCATTCGAACCGCGTGCTCGCCGACATCGTGCAGGGAATGGGTCGCACGAGCTACGCGACCGAGAATGCGGCGGTCTTCAACGACGAACAGTTGCGCCACTTTTCCGTCGTCGTGCTCAACAGCGCCAGCGGCGGCTTCCTGACGCCAGACCAGCGCGCGGCCTTCGCCCGCTTCGTCGCGCGCGGCGGCGGCGTCGTCGCGCTGCATGCTGCGGGCGACGACAGCCATACCGACGCCTGGTACAGCGACACGGTGATCGGCACGAAGTTCATCGGCCATCCGGGCGGCGAGGATCAGTTCCAGCGCGCGCGGCTCGTCGTCGATCGCGCCGACCATCCGGTCATGGCGGGGGTGCGCCTGCCCTGGACCGCGGTCGACGAATGGTATTCGTTCAACGCCAATCCGGCCGCCCGCGGCATGACCGTGCTCGCGACGCTCGACGAGGCGAGCTACCGTCCGGGCGCCAAGCTCGCAATGGGGACGCACCCCGTCATCTGGACCAACCCGCGCACCAAAGGCCGCGTGGTCTATTCGGCGCTCGGCCATTTACCAGAGGCCTATGACGACCCGACCTATCGACGCGTTCTCGTCAACGCGATCCGCTGGGCGGGCCGGCAATAGCGTCATTCGATCGCGAGGAACGCGGTGACCGTCAGCCGCCCCGCCGCCGGATCCGCCGACAACACCGCATCGCCCGCGATCGCGCCGCTGTGCAGCACATAGCTGCGGTACAGCAGCGCCCGGTTATAGGCGGCATCGACCAGCGCGGTCCGCTCGAACAACGCGGTATCGTCGGCGATATAGCCGTGCGGCGGCATCGCCGCGACCTCGCGGCCGAGCCGTTCGAAAAAGGCGGGCGCGCGCGTCTCGTCGACCGTCTCGAACCCGGTGGCGCGATGACGGAAGAAGGCGGTCCCGTCGCGGTTCGTCGGCGACAGATAATGGATCAGCGCGATCCGGTCGCGCGCATAGGCATCGACATGCGGCAGCCTTTGCCGGATCTCGAGCGCGTCGGGCGTCACCGTGACGATCGAGAATTGCGCATCGACGACATGGATGCGGCGGCACGGTCCGAAATCGCGGCCCAGCGCGCGGGCGATCCGCGGAAGCTGGTCGGTAAGATAATGTTCGGGCAGCGCCGCGCGGAGACCGGGATAATGCTCGCCCGCGGATCCGAACGCCGCGTCCGCCGCGGCCTTGCGCAATCCGTCCGGATCCTCGGCAAAGCCGTCGATGATCACCAGCGGCTCCGCCTCCCGGCCGATACGCCGCCTGGTCACATCCCCCAGCATCATGCCTCGTCATCATCCATCTTCACCGTCCTCTAGCGATCCCGGTGACGCGCGACATAGCGAAATGCACGGGCGCAGCGTAGGGGCGGCACGCTCAGTCACACGGACGATCGCTCATGCCCCTGCCCCATGCCAAAGCCTTCTGGGCGAAGGCCTTTCCCGCCGACCGTCTGCTCGGGGGCGTCGGTGCCTGTATCGGCATCGCGCTGACGATGCTCGTCTGCGTCGCGCTGCTCCCCGCCGGCGACGTTCCCCAGATCGTCGCGCCGCTGGGGGCGTCGGCGGTGCTCGTCTTTGCGGTCCGGTCGAGCCCGCTGGCACAGCCCTGGCCGGTGATCGGCGGCAACACGCTGTCCGCCGCGATCGGCGTCGCCGCGTTTCAGCTCATCCCCGACGCCAGCCTGGCCGCGGGCGTGGCGGTCGGGGCTGCGATCCTGGCGATGTCGCTGCTCCGCTGCCTGCACCCGCCCGGCGGCGCCGCGGCGCTGACCGCGGTGATCGGCGGACCCGGCATCCATGCGGCGGGCTACGCCTTCGCGCTCGTCCCCGTCGCGCTCAATTCGGTCGTGCTCGTGCTGGTCGCCGTCCTCTTCTACCGCGTGACGCGGCACCCCTATCCGCATCACAGCGCGCTGCCCCCCGCCGCGATCGCGGCCGACCGCCGCGCCGCGGGATTTCACCCCGACGACATCGACGCCGCGCTCGAGGATATGCACGAAAGCTTCGACATCGCCCGCGACGATCTCCACGCGCTGCTCGCCAGGGCCGAACGCCACGCGCAACGCCGCCAGCGCGGCTGAGCGCGAACCGGGTCTCCCGGCGCGCCAGTCCGGCAAGATCACGCGACCTGCCGTTGCTGCCGCTCGGGGCCTGCGTCATCGCCGAGGAAATGGCGGGTAAAGGCATGCGCGTCGTCGGCCAGTGACTGCAGCGTCCGCTTGAGCATCGCGCCGGTCCGCTGGACCTCGTCGACCGAAGCGAGGTTGCGATCGACCGACGATGCGATCTGCTGGCTCGCCTCGGTGAGCATCTGGCTGCGGTCCTCGACCGCCTCGATCCGCCCGTTGAGCTGTTCGATCGCCTGCGCCTGCGCACGCGACATCGCCGCCACCCGGCCCGCACCGTCGTCCATGCCGTTGATCAGCGCCCCCAGACTGCCCGTGCTCGCCACGACCGACCGGATCTGGTCCTGGACCGCCTCGATCTTCGAGCGCACGTCGCCCGCGCTCGCGCCCGTCCGCGTCGCCAGCGACTTGATCTCGGCCGCCACCACCGAAAAGCCCGCGCCCGCAGGTCCCGCGCGCGCCGCCTCGATCGTCGCATTGAGCGCGAGCAGGTTGGTCTGCTTGGTGATCGCACTGATCACGTCGACGATCTGCTCGATGCTGCTGGCCTGTTCCTGCGACAGCGCGACGGTGTCGTTGGCACTGCGCGCATGGTCGCTGATCGACCTTGCGGCCAGGCTGGTTCCCGCCACCTCCCGGTCGATCTCCTCGAAGGTGTGCGCCAGCAGATGCGTCTCCTTGCCCGCCTCGAGCATCTCGGTCGCGAACAGCTGCGCGATCGCGTCGAGCTCCTGTGCCAGCCGGCGATTGCCCTCGATCGTCTCGTGCAGGCTGATCGCATTCGCCTCGAGCAGCGCCATCGCCTCCTGCGCCTCGCGGATGATGCCGCCGACCTGGCGTTCGAACGCCTCGGCCAGCGCGGCCAGCGTGGCCTCGCGCTCGCGCCGCGCCTGCGCCTCGACCTCGGCGATCGCGCTGGCCTGGCGCGCCTTTTCCTCTTCGGCATGGAGGCGCAGCAGTTCGGCCTGATCCGCGAGGCGTTTCGCATCCTCGCGCTGCGTCTGGAACGTCGTCAGCGCGGTGACGACCAGCCCCAGCTCGTCATGCCGCTTGAGCGTCGACAGATCGATCGCGGCCTCGTGCATCACCGCATCCGTCGCCGCCGCAATATCGGTGATCGAACCGATGATCGATCGCCCGATCACATAGGCCATCACCAGGCTGCCGCCCGTGCCGACGAGCAGGACGAGCAGCAGGATCGCGATCGTGACATGCGTGACCAGCAGCGCCCCCGATGCCGCCTGCCCGGCGCGGCCGATCCCCGCGGCGGTCACGCGCCGGATCCGCATATCGATCTGCTGCGCATTGGCGCGAAACGGGTCGACCATCGCCGCGGTGCTGGCAAAGTCGACCTCGAGCATCGACGTCAGCACGTCGACGGTCGCGGTATATCGGTCGAGATCGGCGAGCACCGGGCCCAGCTGTGCGCGCTGCCCGGCATGGCTGCGGCGGTAGCCGACCAGCGCCGTACGGACCCGGGCCAGGTCGCGGTGGATCGCCGCCACCTGCCCGTCGACCGCGATCGTCGGCGTCGCCGCCTTCGTCACCAGCAGGTGATAGACGTTCGCGTTGGCGATATCGAACCGCTGCGTGATCGCGTTGAGCTGCTTGATATCGCGCATGTCGCGGTTGACGATGTCGTCGACGCTGCGCCCGGTGATCAGCAGCGCCGCGGTGCTGGCCAGCGCCATCACCACGAACAGCACCAGCATGATGACCGGCGTCGCCGCGACCTTGACCGCGATCGGCCGGTCGGCGAGCGCCAGCCTGCGGTCGAGCCGGTCCGACAGCCGGAAGAACGCGTTAAAGCGCAAGTCGCACCCCTGCGCGCACGCGACGATCCGCCGGGATCGGCGATACCGCGGCGCCGTCCGCCAGCGCCAGATTTTCGCCCGCGACATAGACTTCGAGCGCGGAGGTCAGCCGCAGCCCCGCCCGCGCATCGAGCGCCACCGCGTCGTCGACCCGGTAGAGCAGCAGCTGCGGCGTCGACGAGAAGGCGAATTGCCGCGTCGACGAGGTGTAGCGCGCGACCCCCGACAGCGACAGTCGCCCGATGTCATAGCCGAGCGCCAGATTCGCCTTGTGGACCGGCGTCGTCGACTTGGGCGACAGCGCATAGGGGATCGGCAGCGTCAGCGACGCCAGCTCCTCGTCGGTGTGCGTCCAGGTATAATTGGCGCGCCATGTGAGCGCACCGACCGCGCCCGACGCCGACACCTCGGTGCCATAGGTGGTATAGTCGCCGATCGCCGTGAACCGCGCGACGAGCGAGGGCAGCGGGGTCAGGAAAAGCTCGGTCTGCAAGCCGTCGCCCGGCGACGCGATCGCATTGTCCGTCTTCGTCACGAAGGCGTTCGCCTCGATCTGCGTCCCGCCGATCGTCCGCGCATAGCCGACCTCGCCGCTCCACACGCCGACCGGATCGATCCGCGGCGACCCTGCCACGAAGATCGGCACCGGCGCCGGGGTGATGATCGGCAGGCGGATCCCGTAATTCACCAGCGACGGCAGCTGGTAGCCGCGACCGCCATTGATCCGCAGCTGGCCGCGCGCATCGGTCTGGACGAGCAGCGCGACATTGAAGCTGAACCGGGTGAAGGCGCGGTTGAAATCGCTCGCCACGTCATAGCTCGGCTGCGCGATCGCGCCCGCCTGGTGCAGCCAGAGCCGGTCGATCCGCGCCGCCGCGGTGATCGAAATCGCCTCGTCCGGATGCAGGTCGAGCATCGCATTGGCCGATCCGACGTCATAGGAGATCCGCTCGGCGAACTGATAGGCCGAGCGCAGCCGGTTGTTGCGATATTCGCCGCCGAGCCGCAGCGTATCGCTCTTGCCCAGCCGGACCAGCGTCGACGCCTGGGTGACGATGATCCGGTTCTTGAACCCGAGCGGCTCGGTCGCATCAGCCGTCGCGCCGACGCCATATTGCACATCGAGCCAGTTGACATAGCCGCCCAGCGTCACGCCGCCCCAGCCCGTGTCGCGCGTGGCCGAGGCATGGACGTTGTCGCTGCGATAGCGCTGGTTCGACAGCAGCTGGCTCGGCAGATACTCGGCCTGCCGATTGGTCGAATGGCCGCCGCCCAGCACCGTCTCCAGTCCGTCGAACGAACCGGTGATGTCGCCCGACACCTGGTTGCTCGCGACGTCGCTGACCATCGCCGGGCGCAGCAGCGTCGCCGGGATGCGACGCTCGTCCTCGCGCGCGCGGACCCCGGCCAGGCGGATGCCGATCGCCGGGGTGACGGGCAGCGTCACCGACCCGGCGAGCCGGCTGATGTCGTGATTGCCGAGCTCGGCGGTCGCGGTGACGGTCGGCGTCTGGCCGACGCGCCGGGTGATGATGTTGACGACACCGCTGGCGGCGTTGAACCCGAACAGCGCGTTTGCCGGCCCGCGCACCAGCTCGATCTGCTGGATCTCCTCGAGCTGGACGCCCAGGAGATTCCAATCGGTCATGCCATAATGATCGAGATAGACCTGGCGTCCGTCGACCAGCACGAGCAGCCGCGCATTATAGGTCTGCACGCCGCCGCGCACCGACACGTCGCTCTGCCCCGCGGTCCAGCTGTTCACGTCGATGCCGGCATGCGTCTTCAGCAGCCCGGGCACGTCGCGGGCGGGCGACCGGGCGATATCCTCGCGCGTAATGATGATCGCGGAGGCGGGCAGTTCGGACGCGCGCTGTGGCTTGCCCGTGACGCTGGTCGTCACCGGCTCGCCGATCGTTTCCTGCAACGCCTGGTAATCGACGGCCTGCGCACCTGCGACGGCCGGACACAGCACCGCACCGGCCGTCAGCATGGCGCGCAATCCGGTGGCGAAAGTCGAAACGGTCATCGTTAAATTTCCTTGATCAGCATCAGGAATGCCGACCCGAATCTGATATTGGCAGCCCGCGCCGCGGCGCGATTGACGGTGATCTGGGTCTTGGGACCCGAGGTGATGCCGACCACGCACCGCGCGGTCTGCACGCAGGCGGGATCCGACGAGATCGTCAGGACCGACGATCTGGCGGCCGCGGCGGCGATGCCGGCATGCTCCGGGCGCAATCCCGTCGTGACGAAGGCGAGCCGGAATCCGGCCAGCGACCCGATCGCGCCGACCGGCACTCGGCGCGCGCGGATCGCGCTGCGTCCGGCGGCCAGCCCCGATCCGATCGCCCGCTCGATCGCCGCCGCCTCGGCCTCCGATGCCGCATTGCCCGGCTCGAACACGATCGCCGCGGCGACCGTCCCCGCCGGACCGGGCTGAAGGAACGACACGACCCGCGCCGCGATCGGCACGTTCAGTTCCGCGGACAACGGCGTCGCGCTGCCCAGCGCGGCCACGCCGCACATCCATATCCAAGGTCTAAACACGCTGTCCCCCACTGAGGGGACAGCGAGTATCACCCGATATTGTCCAATTAGTTAATGGCTTAGAGACCGCGATACACAATCTGCGGCCCCATCGCGCGGGCCGCCGCGCGCCCAATTAAGACGGTCGCGTAACAGAACGGTCCTCGGCGCGTCATCTGGCACGGCCATAGCCCGCGGACCACGCCGGCCGGGCGCCAACAGGGCAGGACAATCATGCGTATCTCGACGATGCTGCGGGCGACCGCGGCGGTTCAGGCCCTCGCCATGCTCGCAGGCCCCGCAACTGCAAAGGATGCCGCGCCGCTGCGGATCAACGACATCGCCGTCATCGGCACGCACAACAGCTACAAGCAGCCGATGCCCGCCGCGACGATGGCGAAGGTGCGCGCCGCCGATCCGGCGATGGCCGACGCGCTCGACTATGCGCATCGCAGCCTCGTCGACCAGCTCGACACGGGCGCGCGCCAGCTCGAGATCGACGTGAACTATGATCCGCAGGGCGGGCATTATGCGCGCGGCTCGTCGGATCCGAAGCTGCAGCGGCCGGGCTTCAAGGTGCTGCACATCCCCGGCATCGACAATGCGTCGAGCTGCGTCCTGCTCACCGAATGCCTGACAATCGTCCGCAACTGGTCGGCCCGCCACCCGCGTCACGTCCCGATCCTGCTGATGTTCAACGCCAAGGACGAGCAGAATGCCGCGCGCGGCGGCATCGACGCGCTGCCGTTCGACGCAGCCGCCTATGACGCGCTCGATGCGGAGATCCGCTCGGTGCTCGCGCCGGCCAGGCTGATCGTGCCCGACGACGTGCAGGGCCACTATCCGACGCTGCGTGACGCCGTCCTCGCCGACAACTGGCCGCTGCTCGAGGCGTCGCGCGGCAAGTTCCTGTTCGCGCTCGACGAGCCCCCCGCCAAGGTCGCGGTCTATCGCGGCACGCGCCGCTCGCTCGAAGGCCGGGTGTTTTTCATCAACACCGACGAGGCGTCGCCCGCCGCCGCCTATCTGACGCTCAACGACCCGGTCCGCGACGCCGAACGCATCCGCCGCGACGTACGCGCGGGCTTCCTCGTCCGCACCCGCGCCGACGCCAACACGCGCGAGGCGCGCGCCAATGACGGCGTGCCGCGCGACACCGCGCTCGCGGGCGGCGCGCATTATGTCTCGACCGACTATCTCTGGCCCGATCCGCGGTTCGCCGGCGGCTACCGCGTCGCGCTGCCCGACGGCCATGTCGCGCGCTGCAATCCCGTCCGCATCGCCAAGCAATGCGGCGACCTCGAAGGATCCGCCAGGTGAAGCCGCTTCTCGTCGCGACGCTGCACACCGCCCCCGAGTTCCGCCGCGACATGGACGCCGCGCGCACGGAACTCGCGCACGCCGCGGGCGCTGTCCCCGATATGTCGCAGTGCCGGATCGAGGCCGGCGCCAGCTAGCAGACGGACCAGCACGCGGATGATCGACGACCCCAAGGCCACGACCCTCACCATCGCCGGCGGCGCGATCCGCGACATTGCGAGCTTCTACGACGAGATCAACCGCGTCTTCATGGCGGGCGAGGACTGGTCGCTCGGCCCCAGCCTCGATGCGCTCGACGACCTGTTCTACGGCAGCTACGGCGCGCTTGCGGGCAAGGCGCCGGTCATCCTCGTCTGGCAGGATATCGAGACGAGCCGCGCCGCGCTCGGCATCGACGCCACCAGAGCCCATCTCCGCGCCAAGCTCCAGAACACGGCGTTCGACGCCGCACGCATCACCACCCAGCTCGACGCGCTCGAACAGGGCCGCGGCGAGACCTATTTCGACACCATCCTGACCATCATCGCCGACCACCCCAACATCCACCTCGTCCGCGCCTGACCCGGCGCAATTGGGTTATCGCGGCGTCACCGATGCGCGGATGCGGAACAGGTTGTCGGCGGCCAGGCCGACGGCGGACAACAATGTAGCTTGGCTTTTCATGCAAACTCCCGTGGCAGGTGTGTGGAGATACGCCGTACGCCCGCGTCCGCGGCGGGGATCGCCGCGGACGCGAAGGTCAGAAGCTGGTGGTCACGCCGAAGGTGAAGATGCGGCCGCTGCGCGTATAGACGAGCGTCCGGTCGGCGCTGAGATCGGCGAACTGCTCGATCGGCCGGTTGGTGACGTTGATGCCCTCGATCACGAAGCGGAGATTCTCGGCCGGGCTGTAGCGGATCTGGAAATCGACGTTGTTGGTCGGCCGGATGCCGTCGCCGACATTGGCGTTGCTGCCCGCGCCGGTGATGTAGCGGCTGCGATAGGCGGTCGAGACGCGCGCGCCGAACCGCTCGGTCTCGAAATACAGCGTCGCGTTGGCGGCCCATTTCGACAGGTTGAACAGCGGGATGGTCTGGGCGACGCCGTTGTAGATCGCCTTCTGGTCGCCATCGATCCAGGTGCCGTTGGCGACCACGCCGAAATGGTCGAACGGCGCGGGCAGGAAGGTGAAGTCGTGCTGGACCGCGGCCTCGACCCCGCGGATGCTGGCGCCGTCGCCATTGACCGGCCGCGTATAGTTGTACGGCGTGGTGCCGTCCTGCCCCGGCAGCAGCAGCGAGACCGGGAAGCCCGTGGCGCTGTAGGGCACCTGCGACGTCTCCGAGGTGATGAAGCTCGCCAGATCCTTCCAGAACACGCCGACCGACGCGAAGCCGTTGCGATCCATATAATATTCGAGGCCGCCTTCCACCGAGGTCGAGCGGAACGGCTGGAGGTTGGGGTTGCCGACCGACACCGTGCCGCCGAACGGCGCGACCGTCAGCGTGCCCGCGGCGGCAAGCTGCGGCAGGCCGGGACGGTTGACGTTGCGGCTCGCCGACGCGCGCGCGATCAGCTTGGGCGTGAGGTCGAGCGCGATGTTGAGCGCAGGCAGCCAGTCGTCGTTGCTGGTCTTGACCGTCACGGGCTGGAGTACCGTGACGCCGTTGGTCGCGGTCGCGAGCGACCCGCTGGAGACCAGCGCGGTATGATAATAGCGCACGCCCGCATTGCCGCGCAGCCGCATCGAGCCGAGTTCGGTATCCAGATCGAGCTGCGTGAAGCCCGCCCAGCTCGTCTCGCGGATGCGGAAGTCGCTGCCCGCGGTCAGGTTCGCCGCGGTCAGATTGCGGTTGTTGCCGAGCAGCGCGTAGATGCCCGCGACGTCGCCGCCGATATAGGGGATCAGGCTGTCGCGGTTGATCACGTATTTCAGCGCGTCGGGTACCGCGCGGTCGCTGGTCGCCTGCGTCCCGTAGAAGATGTTGGTGAGATACTGGTACCCGCTGTTGGTGAAGCGCTTATACTCGCCGCCAAGCTCGAGCTTCAGGATCGGCGACACCGTATAGACCGCCTGGAGCTGGCCGTTGCGATAGGCGTTGTCGATCGTGTTTTCCTGCGTCACCAGCCGCTGGACGTTCCAGTTCGCCGGCTTGGTCAGGTCGAACCCATAGGTGTTGACCGGGATCGTCGGCTGCATGTCGAAACTGAACGCGGTGTTGCGCGCCTGCAGGAAGATCTTGTCGAACGTCGGCTGCGCGAACGCCGACTTCTGATAGCCGGCGAGCGCGGTCAGCGTCAGGCGATCGCCGACCTTCCATTCGGCATTGGCCACCGCCTGATAGAAATCGGTCTGGTTCTCGACCCGGTGATGCTCGGTCCGCTGGTCGATCCCGGTATAGCTGGCGGCGACGAGCGAATTGCCCTGGATCGTCGCGGAGCGGATGACCTGGGTCCCGCTGACATTGCCGGTCAGCGCGTTATAGCCGCCCGCCGCGATCGCCCAGTCGTCACGCTTGTCGGCGAGGTGTCCGTAGAGCAGGTCGACATCCAGCTTGAACCGATCGCCCGGATGATATTGCAGCGCGCTGGTGACGCCGATCCGCTCGCGGTCGGTGTACCAAGTCGAGGGCGACTGCGCCTGCGGTGCGAAGATCGTGCCGCCGCGCAGCAGCGCGCGCGTCGCCGCATCGATCTCGGGCCCGATATTGTTCGCGCCGTAGGTGACCTTGCCCCAGTTCCAGTTGCGATAGCCATATTCGTTGTTGCGGATCTTCGAATAGGCGACCGAGACGAGCGCACCGAAATCGCCCTGGCGCTGCGAGAACAGCCCGACGAGCCGCGGGGTGATGCCGCTGGTCTGGTCGTTGGTCTGGCCCTTGGCCGACAGCACGATCTTCTGCCCGTCATAGTCGAACGGCTTGGCGGTGAAGAGCTGGACCGTCCCGGCAATGCCGCCCTCGTCCTGATTGGCGGCATAGCTCTTCTGCACGCTGACGCGGTTGAACAGCTCGGACGCGAACAGGCTGAAGTCGAAGCCGCGGCTGCGGCTGACGTTGCCGCGATTGTCCATCCCCGACGCGGTGTTGCCGAGCACCTCCATGCCGTTCAGCTGGGTGCGCGTGAAATCGGGGCCGAGCCCGCGCAGCGCGATCTGGCGGCCTTCGCCGGTGTCGCGGGTGATCGCGACGCCGGGGACGCGTTGCAGCGCTTCGGCGAGATTGAGGTCGGGAAAGGCGGCGATGTCCGACGCGACGATATTGTCCTCGGTCCCGACCGCGCGGCGCTTGAGCTCCTGCGCGGCGAGCAGGCTGCGGCGATAGCCGTTGACGACGATGTCGTCGGCGACCGCGACCGGGTCGGCTGCCAGCGTCGACACGCCCCCCGCGACGGCCCCCGCAACCGCCGGCGTGGCTACCGGCGCGGGTGCGCTGACGGTGCGCAGGCCCGGGCGCGGCGGCGCGCGTCGCAGCACCAGCACGCCGTTGCTCTCGACCGGGTGCAGGCCCGTACCGCGCAGCAGCACGGCGAGGGCCGCCGGCGCGGTCAGCCGCCCGCTCACCCCCCCGGTCCGCTGTCCCTGGATCAGCGCGGGCGCCGCGATCACCTGCATCCCCGTCGCGCTCGAATAGGCCGACAGCGCCGCGGCGAGGTCGCCTGCGGGAATGGCGAACGCACGCGTTTCCGCCGGCTGTGCCCCCGCCGGCCGGGCGTGTGCCGCCGCTGGCGCCATAAGCGCACACACCGCCAGAGCGAGTGCCGACGTTCCGTAAAACCGCGTCATGATAATCCCCCGTCATGGCGCCCCCACGCGCCATTCGGGAGGAAGACGGCGCAGCCCGACGGATCCGGACAGTGTTTTTTCAGCGCGCGGTTTCGAGCGCGAGCCCCCCGTCCCGCTCGACCAGCGCGAACCCGAACCCGCCGCCGATCGCCGCCAGAAGCTGGCGCGGATGATCGGTCCGGAAACGGCCGAACACCGTCGTCGAGGCGAGCGGCTCGGCAGGGCGCGCGATCCGGACGCCGCCCTGCCGGTCGAGGATCTCGACCAGATCGTCGAGCCGCATGCCCGCGGTGTCGATCCAGCCCTGACGCCAGTCGGGCAGCCCCGGATCGAAGCGCTCGGGTACCGCCGTCACGCCGCTGCGGATGCTGCTGCGATAGCCCGCGCGGACCACGACGCCGCGCCGCGCGCCTGCTGACGCCGGGTCGAGCGGGTCGAACCCGACCGCGCCGCGATAGACCGCCAGTGCGACCTGCCGCCGTGTCAGATCCAGGTCGAACGCGGTGCCGAGCACGCGCGTCCGGCTGGCGCCCGCATGCACGACGAAGGGGCGCGCGGCATCGTGGCGCACGTCGAAGAACGCCTGGCCCGCCAGCAGCCGGGCGCTGCGCCCGGCGGTCGTGTAGACGACCTGCAGTCGCGTCGCACCGTTCAGCCGGACGGTGGTGCCGTCCGCCAGCGTCGCGGTCGCGCGCTCGCCGGCCCGCGTCGCGAACAGCTGCGGCGACGGTGCCACCGCGGCGGGCGGCGGGGCCATGCGGAGGCCGAGGACGAGCAGTACGGCGACGACCGGCGCGGTCGTGGCCGCGACGACGACGGACCGCCGCCGCCTGAGCGCGCGGACCTGCTCGTCCGACAGCCGGCCGCACTGCAAAGCGGCGGTCCGCAGCGCATCGGTCAGCGCGGCATCGGTCACGGCCGCGCCCCCGCCCCCGCCCCTGCTGCCCCCACCCCTGCTGCTGCTGCCGGCGGTCACGCCCCCGCTTCCATTGTGAACCCCCGCCGCGCCAGCGCGGTGCGAAGGTCGGCAAAGGCCCGGACGACGTGCTTCTCGACCGCGGCGGTGCTCATGTCGAGCCGTTCGGCGATCGCCGCGGTGGTGAGGCCGTCCAGCCGTCGGCGCAGGAATATCTCGCGGCGCAGCGGCGGCATGCGTTCAAGCGCGCCCGCCATCAGCGCGACCGCGCGGCGGAACGCCACCACCCGATCCGCCGCCGGCAGCGGACAGACCATCGCCTCGTCCAGCTCGACATGCGCGCCGCGCCGCGCGACCCGGTGATGATCGCGCAGCAAATTGCGCGCGATCGCGAAGCAGAGCGCCTTCACATCCTCGACCCGCGCGCTCGCCTGATAGGTGAACAGCCGCAGATAGGTTCCCTGCACGACGTCGTCGCCGTCAGCGTGATGCCCCAGTCGCCCGTGCACGAACGCACGCAGCGCGCGTGACAGCGCCGCGTCCGGGCATTGCATCGCCAGCGCCGGCGTCACCGGCCGGTGCTCCCCGACGCCCCTGAAAACCCCCGCGTCCCTGTTCACCACGCCCCCCGCTTGCGATTCGGGGCGTCTTATGCGTCCATCGTGAAGCCGGGATGACACCGCGCAGCCGCGCGGGTCTTGGCAGGCGCGACCATGCGGCGAGATCGATCCCAGGGGTAGATCGTTACCAAGTTATACTCGATCACCGTATTGCGACTATCGCGCGTCGCATCCATGCTGATAGTGGCGGCCCTACCAGACGGCGTCGGAAAGCTCCTGAATTGACTGTTGCAGGGCGGCATATCGCCATCATCGCGCCGCCGACCGCCGGGCACCTCAATCCTCTGGTCGCGCTCGGCACATCGCTCGTCGCCGCGGGACACCGGGTCACGCTGGTGCATATGGCCGACGTCGCGGCGATGCTGCCCCGTGGCGACGTCGCGTTCGCGCCGCTCGACCATCCCGCCGATCGCCAGGGCCTGCTGGCCGAACATTATCGCAAGCTCGCCCAGCCCTCGGGGCCGGTCGGACTGCCGCGCATGATCCGCAGCACCGCGGCGATGACCGAGCTCCTGCTCGCGGCGCTGCCGGCCACCCTCACACGGCTCGGCGTCGATGCGGTCGTGGCGGATTCGGTCGAGCCGGCGGGGGCGCTGGTGGCACGCCATCTCGGCCTGCCGTTCGTGACCGCGATCACCGGGCTGCCGCTGCTCCGCGAGCCGATGATCCCACCGCCCTTTCTCGGCTGGGCCTACCGGGCCGATGCGCTCGGGCGGAATCGCAACAATGGCGGCTATGCGGTCAGCGACCTGCTGATGCGCCCGGTGACCCGCATCGTGACGACCTATGCACAGCTTTGGGGGCTCGATCCCGATCCGCAGCAGCAATGGTCCGACCGGCTGCAGATCGCGCAATGCCCCGCAGGGCTCGACTTTCCGCGCACGGCCCTGCCACCGAGCTTCCGGTACGGCGCGCCGTGGCGCCTCGACGAACCCGTGGACGACATCCCCGAAAGCGACGGCCGACCGCTCATATATTGCTCACTGGGGTCGCTGCAGGGTGCGCGCCGGTCGCTGTTCGCCGCGATGACCGCCGCCTGTGCCGCGGTCGGGGCGCGCGCGGTGGTCGCGCATGGCGGTGGCCTGAGCGACGGCGACGCGGCCTCGCTGCCCGGCGACCCGCTGGTCCGCGCCTTCTGGTCGCAGACGCGTATCCTGCCGCACTGTTCGGCAGCCATCCTCCACGGCGGCTTCAACACCGTGCTCGACGCGCTCGCAGCGGGCGTACCGATCGTCACCGTGCCCTTGGCGTTCGAACAGCCGGCGACCGCGGCGCGGCTGAAGCGGATCGGCGCGGCGCGCATCATGTCCGCCGCCGACGCCGCCAAAGGCGGGCTCGAACCCGCGCTCCGCCATGTCCTGACCGATCCGGGCTATCGCCGCGCGGCCGGCCTGCTCGCGGCGGAGATGGCGATGGCGGGGGGCGCCGCCGACGCGGCCGCGCGCGTCGAGGCGGCGCTGCGCGACGACGCGGCCGTTACGCCGGCACGCCTGGACCTGGCTGAGGACAGGGCTGCCTGCGCTGCGTGAGGCGCTGCGCCGCAACGATCGCGGGCGGCGCGAGCAGCAGCCCCATCAGCACGTCGACCCCGTAGTGACCGCCGAACACCGGCGTCGCGATGATCGTCAGGATCGCCCAGCCGCGGCCCGGTCCGGCAAGGCGCGGCATCGCACCGAAGGTCCAGATGAAGATCGCGGCGAGCGTCGCATGGAAGCTGGGAAAGCTGACGATCCCCATCAGCATGGTGAGGTCGAGCACGCGCAGCGATCCGTCGCGCAGCCCCGAGATCAGCCCCTGTTCCAGCCACGCGATCGACGGCCAGAGATGCACGTAGCGCGCCGGGTCGAACAAATTTCCCATCGCGGGCGTCAGACCCGAGATGAGGATCGTGACGAACCCGGACAGGATCGCGGCGCACACCATCGTCCGCAGCGTGTCGAACTTCCCCATCCCGCTGAGCGCCACGATGACGACGATCATCTGCACCGTCAGGCTGTGATAGGCGATGCCCAGCAGCCAGATCAGCGGCGGACACTGGTCGAGCAACGCGAGCACGACCGGCCAGTCGAAGCCGACCGCACGATCCGCCGCCGCCAGCCGGGCATCCCACAAGGTGCCGGACTTCGCTGCCAGCGCATAGGCGAGGACCACGCCGAACAGCGTGAACAGCGTCATCTGCAGAAACGCCCTCGCCCCCGCGGCAAGCCGCGGTCGCGCGCTATACCGGCCGATCGCCAGCGCGCCGCCCAGCGCGAGCAGCGACACGACCGCCGGCACCGCCCGCAGCGGATCGACCGTGAAGCGGTCATCCTGCTGCGCGACGAGGAAACTGAGGATCATGGCTGCGACCAGCAACCAGGACGGGGTGTCGCGGTGGTCGGCACGGAAATTCGAAGCGGGCATCGGGGTCGAACGCAGCGTCCCGCCCTGCGGTGCCGCGATCGATCGCATCCGTATGATTTACCTGTGTATGCCACCGCCGGCCCGCGGCCGCCGACGCGGTGCGGCGCGTGCTTTTATGGCGGCGCGCCCTCGCATCGTCCGCCCCGAACGGTTATATATACGTCATGTTGAATGCACTGCTTCTGGTCAGCGCCGATTTGCCCGATCGCGCGTCGTGACCTGGGTCGAGAAACTGGCGATCGTCGTCGGCATGGTCCTGTTCATGGAGTGCTTCGCCTGGGCGACGCACCGCTATGTGATGCACGGCTGGGGCTGGGGCTGGCACAAGTCGCATCACGAGGAGCATGAGGGCTGGTTCGAGAAGAACGACCTTTATGCGATCGTCTTCGCGATCGTCCCGATCGTGCTGTTCGTCGTTGGGCTCTGGTACCCGCCGCTCTGGTGGGCGGCGCTCGGCATCACCGTCTATGGCGGCATCTACGCCTTCGTCCATGACATGCTCGTGCATCAGCGCGGCGGCTTCCGCTGGGTCCCCAAACAGGGCTATTTCAAGCGGCTGCTCCAGGCGCATCGCCTGCATCACGCGGTCGAGGGCAAGGACGGCACCGTCAGCCATGGCTTCCTGTTCGCGCGCAAGCCCGCGGTGCTGAAGGCGCAGTTGCGCGCCAATGCCGATGCGCAGCGTCGTGCGGCCCGTCCCGCGCGGACCCCGAACACCAGTCCGGCAGACCAGCGCGGGTGAGCATCACCGCCGCCCACCCGTCGGACGCGATGAAGCGCCAGATGCGGATCGGCGTGTCGCTGTCCGCCGCGATCATGGTCGCGTGGCTCGCCATCCACATCACCGGCATCTTCTTCTGGCAGTGGAGCCTCGCGACGCTGCCGATCGCGGTCCTAATGGTCCTCGTCCAGACCTGGCTCTCCACCGGGCTGTTCATCGTCGCGCATGATTCGATGCATGGTGCGCTCGCGCCCGAGCATCCAAGGCTGAACCGGGCGATCGGCGCGACCTGTCTCTCGCTCTATGCCTGCCTGTCCTATGCGTCCCTGCTCCCGCAGCATCATCTCCACCACAAGCAGACCGGACGCGCCGGGGATCCCGATTTCCATGGCGGCGACCCGCGGCTGACCCGCTGGTTCCTGCAGTTCTTCAAGACCTATTATTCGCACGGCCAGATCATCCGCATCACGCTGGTGGCGCTGGTCTATACGTTGCTGCTCGGCGCGCCGCTCGGCAACATCGTGATCTTCTGGGCGCTGCCCGCGCTCGGTGCCGTCGCGCAGCTGTTCGTCTTCGGCACCTGGCTGCCGCACCGCGAGCGCGACCTGCCCTTCGCGGATACCCACCGCGCACACAGCCTCGACATCGGACCCGCGCTGTCGCTGATGACCTGCTTCCACTTCGGCGGCTATCATCACGAACATCATCTCTCGCCGGGCACGCCGTGGTGGGGGCTGCCCGCGCGGCGGCGTGCGCTTGCGGTTCGCGCCGCCGACCGCCGCGGTGTAGAGGACCCCGCATGACGCTTGCCATCATCCTCTCCGCCATTGCGATGACCGTCATCGTCGGGGTCCGCTATCTGCTCGTGTCGGGCGCGTTCGCCTGGATCACGACGCGCAAGCATCCGGGGCTGTATCTCGGGCTCGATCCGCAGGTCCGGCGCGAGATCGTCTGGAGCCTCGCCTCCGCCGCGCTCTACGGCATTCCCGCCGGCGTCGTCGCCTGGGGCTGGCAGCATCGCGGCTGGACGCAGGTCTATGCCGATGTCCACGCCTATCCGCTCTGGTATCTCCCGGTCTCGGTGTTCGCCTATCTGCTCCTCCACGATGCCTGGTTCTACTGGACGCATCGCTGGATGCATCGCCCCGCCCCGTTCAAGCTCGCGCACGCGCTCCATCATGCCAGCCGTCCGCCGACGGCATGGGCGGCGATGGCGTTCCACCCGATCGAGGCGCTGAGCGGCGCCATCGTCATTCCGCTGCTCGTCTTCTTCGTACCGATCCACATCTACGGGTTGGGAGTCGTGCTGACGATCATGACGGTGATGGGCGTGACCAACCACATGGGATGGGAGATCTTCCCGCGCTTCATGTGGAGCGGCCCGCTGGGCGGATGGCTGATCACCGCCAGCCATCATCAGCGCCATCACGAGCTCTATGGCTGCAATTACGGCCTGTATTTCCGCCACTGGGACCGGCTGTGCCACACCGATCGCGGCGTCGGCGATTTCACCCGCGAACACGC
Source organism: Sphingomonas aerolata (assembly GCF_023935825.1). Classification (NCBI taxonomy): domain Bacteria; kingdom Pseudomonadati; phylum Pseudomonadota; class Alphaproteobacteria; order Sphingomonadales; family Sphingomonadaceae; genus Sphingomonas; species Sphingomonas aerolata. The sequence goes on along the minus strand of NZ_CP098762.1, from coordinate 694,803 downwards.
CCGCGCCGCCCGGCGGGCCGATGCGGCCTGACCGGCCGGCGGCGCGGTAGAAGTCGCCAGCGGCGTTCCTCACGTATCCCGAACGCAAAAAGGGCATCCGGGTCGCCCCGGATGCCCTTTTCTGCACGTCGCTCGGGGACGCAGGCAGCTTGGCCCGCCACCCTGAGCGCTGTGGCTCAGATACCGTTCGACAGATTGGTATCAGCGTCGTTGGTGCGCATGTCTTCAGCCTGGTTCTGGCCGGTCGCACGCACCGCGTCAGCCTTGTTCTCGAGGCTTTCTTCGGCTGCTTCGTTGCCCGTGAGGTCGGCAGCGTCCTCGAGGTTGTCAGCGACCGCCTCGGTGTTCGACTCGATGTTGTCGGCTGCCTGCTCGCGCGGGCTGGTGTTGCAGGCTGCGAGCGAGAACAGGCCGGCAGCGACGGCGACAGCGAAAATCTTCTTCATGATCAACCCTCTTAGTGGTGCCACACGCATACACGACAACAGCCGATATTCAACGCCGATCCGTTAGATGGGATATCGAAGCGCAGCGGTGATCGAAGAGGCCGGACGTCAAAGTCGCGGTTGGTCCACCGCGGAAGCGGCCCGCTATCCCGCATCGGCACGCTACAATGGGAGGCACATCACCAATACGCTGCGGTGACGAAAATGGCGGAGACGGAGGGATTCGAACCCTCGGTACCAGTAAACCCGGTACGGCGGTTTAGCAAACCGCTGGTTTCAGCCACTCACCCACGTCTCCGGCTGCAGCAGATGCGGGGCTATAGCGAGGGTCTGCGGCGGGGGCAACCGTCGTTACGCGGGTACCGGACGCGAATTCGACTCTTCCCGCCGTTTCATTCATTGCGGGGTCAGGCGGGGGTTTGTTAACTCACGCGCAATCGGCATTGGGGAAGATAGCATCATGCGCAGTTTATGGCTTGGCCTCGGCGCCTTCGCAGCGTCGATCGCGAGCAGCGCGCCCGCACAGGTCCGCACGATCGATCCCAACCAGGCGATCGACGGGGATCTCGCGCCCCAGACCAGCACCACCCCATCGCGGGGGCAGCAGGTCCCCGACCAGCGCTATCCGGAGCCCGCGCCGGTCGAGCCGGTCCAGCCCGCCGCGCCGCCCCCGCCCGCGCCTGGCCCCGGTGCGACGACACGCGCGGAGGCGACGATGAGCGCCGCCGACACCTATGAGCGCGACGATCTGCTCGCCGCGGGCGAAGGCGTGTTCGGAAAGGGCGCGGCCGGGCTCGGCGGCATCCTCGAGAACATCCTCAAGGACCAGGGCCAGCCCAATGCCTATATCGCCGGCCGCGAAGCGTCGGGCGCGTTCATCCTCGGCGTGCGCTACGGCTCGGGGCTGATGAACCACAAGGTCGAGGGCGAGAAGCCGGTCTACTGGACCGGGCCGTCGGTCGGCTTCGACGTCGGCGGCGACGCGAACAAGGTCTTCGTGCTGGTCTACAACCTCTACGACACCGAAGAGCTCTACAAGCGCTTCCCCGCGGTCGAGGGCCGGCTCTATCTCGTCGGCGGATTCGCCGCGACCTATCTCCGCCGCGGCAACGTCGTGCTGATCCCGATCCGCCTCGGCGTCGGCTGGCGCGCGGGGGTGAACGTCGGGTACATGAACATCACGCACAAGAGCAGGTGGTTGCCTTTTTAAGGCGAAGGTGGGCAGCCGGCCACGCCCGGCTGACTCCACCAAGCCCGGCCGGCGGGCGACAGCCCGTCCGACGACGCGGGCTTTGCCCGCGGCGCGGCACCACCCCCGCCAACACCCCTCACCCCCCACACCCCTGGGCTCCCGCCTTCGCGGGAGAACAGCGTGTGCGGCGGGCCGCCGGGCACCCACGGCGACAACAGCCTCCGGTAGCGCCCACCCCCACAATCCCCTAACGCCACGCGAATGGCCAAACCCGACCGCCTCGCCCGTCTAGACGCCCAGCGCGAAGACCTCGAAACCGAGTATCGCGCGACACTGATCGCCGCGCTGGAGAAGACCGCGAACGGCGCGCTCGGGCTGTTCGACCGCAGCAGCGACCGCCGCGTCCGCACCGCGATCGCCCCAACGATCGCCGCGCTGACCGAGATGGGCACCGAGATCGACGCGATGCGCGACCGGCTGATGCTCGATCCGTTCGCGCTCCACCGCGACTTCTTCGCCGCGCGCGGGCCGGTCAGCGCGAGCGCGCCCGGCGAACAGAAAGAGGCGCGGCTCTGGCTCGACCGACTCGCGGAGGAGGATCCGGCGAACTGACCCCCCAACCGTCATCCTGACGAACGTCAGGACCCAGGGTCACGAACGCGGTCGCTGCTTGGCTCTGGGTCCTGACGTTCGTCAGGATGACGGAAAAAGGCAGAGGCGTGCGCGCCTTAGCCCGCGAACCGCCACCCCGCATCGGCCCCCGCCAGGAACGGCACGACCGACGTGTCCCCCTCCCCGACCCGCTCGGGCACGATCACGCTCTCGCGCACCAGCGTTACCGTCCCCTCGTTCAGCGGCAGCCCGTAGAAGCGCGCGCCGTGCTCCGACGCGAACCCCTCGAACCGGTCGATCGCGCCCTCCGCGTCGAACACGCCGAGATACGCCTCGAGCGCGAACGGCGCGTTGAAGATCCCTGCACAGCCGCAGCCCGATTCCTTCGCGCCCACGACATGCGGCGCGCTGTCGGTGCCGAGAAAGAAGCGCGGGCTGCCCGACACCGCGGCCTTCCGCACGGCGAGCCGGTGGGTCTCGCGCTTGAGCACGGGCAGGCAATAGGCGTGCGGCCGAAGCCCGCCGTCGAACAGCGCGTTGCGGTTGATCAGCAGATGCTGCGGGGTGATCGTCGCGGCGATCGGATGGTCCGCCTCGCTGACGAACGCCGCGGCCTCCGCGGTGGTGATGTGCTCGAGCACGATCTTCAGCCCCGGATAGTCGCGCGTCAGCGGCGCGAGCGTCCGCTCGACGAACACCGCCTCGCGGTCGAAGATGTCGATCGCCTTGTCGGTCACCTCGCCGTGGATCAACAGCGGCATGCCGATCCGCTGCAGCGTCTCGAGCACGCCGGTCAGCGCGCGGATATCGGTGACGCCGTGCGCCGAATTGGTCGTCGCATGCGCGGGGTAGAGCTTGCACGCGGTGAACACGCCCTCGGCATGGCCGCGCGCGATCTCGGCGGGATCGGTGCCGTCGGTCAGGTAGCAGGTCATCAGCGGCGTGAAATCGGCACCGCCGACCGCCGCGAGGATCCGCTCGCGATAGGCGCGCGCGGCGGCGATCGTCGTCACCGGCGGGGTGAGGTTGGGCATGATGATCGCGCGCGCGAACTGCCGCGCGCTGTGCGGCGCGACCGCGTCCAGCATCGCGCCGTCGCGCAGGTGGAGATGCCAGTCGTCGGGGCGGCGGATCGTGATGCTGTCGGTCATGCGCCCTCCTACCGACGCGCGGCAGGCGACGCCAGACGGTTGCGCGCCTTGGAAATCGCCGGGCACGCACTAGGTGAAGGAGATGACCCAGACCGACAGCGCAACCCTTCTCGCCGACCGCGCGGTGCTGCGCATCTGGGGCGAGGACGTCCGCGGCTTCCTGCAGGGGCTGGTGACCGCCGACACCGCGTTGCTCGCGCCCGGTGCGCCCGCCTGGGCCGCTTTGCTGTCGCCGCAGGGCAAGGTGCTGTTCGACTTCATTCTCTGGGCGGATGGTGCCGACGTGCTGGTCGATGTGGAAGCCACGCAGGCCGAGGCGCTGGCGAAGCGGCTGACGCTCTACCGCCTGCGCCGTGCGATCGCGATCGCGCCCGATCCGCTCCGCGTCCACTGGTCGCCGACGGGGAGTCAGGGCAGCCCCGACCCGCGGCTTCCCGCGCTCGGTCACCGCTGGCTCGCCCCCGCCGACCCGGCGGCAGGCGATGCGTCACCCGCCTGGCACGCGCACCGCCTGTCGCTCGGCGTGACCGAAGGCGTCGCCGAGCTCGGCAATGGCGAGACGCTCTGGCTCGAATGCAACGCGCGCGAGCTGAACGGCGTCAGCTTCACCAAGGGCTGCTATGTCGGCCAGGAGAACACCGCGCGGATGCACCACCGTTCGAAGGTCAACCGCCGCCTCGTCGTCGCGCCCTTCACCGAACCGAGCAGCCGCACCCGCGTCACCTATCCCGACCTCGCCCTGATGATCGACCACCGCCGCACCGACGCCCTCGGCGACGCCCTCATCCCCACCTGGCTCGCCCCCGCCCTCGAGGCCGACGATCCCCCCACGTCGTAAACGCCGCCGCCAGGCGCAGTGATTAGCATCTCACGCGAAGGCGCGAAGGCGCAAAGATTGCACGTCAGCCGGCTGACCGCCCCGACCACGATCAGCGAAGCCGCGCCCCGCCGCCCGGCGGCACACAAGAAGGCAGCCCCAAGATCTTCGCGCCTTCGCGCCTTCGCGTGAACACTTCCAACGCACGCCCATGCGCGACCGCGCCGAAGCATCCCGTGCGGCACGCCAAATCCTGCCGAGACCTCCGTGATGCACCCCCGCGGCTTACCCCAAAAGGCTCCGCGCCTCCGCGCCTCCGCGCGAACCAAACTTCTTCCCGCCCCAAAGAACAGCAGACAAAGAAAAGGGAGGCCGGCTCGCGCCGACCTCCCCGATCTTTTCCCGCATCCGATCCGCAAGGACCGGAAGGCGGAAGTCTTACTGGCCCGAACCCGGACCGTAGGTGACTTCCACGCGACGGTTCTGCACTTCGCGCACGCCATCGGCGGTGTCGACGCGCGGACGGCTCTCACCGAACGCTTCGGTCGAGATCACGCCATCCGGGATCGCATGCGACGACAGATAGGCGCGGACGCCGTCTGCACGACGCTGCGAGAGACCGACGTTGTACGACGCCGAACCCGACTTATCGGCGTGGCCTGCCAGCATGACCTGTGCGTTGCCGCACGACTGGTACTGCGTGACGGCGTTGTCGAGGATCGACGCAGCCTCAGGCGTGATGTCCGACTTGTCCCACTCGAAGAACACGATGAACGGACCAGGCGAGCAAACGACCTCGACCGGCGCCGGCGGCGGCGGGGGAGCCATCGGCTCGGGTGCCGGCGGCGGGGGAGGAGGTGCCATCGGCTCGGCAGGGGCGCCGAAGTTGTACGTCACACCACCAAGGATGCTGTGCGAACGGTAACGACCGTCGAACAGGCGGTTGGTGTTGTCGACCAGCTTGACGTTCTCGGCGTTGAAGAAACGATACTTCAGCGTCGCGTCGATGTGGTCGGTCAGCGGTGCACGGATACCGGCGAGGCCCTGATAGGCGAACACGGTGTCCGAATCGTTCAGGAACGAACCGTTGTTGTTGAGGGCGTAGTTCGCCTTGACGCGAGCAACACCGACACCACCGCCGACAAAGCCCTGGATGCCGTCATCCGGACCGAAGTCCAGCAGGCCGTTCAGCATGAAGCTGAGTGCCGACGAAGAACCGCCAGCATAGTCATAGTTGTTGGCCGGTGCGTTGACGAGTGCGCCTGCACCCGTGAAAGCTGGCGTGGTCGTGGTCGACGAATAGCCGTCCACAGTGGCCTTGCGGTATCCGACTTCGGTTTCGAGGCGGAAGCCACCGAAATCGTAGCCCATGACTGCGTCGACGTCATAACCATAGTCATGGTCGACCGAACCGGCATTGTTCAGAGCACCGATGTCGTAATCGATGTCTTCAACGATCATCGCACCGCCTTCGATGCCAACGTACCACGACTTGTCGCGGGCGAGGGCAGGAGTGGCGAGTGCGGTGGAGGCGAGTGCCAGAACGACGGCAAGCTTCCGCATATAAATCCCCTTTCATGAGTGTCACACGGACATCGCAAACTCCCTATCCTTCGGCTTGTTTCCACGCAAGCGCACAAAAGTTCGAGGTGTTGCTGGAACGCCACAGTTTTTCGAGTGTTTAGGCGGCGATCAATCCGTGGCTCCTCAATAGCACCAGAACGGCGGAAAGTGTAGCCCGGGCGGACGTATCGACCACGGTTCCGCCGACCGGATCGGCAATTGCCGCGCCTTGCGCGCCGACCACCTGGTTACCACCGATCACGACTCGCCCGCCGGTGATATCGGCGGCTGTCCAGCTGGTGCCGTCATGCCGGATCAGCGTCGCCAGATCCTCGCGCCACACCGTCATGCCGGCCCGCGGCGCGGCGAACCGCCAGCCCCCCGCCGTCCAGCCCGCCAGCGCCTGCGCATGGCTCGCCCAGTCGCCGGTCGGCGCGGTCCCGACGATCCAGCACGCGCCGGGCGCGGGCGCGGCCGGCGGCACGTTCAGCCCGACCGTGACCACGCTCGGCTGGAGCAGCAGGTCGATCAGCGCGAGCGCCTCGTCATGCACCATCTCCTTCTGCGCCTGCCCCGGCTGCAGCAGCGGCAACCCCGTCCGCGCGCTCGTCTCGTCCGTCATCGCCACTCTCCCCCTCGTCACACCATCAGCACCGCGGGCAGCGACACGCCGAAGTCGCCGCGCTGGCGCACCTCGACACGCACCGCCCCCGCTACGCGCTCCGCCGCGGACAGCGTCGCCACCGGCGCGGTCGTCTCGACGAGGCGCGTCACCCCCGCGCCGGTCAGAACCGTCACCGCATAGGCTTCGCCGCCCTCGCCCAGCGGCACGTCGCCGCCATCGATCCAGCGCCACCCCGCCCGGCTCCGCCGCGTCCAGCGCAGCGTCGCACCGCCATCCGCCGCGATCGTTGCGCGCAAGCCGACTGGCGACGGCGGCAGCACCGACGCGCCCGCCAGCACGAGCCGGGTCTCGACCGGCACCGCATCGCCCACCCCCGACGCCATCACGCGCACCGTCCCGCCGATCGCCGCGACCGGCAGGTCGATCGTCCGCACCGAATCCGCGCTGATCAGCACGAAGCCGTCGCCCGGCGCCTGCGTGCCGATCGCCGCCTCGGTCCCGCGCCGCCCGCGCAGCAGCTGCGTCAGCCGCCACCGCCCGCCGCCGAGCGGCACCGCACGACCGAACTGGATCAGCTCGCCCCCCGCCATCGCCAGATTGGCCCCCGCATCGAGCGCCGCCGCATCCGCGTCCGCGAGTGCCAGGTCGCCGCGCACCAGCACCACCTCGAATGCGCCCGCCCGGTCGCTCAGCGTCGCCGGCGCCGCCTCTGCGACGACCGCGATCGTCCCGATCGTCGCCGGGGCCGCACTCGCTCCCGCCGCAATCCAGCTCGCGCCATCGTCGAGCGAATAGAGCAGCGCCGCATGACGCCACCCCGCCCCCGTGCCCGTCGCCGCCACCGACAGCCGCGGCGCGGCGAGCGGCGCATCCTCGAGCCCCGGCGTCTCGAACGCCGCGAGCCGCGTCGTGCCGATCAGCGCATCCGCCGCACCGACGATCCGCCCGCTGCTCCCGCGCACCGGCAGCGGCGCGGGCGTGAGCGGGGTCAGCACCAGGCTCGTCACCATCGCCTCGACCCGAGTCTCCCCCTCTTCGGTCTCGAAATGCACGAACCCATCGCGCATCACCTGCGGCAGCGCCCAGACGAACGTCTCGCCGACGCCGCGCCCCCGCGCCGCCACCGCCGCCGCCTCGATCCGCGCCCAGTCGCCTGCGCGCTCGGGCGCGGTCACGAACCCCGACAGATAATGCTGCCGCGCGGCAGGATAGCCCAGCCGGCCCTCGACCAGCGCGACCGCATCCGCCGACGACGCGACATCGCCCGCGGTCACCCAGTCATAATCCTCCAGCTGCAGCACATCGAACGCCGGCGACGCCCACCCCCCCCGTTCGCCCTGAGCGAAGTCGAAGGGCACGACCCGCGCGCCAGTGCTTCGACTACGCTCAGCACGAACGGACGGGGGATCGCAAAAGGGAGAAAGGGGAAGGAGGAGAGCCCCCCCCCCTCAAACCACCCGAACCCCCACCTTAACCCGCCGCCGCAAGCACAGCTCCGTCAACGCCCACACCAGCGCATCCGCCCGATCCGGCGAGCGCCCGGGCCCGACATACCCCCCGCTCACCAGCCCGCAGAGCTCGTCCTCCAGCGCCGGAAACGCCCCGACATGAACGACCCGCCCGCCCTCGTACAAGGTCGCCACCGGCTCCGCCCGCGCGACCTTCCCGCGGCTCGCATGCACCAGCCGCACCGGCAGCGCACAGTCCGCGGCCATCAGCACGCTGCGCACCATCTCCCCGCCCTGGTTGCACTCCGCGACCACCCGGTCCGCGCCATGCCGCGCCGCGCACTCCGCCACCGCCCGCGCCCAGCCCTCGGGCGACAGACCCGCAACGCTCGCATCCTCGAGGACATAGGCGAGCCCGTCCTCGCCCATCGCGACGCACACGATCCCGCACGCATCGCCCCCGGTCCCCGCGGGCGGATCGACCCCCACGACCACGCGCACCAGCGCCGGCACCACCCCGCCGCGCTGCCGCTCGAGCAGGTCGCGCGTCCACAGCGCCCCCTCGACATCGTCGATCAGCTCGCCGTCCAGCTCCTGCCGCCCCAGCCGCGTCCCCGCATAGGTCTGGGTCATCGCCGCCACGAACGACGCAGGCAAAAACGGATTCTCCCCCGTCCCCCCGCGCGATTCAAACAGGCCCGGCAACGCGAGCAGCCGCCGCATCAGCGGCACCGGCCGCGGCGTCGTCGTCACCAGCACGCGCGGCCGGTCGCCGATCCGCAGCCCCATCATCAGATTGTCCCAGGCCGCGTCGCCATAGCGCCACTTGGCCAGCTCGTCGCACCATGCCGCGTGATGCTCGGGCCCGCGCAGTTTCTCGGGCGCCTCCGCCGAATAGACGAAGGCGCGCGCGCCGCTGTCGAACACGAACTCGCCCGCATCGCGCCGCCAGCGATAGGTCTCGCCCGCCTGCGCCACCGCGATCAGCCCGCTCTCGCCCTCGACCATCACCTTGCGGACGTCGTCCATCGTCCCGCCGACCATCGCGATCCGCGCGCCCGGCATCGCGCGGGCCAGCGCGCTCACCCATTCGGCGCCCGCCCGCGTCTTGCCAAAGCCGCGACCCGCGCGGATCAGCCAGACCTGCCAGTCGCCCGCGGGTTCGCGCTGCCCCGGCAACGCCCAGATCGCCCAGCTCTCGTGCAGCGTCCTGAGTTCCGCCTCGGACAACCCGCGCAACAGCGTCACTAGCTGCCCCCGCGGCAACCCCCGCAACCGCGCGAGCACGGCAGGATCGAAGGTCGCGCCCCCGCTATCCGCCATCACGCATCCCCCGTGACGGACGCCGCCTGCGCATCCAGCGCATCGAGCCGCGCGACCAGCACCGCCTCCAGCTCGGCCAGCGACACGCGCTTGCACAGCGTCCCCGCCCCCGTTCCAACGGCAGCGCCTCCGCGCTTGCGAAACCCCAGCGCCTGCACCGCCACCCGCGGATCGAAATGCGCCCCGCGCAACTCCGCCTCCGCATCCCCGTCAGCTTCAGCCTCAGACTCCGCCTCAGATTCCCCCTCGGCGTCCCCCAGAGCATAGGCCAGCAACCGCGCCTCGAGCGTCTCGTACGCCGCCTCGATCGCCCCCGCCCAGTCGGCCGCGAACACCGCGTCGCGCTTCTTCAGCGCATGCGCCCCGCGCGGCGCCATCCCCACCGCGCGCGCCGACGCCGCGATGTTGCACGTCGCCGCCAGATGCTCGAGAAACGCCGCGCGCTTGGCGGGCGTCCAGCCGCCCCTGGCGGCCTTGCGCACCTGCAACCGCCCCGCTTTCCCGCCCGCCCCCGCCGCCATCCGCCATCCCCCAAATGGATCGGGCCGGTCCGCCGCCGGGGGATCACCCCGACCGCGTCCGGCCCGACTCGCAATTCGTCATCGTTCCCGTTATGTGCCAGAACAGCGTGACGATGTCAAGGGTGAATAACCGATCTGGTTAGCGCGTCGGCACCGGCTCCGCGCCCGAATAGTCATAGAAGCCGCGCTTGGTCTTGCGCCCGAACCACCCCGCCTCGACATATTTGACCAGCAGCGGCGCGGGCCGGAACTTGGGATCGCCGGTCCCCTCGAACAGCACGCGGGTGATCTCCAGGCAGGTGTCGAGCCCGATGAAATCGGCCAAAGTCAAAGGCCCCATCGGGTGATTGAGCCCCAGCTGGCACGCCAGATCGATGTCGCGCACCCCCGCCACGCCTTCACCCAGCGCGAAGCACGCCTCGTTGATCATCGGCATCAGCACGCGGTTGACGATGAACCCCGGCGCGTCGTTCGCATGCACCACCTGTTTGCCGAGCTTCTCCGCAAACGCCTCGACCGCGGCGACCGTCGCGTCCGACGTGGCGAGCCCGCGGATCAGCTCGATCGGCCGCATGACGGGGACGGGATTGAAGAAATGCACCCCCATGAACCGCGCCGGATCGGGCGCCGCCTGCGCCAGCCGCGTGATCGGGATCGACGAGGTGTTCGACGCCAGGATCGCGTCCGCTTTCAACACCTTGCCGACCTCGGCAAAGATCGTCCGCTTGATCGCCTCGCGCTCGGTCGCGGCCTCGACGACGATGACGCAGTCGCCCATCTCGGCGACGCTCGCGACCGGTTCGATATTGGCCAACGTCGTCTCGCGGACGTCGGCGGTGATCTTCTCCTTCTCGACCAGCCGCGCCATTGCCTTGCCGATCCCTGCCTTGCCCGCCTCGGCCTGGGGCAGGCCCATATCGGCCAGCAGCACGCGGTAGCCCGCCTGCGCGGCGACCTGCGCGATCCCCGCGCCCATCTGTCCCGCGCCGATTACGCCGATCGTCTGCATCGCACTCTCCATCTCTATTGCCGGTTGTTCGACTATCGAGCCGCCCCTATCGAAGCGGGACCGTCGCCGCCAGACCGGTCAGGAGGTCGCATGCGCTATCCAGTTCTCGTTTCGCTTCTGCCCGTTTCGGTTCTGGTGGCCGCGACGGCCTGCAGTCCCAGCGGCAACACCGGCGCGCCCAACGACGCCACCGTCCCGCTCGAAACCCCCGCGCGCCCCAAACCGCGCCCCGTCGCGCGCGGCGCCGCCCCGCAGGCCCCCGCGGAGCCCGCCGTCGACTCGAAGGCGCGACCCCGCCCGACCAGCGTAAAGACCTTCGGCGCCTGGGGAATTGCCTGCGACAACGGTGCCTATTGCACTGCGGTTTCGATGGCACCCGACGATTCGAGCATCGCAGAGCTGGCGATCGTCATCGAGCGCGGCCCCGCCGCCGACGCCCCCGTGTCGGTGACGATCGGCACGCCGGGCAGCGCGCTCAGCCGCGTCGTCGTTGCGATCGACGGCACCCCGCTCGCCAGCGGCAATCCCGGCGACGACCGGCGCTTCACCGTCACCGGCCCGGTCGCGATGACGCTCGCCCGCCGCCTCGCCACCGGCACCGCGATGACCGCGCGACTCGACGGCCGGACGATCCCCGTCGTCATCACCGGCGCCGCCGCCGCGCTCCGCTATGCCGACGCGCAGCAGGGCCGCGCGGACACCGCCACCGCGCTCGTCGCGACCGGCGACACGACGCCCGCGACCACCCCGCCCGCACTCCCGACGATCCTCGCCGCCCCGCTCACCGACCGCCGCGCGCAGGCCCCCGCCGCGCCGCTCGTCGCGCAGATGCGCCAGCGCACCGGCTGTGCCGCGGACCAGTTCGGCCCCGTCACCAACGAGACCTATGCGCTCGACGCGACAACCGATCTCGTCCTGCTATCCTGCGGATCCGGCGCGTATAATGTCATCACCCGCGCGCTGATCGTCCGCGACGGCAAGGCCAGCGAAGCGCCGTTCGACCTGCCCCCGCAATTCGGCGAACCCGGCGCGAAACCCTCGCTCGTCAACGCGGGCTACGACCCGAAGACCGGGTTGCTCAGCTCCTACGCCAAGGGTCGCGGCATCGGCGACTGCGGCGTCGGCCAGGACTATGTCTGGGACGGCACCCGCTTCCGCCTCGCCGAAATGCGCATGATGGGCGAATGCCGCGGCGCGATCACCTGGCCAGTAATCTGGCGCACCACCGTCGCCCGCAACTGACGCGCCCCTGTCATCTTCTTCTTCCGTCATCCTCTTCTTCTTCCGTCATCCTGACGAAAGTCAGGATGACGACGCCCCTACCGCCCCGCCAGCTTCACCAGCGCATCCCCCGTCAACCGCTGGATCGTCCAGTCCTCCATCCCCACCGCACCCAGCTTGCGATAGACCGCGATCGCATCCGCATTCCAGTCGAGCACCGACCATTCGAACCGCGCGCACCCGCGGTCGATCGCGATCCCCGCCAGATGCGCCAGCAGCGCGCCGCCGACCCCCTGCCCGCGCGCCTCGGGGGTCACGTACAGATCCTCCAGATACACCCCGCGCTTGCCCGTCCAGGTCGAGAAATTGTGGAAGAACACCGCGAAACCGACCGGCCCGTCTGCCCCGTCCGCGATCACCGCCTCCGCCGCGGGGGCATCCCCGAACAGCGCCTCGCCCAGCGTCGCCTCGGTCGCCTCGACCGCATCGGGCTCGCGCTCGAACGCCGCGAGTTCGCGCACGAAGCGCAGGATCGTGCCGGTATCGGCGCGGGTGGCGGAACGGATCTGGGTCATGCGGCGGCCTCCATCGACGTCTGCGCGATATCGCGCCGCCGCGCCGCATACAGGCATGCGACGACGATGACACCCGCGCCGCACGCGGTAAACGCCGACACCCGCTCGCCGAACACCAGATAGCCGAGCCCGGCGGCATAGACGAAAGAGCTATATTCGGTCGTAGCGAGAAATCCCGTGTCGCCGTGCGCATAGGCCCAGCCGAGCAGCCACAGCGAAGCGGTCGCCAGCCCCGCCGCCAGCAGCAGCCGCGGCCAGGTCGCGGCGTCGGGCACCACCGCCAGCCACGGCGCCGCGAGCGCGAGCGTCGCGGTCACCACCAGCGCCTGGAAGAACGCGATCTCGCCCGGCCGCGCCGCCTGCGCCTGCACCCGCGCGATCACGAGGTTGACCGCATAGAGCAGCGCCGATCCCAGCACCGCGGCGACCCCCGTCAGGCTCGCCGCCCCCGCCGCACCCTCGCGGCCATGCCCGATCATCACGATCCCGACCCCGCCCAGCGCCAGGATCGACGCGACCACGACCCGGCGCCCGACGCGTTCGCCCAGCGTGACGGCGGCGAGCAGCAGCGCGAGGATCGGCGAGATGTAGGTCAGCGAAATCGCCTGCGCCATCGGCACGCGCGCCAGCCCCCAGAAGAACAGCAGCGCCATCGCCGCGGTCACCAACCCTCTGGCAAGATGGAGTTTCAGCGCCCGCCCGCTCGGCCGCCCGCTCCGCCCGAGCTTCCAGGCGACCGCCCCCAGCCCGACACTCGCCATCTGCCGCCAGAGCAGCGCGTTATACACCCCGATCCCCAGCACCAGCGACTTCATCACCGCGTCCATCACCGAGAACAACCCGATCCCGAGTGCGGCGACAGCAAAGGCCAGAGCAGGCGAAACGAGCCGGGCTGTCATCGAATCAGGCGGACTTCGATATCCAGATCGAGCCCGGCCCACGCGGTATCTGCCGTCAACACCGGCACCGCCAGGCGCGTCGCGAGCGCAAGGCACGCGCGATCGCCGAGCGAGAGACCCAGCGGCCGCGTTGCCGTGCGCAACGTCGCCGTCCGCACCGCGTCTTCCGTGCCATAAGCGAAGCTCTCGATCGGCAGCGTCTTGAGCACGCTGGTCACGTCATCCGCCGAAAGATCGAGGTCGATTACCTTCGTCATGATCTCGGCCAGATTGACGCTGGACAGGCAGAAAGGGCCATCGTCGCGAACCACAATATCGCCGCCCGGCTCACCGCGAAGATGGGCCAGCACGACCGACGCATCGATGACCTGTCTCATTCGCCCCAGTCGACGCGTCGCTCGTGAAGAAACTGGTCGACGCTATATCCGCTGAGCCCGCGACGCAGACGCGCCAGCGCCGCATCGGGGTCCTCACGGCGAAGCAGGATGCCGTCGGCGTTCGCTTCGAGGACGATCGAGTCACCGTCCTTGATGCCCAATTCCCGGCGCAAGTCCGCCGGAATCACGATCTTGCCGCCAGTGATCACTTTGGCATGATAGGTCATGGCCGAGCCTCCAGTACCCGACGCATAGCACCGGACCTATTCCGCCGCCATCTCCGGCACCAGCGCCGCGACCGCCGCATCCGCCGCCTCGATCTCCGCCGCCTTGGCCTCGACCAGCTTGACGATGTGGTTCACCATGTCGGCATCCTGGACATGATGATCGGTGACCCCCGACAGATACACCATGTGCTTGCCGTTGCCGCCGCCGGTGATCCCGATATCGGTCTCGCGCGCCTCGCCTGGCCCGTTCACGACGCAGCCGAGCACGCTGAGCGACATCGGCGTGCGGATATGCTGCAACCGCTCCTCGAGCGCCTGGACCGTCCGGATCACGTCGAACCCCTGCCGCGCACAGCTCGGGCACGACACGACGCGCACGCCGCGGTTGCGGATGCCGAGCGCCTTCAGGATCTCGAACCCGACGCGCACTTCCTCCTCGGGCTCGGCCGACAGCGAGACGCGGATCGTGTCGCCGATCCCGTACCAGAGCAGGCTGCCCATCCCGATCGCCGACTTGACCGTGCCGCCGACGAACCCGCCCGCCTCGGTGATGCCGAGATGCAGCGGGCAGTCGACCTGTTCGGCGAGCTGCTGATAGGCCGCGACCGCGAGGAACAGGTCGGACGCCTTCACCGCGACCTTGAACTCGTGGAAATCATGGTCCTGCAGCAACTTGATATGATCGAGCGCCGATTCGACCAGCGCATCGGGGCACGGCTCGCCATATTTCTCGAGCAGATGCCGCTCGAGGCTCCCGCCGTTCACGCCGATCCGGATCGCGCAGCCATTGGATTTCGCCGCGTCGACGACCTCCTTCACGCGGCTCGCAGACCCGATATTGCCCGGGTTGATCCGCAGGCACGCCGCGCCCGCATCCGCCGCCTCGAGCGCGCGCTTATAGTGGAAATGGATATCCGCGACGATCGGCACGCGGCTCGCGCGGACGATCTGCTTGAGCGCGCTGGTCGATTCGACATCGGGGCAGCTGACGCGGATGATGTCGACGCCCGCCTCTTCGCATCGGCGGATCTGGTCGACCGTCGCCTTGATGTCGTCGGTCGGCGTGTTGGTCATCGTCTGCACGGTGACGGGCGCATCGCCGCCGACGGGGACGTTGCCGACCATGATCTGGCGGCTCGTGCGGCGGGTGATATCGCGCCAGGGACGAAGGGACATGAAGATTCCTCGTGGGTTCACTGCCGTATATAGCGGCTGGACGCGGCGAGCGAAACAACGCTGGCACATGCCGCCGCACGGCCATAGGTTGCCGCCTCACCCCGGAGCCCGATCGATGACCCTGTCCCTCTACGATGCGACGATCCCCTCCAACCTCCAGATCCTGCGCGCGCTCGACGCCCTGCTCGACAAGGCCGAGGCGTTCGCCACCGAGCGCGGGATCGACCCCGCCACGCTGATCGACGCGAAGCTCGCCGACGACATGCTCCCCTTCGGCTATCAGGTGAAGTCGTGCGTCGCGCATTCGGCGGGCGGCGTGCAGGGCGTCCGCGACGGCGTCTTCTCCCCCGATCGCAGCGCCTGGCCGACCGATTTCGCCGGGCTCCACGCCGCGGTACAGGGCGCGATCGCGACGCTCGAGGCCTATGACCCGGCCGAGTTCGATACGCTCGCCACCGCCGCGACGAAGTTCGAATTCGGCAGCTATGTCATGCCCTTCACCGGCGCCAACTTCCTTTTGTCCTTCTCACAGCCCAATTTCTACTTCCACGCCAGCATCGCCTACGCGATCCTGCGCGCGCAGGGCGTCCCGCTCGGCAAACGCGACTTCCTCGGCGTCCCCCGCATGGCCGCCTGACCGGGCCGGGCCGGGCGGGCCCGCGCCGGTGTGACGGGGCAGCGCGTGCTTGCAGCCCCGTCACCCGCCGCCTAGGGCGCTGCGATGACCCGGCATTACGGCATGGACTGGCTGCGGATCGGCGCCTTCGCCCTGCTGATCCTTTACCATATCGCGATGGTCTTCGTGCCGTGGAACTTCCATGTGAAGTCGGCGCATGTTGAGGACTGGGTGCGGCTGCCGATGCTCGCCACCAATGCGTGGCGGCTGACCTTGCTGTTCGTCGTCTCCGGCTATGCCAGCCGCGCGCTGCTCCGCCGGTCGAGCGGCCCGGTCCGCTTCTTCGCGACGCGCTGCTACCGGCTGCTCGTGCCACTCGCCTTCGGCATCCTCGTCATCGTCCCCCCGCAACCCTGGGTCGAACTCGTCACCCGGCACGGCTATGCGGGCAGCTACTGGACCTTTTGGACGCACGACGCCTTCCGCTTCGGGTCGCTCGACGGGCTCTGGCTGCCCGCCTGGAACCACCTCTGGTTCGTCGTCTATCTCTTTGTCTACACGACGGTCCTGACGCTCGGCGTCGCGCTGGTCCGGGGCCCGCGAAGCCTGCGCAGCCACCAGAATGTCCGCAGCCGCGGCGCGCAGCGGCTCTTTGACCGCGTCTTCGGCGGCTGGCTGGTGCTGCTCTTGCCGCTCGCCTGGCTCATCTTCGTCCATGGCTGGTGGTTCCAGATGGCGGCCGAGAGCCAGGCGCTGCTCGGCGACTGGATCGCGCACATCACCTATTTCCCCGCCTTCCTGTTCGGCTTCGGCCTCGCGCGCTCCGAACCCGCGATCGCCGCGATCGCGCGGCTGTGGAAGGTCGGCGCCGGGCTCGCGCTGCTCGGCTATGCGACGATCCTCGGCATAGAGCTCGGCTGGCCCGCCGGGGTTGCGAAGCCGCACTGGGTCTATACCGCCTACGGCATCGCGCATGCGCTTGAGCAATGGGGCGGAATCGTCGCGCTGATCGGGCTCGCCGAACGCCATCTCAACCGCGACCATCGCTGGCGGCCGATGCTGACCGAGGCGGTCTTCCCCTTCTACCTGATCCACCAGACGATCATCGTCCTCGTCATGTACGCGCTGCTCCCCGCCGGCCTTCCCGGCTGGGCGGAGTTCCTGATGCTGCTCGCCGCGACGCTGATCGGCTGCTTCGCCTTCTACCGGATCGGCCGCAGGGTCGCCCCCTTGCGCCCGCTGATCGGGCTGCGTCTCCACCTTCGTCCCACCCCGCCAACCTTGTGAAAGCCCCCATGCCCCAACCCAACTGGACCCTTGTCATCCACGGCGGCGCGGGCAAGCTCGACCGCGAGATGCTCTCCGCCGAGCAGGATTCGGGCGCGCGCGCCGGCCTGTCGCGCGCGCTCGACGCCGGCTCGGCCGTGCTCGCGGGCGGCGGCACCGCGCTCGACGCGGTCGAGGCCGCGGTCCGCGTGCTCGAGGATGATCCGCACTTCAATTCGGGCCGCGGCGCGGTCTTCACGCATGACGGCGGGATCGAGCTCGACGCCGCGATCATGGACGGCCGCACGCGCGCCGCGGGCGCGGTCGCCGCCGCCACCGCGACGCGCAGCCCGGTCGGCCTCGCCCGCGCGATCCTCGACGACGGCCGCCACGTCTTCCTCGCAAGTGCCGGCGCCGATGCGTTTTCGCGCGAGCACGGCCTCGAACAGGCGGATCAGGACTGGTTCGCCACCGACGAGCGCCGCCGCCAGTTCGCCGAGCTCCAGGCGAGCGGCGACATGTTCGACGTCGACATGAAATACGGCACCGTCGGCGCGGTCGCCTGCGACGGTAACGGCCATGTCGCCGCCGCCACCTCGACCGGCGGCGTCACCGGCAAGCGCTGGGGCCGGATCGGCGATTCGCCCGTCATTGGTGCTGGCACCTTCGCCGACGATCGTGCCTGCGCAGTGTCATGCACCGGCTCGGGCGAGTTCTTCCTGCGCGTCGGCGTCGGGCATGAGATCGCCGCGCGCGTCCGCCTGACCGGCGAACCGCTCCAGGCCGCGACCGAGGCGGTCCTCGCCGAAGTCCGCGCGCTCGGCGGCACCGGCGGCGCGATCGTCGTCGCCCCCGATGGCAGCATGGCCTGGTCGTTCACCACGCCGGGCATGTACCGCGGTACCGCATCCGCAAAGGGCGCGCGCAACGTCGCCATCTACGCTAGTGAGCAGCCATGATTCGCAAGCCCCTGACCGCGCTCGGCCTGCTCGCCGCGACCGCGCTGACCGCCGCCCCCGCCACCGCCTATTGGGAATATGGGCATGAGACGGTCGCGCAGATCGCCTATGCCAATGTCGCGCCGCGCACGAAGGTCGCGATCCGCCGCCTCCTCGCGCAGCAGGCGCTGCTCGACACCCCCGAATGCCCCGCCGGCACGATCGAAGAGGCAAGTGTCTGGGCGGATTGCATAAAGCCGCTCAAGACCGCCGACGGCAAGTCGCGCTTCGGCTTTGCGTACAGCTGGCATTACCAGAATGTCGATGTCTGCGCGCCGTTCGACCTGACGCCTGCCTGCAAGGACGGCGACTGCGTCTCCGCGCAGATCGACCGCGACGTGAGACTGCTCCGCGACCGCAGGACCTCGCCGCACGACCGCGTCCAGGCGCTCGCCTTCCTCATCCACTTCGTCGGCGACCTGCATCAGCCGCTCCACGCGGGCGATCGCCATGACAAGGGCGGCAACGACGTGAAGACCGATTACGGCATCTACGCCCCCGCGCGGCTCAATCTCCACTCGGTCTGGGACGGCACGCTCGCCGAACGCGCGATCTCCGCGCCACCGTCGCTCGTCCGCCGCTACCCCGCCGCCGAACGCGCGCGCATCGCCGCCGGCACCGTCGCCGACTGGAGCCGCGAAAGCTGGCAGGTCGCGCACGACGTCACCTATGCCTCGGCGCTGGGCGGCGACGCCTGCGCCCCCGTCCCCCCGCGCGTGAAGCTCGACGAAGCCACGATCGCCCGCATCGCGCCCGTCTCCCGCGAAGAAGTCCGCAAAGGCGGCCTCCGCCTGGCAAAACTCCTAGACAACGCCCTGACCTAAAACCCCTCTCCCCTAGGGGGAGAGGGAGGGGCCCATGCGCCCTTGCGCATGGGAGGGTGAGGGCACGAGGCTCAAGCCCCCCCGTCATTCCCGCGAAGGCGGGAACCCAGACCGGCTACCCTGGCGACTAGACCCGACCGTCAGCCCATCTGGATCCCCGCCTCCGCGGGGATGACGGCAGGAAAGGCCCCCGAAGGGCCCGCCCCCAACCCTCAGTTCAGCACAATCGTAACCGCCCGGCGGTTCTCCGCCCAGGCCGCATCGTCCGACCCCTGCGCCACCGGCCGCTCCGACCCATAGCTGATCGTCGTCATCCGCGACGCCGACACGCCGCGTGCCGCCAGATAGTTCTTCGCCGAATTGGCCCGCCGGTCGCCCAGCGCCAGGTTATACTCGCGCGTGCCGCGCTCGTCGCAATGCCCCTCGATCGTGATGCGGACATTGGGGTTGCGCGCCAGCCACTCGGCCTGGCTGTCGAGGATCGCGCGCGCGGTCGGATCGATATCGTACATGTCGAGCGCGAAATTGACCGTGTTGCTCTGCACCGAGCGACGGAAATCGGCGTCCGACCCGGGTACGATCGCGCCGTTCGCGCCGCCATTGGCCAGCCCGCCGGTCGGGTCGACGCCCGCCGACGAATCGACGGGGGCGGGCGGCAGGGTCTCGGGGCGCTTCTTGGCGCAGCCCGCGACGGCGATCAGCGCGGTCGCGCACAGCAGCGTTGTCGTAAACTTGGCCATCACATCTTCTCCCGTGGTCGGAACATATTCCAACATAGATTACATAATCGGTCTAGGGCCGCAGCGGGCCCCAGGCTGGATCCGACCCGTCGAGCGGGGTCGGAATCTTGCGCTCGTTGACGCCCGTCAGGTCGACGGACCACAGATCCGCCTTACCCCCGCCGCCGCGCCCGGAGCGGAAGAAGTTGATCACGCGGCCGTTCGGCGACCAGCTCGGCCCCTCGTCCTGCCAGTCGTTGGTCAGCAGCTTCTCGCCTCCGCCGCTCGGGCTCATGATCCCGATCCGGAACCCCCCGCCCAGCTTGGTGAACGCGATCAGGTCGCCGCGCGGGCTCCACACCGGCGTCGCATAGCGCCCGCCGCCAAAGCTGATCCGCTGCTGGTTCGATCCGTCGGCGTTCATGACATAGATCTGCTGCCCGCCCGACCGGTCGCTCTCGAACACGATTTTCGATCCGTCGGGCGAATAGCTCCCGCCGGTGTCGATCCCCGGCGAATTGGTCAGCCGCTGCGGCGCGCCGCCCTGGCTCGACACGCGGTACACGTCGGTATTGCCGCCCTGCGCCATCGAGAACAGGATGTTGCGGCCATCGGGCGAGAAGCGCGGCGCGAAGGTCAGGCTGGCATTCTGCACCACCAGCCGCTGCCGCCCGGTGCCGATGTCATAGACATAGATCGCCGGCCGGTTGTTCACATAGCTCATATACACGATCGACTGCTGGTTCGGCGCGAAGCGCGGCGTCAGCACGATCGACTGGCCATTGGTCAGGAAGCGGTGGTTCGCACCATCCTGGTCCATGATCGCCAGCCGCTTGATGCGGCGGTTTTTGGGTCCGGTTTCCGAGACATAGACGACGCGACTGTCGAAATAGGCGCCCTCGCCGGTCAGTCGCGTATAGACCATGTCCGCGCATTTATGCCCGGCACGCCGCCAGTCGGACGGCGGCACGACGAACCCCTGCCGGGTCAGCTCGGCACGCGACGACACGTCGTACAGATAGCAGCCGACCGTCAGGTTCCCGTCGCCATTCGCGCGGATGAACCCCTGCACCAGCGCCTGCGCACCCGTGCTGCCCCAGTAATCGAACCCCGGCGCGGTGACCTCGGGAAAGCCGATCGCGCGCAGCTGCCCGGGGGCGAGCGGCGTGAACAGCCCCGAATTGCGCAGGTCGTTGGTGACGATATCGGCCAGCTGCCGGCCGAGCACGTCGGTCGACCCAGCCGGCGTCGACACGACCGCGGACGTCGGCATTACCGGCACAGCGATCGGCATCGGCGCGGAGATCCCGCCCGTCACGTCGACCACCAGCCCGCCGGCCTGATCGTCCGCGGCCGCCGGCGCCCCCGCCTGCGGTACCGGCGCCGGCGCCGGCGCATCCTGCGCACTGGCCGCACCGCCGGCAACGAGTGCCATCAACCCGACCGAAGCAAGCACCGCCCTCACCCCAGACCCCACCCCGGCGAAGGCCGGGGCCCAGTTGGGAGAAGCTGCTGCAAGCACGGTGCGCGCCGTCACGAAAACCTCTCCACCTGGGCCCCGGCCTTCGCCGGGGAAGAGGCTGGAGATCATGGCGGGCCGGCGGGGGGACAGCGATCGGAACATAACGGACATCCTCATCCGGGAAGCTTGTAACGCAGGCTGAAATTGCTCCAGCCATTCTGCACGTCATACAGGTCGTCGGGCAAACCGCGCAGCGGCGAACAGCCCGTGAAGGTCGCGATCGCCAGATCGTCGACGCGGTCGACATAGCGCCTGTTCTCGTCGTCGACGCCCGCATGCCCGGTGATCGTCGGCCGCGACTTCAGCGTCCCGTCGCGGTTGAGCTTCAGGTTGATCGTCACGCGGATCCGCTCCGCGCCCGGCCCCGGCGTCACCTGCCGGTTCGCGCAGGGCTGCACCTGTCGCAGGATCGCCGAGCCGATATTGGCCGCCGCCTGCGCGCCCAGCTTGGCCGCCTTGGGCGCCTCCGACTTGCTCGGCGACGGATCCGCCGACAGGCCTTTGAGGAAATTGTCGCCCAGCCGCGACCCGCGCGGCCGCGCCGCCTTGGCCTCTGCGGTCGATCCACTGCCCTTCGTCGCCGAAGGCTTGGCGGGCTTTGCCGAGGACGCCGCACTCTTGGCGGGCGCCGCGCTCGACTTGGACGCGCTCTTCGCCGGTGCCGCCTTGGCAGGCGTAGGCTTGGCCGCCGGTTTCGCGGGCGCAGGCTTGGATTTCGCCGGGCTCGGCTTGGCCGGCGCAGGCTTGGCCACCGGCTTGGGAACGGGCGCAGGCTTCGCCACCGGCTTCGGCGGCGCGGGCCTGGGCTTGGCCACCGGCTTGGGCTCGGGCTTCGGCTCGGGCTTGGGCGCCGGTTTGGGCGGCGCAGGCTTGGGCGCAGGCTTGGGGGGCGCCGGCTGCGGCGCAGGCGGCACCGGATCCGGCTGCGGCTCGGGCTCGGCCTCCTGCGGCGCGGGCGGGGCCGCATCCTCGGGCATGCCCTCGTCGGGCGCGACCGATTCGGCGGGCGTCTCCGCCGATTGCGGCGCGGTCGCCTCGAGCGCCACGTCGGGCACCAGGCTGATGTCGATCGGCTGCTGGACCGGCTTGGGCGGCTCGGGCGTGTCGAGAAACCCGACCGACAACAGCGCGAACAGCACGACATGCCCGACCAGCGCGACGCCGAACCCGATCTTTTCGGAGCGATCCATCACCAAGGGCCCATCACCGCCGCGACATCAGTTGGGTGTGCCCTCGACCGTCACCAGCGCGACGCGGTTCAGCCCGGCGCGGTTGAGCTCGCCCATCACGCGCATCACCCGGCCGTAGTCGAGCTTGCGGTCCGCGCGCAGCAGCACCTGCGGCTCGTTGCCGACCGCCCGGCTCGCCGCGATCGAGGCGAGCCGCACCGGCAGCGCGTCCTCGCCGATCTGGTCCTGGTCGATGAACACCGCGCCCGTCGCATCCATCGAGATCTCGACGGGTTTCTGCTCCTGATCCAGCGCCTTGGCACGCGCATCGGGCAGGTTCACCGGCACGCCTGCGGTCATCAGCGGTGCGGTCACCATGAAGATGATCAGCAGCACCAGCATCACGTCGACCATCGGCGTGACGTTGATGTCCGCCATCGGCGCGCGCCGCCCGCGACCGCGACCCGAAGGAAGGTTCATCGCCATCTACGCGCCTCCCGTGCACAGCACCGGCCAGCCGCTCATCGCGCGCCGTCCAGCTGTCGCGACAGCGTCGCGTGGAAGCCGTCGGCGAAGCGGTTGAGGCTCGCCTCGATCCGGTTGATGCCGTGGCTGAAGCGGTTGTACGCGATCACCGCCGGGATGGCCGCGAACAGGCCGATCGCGGTCGCGAACAGCGCCTCCGCGATCCCCGGCGCGACGACGGCGAGCGAGGTGTTCTGCGCCGCCGCGATGCTCGTGAAGCTGCGCATGATTCCCCAGACGGTGCCGAACAGCCCGACGAACGGCGCGACCGATCCGACCGTCGCCAGTACGTTCAGCCGGTCCGACAGCGTGTCGATCTCGTGCGCGACCGCCGCACCCATTGTCGTGGCGAGCCGCTCGCGCGTCCCGGCCTTGTCGATCGTGCCGCCCGCGGTCGACCGCCGCCACTCGGTCACCCCGGCCGCGAACACGCGCGCCGACGGCAGGTCGGTCTCGCTCTCGGCCTTGTAGAACACGTCGATGTCCTCAGCCTTCCAGAAGTCGCGCTCGAACCGCACCAGCCCCTTGCGCGTCTTGCCCAGCCGCCGCCAGAACGCGACGATCAGCGCCCAGGTCCAGACGCTGGCGAGCAGCAGCCCGATCATCACGCCCTTCACGACCAGATCGGCCTGTAGGAACAAGTGGATCGGCGACAATGTCGCGCTATCCATAGTCAGAACCGGATTCATGCTTCCCCCTGCCAGACAAGGCGTTCGTAGATGTCAGTCCATGCGCGCGGCTGGCGTCGCGGCCGGCCGTTGGGGGCGATCAGCGCCGCCACCACGTCCGCCTCGGCCAAGACAAGCCCGCCGCACATGACTCGTTGATGAATGGCGACGCTGGCCGCGCGGACCTGCGTGATCCGTGAGACGATCACCAGCGCATCGTCGAGCCGCGCGGGCGCGGCATAGCGGATGGCGAGGCTCGCGATCGCATAGGAGCCCTCTCCCGCCTCGAACGCGGCACGCTGGTCGATCCCGCCGACGCGCAGCATGTCCGACCGCGCGCGCTCCATGTAGCGCAGATAATTGGCATGATAGACGACGCCCGACAGGTCGGTGTCCTCGAAATACACGCGCAGCGCGAACCGGTGCTCGCGCCCCGCAAAGCGCCCTCCCGCCGGTTGATCCTGCTCTGCGTCAGCCATTCCGGGGGCTGTTAACCCAAGCATCGCCGCGAAGAAAGCATTCGCGTCGCCCGGCCCGCGGTTTCGCACCGGAGCAGGCGGATACGACTCGTCTTATTGCAGGGCGCCCGGATCGACCTGCAGCTGCGGACGCGGCACGACGGGAAGCGGCGGCTGCGTGACGGGCCGGAGCTGCGCCTGCAACCCCGGCGTGGCGGGCGCGGCGGACGGCAGCGGTGCCACGCCGGAACTGCCGACCGGCACTGCGCCGTTGCTCGCAAAGATCACGCGCTGTGCCGGAAGCGGCTGCACCGCAGTGCCGCGCCAGGCGTCGAACGCACGGTAGAAATCGGTGAAGGGCTGCTCCAGCATCGGCAGCCGCGTCGCGGCAAAGCTCGCCAGCATCGGCCCCGGCACGCTCGCGCCCTCCGCCAGCACGCGCCCTGCCGCTTCGCAGAAGGCATCGCGCGACGGCGACTGCGAGAAGAAATTGTACAGCCGCGTCATCGAATCGTCGTAGCGATCCTGCCAGTCGCCGCCGCCCGCGCGATATTCCGCCGAATAGGTCGCCTCGGCCTTGGCCAGCACCGGCTTCTGCGCGGCGAGCATCGCGTTGTAGCCCGCGACGATTACCGCCTCGTCCGGTCCGCGGCACGCGAGCGCCGCGACGTTCAGCGCAGCGCGCAGGTGCCAGATCTTCGCGGATTCGGTCAGGTTGCGGTTCGGCGTCGGATAGGTGCCGTCGGCGAGCACCGCGGGGATCTTCATCCCCGGGAACGCACCCTTGGGCAGCGGGGCGGCGACCGGTACCGGCGCGACCGGCGCCGGTGCGGGCGCCGCGACCTCGACCGGCTTCCGCGCGCACCCGGCGAGCAGGGCTGCGGTCACCGCAATCATCGCAAACTGACGCTTCATCGACTCAAGTCCTCGCTGTCCCCCGACCGAGACAGACCTGCCGCGATAAGGTTAACAGGGTATAAAACGCGTACGCGACTGCAACCCTAATGCGACGAACGGCACGATCGCAGCGTGTTAGGCCGGGAAGGATCAGGCCGCGCGCGCCTCCAGCGCCGCCGCCGCCTGTGCCATCAACTCGGCGATGATGTCCGCGACCGGCTCTTCCTTCGTGACCATGCCGACCGACTGGCCCGCCATCACCGACCCGTGCTCGACATCGCCGTCGACCACCGCGCGGCGCAGCGCGCCTGCCCAGTAATGTTCGATCTGCAACTGCGCCTCGCCCATCGCCACGCGTCCCTCGTCGAGATGCCCCGCGACCTCGCGCTGCTTGGCGGAGAACAGCTCGCCCGCCGCATTCTTCAGCGCGCGCACCGGGATAACCGGCAGCCGCGCGTCGAGCTGGACGCTGGCGATCGCATCGCGCGCCGAAGCGCGGATGAACGCCTTCTTGAAATTGGCATGCGCGATCGATTCGGTCCCGCAGACGAACCGCGTGCCGAGCTGGACGCCCGCAGCCCCCATGTCGAGATAGCCCGCAATCGCCTCGCCGCGACCGATCCCGCCCGCGACGAACACCGGCACCAGCTCGGCGATCTCGGGCAGCATCTCCTGCGCCAGCACGCTCGTCGACACCGGGCCGATATGCCCGCCGGCTTCCATGCCCTCGATCACCAGCGCATCGACGCCGCTGCGGATCAGCTTCTTGGCCAGCGCCAGCGTCGGCGCGAAACAGATGACCTTGGCGCCGCCCGCCTTGATCGCCTCGAGGCTGCCCTTGGGCGGCAATCCGCCCGCAAGCACGACATGGCCGACCTTGTGCCGCGTGCACACCGCGATCAGCTCGACCAGGTCGGGATGCATCGTGATCAGGTTCACGCCGAACGGCTTGTCGGTCATCGCCTGAGTCGCGGCGATCTCGGCATCGAGGAGCGCGGGCGTCATCGCCCCGCACGCGATCACCCCGAACCCGCCCGCGTTCGAAATCGCGGAGACGAGGTTGCGCTCGCTCACCCACGACATCGCCCCGCCAAGGATCGCGACCTCGGACCCGAGGAATGCGGCGCCGCGCGCCATGCGACGCTGAAGCCGGTCGCTGCCGATGGTCATTACAAAACTCCCGTTCGTGTCGAGCGAAGTCGAGAAACCCCGCGCAGTATCCGTGACATATTTCCCGACAATGCTCGAAACGAACGGACGGTGTCCGTCAAGCCGCATCCTCGGCATCGAGCCCGTAAGCGGTATGCAGCACGCGCACCGCCAGCTCGGTATAATCCTCTTCGATCAGCACGCTGACCTTGATCTCCGACGTCGCGATCGCCTGGATGTTGATCCCGCGCTCGCCGAGCGTGGTGAACATCGTCGAGGCGACGCCCGCATGGCTGCGCATCCCGACGCCGACCACCGACACCTTGGCGACGCGCGTGTCGTGGACCAGGCTCGCGAAACCGATCGCGTCCTTCGCCTTGTCGAGCACGTCGAGCGTCCGCGCCAGATCCGCCGAGGGCACGGTGAACGTCACGTCGGTCGACCCGGTCGAATGCGCGACGTTCTGGACGATCATGTCGACGTTGATCCCCGCATCGGCGAGCGGCGCGAAGATCGCCGCGACCGATCCCGGGCGATCGCTGACCTGCGTCAGCGTGATCTTTGCCTCGTTCTTGTCATGCGCGATGCCGGTGATGAGCTGGCGTTCCATATCGTCGATTTCCTCTTCGCCCACGATCAGCGTGCCGCGGTGACCATCGGTCGTATCGCCATCCTCGAACGAGGACAGCACGCGCACGCGCACATTCTCTTTCATTGCCAGGCCCACCGACCGCGTCTGCAGCACCTTGGCGCCGACGCTGGCGAGTTCCAGCATCTCTTCATACGTCACCTTGCCGAGCTTGCGCGCGCGCGGCACGATCCTCGGATCGGTCGTGTAGACGCCGTCGACATCGGTATAGATGTCGCAGCGATCGGCCTTCATCGCCGCCGCCATCGCGACCGCCGACGTGTCCGACCCGCCGCGCCCCAGCGTGGTGACGCGCTGGCCTTCCGCCACGCCCTGAAACCCCGGGATCACCGCGACAACCCCGTCCGCAAGGCTCGCATCGAGTGCGACCGTGTCGATCTCGCCGATACGTGCCGAGCCATGCGCGTCCGAAGTGTTGATCGGCAGCTGCCAGCCCAGCCACGACCGCGCCTTGCAGCCCGCGGCCTGCAGCGCGATCGCGAGCAAGCCGCTCGTGATCTGCTCGCCCGCCGAGACGACGACGTCATATTCCTTCGCATCGTACAGCGACGACGCCTCGCGGCAGAAGCCGACCAGCCGGTCGGTCTCGCCCGCCATTGCGGAGACGACGACCGCGACCTCGTTGCCTGCATCGACCTCGCGCTTCACGCGCGCCGCGACGTTGCGGATACGTTCGATCCCGGCCATCGACGTCCCGCCGAATTTCATCACGATACGGGCCATGGGCAGCGTAAATCCCTTTGGGTCGAAGCGGCGGCCCTGATAGGTAGCGCGCATGATACTGGCAAGTGACCGCAACGAAAGCGCAACAATCGATCCCCGGGAGGCCGCGCATTTCGGCACGATGGCGGCCGACTGGTGGAACCCCAGGGGCTCGTCCGCGCCGCTCCACCAGCTCAATCCGCCCCGCCTGCGCTACATCCGCGACCGGGTCGATACGCACTGGCACGGCGACGGCACGGGCTTCACCCCGCTCGCCGGCCGGACCGCGCTCGACGTCGGCTGCGGCGCGGGGCTGCTCTGCGAACCGCTCGCGCGGCTCGGCGCCAGCGTGACGGGGATCGACGCCGCGCCCGAAAATATCGCCGCGGCAGAAATACATGCAGCGCAGAGCGGGCTCGCGATCGACTATCGCGCGGGCGGCGTCGAGGGGCTCGACGGCCAGTTCGACCTCGTCACCAGCCTCGAGGTGATCGAGCATGTCAGCGACCCTGCCGGCTTTGTCCGCGGGCTCGCGCGCGTGCTGGCCGACAATGGCCTGCTGATCCTGTCCACCCCCAACCGCACGCCCTTGTCGCGGCTCGCGATGATCACGATCGCGGAAGGCACCGGCCGCATCCCGCGCGGCACGCATGACTGGAACAAGTTCCTCACCCCCGAAGAACTGACCGCGCTGTTGCGCGACGCCGGCCTCCACGTCGTCCACACGCAAGGCCTCGGCTTCTCGCCGGCAACCGGCTTCACGCTCAGCAATTCGACCAGCCTCGACTATTTCCTGACCGCGGTAAAAGCCTGACCCTTGCCCCCTCCCACACCACCCCGGCGAAGGCCGGGGCCCAGTTGGGAAGGCCGGGGTAACGAAACGCGACCCTCAGCCATGACCGCCCCCCGACTGGGCCCCGGCCTCCGCCGGTGTGGAACCGAATCCTGCCGGGGTGGACCAAATAATGGAGCCTAGCCCTCCCCACCCCTGTTCACCCGCGAAGGCGGGTGCCCAGACTGGCCACCCGCCTTCGCGGGTGAACATCCTTCTTCTAGTGGGTTTAGCCGCGCTCTACATCGCGCTCGCCCTCCTCCGCCCCGTCGACCACGACGAGAGCCAGTATGTCGCCGCGGCCGTCCTCACCGCGCACGGCCTGCTCCCCTATCGCGACTTCGCCTATCTCCAGACCCCGCTCCAGCCCTTCCTCCTCGCACCTGTAGCGCTGATCGCCGGCGCCTGGACCTGGCCCGCGCTCCGCCTCACCAACGCGCTGCTCGGCCTCGCGACCGTCGCGTTCGTCCACGCCGCCGCGCGCCGCACCGGCGCCGGCCCCGCCACTGCACGCCTCTGCGCCGCCTTGTTCGCGACCACCGACATCCTGCTGTTCAGCATCGGCACCGCGCGCAACGACGCGCTCCCCGCCGCCTGCCTCGCCGCCGCGCTCTGGCTGATCCTCCGGGAAGACCGGACCCGCGCCGGCGCGCTGACAATCGGCCTACTGCTCGCCGCCGCGGTCGCCGCAAAGATCTCCTACGCCTTCCCCGCCGCCGCCTATGGCCTCTACGCGCTGGTCCATCCCCGCCACCGCGTCTGGCTGGTCGCGCTCGGCGCGCTGCCGGTCGTCGCCTTCGTCGGCTGGACGTTCGCGCTGTCGCCCGAAGGCTTCCTGTTCGGCACGCTGCACTTTCCCGCCCAGGCGCCCGCGGAATATTACGCGGCCCGGCCCTGGAAGCTCTCGCTTGCCGCCAAGGCGCTCGATTCGCTGAAGTTCCTCGCGCTCGGTGCCGCGCTGCCCGCCCTCGTCCTCGTCGCGCGCGCCGCGATCCGTCGTCGGCGCGTCACCCTGCTCGATCTGCTCGTCCTCGCCGGGCTGGTCGCCGCGATGCTCCCGGTGCCGACCTGGCGGCAATATCTGCTGCCGATGCTCCCCCCGCTGTTCGTCGCGCTCGCCGCCGTCTGGACCGCGCAACCGCCGACCCGCGCGACTACCCGGATCATGGCCGTCTTCGCGCTGCTCGGCCTCGCACCCACGCTCTCAGCGCTCGTCGAGCCCGGCCGCCTCCCGCTCGTCACCGCCATGCGCGAAGCCGCCACGCTGACCCGGACGCTCGACGCACGCCGGATCATCGGCCCGATCGTCACGCTGTCGCCGCAGGTCCTGCCCGCCACCGGCCGCCTGCCCGATGCCCGCTTCGCCGCCGGCCCCTTCTACTTCCGCAGCCGCACCCTGCTCGACCCCGCGGCAGAGGCCCGGCTCCACCTCGTCGCACGCGATCGCCTGCACCTCGCCCCCGGCACCGTCATCCTCACCGGTGGCGAATCCGCCGCGACCGCGGGCGATTCGCAACTCGACGCCGCGCTCGAGAAGGCGGGAGCCGCAGCGGTCGCCGTCCCCGGCACCCGCTTCCGGCTGTCGGTCACGCCGCCAGCCGCCCCCGTCGCGCCGCGATCAGACCGGCATAATAGTCCACCAGTTCCACCGCATGCGCATGATCCGAGCGGACCTGCGCCGACGCCACGACCGCCGCGCGCCTGAGCATCCCGCGGTCGCGCGCGAACAGCCGTGCGATCGCCGCCGCCGCCGCGGTCGCATCGCGCGCGGTATAGAGCTCGCTGGCATGCCGGTCCGCGATCTCCGCGCACCCGCCCGTATCGGGCACGATCAGCGGCAGCCCCGACGCCATCGCCTCCGACGCGACCAGCCCGAACGGCTCGGCCTCCGACCCGTGGATCAGCGCGTCGCAGCTCGCCATGATCGCGGCCAGCCGCTCGCGGTCATAGACCGGCGCGAACATCCGGATATGCGGCGATCCGCCGATCCGCCGCGCGATCGCCTTGCTCTGGCTGCCCGTGCCGAACAGGATCAGCCCGATCGGCAAGTCGGTGCCCGCGCGCGCGACCGCGTCGACGACCAGCGGCCAGCGCTTCTCGCCATGATGCCGGCCCAGCCCGATCAGCAGCATCGCGTCCGCCGGCAACCCGCATTGCTGCAACAGCCGCCCTCGCAGCGCCTCGTCGCGCAGCCGTGGCGAGAAATGACCGCGCTCGATCCCCAGCGGCATCGCCGCATCGATCCGGACCCCACGCGCGCGCAACCGTTTCTCCAGCGCAGGTCCGTTGGTGACGACCGTATCGAACCGCGTCAGGAACCGGTTCATGTAGCGGCTGTACCAGCCGAACGCGCGCTCGATCCGGTCGTGGCTGGCGAACCCCGCGAACCAGCGCTGCGCATAGGCGGCGATATTGTCGTTGTGCATGAAGAAGGATTTCAGCGCGCGCTGCTGCCCGTCGGGCCCCGTCCAGTCGCCGACGAACCAGGCCGGCCGCCACGGCGAACAGCATTCGACCACATCCGGATCGAGGTCGTCGAGCACCCGGTGGATCGCCGCACGGTCCCAGAACAGCCCGTAATTGCGATCGAACGGCATCCCCGGCGACTTGAGGTAGATCACGCGCCCGCCACCCGGCCGCTCCTCGACGCGGTCCTCGCGGCCCGGCGCGACGACGATCAGCTCGTGCCCCAGATCGGCGAGGATCCCCATCTTCCGGTCGATATAGGTGCGCACGCCACCGCCCGTCGGCGAGTAGAATTCGTTGACGTCGACGATCCGCATCTCAGCCCGCCCGCCCCCTCACTTGCCGTCCAATGGGCCGAACCCGCCCAGCCCGCGCAGATATTGCGCGCGGATCGTGACATGCGTGAGTCCGGGCCCGACCTCGACGATCGCTTGGTCGACCTTGGGTCGCGATCGCCCGAGCCGGTCGCCCTTCACGAACCCCGCGCCATCCGACCAGACACTGAACTTGGCCCGGCCGTCACGGTCGTGCGTGAACAGCAGCGCGTAGCGGCCCGGATGCGGCACGCGGATGCACAAGGCGGTCGGACCGGTCGCGGGGGCGGGCACGCTGATACGGCGAAACGTCTTGCCCGCCGTGATCAGCTCGCGGTCGCCGCGCAGGAAATCGGCCTCGTCGGGCGGATAGAGTTCGAGCTTCAGATTGCCCTTGCGATCCTTCAGTCCGACGATCGTCGCTGCGATCGCCGGCCCCTCGTCGCGCTCGCACGCCTGCGCGTCGCTGCCGAGCATCGGCTCCTGGATCGCCGTCCGGCCGCCGGCCCATGCCGGGGCGGCGCCCGCGACCAGCCCCGCCAGCATCATCCCCGCCCCAAGGAATCGGTTCACGCACGCGTCCTCATCGCGATCGCATGCCCGCTGAATATGACAATCAGAATGACGTGGACGAGCAGCGTCAGCGCCGCGGTGAACGCGACGAGCTCGGACAGCGCCTGGTCCTGCCCGATCAGCAGGATCGCGAAATTGGCGAACAGCAGGTCCTTGTTCGGCACCAGCGGCAGCCGCGACACCAGCAGCCGCCCCGCCGCCAGGAACAGCCACATCGCGATCGACACGCCGGGCAGCGCAAAATGCCAGGCGAGCGCGATCAGCAGCGATCCGCACATCAGCCGGATGCAGTGGATCATGAACACCCACCACAAGGTCGCGCGTGGCAGCGAGAAGACGCGCCGCGAGAAGATCAGGAACGGCAGCGAGATTGCAAAGGTGATCGCCGCCGACCCCAGCACCGTCTTGAACAGGTCGGGCGGCAACAGGTCGCGGCTCAGCGGCAGCGCGATCGCGACCATCGCCAGCGTGATCGCGTTGCCCGCGATCGCCGACAGGATCGTCACGTCCTTCACCGCGCCGAACGGCGACGCCACCATCCGTGCCCGCGCCCGCGCCCAGGCATAGAAATAGGCGTCGCCCGAATAGCCGAACACCACCTCGTTCGCGATCCGCTTCTTGATCAGCGCGACCAGCCCCGCGACCGGGATGCCCCATAACCGGCGGAAGATCACGTAATCCCCCGTCGGGGGCGACATGTAGAGCAGCGCGAAACAGAGGTAGAATCGGGGATCGGACGGCACCGACCGCGACAGTCCGGCCAGCCCGTGCGCGAACAGCTCGCGCGCGAGCCCCGCGATCATCGCCAGCGTCAGCACCGCGCCGATGATCGCTGGCCACCGGCTGCGGAAGGTCTTGAGCGGTTCGAGCCCGACGATATCGGCTCCCGCCTGCACCACCCCGCCCGCGGAACGACCCGGCGGGTTCCCGGCCGTCAGCGCGGAGCCCGTCATACGCGTACGCATCGAACGATCCTCGTCCTGTACCGCGCACCCGGCCTTTCCGGGCATGCCATCACGCCGCGCCAATAGCCGCCCCGCCGCCGGCTTGCACGTGAAGATCGAGTCATCCGTCCCCGAACCCGCGCGGTTCGCCGCCGCTTACCCTCTCGCCATCGCGCCCCGGCCGCGCCATCTGTGCGCGATGCCCGGCGCGCACCACATCCTCACCTATGCAGACGACCTGTCCGGCGGCGGCGTCGAACGCGCGCAGCTACGGCTCGCGCGCGGCTGGCTCGCCGCAGGGCGCCGCGTCACGCTGGTGATCGGCGACCCGACCGGCCCGCTCGCCGCCGAGCTTCCCGACGGGCTCGAGGTCATCCCCGGCACCGCGCGCACATTGCCCGGCCTCGTCCGCCGCATGGCCCCCGACATCGTCTTCTGCCCCGGCAATCATTATACCGGCATCGCCGCCTGGATCCGGCTCAGGCTCGGCCGGGCCTGTCCGCCGATCGTCGCCAAGATGTCGAACGCGCCCGACCGCGGCGACCATGGCCGCCTGCTCCACGCCGCACACCGCATCTGGCTCGCGCGGCACGGCCGGTTCCTCGATCACCTCGTCGCGATGACCCCCGGCACCGCGGTCCAGGCCGCCGCTGCAACGCGCATGCCGGGCCGGGTCAGCGTCATCCCCAACCCGCCGGCACGCGCGGCGCCGGGCGCGACGCTCCCCGTGCTGCCGTCGCGGTTCATCCTCGGCGTCGGCCGGCTCGAACCGCAGAAGCGCTGGGACCGGCTGCTCGCCGCGGTCGCAGCACTCGCCGATCGCGACATCACGCTCGTCATCCTCGGCGAGGGCGCATGTCGCGGTGCGCTCGCGGCTCAGGCGACCGCACTCGGCCTTGCCGCCCGCGTGCACCTGCCCGGCCATGTCGCCGATCCGCTCCCGGCAATGGCCCGCGCACAGGTCGTCGCGCTGACGTCGGATTTCGAAGGCGTGCCGGGCGTCCTGCGCGAGGCACTGTCGGTCGGCACGCCCGTCGTCGCGACCGATTCGAGCCATGCGATCGCCGAGATCGTCGACACCCCCGCACGCGGCACGATCGTCGCGCGCGACGACGGCCCCGCACTCGTCGCAGCCCTCGACGCCTGGCTCGCGCCCGGCATTTCGCGGCCCGCACCTGTCCCGCAACCCGGCAACGACTCGGCCCAGCGCTATCTCGCGCTGTTCGATACGCTCGTCAGTCCGCGGCCTTCTCATCCTCGCGGTCCGACCGACGCTCGAGCACGGTCTTGAGCATCGCGGTCATCGGATCGGCAAGCGCGAGGCCAAGGATCCCGAACAGCGCGCTCGCGAGGATCTGCGCGCCCAGCGTCAGCGCGGGCGGCAGGTCCACGGTGCGCTTGGCGACCATCGGCACGATCACATAGCCGTCGATCGTCTGCACCACGAAATAGGTACCGATCGCCCAATATCCGGTGTCGACGCCCGCGCTGAAGCCGACCGCGACCATCAGCACGCCGGTGACGATCGCACCGATATTGGGGATGAAGGCGAGGATGCCCGCGATGATCCCGAGCAGCATCGCCATCGGCACACCGCCGATCGCCAGCGCGATCCCCGTCGCGACCCCCTCGACCGCCATGCCGAGCAAGCGCCCCGCGAGCAGCCGCCGCATCGTCTCGCCCATCGTCACCATCGTCCGGGCGAATTCGTCGCGCAGGTCGGTCGGCACCATCCACTGCACGCCGCGCGCATAGGTGCCCGGATCCATCGCGATGAACAGCCCGAGCACCAAGATCATGAACAGGCTGGTCAGCGCGCCGATCGCGGTGCCGACCCAGGAGGTCACGCGCCCGACCGAGCCCAGCGCCTGCTTGGCGATCCCGCTCACGTCCGACACGCCCGGCATCAGCCCCTGCGACGCCAGATAGCCCGTGAACCGGTTCGCCTGCAGCTCGAGCGTCGAGCGCAGCTGCGTCACCTGTTCGGTCACCTGCACGCCGGTCAGCACGAACGTGCCGATCATGAACACCAGCACCAGCACCACGACGATCAGCAGCCGCCATCCGCGGCTGATCGGCAGCACGCGCCCGAGCAACCGGACGCCGCCGTCGAGCAGCGACGCGAACACCACCGCGGCGAAGATCAGCAGCAACGGCTGCACCAGCACGATCGCCAGTGCGATCAGGCAGGCGAGCCCCAACCAGATCGTCGCGCGCCGCACTTCGGTGCGCAGCGCCGGGTCGCGCATCTCGACCGGGCTGGCCTCGTCGACGCGCTTGGTCGCGCCGCCCGCATCGGCCATGTCAGTTCGCCGTCGCAGGGTGCAGTGACGTGCCCGCGCGATCCGACCGGAGCGATCCCCACCAGGTCAGCGGGTTGTAGGTCGCATCGCCGTCGAGGCTGAAGGTGATGAACTCCGCTCGCCCGCCCAGATTCTCGTACGGCACCGGTCCGCCAAGGCCGAGCTGCGTCAGCGCGAAACGGCTGTCCGCGGACCGGTCGCGATTGTCGCCCATCAGGAAGACATGAGCCGCCGGGATCGTTATCGGCCCGTAATCGTCGCCGGGGCTCCAGCCCATCTCGATCGTGTCGAACCGCCGGCCATTGGGCAGCGTCTCGGTGATCGTCGGCAGGCGACAGATCATCGCGCCGTCGGGGCGCGTCTCGCGCGCGCCGGGATATTCGTCCTCGCTGCACGGGCTGTTGGTGTCGACCGGGATCAGCGTGTCGTGGACGGGGCCGCGCTTCACCGGCACGCCGTTCAGGATCACCGTCCCGCCGCGCACTTCCAGCCGGTCGCCCGGCAGGCCGATCACGCGCTTGATATAGTCATTCTGCGTCCCCGGCGGCGTCACGATCACCACGTCGCCGCGCGTCGGCAGCGACCCGAACAGCCGCCCCTTGATGAAGGGGATCTGCACGCTCCAGCTGTCTTCCTGCTGGCGAAGCACGACGCTCTTGAAGATCGCGACCGGGTTGGGGATCGTCGGCGACACGAACGACCAGCCATAGGCGAATTTCGTGACGACCAGCCGGTCGCCGATCCGCAGGCCCGGCAGCATCGATTCGCTCGGGATATAGAAGGGCTTGGCGATGAAGCTGTGGAAGCCGAGCACCACCAGCACCAGCCAGAATATGCCCTTCACCTCGCCCCACCAGTCGGTCCCGCGGCGCACGGGTGCCGTCGTCGTGGTGGGAGGGGAACCGTCGTTGCCCGGGGGCGGGACGGGTGTGGCGCCGACCCGCGATGCTGCCGGATTTTCGAGCGACTCTTTGCCGTCCAACGCCGCTTCCTTCATCGATCTTTATCCGCGGATAACAGGGGTATCGCTTCGATTATCACAAAGGCCTGCGCCCAGGGATGATCGTCCGTCATGGTCAGGTGTACGCGCGCGGCGTGGCCTTCGGGGGTCAACGCGTCAAGCCTCGCCTTGGCCCCGCCGGTCAGGGCCAGCGTCGGCGCACCGCTCGCGGCGTTGACGACGCCGATGTCCTTCATGAACACGCCCGCGCGAAACCCGGTACCGACCGCCTTCGAAAACGCCTCTTTCGCCGCGAACCGCTTGGCGAGCGTCCCCGCCTTCGTAAACGGCCGCCGCGCCGCCTTGGCCAGCTCCACCTCGGTAAACACCCGCTGCTCGAACCGCTCGCCGAACCGCTCGACCGATGCCTGGATGCGCTCGATATTGCACAGGTCCGACCCCAACCCGATGATCATCGCGACGCCTGGAGTCGGAAGACAGAAGAGTTTGTTCGCGCGGAGGCGCGGAGGCGCGGAGAGTATGAAGGCCGCAAGGGCGGCAGGATGACGTGAGGGAACGGATGGGTCGCAGCGACCACCGCCCCCCTCTTCTCCTCCGCGCCTCCGCGCCTCCGCGCGAACAAACCCTTCTTAAAATTACCGCGCCGCATCCATAGCCTCGCGCATCCGCCGCACGGCCTCGCCAAGCCCGACGAACAACGCCTCGCCCACCAGGAAATGCCCGATATTCAGCTCGCGCACCTGCCGGATCGCCGCGATCGGCGCGACATTGTCATAGGTGAGCCCGTGCCCCGCATGCACCTCGATGCCGTTCTTCGCCGCCAGCGCCGCCGCATCCTCGAGCCGCCGCAGCTCGACGCTGCGCGCATCGCCCGACAGTTCGGCGTAACGCCCCGTGTGCAGCTCGACGACCGGCACCTTCAGCCGCACCGCCGCCTCGATCTGCCGCGCGTCGGGCTCAATGAACAGCGACACGCGGATCCCCGCCCCCGCCAGCGCGTCGACCAGCCGTGCCATCCGGTCATAATGCCCCGCCACGTCGAGCCCGCCCTCGGTGGTCAGCTCCTCGCGCTTTTCGGGCACGATGCACGCCGCATGGGGCCGGTGGCGCAGCGCGATGCCGAGCATCTCGTCGGTCGCCGCCATCTCCAGGTTGAGCGGGATGGTCAACTCGGTCGACAGCCGCGCGATATCGTCGTCGGTGATGTGCCGGCGATCCTCACGCAGATGCGCAGTGATCCCGTCCGCCCCCGCCGCCGCCGCGACCAGCGCCGCGCGGACCGGATCGGGATAGCCCGCCCCGCGCGCATTGCGCACCGTCGCGACGTGATCGATGTTGACGCCCAGGCGCAGATGCGCGGTGCCGGGGGGGCTCATGCGACCGCCCTGCTACCGGGCTTGATCGCCGGGATCGCCGCGAGTTCGGGGGGCAGCGCATCCGCCGCATAGGTCGGCACGTCGAGCCGGATCAGCGGGAAGAACGGCACGCCCAGATCCGCCGCGCCGTTCGACCGGTCGACCAGCGCCGCCGCCGCGACCGTCTCGCCGCCCGCGCGCCCGATCGCCGCGATCGCCTCCTTCGACGACAGCCCGGTGGTCACCACGTCCTCCATCATCAGCACGCGCTGCCCCGGCGCCAGCCGGAACCCGCGGCGCAGCTCGAACACGCCGTCGGGCCGCTCGAGGAACATCGCCTCGACGCCCAGCGCGCGCGCCATCTCATGACCGCAGATCACCCCGCCCATCGCCGGTGACACCACCGCGCTGATCGACGCGCGCAGGTTCTCCGGGATCCGCGCGACCAGCGCCTCCGCCAGCCGCGCGCCACGCCTGGGGTCCATCAGCACGCGCGCGCATTGCAGATAGCGCGAGCTGCGCAGGCCCGAGGACAGGATGAAATGCCCCTCGAGCAGCGCCTCGGCAGCGCGGAATTCGGCGAGCACGTCGTCTTCGGTCATCGCGGGTCATCGCTCCAATGAAATCTGTCGCGCTGTACGATCGCGGCAAAGTCCACGCAATGACAACCGCCACCGCCCCCGCCACCGCCCCGCGCCGGCCGTCATACGCCCCGAAAAATTTGCCGGCCCGTGCAACAAATTCAACAAAGCCCGCACCGGGGTTGAGGCTCGCCCCGCCGCCGCCTATAGCCGAATGTCAAAATGATAAGCAGACATCCGCGCGTCCGTGATACGGGTTCGCACCAAACCGGGGTCAAGAAAAACGATGCGCATACTGGGGATGAGAGGATTGGCGATCGCAGCGGGGCTCGCACTGGCGAGTCTTGGCGGCGTCGCCGGGCAGGCTGCACCGGCTTCGCAGGCCGCCGCGACCGCGCCTGACACCGGCGCCGTGGGCGCTGCACCACAGGCCGCGGCCGGCCCGGCCGGCGTGTCGAACACCGCACCCACCAGCGCTGCCGCCCCGGCGACCGCGAATCCCTCCAGCCCGGCGCTCGCCGAGGATGGCGGTTATGCGATGGCCCCGACCCCCGGCGTGGGCCAGCCCACCCCCGGCACCGTCGGCCTCCAGCCTCAGGTCACCAAGAACGGCGTCTTCGCGCACTGGATGCACAATGCGATCCTGATGCCGACGATCACCGCGGTCTCGCTGCTGGTGCTCGCTTTGCTCTTCTGGGTGGTCTTCCGCTATCGCCGCGCCGCCAACCCGGTGCCGTCGAAGACCAGCCACAACACCGTGATCGAGATCATCTGGACGCTCGCCCCGGTGATCATCCTCGTGCTGATCGCGGTCCCGTCGATCGGCCTGCTCTCCGCCCAGTTCAAGCCGGCGCCCGCGGGCGCGGTGACGATCAAGGCGATCGGCAACCAGTGGTACTGGACCTACCAGTATCCCGATAATGGCGGCTTCGAAGTCACCGCGAACATGCTGAAGGAGGCCAAGGACGTCGGCGCGGGCGAACGCGCGCGCACCGATGCCGACGGCCCGCGCCTGCTCGCGACCGACAACCGCATCGTCCTGCCGGTCGGCGTGCCGATCCGCCTCATCACCACCGCGAACGACGTGATCCACAGCTGGGCGGTCCCCGCCTTCTGGATCAAGCTCGACGCGATCCCCGGCCGCCTGAACGAGACGAGCTTCACGATCGACAAGCCCGGCCTCTATTTCGGCCAGTGCTCCGAGCTATGCGGTGCGCGTCACGCGTTCATGCCGATCGCGGTCCAGGCCGTTTCGCCCGCGCAGTTCGCGGCGTGGGTCCGGGCCAAGGGCGGCACGATGCCGACCCCGGGCCAGGCCTCCGACAAGGTCATTCCGCAGCCCGGCGCCGACGGCTCCGCGGCCAAGGTCGAGGAGGCGGCGGAAACCGCCAACGCCACCGGCCCGGTCGAAAACGTGACCACCGCAGCGCCCGCCACCACGCAGGGCGCCACCTCCAACCCGGCCGGCGCCGGCAACGCGGGACTCTAAGATGACCGACACCGCTCTCAACCCGTCGGCGTTCGTCGCCCATGATGCGCATGCGCATCATCACGATGCCGATCACAAGCCCGGTTTCTTCGCGCGTTGGTTCATGTCGACCAACCACAAGGACATCGGCACGCTCTACCTGATCTTCGCGATCGTCGCGGGGATCATCGGCGGCTCGGTCTCGGGCCTCATGCGCGCCGAGCTCGCCGAGCCCGGCATCCAGTATCTCCAGGGCTGGGCCGGCATGCTCCACGGCGGCAGCGCCAGCCTCGACGAATCGCTCCACCTCTGGAACGTGCTGATCACCGCGCACGGCCTGATCATGGTGTTCTTCATGGTCATGCCGGCGATGGTCGGCGGGTTCGGCAACTGGTTCGTGCCGATCATGATCGGCGCGCCCGACATGGCGTTCCCGCGCATGAACAACGTGTCGTTCTGGCTGCTGATCCCCGCCTTCACGCTGCTGCTCGCCTCGCCCTTCTTCGGCGGCGCCGGCAATGGCTGGACGCTCTATGCCCCGCTCTCGACCTACGGCGAGCCCGGGCCGTCGACCGACATGGCGATCCTCGCGCTCCATCTCGCGGGCGCCTCGTCGATCCTCGGCGCGATCAACTTCATCACCACCATCTTCAACATGCGCGCGCCGGGCATGACGCTGCACAAGATGCCGCTGTTCGTGTGGTCGATGCTCGTCACCGCGTTCCTGCTGCTGCTCGCACTCCCGGTCCTCGCGGCCGCGATCACGATGCTGCTGACCGATCGCAACTTCGGCACGACCTTCTTCGATCCGGCAGGGGGCGGCGATCCCGTCCTCTACCAGCATCTGTTCTGGTTCTTCGGCCATCCCGAAGTCTACATCATGATCCTGCCGGGCTTCGGCATCGTCAGCCAGATCATCTCGACCTTCAGCCGCAAGCCCGTCTTCGGCTATCTCGGCATGGCCTATGCCATGGTCGCGATCGGCGTGGTCGGCTTCGTCGTCTGGGCGCACCACATGTTCACCACCGGCCTGTCGGTGAACACCAAGATGTACTTCACCGCCGCGACGATGGTCATCGCGGTTCCCACCGGCATCAAGATCTTCTCGTGGATCGCGACGATGTGGGGCGGCTCGATGAGCTTCAAGACGCCGATGGTCTGGTCGATCGGCTTC
The DNA here is from genome assembly GCF_023935825.1 of Sphingomonas aerolata. Taxonomy (NCBI): domain Bacteria; kingdom Pseudomonadati; phylum Pseudomonadota; class Alphaproteobacteria; order Sphingomonadales; family Sphingomonadaceae; genus Sphingomonas; species Sphingomonas aerolata. The sequence continues at coordinate 654,488 of NZ_CP098762.1, read as the reverse complement.
ATCTTCATGTTCACCGTCGGCGGCGTGACCGGCGTCGTGCTCGCCAATGGCGGCATCGACGATTACATGCAGGACACCTATTACGTGGTGGCGCATTTCCACTACGTGCTCAGCCTCGGCGCGGTGTTCTCGCTGTTCGCGGGCTTCTACTACTGGTTCCCGAAGATGTCGGGCAAGATGTACAACGAGTTCCTCGGCCAGCTCCACTTCTGGGTGTTCTTCATCGGCGTGAACGTCATGTTCTTCCCGATGCACTTCCTCGGCCTCCAGGGCATGCCGCGCCGTTACCCGGACTATCCCGACGCCTACGCGCACTGGAACTATGTCGCGACGGTCGGCTACATGATCATGGCTGCGGGCATGGCGATCTTCTTCGTCAACCTGATCTGGTCGCTGATCGCGGGCAAGAAGGCGGCGGACAATCCCTGGGGCGAAGGCGCCACGACGCTCGAATGGACGATCTCCTCGCCCCCGCCCTATCACCAGTTCGAGACGCTGCCGAAGATCGACTGAGGGCGGATCAGGGCCATCAGGCCCCCGCCCGGCCGGCGCGGCAACGCCGCGTCCGACGACACGGGACTTGCTCCCGTGTCGGGCCCAGCCAGAAGACGCCCCGGGGCAACCCGGGGCGTTTTTCATATCCGCCCCCCAATCCGTCATCCTGACGAACGTCAGGACCCAGAGCCCAGCCGGACAGCGCGCGCCCGAAAATCGTCCCACCCCGGCACGCCCCAAAATCCCCCGCTAGCCAAACCCCGCGCGGGTCCCCAAACACGGCCCATGCCGACGCTCCAGCACCTCGCCGTCTCGATTCTCGGCCTGACCCTCGCCGGCGGCACCGCGATCGCGCTGACCGGCGCCCGCCCCGTGACGGCGATCCAGGACCCCGCCCCACCCCGCACCGCGCCAAAGGCCCGCCCCGCGGCACCCGCCCCGAAACCCGCCACCCCCGATCCCGCCGCCTACACCGTCAAGCGCATCCTCCAGATCCCCGGGCCCATGCACCAGGGCGATCATTACTGGGACGAGACCGGCGCCCCCCAGGGCCCCGTCATCGTCACCGTCGACCTCGCCGCGCAGACCGTCTCGGTCTTCCGCGCGGGCTATGAGATCGGCACCGCGGTCATCATCTACGGCGCGGACGACAAGCCGACCCCCTTGGGCGTCTTCCCGATCACGCAGAAGGACGCCGACCACGTCTCCAACCTCTACAATGCGCCGATGCCGTACATGCTGCGGCTGACCAATGACGGCATCTCGATCCATGGCAGCGATGTTGGCGACGGCTATGCCACGCATGGCTGTATCGGCGTGCCCAGGGCGTTCGCGAAGCGGATCTTCGACGCGGTGAAGCTCGGCGACCGGGTGATCGTCACCGATGGCGAGCGACTCGACCTCGGCCAGCCGATCACCGCCGCCTGATCGGCATACCCGGATTTCGATTTTCCCAGCAGAAGCCCAGCAGAACCATGGCTTTCCTCGAACCGCCGGGTCGCGTATAGGCCTGCGCAACCATGACCACTGCGACGCCCCTGCTTCCCCCCGCCGAATGGCGCGATTTTCTGGCGCTGACCAAACCCCGGGTGATGACGCTCGTCGTGTTCACCGGGCTGTGCGGCATGCTCGCCGCGCCCGTCGGCATCCATCCCGTGATCGGCTTCACCGCGATCCTGTGCATCGCGCTCGGCGCGGGTGCGGCGGGGGCGCTCAACCAATGGTATGAATCCGACATCGACGCGGTGATGCGCCGCACGCAGAAGCGCCCGCTCCCCGCGGGCCGGATGGACCGCCAGGCCGCGCTGCATTTCGGCGTCGGGCTGGCCAGCTTCTCGGTCCTGCTGATGGGGCTCGCGGTCAACCTCGCCGCGGCCGCGATCCTGACCGTCTCGATCCTGTTCTACGTCCTCGTCTACACCGTCTGGCTCAAGCGCCGCACGCCGCAGAACATCGTCATCGGTGGTGCGGCGGGCGCGTTCCCGCCGCTGATCGGCTGGGCTGCCGCGACCGGCGATGTCGCGCTGCTCCCGCTGCTGCTCTTCGGGCTCGTCTTCCTGTGGACGCCGCCGCATTTCTGGGCACTCGCGCTGTTCGTGAAGACCGATTACGCCAATGCGGGCGTGCCGATGCTCCCCGTCGTCGCGGGCGAACGCGTCACCCGGACCCAGATCGGGCTCTACACCATCCCGATGGCGCTCGCCGCGGTGCTCCCCTGGCCGCTCGGCCTGGTCGGGAATTTCTATGGCGTCGTCGCGACCGGCCTGACGGGGATCTTCGCCTGGCTCGTAGTGGTCGTCGCGACGCGCACGACCGGCACCGACGACGCGATGAAGCCCGAGCGGCGGCTGTTCAAATATTCGATCCTGTATCTCTTTGCGATGTTCGGCGCGCTCGTCGTCGATAGGTGGCTGGCATGAACGACGACAAGACCCGCGAAGACCTGATCCGCCGCCGCCAGATGGGCCGGGCCAAGGTGATGGCGCTGCTGCTCGGCGCGTTCGTCATCCTCGTCTTCGCCATCTCGATCGCCAAGATCCAGGCGGGGATGCCGCACTGATGCGGGTCGAGCGCACCACGCGAACCGCCCTGCTCGCGGTGCTCGGCATCTGCTTCATGACCGGGCTCGCCTTTGCCAGCGTGCCGCTCTACCGCCTGTTCTGCCAGGTCACCGGCCTCAACGGCACGACGCAGCGCGGGCTCGTCGCCCCGGGGGGGACCGATCGCCAGATCCGCGTCGATTTCGACGCCAATGTGAACCCGAAGCTGCCGTGGAAGTTCGCGCCCGAAAACCCGTCGGACACGATCGCGGTCGGCGCGCGCGACATGGCGTTCTTCACCGCGACCAACACCTCGGACCGGCCGATCACCGGGACCGCGACGTTCAACGTAACGCCCGCGCAGGCCGGCAAATATTTCACCAAGATCCAGTGCTTCTGCTTCACCGAGCAGACGCTCAAGCCCGGCGAGACCGCGCGGATGCCGGTGATCTTCTTCGTCGATCCGAAGATCCTGAAGGATCCCGACGCGGCGGATATCCAGACGATCACGCTCAGCTACACGTTTTACCCGGTGGATTCCGCGAAAAACGCAAGCTAGGACAGTCGTAAAGAACATAGGGGAGTACCATGGCTGGCGCCAAGAACCACGATTATCACATCCTGCCGCCCAGCGTCTGGCCGCTGGTCGGGTCGATGTCCGCACTCGTGATGGCGGTCGGCGGCGTCATGTGGATGCATGGCGGCCATGTCGACAAGCCCAATGGCGGCGGCTGGATCTTCTTCATCGGCCTCGCCGGGCTGCTCTTCACTTTCTACAGCTGGTGGGCCCAGGTCATCGCCGAGGCGCGCGCGGGCGATCACACCCCCGTCGTCCAGCTCCATTTCCGCTATGGCATGATCCTGTTCATCGCCTCCGAAGTCATGTTCTTCGTCGGCTGGTTCTGGGCCTTCTTCGACTTCTCGCTTTTCCCGACGGCGATGAGCATCGTCGACGGCCAGGTCGAACGCGCCGCCGAAGGCGCGGCTGCGGTCGCCGCGCAGTGGCCGCCCAAGGGCCTCACCGTCATCAACCCTTTCGAGCTTCCGCTGCTCAACACGCTGATCCTGCTGACGTCCGGCACGACCGTCACCTGGGCGCACCATGCGCTGATCCACAACCAGCGCGGTGGCGAGAAGACCGGGCTGTGGGGCATGATCGGCGTCGGCAACCGCGACGGCGTGCTCAAGGGCCTGTGGCTGACCGTCATCCTCGGCGCGCTGTTCAGCGCGATCCAGGCCTATGAGTACATGCACGCGCCCTTCCCGTTCAAGGGGATCAACTATGGCGCCGCGTTCTTCATGGCGACCGGGTTCCACGGCTTCCACGTCCTCATCGGCACGATCTTCCTGATCGTCTGCCTCGTCCGCGCCTATAAGGGCGACTTCACCCCCCGCCAGCATTTCGGCTTCGAGGCCGCGGCCTGGTACTGGCATTTCGTCGACGTCGTCTGGCTGTTCCTGTTCGTCACCGTCTATGTCTGGGGCGGCTGGGGCGCCCCCGTCCACGGCGGTTGAGCGTTCACGCCACCATCCCTGCCTACCACCCCGGCGAAGGCCGGGGCCCAGTTGGGAAGGCCGCAGTAACGAAGCACTGCCCTGCGTTGGCAACGTCCCCCAACTGGGCCCCGGCCTGCGCCGGGGAGGTGGCCTCCGGCGAACCGCCCGCCCGCCCCACCCTGTTCTCCCGCAAAGGCGGGAGCCCAGCCTGGCTCCCCGCCCCCGCGGGGAGCCAGGCTGGGCAAGGCGACCGCGCATGACCCCCGACCCCTACCCCCTCGCCTCCGCCCCCCCGATCGCCCAGGTCGCGCTCAAGGGCCTCTGCCCGCGCTGCGGCAAGCCCACCCTCTTCGCCAGATGGGCCGAATTCGCCGACCGCTGCTCCAATTGCGGCCTCGACTTCAGCAAGTTCAACGTCGGCGACGGTCCCGCCGCGTTCCTGACACTGATCCTCGGCGCGATCGTCGTCGCGCTCGCGATCACGCTCGAGCTGACGCTGCACCCGCCGCTCTGGGTGCACATGCTGGTCTGGATCCCGTTCACCGCCGCGGGCGTCATCCTGTTGCTCCGCGCCGCCAAGGGTGCGCTCATGTCCGCCGAATATCGCAACGCCGCGCGCGAGGGTCGCAGCCAGCCGTGACGACCACCCGACGTTTCCCCGTCCTCCCGACGCTCCTCGTCGCCCTCGCGGTCGCGGCGATGATCGCGCTCGGCCTGTGGCAGTTACTCGACCGCCTCCCGAAAAAGGAGGCGTTCCTCGCCCAGCTCGCCGCCAACCCCGCGCGCCCGCCCATGGCGTTCCCGAGCCTCCCCGACGAGACGCTGCTGTTCCGCCGCGCAACCGGCGTCTGCCTCGAGCCGACCGCGATCCGCCTCGCCGGCGCGGGCAAGGCGGGCTTCCGCGTCATCGCCGACTGCCGCACCGGCGCCGAGGGCCCCGGCATGATCGTCCAGCTCGGCACGACGCGCGATCCGAAGCTCAAGCCGCAATGGCCCGGCGGCGCGGTCTCGGGCTATATTACCCACGCCCCCGACGGCCGCTCGCTGATCGGGTCGCTGTTCGACCCGACCCCGGCGCGGCTGATGCTCGTCGCCGACACGCCGCCCGCCGGCCTCGCCCCCAACGGCAAGCCCGACCTCGACGCGGTCCCGAACAACCATCTCGCTTATGCCGGCCAGTGGTTCTTCTTCGCCGCCATCGCCGCGATCATTTATGTCCTGGCACTGGGCAGGCGCGGCAAGGTTGTGTCGAAAGCTGCGTCCCGCTAACCGGCTTGGCCATGCGTTACATCAGCACCCGCGGCTCGGCCCCCGTCCTCGATTTCGAAGCGGCGACGCTCGCCGGTCTCGCATCCGATGGCGGCCTCTACCTCCCCGAGACATGGCCGACGATGACCCGCGACGAGATCGCCGCGCTCGCCGGCCTCTCCTATGTCGACACCGCGGTCGCCGTCATGGCGACGTTCGTCGGCGACGCGATGACCCGCGACGAGCTGAAGGCGCTCTGCGACCAGGCCTATGGCCGCTTCTCGCACGCCGCGGTCGTCCCGCTGGTCCAGCTTGACCACGACCAGTGGCTGCTCGAACTCTTCCACGGCCCGACGCTCGCGTTCAAGGACGTCGCGCTCCAGCTGCTCGGCCTCTTCTTTGAACGCTTCCTCGCGGGCACCACCAAGCGCCTGACGATCGTCGGCGCGACCAGCGGCGACACCGGCTCGGCCGCGATCGACGCGGTCGCGGGGCGCGAGGGCATCGACATCTTCATGCTCCACCCCGCCGGCCGCATCTCGGACGTGCAGCGCCGCCAGATGACGACGGTGCTCAGCCCCAATGTCTACAACATCGCCATCGAAGGCAGTTTCGACGACGCGCAGGCGCTCGTGAAGGCGATGTTCAACGACCCCGGCTTCTCCGACCGGTTCGCGCTGTCCGCGGTGAACTCGATCAACTGGGCCCGGCTGATGGCGCAGGTCGTGTACTTCTTCTACGCCGCGGTCCGCCTCGGCGCGCCCGACCGCGAGGTCGCCTTCTCCGTGCCGACCGGCAATTTCGGCGACGTCTTCGCGGGCTATGTCGCCGCCCGCATGGGCCTTCCCGTCGCGCGCCTGGTCGTCGCGACCAACGTCAACGACATCCTCCACCGCGCGCTCAGCAGCGGCGACTATTCGAAGACCGGCGTCGAACAGACCCCGACCCCGTCGATGGACATCCAGGTCAGCTCGAACTTCGAACGCCTGTTGTTCGACCTCGGCGGCCGCGACGGCACGGCGCTCGCCGCGCAGATGGCAGGCTTCGAATCGTCTGGCGCGATGCGGCTGACCAACGCACAGTCGCAAGGGGCGGCGGCGCTGTTCCAGAGCGACCGCGTCGATCTCGACGACATGACGCTCGCGATGCGCTGGGCACACGAGCATGCCGGCCAGGTGATCGACCCGCACACCGCGATCGGCCTCGCCGCCGCGCTGCGCACCGAGGTGCCGCCTGGCACGCCGATCGTCACGCTCGCCACCGCGCATCCCGCCAAGTTCCGCGACGCGGTCGAGCGCGCGACCGGCGTCCGGCCTTCGCTCCCCGCGCGTGTCGGCGACCTGTTCCAGCGCGAGGAGCGTTACGTCACGCTCCCTGCCACCTTCGACGCGATCACCGCCTATATCGCCGACCGCGCGAAGCCGTCGGCATGAAGACGCTCGACACCCTGATCGGCGAACCCTGGGCGGATTACGGCCTGATCGATTCGGGCCACGGCAAGAAACTCGAACGCTATGGCCGTTTCCGCTTCATCCGCCCCGAACCACAGGCGATGTGGGCCCCCGCCTCGACCGATTGGAAGGCGCAAGGCGAATTCGTCCCCGGCTCGGACGAGGATGGCGGCGGCCGCTGGGAATTTTCGGAACCCGTGCCCCGCGAGGGCTGGACGCTCAAGTGGAACGAGGTGTCCTACACCGCGCAGACCACCCCCTTCCGCCATCTCGGCTTCTTCCCCGACATGGCGCCAGTGTGGAGCTGGATGCGCGAACGCGTCGCCGGGCTCGACAGCCCGGAATGCATGAACCTGTTCGGCTATACCGGCGTCGGCACGCTGGCGATGGCGACCAAGGGCGTCCGCATGGTCCATGTCGATGCGTCGAAGAAATCGGTCGAGGCGGCCAAGGCCAATGCGCGCCTGTCGGGCATGGCCGACGCGCCGATCCGCTGGATGACCGACGACGCCGCCAAGTTCGTCGCGCGCGAGGTGCGTCGCGGGCGCCGCTATGACGGCATCCTGCTCGACCCGCCCAAATATGGCCGCGGTCCCGAGGGCGAGGTCTGGCGGCTCGAGGAGGATCTCCCCCGCCTCATCGCCGACTGCCGCAAGCTGCTCGACGAGAATTCGCGCTTCCTGTTCCTGACGGTCTACGCGGTACGCATGTCCGCGCTCGCGATCGGCGAACTGCTCAACCAGGTCTTCGCCGACCTGCCGGGCAAGGTCGAAGCCGGCGAACTCGGCGTCCGCGAGGAAACCCGCGGCCTCACCCTCCCCACCGCCATCTGGGCCCGCTGGTCCCGCGACTGACGCGGGACCCGCGCGTTCCTCCTAGATCCGTTCGTGCTGAGCGAAGTCGAAGCACAGCCCGGCCCCAACCCAAACCGTTCGTGCTGAGCGAAGTCGAAGCACAAGCCCCAACACCTGCCCCAACCCCCGCCTACTCCATCCCCGCCCGCATCGCCGCCCCCGCCACGAACGGCGCCCCCGCCACCAGCACCAGGCTCACCGCGCCGAGCAGCTTGAACGCCCCCGCCCCGCCGACCGGATCGAGCCCGCCTGCGCCAAAGATCAGCAACGGCACCGCGAGCGGCAGCATCACCAGCCCCGCCACCGCACTCCCGCCGCGCAACCCCGCGACCAGCGCCCCCGTCGCGACCGCGAGTGCCGCGAGCCCCGGCGTCCCGATCGCCAGCCCGATCTCGACCCGCAGCAACGTCGCCCCCGACAGATCGAGCAACCCCGCCGCGATCACCGCCGCCAGCATCAGCGGCGGCGCGAACGCCACCCAGTGCGCGACGACCTTGCAAGCAGCGACCAGCGCCAGCGACACCCCGCGCACGCGCAACTGATCGAGCACCCCGCTCTCCAGATCGGGCCCCACCAGCCGCTCGACCGGCAGCAAGGCCGCGAGCAACGCCGCCGCCCAGATCACCCCGCCCCCGACCCGCGCGAGCACCGCCGCATCGGGCCCGATCGCGAACGGAAACAGCACCGCGACCAGCAGGAAGAACGCGACGACCAGCGCCGCCCCGCCCCCCGCATAGCCGCGCCGCACGTCGCGCAAGGTCAGCGCCAGCATCACGCCGCCTCCTCACCCGCCAGGTTGATCGTCTGCGCCCCCGGGATCGCGAGCGGCAGATGCGTCGCGGCAAGGACGATCCCGCCCGCGTCCCGGTGCCGCGCGATCAGCGCCTCGAGCCGCCCGAGCGACGCCGCATCGAGCCCGTTGCCCGGCTCGTCGAGCAGCCAGATCGGCGCGCCCGACGCGACCACGCGCGCCATCGCCACCCGCCGCCGCTGCCCGGTCGACAGCATCCGCACCGGCACCCCCGCCAGTGCCGCGAGCCCGACCGCGTCGAGCGCCTGCGCCACCGCCGCCGCGTCCGCCCCGTCGAGCGCCGCCCAGAATGCCAGCCCCTCGCGCACCGTGCGCTCCGCATCCAGCGCCGCCGCCTCGGCGAGCAGCGCGATGCGCCCGGTCGCCGTGGCCTCACCCGCGGCGGGCGGCAACAGCCCCGCGGCGATCCGGATCAGGCTCGATTTGCCGACGCCGTTGGGCCCCGCGACGACCGCCGCCTCACCCGCCGCCAGCGCGAACGACACGTCGTCGAACAGCCGCCGTCCGCCGCGGTCGCAGGCGACACGGCGAAACGCCAGGCTCACGCCGCGGCGTCTTCCAGCGCATGCATGTCGTCGTCGCTCAGCCCGAAATGATGCCCGATCTCGTGGATCGTGACATGCGCGACCAGATCGTCGAGCCGCACCCCGGTCTCGATCCATTCCTCGAGGATCGCCCGCCGGTACAAGGTGATGCGATCAGGCATCGCGCCGGTGTCCATCGACGATTTCTCGCCCAGCGGCCGCCCCTGATACACCCCCGACAGGTCGAGCGGATGCTCGATGCCGAGCTCTGCCAGCGTCTCCTCGTCGGCAAATTCCTCGATGGCGAAGACGACGTCGCCCAGATGCACGCGGAATTCGGCGGGCAGCCGCGCGATCGTCGCGCGCCCCATCGCCTCGATCGCAGCCGCATCGGGCGCGAGCCCCTGCGTATCACCATGGATTGTCGCTTGCCCGCTCATGGCTCCAGCCATACGCGTTGGCGATCCATAGCTGCAAGGGTACGCGAATGATCGAGGCACTGAACGAGACCGAGCGGGCCGAGGCGCTCGATGGGCTCGACGAGTGGGATTATGACGATGGCCGCGACGCGATCACGCGGACGATCGTGTTCGCCGATTTCGTCGAGGCATTCGGCTTCATGACCCAGGTCGCACTGATCGCCGAGCGCGCCAACCATCATCCCGAATGGAAGAATGTCTGGAACCGCGTCGAGATCCTGCTCACCACCCACGACGCCGGCGGCCTCTCCCCCCGCGACATCGAAATGGCCGAAGCCATCGACGCCATCGTCGGCGACTCTTGACGATCCTCCCGTCATCCTGACGCCCCCCCCGTCATCCTGACGAAAGTCAGGACCCAGAGCCCCAAACGGCAACGCCCGTGACTCTGGGTCCCGGATCAAACCCGGGATGACGGAAGCCCCCCTACCGCTTCACGCTCCGTCGCATCCGCTTGCGCAGCGACCCCGGCATCCAGCGCGCGGCGAATGCCATGCGGTGCGCCGTCTTGCCGACATAGGTGTGGACCGCATTGCCGTGCACCGCCGCCCAGGCCGCGTCGGCCACCGCCTCGACCCCGGTCAGCTCGAGCCCCGCGCCCGTCACCGTCTCGCGGATCGACCGGTTCGATCCCCCCGCGGTCGTGTTCAACAACGGCGTGTCGATGAAGCTCGGCACGATCGCGCGCACCTTGATCCCGTCGCCCGCCCATTCGCCGTCGAGCGCCTCGGTGATCGCGCGCACCCCGAACTTGGTCGCCGAATAGGGCGCCAGCCCCGACGAGCCATAGATTGCCGACGCCGATGCGGTGTTGAGCAGGCACGATCCCGGCGTCCGCTTCAGATAGCCATGGCCGATCTTCGCGCCGTTCAGCACGCCGATCAGGTTAACCCCGACCACCCGGTCGATCTCCGCGAAGTCGGTCGTCGCGAGCGGTCCGCCCGAGCCGATCCCGGCATTGTTGAACAGCACGTCGAGCCGCCCGCCCGTCTCCTTGGTGAACGCATCGAGCGACGCCACCCACGCCTCGCGGTCGCGTACGTCCATCACATAGGTCGACGCCCCCTCGGGCAGCAGCGCCGCGGTCTCCGCCAACCCCGCGGCGCTGACGTCGGCCAGCCCGACCCGCCAGCCCTTGCGCGCGAACAGCAAAGCGGTCGCGCGGCCGATCCCCGATCCGCCGCCGGTGATGAATATGCTCTGCTGGCTCATGGCCGATCCTCTCCGTTTGATTTTGCGGTATGTTTCCCGCATCCTGCGCCCAGATGCCAGATCAATCTCCAGCGCTCGCTTTCGAACGCGTCACCAGGGCTTACGGCGCGACGATCGCGGTCGATGCGGTCTCGCTCGACATCGCGGGCGGCAGCTTCGTCGCGCTCGTCGGCACCTCCGGATCGGGCAAGTCGACCCTGCTCAAGACGATCAACCGCCTGGTCGAGCCGAGCGACGGCCGCGTCCTGCTCGACGGCACCGACGTCACGCACGGCCCCGCGCCCGCGCTGCGCCGCCGGGTCGGCTATGTCTTCCAGAATATCGGCCTGTTCCCGCACATGACGATCGCCGAGAACATCGCGATCGGGCTGCGCATCGCCGGCCGCGGCGACGAGGCCGATGTCGGCGCGCTGCTCGATCTCGTCGACCTGCCGCGCGACATCGCCGGACGTCTGCCCGACGCGCTGTCGGGTGGCCAGCGCCAGCGCGTCGGCATCGCCCGCGCGCTCGCACCCGGGGCAAAGCTGCTGCTCCTCGACGAGGCGTTTGGCGCGCTCGATCCCGTCACCCGCGCCGCGCTCGGCACGCGCATCCGCGAGCTGCACGACCGACTGGGCCTCACCACCATCCTCGTCACGCACGACATGGCGGAGGCCTTGCTGCTCGCCGACCGCGTGCTCGTCATGAAGGCCGGGCGGATCGTCGCCGATGCGACCCCCGCCGCGCTCGTCGCGGGTGAGGGCGGCGACGACGCCCAGGCTCTGGTCCAGGTCCCGCGCGCGCAGGCCGACCGCCTCCGGGCGCTCGTCGCATGAGCGCGTTCCTCGACGCGCTGACCCGCGTGCCGGCGCTGCTCGCCAGCCACGTCCTGCTGTCCGCGGCGGCGTTGCTGCTCGGCATCGCGATCAGCCTGCCGCTCGCGATCTGGTCCGCGCGCAACGCCGCGGTCGCGCGCGTCGCGCTTGGTTTCGCCAGCCTCGTCCAGACCGTCCCCAGCCTCGCGCTGCTCGCACTCTTCTATCCGCTGCTGCTCAGCCTGTCCGCGCTGGTCGGCGGCGGGATCCCGGCGCTGGGCTTCCTCCCCTCGCTGATCGCGCTCACGCTCTATGCGCTGCTGCCGATCCTGCGCAACGCGGTCGCGGGGCTGCAGGGGCTCGATCCCGCGGTGTCGCAGGCCGCCGACGCAGTCGGCATGACGCCCGCGCAGAAGCTCCGCCTCGTCGAGGCCCCGCTCGCCGCCCCCGTCGTCGTCGCCGGCATCCGCACCGCCGCGGTCTGGACGATCGGCGCGGCGACCTTGTCGACCACGGTCGGCCAGCCGAGTCTGGGCGACCTGATCTTCGCCGGGCTCCAGACACAAAACTGGGCGCTGGTGCTTGCCGGCTGCGTCAGCGCGGCGGCGCTCGCGCTCGCGGTCGACGCGCTGATCGGCGGGATCGAACAGGGCATCCGCGCGCGCCGCCGCTGGCTGTGGATCGCGAGCGCCGCGATGCTGGTCGCAGGGACCGCGCTCGCCACCGCGCCGCTCTGGCCCCGCGGCGGCGGCGGCGGCGGCGACCGGACGGTCGTCGTCGGCGCGAAGAACTTCTCCGAGCAATATATCCTCGCGCGGCTGATCGGCGACCGGCTGACCCGCGCGGGCTACACCGTCACCTATCGCGACGGGCTCGGCTCCGCGCTCGTCTTCGGCGCGCTCTCAGGCGGCGATATCGACGTCTATGTCGACTATGCCGGCACGATCTGGGCCAACGAGATGAAACGCAGCGACGTGCCCGAGCGCACGAAGATGGTCGCCGATATCGGCACTTGGGCGAACCGCACGCACGGCGTCGGCCTGGTCGGCACGCTCGGGTTCGAGAACGCCTATGCCTTTGCGATGAAGGCGGAGCCTGCGCGCCGCCAGCGCATCGCGAGCCTCGACGATCTGGTGAAGGCCGCGCCAGGCCTGACGCTCGGCAGCGACCTCGAATTCCTCGAACGCCCCGAATGGGCGGCGGTGAAACGCGCCTATCCGCTCCGCTTCGCGCGCACCACGCCGTACAGCCCGACCTTCATGTACCGCGCGTTGCAGAGCGGGAAGGCGGACGTCATCTCGGCCTTTTCCTCGGACGGCCGGATCGCCGCGGACAAGCTGACCGTGCTCACCGACCCGCGCCACGCGATTCCGGGCTATGACGCGATCCTGATGGTCGCCCCCGCCCGCGCGAACGACGCGCGCTTCACCGCCACGCTCCGCCCGCTTGTCGGCCGCATCCCGGTCGAGGCGATGCGCACCGCCAACTACCAGGTCGACCGCGACACCGACAAACAGACCCCCGAAGCCGCCGCCCGCTGGCTCGCGAGCAAGATCGGCCTTCCGTCATCCTGACGAAAGTCAGGATCCAGAGCCAAGCAGAACAGCGCTCCGTTACCCTGGATCCTGACTTCCGTCAGGATGACGCGAGCCTCAGAAAAACAGCTTCCGCACACTCAGCCGCACCGTCCGCCCCAGCGGATCCAGATAATCCGGCTGATAGGTATTCGGCACCGCCCCGCTCGCATCCGTCACCCGCTGCCGCGTGTTGAACACATTGTCGACCGACAGCGTGACGCGCATCCCGCGCAGCCAGGGCCGCGCCTTCACCCATTCGAGCCGCTGCCCCAGATCCGCGAACAGCCGCATATTGGCGGTCGCCAGCCCGCCGAAATTGAGCGTCTCGGGCGCCGCTGCGGTCCCGCCATCGACCCGGGTGCCCGCCGCGTAATTCGCCGACAGCCGCGCGCCGAGCCCATTGTTGCTATAGCCCGCCTGCGCCTCGAGGCTGTGCCGCGCCGACCCGCCATTATTGCCGATCGCATCGCCGTCGAGCAGGTTCAGACCCGGCCCGCCCTCCGCGACCAGCACGCGGTCGGTAAAGCGCCAGGTGTGATACAGCGCGAACTGGACACGCCCGCCGCCCTGCCCGCGCCCGCCACGCCCGAAGCCGCCGCCCCCGCCGCCCGGACCGCCCGGGCCACCGCCGCCACGTCCTTCACCCGGCCCGGCACCTTCCCCCCTCGGTCCTTCGCCCCGCGCCCCTTCACCCCGCGGCCGCCCGCCGCCCGGCGGCTGCATCCCGGCAAACGGATTGGGCCCCGTCCCCGCGCGAAACGCCTCGAGCTCGCGCTGGATCTTCGACTTCAGCGGCGCGGAGAAATTGATCCCCCAGCGCAGTTCGGAGCGTTCGCTGCGCGCGAAATTGATCGGCCGCCGGTCGACCTGCAACAGCGACCCCGTCGCGTCGCGGACGAACCGGTCGGGAAACGCCGCCTCGATCGCCGCGGTCGCGGCCGGGAAGGCGGCGATGGGATTGTCGGTCCGGCTGTCGACATAATTGGCGGTCAGCGTCACCTCGCGCCCCGCCCAGGGCTTCACCGTCAGCCCCAGCTTGGTCACGCGGTTATTGTCCGCGCTCAGCCCGGGATTGCCGCCGCTGATCGTGGTGACGGTCGCGGTCGTGCCCTGGACATAATCGAACACGCGGACATTGGGCGTCGTGATCGACGGATTGCCCAGCTGCTGCGCGGTCGGCGCCTGGTCGGTGTCGGTCACCGACGCGATCAGCCGCACCGCCGGGATCGGCGCCCAGTTCGCGCCGTAACCAAGCGTGGTCAGCGTGCCGAAATCCGACAAATGATCCTGCGCCAGGTTGAAGTTCGCCGACAGCGTGCCGAGGAACGGCAGCACGTCCTTCGACCGGCTCGCGATCGGCAGGTCGACATTGACTTGGCCGTTGACCGTGTCGCGCGCCACCTGCCCGCGCTGCGCGAACCCGCCGCGATCCGACCGGCTGTCGAAGTCGGCGGTCTCCGCGCCCAGCTTGAGCGTCGTCGACACGTCGCCCGCAGGCAGCGCGAACAGCCGGCCATTGGCGACCGCGTCGATCCCGCCGATGCTCTGCGTCGCATAGGCACGGTTGCCCGCCGCCGCGCCGATATCCGCCGCGGTCAGCGCGCCCAGCGGCACCGCGGTCGGATCACCCGCCGCCAGCCGCGCATTGAACGCACTCGCATCGACGCCGGTATCGGTGAAGGTCTGCGTATCGCTGCGATCGTAATTGCCCGTCACTGTCCAGCGCCACGTGCCGACATCGCCGTTCAGCGTCGTGCCCAGATGCGCCGCGATCGACGACGCGCGCTGCGCCAGCGGCAGGAAGCCCGGATCGTCGAGCGCGCGGTTGATCACGCTGCCGTCCGCCAGCGTCAGCGCGGCCACGGGCAGGCCGTTCAGGCTGCGGCTGTCGGTCGATTCGAGCCGTCCGTTGATCGTCGCGCCGACATTGCCGAAGATGTTGCGCGCATAGACGCTGTTCGCGGTGAAGGTGCTCGTCTGGCCCTGCAGCGTGCGGAACGGCGTCGGATCGACGACCGTGCCGCCCGCTCCCACCGCCCCGCTGCCGTTGCCCCCGGCGATCGGCAGGATGTCGCGCTCCGCCTCGGTCAGCGCCGAACTCGTCGTATATTCGGCGTGCAGGTTGACCCGCCGGTCGCGCGCGATCGTCAGCAGGTCGAGCTTGGCCTGCGGCGTATTCGTCCCCCCCTCGGTCGGCATCCGGTCGATCGCCTCCGCGGTCACCGCGCGAAAGCGGCGGCGCAGCACGAAGTTCACGACCTTCTGGTCCGCGCGATAGCCATATTTCAGCGCGACCTCCTCGGGCAGGATCTCGACGCGCTGGATCGCCTCGGTCGGGATGTCGCGGATTTCCGAAAAGCTCGAGATGCGCCGCCCGTTGAGCAGCACCACCGGCGCCCCCCCGCTGCCGCGCCCGCTCGTCGTCTGCGGGCTGAGTTCGGCGAGCAGGTCGGACACCGAGCTGACGCCGTAGGAGCGGATGTCCGCCTGCCCCAGCGTCTGGTCGGGCGGAATGTCGCCGACCACCGACCCCGGCAGCTTGCGCGATCCGGTGACGACGATCTCCTCGCCCTCGACGCCATCCTCCGGCTCGGCTGCGGCGCCGTCCGTCTGCGCGCCCTCTGTCGCCGGCACCGGCGCAGGCGCCTGTTGCGCCGCCGCCATCGCCGGCAGGCTCACCGCCAGCATCAAACCCAGTGTACGCATAACCCTGACATCCCATCGACCTGACCCCGGCACCTAGGGGCCAATTGTCGCAGGATTATGCCGCTTCACCGCGCCGCGTCGGTCGGTCCGGCCATGATTCCGGCAGCCCCGACGGCGGCCCCGACGGCGGGCGGCGTCCCGATCAGCTCCATCCGCGTCGTCGTCGCGCCCAGATCGATCCCCGCCTCGCGGAACTGGCGCAACAGCGTGAACAGCAGCGCGCTGCGCACCGGATAGGCATCGCGCGGGCTCGCGACATAGGCGAAGCAGTTGAGCTTCGCGCGCCCGCCATCGACCGAATCGATGAACACCTTCACCTCGGGATCGTCGAGCACCTCGCTCTGGTCGGCAAAGGCGGTGAACAGCATCGTCCGCACCGCGTCGAGATCGCTTTCGAGCGGCACCGAGAATTGCAGCTGGATCCGCCCGATCGGCGCGGCCAGCGTCATGTTCTGGATCGTCTTGGTGATCAGTTCCGAATTGGGGACGATCAGCGTCGATCGGTCCGCGACCTGGATCTCGGTCGACCGCACGTTGATCCGCTTCACATCGCCCTCCTGGTTGCCGATCCGCACCCAGTCGCCGATCTTGACCGGCCGCTCGGCGAGCAGGATCAGCCCCGACACGAAATTCTGCGTGATCGCCTGCAGGCCGAAGCCGATGCCCACCGACAGCGCACCGAGCACCACCGCCAGCTTCTCCATCCCGATCCCGAGCGCGGCGAGCGCCCACAGCACCGCGGCGATGATCCCCGCATAGCGCGCGACCATCGTCACCGAATTCTGCGCGCCCGCATCCATCGCGGTCGTCGGCAGGTAACTGTTGACCAGCCAGTGCTGCAGCCCGCGCATGATCGCCAGCGCGACGAACAGCACCCCGATCGAGCGCAGCACCGCGCCCGGCGAGATCGTGATCTCGCCCACCGTGATCCCGCCCGCGACCGTGCCGAGCAGCTCGAACACCGATGTCACGCCCGCCCCGAACGGCGCCATCACCGCGCCGAACGCCAGCATGATCAGCATCAGCCGCAGCACCGCCGACACCAGCACGCCGATCTGGTCGACGGTGCGGTTGCCGACGCCGAACCCGCTGTTCGCGCTGCGCCCGATCCGGTTGCTGCTCGACAAGGCGGCGCGGCACGCATCGTCGGTAAACGTCATCATCAGGTACAGGGTCGCGCCGACGATCGCGCCCCACAGCATCCACTGCCCGGTCTTCAACCCGAAATTGACGTAGCCGATCAGCGTCGCGCCCAGCGCCACGACGACGCCCAGCCAGACCACCAGCGCGATGATCGCCAGCAGGCTGTTGCGCGCCGGCGCGGCCGGATCCGCCAGCGCCGCCGCACGCAACCGCGCCAGCGCCATCAGCACGCTGCCGATCAGCGCGAGGTGGAGCAGCGCGATCAGCGCATTGGCCGCGGTCGATGCTGCCGCGCTCGCCCCGACCTGCACATTCGCCGCGATCAGCAGCGGGCCGAAGAACACCAGCGCCGCCGCCGCCCAGGTATAGGGCCTGAGCGTCTGCGCGGCGGTGTCGCCGATCGGCAGCAGCCGCCAGCTCGGCTGGCCGCGCAGCAACAGCGCGCCGCCGAGCGACGACAGGAACGCGGCAAAGAAGGACAGCCCGACAAAGGTCGAGGCGAGTTCGCTCCAGGCGGGCGACAGCAGCGCAGACCAGCGCAGCGACTGGACCACCGCCAGCGCCGCCAGCCCCGGCAACATCGTGCCGATCACCACCAGCCACAGCGCATAGGCGGACCGCCGGATCCGCCCCCCCGGCGCATGATCGGTCGCATAGCCGCGCCCCAGCCGGTGCAGCGCACCGCGCACCGGCACGAGCAGCACCAGTGCGGCGAGCAGCCCGGTCAGCGCGATGATCGCCGCCTGCATGTCGAACCGCTGGACGAACTGGCGCGCGCCGGTCGCCGCGAACCGGTTCAGCCGCGCGGTGTCACGCGGCAGGTGATCGACGATCGCGGTCCACAAAGTCGGCGACAGCGGCGACGCGCTGCGCTCGGACAGTTGCTGGCCTAGCTCCTCCGCCTCGGCCGCACCGATATCGTCGATCTGCTGCTTGGCCTCGACCCCGATCAGCCGCGCGCGCTTGATCGCCGAATCGATCGCCGACTGGCTCTGCGCGAGCAGCCGGCGCTGCTGGCGGATCTCGGGCGCCTCGACCACCCCCGGCGTCGCCGCGCCCAGCTCGGTCACTCGCGCCTGGACCAGCGCCATTTCGGGCGTCAGCACGCGCACCGCCTCCGCTGCGGTCGCCTGCACCGCCTCCGCCCGCGTCCGCAACGCCTGCCGCGCCGCATCGTCACGCGCCTCGACCGCGGCATCGTCGACCGCCTGCAACTCCGCCGACGCCCGCGTCAGCCCCGCCGCCACCGAGGCCACCTTCGCCTCGTCCTGCGCGACGGCAGGCAGAGCGGACACGAGCAGCAGCAACGCGGCGAAATAGCGGGGAACGATCATCCGCCCGGCTCTACAGCGTCACAGCCAAAAACGGGAGAGCCCGCCGCGATGGCTCCCCGCCCGGATGGCGCACCCCTACGCTGCCCCACCCCTACGAACCACCCCGGCGTCGGCCGGGGCCCAGTTGGGAAAGCTGAAGTGACGACGCGCAGCGCTAGCCAGCCACGTCCCCCAACTGGACCCCGGCCTCCGCCGGGGTGGCGCACAATGCGTGCGGCGGTAGCCCCACCCCACCACAAACCAAACCACCCCGGCGAAGGCCGGGGCCCAGGTGGGAAGGCTGAGGTGGCGACGCGCAGCGCTAGCCTAGCCACGTCCCCCAACTGGACCCCGGCCTCCGCCGGGGTGGTGGACCCCTTGTTCTCCCGCGAAGGCGGGAGCCCAGTCTAGGTCCCCGCCTTCGCGGGGACACAAGGGCCGCAACGCCTATTCCAGCTCCAAGATCACCTGATCCACCGCCAGGCTGTCGCCCGCCGCGGCCGACACCGACTTCACCACGCCGGTCTTCTCCGCGCGCAGGATATTTTCCATCTTCATCGCCTCGACCACTGCGAGCGCCTGCCCCGCCTCGACCCGGTCCCCCGCCGCCACGTCGAGCCGCACGAGCAGCCCCGGCATCGGGCAGATCAGGAATTTCGACAGGTCGGGCGCAACCTTCTCGATCAGATGCGCGGCATAGGGTGCGACCCGCGCCGGCAGCACGCGCGCGACATGGCTCGCGCCGCGCGTCGTCAGCCTGAACCCGGCGCGCGCCCTGGCGATGCGGATCGTGAGATGCTCGTCGCCCTCGACCATCACCATCCGGTCCCCCGGCGTATATTCGAGCGACAAGTCGAGCTCGACGCCATCGACCGAAATCCCGTCGGTCGACACGCGCACGTCGTGATCCGTCCCGCCGATCGTCACCACCCAGTCCGCAGGCGGCCGCAACCGCCGCCCGAGCTGCCCGTCGATCCGCCGCGCGCGATCGGCCTCCGCGGTCGCGGCGAACGCGGCGACGGCGGCAAGCGTCGTCAGCAACGCCGCATCCGCGGGCGCGCCGTGGAAGCCGTCGGGATATTCCTCGGCGATGAACCCGGTCGTCAGCGCGCCAGACTGGAAGCGCGGATGCTGCATGATCGCCGACAGGAAATCGATGTTGTTCCCCGGCCCCTCGAGCTCGAACGCGTCGAGCGCCGCGATCTGCGCCGCGACCGCCCCCTCGCGCGTCGGCGCCCAGGTGATCAGCTTGGCGATCATCGGGTCATAGAACATGCTGACCTCGCCCCCCTCGCGCACGCCATCGTCGACACGGACGCGGGGTTCTTCTGCCCCCCCTCCCGCAAGCGGGAGGGGAGACGTCTCAGGCGGATTATACCGCACCAGCCGCCCGATGCTCGGCAGGAACCCGCGATACGGATCCTCGGCATAGACCCGGTTCTCGATCGACCAGCCGTTCAGCTTCACGTCGTCCTGCGCGAACCCCAGCGGCTCGCCCGCCGCGACCCGGATCATCAGCTCGACCAGATCCAGCCCGGTAATCTCCTCGGTCACCGGATGCTCGACCTGGAGCCGCGTGTTCATCTCGAGGAAGTAGAACCCCTCGCCGCTCGTATCCGCGCCCGACACGATCAGCTCGACCGTCCCCGCCGAATAATAGCCGACCGCCCGCGCCAGCGCGACCGCCTGCTCGCCCATCGCCTTGCGCATCTTGGGCGTCACGAACGGCGACGGCGCCTCTTCGACGACCTTCTGGTGCCGCCGCTGGATCGAGCATTCGCGCTCGTTGAGATAGACGATGTTGCCATGCTGGTCGCCGATCAGCTGGATCTCGATATGCCGCGGGCTTTCGATGAACTTCTCGATGAACACGCGGTCGTCGCCGAACGACGCCAGCCCCTCGCGCTTGGTCGCCTCGAAGCCCTCGCGGACGTCCTGCTCGCCATAAGCCAGCCGCATGCCCTTGCCGCCGCCGCCCGCCGACGCCTTCATCATCACCGGATAGCCGATGTCGCCCGCGATCCGCACCGCCTCGTCGGTGTCCGCGATCTCGCCCAGATAGCCCGGCACGACGTTGACGCCCGCCGCCTTGGCGAGCTTCTTCGATTCGATCTTGTCGCCCATCGCCGCGATGGCAGCCGGCGGCGGGCCCACGAACGCGATCCCCGCCTCGGCACACGCCCGCGCAAAGCTCTCGCGCTCGGACAGGAAGCCGTAACCCGGATGGATACAGTCCGCGCCCGTCTCCTTGGCCGCCAGCAGGATCAGCTCGGCCTTGAGATAGCTTTCCGCCGCGGGCGCTGGCCCCAGCCGCACGCTCTCGTCCGCCATCAGCACGTGCGGGCTGCGCACATCGGCGTCGGAATAGACCGCGACGGTCTTGATCCCCATCGCCTTGGCGGTGCGCATCACGCGGCATGCGATCTCGCCGCGATTGGCGACCAGGATTTTCTTGAACATCTCTCGCCCTAAACTGTGCCGTCTCCCCGGCTTGGCGCCGGGTGCGGACGTGTATTTACTGGTACCACATCATCGATTTGAGCTGCGCGGTCCGTGCCTTGGTCAGGCCGGTGCGACAGTCGGCGATCGTCATCGCCTGCGCCGATCCGCCGGCATATTGCCCGCCCTCGATCACGCACTGCGTGTCGCGGAACTTCAGCCACGCGCGCTGGCTTTCGAGCAGCGATCCCGCAAACCCGAAGCCACCGCCACGCGACGTGTCCTGCGCATCGCGCCGCTTCATATAGGCGTAGGTCCGCTTCCACTGCGCGGTCATCGCCGCATCCGCCTGCGCATAGCTGCTGCCCGCGGACCGGGTCATCTGCGCCTGCGACTGGGGCTGCATCGGCGCGGCGGCCATCAAAAGTGCGATCAGCAGCATGTCTTGGCCTCGCGCATCGGCTCCGGCCCGACCATCGGCGTCATGCCGAGCTTGGCCAGCAACGCCGCATCCGCGCTGTCGCCCGCATTGCCCGTCGTCAGCAGCGTGTCGCCGGTGAAGATCGAATTCGCCCCCGCCATGAAGCACAGGGCCTGGGTCGCCTCGGACATGCTCTCGCGTCCCGCCGACAGCCGCACCATGCTCAGCGGCATCGTGATCCGCGCCACCGCGACGGTCCGCACGAACTCGATATCGTCGATCTTCGCGAGCGGCGTGTCGGCGAGCATGTTGCCGAGCACCGTCCCCTTGACCGGCACCAGCGCATTGACCGGCACGCTCTCGGGATGCCGCGGCAGCGTGGCGAGCGCATGGACGAAGCCGACGCGGTCGCCGCGCGTCTCACCCATCCCGACGATCCCGCCGCAGCACACCGAGATGCCCGCATCGCGCACATTGGCCAGCGTCTCCAGCCGGTCCTCGAAGGTCCGCGTGGTGATGACGTTGCCGTAATTCTCAGGGGAAGTGTCGATATTATGGTTGTAGTAATCGAGCCCCGCATCGGCGAGCTGCCGCGCCTGCTCCGCGTCGAGCATGCCGAGCGTCATGCACGTCTCCAGCCCCATCGCGCGGACACCCTCGACCATCGCCACGACCTTCGGCATGTCGCGCGGCTTCGGGTTGCGCCACGCCGCGCCCATGCAGAAGCGCTGCGATCCCGCCGCCTTGGCATGCGCGGCGTCCGCGAGCACCGCATCGACGTCCATCAGCTTTTCCGCCTTCAGCTGCGTGTCCGCGCTCGCCGACTGCGAACAATAGCCGCAATCCTCGGGGCACCCGCCGGTCTTGATCGACAGCAATGTGCACAGCTGCACCTCGCTCACCGCATGATGCGCCCGGTGCACGGTCTGCGCCCGGTACATGAGGTCGTCGAACGGCAGGTCGAACAACGCCGCGATCTCAGGACGCGTCCAGTCGGTCCTTACTTCACCCCCCTCCCCTTCAGGGGAGGGGCTGGGGGTGGGGCCTGTCCGCATATCCGACGTCGCGTTCGCGGCGGAACCCCACCCCAACCCCTCCCCTGAAGGGGAGGGGCTCGCAGGTGCCCCATAGCCGTCACCGGAGGGGCTCGTGCGGATCATCGTATCGGTCATTCTGCGGCTTCCTCTTGCGGGCCCATATTATGGCCGAGGAGCTTCAACACGTCCTCGGCGGCCTGGATCAGGTTGGTGCCGGGTCCGAAGATCGCCTGGACCCCGGCATCACGCAGCGCCTGATAGTCCTGTGCGGGAATAACGCCACCCGCGATCACCTTGATATCCGCGCGTCCCGCCTCGCGCAGGTGGCCGATCAGCTCGGGGATCAGCGTCTTGTGCCCCGCCGCGAGGCTCGACGCGCCGACCACGTCGACGTCCTTGGCCAGCGCCAGCGCGGCGACCTCCGCCGGGGTCTGGAACAGCGCGCCCGGCACGATCTCGAACCCCAGATCGCCGAACATCGACGAGACGAGGTTGGCGCCGCGGTCATGCCCGTCCTGCCCCATCTTGGCGACCAGCATGCGCGGCTTGCGTCCCAGCCGCCGCTCGGTCGCTTCGACCCCGTCGGTCAGCCGCGTCCAGCGCGCATCATCCTCATACGCGCCGCCATAGACGCCCGACACGGGCGTCGGCTGCGTGCCATAGCGCCCGAACACATCCTCCATCGCCGACGAGATCTCGCCGAGCGTCGCCCGCGCCCGCGCACACTCCACCGCGAGCGCCAGCAGGTTCTCCGACCCCTTCGCGCCCTCGCGCAGTGCATCCAGCGCCGCCCGGCACGCCTCCTCGTCCCGCGTCGCCTTCACCCGCGCGATCCGCTCGACCTGGCCTGCGCGCACCGCGACATTGTCGACGTCGAGGATCTCGATCGCGTCCTGCTCGGCGAGTCTGTACTTGTTGACGCCGACGATCACGTCCTCGCCGCGATCGACGCGCGCCTGGCGCCCCGCGGCGGCCTCCTCGATCATCGCCTTGGGCCAGCCCGCCGCGACGGCCTTGGCCATCCCGCCCTCGGCCTGGATCCGCTCGATCAGCGTCCACGCCCCGTCGACCAGGCTCTGCGTCAGGCTCTCGACATAGTAACTGCCGCCGAGCGGATCGACGACCTTGGTCATCCCCGTCTCTTCCTGCAGCACGATCTGCGTGTTGCGCGCGATCCGGGCGGAAAAGTCGGTCGGCAGCGCGATCGCTTCGTCGAGCGCGTTGGTGTGGAGCGACTGCGTGCCCCCCAGCATCGCCGCCATCGCCTCGATCGTCGTGCGCATGACGTTGTTGTACGGGTCCTGCTCGGTCAGCGACACGCCGCTCGTCTGGCAATGCGTGCGCAGCATCTTCGAGCGCTCGTCCTGCGCGCCCAGCTCCGTCATCGCGCGGTGCCACAGCACGCGCGCGGCGCGCAGCTTGGCGATCTCCATGAAGAAGTTCATGCCGATCGCGAAGAAGAACGACAGCCGCCCGGCGAACTTGTCGATGTCGAGCCCGCTCGCGACGCCGTATTTCACATATTCCATGCCGTCGGCGATCGTGAAGGCGAGCTCGTGGAGCTGCGTCGCTCCCGCCTCCTGCATGTGATAGCCGCTGATCGAGATGCTGTTGAACTTGGGCATCTCGCGCGACGTGTAGCCGAAGATGTCCGAGATGATCCGCATCGAGGGTTCAGGCGGGTAGATATAGGTGTTGCGGACCATGAACTCCTTGAGGATGTCGTTCTGGATGGTCCCGTCGAGCAGGTGCCGCGGCACGCCCTGCTCCTCGCCCGCGACGATGAAGAAGGCAAGGATCGGGATCACCGCGCCGTTCATCGTCATGCTGACCGACATCTTGTCGAGCGGAATGCCGTCGAACAGGATCTTCATGTCCTCGACGCTGTCGATCGCGACGCCGGCCTTGCCGACATCGCCCGTCACACGCGGATGATCGCTGTCATAGCCGCGGTGCGTCGCGAGATCGAACGCGACCGAGAGCCCCTTCTGTCCCGCGGCAAGATTGCGCCTGTAGAACGCGTTCGACGCCTCCGCGGTCGAGAACCCCGCATATTGCCGGATCGTCCACGGCCGCCCCGCATACATCGACGCCCGCACCCCACGCGTGAACGGCGCGAACCCCGGGAGGCCGGGGTCGGCGGTCACGTCGTCAGCGGTGTAGAGCGGCTTGACGTCGATCCCCTCCGGGGTCGCCCAGGTCAGGTCGGCGCCCTTCACCTCCTTGGCAGCAGCAGCCTCCCACTCGGCAAGCGTCGGATTCGGTTTGTCAGTCATACTCTAGTTCCCCGGCGAAGGCCGGGGCCCAGCCCTAAAATAAATCGCGCGCGGCAGCGCGTTCGATGCTGCGCATCGAGCCTGGGCCCCGGCCTCCGCCGGGGAACGAGAAGCGCGTGTCGTCACGTCCCCGTGAACACCGGCTTGCGCTTCGTCAGGAACGCGATCCCGCCCTCCATCGAATCCGCAGACCCGCGCGCCGCACGCTGGTTGACCGCCTCGGCCTCCATCGCGCCCGCATAATCGCTCGCATACGCAGCCGTGATCGCCCGCCGCATCAGCCCGAGCGCAACCGTCGGCATCGCCGCCAGCCGCTCCGCCAGCGCGAACGCCTCGGCGTCGAGCGCATCGTCCGCGACGACCTTGTGCACCATCCCCCAGTCGAGCGCCTTCGCCGCGGGCACCCGCTCGCCGAGCATCATCATCTCGGTCGCCCGTGCACGCCCGATCAGCCGCGGCAGCATCCACGACGCGCCGCCATCGGGCACCAGCCCGATATTGACGAACGCCTGGAGGAAATACGCGCTCTCGCTGGCGACACAGAAATCCGCGGCAAGAGCGAGGCTGCACCCGATCCCCGCCGCCGGCCCGCGCACTGCGCTTACCACCGGCACGCCCAGATCGGCGATCGCCGCCATTGCCGGATTATAGCTGCCGGTCAGCGCCTGATAGGTCGCCGCACCCGGATCATCCGACCCCAGCGCCCCGCCGCCGACATCCGCGCCCGAACAGAACGCCCGCCCCGCACCCGCGATCAGCACCGCCCGCGCACCGTCGAGCGAGGCGACCGCGGCGGCGATCTCCTCGAACATCGCCGGCGGCGCCGCATTCAGCCGGTCGGGCCGGTTGAGCGTCAGCACCAGCACGTCGCCACGCCGCTCGCTCAGGATATGCACATAGGCGGTCATGCCAGTCTCCCCCATCGATTACGCCCCAGTCCGCGAGCCCCACCCCCGCCGTTCGCCCTGAGCGAAGTCGAAGGGCCTGAGTCCCACGCACGCGGACCACGCCCACCACGAACGGACAAAGGATGCGGGGTCAATGATCCTCCCCCGGCGTCTCCATCAACTCGACGAGCATGCCGCCAAAGTCCTTCGGGTGGACGAACACGATCGGCGTGCCATGCGCACCGATCCGCGGTTCGCCGAGCACCGTCGCGCCCTTGGCTTTCAGCTCCGCGACCGCCACAGCGATATCGGCCACTTCGAAACACACATGATGCTGCCCCCCCGCCGGGTTCTTGCGCAAAAACCCCGCAATCGGCGAACTCTCGTCATACGGCTCGATCAGCTCGATCTGCGTATTGGGCGCATCGATGAAGCACACCTTCACGCCCTGCGCAGGCAGGTCGAACGGCTCGCCGATCGCGGTCGCGCCGAGCAGCAACCGATACGTCTCGACCGACTTCGCGATCGACGGCGTCGCGACCCCGACATGGTTGAGGCGGCCCAAAGTCATTGCGCATCCTCCGCCGCGGGCGGCGCAGGCGGCGGCGGCACGACGCCCAGCGTGTAGCCGCACACCCCCAGCACCTGCCGCACCATCGCATCGCTCGCCGGCGCGGCGAAATTGGCCTGCACCGCAAAGCCTGCGCCATTGGTCGACTCGACCCGCAGCGTCTTCGATTTCACCAGGAACGTCGTCAGCCGCGTGATCGCCACGGGATCGGTGATGTACGTTCCCGTCCCCGGAAACTGCCAGTTATAGGTGAAGGCCGGCCCACCATCGAAGCGCACCGCGACCGGCTTGTCCGCGCCCTGCCCGAGCGACTGCGGCTGGATGAACTGGATCGACACGATCGACTCGGTGCCGACGTCGCACTTCACGACGAACCGCGACAGCCCGTCATTGCCCGTGACCGAGGTGGAGATGCTCCGCACCCCCGCCGCATTGGTCCGGTCGGCGAGCTTCCACGCGGGCGTTGCTGTGCTTGTCGCAGCCGCGGCTTGAAGAAGCAGAAGCGCGATCATTGCTCGATCCTCGGGGTCGGTCGTATCCCGGACCGCATTTCCTCGAACGTTTCCAGGCGGATCAGGCGCCCGTTGATCTGAATGACCGAGTCGACCACGCGTCGCACCTGCCCGTTGGTCGCGGCAAGTTCCTCATTCAACCGTTCCACCTTGCTGCGGAGCAGGATGACGGACTCGATCGTCCGCATCGCGTCGCCGATCATGCCCATGCGGCATGCTCTGCGTCGGACAACCCGGCCTCGCGCAGCCTGGCGTCGATATCGGCGCGCAGACGCTGCTGCCCCTCGATCGCCGCATCGAGCGCGGCGTGCATTGCCGGGAGCGCCTCGTCGAGTTCATGGATCAACAGCTTGAAGCGGTCGTCCTCGGTCATGTCGCCCTCCACGACATAGCGCGAGGTCGCCTCGCGAACGACGTGGCCGACGGACATGCCGTTGCTCGCCGCAAACGCGTCGAGCGCCGCCTTGTGATCGGGGGTGGTCAGAAACGTCACGCGTTCGGTCTGCATGTCACGACTCCTTCGCATGACATGATAATGTGCTTGGCATGACCCAACAAGCCGCCCCTTCAGAGCGGGATGTTGTCATGCTTCTTCCACGGATTTTCGACCGCCTTGCCGCGCAGTTTCCGCAGGCCCAGCGCGATCCGCCGCCGTGTCGAATGCGGCTGGATCACCTCGTCGATGAAGCCCTTGCTCGCCGCGACGAACGGATTCGCGAAGCGCGCCTCATACTCCGCGGTGCGCGCGGCTATCTCCTCGGGCGTCTTGCCGCGAAAGATGATCTCGACCGCGCCCTTCGCGCCCATCACCGCGATCTCCGCGGTCGGCCATGCATAGTTGAGGTCGCCGCGCAGATGCTTCGACGCCATCACGTCATACGCGCCGCCGTAAGCTTTCCGCGTGATCACGGTGATCTTCGGCACGGTCGCCTCGCCGTACGCGAACAGCAGTTTAGCGCCGTGCTTGATGATGCCGTTATGCTCCTGCGCGGTGCCGGGCAGGAAGCCGGGGACGTCGACGAAGGTCACGATCGGAATCTCGAACGCGTCGCAGAAGCGCACGAACCGCGCCGCCTTTTTCGAGCTGTTGATGTCGAGCACGCCCGCGAGCACCATCGGCTGGTTCGCGACGAAACCGACGGTCCGCCCCTCGATCCGCCCGAAGCCGGTGATGATGTTGGCCGCATGCGCCGGCTGCGTCTCGAAGAAATCGCCCTCGTCGACGACCTTCCGGATCAGCTCGTGCATGTCATAGGGCTGGTTCGCCGACGCCGGGATCAGCGTGTCGAGGCTCTCCTCGACCCGGTCCCACTCGTCCGCAGTCGGCCGCTCGGGCACGCCGGCGCGGTTCGATTCGGGCAGGAAGTCGAAGAAGTCGCGCGCCGCGAGCAGTGCCTCGATGTCGTTCTCGAACGCATTGTCCGCGACCGACGTCTTGGTCGTGTGCGTCACCGCGCCGCCCAGCGCCTCCTGCGTCACCACCTCGTTCGTCACCGTCTTCACCACGTCGGGGCCGGTCACGAACATGTAGCTCGAATCCTTCACCATGAAGATGAAGTCGGTCATCGCCGGGCTGTACACCGCGCCGCCCGCGCACGGGCCCATGATCAGCGACAGCTGCGGCACGACGCCGCTCGCGAGCACGTTGCGCTGGAACACCTCGGCATAGCCGCCAAGGCTGGCCACGCCCTCCTGGATGCGCGCGCCGCCGCTGTCGTTCAGCCCGATGATCGGCGCGCCGACCTTCATCGCGCTGTCCATCACCTTGCAGATCTTCTGCGCGTGACGCTCGCTGAGCGACCCGCCGAATACCGTGAAATCCTGGCTGAACACGAAGACGAGGCGGCCGTTGATCGTGCCCGATCCCGTAACCACGCCGTCGCCGGGGATCACCTGGTCCTGCATGCCGAAATCGACGCAGTTATGCTCGACATACATGTCGAGCTCCTCGAACGATCCCTCGTCCAGCAGCACGTCAAGGCGCTCCCTTGCGGTGAGCTTTCCCTTGGCGTGCTGCGCTCCGATCCGCTTGATACCCCCGCCCACTCTTGCGGCTTCGCGGCGTCGTTCAAGCTCTTCGATCGTCGATGACATCGTCTCTCCGTCCTGCTGGGGGCTTTCACAGAGCGGGACGCAATGCGCAAATGCAATGTTGCAAACTTGTGCCACCCATGTTTGCAAACTACACCCGCAGCATGACCAATCCCCCACGCCGCCTCTTCGTCGGACACCGGCTGCGCGACCTTCGCGGCACGCTCGGGATCAGCCAGGCGGCGATGGCGGTCCGGATCGGCATCTCGGTCAGCTATCTCTCGCAGATCGAGAATGGCGACCGCCCGGTCAGCGAAGCCGTGCTCGTCACATTGGCGCGCGAATTCCCCGCCGACTGGGGCAGCATCGACGCCGACGACGACACCGCGCTGCTCGTCGCGACGCTCGAGGCCGTCACCGACACCAGCGTCGCCGCGCCGACTCTGGACGAAAGCGCGATCCGCCGCGCGGTGAAGCACCAGCCGCTGCTCGCCCAGCGCCTCGTCGCGATGCACGACGCCTATCGCCGCGCGCAGGAGCAGTTGCGCGCGCTCGACGACCGTCTCGTCGCCGGATCGGGCGCACCCGGACTGCTCCCCTGGGAGGATGTCCGCGACTGGTTTCACGCCGCGGGCAATTATGTCGACACGCTCGATCGCCGCGCGGAGGAAATCGGCGAGACGCTCGGCAGTGACCGGATCGCCGCACTCGAGGCGCGGCTCGCGGCGCGCGGCGTCTCGGTGACGATCTCGGGCGCCCTGGCAGCACCGTTACGCGACTATGACGGCGCGACGCTGCGGCTCGACGGGTCGCAGCCCGGCGAGACCACGCTCTTCTCGCTCGCGCATCAGGTCGCGCGCGGCGAATTCGCCGATCTGATCGCCGACATCGTCGCCGCCTCCGACATGGCGTCGGAAACCACGCGCGCGCTGCTGACCGCGGGGCTCACCAACTACGCCGCGGGCGCGATCGTCATGCCCTATACCCGCTTCCGCAGCGAGGCGCGCAGCGTCCGCCACGATATCGACCGGCTGCGGCGGATCTTCGGCACCAGCTTCGAACAGACCTGTCACCGGCTCTCGACCTTGCAGCGTCCCGGCGCGCTCGGCATCCCGTTCTTCTTCTGCCGCGTCGACATGGCGGGCAACATCACCAAGCGCCACTCCGCCACCCGCCTCCAGTTCGCGCGCTTCGGCGGCGCCTGTCCCTTGTGGATCGTCCACGAAGCGGTCGCGATCCCCGACCGCATCCTGACGCAATTGCTCGAGACCAGCGACGGCATCCGCTACGTCTCAATGGCCAAGGGGCTGGTGAAACCGTCCGAAACCTATACCCGGCCCGCGCGCCGCTATGCGGTGGCGCTGGGCTGCGAGGAAGCGAACGCGTCCGAATTCATCTACGCCGACGCGCTCGGCACCGGCGGCATCGCCACCCCGATCGGCGCATCCTGCCGCATCTGCCTGCGCCCCGACTGCGACCAGCGCGCCTTTCCGCCGGCCGCCAGCGAAATCCGCGTCGACCCCAACCGCCGCGGCGCGGTGCCGTATGAGGTGGTGTGACGACTAGGCCACCTCCCCGGCGAAGGCCGGGGCCCAGTTGGGGGCCGGAAATAACGTGAGGCGAAGCGGAGTCACGAGGGCCTTCCCACCTGGGCCCCGGCCTCCGCCGGGGAGGTAGTGTACGTCGCTGACCGCTCGCCCCAATCCGGCGACCCAGGACAGGCGGCCGCATCCAGCCCGCCCCCCAAAACCCGTCATCCCCGCGAAGGCGGGGATCCAGACCGGCAAACCACGGCGATACCCACAAAAGCCAGCCGCTCCGGCTTCCCGCCTCCGCGAGAATGACGGCACGGGTCGCACGTCCCGGTCAAAAAAACCCGTTCCCCCGCGAAAGCGGGGGCCCAGGGTCAAGCAGCGCAGCGCTTCATAACCCTGGACTCCCGCCTCCGCGGGAGAACGGCCGGGGCAAACGCCCCCTCAATCCTTCGGAAAGAACCGCTCCACCACGTTACTCGCCAGTCGCGAAGGCCGCAGCGTCTCCGCATCCAGGCAACACCAGCTCGACTTCACCTCGGCCAGCACATCCTCGCCGCGCTTGATGATCGTCTCGTAGAACGCCCGCGCGCCCTGCACCTTCTCGAGCAGCACCGTCGCGATCACGTCGTCGTTCAGGAACGCCGGCTTGCGGTAGGTAATCTCGTGTTTCAGCGCGACCCACAAATGCCCCGCCACCGCGTCGGCAGGCGCGAGCCGCTGCCAGTGATCGATCACCGCGGCCTGTACCCACTTCAGATAGTTCGCGTTGTTGACGTGACCCATGAAGTCGATGTCGGCCGGCTCGATGCCGATGGCGTAGATATGGGGAATGGCTGTTGACACCCCACCCATATAGCATGGGCGCGGGCTTATAGCGATCACGACGCTGCTTCGACACCGACAATAAACGCTATTCCGGCCCGCCGCGCTTGTCCCTAGCATGATGCAACGCCGCCCTCTTGTGTTGCCTAAATACAACACCATCTCTGGCCAAAGACCACAGGGATACGCCCATGGACATCGACAAATTCACCGACCGCGCGAAAGGCTTCCTCCAGTCCGCGCAGACCGTCGCGATCCGCATGAACCATCAGCGGATCGCGCCCGAGCATCTGCTGAAGGCGCTGCTCGAGGACGAACAGGGCATGGCCGCCGGGCTGATCGCGGCCGCGGGCGGCGACGCCAAGCGCGCGACCGCCGAGACCGATCTCGCGCTCGCCAAGATCCCCGCCGTGTCGGGCTCGGGCGCGCAGACCACGCCGGGCATCGACAATGACGCGGTCCGCGTGCTCGACCAGGCCGAACAGATCGCGACCAAGGCGGGCGACAGCTTCGTCACCGTCGAACGCCTGCTCGTCGCGCTCGCGCTCTCGCTCAACACCGCCGCGGGCAAGGCGCTCAAGACCGGCGGCGTCACCCCCGAGGGGCTCAACACCGCGATCAACAGCGTCCGCCAGGGCCGCACCGCGGACACCGCGGGCGCCGAGGACCGCTATGACGCGCTCAAGAAATTCGCGCGCGACCTCACCCAGGCGGCACGCGACGGCAAGCTCGACCCCGTCATCGGCCGCGACGAGGAGATCCGCCGCACGATCCAGATCCTCGCGCGCCGCACCAAGAACAACCCCGCGCTGATCGGCGAACCCGGCGTCGGCAAGACCGCGATCGCCGAAGGCCTGGCACTGCGCATCGCCAATGGCGACGTCCCCGATACGCTGAAGGACCGCCGCCTGATGTCGCTCGACATGGGCTCGCTCATCGCGGGCGCGAAATATCGCGGTGAGTTCGAGGAGCGGCTGAAGGGCGTGCTCGACGAGGTGAAGGCCGCCGAGGGCGACGTCATCCTGTTCATCGACGAGATGCACCAGCTGATCGGCGCGGGCAAATCCGAAGGCGCGATGGACGCGGGCAACCTCCTGAAACCCGCTTTGGCGCGCGGTGAGCTCCACTGCGTCGGCGCGACCACGCTCGACGAATATCGCAAATATGTCGAGAAGGACCCCGCGCTCCAGCGCCGGTTCCAGCCCGTCATGGTCGGCGAACCCACGGTCGAGGACACGATCTCGATCCTGCGTGGCCTCAAGGAGAAATACGAGCTCCACCACGGCGTCCGCATCACCGACGGCGCGATCGTCGCCGCCTCGACGCTGTCGAACCGCTACATCACCGACCGTTTCCTCCCCGACAAGGCGATCGACCTGATGGACGAGGCCGCAAGCCGGATCCGCATGGAGGTCGAATCCAAGCCCGAGGAGATCGAAAATCTCGACCGCCGCATCATCCAGCTCAAGATCGAACGCGAGGCCCTGAAGCGCGAGACCGACGAGGCCTCGATCGACCGGCTCGACACGCTCGAGGGCGACCTCGTCAATCTCGAGGAACAGTCCGCCGAGCTGACGACGCGCTGGAAGGGCGAGAAGGACAAGATCAACGCCGAGGCACGGCTGAAGGAACAGCTCGACGCCGCGCGATTGGAACTCGACCAGGCACAGCGTTCGGGCGATCTCGCCCGCGCGGGCGAGCTCTCCTACGGCACGATCCCCGGCCTGCAACGCCAGCTCGACGAGGCCGCGGGCGCGACCAAGGGCGCGATGCTGCGCGAGGAGGTCAATGCCGACGACATCGCCGGTGTCGTCAGCCGCTGGACCGGCATCCCGGTCGAGCGGATGCTCCAGGGCGAGCGCGACAAATTGCTCGCGATGGAGGCGACGATCGGCAAGCGCGTCATCGGCCAGGCGCATGCGGTCAAGGCCGTCTCGACCGCGGTCCGCCGCGCACGCGCGGGCCTTCAGGATCCGAACCGGCCCTTGGGCAGCTTCCTATTCCTCGGGCCAACGGGCGTCGGCAAGACCGAGCTGACCAAGGCGCTCGCCGAATTCCTGTTCGACGATCCCTCGGCGATGGTCCGCATCGACATGAGCGAGTTCATGGAAAAGCACGCGGTCGCGCGGCTGATCGGCGCCCCTCCAGGCTATGTCGGCTATGAGGAGGGCGGCGTGCTGACCGAGGCGGTCCGCCGGCGTCCCTATCAGGTGATCCTGTTCGACGAGGTCGAGAAGGCGCATGGCGACGTGTTCAACGTGCTGCTCCAGGTGCTCGACGACGGCCGCCTGACCGACGGCCAGGGCCGCACGGTGGATTTCAGCAACACGCTGATCATCCTGACGAGCAATCTCGGCAGCCAGTATCTCGCCAACATGGCCGAGGGCGACGACGTCTCGTCGGTCGAACCGCAGGTGATGGAGATCGTCCGGTCGCACTTCCGCCCGGAATTCCTCAACCGCCTGGACGAGGTGATCCTGTTCCACCGTCTCGGCCAGGCGCACATGGCGCCGATCGTCGACATCCAGGTGTCGCGCGTCGACAAGCTGCTCGCCGACCGCAAGATCACGCTCGACCTCACCGAAGCCGCCCGCGCCTGGCTCGGCCGCGTCGGCTACGACCCCGTCTACGGCGCGCGCCCCCTCAAACGCGCGGTCCAGCGCTACCTCCAGGACCCGCTCGCCGACATGATCCTGCGCGGCGAGGTCAAGGACGGCGCCACCGTCCATATCGACGAGGGCGACGGGAAACTGGTGCTCGCGGTCGGGTGAGCCCCCGAACCGCAGGCACAAAAAAAGGGCGGGTCCCGAAGGACCCGCCCTCATGCAGAATGCTCGTTCTTAAAAGTCGACGCGAGCGCCGACCCGGAAGAAGCGACCCAGGACGTTCGCCGTCGTCCATGCGGGGTTGTACTGGTTGATGCTGTACCCGCCGCTCGGATCGAACGGGGGCTTGATGTCGAAGATGTTGAGCACGTTTGTGTACAGCGTAAACCGGTCGTTGACCTTGACCGTCGCGGTCATGTCGACGTTCCACGTTGCCTTCGCGTTGCACAGCACGGGCGAGCCGTCCTGGTACGTCACGACCGACGAACCGATGCTCGCCTCGCAATCGCCCTTCACACCGCTGTAACCGTTCGAGACATCGGTCGATGCCAGGTCATAGCCCCCGGTGTAGTAGGCGGTCGCCGAAAGCGACGCGGCTCCGACTTCGACGGTGTTCTGCCACGTCGCACGCCACTTGGGCGAACCCGAGCACGACGTGTTGTTGCAGGGGCTGAGCGTACCGTCATAGCGTTCGGTGTTGCCGTCTGCAGTCCGCTTGTCGAACCGGAGCAGGTAAGACGCATCGGCCGACGTGGTGAACGTGACGTTGTCGCCGATCGGGAAGCGCGCATTGGCACCAAAATCGATACCCTGCACGTTCTGCTGATCCGCATTCTGGTACGAGACCTCGATGAAGCCGATCTGTGGCAGTGCCGCAGGGTTGTCATTATCGGCCAGGCCGGGACGGACGACGACGCCGGGCAGGTTCACGACACCATTGTTCGCGTAATACTGCTCGAACGCGCCGGCCGAGCTGGCCGGGTTGATGATGCCCTTCACCTTGATGTTGAAGTAATCAACGGTGAAGTTGATCCGCGATGTCGGCTCGAAGATCGCACCGAGCGTCCAGCTGGTCGACTTTTCGGGGTCGAGGTTCGGATTGCCCGTTGAGGTGTTGCCGACCGAGAACTGACCCGTTGCATAGGAGTTGCCGCCATGCGCGGCGATGAACGCAGCCTGCGCCGGGATGCTCGGGTCGAGCGACCGCGTGACATAACCCGTGGTCGGCAGGCCGTTAGCTTCGTTGAAGCTCGGGATGCGGAACCCCTTCGAATAGGTACCGCGCAACGAGAACTGCTCGATCGGGGTGAACTTCGCACCGATCTTTGGCGAGAAGTTGCTCTGACCCGACGAATAGTCGTCATAGCGGCCCGAGCCGTTGATCACGAGCTGGTCGAGGACCGGCGCGTTGATTTCGAAGAAGGCCGACTTCACGTTGCGGCTACCCACTGCACCGACCGAATTCACGCCATAATAGCGATCATAAGGGGCGGCGTCGTTCTGCGGGTTCGCGCTGGGGTTGTCGATCGACTCCTTGCGATAGGCCGCACCCACCGCGACCTGCAACGGACCACCGGGCAGCGTAAACAGCGCCTTCGAGATGTTGCCCTGGATCTGCCAGAGATCGGCCGTCGAGCGCGTCCGGTTTTCGGGCGCGATGTAGTTGCGACTCTCTTCCGAGTTCGCGCTCGGGTTGACGAAGTTATACGTCCCCCGCGCGATCACGTCGAGCAGGCGCTGCGGGATCAGGTAGTTCTTCTGGATGACGTCGAGCTGGGTGTTCGACGCGGTGAAGTCCGCATTGTAGTTCCAGTCGTCGCCGAACGAACCCTTGAGCCCTGCGGCGATGCGCAGCGCGCGCGAGTTGGTCTCGATCGTACGCGGCCGGTCATACAGGCTCAGCAGCTGCGCACGGTTGCCGCTTGCCGCGAAGGGGTTGTTCGGGTTCAGAACCCCGTTCCCCACGTTGCAGCCCGTGTTCAGCATCGTCAGCGAACCAACGCCGCCGGCGCAGACATAGGTCGGCAGGAAGAGCGGGTTCAGCACGACCGCACCCGGCGGCGTGGTCTGGTTGTTGTAGCCGAGCGGGCTCAGCTGCGTGAAGGTGTTGGTCCGGTAATAGTTACCCGAGACATAGGCCTGTGCGTTCTCGCCGACATTGGCGGTGAAACGACCGGCAAAGCCGTACCGCTCCTGCTGCGGCAATACCTGCAGATACTGCTTGCGGAAGTCCTGCTGACAGACAACCGACCCGGCGGTCGGGCTCTGCCCGGGAAGAACCGTCACGGGGTTCAGGTTGCGACACCCATCGGCCGCGTTCAGGATATTGTACCGGCCGAGCGCGACGCCGGTCGCATCGACGGGACGGACCAGCGGTACGGTCGTCGACGCCAGTCCGGAAAACGTACCGTCGGCGTTGAAGAAGTTGCGTGCACCGGCGGGCTGGCGGATGCAGCTGCCCGCGTCGTTGCAGATCCGGCTCAGGTCCGACGAGTTGAACGGATAGCCGCGATCGCTCGCATTGACTGCTGCGGTGTTCTGATACTCGCCGTTGACGTAGAAGTTATAGCCCTGGGTGGCGAGGTCGCCATAGCCCCAGGTGGCATCGAGCCGCTGCTCGGCGCCGTCGCCGCGATCCGAAATGCCCGCAGATCCGTTGAGGTGGAGACCCTCGACCTGCTTCTTCATGATGACGTTGATGACGCCCGCGACCGCATCCGCGCCATAGGTCGACGATGCACCGTCCTTGAGCACTTCGATCCGCTCGACCAGCGCGCTCGGGATCGTGTTCATGTCGACGAAGTTGCGCTGGCCGTCATCGGCCAGCGGATAGGGTGCCATGCGAAGGCCGTCGAACAGCGTCAGCGTCGACTGGACCGACAGGCCGCGAAGCGACGCCGCGGTCGCCCCGGTCGCAAAGTTGCTGCCCGTGTTCCAGCCCTGGCTGATCGTACCCGCACCGTTCGACGTCAGCCGCTGCACGGCCTCGGCCGCGGTGTTGATGCCGCGCTCCTGCAGAGTCGCGGCGGTCAGCGTGGTGACCGGCGACGGGCCGGTGTCGCGCCCGCGGAACAGCGACCCCGTGACGACGATATCCTCGCCATCTTGTGGCGTGCTGGCGGTCGGCGGCAACTGCGCAGCGTCGGAAGCAGGCTCCGCTTCGTTGGTCGGGGCCGTCGTCGGCGCCGATGCGGGGGGCGGCACGGTCTGCGCCGACGCCGGGCCGGCAAAGACGATACCGGCACCCATCAGCATGAGCGCCTGCAAGGCGGTTCCCCCGCGCAGCGCGCAGCGTGCGAAACTTGAATTGGTCACTTGAGCGTTATCCCTCGCTTGTACCCTCGCGGCTGCATCGCAGTCCGCCGGGCAATGTCGCGCCCCCTTCATCGCGCGCAGTGACGCGACCCCAAAGGACAATGGCGATGGGATGGAGGTGCTGTCGCATCCTGTAAAGAATGCATCCGGGCGGCCGAATGCTTTGGCAATCTCGTGTAGCGAAAAAGACACAATCACTGGTACTTTTTCTTACAATCTGTTGCTTTTTCCGACAGCAGATCCTCGCTACGCATAATAATTAGGCAAAGGCATTTTCACGTCGCACCCGCGACAGGCGCTTGGCGAGGCCTCGGCTCGGGCTTCAGCGTCACTCCGGACCGGCCGCCCGAACCAAAAAAAAGGGGCGGCGGATCCATGATCCGCCGCCCCCCGATATCGCGTCCGAAAGGATCGCTTACATGTCGATCGTCAGGCCGACGAACAGGTACCGGCCGAGTGCATCATAGATGCCCGGATAGGTGTTGCCGTTGCCGAACGAGCCGATCGGCGAGGCTGTCGCGCTGAGGATCGGCGGCGTCTTGTCGAGCACGTTGTTGACGCCGAGGCGGTAGGTGACCTTGTCCGCGACCCGGATGGTCGCGGCGAGATCGAAATAGTCCTGCGCCTTCACGCGGCCGTCATTGGCAAAGAACGGCCCGGCCAGATCCGCATCGCCGCTGGTCCGCTCGAACTTGGTCGCCGACAGATGGCGCCAGTTGCCCGACAGGCCGATGCCACCCAGCGTGGTCAGCGACAGACGCGCCTGGTGACGCCACTTGGACATCGGATAGCCGCACTGTGCGCCGTACAGGCCCGCGCAATCGAACTTGGTGCCGACCTTGTCCGACGTGAACTTGTCGACATAGGTGCCGTTGAACGACAGGCCGATCGTGCCGATGCTGTCCGAGCGATAGGTATAGCCCGCCGAGGTCTCGATCCCCTGCGTGGTCAGCGACCCTGCGTTGACATTGGTGTCGACGATGAAGCCCGCATTGCCCTGCCACAGCGTGCCGTTGGCATCGCGGTTGATCGCACTGCAGAACTGGTCGTCGGCGGTCTGGAGGCACTGCGCGATGATCGTGTCCGCGCCGACGACGCCGATCCGGTCCTTCAGCTTGATGCGGAAGCCGTCGACCGACAGGTTGAAGCCCGGCAGGAACGACGGCCGCAGGATCACGCCCGCGGTGAACGTGTCGGCCTTTTCGGGGCGCAGGTTCGGGTTGCCGCCGAGCAGGCCGTTATACTGCTCGGACGGGTTGGCGGCGATCAGGCCGAACCGGTTCGCGGGAACGCCGGTCAGCGCGCACTGCGCGGCCGTGTTGCCGTTGACCAGACCGTTGACCGCGGCGCCGGCGCAGGGATCGGTCGCACCGTCGAGCTGGACCGACTGCTGTGCGAACAGCTCCTGCGTGTTCGGCGCGCGGACCGCACGGTTGTAGCCGCCGCGGAAGCGGACGTCGGAGACCGGCGCCCAGACCAGCTCACCCTTGTACGAATGCGCCGAACCCGCGGTGCTGTAGCTCGAATAGCGATAGCCGCCATTGACCGTCAGCTCGTTGACGAACGGGCGGTCGCTGACCAGCGGCACCTGGATTTCGCCGAACACTTCCTTGACGGTGTAGCTGCCGCGGATCGGCAACGTCGCGCCGCCCTGGCCGGCCAGATCGCCGCTCAGGAACGCGTTGTCGACTTCGAGGCTCAGCGATTCCTTGCGGTACTCGCCACCGACGTTCAGCGCGATGCCCTCGCTCGCGAACGGCGACTGCACGCCGTATTCGGCGCCCTTGAAGGTGAAGTTCGCGTTGAGGACGGTTTCCTTGTTCTCGCCCGACTGGAAGCCCGGGGTCTGGACATAGTTCAGCGCCTCGGGCGTGATCCCGGCCGCGCCGAAGATGTTGAGCGGGACGCAGTTCGGATCGGTGCCGTCGACGACCGAGCGGCAGACCGCCTGGCCGAGCGTCGCCGAGCCGGGACGTGTGTCGGTGATCGCGTCGAGCGCGCGCGTGGTGCGCGAGATCGAGAATTCATTGCGATACACCTGGCTGAACACGGTGCTGCCGAACTGGCCATAGGCCTCGTACGAGATGCCCTTGTCGATATCGCCGGTCGCGCCCGCGACGAAGCGATACTGGGTATGGCGAAGATCCGCCTGGCGCCCGCCGCCCTCGACGTTGCGACGGCCGATGCGGACTTTCGCCTGCTGATACTGCGAGCCGTCCGGGTTGGTCAGGTTGACCACCGCGCCATTGGCGTCGGTCACCAGGTTGGACGCACGGCAGAAGGTCGAGACCTGCGCCGCCGACAGCAGCGGGTTGTTGCAGTTCAGGACCGTCGTGTTGTTGAAATCACCTGACGGCGCGATCTGCGCGACCGAGCGATCGTCCATGAACATGAAGTCGGCATAGGGCTTGAACGCGTCGCTGACTTCATACTTGGCGAGGAAGCCCGCGGTGTAGCGCGTGTCCGGACGCTGGTAATAGTTCAGCGGGTTGGCGTTGTAGAGCGTCCGCCCCGCGACGAGCTGGCCTGCTGCGTTCAGCGTATAGCCGGTCGGCGGCCCGCCCTCGGTCGCATCGCCGAGCGTGAAGTTCGCCGGGAATGCGGTGGCCGATCCGCCGCAGACATAATCGTTGCCGACATTGCCCGACGGCGCGTTCAGCCCGCACGAGCTATAGTCGCGCGACCCCTGCAGGATCGCGCCGATCTTGCGATAGCCGCCATAGCCGACGACATGGCCGCGGCCGTCGCTGGTTGCCGCGCCGACCTTGAAGTTGATGTCGAACTGCGTGCCGTCGAACGCCTGGCCGCTCGGCGCGGGATAGCCGCTTGCCGCCGACAGCGCCTGGAACCGCTCGCTGCGGTTGTTGTGGTTGTTGATGCCGCCCGACACGTCGACGCTGAAGCCTTCGTAATCGGTGTCGAGCACGAAGTTGACGACGCCCGCGATCGCGTCCGACCCATAGACCGAACCGGCGCCGCCGGTCAGCACGTCGACGCGTTTGATCAGCGAGGCGGGGATCATGTTGACGTCGGCGGCCGCACTCGCGGTGCTGCTCGACGAGGGGTTGCCCGGCATCAGGCGGCGGCCGTTGATCAGCACCAGCGTGCGCGATTCACCCAGGTTGCGCAGGTTGATCGTCGCCGTACCGGTCGAACCGTTCGACACCGACGAGGTCTGCGTCGCGAACGACGCCGGCAGGCTGTTGAGCACGTCCTCGATCCGCGTCGCGCCACGCAGCTTGATGTCCGCCGCGTTGACCACGGTGATCGGGCTGGCGGAGGTCAGGTTGGGGTTCGAAATGCGCGATCCGGTGACGACGATGTCGGTGCTCGCGGCGGTTCCGGCTGCAGCGGGATCCTCGCTCGGCGTGTTCGAGACCGCCGGGGTCGTCGCTGCCGCGCCGTCGTCGCTGGTGGTGCTCTGCGGTGCTGGAGCCGGCTCGGCTGCCGGTGCAGGAGCCGGTGCGGTCTGGGCCGCTGCCGGCAGCGCCACGACGGCGCCCGCGATCATCGTGGACGCGAGCAGGCAGTCCCGAAACATATGATTCCGCATGTATTCATTCCCCTTTCGCGCCGTCGATCCGTGATGACTGACGCGATGTGTTGCGGCGCGCTCCGGCGCACTGACTGGGGGCCGGTTACGCAAACGGCAGCGCTTTTGTCCAAAATAAAATTGTAAAATAGTAACGGATCATCGCATTGACGTACCATTGTTACAAAAAGGCAACATCGTGAATCCGGCGCCCTGCGGCGGGTTTTCCGAAGGAATCAAAGGGGATATTCCGGGGATGGCGGGCCCTGCGCGCCCCCGCCGCGGATCGGCCCCGGATTGCCGAAGCCGATACGAGGATGACACGGACATGCACATATCGACACGACGCGCGGCCCCCGGCCTGCTGATCGCCGCGCTGCTGACCACCGCCCTGCTGATCGCGGCCCTGCCGTCCGCCGCGACCGCGGGGTCGCCCCGCGGCGGACGCGCGCCCGTGCTGGTCGCGCTCACCCAGTGCCGCACGCTGTCGGAGACCGCCGCGCGGCTCGCCTGTTTCGACCGCTCGGTCGCCGCGCTCGAACAGGCTGAAGCGAACCGGACGATCGTCATCATCGATCAGCAGCAGGTGCGCGAGACGCGACGCGCGGTGTTCGGCATCGCGCTCCCCGAGACGGGCCTGCTCGGCAAGGCCGAGGACCTGCCGCAGATCGAGGCGGTTCTCGCGGGTGCGTCGGTCGACGACTCCGGCCATTGGCGCTTCCAGCTCGCCGACGGCGCGCGCTGGGTTCAGACCGACGACAATGTGATCGCCCGGCGCCCGCGCGCGAAGGATGCGGTCGTCATCAAGCGCGCCGCACTCGGCAGTTTCCGGATGAGCGTCGGCGGTCAGCCCGCGGTCAAGGTCCGCCGCCTCAACTGACCGTCGCGCGCCCCCTCTGGCGTCCGGCGCTTACTTCATCGCCCCCGCCACCAGCAACGGATCAAGCTTCGCGTCCCCCCAGCGCAAACTCCAGTGGAGATGCGGACCCGTCGCACGCCCGCTATTTCCGACCGCGCCGACCGGCTGGCCCTGCGTCACCCGGTCGCCCGGCTTCACGTCGATCCGCGACAGATGCAGGAACGCGCTGTTCAGCCCCATGCCGTGGTCGATCATCAGCAGATTGCCCTCGAGCGTGAAGGGGTGATCCGCCGCCAGGATCACCACGCCGTCCGCGGGCGCGACCACGGTCGTCCCCGTCGGCCGCGCGATGTCGATCCCCGAATGATAGGACCCCGCCTCGCCATTGGCATAGACGCGCTGCGACCCGAACAGCGTCGAGATCCGCCCCGTCACCGGCCAGACGAACGCCTGCCGCCAGCCGTCCGACACCGCCCCGATCCGCCGCGCCGCGACGATCTGCGCGAGTTCGCCGGGGCGCACGCGCGCGAATTCGGGCGCGGGGACCGGATATTTGGGCAGGCTCGACAGCCGCGAAATGTCCCATCCGCGCGCTGCGATTCCCAGCGGTTGCTGCACGACGCGCCCGTCCGCCAGCGTCGCGACGAGCATCGCCTGCGTCCCCGCATCGCGGTCGAACCCCGCGACGAAGCGGCGATCGGGCGCGACCGTCACCGGCCGCCCGTCGAGCGTCAGCGCGCGCGTCCCCGCAGGCGCGGTGCCCAGGATCAGCCCGCCCTGGCTCAGCGTCCCGGTCCAGACGAACCCCGTCGCCGCGGGGGCGACCGCGACAGGCGCCGGCACGGTCTGCGCGACGCCGCCCGACGCCAGCAGCGCCAACGGCAGCAGCAGCGGGCGGATCACCGCGGTTTCATCGCCTCGGCGGCGCCCGCCGCGGTCGCATAGGCCTCCTGCCGCTCGACGCTCCAGTAGCGCAGATCCTCGAGCAGGATGCGGTGGCCGGTGACCGCGCACACGACATGATCCCCCGGGCTCAGCACGCGAAAGCCGTTCGCCATGTAGTGCAGCTTGGCGGCGCGGTCGGAATTGGACATCAGCATCGGGTTTCTCTCGTCGTCACAGAGGGAAGGATCAGAACAGGGTCGGCTGGCGCGGCGCGGCACCGGCGGCAGCGGACGGGGCGGCAGACGGCGTCGGCCGGCTCGCCGGCTTCGGCTTGGCGGCCACCTCGCTGTCACCCCCATCGACGGTGGCATCGACCATCCCGTCGCGGAAATGCAGCGTCAGCGCCCCCGCTGCACGCGCCGCCGCCGCCGACGCCAGCGTCGTGCCCCCCGGAGCCCGAGACGTCACCCGCGCATAGCCACGGTCGAGGATCGCATCCGGGTTGAGCGACTGGACCAGCCGCCACGTCGCATCGAGCCGCGCCCGCGCGCCCTCCAGCTTGCGTTCGAGCGTCGCCGGCCGCAACGCCGCGCCCGACCGGTCGAGGCTCCCGCGCGCCAGCGTCAGCCGCCGCTCGAGCCCGCGGTCGAGCCGCTGCCCGGCATCGTCCGCGCGCTGCCGCTGCGGCCCGAGCAGCTGGTCGCGCTTGGGCAGATGCCGCGCGAGCGCGTCGAGCCGCTCGCGCCCGCGCTCGACATAGCGTCGCGCGCACCGCTCGGTCCGGTTGCGATGGCTGTCGATCGTGAGGCGCAGGTCGGCGAGCACCGGCACCGCGATCTCGGCCGCCGCGGTCGGCGTCGGCGCGCGCAGGTCGGCGGCATAGTCGCACAGGGTCGTGTCGGTCTCATGGCCCACCGCGGAGATGATCGGGATCGAACAGGCGGCGACCGCGCGCACGACGACCTCCTCGTTGAACGACCAGAGATCCTCGACCGACCCGCCGCCGCGCGCGACGATCACCAGGTCGGGGCGCGGCACCGGTCCGCCGGGCGCGATCGCATCG
Source organism: Sphingomonas aerolata (assembly GCF_023935825.1). Lineage (NCBI taxonomy): Bacteria > Pseudomonadati > Pseudomonadota > Alphaproteobacteria > Sphingomonadales > Sphingomonadaceae > Sphingomonas > Sphingomonas aerolata. The sequence continues at coordinate 611,554 of NZ_CP098762.1, read as the reverse complement.
AAGCCGCGCACCGCCGCGGCGATCTCGGCCGCCGATCCCTCGCCCTGCACCTTGACCGGCCAGACGATGACGTGCGTCGGACAGCGATCCTCGAGCCTGTGGAGAATGTCGCGGATCACCGCGCCCGTCCCCGACGTCACCACGCCGATCACCTGCGGCATGAACGGCAGCGGCTTCTTTCGGCCCGCGTCGAACAGTCCCTCGCCGCCGAGCTTCGCCTTCAGCTTCTCGAGCAGCGCCATCAGCGCGCCCGCGCCCGCCAGTTCCATCCGGTCGATCACGATCTGGTATTTCGACCGCCCGGGATAGGTCGTCAGCTTGCCCGTCGCGATCACCTCGACGCCGTCCTGCGGCACGAAGGCAAGGCGCGCCGCGCTCCCCTTCCAGATCACGCCGTCGATCACCGCCTGATCGTCCTTGAGCGCCATGTAGCAATGCCCCGACGCGACGCGCTTCCATCCCGAAATCTCGCCGCGCAGGCGGACATGGCCGAATTCGCCCTCGACCATCCGCTTGAGCTTGAACGCGAGTTCGCCGACCGACATGGCGAGTGCGTTGTCGCCGGCGACCGGCTCGGCTACCAGCCGCCCCATATCGCTCGCCAGCATGTCGCTGGACACGACGTCATCGGAAAAGGGATCGGGCATGAACGTCCTGCTGTTGGGCTCGGGGGGCCGCGAACATGCGCTCGCGTGGAAGCTGGTGCAATCGGCCAGCTTTTCTCCAGGCCTCGATACGCTCTATGCCGCGCCGGGCAACCCCGGCATTGCCAGCCTTGCGACGCTCGTGCGTCTCGATGCGACGGATCACGCGTCCGTCGTCGCCTTCGTCCGCGAGAAAGCCATCGGCCTCGTCGTGATCGGCCCCGAGGCGCCGCTCGTCGACGGCCTCGCCGATACCCTGCGCGCCGCCGCCATCCCCGTATTCGGTCCGTCGAAAGCGGCCGCCCAGCTCGAAGGGTCGAAGGGCTTCACCAAGGATCTGTGCGCGCGCGCCGGTATCCCGACCGCGGGCTATGTCCGCGTCGCGAGCCGCGCCGACGCCGACGTCGCGCTCACCCGCACCTTCTCGCTGCCCGTGGTCATCAAGGCCGACGGGCTCGCCGCGGGCAAGGGCGTCGTCATCGCCTTCACCCGCGCCGAGGCCGACGCCGCGCTCGACGCGCTGTTCGCGGACGGCGAGGCCGAGGCGGTGATCGAGGAATTCCTCGAAGGCGAGGAGGCGAGCCTCTTCGTCCTCACCGACGGCACCACGCTGATGCCGTTCGGCTCGGCGCAGGATCACAAGCGCGTCGGCGAGGGCGATACCGGCCCCAATACCGGCGGCATGGGCGCGTACAGCCCCGCCCCCGTCCTCACCGCCGCGCTCGAACAGCGCGCGCTCGACGAGATCGTCGCGCCCACCGTCGCCGCGATGGCGGCGGACGGGATCCCGTTCAGCGGCGTCCTCTATGCCGGCCTCATGCTCACCGCGCAGGGCCCCAAGCTGATCGAATATAACGCGCGCTTCGGCGATCCCGAGACGCAGGTGCTGATGATGCGGTTCGAGGGCGACCTGATCGCGACGATGCTCGCGGTCGCAGAAGGCCGGCTCGCCGACCTGCCCCCCGCCCGCTTCAGCGCCGCCACCGCGCTGACCGTGGTGATGGCGGCCGAGGGCTATCCCGGCACGCCCAAGGCGGGCGGCGCGATCATCGGCCTCGATTCGGCACGCGCGGCAGGCGGCACCGTCTTCCACGCCGGCACCCGCCTCGAGGATGGCGGCCTCGTCGCCGCGGGCGGCCGCGTCCTCGCGGTCACCGCCACCGGCGACGACCTCGCCTCGGCGCAGGCCAACGCCTACCGCGCGGTCGAGGCGATCGATTTCGCAGAAGGCTTCTACCGCCGCGACATAGGCTGGCGCGAACTCACCCGCTGACCCAAAGCAAAAGCCCCTCCCCTTCAGGGGAGGGGTTGGGGGTGGGGCGCATCCCCAAACGCAACGCCACTGATACCACCGCCAACGCGCATTAAGTCTCGCCCCCCCCGACCCACCCCGCTACTATAGGCAAATGAACGAAACTTCCGCGACGTCCGCCTCGGGCGACAGCCTGCTCCCCGACGGCATCACCACGCTGACGACGATCCATTTCGCGATCATCGCGGTGCTCGCGCTCTTCGTGATCGCCGGGCTGCTCTGGGGCATCAAGGCCAAGCGCAGCCGCAAAAAGGCGTCGCGCGACGTCATCGCCAACGCCCGCGAAGCCGGCGTCGAACCCGCACCCGAGCCGACCCCCGATCTGCCCCCCGCGCCGACGCCCGCCGCGGCTCCCGCCCCCGAAACGCCCCCGGCCCCAACCCCGAAGCCGGCCCCGAAACCGACCCCCGCGCCCAGCCAGTCGCAGGTCCAGACCGCCCCGAATCCGATCCCCGCCCCGATTCCGGTCGCGCGCCCGGTCGCGCCCGCACCGCAGCCAGTCGCCCCCGCGCCTGCTCCCGCGCCAACCCCCGCGCCGCTGTCCGACGAACCGATCGCCGCCGCCAGCTTCGACGCCAACCCCGCCGCCGAAGCCGCCACCCCGACCGAGGCGCCAGCCCCGACCCCGGCACCCGCCCCGGCTCAGACGCCAGCGGTCGACCACGCCGCCGCCCCCGTCACCCAGCTCAAGGGCCTCGGCCCCAAGGTCGCCACCCGCCTCGCGGAGCTGGGCGTCACCACCGTCGGCGACATGGCTGCACTCTCCGAAACCGAAGCGCAGAACATCGACGCGCAGCTCGGCGCCTTCACCGGCCGCATGGGCCGCGACCGCTGGATCGAACAATCCCGCCTCCTCGCCGCCGGCGACAAGCCCGGCTTCGAAGCGGTCTTCGGCAAACTCTGACGCCCGGGCCGCGCGTCAGCGGCCTGCCTTATCCCGACAGGCTATTTCCGACCGAGCGTCTTGATCGCCGCATTGCACCATGCGGGGTCCTTCGGATGCTGGCTGCCCTGGCCGATCCGGCTGATGAGATACGGCTCGTCGGCGGGGTTGGCCTTGGCCACGGCAAGGAACGTGTCCATGTCGGCCGATGCGATGAAGCGCGAACAGCGACCCGCGATTTCCATCGTGTCGCCCAGCCCACGAAGCGGGGCGGACACCGTCCGGTCATCCGCCGGCCGCACGATCACGGGTGGCGCCATCTGCCCCGAGGCAGCTTGCAGCAATAAGACAAAGGCTATGGTGGTCATGGCCGACACTAGCACGAACATCCGCCACCGCCCGCGTTGACGCGGACGCTGCCTCACGCACCGTTAACGAATTTCATCCACGACAAGGAAAACCAATAAGGCGGCGGACAGGCTATGCAGCAACCACGATACGGGATGGCAAAGGGGCTGCTGATCCTTGCGTATCTATGTCTGGGTCCAATCGTCTGCGCTGCTGTCGCCTTCGACAAGCCTGTCATTATCCTGGCGGTCGGTTTGGCCGTTGGCGTGTTCCTTGGTCCCGTCCTGCACCGTCTGGCAAACAGCGAGCATGCGGAAACCGTCGCACACGAGGAGGTCGACGCCGAAGCAAGGATCGCCATCCTCGTGTGCGCAATCCTGTTCGTCGCACTGTGCGTCTACGTCATCTATAGCTCGTGGTATGACTACCAATCACTTCGCGACGTCCCGATCTACGGGGTCGGAATGATCTATGCGCCGTCTCTTGTAGTCGGAATCGCGGCTTTTGCCTGCGTGCGGTACGTGTCGCGACGGCTTAAAATCTCGGGCAACCGCTAAGCGTCGAAACAATGAGCGCCCGGGTAAATCAACCGGGTCGGTGATCCGGCGCGTTCAAGCCCCGCACCCCCAGCCTCAGACCTCGCTGACGAGCAGCTTGTCGATCCGTCGCCCGTCCAGATCGACGATCTCGAACTTCCATCCCTGCTCGACGAAGCTCTCGCCCTCGCCGGGCAGATGGCGGAACACCGCGAGCGCCAGTCCCGCGACGGTCGCGTAGTCGCGGTCCTCGGGCAGGTCGATGCCCAGCCGGTCGGCCAGCGCATCCGCCGCCATCGTGCCGGCGACCAGCAGCGAGCCGTCGTCGCGCACCACCACCGACGGCGAATCGTCGGGGTCGGCATCCGACTTGAACTCGCCCGCGATCGCGGCGAGCAGGTCGGCGGGCGTCACGATCCCCTCGAAATGCCCGTATTCGTCATGGATCAGCGCCATCGGCACCTCGGCCTGGCGCAGCGCGATCAGCGCGTCCATCGCGTCGATCTGGTCGATCACCACCGGCGCCTTGCGCATCAGCACGTTGAGGTCGAGCGGCTCGCCGCGGAACAGCGCGGCGGCGATGTCGCGCGCCTGCACGACGCCGCGCACGCGGTCGATCGACCCGTCGCCGACCGGCAGCCGCGTGTGCTGCGACGCGAGCAGCGTGTCGCGGATCTCGTCGGCATCCCAGTTGCAGTCGAGCCAGTCGATATCGGTCCGCGGCGTCATCACCTCGCGCACCGGCCGGTCGGCGAGCCGCACCACGCCCGAGATGATCGAGCGCTCATGCTCCTCGATCACGCCCGACTTGGACGCCTCGGCGACGATCAGGTGGAGCTCCTCGGCGGTGACGTGCTCCTCCGATTCGCGGTTGAGGCGCAGCGCCTTGAAGATCAGCGCGCTCGTCGAATCGAGCACCCACACGATCGGCGCGGTGATGATCGCGAGCCAGCGCATCGGCCGCGCCATGAACGCGGCGATCGTCTCGGGCGATCGCAGCGCGAACTGTTTGGGCACCAGCTCGCCGATGATCAGCGAGGCATAGGTGGTCAGGCCGATGACGATCGCAAAGCCCGCGGTCTCAGCGGTGCTCGCGCTCAGCCCCAGCGCCTGCAGCCGCGCCGCGGTCGGCGTGCCGAGACTCGCGCCCGAATAGGCACCCGCGAGGATCCCGATCAGCGTGATGCCGATCTGCACGGTCGACAGGAACTTGCCGGGGTCGGCGGCGAGCAGCAGCGCGGCGCTCGCGCCCTTGCGTCCGGTCCGCGCCAGCGCATCGAGCCGCGCACGCCGCGACGACACGATCGCGAGCTCGCTCATCGCGAACACGCCGTTCAACGCGACGAGCGCGAGGATGATCGCGACGTCGATCCAGGGGAAGGGGGGAAGCGGTGCCATTGGCTCGATCGTCTCTTGGCGCACATTCGCGCGCTTCACAACCGGTCTCGACACTTATCGTCATTGGGCGTTCAGTGCGCAGGTGGAACAATCGCCGAATATGCCGGGTTATCTGCGGCATGATCAAAAGGGACAGAGACATGAAGGCCAAGGGTATATTCATCGGCGCAGCGCTCGCCGCACTCGTCACGACGTCGGCCTGCACGACCGATCCGGAGACGGGCCAGCGGACGATCTCGAAGACCGCGCTCGGCGGCATCGGCGGCGCGCTCGGCGGCTATCTGCTCGGCGACATCGTCGGCGGGCGTAACGACCGGACAGAGAAGCTGCTCGGCGCAGGGATCGGCGGTCTCGCGGGTGCGGGCGTCGGCGCGTACATGGACAAGCAGGAGCGCGATCTGCGCGCGCGCACCGCAGGGACCGACGTCCAGGTGATCCGCCAGGGCGACGACCTCGTCCTCAACATCCCGTCGGGCATCACCTTCGCCTATGACAGCGCGACCGTGCAGCCGCAGTTCCAGCGCACGCTCGACCAGGTTGCCTCGACGCTCGGCCAGTATAACCAGACCTATATCGACGTGTACGGCCACACCGATTCGACCGGCAGCGACTCCTACAACCAGACCCTGTCGCAGCGCCGGGCGACCTCGGTCGCGGATTACCTGTCGAGCCACGGCGTCCAGTCCGCCCGCATCGGCACCCGCGGCTACGGCGAAAGCCAGCCGATCGCCTCGAACGACACCGACGCCGGCCGCGCCGCCAACCGCCGCGTCGAGGTCAAGATCGTCCCCATCACCCAGAACGACCTCCGCTAACTCCACCGTCCGCCCACCCCTCCGTCATCCCGGCGAAAGCCGGGACCCAGGGCCGCGGGCGGACCGGCAGCAGAAGACAGAGGTTCGCGCAGAGGCGCGGAGGCGCGGAGAGAGAGAAGAACCGCGTTCACGCGAAGGCGCAAAGGCGCGAAGTCATAGATTCGGGCCTCTCGGCCGGCAGACACAATGCGACTTTGCAGATGCGATTGAGATATCGCGGCTCCACGCTCGCAACATCTTTGTGCCTTCGCGCCTTCGCGTGAACCCACTCTTTCGACGCCCAGCCAACAAGCTGCCGACAGCCCCCTAACGCCGCCCCCGGAAAAACCCCGTCAGCAACCCCGAAGCCTCCCGCTCCCCGATCCCCGCATACACCTCAGGCCGGTGATGGCACGTCGGCTGGCCGAAGAACCGCGCGCCATGCTCGACCGCGCCGCCCTTCGCATCCGCCGCCCCGTAATAGAGCCGCGCGATCCGGGCATGCGCGATCGCCCCCGCGCACATCGCGCACGGCTCGAGCGTCACCCACAGATCGCAATCCTCCAGCCGATCCCGCCCCAGCGCCCTGGCCGCCGCGCGAATCGCGAGGATCTCGGCATGCGCGGTCGGATCGCACAGCGCGCGCGGCGCATTGGCCGCGGTCGCGATCACCTGCCCGGCACGCACCACGACAGCGCCGACCGGCACCTCGCCCGCCGCCGCGGCGTCGCGCGCGGCGTCCAGCGCGCGCCGCATCGGGTCGGGGATCGGAAACATGCCCCGCCCTGCCCTGCCTTCCCCATCAGGTAAAGCCACAGGGCAGCGCGGGCGCGGATCAGTTGGCGGGCACCTGGCCATTGTCCGCCGCGGTCCCCGGCTTGTCGACCGAGATCGTCGGCACCGCGACCGTCTTGGTCTCGGTCCCCAGCCGCACCTTGGCGACGTCCGCCTCGAATTTCGGCGTCTGGATCGCGCCGGCGCGCGTCTGGTCGATGTTGATGATCCCGAAATACATCAGCGCGACGACGGCGAGCAGCGCGATCGCGACCAGAGACAAGAGCGTACGCATGGGATTCCCCTTATATAAGGCCACGACCCATGACGGGCGTCGACCGGTTCGATGGCGTAACAACGTCGATCAACCCCGCGCGGTTGCACGCGCCGCTGTGCCGCCCCGTTCGCCGCATCCGCGCGAGCACCGATCGGCAAAAACGGGTGAATCGGTTGACGCGGCCGCGCTTGCCGGGTATCCGCGCGCCTTTCCGGGGTTCCTCCCGACACTTGATAGGTAGACAGATGTCGCGCATTTGCGAACTGACCGGCAAAGGCCGGATGGTCGGGAACAACGTGTCCCACGCCAACAACAAGACCAAGCGTACGTTCCTGCCCAACCTGCAGAACGTCACGCTGATCTCCGACTCGCTCGAGCAGAGCGTTCGTCTCCGCGTCTCGACGCACGGCCTGCGTTCGGTCGAGCATAATGGCGGCCTCGACAACTGGCTCGTCAAGACCTCGGACGACAAGCTCTCGCTCAAGGCCCGCCGCCTGAAGCGCGACGTCGTCAAGAAGATCGCCGCCGCCGCCTAACCCGCGCGACTGCGACACGGCCCCGGCCCGCGCTCCCACCGGAGCGCGGGCCGTCGGCGTTTGTGCGCTTGCCGCACCGAAACGCGCCGCCGAACCCGTTCCACCCCCTCTCCGTTCGTGTCGAGCGCAGTCGAGACACCGCCCGCCCGGCGCACCGTCCCCTCCCGTTCGTGTCGAGCGCCCCCTCCCGTTCGTGTCGAGCGAAGTCGAGACACCACCGCCACCCCGGCGCACCACCCCCGCTACCCCTCCAGCCGAAATTTCAGCAACAGGGTCCGCTCCAGCACGGTCTCGTTGTCGTCCGACACGATCCACACCACCGTGTCGTCCCCCTCGCGCATCACCGCGATTCCCTCGAAATTGTCGTGCACCAGCGGCGCCGCCAGCCGCGCGATCTCGCGCCCGCGCACCACCGCCCCCGCCCGAATCGCCCCCGATTCGATCACCGTAACAGCGTTGGAAAACGCGAACGGCGCGGCAAAGGCGCGATTGAGCACGATCAGCCGCCCGTCAGGCAGCTCGGCGACATCGACCGGACTGAACCCCGTCGGCGGCACATAGGTAAAGCCGACGCCGCGCGCCGTCAGCGGATCGCCCGCAAACAGCAGCCCCCGCCGCCCGGTCCCGCGCCCGACCCCGCCCGCGCTCGTCCGCACCCGCGGCCGCGCGGTCTCCGACAGCACGACGAATCGCCCGTCGCGCAACCGCACCATGCTCTCGGGCCCGCCATTGTCCGGCCATTCGCGCATCGCCCGCGGCCGGACCATCCCCTCGAATCGCGCCAGCAGCGTACCGTCGGCCCCTGCGGCATAGCGCCCGACCGCGTTCCAATATTCGAACCCGACCCACGCGGTCCCCGTCGCCGCATCGATCGTCAGCGATTCGCTGTCCCGGTCGCGCTTCGACCAGCCCTGCCCGGGACCACCCGGCAGCGCGGCAAAGCCGATCCCCGCGGGCCGCCAGTCGTCACCGATATGAAAGCGGACGATATTCCCGCCATCGCTGAGCAGCGTCACCTGTGTCCGCGAAGCCCCGCGACGGACCGCGATCGAGGAATATCCCCCGAACGCCGAATCGCGACTGCGCAGCACCACCCCGCCCAGATAGGTCAGCCCGCCGAGCCGCCGCCGCGACGGATCGGCCGGATCGATCCGCACCCGCGTCGCGGTCATGTCCGCCGCCGCACCCAGCAGCGGGAGCCGCGACGTGCCGCTCCATCCGGGCACCAGCAGGTGCACGCTCGCCAGCACGAACAACAGGGTCGGGATACGCCGCACGCCCGCCCCATAGCCGCTGCCGCGCCCGGGGGCACCCGCTTCCGGTCAGGCGCGCGCGATAGGGCGTGGGACCGGAGTCGCGCCTGAACCGTTGATAACGAACGCATTCAGGCTCGGCTCAATCCGACTCGACCATAAGGCTGTCATCAGGATCGAAGGGCCCGCCACCGGCGCACTCCCCCAGGTCCCAAATGGGAGACGTTTGATGTTCAAGACCTTCACCCTCGCCGTCAGCGCGCTCGCAATGGGCACCGCGACCCTGGTCCCCGTCGCCGCCGAGGCGCAGCGCTACGGTTACGAGCGCGGCTATGACCGCGGTTACGACGGGCGCGGCTATGACCGTGGCCGTGGCTATGACCGCGAATATCGCGGCAACGACCGCCGCTACAACTACCGCAACGACCGCAACAACCGTCGCGGCTGCGACAACACCGGCGGCACGATCGTCGGCGCGCTCGCCGGCGGCCTTCTCGGCCACACCGTCGCGGGCCGCGGCAACGGCACGATCGGCGCCCTCCTCGGCGCCGCCGGTGGCGGCCTCGCCGGCAACGCGATCGATAAGTCGGACAACCCGCGCTACTGCCGCCGCTAAACGCGAAAGCGCGGGTGCTCGCCAAGCCGAGCACCCGCGCCACCCAGTTCCCCCAGTTCCCTCGCGTAGCGTATCGAGGGCAGAGGCCGGTCCCCCACAGGGGGCCGGCCTCGTGTTCGTCAAGCCGCAAGACCCTCCGCAAACACGACCGACCCCTCTTCCGTCATCCCGACGAAAGTCGGGACCCAGAGCCCAGCAGCGTCGCCCCTCGTAACCCTGGTCCTGACGTTCGTCAGGATGACGGGATTTTTGGTCGGGCCGGTCGACACCCCACTCCCGTCATCCTGACGAAAGTGAGGATCCAGAGCTCAGGCCACCGTCCCCAGTGACCCGGAGAAACCCCACCCCGTCGGCAAAGCCGTCGGCCGGACCGGGTTGCACCCGTCCGCCGGCCGTGCCGGTTTGGGCCCGGCTGCCCCGCAGCCGGGCCCAAACCGTCAATACATATGCTGCCCGCCATTGATGCTCAGCGTCGAGCCGGTAACGAACCCGCCCTCTTCCGAGCACAGGAACACCACCCCGCGCGCAATCTCGCTCGCCTGGCCCAGCCGCCCGACCGGGATCTTCGCGACGATCTTCTCGAGCACGTCCGCCGGCACCGCCGCGACCATGTCGGTATCGATATAGCCCGGCGCGATCGCGTTGACCGTTACGCCGGCCCGCGCGCCCTCCTGCGCCAGCGCCTTGGTGAAGCCGTGGATGCCCGATTTCGCCGCGGCGTAATTGACCTGGCCATATTGCCCGGCCTGCCCGTTGATCGAGCCGATATTGACGATCCGCCCCCATTTCCGCGTCCGCATCCCCGGGAACACCGCCTTGGCCATGTTGAAGCAGCCGCCCAGATTGGTGTCGATCACCGCCTTCCAGTCGTCATAGCTCAGCTTCAGGATCGTGCCGTCGCGCGTGATGCCCGCATTGTTCACGACGATGTCGACATCGCCCAGGTCGGCCGCGACCTTCGCACAGCCCGCCTGGCACGCGTCATAATCCGCGACATCCCATTGATAGACCGCGATTCCGGTCCGCGCGGCAAACGCCTCGGCGCGTTCGGCATTGCCCGCATAGGTCGCCGCCACGGTCAGCCCGGTCTTCTGCAGCGCGAGGCTGATCGCCTCGCCGATGCCACGCGTTCCCCCGGTTACGATCGCGACGCGTGCCATGCCTTCTCTCCCGCCATACGTGTTTTACCGGAGGCTAACCGCGGCGCGTCCAACCTTCAAGCTCGCGTGCGAGCAGCCGCTCGAGCATCGCGATCCCCGCAGGGCCATCGTTCAGGCACGGCAGATAGGCAAAGTCCTTGCCGCCCGCCTCCTCGAAGCTCTCGCGCCCGCGAATCGACAATTCCTCGAGCGTTTCCAGACAGTCCGCCGAAAAGCCCGGCGCAAAGATCGCGACCTTGGTCTTCCCCGCCTTGGCCAGTTCGACCAGAGTCTCGTCGGTCGCGGGCCCAAGCCATTTCTGCGGCCCGAACCGCGACTGGAACGCCACCGTCAGCTCGCGCCCCATCGCCGCGCTCAGCAGCCGCGCGGTCTTCTGGCAGTGGCAATGGTACGGATCGCCCATCTCCAGCGTCCGCTTGGGCATGCCGTGAAAGCTCGCGACGATCGCATCGGGGACGAAGTCGAGCGCGGCGAGCGACGTCTCGAGATCGGTCTTCAGCGCGTCGATATACAAGGGATCGTCATAATAAGGCGGCAGCGTGCGCAGCGCGGGCTGCCAGCGCAGCCCCGCCAGATGCGCGAACGCCTTGTCGTTCGCGGTCGCGGTCGTCGCCGCGCAATATTGCGGATAGAGCGGCGCGAGCAGGATCCGCTCGCAGCCCGCGGCCTGCATCGCGCTCAGCCGCTCGGCGATCGCCGGCCGGCCATAGCGCATCGCCCAGTCGACCAGCACCTCGGGCCCGAACGACTCCTTCACCGCCGCCGCCTGCAACCGCGTGATCGCGGCGAGCGGCGATCCGTCCTCGCGCCACACCTGGCTGTAGGCATGCGCCGATTTCTTGGGCCGCGTGTTCAGGATGATGCCGCGCAGGATCGGCTGCCACGCGATCGCCGGGATCTCGACGACGCGGCGATCCGACAGGAATTCGCCGAGATAGCGTTTGACCGATCGCACGTCGGGGCCGTCGGGCGTCCCCAGGTTCATCAGCAGGACGCCGATCCGGGGCTTCGGAATCGCGGGATGGTCGGGGGGCAGGGTCATGTCGAGGGTCTTAAAGGCAAATCGCGCAGACGAAAGCCCGTTGCGGAGAAGATTGCGTTGGCGATCGCCGGCGCGACCGCGGGCACGCCCAGCTCGCCGACCCCGCCCGGCGCCTCGTCGCTGCGGATCAGCTCGACGGTGATGTCGGACGTGTCCGCCAGCCGCGGCAGATGCAGGTCGCCGAACCCGCGCGCATCGGCCAGGTTGCGCGTGAAGCCGGTCGCCGCGCCCAGCGCGGTCGCCAGCCCGAAGATCAGCCCGCCCTCGATCTGCTGGCGGACCAGATCGGGGTTGAGCTGCACCCCGCAATCGACCGCCGCGACCAGCCGCTCGACCACCGGCCGCCGGTCCGCGCCGAGATGCGCTTCCGCCAGCACCGCGATGAAACTGCCGCGAAAGGCGTGGGCCGCGATCCCCTGGCCGCTGCCGGGCACGCCGCCATTCCACCCGCCCAGCGACGCCGCGGTCGACAGGCACCGCGCGAGTCTCGCGCCACCGCCCAGCATGCCGATCCGGTAGGACATCGGCTCGCTCGCGGCGATCCGCGCGAGCTCGTCGACGAACGTCTCGGTGAAGAACGCGGTATAGCCATGCGCGCCACCGCGCAGCGCCCCGGTCGGCACGCCGATCTCGGCGGCATGATGCACGACCGCCACCGCCGGGATCGCATAGGCGGGCAGCGCACCGCCGACCGCATGCGGATCGCCCCGCGTCAGCGCGGTCGCCGCGCGGCTCGCAACCCCCGGCAGCACCCGCGCCGCGATCTCCGCGCCGGTCGCGGGCGCCGCGATCGCCGTGCGCCAGGCAAGAATCCGCCCGCGCGCGTCGAGTCGCGCCGCCAGCCGCGCCGCCGCCGCGGGCCGATAGCGGTCGTGCATCAGGTCCTCGGCCCGCGACCAGACCAGGCTGACCGGGCGTTTCAGCCGCACCGCCAGCACCGCCGCCTGCGCCGCCGCGTCATGCTCCAGCGCGGCGCCGAACGACCCGCCGACCGGCATCGGATGGATCACCACCTGCGCCTCGGCGATCCCCGCCGCGCTTGCCGCCGCCGCGCGCGCGGGCCCCGGCGCCTGAGTCTGCAGCCACAGCTCCAGGATCCCGTCGCGGTACGCCGCGGTCGCGCTGCGCGTCTCGATCGCCGCATGCACCGCGGGCGCGACGCGGTAGGCGGCGGTCACCACCCCCGCCCCGTCGAGCAGCGTGCCGATCTCCCCGGTCTGCGCCATCGTCGCGCCCGACGTCTCGAACGCGGCGTCGAGCGCGGCGGCGATCGTCCCGCTGTCGACCAGCGGGCCCCGCGTGGAAAATCGCGGTGCCATTGCGGACAGCGCCTGCTGCGCCGCCCAGCCGGTTGTCGCCACCGCTGCGACCCAGGCCGGCGTCTCGACGATCTGCAGCACGCCGCGCACCCGGTCCGCGGCGGCGCGGTCGACCCCGATCAGCCGGCTGTCGCCGACCGGTCCCTGCCGGATCGCCGCATGGACCATGTCGGGCAGCCGCACGTCGCCGGTGAAATTGGCGGATCCGTCGACCTTGGCGGGCGTGTCGATCCGCGGCACCGACCGCCCCGCGAGCGCCCCCGCGCCCGGCCCGCCGATATTGGAGTCGTCCGGGAGCGTCTCGCGCGCGGCGTCGTCGGCCAGCGCGGCGAAGCGGATCCGCCGCGTGCCTTGGACGACGAACCCCGCCTCGGTCCGGCAGTCCGCCCAGTCCGCATCCCAGCGCCGCGCCGCCGCCTTGCACAACAACACCCGCGCCGCCGCGCCCGCGCTCCGGCACGCCGCCTCGAACATCCGCACCGAACTCGATCCCGCGGTCAGCATCGGCGCGGGGCCGGCGACCGCTGCGGGAACCACGCCCGGCATCCCCTCGAACAGCGCGTTCAGCCCGACCGGATTGGCATAGAGCGGGTTGAGCGGCGCGGGCTCGACCCCCACCGTCCGCCAGTCCGCGCCCAGCTCGTCCGCGACGATCTGCGCCAGCGCGGTATAGACGCCCTGCCCCTGTTCGGCCTGCGGCACCGCGACCGTGACATGCCCGTCGCTGCCGATCTTCAGCCACGCCCCGAACGCGCTCTCCCCCGGATCCGCGACCAGCGTCGGCGCATAGTCGCGCGGCCACAGCCCCCAGGCCACGACCAGCCCGATCCCCACGCCGCCCCCCGCCAAAATCCCCCGCCTGCTGATCATCCCGCGCCCCTACCCCGTCTCCCCCCCGCGGTGAAGGCGCCGCAAACCGCCGGATGAGGGGCAGCGCGCCCCACCCCCACCCGTCTCCCCCCTTCCGTCATCCCCCCTTCCGTCATCCCGACGAAATTCGGGACCCAGGGTACCAAAACGCAACGCTGCTGGGCTCTGGATCCTGACTTTCGTCAGGATGACGGGAGGGGGTGGGTCATCCACCCTCCCCTCACCCCCACCCGTCATCCCGACGAACGTCGGGACCCAGGGTAACAGGCCACAACGCTGCTGGACCCTGGGTCCTGACTTTCGTCAGGATGACGAGAAGAAGTGAGACACCCCAACATACGCCCCCCACCCCGTCATCCTGACGAAAGTCAGGATCCAGAGTACCAAAACGCAACGCCGCTGGACCCTGGGTCCTGACGTTCGTCAGGATGACGCAAGAAGCGAGCTATCCCAGCCGCACCCCCCTCAGACCATCCCCCGATACCGCTCCCGGATCGTCACCTTGTCGATCTTCTCCGTCCCCAGCCGCGGCAGCGGCGCGTCGGCGATCCAGACCCGCTGCGGCACCTTGAACGCCGCGATATGCTGGTGGAGGAACGCGCACAGATCGTCCGGCGTCAGCGTCTCGCCCTCCTGCAGCACCACCACCGCGCCCGGCACCTCGCCGAACCGTTCGTCCGCCAGCCCGAACACCGCCGCCTCCGCCACCGCGGGGTTCTGGTACAGCGCCGCCTCGACCTCCTGGCACGAGATATTCTCGCCGCCGCGGATGATGATGTCCTTCTTGCGGTCGACGATGAACAGATAGCCGTCCTCGTCGAGAAACCCGATATCGCCCGTCCGGAAATAGCCGTCCGCGGTGAACGCCGCCGCGGTCGCCTCGGGCCGGTTCCAATATTCCTTGAAGTTGCACACGCTGCGGATGCCCACCTCGCCACGCACGCCCGCGGGCTGTGCACGCCCGTCATCGTCGAGGATCGCGAGGTCGACCAGCGGCGCGCTCGCCCGCCCCGCCGAATTGGGCTTGGCGATATAATTGCTCCGCCAGTTGCCCGTCCCCACCGCATTCGTCTCGGTGAGGCCGTAGCCGATCAGCGGCGCGCTTCCGCCCATCTCCTCGCCCAGCCGCCGGACATGCTCGACCGGCCGCGGCGCGCCCCCCGCGGCGAAGTCGGTCACCGTCGACAGGTCATAGTCACCGCGATCGGGATGGTTGAGGATCTCGAAGCTCATCAGCGGCACGCCGACGAAATAGGTCACGCCCTCCGCCTCGATCAGCCGCATCGCCTCGCGCGCATCCCATTTGGGCATCAGCACCAGTTTGCGCCCCATCGCGAAGCTCTGCAGGAACACCGGCACCTCGCCGGTGATGTGGAACAGCGGGATCGTCAGCAGCGTGACCGGCTGGCCGACCGGCGGGTTGCCCTGCGCGGTGGCGATGCCGAGCATCATCATCGCCTGCCCCAGATAGTTGAAGATCGCCTGGATGATCGCGCGGTGATCGCACAGCGCGCCCTTGGACTGGCCGGTCGACCCGCTCGTGAACAGGATCGTCGCATGGTCGTCGGGGCCCAGCGGCGGCAGCGCGACGCCGACCGGGTCCTCCTTCAGCAGCACGTCGAGCGCGATTCGCAGCGGCAGCATGTCGTCGATCCCGATCACCGGCGTCGCCAGCCCGGCGATCTGCGCCAGCCGCTTCACGCGCGGCGGATCGGCGAACACCATGTTGCAGTCGACGTCGCGGATCGCCGCTTCCAGCTCGTCCGACTGCCACCAGCCGTTCAGCAGCGTCGCGACCCCGCCGGCCATGATGATGCCCATGTACAGCACGATCCACGACGGCGAATTGCGCATCGCGATGCCGATCCGGTCGCCGCGCTGGATGCCGTGCGCGGACACCAGCGCGCAGGCGACGCGCTCGGCGGCGTCCTCGACCTCGGCGAAGGTCAGCCGCTCGTCGCCTGCGACCAGGAACACCTGGTCGCGGTGCTCGCCGGCATAATGCGCGAAATAGGCGTTGAGCGCGGGCGGCGCGACGGCGATCGTCGGCAGCGTCACGCCGAACCGCTCGATCGATCCGAGCCCGAGCATCCCCCCGGGCGCGGTCAGCGCCGCCATCGTCGAATCCATCGCCGCGTCTAGCTCGGTCCGCATCTCGCTCTCCCATTGCTACGACGACCCCGGTCTTATCGCCTTGGTCTTATCGTCACCGCTCATTATGCAGGCGCGAACGCGTGGGGAAAAGCCATTGATCCTGTCGACCTTAGCCGCCGTAGCCGGTGGCCTGCCTAGCCCCGCTACGGGCCAACATATCCGGTTCGAGGACCTGGGGCTCCACCCCGACGTCTTCTCGATCGGCTTCTTCACGCTGCGCTGGTACAGCCTTGCCTATATCGGCGGGATCCTGCTCGGCTGGTGGTATCTGCTGAAACTGCTCGCCCAGCCCGGCGCACCGATGGCGCGGCGTCATGCCGACGACCTCGTCTTCTACGCGACGCTCGGCATCATCCTCGGCGGGCGGCTCGGCTATGTGCTGTTCTACGCACCCGAGATGATCCTGCGGCCGTTGCGCATCCTCCGGCTCTGGGACGGCGGCATGTCGTTCCACGGCGGCGTCATCGGCGTGTCGCTCGGGCTGATCCTGTTCGCGCGCAAGCACAAGCTCAACTGGCTGCGCGTCCACGACTATATCGCCTGCTGTGTACCGTTCGGGCTGTTCTTCGGGCGGCTCGCCAATTTCGTCAACGGCGAGCTCTGGGGCAAGCCGACCGACGTCGCCTGGGGCATCGTCTTCGCGCGCACCGTCCCCTTCGGCATGATCGAGCCCGCCCGCCACCCGAGCCAGCTCTACGAGGCCGGGCTCGAGGGGCTCGCGCTGTTCGCGCTGCTCTGGTTCGCCTTCTGGAAGACCAAGGCGCGCTATGACCCGGGCAAGCTCGTCGGGCTGTTCGTGCTCGGCTACGGCCTCGCGCGCTTCACCGTCGAATTCTTCCGCGAACCCGATTCGCAGCTGCGCGCCTTTGCCGAGAAGACCGGGCTCCACATGGGCCAGTGGCTCTGCGTGCCGATGATCCTCGGCGGCCTCTTCCTGATCCTCACCGCCGCCCGCCGCCGCATCCGCGTCGAATCCATCGCCGGCGCGCAGAGCGTCGCGTAGCGGACACCACCCTCACCCTCATCCCCACCCCGGCGAAGGCCGGGGCCCAGTTGGGAAGGCCCAGGTGACGAGCGTGCTGCCCCCCGTCATCACCGTCCCCCAACCGGGCCCCGGCCTCCGCCGGGGAGGCAGAGAAATACATGATGACTGACACCACCCCCGACACCGCCCTCCCCGAACGCCTCGCCCGCGCGATCACCCTCGCCGGTCCCGTCCCCGTCGCGCAGTACATGGCCGCCGCCAACGCACACTATTACGCGACCCGCGACCCGCTCGGCACCGCGGGCGACTTCACCACTGCGCCCGAGATCAGCCAGATGTTCGGCGAGCTCCTCGGCCTGTGGTGCGCCGACCTGTGGGACCGCGCTGGCCGCCCGGACATCGCCTGGGTCGAGCTCGGCCCCGGCCGCGGCACGCTCGCCGCCGACGCGCTCCGCGCCATGGCCAAGGCCGGCCTCGTGCCCCCCGTCCATTTCGTCGAAACCAGCCCCGCGCTCCGCACCGCGCAGGCCGAACGCGTCCCCGCCGCGACCTGGCACGATGCGATCGACACGCTGCCGACCGAGCTTCCGCTGATCGTCGTCGCGAACGAATTCTTCGACGCGCTGCCGATCCGCCAGCTGCTCAAGCGCGAGGACGCCTGGCACGAACGCCTCGTCGCCGCGCAGGACCTGCTGTTCCTCCCGATCGCGGGCAAGCCGCTGCCCGACGCCGTCATCCCCGAGCCGTTCCGCGACGCGCCCGCCGGATCGATCCTCGAGACCGCCCCCGCCGCGGTCGGCATCGTCCGCGCGCTTGCGAAACGCCTCGTCGCACAGGGCGGCGCGCTGCTCGCGATCGACTACGGCTATGAAGGCCCCGCGCTCGGCGACACGCTCCAGGCGGTCCGCGCGCACGCCTTCGCCAACCCGTTCGAGGCACCGGGCGAGCACGACCTGACCGCGCATGTCGATTTCACCACGCTCGCCGCCGCCGCGCAGGCCGATGGCGCGGTCGCCTGGGGCCCCGTCGCACAGCGCGACCTGCTCGGCGGTCTCGGCATCGACACGCGCACGTCCGCGCTCGCCAAGGCCTCGCCCGACCGCGCCGAGGCGCTCGCCGCCGACCGCCGCCGGCTGATGGACGGCATGGGCAGCCTGTTCAAAGCGCTCGCGATCACGTCGCCCAGCTGGCCCAACCCGGCCGCCTTCGCATGATCACCTATCGCGACGCGGTCCCCGCCGACGGCCCCGCGCTCGCCGCGATGGCGCGCGCGTCGTTCACCGAGACGTTCGGCACGCTCTACCGCCCGCAGGATCTCGCCGCGTTCCTCGACCAGGCGTTCGGGCCGCAGGGCCTGCCGTCGCAGATCGGCGACCCCGCCTTCCGCATCCATGTCGCGCTCGACGATGGTGCGATCGTCGGTTTCGCGAAGACCGGCCCGGTCGCCTTCCCCGGCGACTGGCCCGCCACCGCGGTCGAGCTCTACCAGCTCTATGTCCGCGCCGACCGGCACGGCGCCGGCGTCGGCCCCGCGCTGATGGACTGGGCGCTCGCCACCGCGCGCGCCGAGGCCCGGACCGAGATGATCCTCAGCGTCTATGTCGACAACCACCGCGCCCACCGCTTCTACCAGCGCTACGGCTTCACCGAGATCGGCCGCTACGTCTTCATGGTCGGCGAAAAAGCCGACGACGACCGCATCCTCCGCCTGGCGCTGTGACGCGGCACCTACCGAACCCCACCCCGGCGAAGGCCGGGGCCCAAGTGGCACGTCCCCGGTAATGAAGCACCGCCCCCCGTCACACCCGTCCCCCAATTGGGCCCCGGCCTCCGCCGGGGTGGTGCTCGACGACAGACAGGACCCACGCGCATGACCCCCACCCCCATCCGCGCAAAATCCCTCGCCCCCATCCCCCACGGCTTCCTCACCCGCACCGGCGGCATCTCGACCGGCCCTTACGCCAGCCTCAACACCGGCACCGGTTCCGATGATTCCCCCACCGCGATCGCCGAAAACCGCCGCCGCGCGACCGACGCCGTCCTCCCCGGCGCGCAGCTCGTCGGCCTCTACCAGATCCACTCCGCCGAGGCGGTGACGATCACCGCGCCGGTCGACGACACATTCCGCCCGCGCGCCGACGCGCTCGTCACCGACCGCCCCGGGCTCGCGCTCGGCATCCTCACCGCGGACTGCGCCCCCGTCCTCTTCGCCGACAGCGAGGCGGGGATCGTCGGCGCCGCGCATGCCGGCTGGCAGGGCGCGCTCGGCGGCGTCACCGACGCGACCCTGCTCGCGATGGAGGCGATCGGCGCGCGCCGCGACCGGATTGTCGCCGCGGTCGGCCCGTGCATCGCGCGCGCCAGCTACGAGGTCGACACCGGCTTCCTCCGCCGCTTCTGCGAGGCCGATCCGGAGAACGAACGCTTCTTCGCGGATGCCCGCACCGACCATTACCAGTTCGATCTCGAGGCCTATGTCGTCAACCGGCTCGCCGCCGCGGGGGTCGGCCGGGTCGAGGCGCTCGGCCGCGACACCTACACCGAAGACGACGCCTTCTTCAGCTATCGCCGTGCGACCCATCGCGGCGAACCCACTTATGGTCGCCAGATCAGTATCATCGGCCTCTGACGCCTCCCCAAACCGGCTGCGCATCGCTAGGCTCGCCGCATCGGCCCGCACCAGACGGGTCATGCAGGAGCCTAGAATGTCCGATACCCCGACCCCCACCGGCATGCCCGCCGAGACCGAAGCCGACCTCACCGGCGTCGCCGCGCGCGTCGCCCCCAAGCCCGAGGTCGAGAAGATCGGCGGCCGCAAGCTGAAACCCTCGACGCTGATGATGGGCCATGGTTACGACCCGTCGCTGTCGGAAGGGTCGCTCAAGCCCCCGATCTTCCTCACCTCGACCTTCGTCTTCCCCAATGCCGCCGCGGGCAAGCGCCATTTCGAGGGCGTCACCGGCAAGCGTCCGGGCGGTGCCGAGGGCCTCGTCTATTCGCGTTTCAACGGCCCCAACCAGGAGATCCTCGAGGATCGCCTCGGCGTCTGGGAAGAGGCGGAGGACGCGCTCGCCTTCTCGTCCGGCATGTCCGCGATCGCCACCTTGTTCCTCGCGATGGTCAAGCCCGGCGACACGATCGTCCATTCGGGGCCGCTTTACGCCGCGACCGAGACGCTGATCGGCCGCGTGCTCGGCAAGTTCGGGGTCAAGTGGCTCGACTTCCCCGCGGGCGCCACCCGCGAGGAGATCGACGCGGTGATGACCGAGGCCGCGACCGGCAATGTCGCGCTCATCTATCTTGAAAGCCCCGCCAACCCGACCAACGCGCTGGTCGACGTGGAAGCGGTCGCCGCCAGCCGCGACGCGATCTTCGGTGACGAAAAGCCGCCGATCGCGATCGACAACACCTTCCTCGGACCCCTCTGGTTCCAGCCGCTCAAGCACGGCGCGGACATCGTCGTCTATTCGCTGACCAAATATGTCGGCGGTCATTCGGATCTCGTCGCGGGCGGCGTGCTCGGCACCAAGGCGCACATCAACACGATCCGGACGATGCGCAACACGATCGGCACGATCACCGATCCCAACACCGCATGGATGCTCCTGCGCAGTCTCGAGACGCTCGAGCTCCGCATGAGCCGCGCGGGCGAGAACGCCGCCAAGGTCTGCGCCTATCTGCGTCACCACCCCAAGGTCGAGCGCGTCGGCTATCTCGGCTTCCTCGCCGACGAACCCGGCGCCGAGCGTCAGGCCGACATTTATCGCCGCCACTGCACCGGCGGCGGCTCGACCTTCTCGCTCTACCTCAAGGGCGGCGAACGCGAGAGCTTCGCCTTCCTCGACGCGCTCAAGATCGCGAAACTCGCGGTCTCGCTCGGCGGCACCGAAACGCTCGCCAGCCACCCCGCCGGCATGACGCACCTCTCGGTCCCCGACGCACGCAAGCAGGCGCTCGGCATCACCGACAACCTGGTGCGCATCTCGATCGGCGTCGAGGATGCCGACGACCTGATCGCCGACTTCACGCAGGCGCTCGAAGCGATCTGACCCTAACCTTGTTCTCCCGCGAAGGCGGGAGCCCAGACTGGGTCCCCGCCTTCGCGGGGAAACACCCGGACTAGGAGCCCCGCCTTCCCCCCGTCATCCTGACGAAAGTCAGGATCCAGAGCCAAGCAAACCCACCCTACCCGATCCGATCTGGCCCCAGCGCCCCCCACCCGTTAAAGCGCAACGGATGCCGATCTTCACCCCCATCCCGCAGGACGACTTCGTCGCCGCGATCCACACCCTCGCCGCACAGCTGCGCGCCGACGCCGACTGGACCCCCGATTTCATCATCGGCATCGGCCGCGGCGGTCTCGTCCCCGCGGTCTTCCTCAGCCACGCGATCGGCCTCCCGACGCTCTCGGTCGACTATTCGAGCCAGGTCGAGGATTTCGCCGACCAGCCGCTCGTCAAGCTCGCCGCGCGCACCCAGTCGGGCGAACGCCTGCTCTTCCTCGACGACATCAACGATTCCGGCCGCACGATCACCCATCTGCGCACCGCGCTCGCCGCCGCGGGCGCCGTCCCCGGCGCGATCCGCTTCGCGACGTTGATCGACAATCTCAGCTCCGCCGAACGCATTGACTACACCGCGCGCACGATCGACCGCCGCGACACCAAGGACTGGTTCGTCTTCCCCTGGGAAGCCGTCGCCCCCGCCACGACGATCGAACACGACGCCGCCGAAGTCCCCGACCGCATCGCCTGACGCGCGCTCAACCCCGTCATCCTGACGAACGTCAGGACCCAGGGTCCCAAACGCCGCACTCCCCCCAAACCCGTCATCCTGACGAAAGTCAGGATCCAGGGTTACAGGCGCCGCGCTTCACGGCTCTGGGTCCCGACGCCCCTCAGGATGACGGAGGAAAGAGCCTCACCCGTCGCTGGCCCGCTCGATATCCGCCCCGACCGCGCTCAGCTTCTCCTCGAGCCGCTCATACCCCCGGTCGAGATGATACACCCGCCCGACCGACGTCTCCCCATCCGCCGCCAGACCCGCCAGGATCAGGCTCATCGACGCGCGCAGGTCGGTCGCCATCACCGGCGCGCCGACCAGCTTGTCGACGCCGCGCACCACCGCGGTGCGCCCGCGCACCTGGATGTCCGCGCCCATCCGCGCCAGCTCGGGCACGTGCATGTAGCGGTTCTCGAAGATCGTCTCGGTCAGCACGCTCGCGCCGTCCGCCTTGCACAGCATCGCCATGAACTGCGCCTGCATGTCGGTCGCAAACCCCGGATAGGGCGCGGTCGACAGCGTCAGCGGCTGGAGATGCCCGTCCGACGCGACGCGGATGCCGTCCTTGGTCGGGGTGACGCTCACCCCCGCCTCGACCAGCGCGTCGAGCGTCGCGCCCATGTCCGACGCGGTCACGCCGGTCAGCTCGAGGTCGCCGCCGGTGATCGCCGCCGCGCAGGCATAGCTGCCCGCCTCGATCCGGTCGGGCATCACCGCATAGGTCGCGCCGTGCAGCCGGTCGCGCCCCTCGATCGTCAGCGTCTCGGTGCCGATCCCGTCGATCGACGCGCCCATCGCGACGAGGCAGCGGCACAGGTCGACGATCTCGGGCTCGCGCGCGGCATTCTCGATCACGCTGGTCCCGCGCGCGAGCACGGCCGCCATCACGACATTCTCGGTCGCGCCGACCGACACGATCGGGAAGCGATAGCGCCCCCCGGTCAGCCGTCCGCCGGGCGCAGTCGCCTTCACATAGCCCGCCGCCATCTCCAGCTCGGCGCCGATCGCCTCGAGCGCGCGCAGATGCAGGTCGATCGGCCGGTTGCCGATCGCGCAGCCGCCGGGCAGCGACACCGTCGCCTCGCCGCCGCGCCCGAGCAGCGGCCCGAGCACGAGGATCGACGCACGCATCTTGCGCACGATGTCGTAGGGGGCTTCGGTCGAGGTCAGATTGCCCGCGCGGATCGTCATCACCCGCCCGAAATCCTCGGGCCGCGTCCCCTGGATCGCGGTCGACGCGCCCAGCTGGTTGAGCAGATGCCCGAACCCGTCGACATCGGCCAGCCGCGGCAAATTGCGCAGCGTCAGCGGCTCCTCGGTCAGCAATGCGCAGGGCATCAGCGTGAGCGCGGCGTTCTTCGCGCCGGAAATGGGCAGGCGCCCGGTCAGGCGGTTGCCGCCGCGAATGAGAATACGGTCCATCCCCGGCTGTCTATCGCCCCGCACGATCCGCGCAAGCCCGGCCGCATGGCGGGCCTGCCTCCGCAGGCGCGCATGGCGGCCAACCAAATGCGGCTCATACCGGCCCTATTGATCGACTTTAATGCGTAAAATCGGGGGGTTTGCTCTGTGGAGCAACGACGGGGAGCCGATCACAGTGCCGCACAGCTGCTTCGCCGAACGTCTCGGCGATTACATCACCTTGACCGAGAGCGAGACGACGGCACTGACGCGCCTCGAGGAGCGCCCGCGCGACCTGCGCCGCGGCACGATCCTGCTGCGCGAGCACGACCCGATGGCCGAGCTCTTCATCCTCCAGCGCGGCATGGCGATGAGCTATGTCCTGCTCGACGACGGCAGCCGCCAGATCCTGCGCTTCCTGTTTCCCGGCGACATGCTCGCGGTCTCGGCTTTGGTCTATCGCGACTCGCCCGAGACGATCGTCGCGATGACCGACCTGACCGTCTGCCCGTTCGACCGGACGCTGATGGCGGGGCTGCTGACCGAACATCCGCGGCTCGCCGCGGTCATCATGGTGATGAACCAGATGGAAAAGGTCGCGCTGACCGACCGGCTCGCAGCCCTCGGCCGGACCTCCGCCAAGGTCCGCGTCGCCGCGCTGCTGCTCGAGATCCGCAACCGCATCCGGCTGACCGGACAGGCCGCGACCACCGACTTTGCACTCCCGCTCACGCAGGAGGAGATCGGCGACGCGACCGGGCTGACCGCGGTCCATGTCAACCGCATGCTCCGTCAGCTCGAGGAGGACGGGCTGATCGCGCGCGGTGCTGGCCGCGTGTCGTTCACCGACGAGACCGCGCTGCTGCGCGCGGCCAATTACGTGAACCGGTTCGACGGTCTCGACCTGCGCTGGCTCCCGCCCGCGCGCTGATCCGCCGGGCCCGGCGGGGGGCCCAGCGCCAGCCGCGCGCTCAAAACCGTGCGATCAGGCCTTTTCGAGCGTGCACTGCAGCGGGTGCTGGTTCTGCTGCGCGAAATCCATCACCTGGCTGACCTTGGTCTCGGCGACCTCGTAGCTGAACGTCCCGCACACGCCGACGCCCTTCTGGTGGACGTGCAGCATCACCCGCGTCGCCGCCTCCATGTCCATGCGGAAGAAGCGCTGCAGGCACAGCACGACGAATTCCATCGGCGTGTAATCGTCGTTGAGCATCAGCACGCGGTACGGCGTCGGCTGCTTGGTGCGCGACCGCGTCTTGGTCGCGATGCCGACATTGCCCCGGTCGTTGCCGCCGGAATCTCCGGTGCCGTCGGAATTCCCGTCTTCGGCACGGATCCCGTCTTCAACACGGCTATAGCGTCGCTCGGTCATCGTCATCGGAACCAGTATTTTCGGTGTCAGCGCCATGACGTGAAAATATGGCACCTGATGGTCGAAGAGCAAGCCCCGCCCGCTAAAAGGGCAACCTATGAGGCCCGGCGAAAGGGCCCGGCAAAAGGGCTGGACACAAGCGCCACGCAAAAGGGGCAGGCAAGGGATCCCCTGCCTGCCCCTCCCGTCTCGCATCCGGCCGGGGACGACGCGTGGCGCCGACCCCGGTCACCGGCTCAGTTCGCGATCTTCATCTTCTCGGTCGCGATCGCGACCCGGTTGGACAGAGGCTGCGTGATCTCGCCCGCCATCTTCATCATCATCTCGGTCGAACGCGCGCTGTCCGCGATCAGCGTGTCGAACGCGGTGCGCATGTAGTCGCCCTGGAGCTTCATGAATTCGGTCGGCGACTTGGCCGCGGCGAGCGTCTTCATCGCTTCGGTCGCGCCCTCGAACGACGCCTTGGCATAGGCCGAAACCTCATGCCCCAGCGTCTCGGCGCCCTTGGCGGCGATCTTCGACGATTCGACGATCGCCTCGATATTGCCCTTGGCGAACGCATTGGCGTCCTCGAACGCGGCCGCGCTCTTCTCCATCGCGCCCTTCGCGCGGGTCGAGAGGTCGGCGAACATTGCCTGGGTCTTTTCGATCGTGCCGGTGTCGAAATTCATCATGCCATCCTTTCCTGTACGCGCCGCTCCGACGGGAACGACGATGTCTGCTGGTGTCGAAACGGGTGTTGCAAGCGGCACCGCGACGCCGGTCACGGCGGGCGGCACCTCGTCGGTGCTCACAGGCTGTGCGTCGTCGGACGCGGCGGTCTGCGGCTCGTCGGGGCTCACGGGCTGCGCAGCGATGTCCGCCGCAGCAATCCCCGCCGCCCCCTCGACCGCAGCGACAGCCATCTCGGGCACAGTCTCGGGAGGCGCGACGGGCGCGGTCTCGGGCGGTGCGATTTCGAGGGCTTGCGCCGTCTTCGGTGTGGCGGCGCGCGATCCGCCCCGGGCTGCGCGACGCGGCGTCGCACCCAGCTTTACCGCCTTGTGCTCGTCCGACTTGGCCCCAGACCCCCGCATCGCCACCGCTCCCCGCATTCTTGTGCTGCGGCGCAATATATCAGACTCAAAACACGATAACAATGTCGTTTGTGCAGTGCAATATAAAGCGGATTCAATGGCTTTGCATATCGACGCTCCACGCCTCCGCGGCCCGGGCCGCAAGGCCGGTCAACGCACGACGGCAGGACCCAGCCGAGTCGCGTCGTAACCGTACGGGGATCGTGCCCCACATGCCTTCCCGTTTATCCCCACACGGCGAAAGCGATCGCGTCAAATCTTCTCCGAACGCGATGATCCCAGACGTTTTTCTTGGCAGCAGCGCCGGAACGGGGCTATTGGAAGCAATGGCCTTCGGTCAGCCCAGTGATCCCAACGTCTGTCAGCACCGAAGGGCTTGATCCCATCTCGTATATGTCCGGCCTAATCATGGATATCCCCACCGCGTTTGCGCAACCGGCTATCCGACGACCACGCGGCCTGCCCGGATGGTCGCGGCACTGGAATACATGCGAGCCTGCGACCATCGATTACGCGTAGAGCCGCCGGCAGAGCGCCGATCAATCACTACCAACATAGCCAAGCCTCAGGCCTGATGGGCTTTCAGGGCTTCGGCACCCCCCAAACCATGGATATCGAGCTCTATTCGCTGCCGAATAGGGCTCGCTCAAGGGCCTCGAATTATGGACGTCGCATCTGATCACAAGGGGAAGGCACCCGGCTCCATTCGCCGTTCATTCCTGTGGGCGGCAATCGGACAGACGGGAATGCTCGTCATACAGTTTGGCAGCTCCGTGGTGCTGGCGCGGATCTTGACGCCGTACGAGCTTGGCGTGTTCGCGATTGCGCTTGCGACGGTCGGCATGATCACCGCGTTTCAGTCGCTTGGCCTTGGCAACTATCTGATTCGCGCTGATGTCGTGGATCGCGATGTCCTGTCGTCGGTCTTCAGTGTCAACATTCTGCTGTCTGTGGCGATCAGCGCGATCATTGTCGCATTCGGTCTGCTGGGTCAGGCGCTGTTCAAGGATCCCGGGGTTCAGACAGTGCTGTTCTGGATCGCGTGGACGCCGCTGATCAATGCACTGTCGCTGGTCCCGACCGGACTGCTCCAGCGCGAGGGGAACTTCAAATCGATCTCGACGATCCGCCTGATAAGCTCCCTGACCGGGACGATCTGCACAGTCCTTTTCGCGATCGCGGGCTTCAGTTACATGAGCCTCGCCTATGGCAGCGTCATAACGGCCGTCATGAGTTCAGTTGCAACCTGCCTCGTCGCCCCGCGCCACGTCCAGTTCCGCTTGGGCGCACGTCACTGGCGCGATATCTACAAGTTCGGGTCACGGATGCTGATGATCAATGGTGTCGTGCAGATGCAGAACCAGGTATCGAATTTTGCGCTGGGCAATCTTAGCGGGCTGTCGGCCCTCGGTCTCTATTCCCGCGCGAACAACCTTTTCAGCATCCTGTCGGATAACGTGCATACCGTTCTTGCGCGGGTTTTGATCGCCGATTTCGCCCAGATCGCACGCGACGGCGCACCGTTGCGCTTACGCTACCTTCGGGTGCTCGAATTCATGACCGCGATCCTGTGGCCGGCCTTCGCCGGCATGGCCGTTCTGGCGGGACCGATGGTCTACATCCTCTACGGCGCGAAGTGGACCGCGCTTGCGCTTCCACTGTCGGTGCTGTGCTTCAACGGAATCCTGTGGGTTTCGGTGACGATGGCGTGGGAGCTCTTCGTGGTCGCGAAGGAGACCTCGAAACAGGCACGGTTCGAAATTATCCGGGCGACTGTTGGGGTTGCGCTGTTCGTGACCGGCGCACTGTTCAGCCTCACCGGCGCCATGCTGGGCCGCGTCGCCGAAGGCATGTTCGCCGTATTCCTCTATCTGCCGCACATCAAGAGAATGACGGGAAGTCACGACGGAGACTTTCTCCCCATCTATAGACGTAGCGCGGTGGTCACCATCGCAGCGATCTGCCCGCCGCTCCTGCTGATGATGTGGCACGGATGGGATGCCCGGACCCCGTTCGTGCAAGTCGCGATGTCGGTCGTGGCCGGTGGTATGCTCTGGGCGCTCGCCCTTCTCTACTACCGTCACCCGATCATCACCGAGCTGCGAGGCCTGGCGGCTCGACGCCGGTCCGCCTAGCCAACCTATCGTCCCGGGTCACCGCCCGACCAGCGCCTTCACCCGGGTCCGCAGCGTGCCCGGGAGCGCGACGCGGAACAGGATTCGTGCCATCACGGTCGGCAGGCGTTTCGCCGGCGCCAGCACCAGCGCCTCTGCGATCAGCCCCTTGATGGCGAGGCGCACGGCGGTGCCGATTAACAATTCCTGCAGCGCTGCGCGGTTGTCCGGCGTCATGATATCGCCATGCGCGTTCAGTGCATCGCGGATAAACCGGCAATCCTCGACCGATGGCTCGAACGGTCTGTAAAAGCACAGCTCGACGAGTTTTGCGGAGAGTGCCACTGCAAGCCAGTTCTGCTCTGCCGGGGTCAGCTGCGCGCATCCCACCGTGTAGAGGTCTGTCATCGTCGTCGCCTGCTTGATCGCGTCGTACAGCGCGGCATCGAACACGAGATCCGGCACGGTACGCATGCGACGCTGTGCCGAGATCGCGGCGAGCTGGGCGCACAAGGCCCCCCGGCGCCCGGCAACGACCGACTGGCTCGTGATGCTGCCGTCATGCATCCGGTAGCCGCCCAGCGGTTCGGTAAGATTGTGCAGCCGACCGAAGCTCTGAAGCCGCCAATACAAATCGGAATCCTCCGCGATCAGGAGAGGGCGATAGCCACCGGCCGCGTGAAAGCTTTCGGTCCGCACCATCAACATCGGCTGAAGCAGGTAGGGCTCGGTCGCAGGGATGCTGAACGGATCGGCGCGCGCGGGATCGCGAAGCCGCGTCAGCGTGCCGAGCCAGCGCCCATCCGTGTCGATTTGCCGTGCCGCGCCCGCCACCGCAACACAGTCGGGGTTCGCCTCGAGATAGCGGATCTGCCGCTCGAACCGGTCCGGGTTCGACAGGTCGTCGGCATCGTGCCGGGCGATAAAGGGCGCGGTGCAGGCCGCAAGCCCCGCATTGAGCGCCGCGACGATCCCGCCATTGGCCTGCGTGATGACGTGGATGCGCGGATCCTGCCGCGCGGCTTGTGCGAGCAGTTCCGGTGAATTGTCAGTCGAGCCGTCATCGACGATGATGATCCGGATGTCCCGGATCGTCTGTGCCTGAATGCTGGCCAGGGTCTCGGGCAGGAACCGGCCGGCATTATAGGTCGACATGAGCACGTCGATTTGGGCGGTCAAGGGGCGTCCTTTATGCGAGTTGCTGGCGGCCGGTGCCCTCGCGGCACGGTCCGGGTCAATGCATAACGGCAAATTATCCTCTGTTAAGAACACCGACCGGCGTGGCGCGACCTTGGTCCCGCCGCGCCTCTGCCCGGAGCGCGACACGCCGCCACGACTGGCTCAGGCGCGAATCCCGCACCGGCGCATGGGGACGCACCCCCGCTCACCGCATCCGCACATAGTCTCCCGGCGACTCGCCAAGCGCGGGCAGCGCGCCTTCGCCGGGGATCCGCGCCCCCGTCGCCGCGACCGTTTCGTCCCCCATCGCGCGCAGCCACGCGACCCAGTCGGGCCACCAGCTCCCCTTGGTCTCGACCGCCGCGGCGACGAACGCGTCGAGGCTCGACGGCGTGTCGGTGCTGGCCGGGTCCAGCGTCCAATATTGATATTTCCCCGCGGCGGGCGGGTTGACCACGCCGGCGATATGCCCCGATCCCGCCAGCACGAAGCGGACCGGCCCCGACAGCGCGGTCGTCAGCTTCCACACGCTCGCCGCCGGCGCGATATGATCCTCGCGCCCCGCCTGGACATAGGCGGGCGTCGTCACGCAACTGAGGTCGACCGGCGTGCCGTCCACCACCATCGCGCCCGGCTCGACCAGCAGATTGTCGCGGTACAGGTCGGTCAGATAGGCCCTGTGCCATTTCGCCGGCAAATTGGTCGTGTCGCCGTTCCAGTGGAGCAGGTCGAACGGCACATAATCCTTGCCGAGCAGATAGTTGTTGGTGACGTAATTCCAGATCAGGTCGCGCCCGCGCAGCAGGTTGAACGTCGCCGCCATATAGCGCCCGTCGAGAAACCCCTCGGGCGACAGCGTGCCGAGCAGCGCGATCTGCTCGTCGTCGATGAAATGCGCGAGCTCGCCCGCATCCGCGAAATCGACCTGCGCCGTGAAGAACGTCGCGCTCGCGACGCGGTCCGCCTGCCCCCGCGCGCTCAGCACCGCCAGCGTCGCGGCCAGCGTCGTCCCCGCCACGCAATAGCCGATCGTGTGCACCGCGGGCACCTCGAGCAGGCCGCGCACCGTCTCGATCGCCTCGATCTGCGCGGCGACATAATCGTCCCAGATCACGTCCTTCATGCTCGCATCCGCGGACTTCCACGACACCATGAAGACGCTCAAGCCCTGCTCGACCGCCCAGCGGATGAAGCTCTTCTCGGGGTTCAGGTCGAGGATGTAGAAGCGGTTGATCCACGGCGGAAAGATCACCAGCGGCGTCGCCTGCACGCGCTCGGTGGTCGGCGCATAATGGATCAGCTCGTACAGCGGCGTGCGCAGCACGACCTTGCCCGGCGTCATCGCCAGGTTGCGGCCCAGCTCGAAACTGCCCTGCGCGGTGTGGCTGAGCTGCCCGCGACCGATGTCCGCCATCATGTTCTGCAGGCCCTGCAACAGGTTGGCGCCGCGCGTCTCGATCGTCTTCTCGATCACCTCGGGGTTGGTCAGCGCGAAATTGGTCGGGCTCATCGCATCGACGAAGCCGCGCGTCGCAAAGCGCAGCTGCTCCTTCTGCCGCGGCTCCAGCCCCTCGACCGCGTCGACGCTGCGCAGCATCTGGTCGCCGATCGTCTGGTAACTCTGCCGGATCAGGTCGAACACCGGCTCGCGCCACTGCGCCGCCTTGAACCTTTTGTCGGTCGCGGGCCCGGGCTCGGGCTGCGGCGCCGCGCCGCCCCCCGGGGGCACCAGCATCTGCTGCCACAACGCAAACCCGTCACGCCAGAAATCGCGCACCCGCGAAAGCGTCGCCGGATCGTTGAACCCCGGCACCACCATCGCCTCGGGCACCGCCGCATCGAGCGGCGCGGTGATCGCATCGAGCCCCTGCGCCATCATCATCTGCTGCGCGCGCCCCATCACCCAGGTCCAGTGCTGCAGCTCGGCCAGCGTCGGTGCGGCAATCCCCGGCGTCTCGGACATGGGCAACCTCTCCTTTTGCCCAAGCCTAACCCACTCCCCCACCCGGCGAAAGCACCCAGCAACCCTCCCGCCCCTTCCGTCCCCTTCCGTCATCCTGACGAAAGTCAGGACCCAGAGCCAAGCAGCGTACACGCCCGCCGCTCTGGATCCTGGATCAAGTCCAGGATGACGACGTGGAGAGCGACCGCCCGCCCCAAAAAACCCGTCATCCTGACGAAAGTCAGGATCCAGAGCCAAGCAGCACCCCCGCCTGCCGCTCTGGATCCTGGATCAAGTCCAGGATGACGACGTGGAGAGCACCCCCCACCTTTCCCGCCACAACCCAAACGCGGTGGATGACGCCCCCCGCGGCATACGGTACAGCACCCCTTCCTCCAGCTCGGGGCCGATCATGTCCGACGATTTCTACCGCATCAAACGCCTGCCACCCTATGTCATCGCCGAAGTGAACGCGATGCGGGCGGCGGCGCGGGCGGGCGGCGAGGACATCATCGATCTCGGCATGGGCAATCCCGACCTGCCGCCCCCCGAGCACGTCATCGCCAAGCTCGTCGAGGTCGCCAGCAAGCCCGGCGCGCACGGCTATTCGCAGTCGCGCGGCATTCCCGGTCTCCGCAAGGCCCAGGCGAACTATTACGGCCGCCGCTTCGGCGTCGATGTCGATCCCGAGACCGAGGTCGTCGTGACGATGGGCTCGAAGGAAGGGCTCGCCAGCCTCGCCACCGCGATCACCGCGCCCGGCGACGTCGTGCTCGCGCCCAACCCGTCCTATCCGATCCACACCTTCGGCTTCATCATCGCCGGCGCGACGATCCGCGCGGTGCCGACCACCCCCGACGACGCCTATTTCGAGAGCCTCGAGCGCGCGATGGCGTTCACCGTGCCGCGCCCGTCGATCCTCGTCGTCAACTATCCGTCGAACCCGACCGCGGAGGCGGTCGATCTCGCCTTCTACGAACGGCTGGTCGCCTGGGCGAAGGAGAACAAGGTCTGGATCATCTCCGACCTCGCCTATTCCGAGCTTTACTACGACGGCAATCCGACCCCCTCGATCCTCCAGGTCAAGGGCGCCAAGGACATCGCGATCGAGTTCACCTCGCTCAGCAAGACCTATTCGATGGCGGGCTGGCGGATCGGCTTCGCGGTCGGCAACAAGACGCTGATCGCGGCGATGAGCCGGGTGAAGAGCTATCTCGATTACGGCGCCTTCACCCCGATCCAGGCCGCCGCCTGCGCCGCCCTGAACGGCCCGCAGGACATCGTCGCGCGCAACCGAGAGCTCTATCACAAGCGCCGCGACGTGCTGGTCGAAAGCTTCGGCCGCGCCGGCTGGGACATCCCCTCGCCGCGCGCCTCGATGTTCGCCTGGGCGCCGCTCCCGCCCGCGCTCGCGCATCTCGGCAGCCTCGAATTCACCAAGCAGCTCCTCACCCACGCGCACGTCGCGGTCGCGCCGGGCGTCGGCTATGGCGAGAATGGCGAGGGCTATGTCCGCATCGCGATGGTCGAAAACGAACAACGCCTCCGCCAGGCCGCACGCAACGTGAAGCGCTACCTCCAGAGCATGGGCGTCAACACCCCCGCCCAGGGCGCCGGCTGACCCGCCGCCGACCCCCGTCATCCTGACGAACGTCAGGACCCAGAGCCACGCAGCACTCCGCCCGTGGCTCTGAGTCCCGGATTAAGTCCAGGATAACGGCGGGAAGAGCAGCACCCCCACCCCAAACCGTCATCCCCGCGCAGGCGGGGATCCAGACCGGCGAACGCCCGCGAGTCCAGCCGCACCCGCATAGACTATGGACTCCCGCCTCCGCGGGGATGACGAAGCGGGTGGCCATGCCCCCCGAAGGTTGACGCCACCCCCCGCCCCAGCCATCCCCCAAAGCCATGACCCGCCCCGGCTTCGCCTTCTCCACCACCCTGCGCGTCCGCTACGCCGAGATCGACGGGCAGAAGATCGTCTTCAACTCGCGCTATCTCGAATATGCCGATGTCGCGATCACCGACTTCTGGGACTGGAGCGGGATCGCCGCCGCGGTGCCCGGCTGGGACGACATCGAATTCAACGTCCGCCGCACCGAGATCGACTATCTCGCGCCCTTCCGCCTCGGCGACACGATCGCGGCGCATGTCCGGATCGAGCGGGTCGGCACGTCGAGCCTCACCAAGCGGATCGAGCTGACGCATGCCGAAAGCGGCGCGCTCCACACGGTAATCACGATGGTCAGCGTCCATGTCGATCTCGCGACCGGCCGCCCCGCACCCCTGCCGCCCGCGATCCGCGACCATATCGCGCGGCTCGCCACCCCCGCCTGACCGCTTAGTCCGTCGCGCCGATCTCCCCCGGCAGCGCCCAGATCAGCTCGCCCCGGCCCAGCACGCGGCCGTCATGCGCGCGCACCGCGACCTGTTCGATCGGCTGCCGGTCGCGCGCATCGACCAGGATCGGGAAGGCCGGGATCCGCGTCTCCCACCGCTCGCCCCATTGCCGCAGTGCGATCATCGTCGGCAGCAGCGCAAAGCCCTTCTCGGTCAGGCCATAGGCGATCTTGCGGCGATCCTCGGGCAAGGGCCGCCGCGCGAGGATCCCGTGCTCGACCAGCCGCGCGAGCCGGTTCGCCAGGATGTTGCGCGCGATGCCGAGCTCGGCCTGGAATTCCTCGAAATGATGCAGCCCGTTGAACGCCGCGCGCAGGATCAGGAACGACCAGCGCTCCCCCATCGCCTCGAGCGCCGCCGGCAGGCTGCATTCGCGCAGCGGCTCGCGCAAAATCCCCCGCGAAATTCCCCCCGAAATCCCCATCGTCTCGGCTCCCCCCGACCCCGGTCTATTCTATAGCATCCTGCCGCGCGATGCGCTCATCGAGTGCGTCTATCACGGTGACCCAACGCTTTTGGTTGCAAAGCAACACGCTGCGGCCCCATCTATGTCGGGTGTTGCGCCAATATGAACTCGTCGATCGAGTCCTCGATTACGATCCCGATGCCGACGAGGCCCTGCTGAACCGCGCCTATGTGTTTTCGATGCAGGCGCACGGGTCGCAGAAGCGTGCGAGCGGCGATCCTTATTTCAGCCATCCGATCGAGGTGGCGGGCATCCTCACCGACCTGCATCTCGATGACGAGACGATCGCCACCGCGATCCTCCACGACACCATCGAGGATACCGTCGCCACGCCCGAGGAGATCACGCGGCTGTTCGGCCCGTCGGTCGCGCGGCTGGTCGACGGCGTCACCAAGCTCAGCAAGATCGAGGCGCAGACCGAGAACGAGCGCGCCGCGGAGAACCTGCGCAAGTTCCTGCTGGCCATGTCCGACGACATCCGCGTGCTGCTGGTGAAGCTCGCCGACCGGCTGCACAACATGCGCACGCTGCATCACATCGCCAAGCCCGAGAAGCGCCGTCGCATCGCCAAGGAGACGATGGACATCTACGCGCCGCTCGCCGAGCGGATCGGCATGTACGAGTTCATGCGGGAGATGCAGACGCTCGCCTTCGAACAGATCGAACCCGAGGCCTCCGAATCGATCAACCGCCGGCTGGAACAGCTGAAGGACGGCGACGGCAACCGCATCGCCAAGATCGCCTCGGGGCTCAAACTCGTGCTGTCGCGCGCCGGCATCGAGGCGGAGGTCGCGGGGCGCGAGAAGCATCCCTATTCGATCTTCCGCAAGATGTCCGAACGGCACATCAATTTCGAACAATTGTCCGACGTGATGGCGTTCCGCGCGATCGTCCCGACCGAGGCGGACTGCTACGCCGCGCTCGGCATCATCCACCAGCGCTGGCCGATGGTGCCCGGCCGGTTCAAGGATTACATCTCGACGCCCAAGCGCAACGGCTATCGCTCGCTCCACACCAGCGTGATCCATGCCGACAATGCGCGCATCGAGATCCAGATCCGGACCGAGGCGATGCACGCCCAGGCCGAATTCGGCCTCGCCGCGCACTGGGCCTACAAGCAGAAGAGCGGCGGCCAGACGATCGGCGGCGGCGAGCATCAGGTCAGCTGGATCCGCGACCTGGTCGAGATCCTCGACACCGCCGAAAGCCCCGAGGAGCTGCTCGAACACACGCGGATGGCGATGTACGCCGACCGCATCTTCGCCTTCACCCCCAAGGGCGAGCTGATCCAGCTGCCCAAGGGCGCGACGCCGATCGACTTCGCCTATGCGGTCCACACCGATCTCGGCGACCAGGCGGTCGGCGCGAAGATCGACGGCCGCGTCGTGCCGCTCTCGACCGTGATCGAAAACGGCAACCAGGTGCAGATCCTGCGTTCGAAGGGCCAGTCGCCGCAACCGCACTGGCTCAACGTCGCGACCACCGGCAAGGCGCTCGCCGCGATCCGCCGCCATCTGCGCCACAAGGAGCGCGTCGAGCAGGAGGCGCTCGGCCGCACGCTGTTCGACGACATCGCCTCGCGCCTCCCAGCCCCGATCGGCCCCGACGCGACCGAGCCCGCACTCAAGCGGCTCAAATTCGCCGACGAGGGCGCGCTGATGGTCGCAATCGCGCGCCGCACCGTGTCCGACGAACAGGTGATGGAGGCGCTGATGCCGGGCTCGACCGGCGCCGATCTCGGCCATGCGGTCGCCCCGCAGTCGAGCGCGATCTCGATCAAGGGGCTGACGCCGGGCGTCGCCTATGACCTCGCCACCTGCTGCCACCCGGTGCCGGGCGACCGCATCGTCGGCCTGCGCCGCCCCGATGCGGGGATCGAGGTCCATGCGATCGACTGCCGCGTGCTCGCCGAACTCGCCGAGCGGACCGAGAACGAGACCGACTGGGTCGACGTCGCCTGGGGCGAAAAGACCGAAGGCGCGGTCGCGCGCATCTCGGTGATGGTCAAGAACGAGCCCGGCTCGCTGGGCGTGGTCGCGTCGATCATCGGTACGCACATGGCCAACATCATCAACCTCCGCCTCGACACGCGCGACACCAGCTTCCACACCAACGAGATCGACGTCGAGGTCCACGACATCCAGCAACTCATGCGCCTCATGGCCGGCCTCCGCGCCGCCGACGCCGTCAACACCGTCGAACGCGTGTAAGGGAAAGCGGCCCACCGCCGTCCCCGTCCCGTCCCCGCCATCCCGCTTTCCATCGTCCCCCGTTTCGTCGTCCTCCGTCCCATCCTCCCCCCTTTCCGTCATCCCGACGAAAGTCGGGACCCAGAGCCCAGCAGCACCACCACCCGCAACCCTGGGTCCCGGGTCAAGCCCGGGATGACGAAAGGGGAGAGTCACCCCTCCCCCGTCATCCCCGCGCAGGCGGGGATCCAGACTGGCGACCGCCGGCGATTCATCACCAACCGCATAGACTATGGATCCCCGCCTCCGCGGGGATGACGGAGCGGGCGGACAAGCCCCTGCCCCCATCCCCACCGTCATCCTGACGAAAGTCAGGATCCAGAGCCAAACAGCACCACCGCCTGCAACCCTGGATCCTGGGTCAAGCCCAGGATGACGTAAGGGGAGGGCCGCCCCCTCCCCCGTCATCCCCGCGCAGGCGGGGATCCAGACTGGCGACCGCCCGCGATCCATGAACCCGCATAGCCTATGGATCCCCGCCTCCGCGGGGATGACGACGCGAGGGACAAGCCCCCCGCGCTTGCCCCGCACAATTCCCCAGCTACTATCCCCCGCAACACCCCGGGGGACCCATCACATGAACCGTCGCGCCTTCCTCTCGTCCGCGAGCATGCTCGCCACGCTCGCCCTCGTCCCCCGCGCCGCGCTCGCCGCCGGCGCCACCCCCGGCGACGCGAAGCTCGACGCGCTCCTCACCTCGATCTTCGACGCGAACCTCAAATACGCCCCCGAATTCGCCACCCAGCTCGGGCTCGACAAGGGCGCCAACGCCGCGCTGAAAAGCCGGCTCGGCGATTACACCCCCGGCGCGGTCAGGGCGAACCTCGCGCGCACCACCCGCACGATCGCGCAGATCGAGGCCGTGCCCCCCGCCACGCTCTCCGACGCCGGCCGCCTCAACCGCGAGGTGGTGCTCTATTCGCAAAACCAGCAGCGCACCGCCGCCGAGCGGTTCGGGCTCGGCTCCCCCACCAACCCCTATGTCATCAGCCAGCAGGACGGCGCCTATTTCAACGTCCCCGACTTCCTCGACAGCGCGCACACGATCAAGACCGCCGCCGACGCGGACGCCTATTGCGCGCGCCTCGACGCGTTCGCGACCGCGCTCGACGGCGACACCGCGACGCAGGCCGAGCGTGCGAAACGCGGCCTCGTCGCCCCCGGCTTCTCGCTCGACCTCGCGCTCGGCCAGATGGCGGCGCTGCGCGCCCCCGCGCCCGCGCAGAGCGGCCTCGTCACCTCGGTCGCGACGCGCACCAGGGCCGCGGGGCTGACCGGCGACTGGGACCGCCGCGCCACCGCGCTCGTGACAGACAAGGTCTATCCCGCGCTCGACCGCCAGATCGCGCTGGTCAAGCAGCTCCGGACCACGGCCCGCGCCGAGGCCGGTCTCTGGGTGGTCCCCGGCGGCGACGCGATCTACGCCGCCGCGCTCGCCCAGGCGACCACCACCAACTTCACCCCCGACGAGGTCCACAAGCTCGGCCTCGACCAGGTCGCGCAGATCGGCGCCGAACTCGACACCATCCTCAAGGCGCAAGGCCTGACCAAGGGCAGCATCGGCGCACGCCTCGCCGCCTTCAACGCCACCCCGGCACAGCTCTATCCCGACACGCCCGCCGGCCGCACCGACCTCATCGCCGGGCTCAACACCGGGCTCGCCGCGATGCAGGCCAAGCTCCCCCAGGCGTTCATAAACCCGCCGTCCGCCCCGCTCCAGATCCGCGCGGTCCCGACCGATATCCAGGACGGCGCCTCGAACGGCTATTACCGGCTCGCCGCGCTCGATGGGTCGCGCCCCGCCATCTACTTCATCAACCTGAAAAGCGTCGCCGACTGGCCCAAATACACGCTCCCCTCGCTCACCTATCACGAGGGCGTGCCGGGGCATCATCTCCAGCTCAGCCTCGTCGCCGGGCTCGACACGCCGCTGCTGCGCAAATTCTCGTTCTTCGGCGCCTATGTCGAAGGCTGGGCGCTCTATGCCGAACAGCTCGCCGACGAGCTCGGCGGCTATGCCGGCCCGATCGAACGCGCAGGCTATCTCCAGTCCTTCCTCTTCCGCGCCGCGCGCCTCGTCGCCGACACCGGCATCCACGCCAAGCGCTGGACGCGCGAACAGGCGACCGACTATTTCGTCGACACCGTCGGCTTCGCCCGCCCCCGTTCGCAGCGCGAGATCGAGCGTTACTGCACGATGCCCGGCCAGGCCTGCAGCTACAAGCTCGGCCACATCAGCTGGCTCCGCGCCCGCGACACCGCGAAGAAGATCCTCGGCGACAAGTTCGACGTGAAGCAGTTCCACGAAGTCCTGCGCGACGGCGCCGTCCCCCTCACGATCCTCGAACGCCTCGTCGAGGCCCGCGCGACGGCCCTCGCCAAGGCCTGACACGGGGGGCCCGACGCGGGGCGGCGATTTCGGACGATGACGCCGCGCAACGGGGCGGCTAGAGAGCGGGGATGCACCGTCCCGCGCTCTCGATCGTCGTCCCCTGCTACAACGAGGCGGCCTGCCTCGACCTCCTCCACGCGCGCATATCGGGCGCAGCGCAGAGCGCGGTCGGTGAGGATTACGAGATCGTCCTGATCAACGACGGCTCGCGCGACGACAGCTGGTCGGTGATGCAGCGTCTCGCCACCGCCGATCCCCGGCTCGTCGCGATCAACCTGTCGCGCAACCACGGGCATCAGCTCGCGCTCACCGCCGGGCTCGACCTGTGCGCGGGCGAGCAGATCCTGATCATCGACGCCGATCTCCAGGATCCCCCCGAGCTCCTCCCCCAGATGCGCGCCGCGATGGCCGAGCAGCAGGCCGACGTCGTCTACGCGGTCCGCCGCCAGCGCGCGGGCGAGACCGTGTTCAAGAAGGCCACCGCCGCCGCCTTCTACCGGCTGCTGACCAAGATGACCGACACGCCGATCCCGGTCGACACCGGCGATTTCCGGCTGATGAGCCGGCGCGCGCTCGACGCGTTCCTGTCGCTACCCGAACAGGCCCGCTTCATCCGCGGCATGGTCGCCTGGATCGGTTTCCGCCAGGTCCCCTTCGCCTATGACCGCGCCGAGCGGCATGCGGGCGAGACCAACTATCCGCTCGCCAAGATGATGCGCCTCGCCTTCGACGCGGTCACCGGCTTCTCGACCGCCCCCTTGCGCTTCGCCAGCCATGCCGGCCTCGCACTCACCGGCGTCTCGCTGCTGCTGTTCGTCTACATCGCGATCGGCTGGCTCTCGGGCAGCGCGGTGCAGGGCTGGACCTCGACGATGCTGGTGACGGTGTTCCTCGGCGCGGTGCAGATGTTCGTGCTCGGCATGATCGGCGAATATCTCGGCCGGCTGTATGTAGAATCCAAACGCCGCCCCCTCTACATCGTCGCCGACATCGCCGGCCCCATCCAGGGCAAAGCCACATTGGGCTTCCGCGCCGAACCCCCAGAAACCCCCGTTACATAAAAAAGCCCCTCCCCTTCAGGGGAGGGGTTGGGGTGGGGCCCCACCCCGCAAGCACCGGCTCGCAAAGTCCCCGTTCGTGCTGAGCGAAGTCGAAGCACCGCCCCCCGGCACCCACCCTTCGACTGAGCTCAGGGCGAACGGACATGGGGCGGCGCCTGGCCCGATTGCGGACATCAAACCATCGTGACATGTCTTCGCACAGAGGAGATTGGGATGGCGACGGTAACAGCACGGCTGGCGAACAGGCTGCCCCCGCGGCTGCGTATGGCCATGACGCCATTTCTGTCGTTCGCGATCGGTTGGCTCGCGCTCACCGGCCTGATCGAGACCGTGCAGAACGGCGACTCTTTCGACCTGGTGAAGCTCGGCGCGCTGATCGTCGGGTGCGTCCTGGCGGCGTTCGTCCGTCCGATCCCGGACAGATATCGGCAATCACCCGACCAGCAAGAGTGATGGAGAGCGCAGACACATCGTCGCGCTCGCCACCCCCTACCCAGGCACCGCCAGCGTCACGATCGACACCCCCGGCGTCATCGGCACGCGCCCGACCAGATGCCGCTCCAGCCGGAAGATCCGCTCGAACAGCGCATTCAGCGGCTTGGCGGGCGGGGAATCGTCGCTGTCGTCGCGGCCCGACAGCCGCCCCGCGATCCGCGCCGCCGCCGCCAGCGGGAACAGCAGCGAGTTGAAATAGCCGAGCTTGTCGGGCTTCAGCCCCGCCGCCGCGATCGCGGTCTTCAGCGTCGCCTTCGAATAGCGGCGATGGTGATGGTTGACCGTGTCGTGCGCGCTCCACAGCCACTGGTGCGCCGGGACCGCGATCAGGATCTTGCCCCCGGGCGCGAGGCACTGCGCCATCGCCTTCAACGCCGCGACGTCGTCCGCGATATGCTCGACCACGTCGAGCACCGCGATCAGGTCGTAATGCCCGCGCGGCACCCCCGGCAGCTCGGGGAGCGGCGCCGCCCCGACCGGCTTGCCGAGCCGTGCGCTCGCGATCTCGCGCGCCGCCGGATCGATCTCGATCGCGTCGATCTCGCCGAACCCCGCCAGCATCGGCAGGTTGTGCCCCGTCCCGCAGCCGATCTCGAGGATCTTCGCATCCGCCGGCAGGCCGCCATAGCGCGTCAGATAATCCGCCAGGATGTCGCGGCGCGCGCGGTACCACCAATGCGTGGAATCATGCGCGGCCATCCGGTCGTAAACGATGCGGTCCATCAGCAATCGGCCATAATCAAGAGAATACCCAGAAGCGGTTGAGCACGAACGTCAGAATCGCGGCAAGGAACACCGCAGGGACCAGCGGCACCCAGGGATGCAGATGGAGGAACGCGGTCCCGACCCAGGTGATCAGCGCGTTGAGCGCGAGCCCCGTCCCCTGCACCAGCACGAACTTGACGTGTTTCGCCCCGCCCGGCTCGGCGGCATGCCCCTTGAAGCTCCACCGGCTGTGCAGGAAATAGCCCGCGGTCACCGCCACCGCAAAGGCGAACGGCACCGCCGCGACCGCCTGCTCGGGCGGAAACACGAATTTGGTCAGCGGCAGATAGACGAGCGAATAGATCACGCTCGACAGCCCGCCCGCAATCCCGAAGCGGAAGAGCTGGCCGAGCACGCCGCTCGCCCGCATCTGGTCCATCTGTCGCCTGATCGCCTGCATGCCCGCCTTGTTCTTTACACGCGCGTCGATACAGCGGCGCTCAACGTCACGCCCCGCGCATTAGTCCGCGCGCGGTCAGGAGGAAAGCGTTTTGGATCAGCCCCACCAGTCCCCATGGCAGCGGGGGCGCGACCTGCTCGATCGCCACTGGGTCGCGTTGACGCTGCTGGCATGGCTCGGCGTCGCCGCCTGGTCGCTGGCCGACCGCTGGGGTCAGGTCCGCTGGCTGTCGCTCGGCGACACCGACGACAATATGCGCCTGATGCAGGTCCGCGCGTGGCTGGACGGCCAGGGCTGGTACGACCTGCGCCAGTACCGGATGAACCCGCCCGCGGGCTTCGACATCCACTGGAGCCGGATCGTCGACCTGCCGATCGCCGGGCTCATCCTCTTCTTCCGCCTGTTCACCAGCAACAGCTGGGCCGAACGGCTCGCCTGCGGGATCGCGCCCTTGCTACCGCTGTCGATCACGATGCTCGGCATCGGCGCGACAGTGCGGCGGCTGATCCACCCGCTCGCCTGGCCGCTCGCGATCCTGTTCCTCGTCGGCGCGACCGCGACGATGCTGATGTACATGCCCGAACGCATCGACCATCACGGCTGGCAGCTCGCGATGCTCAGCCTGACGCTCGCCGGCCTGTGCGACCCGCGCGCGCGACGCGGCGGCGCGCTCGTCGGGATCGCGAGCGCGGTGTCGCTGTCGATCGGGCTCGAACTCCTCCCCTATGCCGCGATGGCGGGCGCGATCATCGCCCTGCGCTGGGTCTGGGACCGCGCCGAGGCGCCGCGGCTCGCGGTCTATGCGCTGACCCTGGGCGGCGGCAGCACCTTGGGTTTCGCACTGTTCGCCTCGAACGCGAACCAGGCGATGCGCTGCGACGCGCTGACGCCGGTCTGGCTCAGCGTGATGATCGCGGCCGGAATGCTCCTCTTCCTGCTCGCGCGCTTCGGCCCTGCATCACGCGGGGTGCGTCTCGCGCTCGCGGTCGCGGCGGGCGCGGCGATCGTCATCGGCTTCGCGCTGATGTTCCCGCAATGCCTCGCCCGGCCCGAGGGCGTCTCGCCCGAGCTTCAGCGCAACTGGCTGAACAATGTCCGTGAGGCCAAGCCGATCTACAAGCACAGCTGGCGCACCGGCGTCGCGATCGCGACGCTGCCGGTGATCGGCCTGCTCGGCGCGCTGTTCGCCGCGTGGCGCGCACGCCGCCGCCCGAGCGCGATCGGCTGGGTCGCGGTCGCGCTGTTCACCACCTTCGCGGTGCTGATGCTGTTGTGGCAGGTCCGCGCGGGTCCCGCGGCGCAGATGCTCGCGGTCCCCGGCGGCGTCGCGCTCGCCTGGGTGATCGTCCCCCGGCTGCTCGGCCACCGCTCGATGCTGGTCCGCGTGCTCGGCACCGCGGGCGCGCTGGTGATCGTCTCGGGCTTCTTCGTCGGCATCGCGCTGAAATACGTCCCCGTGGGCAAGCCCAAGGGCTATGAAAAGCGCGTCAACATGGCGACCGGCAACTGCCTGCGCACCACCGTGCTGCTCGCGCTGAACAAATACCCCGCGCAGACGATCTTCACCTTCGTCGACATGGGCCCGCGGCTGATCACGATCACGCACCACAATGCGATCGCCGGCCCCTATCACCGCAACGGCGCCGCGATCCTCGACGTCCAGCACGCCTTTGGCCGCACCCCCGACGAAGCGCACGCGATCATCAAGCGCCACGGCGCGACCCTGTTGCTGCTCTGCCCCAACGCGGCGGAATCGACCAACTACAAGGCCCGCAGCCCCAACGGCTTCTACGCGCAGATGGCGAAGAACGAGGTCCCGGCGTGGCTCACCCCGCTCCCCCTCCCGGCAAAATCCCCGCTGCGGCTCTTCAAGGTCGACTAAGGCCCAGGCACCCCCGCACGACGGACGCGGACGCGCACCGTCATCCCCGCCCCCCAACCGTCATCCCCGCGAAGGCGGGGATCCAGACTGGCAACCGCTGCGAGTCATCAACAACCGCATAGCCTATGGATCCCCGCCTCCGCGGGGATGACGAAGGGGGCTGCGACACCGTCACCCCCTCCCCGTCATCCTGACGAAAGTCAGGATCCAGAGTTACGTGCGGTATCGGTTTTGGCTCTGGATCCTGACTTTCGTCAGGATGACGGCAATCGGCGCACCGCGCACGCCGACCCCAGCCTACCGCAACACCACCGACAACCCATCCAGCACGAACTGCACCGCCAGCGCCGCCAGCAGCACGCCGAGCAGCCGCGTGATCACCGCCTCGATCTTCGCGCCCAGGATCCGCATGATCGGCCCCGCCGCGAGCAGCGCGACCAGCGTCAGCAACAGGATCGTCACCATCGCCGCCAGCACCACCGCCGAGCGCTCGATCCCGCTGTTGCGGCTCATCAGCAGCATCACCGACGCGATCGATCCCGGCCCGGCGATCATCGGCATCGCCATCGGGAAGATCGACACGTCGTCGGCTTCGGGATCGCTCGCGACCTTGGCGGCGCGGTCCTCGCGGCGTTCGGTGCGCTTCTCGAACACCATCTCGAGTGCGATCAGGAACAGCATGATCCCGCCCGCGATCCGGAAGCTCGCCAGGCTGATCCCCAATCCTTTCAACAACGCCTCGCCGAACAGCGCGAACACGAACAGGATCGCCGCCGACACGCCGACCGCGCGGATCGCCATCGCACGCTTCTGTGCCGCCGACGCGCTCGCCGACAGCCCGGCATAGATTGGCGCGCAGCCCGG
This sequence comes from Sphingomonas aerolata, assembly GCF_023935825.1. NCBI lineage: Bacteria > Pseudomonadati > Pseudomonadota > Alphaproteobacteria > Sphingomonadales > Sphingomonadaceae > Sphingomonas > Sphingomonas aerolata. The sequence continues at coordinate 567,813 of NZ_CP098762.1, read as the reverse complement.
CGGATCGATCACCACGAAGAAGGTGATCAGCGACGAGATATAAAGCTCGATCATGCGCCGGCCCGGTCGAGCGCCGCCTCGTCGATCGCCACGCCCGCGCGCCGCCCCGCCGAGACGAGCGTATTGCGCAACAGGCACGCGATCGTCATCGGCCCGACGCCGCCCGGCACCGGCGTGATCGCGCCCGCGACGCCCACCGCGCTCGCGAAATCGACATCGCCGACCAGCCCGGCCTCGGTGCGGTTGATGCCGACGTCGATCACGGTCGCCCCGGGCTTCAGCCAGTCGCCCTTGATCATCTCGGGGATCCCCACCGCCGCGACGACGATGTCCGCGGCGCCGACATGCGCGCGCACGTCGCGCGTCCGGCTGTGCACCACGGTCACGGTGCAGCTCTCGCGCAACAGCAGCTGCGCCATCGGCTTGCCGACGATGTTCGACCGGCCGACGACCACCGCCTCCATCCCGCTCAGGTTCGGCACGACGCTCTTGAGCAGCATCACGCAGCCGAGCGGCGTGCACGGCACGAACCCCGCCGAGCCCGTCGCCAGCCGCCCCGCATTGATCGGGTGGAAGCCGTCGACATCCTTGTCGGGATCGATCGCCGCGATCACCGCCTGCTCGTCGATATGCTTGGGCAGCGGCAGCTGGACGAGGATCCCGTCGATCGTCGGATCGGCGTTCAGATCGGCGACCAGCGCGAGCAGCTGTTCGGCCCCGACATCGGCGGGCAGCCGGTGCTCGACGCTCACCATTCCCGCCTCGCGCGTCGCCTTGCCCTTCGACCGGACATAGACGTTGGACGCGGGGTCCTCGCCGACCAGCACCACCGCGAGCCCGGGCGCGCGGCCCGCCGCTGCGGCAAAGGCGGTGACGCCGGTGGCGATACGGGCCCGGAGGCCGGCGGCGAAGGCCTTGCCGTCGATGATGGTCGCACTCATGCCCGCCGTCCTAAAGCGCGGCGGCGATTTCCGCCAGCGCAGGCGTGTCGCCCGCGACATGCAGCCGTTTCAGCCGCGCGGTCTCGCCCGCGACGATCCTCACCGCACGTTTCGGCACGCCGAAGCTCTTGGCGACCAGCGCGATCAGCGCGGCATTCGCGGCGCCATCGACCGGCGCCGCCGCGAGCCTTGCGGCCAGATGCTCCGGGGTCCCCGCCGCCAGCGCATCCCGCCCGCCGCGCGGCGTCACGCGGACCGCGATCGCCAGACCGCCGTCCACCGCACGCCAGGCGGCCGGTTCGCTCACAGCCCGGGGGCGAGCAGGCTCTGCGCGATGTTCGGCACGACGATGTTGGTCAGGATGTACAGGATCAGCAGCACGACGAGCGGCGACAGGTCGAGCGTGCCGAAATCGGGCAGGATCCGCCGGATCGGCCGATAGAGCGGCTCGGTGATCCGCTGCAGCGCCTCCCATACCGACCGGACGACATTGCTCTGCGTGTTGATGATGTTGAACGCGATGAGCCACGACATCACCGCCTGGATCATGATGACCCACCAGACAAGGTTGAGCAGCAACTGGACGATCTGAAGAAGGGCGAGCAAGGCAAGGGTCTCCGCTGGTGTATGCCTTATATAAGGCAGCGGACCGACAACGAGAACCCCGCCCGCCCCAAACAACCCCCACCCGTCATCCTGACGAAAAGAGAGCATCCCCCCTGCCCCAACGCCGTCATCCTGACGAAAGTCAGGATCCAGAGCCAAGCAGCGTCATCCCCCGTAACCCTGGATCCTGGGTCAAGCCCAGGATGACGGAAGAAAACCCCTACCGCGCCCGCCCGTTCGCGCTCACCAGCGTGCCCGCCCCCTGCCGCGTGAAAATCTCCAGCAGCATCGCATGCGGCACGCGCCCGTCGATGATCACCGCCGCGTCGACGCCCGATCCGACCGCCGCGACGCAGGTCTCGAGCTTGGGGATCATCCCCCCCGTGATCGTCCCGTCGGCGCGCAGCTCGGCGATCTTCGCCGGGTCCAGATCGGTCAGCAATTCGCCCTGCTTGTCGAGCACGCCGACCACGTCGGTCAGCAGGAAGAACCGCGCCGCGCCCATCGCGGCGGCGATCGCGCCCGCCATCGTGTCGGCGTTGATGTTGTAGGTGTGGCCGTCCGCACCGATCCCGATCGGCGCGATCACCGGGATGATGTCCGCGGCGATCAGCGTGTCGAGGATCGTCCGGTCGACCGCAATCGGCTCGCCGACGAACCCCAGGTCGACATGCCGCTCGATCCCCTGCAGCTTGTCCGGCTCGCGCCCGTGCCCGACCTTCTGCGCGAGGACGAGCCCGGCGTCCTTCCCCGAAATCCCGACCGCGCGGCCGCCCGCCTGGCCGATCCAGCCGACGATTTCCTTGTTGATCGATCCCGCCAGCACCATTTCGGCGATCTGCGCGGTCTCCTTGTCGGTCACGCGCAGCCCGTCGACGAACCGCGATTCGACCCCCAGCCGCTTCAGCATCGAGCCGATCTGCGGCCCGCCGCCATGCACCACGACCGGGTTGATCCCGACCGCCTTCAGCAGCACCATGTCCTCGGCGAAATCGCGCTGCAGCTCGGGATCACCCATCGCGTGCCCGCCATATTTCACGACGAAGGTCTTGCCGGCATAACGCTGCAGATAGGGCAGCGCCTCGGTCAGCGTCTCGGCCTTGGCGAGCAGGGCGGGATCGGGCGTATGATCGGTCATCCCGCCCCCTTAGCCAGTTGAGGGAGGGAGTGAAAGCCGCCGGGGGCCCGCCTGCCTCCCTGTTCTCCCGCGAAGGCGGGAGCCCAGTCTGGGTCCCCGCCTTCGCGGGGACACATCAGGTGGCCGGCCCGCTCAAACCCGGTCCAGCCGCCGCCCCAGCCGCACGAAGAAGGTGATCGCGAACGGCACCAGCACCACCGACAGCACCACCTTGGTCAGCATCTGCCCCGCCATCAGCTCGACGATCGGCCGCGCGCCGAGGAACGAGATGGTGATGAACAGCACCGTGTCGATCACCTGCGACACGATGCTCGCGATCATCCCGCGCAGCCACACCAGCCGCCCCTCGCCGCCGACCGGCCCGGCCAGCCGCGCGAAGATCAGCACGTTGAGCGTCTGCGAGATCCCGTAGGAGATCAGCCCCGCCATCATCATCCGTGCGCCCTGCCCGACGACGACCGGAAACGCGTCGACCGCAGGCGGGTACATCCCCGGATCATGCGGCAGCGCGAGTACCAGCTGGATCAGCGCCGCGGACACCAGCAGCGGGATGAACCCCAGCCGCACCAGGAACGTCGCGGTCTTCTGCCCGTGCAGCTCCGAAATCGCGCTGCTGATCACCACCAGCAGCAGGAACGCGAAGATCCCCGCCTCGACCGCGAGCGGCCCGAGCGCGACCTGTTTCACCCCCAGCACGCCGGCGATGCACACCATGCCGCCATAGAGGACGGAGAAAATGAAGAGCGAACGCGGGAACGTGGGAAGATCTGTGGTCATCGCGCCGGACGCTAGCGAAATGCCGCGCGCCGTCAAATGCCTAGCCCCCATGAAACCGCGCCGTGAAAGCGTGCAGGCGTCAAATGACTGGCGAGCACGGCGTACCCGTGTCATGTCGGCCGCTTGCGCAGCCGGGGGGCCGCGTGTGTCATCGTACCAAAACGCAGGGCGTCCATGGAAAGACTGATCATCGGCCTTGCAGGCATCGCCGTCATCCTCGGCATCGCGGTGCTGCTGTCGAGCGACCGCCGCGCGATCCGGCTGCGGATCGTCGGCGCCGCCTTCGCGCTCCAGGCGGGCATCGCGATCCTCGTGCTCTATTCCAGCTTCGGCAAGGTCGTGCTCGGCAGCATGTCGGGCGGCGTCGCCAATCTGCTCGGCTATTCGCAAAAGGGCACCGAATTCCTGTTCGGCAAGATGGCGACCCCCGAGATCGGCGGCCAGAGCTTCGCGATCGCCGCCCTCCCCGTCATCATCTTCTTCGCCAGCCTCGTCTCGATCCTCTATTATCTCGGCATCATGCAGTTCGTGGTGCGCTGGGTCGGCGGCGGCATCGAGAAGGTGATCGGCGTGTCGAAGGTCGAATCGCTCTGCGCGGCGGCGAACATCTTCGTCGGCCAGAGCGAATCGCCGCTCGTCATCCGCCCCTATCTCGCCGGCCTCACCCCGGCGCAGCTCTTCACCGTGATGACCAGCGGGATGGCCGGCGTCGCGGGCACGATCCTCGCGGCTTACGCATCGATGGGGATCCGCATCGACTATCTGCTCGCCGCCAGCTTCATGGCCGCGCCGGGCGGGATCCTGATGGCGAAGATCATCATGCCCGACCGCGTCACGCCGCCCGAGGGCGAACTCGCGCTCGGCGACCTGCCCGGCGAATCGTCCGCGGGCGAGCCCATGCCGCAGGCGACGCATGACGAGGAAAAGCCCGCCAATCTGATCATGGCCGCGGCGCAGGGCGCACAGACCGGCGTCCGCCTCGCGGTCGCGGTCGGCGCGATGGTGCTCGCCTTCGTCGCGCTGGTCGCGCTCGCCAACGGCCTGCTCGGCGGGCTCGGCAACATGATCGGGCTGCCGGGGCTGAGCTTCCAGGGGCTGCTCGGCTATGTCTTCGCGCCGATCATGTTCCTCTTGAACGTGCCGTGGAGCGAGGCGGGGATCGCCGGCGGGCTGTTCGGGCAGAAGATCGTGCTGAACGAATTCGTCGCCTATATCTCGCTCGGCACGCAACCCGGGCTCAGCCCGCGGACGATCGCGGTGATCACCTTCTCGCTGTGCGGCTTCGCCAATTTCTCGTCGATCGCGATCCAGATGGCGGTAACCGGCAGCCTCGCCCCCAACCAGCGCCCGATGATCGCCAAACTCGGCCTCCGCGCCCTCGCCGCCGGCAGCCTCGCCAACCTCATGTCCGCCGCCCTAGCCGGCCTCCTGATCAGCTAAACAAGCCCCTCTCCCCCAGGGGGAGAGGGAGGGGCCCACGCGAAGCGTGGGAGGGTGAGGGCACGCGAGGCTCAGAACCTCACCCCCTCACGGCAGCATCACCGTATCGATCACATGGATCAGCCCGTTCGACTGGCGCACATCGGCGATCGTGATCCGCCCCTTGTGCCCCTTGCCGTCCATGATGCCCCAGCCGCTACCCGACTTCATGAACATCAGCGGCTCACCCTGCACGGTGGTGTAACTCGCCGTCCCGCCATCCGCCTTGGCCTTCGCCGCGATGTCGGCGGCCATGATCGTCCCCGGCACGACATGATAGGTCAGCACGCCCGCCAGCTGCGCCTTGTTCTCGGGCTTGAGCAGCGTGTCGACCGTCCCCGCGGGCAGTTTGCCGAACGCGGCATTGGTCGGCGCGAAGACCGTGAACGGCCCCGGTCCCGACAGCGTCTCGACCAGGTCGGCGGCCTTGACCGCGGCGACCAGCGTCGTGTGATCCTTCGAATTGACCGCATTCTCGACGATCGTCTTGGTCGGGTACATCGCGGCGCCGCCGACCATCGGGTTGGTCTGCGCGGCGACCAGCGCGGTGCCGCTGACGGCGACAGCGGCGGCAATGATCGTGGTACGAAACAGGGGGGTCATGACGGTCTCTCCTGATCGGCGCCGATGATCCGGCTGCCGCGGCGAAGATACGGCCACCCCGGCCGCAACGATGCACACGCTTTTTTACATTCCGGTGCGCAATGTTTCCCAGGCGGCAATCTCTTCGTCATGCCGCCGCGCAATCACCAGGTCGCCCGGTTCGCCGGACTCGAGATCGACCGTCACCGACCCGGTCCATTCGACCGTCGCATTGCCCGACAGCGTCACCATGCCGTCCGCCCCCGCCTCGGCGCGGACCAGCCCGCCGCGGTTGAACACCGTCGTCGGCGTGTCGTACGCGATCCGCCCCGTCAGGCACGCGGCGAAGGTCGACGCCGCCATCGCGCTGCCGCAACTGTCGGTCAGCCCGACCCCGCGCTCATGCGTGCGGACGAACAGGTCGGTCCCGCGCAGCTCGACAAAGCTCACATTGGCGCGGTTGGGCAGCCAGTCGGGCGCCGCCTCGCAGGCCTCGCCGACGCGGACCAGCTCGGCATCGTCGACCGCCTCGACGAACGCCACCAGATGCGGGTTGGGCATCGCCACCGCGGTGAACGCGCGCGTCGAGGGCAGTCCGGCGAGCGGCGCCTCGACGATCTGGTCCGCATCGACATGCATCGGCCACGCCGCGACGTCGAGCGACGCCGGCCCCGCGGTCTCGCGCACCGTGAACACGCCCGGCGCGATCTCCGCGTCGCGCACGACCAGCGCATCGCTTGTCTTCAGCCGAGCGGTCGCGCGCGTCAGCCCGGTCGCGGCGAACCCCGCACGCGCGACACAGCGCAGCCCGTTGAGGCACGTCTCCGATTCGCTGCCATCGGAATTGAACATCCGCATCCCGAACGCCCGCCCGTCCTCGTCACCCGCGGTCAGCAGCAGCAGCCCGTCGCCGCCGACCGGCCCCGCGCGATCCGCCAGCGCGCGTGCGACGCGCGCCCAGTCCGCATCGCCCAGCGACAGCGCACGCGCGTCGATCAGCGGGAAATCGTTGCCGGAGCCATGACATTTGATCAGTTCGAAGCGCATGCCGCGCCCTTACCCGCGTCGCTGCGCAAAGGCGAGCCGCCGCCCCCCTCGCGCCCTCTAACGTCCCCGCCCTCATAATGCGCCGCCAGCCGGTCGAGCGCGAGCGTCAGCACCAGCCGCCCCGCGCGCGCTGGCCAGGACAGCGCGCGCTCCGCCGCGGGCAGCCCCTCGCCCGCGCACACCACCCGCCACACGATATCCGCGAGCCCCGGCCCCGCCGCCGCGATCGCCGCATCGAACCGCCGCTTCGCCGCGATCTGCGCGCTGGTCGGGTCGAGCGCATCCTGCCCGCCGCCATCGACCCGCGGCGTCCAGCGCATCGTCACGCTCGGCGCGATCGACGCGGTCTCGTAGGCCCCGCGCAACCGCTCGCCCGCCGCAAACTGCCGCGCATCGATCAGCCCGCGCGACCGCAGCCAGGTCAGCGGCGACTCTGCCCGGTTGACCGTCACGCTCCGCCCGCCCCGGGTTACACCTTCCCGCTGCACCTCCCGCTCACCGACCCTGTCAGCTTCCCGCTCACCTTCCCTGTCAGGCTCCCGCCGCATGCCCCGCCCATCGATCGCGACCTCGATCAGATCCTGCATGCGCCGCCCTTTCCATTTGCCGAGTCCCGTTTGTCTTGCCATATTCGACCAGAAATTGCAAGAGAAATTAACCTATATGGTTTGTGCAAGCGACGGAGCCTGTCGATGATCACTGCTATCCGTGCCGTCCGCCGCGCCAAGGGATTGACGCTCGACGACGTTGCAAGGCGTTGTGATCCCCCGACAACCGCGCAGACGATCGGCCGGCTCGAGACGGGGACGCGGACCGTGTCGGTCGGCTGGCTCAACCGGATCGCCGCCGCGCTCGACGTCGCCGCGGTCGATCTCGTGACGATGCCCGAACGCGCCGATCTGCCCGTCGTCGCGATCCTGGATTCGACCGGAATTCAAGCCCCTACCCGCCCCAACCTCGCCACGCCGCCGCAGGTCGAGCCGGGTCAGGTCGCGGTCACGGTGGCCGCCGGCGTCGGCGACTACCGCACGGGCGACGTGCTCTGGTGCACCACGCTCGGCCCCGACGAATTCGAGAGCGCGCTCTACCGCGACGTGCTCGTCCCCCGCCCCGCCGGCCGCTTCGCCTTTGGCCGTCTGGTCGCGCTAACCGACGGCAGCCCCACGCTTATTCCGGTCGGCGACGATGCCGCGCCCCAGCAGATCGAGCGCCCCGTCTGGATCGCCCGCGCGGTCCGCCTGATCCGCACGCTCTGAGTCGAAGCCCAACGTTGACGGCCCGGAGGCGGCGGGCCATCGCTGACGCATGATCCGCGGTTTTTTCCTCTCGCTCGGCCAGCTCGGCGATCCGCCGGTGCTGCGCGTCTTTGCCAAGTCGATGGCGGTGACATTGCTCGTCTTCGCCGCGCTCGGCCTGCTCATGTGGCTGGGCGCAAAGGCGATTTTCGCCGCCTGGCTCGGCAGTGACCAGGCCGGGATCGCCGCCGCGGTCGCGCTGTTCCTGACCATCCTCGCGGTCTGGATCCTGTTTCGCGCGGTCGCCATCGCGGTCGTCGGGATCTTCGCCGACGATGTCGTCGCCGCGGTCGAGGCGCGGCATTATCCCGCCAGTCTGGCTACCGCGCGACCCGTGCCGTTCGCGCGCAGCCTGGCGATGGGATTGCGCTCGGCGTTCCGCGTGCTGCTCGTCAACCTGTTGATGGTGCCCGTCTATATCGGCCTGCTCGTCACCGGGGTCGGCACCGCGGCGGCGTTTTTCGTGGTCAATGGCTGGCTGCTCGGGCGCGATCTCGGCGACATGGTCGCCGCGCGCCACATGGACGCCGCGGCGATGCGGGGCTGGCGTGCGACGACGCGGGCGTCGCGGTTCGTGCTGGGTCTTGCGAACACCGCGCTGTTCGTGGTTCCGATCCTCAACATCGCCGCCCCCGTGCTCGGCGCGGCGATGGCGACGCATTTTTATCACGGGACGCGCGCAGCGGTGCGCGCCCGGGGGACCAGCTGATGACGAGATCACGTGTCAACGCGTTGAAAGGCCTAACAATCGCGCGGTCAGGCGCGGGCCTGGCGATGGCCCTCGGCCTCGCGCTCGCGGGTTGCGCCGCTCCCGTCGCGACCGCGCCGGTCGGCCGCCCCGCCATCCCCTATACCAGCGTCGGGCTCGAACGCGTGATCGGCCAGACCGCCGCCGGCCTGACCCGGCTGTTCGGCGATCCCGACGCCGATGTCCGCGAGGGCGTGGCGCGCAAGCTCCAGTTCCAGAGCGGAATTTGCGTGCTCGACGCCTATCTCTACCCCGCCGGATCGGGCGAGCCCAAGGTCACCTATATCGACGCGCGCGAACTCGACGGCAGCACGATCGACCGCGCCAGCTGCGTCGCCGCGCTCACCCGCCGCGACGGCGGCCGCTAGGCCGCTCAGGGCCCGGGCGGCGGCACCGTTTCGGTCGCACCCGCCGCGCCGACCGGGATCCGCGTCGCGGGCAGCGCCGCCTGGCATTCGGGCGGCGGTGCCGGGGGCCGGCGGTGGAGATGATCGATCTCCGCCTGTCGCCGGTGCAGGTAAAAGGCGCGCGACGATGCATAGGGATCGCCCACATCGTCATGCAAACACTTGAGAGTTTCGTCGAAATCGGCGCGGTGGTCGAGCGCGCCGAGCACGCCGGCCGGCACCGTGTAGCTCGCATCGGTGAACGGCGACCCGATCGCAGTGGGCAGCAGCAACCGGTCGAGCGTCCCGCCGATCAGGTCGCGCACCGTCGTCGGCCCGACCAGCGGCAGGAACAGGAACGGCCCGTTGCCGATCCCGTGATACCCCAATGTGTTGGCAAAGCCGTTCGACCGGCGCGGCAGCCGGAACGGCCGCTTCTTGGCAACGTCGATGACCCCCGCCGCGCCGACCGTCGAATTGATCACGAACCGCCCGACCGTCTCGGCCGCCTTGCCCGGCTTGAACTGCAGCAGGAAGTTCACGAACACGATCGGCTCGCGCAAGTTATAGAGAAAGTTGTGAATACCCTTGCGGATCGGGCTCGGCACCTTGCGCTTGTAGACCCGCGCCACCGGCCCAACGACCGCGCTGTCGACCGCCTGCGTCGCCCCGAACGCCTGGGCATTCACGCCACGCAGCGGATCCCCGGCATCACGCGACTGCCCGACGACGACGATGTCCTTCTGCGCGTTCGGCTCGGCGGGCACGGGCGCTGGAACCGGGACAGTCTGGGACGCTGCAACCGGCGCTACGGGCACCACGGGCGGCGATACCGGCACGACGGGCGATTCGGGCACGCGCTGCTCGTCCGCAACCACCGTCGACGGCGCAACCGGGACCGGCGCGACGGGCAGCGGGTCGACGGCCTGCACCGCCAGCGCGGCGACCATCGTAGCAGTGGAAAATGCCAACATATGCAATCATCGCCCCTTGGACCGCCACCGCTGTCCGCATTGCCCCCGCAAGGCAAGTCTCGAATGCGCACCCCTACACCGGCGTTCGTGAATAATTTCCCCTGTCGCGCGTCACTTGGCCCGCGTCAGCTTAAGTTCGCCCGGTCCCATTCCGCGCGGACGCCATCGTCATTTTCGCCGCCACGACGATCCGCTTTCTCGGCCGCGAATCGCACCGCGTCGAGTCGCGACAAGGCCCACACCGCCGTCCCGCGCACGACCGGCGCCGGGTCGCCCAGCAACGCCGCGACGCCCTCCGATAATGTCGCGTCATTACTATTCCCCGCCGCGATCAACGCGTTACGCACCATCTTGTCGCGCCCGATCCGCTTGATCGGCGAGCCGGCAAAGACCTGGCGGAACCCCGCATCGTCGAGCGCGATCAGGTCGGCGATCTCGGGCGCGACCAGCTCGGCGCGCGGCGCGAAGGCGAGATTGGCGTTCGCGGCGGCGGCGAACTTGTTCCACGGGCACACCGCCAGGCAATCGTCGCAGCCATAGATGCGGTTGCCGATACCCGCCCGGAATTCCTCAGGAATCACCCCCGCATGCTCGATCGTCAGATACGAGATGCAACGCCGCGCATCGAGCCTGTAGGGCGCCGGAAACGCATCGGTCGGGCATGCGCGCTGGCACGCGTCGCAGCTCCCGCACAGATCCCGGCCCGCGGCGTCGCCCTTCAGTTCGAGCGTCGTGTAGATCGCACCGAGGAACAGCCAGCTGCCCTCTGTCCGGCTGACCAGATTGGTGTGCTTGCCCTGCCACCCCAGCCCCGCCGCCTCGGCGAGCGGCTTCTCCATCACCGGCGCAGTGTCGACGAACACCTTGAGATCGAACGGATACTCGACACCGACCGCGTCGCTCGCCAGCCACCGGCCGAGCGCCTTCAGCTGCCGCTTGATGACGTCGTGATAGTCCGCGCCCTGCGCATAGACGGAGATCCGGCCGACCTCGCCTTGCTCCGCCAGCCGCAGCGGATCGTCCTTCGGCGCATAGCTCATGCCCAGCGCGATCACGCTGCGCACCGCGGGCCACAGCCCGGCCGGGCTCGCCCGCTGATCGCGCCGCTCCTCCATCCAGATCATGTCGCCATGCCGCCCTTCGGCCAGCCACTGGTGCAGCCGTTCGCCCGCCAGCGGCGCCGCATCCGCGCGCGCAATCCCGCACGCCGCAAAGCCCAGTTCGGCCGCCTTGGCCTTCACGCGCGATTCGAGTTCGGATGGCTTGTCGTCGGGCACGTCCGCCCGCTACCACAGCCGCTCGGCTTGAAGGAAGTTTACGCGTGGGCGAGGAATGGGCGGTCAAGGCCAGCGGGCTGGTCAAGCGCTTCGGCGACCGGCGAGTGGTCGACGACGTTGACATCGCCGTGCCAACCGGCGCGATCTACGGCGTGCTCGGCCCCAACGGCGCGGGCAAGACCACGACGCTGCGCATGCTGCTCGGGATCATCGAACCCGATGAAGGCCACCGCACCCTGCTTGGCTTCGACAGCCCGCGCGACGCTTCGGATCATGTCGGCTATCTGCCGGAGGAACGGGGACTTTATCCCGCGATGAAGGCACGCGAGGCGATCGCGTTCATGGGCGCACTGCGCGGTCTCGACTGGAAGACCGGGCGTGCGCGCGCGGTCACGCTGATGGAGGGGGCGGGGCTCGGCCATGCGGTCGACGAGAAGATCCGCAAATTGTCGAAGGGCATGGCGCAGCTCGTCCAGCTGCTCGGCTCGGTCGTCCATCAGCCCGATCTGCTCGTGCTCGACGAACCCTTTTCCGGGCTCGATCCGGTCAACCAGGAACGTCTTGAAAAGCTTATCCTTGTCGAGCGCGATCGCGGCGCGACGATCCTGTTCTCGACGCATATCATGAGCCACGCGGAACGGCTGTGCGACCGGCTGGCGATCATCGCCGGCGGCAAGCGCCGGTTCGAAGGCACCGTCGACGACGCGCGCGGCGTCCTGCCCCAGCGCGTCCACTACACCCCGCACCGCCCCGACCCCGCGATCCGCGGCGTCCTGCCCCCCGACGCGCTGCCCGATCGCGACGGCTGGCGGTTCGAACTGCCGGGCGGCGGGATCGAGACGCTGCTGGTGCGGCTGATCGACGCGGGATACGGCATTTCCGGGCTCTCGATCGAACGCCCCGGGCTGCACGAGGCGTTCGTGCGAATCGTCGGTCAGCAGGAGGCGCAGCCATGACCCGCTTCCGCCGCACGCTGCGCCAGACCTTCACCATCGCCCGCCGCGATTTCACCGCAACCGTCTTCACCCCGATCTTCCTGCTCTTCCTGTTCGCGCCGCTGATCATGGGCGCCTTCGGGGCGGTCGGCGGGCTCGGCGCGGCCAGCGTCACCGACGGCGCGCAGGACAAGGCGCAGATCATCGCGATCCTCCCCGCCGCCGAGTCGCGTATGATGGCCGAGGCCGACACGCAGCTGCGCGGCATCTTCCGGCCTGGCGAGGGACCACCCGACCTGACCACCCAGCCGGCCGCCGCCGATCCGGCGGCACAGGCGCGCAACGCCTTCGACCGCAACGATATCGACGCCGCCGCAGTGCTTTACGGCCCGCTCGCGGCGCCACAGATCCTCTATGGGCCACGCGGCGACCGCGCGGCGGGCTATCTCGCGACGCTCGCGCAGACCACGCTCGCGGCGCAACAGGCGGGCGGCACGCTGCCCCCGATCGACGTGACCAAGACCCGGATCACGCGGTCGCGCGGCTCGGTCGGCGGCCAGCATCAGTCCGCCTTCTTCGCGGTGTTCGGGATCTTCTTCCTGACGCTGTTCCTCTCCGGCCAGGTCGTCGGCACGATGGCCGAGGAGCGCAACAACAAGGTGATCGAGGTGCTCGCCGCCGCGGTCCCGCTCGAATCGGTGTTCTTCGGCAAGCTGATCGGCATGTTCGGCGTCGCGGTGCTGTTCGTCGCCTTCTGGGGAACCGTCGTCGGACAGGTCACGACATTGCTTCCCGCAGGCGCGGCGGCGGCGATCGGCGATCTCCGCCCGGCGGTCGGCGGGCCGATGTTCGCGCTGCTGTTCGCTGGCTATTTCACCATGGCCTATCTGCTTCTGGGATCAGTGTTTCTCGGCGTCGGCGCGCAGGCCTCGACGATGCGCGAGATCCAGATGCTGTCGCTGCCGATCACGATCCTTCAGGTCGCGATGTTCGGTCTCTCGTCCGCCGCGGTCTCGCGCCCCGGCAGCTGGATCGCGACGCTCGCCGAGCTCTTCCCGCTTTCCTCGCCCTTCGCGATGGCCGGGCACGCGGCCAATTCCCCCGAGCTCTGGCCGCACGTCGCGGCGCTGGCCTGGCAGGCCCTGTGGGTGACGATCTTCATCGTCGTGGGCGCACGACTGTTCCGCCGCGGCGTGCTCCAGTCGGGCAGCGCCCGGCCCTTCTGGCGCCGCGCGAAACCCCACTGACACAGGTTGTTGACATCCCTGTCAGTACTTGGTCTCCTGCCCGAAAACAGGAGAGTTATGGGTGGCGACGCTTGCAGGCGAAATCACGACGGCTCCGCTTGGCAGCCCCGTAACCACCAGGGCGGCAACCGGAAAACACCCGATCGACCCGCTCGATGTCAGTCGCGCGGACCTCTACCGCGACGATGTCTGGCACGCGCCCTTCCGCCATCTTCGCGCGCATGCCCCGGTCCACCATGTCGCGAGCTCGGATTACGGCCCCTATTGGTCGGTCTCGAACTACCGGGGGATCGTCGAGGTCGAGTCGCTGCCCGACCTCTATTCCTCCGAAGCCGGCGGCATCACCCTCGCCGATTTCGATCGCGATCGCGACGTCCGCATGCCGATGTTCATAGCGCGCGATCGCCCGATCCACACCAGCCAGCGCCGCACGGTCGCCCCCGCCTTCACGCCGAGCGAGATGACCCGCATGGCGCCCGACATCCGCCGGCGCACCGCGGAGATCCTCGACGGGCTCGACTGGAACACGCCGTTCGACTGGGTCGACCGCGTCGCGATCGAGCTGACGACGCAGATGCTGGCGATCCTGTTCGATTTTCCCTGGGAGGATCGGCGCAAGCTGACCCTGTGGTCGGACTGGGCGGGCGACATCGAGCTCGTCAAGAACGAGGAGACGCGCAAGCAGCGGCTCGCGCATATGTTTGATTGCGGGGCCTATTTCCAGACGCTCTGGAACGCCAAGATCGACCGGCCGCCGACCCCCGACCTGATCTCGATGATGATCCATTCGGATGCGATGGCGCATATGGAGCATCACGAATTCATCGGAAACCTGATCCTCCTGATCGTCGGAGGCAATGACACGACCCGCAACTCGATGTCGGCGCTGGCCTATGGCCTCGACGCATTTCCCGACGCCCGCGCCATGCTCGAAGCGGATCCGGCGCTCATTCCCAACGCCGTGAGCGAGATTCTCCGCTGGCAGACGCCGCTCGCGCACATGCGCCGGACCGCAACGCAGGATACCGAACTGCAGGGCCAGTCGATCAAGGCCGGCGACAAGCTGGCCCTGTGGTATCTCTCGGCAAATCGCGACGAGAGCGTGTTCGGGGATGATGCCGACGCGATCCGCGTCGACCGTCCCAATGCGCGGCGCCATCTCGCCTTCGGCCACGGCATCCACCGCTGCGTCGGGGCGAGGCTCGCCGAGATGCAGCTCGCGATCCTGCTCGAGGAAATGGCGAACCGCCGCATGCGGATCAACATGGTCGGCCCGCCGACCCGTGTCGCCGCCTGTTTCGTCCACGGCTATCGTTCGCTCCCGGTCGAGATCAGCCGCTACTGACTTTCATCGCCCGCCCCCGCGCATCCTGTTCGCGGCAAGGTTCGTACTTATATCATGACCATGACACATACATCGCCCGATCGCCGCACGTTCCTCACGCTCGCCGGCGCCGGCGCGGCGGGCTTTGCCCTCTGGGGCTGTTCGTCGCAGTCCGCCCAGGCTGCCGAACGCTTCGAGGTCACATTGAGCGATGCACAGTGGCGCAAGAAGCTGTCGCCCGACGCGTATAACGTGCTGCGCAAGGAAGCGACCGAGCGACCCTATTCGAGCCCGCTCAACGGCGAACATCGCGCCGGGATCTTTTCGTGTGCCGGCTGCGCATTGCCTGCGTTCTCGTCGAAGACCAAGTTCGAGAGCGGGACGGGATGGCCGAGCTTCTGGCAGCCCTTGCCCAATGCCGTGCGGACCCGGGTCGATTCGACGCTCGGGATGGCGCGGACCGAAGTGCATTGCCGACGCTGCGGCGGGCATCTCGGCCATGTGTTCGAGGACGGCCCCAAGCCGACGGGAAAGCGCTATTGCATGAACGGCGATGCGCTGACGTTCCGGGCGATGGCGGCCCGGTAATCGCTTAACTGGTTCAGCCCGCGTCGTTTACGAGCGTGAAGATGCCGCGCGGGTCGGTCGGGCCATGCTGCACCGTGGCGAGCTGAGCGGCATTGGCACGCTGCGTCGCGCTGGGCGCGCTGACCATCTGAAGCGACGGCTGGGCGGGGGCGTCGAGCGTGTCGCCACGCGGTGCATGGCCTGAATAGATGAAGCCCTTGGTCGGATAGGCCGAGGTACCGAGATCGCCCTGCGGCCCGTACCAGACCTTGACCATGCTCCAGTCACCCGCGTCGGACACGTCGATCGCGCGGACATTGGTTTCGATCGCACCGCGACGCGACCAGTTGGCATGGGTCAGGAGCACTTCGCGGTCGCTGACGACCTTGGAGACCATCGCGACATGGCCGACGCGCATCCGCGAGGTCGGCGAGAAGGCGAGGACGGCACCGGCCTTTGGTGCATGGCCACGCTCGTAACGGCCCTCGGCCTGGCTCCACCAGGTGTTGGCATTGCCACGGATCTCGATGCCCGACACCGAGCGGGCAAAGGTCACGCACTGCCAGAACTGGGCCGCTGCCGGTGTGGCCGTCATCAGGCCGCACGATACCACCAGCGCAAAACGCGCTGCTAACGCCTTGAAATTCATCGAGACCCCCCGGTCAAAACCCGTTCGTCACAGTCTGGCTACGGGAGTGCGGATTTAATTGAAAGGCGTCGCGGAACCATATCCGACGAAGCGTGTTGCCGCGCCGACGAGCCCCTTTATTCGCCAGTCACGCTGCCCCTTATGCGGCGTTCTGCCCCTGATGCAGCCAACGCGCGAATGCATACAGGCATCCCTGCGCCGCGCGCTCCAAAAGAGCACACGAAGGCCGGCTTTGCGATGACAGTACGGCACACCACCTACTCAAGTTGCCATAATTCGAAAAACGGGTTTGCGGCACGCATCGCGCGGGGATACCAGTCGCAAAAATCTCTGGAGGATGCCGCATGGATACGACCACCCTGTTCCGTCTCGACGGCCGCGTCGCGCTGATCACCGGCGGCAGCCGCGGCATCGGCAAGATGATCGCGGCGGGCTTCATCGCGCAGGGCGCAAAGGTCTATATCTCGTCGCGCAAGGCCGATGCCTGCGAAGCCGCGGCGGCCGAACTTGGCCCCAACTGCATCGCGCTGCCCCAGGACGTCTCGACCGTCGCCGGTTGCAAGGCGCTCGCGGCGCAGTTCGCCGAGCACGAGAGCCGGCTCGACATCCTCGTCAACAATGCGGGCGCGGCCTGGGGCGTCCCGTTCGAGGAGTTTTCGGAGGTCGGCTGGGACAAGGTCATGGACCTGAACGTCAAATCGCCCTTCTTCCTGACCCAGGCGCTTCACGCAGCGCTCACGGCCTCGGGCTCGCGCGACCGGCCGGCCAAGGTCATCAACATCACCTCGATCGACGGCCAGCGGCTCAACCCCTGGGAAACCTACAGCTATCACGCGTCGAAATCAGCGCTGATCTATCTGACCAAGCGCATGGCCGCGCGGCTCGTGACCGATTCGATCAACGTCACCTCGATCGCCCCCGGTGCGTTTGCCAGCGACATGAACAAGGCGGCCCGCGATCACGGCGACGCGGTTGCGCAAGGGATCCCGGCCAAGCGGGTCGGTGTCGACGAGGACATGGCCGGCGCTGCGATCTACCTCGCCAGCCGCGCCGGCGATTACGTGATCGGCGAGACCATCACCGTCGACGGCGGCCTCGTCCACGCCTCGCTAGGCACCAGCATCGACGCCTAAGCAAAACCCCTCTCCCTTCAGGGGAGAGGGAGGGGCCCGCCGCGAAGCGGTGGGAGGGTGAGGGCACGCGCCGCATTCCCGCCCCTGCCCTCACCCCCGCTCGCTCCCTCTCCCCGCCGGGGAGAGGGCTCGCTCGTCAGCGAGCAATTCCACCCGCGGCGAGCACCGCCAGCGTCACCAGCTCGCTCGCCGTGCTCGTCATCGGCGCGACCTGCACCGGCTTCTCCATGCCGATCAGCATTGGCCCGATCACCGAATCGCCACCGAGCTCGCGCAACAGCTTGGCCGAGATATGCGCCGACTGAAGACCCGGCATGATCAGCACGTTCGCCGGCCCTGACAGCCGCGCGAACGGATAGTTCGCCAGCTGCTTCGGGTTGAGCGCCACGTCCGGCGCCATCTCGCCCTCATATTCGAACCCGACCTGACGACCGTCGAGCACGGTCACCGCGTCGCGGATATTGTCGAGCCACTCGCCCTTCGGGTTGCCGAAGTTCGAATAGCTCAGAAACGCGACGCGCGGCTCATGCCCCATGCGACGTGCGACCGCCGCGGTCTGCTCGGCGAAATCGGCGAGCTGTTCGGCGGTCGGACGTTCGTTGACCGTGGTGTCGGCGATGAACACCGTGTGGCTCTGCCCGACGAGCAGGTGGATGCCGAACGGCGTCTTGCCCGCCGCCGGATCGATCACGCGGTAGATCTGGCGCATCGTCTCGCCGTACGTGCGCGTGATGCCGGTGATCATCGCATCGCCCTCGCCGAGCTGCAGCAGCAGCGCACCGAAGATGTTGCGATCCTGGTTCACCATCCGCTCGCAGTCGCGCCGCAGATACCCACGACGCTGGAGCCGGGCGTAGAGCAGCTCGACCATCTTCGGCACCAGCGGCGAGACGCGGCTGTTGTGCAGCTCGAAGCTCTCGGGATCGGTGACGCCCAGCGCGCGCAACCGGTCGGGCACGTCGTCGCGACCGACCAGCACCGGCGTACCGTAGCCGCCCTCCTTGAACGCGATCGCCGCCCGCAGCACGACCTCTTCCTCGCCCTCGGCGAAGATGACACGCTTGGGATGCGCCCGTGCGCCCTCATAGGCCATCGACAGCACCGAGGTGGTCGGGTTGAGACGCGCGCGCAGCGACTGGCGATACGCCTCGATGTCGAGAATCGGCTTGGTCGCGACGCCCGATGCCATTGCCGCCTTGGCGACCGCGACGGGAACGACCTCCATCAGCCGCGGATCGAACGGCGCGGGGATGATATAGGCCGGACCGAAGCTGTGGCTGACACCATAGGCCAGCGCAACCTCCTCGGGCACACGCTCGCGCGCCAGCTCGGCGATCGCATTGGCCGCGGCGATCTTCATCGCGTCGTTGATCCCCGTCGCGCGGACGTCGAGCGCACCGCGGAAGATGAACGGGAAGCAGAGCACGTTATTGACCTGGTTCGGATAATCCGACCGGCCCGTCGCGACGATCGCGTCGGGACGTGCGGCCATCGCCAGTTCGGGGCGTATCTCGGGTTCGGGATTGGCCATGGCGAAGATGATCGGCGCGGCCGCCATGTCCTTGACCATCTCGGGCTTGAGCGCGCCTGCCGCCGACAGGCCGAGGAACACGTCGGCGCCGACCAGCGCCTCGGTCAGCGTCCGCGCGCTGCTCGTCGTGGCATGCGCCGACTGCCACTGGTTCACGTCGTCGCGACCCTGATAGATCACGCCGGTACGGTCGCACATGATGACGTTATCGGGCCGCACGCCCATCGCCTTCATCAGCTCGGTGCACGCGATCGCCGCGGCGCCCGCGCCGTTGACGACCAGCTTGATGTCGCCAAGCTTGCGCCCGGTCACGAGGCAGGCGTTGATCAGCCCGGCCGCACAGATGATCGCGGTGCCGTGCTGATCGTCATGAAATACGGGGATATTCATCCGCTCGCGCAGCGTCTGCTCGATGATGAAGCACTCGGGCGCCTTGATGTCCTCGAGGTTGATGCCGCCGAACGTCGGTTCCATCAGCTCGACCGCATCGATGAAGCGATCGACATCCTCGGTCTTCAGCTCGATGTCGATCGAGTCGACGTCGGCGAAGCGCTTGAAGAGCACCGCCTTGCCCTCCATCACCGGCTTCGACGCGAGCGCGCCGAGATTGCCCATGCCGAGGATCGCGGTCCCGTTCGAGATCACCGCGACCAGATTGCCCTTGGCGGTATAGTCATAGGCGGTCGAGGGGTCATCGGCGATCGCCTGCACCGGAATCGCCACGCCGGGCGAATAGGCGAGCGCGAGGTCGCGCTGCGTCGCCATCGGTTTGGACGCAATGATCTCGAGCTTCCCGGGACGGCCTTCCGAATGGAACAGCAGCGCTTCGCGTTCGGAGAACTGGAGATTATTGTCGTCGGACATAAGCGGGGCCTCGGGGGTATCTGCAGGGGGAGCCCCTGCCTTTACGGAACGCGTGGCTGTTCGTCACCCCTTGGGAACCCTTCGCAGTGCTATTGGACGTGCGGACGGTTTTCGCTACCCCGCGCCGATGTCCACTCCCGCCGCTACCCCGATGATGACGCAGTATCTCGGCCTCAAGGCCGAGGCGCAGGATTGCCTGCTGTTCTACCGCATGGGCGATTTTTTCGAGCTGTTCATGGACGATGCGCGCATCGCCGCGGCGGTGCTCGACATCGCGCTGACCGCCCGCGGCGAGCATGAGGGCAAGCCGATC
The DNA here is from genome assembly GCF_023935825.1 of Sphingomonas aerolata. NCBI lineage: Bacteria > Pseudomonadati > Pseudomonadota > Alphaproteobacteria > Sphingomonadales > Sphingomonadaceae > Sphingomonas > Sphingomonas aerolata. The sequence continues at coordinate 548,000 of NZ_CP098762.1, read as the reverse complement.
CCGATGTGCGGCGTACCAGTCCACGCGGCCACCGCCTATCTCCAGCGACTGATCAAGGCCGGGCACCGCGTCGCGATCGCCGAACAGGTCGAGAGCCCGGCCGAGGCGAAGGCGCGCGGCGGATCGAAGGCGCTGGTCGCCCGCGCGATCGTGCGCGTCGTGACCGCGGGCACGCTGACCGAGGAAGCCTTGCTCGACGCGCGCAGCGACAATTGGTGCGTGGCGATCGGTGAAGCCGGGGGATCCGTCGCGATTGCCGCGGCCGACGTGTCGACCGGCCGGTTCGAGGTCATCGACGTCGCCGACGACGCGGTCGGGGCCGAACTGGCGCGACTTGCCGCGGCCGAGATCGTCGTCGCCGAGGCGAGTGGTTTCGCGGAGGCCGCCACGACGCTGCGCCCCAGGAGCGATTTCGACAGTGGTGCGGGCGAAGCGCGACTCAAGCGGATCTACGGCGTCGCGACCCTCGACGGCTTCGGGCAGTTCGGGCGGGCCGCGCTGGCCGCGGCGGGCGGTCTGGTCGCGTATCTCGAACATAACGCGAAGGGCGCGCTGCCCTTCCTGCGCCCGCCACGAATCGGGCGGGCAGCCCAGGTGATGGCGATCGACGCCGCGACGCGGGAAAGCCTCGAACTGACCTGCACCACCGGGGGCGTCCGCAAGGGGAGCCTGCTCGACGCGGTCGATCGCACCGTCACCGGTGCCGGCGCACGCCTTCTCGGTGCCGATCTCGGCGCGCCCCTGATGGACAAGGCCGCGATCGACGCGCGGCTCGACCTCGTCCGGTTGTTCCATGACGACCAGGCCCTGCGCGAACGGTTGCGCGCGACGCTGCGCGCGCTGCCGGACATCGGCCGGGCGCTTGGCCGCCTCGCCGCGGGTCGAGGATCACCGCGCGATCTTGGCCAGTTGCGCGACGGTCTCGACGGCGCCTGGAACCTGGGGGAGCGGCTCGATGCACTTACCGATCCGCCGCGCCTGCTCAGCGACGTCGCACCGCTGTTGCGCGGGCATGGCAGCCTGATCGACCTGCTCAAGCGTGCGCTCGTACCATCGCCACCGATCGAAGCCTCTGACGGGGGGTATATCGCGGCGGGATATGACGCCGCTCTCGACGACCTGCGCGATACCGGCGCTGGGGGACGCCGCGCGATCGCCGCACTGGAGGCCGATTTTCGCACCTCGACCGGCGTGTCCGCGCTCAAGATCCGCCACAATGGCGTGCTCGGCTATCATGTCGAGGTCCCTGCACGAGCTGCCGATTCGCTGATGAAGCCCGACAGCGGTTTCACGCACCGCCAGACCCTCGCAGGTGTCGTACGCTTCAACACGCCCGCGCTGCACGATGTCGCAACGAAAGTCTCGCAGGCGGGTGCGCATGCCACGGCGGCGGAGTCGGCGCATCTCGAGGATCTGACCGCGCGAGCGCTCGGCGGTCGCGAGGCGATTGCCGCGACCGCCGATGCGCTTGCCCGGCTCGATGTCGCCGCCGGTCTCGCCGAGCGCGCAGCCGAGGGGCAATGGTCGCGCCCGATCCTGGTCGACCATGCCTGTTTCGAGATCGAGGGAGGCCGGCACCCGGTCGTCGAGGCCGCCGTCGCCAAGTCGGGCGACCGGTTCGTCGCCAACGACTGCAACCTGTCGGAATCCTCGCGACTGTGGCTCGTCACGGGCCCGAACATGGGCGGCAAGTCGACCTTCCTGCGCCAGAATGCGCTGATCGCGGTCCTGGCGCAGGCGGGCAGCTATGTGCCGGCCACCAAGGCAACGCTGGGTCTCGTCGACCGCCTGTTCAGTCGCGTCGGCGCGTCGGACAATCTTGCGCGCGGTCGCTCGACCTTCATGGTCGAAATGGTCGAGACGGCCGCCATCCTCGCGCAGGCGACGCCGCGAAGCTTCGTGATTCTCGATGAGGTCGGTCGCGGCACGTCCACCTATGACGGCCTCGCGATCGCCTGGGCCGTGGTCGAGGCGATCCATGAGGACAATCGATGCCGCTGCTTGTTCGCCACGCATTATCATGAGCTGACCCGGCTCGCTGAACGCTGCGAGGCGCTGTCGCTGCATCACGTTCGCGCGCGAGAGTGGAAGGGCGAACTCGTCCTGCTCCACGAGCTCGCCGACGGGCCCGCGGATCGCAGCTACGGCCTCGCCGTCGCGCGCCTCGCCGGCATGCCGCCGGTCACCGTGCAGCGTGCGAAAGCGGTGCTTGCCAAGCTGGAAGCCGGGCGTGCCAAAACCGGCGGTCTGGCGGCGGGGCTGGATGATCTTCCGCTGTTCGCGGCCGCCGCACAGATCGAGGAGGTGGCCTGCGACGTGCTGCGCGAAGACCTGGCGAAGCTCGACATCGATGCGATGAGCCCACGCGACGCGCTCGATGCGCTCTACCGGTTGAAGGCGCTCGCGACCGAGGGCTGAGCGCAAACCCGGCGAAAACCACAGTATCGTCGATACTTGCCCCCGATCTGTAGTCCCATCGCGCGGCGTCCTAGTATCACATGCAAGACGGATGCTACGCGCCGGCCGAATCATTGGAGCATCGGCTTTGGGCGGACACGGGCACGGGCATGCGGGACACGGGCACGGGCATGCACACGGGCATGCGGGACATGGGCACGGACATGCACACAGCCATGCTCCGGCATCGTTCGACCGCGCGTTTGCGATCGGGATCGGGCTCAACGTGGCGTTTGTCGCGGTCGAGGCCTTGGTCGGATTGCGGATCAACTCGGTTTCGCTGCTCGCGGACGCCGGGCATAATCTATCCGATGTGCTGGGCCTGGTCGTCGCCTGGGGCGGGACGATGCTCGCGCGAACCGAGCCGACCAAGCGCTTTACCTATGGGCTGAAGGGGTCGACGATCCTTGCCGCGTTGACCAATGCGCTGCTGTTGCTCGTCGCGCTCGGGGCGATCCTGCTCGAAGCGACGCAGCGTTTCGCAGATCCGACGCCCACGGCGGGCCTGACCGTATCAATGGTGGCCGGGATCGGCATCGCGGTGAACGCGATCACCGCCTGGATGTTCGCGCGCGGTCGCAAGGGGGACGTCAACATCCGTGGCGCCTATCTGCACATGGCCGCGGACGCGCTGGTGTCGGCGGGGGTCGTGATCGCGGGCGTGCTGATCTGGCAGACCGGGATCTCCTGGATCGACCCGGCGGTCTCCATCGTCATCGCGGTCCTGATCTTCTGGCAAACCTGGGGATTGCTGCGTGAGACCGTCGAAATGGCGCTGTCCGCGGTGCCGCGCGGGATCGAATTCGACCAGGTCGACGAGGCGCTATGCACCCTCCCCGGCGTGACCGCGATCCATGATCTGCACATCTGGCCGATGAGCACGACGGAGCCCGTCCTGACCGCGCACCTGGTCATGCCGGGCGGCCATCCCGGCGATCCGTTCCTCACCTCGACCCGCACGATGCTGCAGGAGCGTTTCGGGATCGGCCATGCCACGTTGCAGGTCGAGACGGGCGACGGTCAGCCATGCTCGATGACGCGCCACGCAGTGATATGAACCTTTGGGGCGTTGCGCGGGTTATCCTAGTATAGTTCTGGAGTAATACCCGATGAAGAAGCATTTTATCGCCGCGCTGATGTCCATCGCCGTGGTCGCCCCCGGAATGGTGCCCGTTGAAGCGGTTGCACAGCGCCATGACGACCGCCGGGGCCATGACGACCGCCGGGGCCATGACGACCGCCGGAACAACGATTCGCGCCGCGGCAACGACCGCAACTGGCGCGGTGACGATCGCAACTGGGATCCTTCGCGCAGCTATCAGAACGGCAACTACCGCGAGCGTCGTCTCGGTCGCAACGACCGGATCTATCGCGGCAACGATGGCCGGGCCTATTGCAAGCGCAACGATGGCACGACCGGGCTCGTGATCGGCGCGCTCGGCGGTGGCGTTCTTGCCAATCTGATCGGCGGCGGCACGCTCGGAACGCTGGCGGGTGCCGGTGGCGGTGCACTGCTCGGACGGTCGGTCGACCGCGGTAACGTCAAGTGCCGCTGAGCTTTTTTGCTCGGTAAATGAAGATACGGCGGCCGAGCGATCGGCCGCCGTTATCGTGTCTGCCTCAGCCGGTTGAACTTAATAAGCGCGAGCCACCGCAAACTCGACCGCTTCGATCATCGCGTCCTTCGCCTCGCCATTGGCAAAGCCCGCGATCGAATCGATCGCCCGCTGACCATAATGCCGCGCACGTGCAAACGTGTCGTCGATCGCGCGGGTTGCCCGGATCAGGCGCACGGCATGCTGCAGGTCGGCATCGGTGTCGCGACGCCCCTCGACCGCATCCTTCCAGAATTGACGATCCTCGGCCGATCCGCGCGCATAAGCGAGGATCACCGGCAGGGTCATCTTGCCTTCGCGGAAATCGTCGCCCGCATCCTTGCCCATCGTATCCGCATCCGAAACATAGTCGATCGCGTCGTCGACAAGCTGGAAAGCGATCCCGAGGTTGCGGCCATAGGCGTCGAGTGCCGCCTCTTCATTCTCGGGCCGATCGGCCACCACGGCAGCGATTCGGCAGGCGGCAGCGAACAGCGCTGCGGTCTTTGCGCCGATGATGTCGAGATAGCGCTCCTCGCCCAGATCGACGCGGCGGGCCGCCGTCAGCTGGTTGACCTCGCCCTCGGCGATGACCGCGCTGGTCGATGAAAGGATCTTGAGCGCCTTCAGGCTGCCCGCCTCGACCATGAGTTCGAAGCTGCGGCTGAACAGGAAGTCGCCGACCAGCACGCTGGCAGGATTGCCCCAGATGATGTTCGCCGTGCGGTTCCCACGCCGCAGGTCAGAGCCATCGACGACGTCGTCATGCAGCAACGTCGCGGTGTGGATGAATTCGACGGCCGCCGCGAGCAGGTGATGCTGCGTCCCGGCATAGTCCAGCAGCTGTGCACTCGCGAGCGTCAGCATCGGGCGCATCCGCTTGCCCCCGCCCGCGATCAGATGACCCGCCAGTTCGGGGATCAACGGAATATCGGAGGTCATGCGCGCGACGATCACCGCATTGACCTGGTCCATGTCGGTGGTGACGAGCTTGACCATCGGGTCCAGCGAAGGCTGTGGCCCGGGATTCGAACGAGGGGAGTCGAGGCGGTGGACGGTGGCGCTCATCTGCCCGTGCCTCTGACGGCTACGGCCTCGCAAAGCAACCCTTGCCGGCTCGGCAAACCCTCACCAAAAGGCAGGCGACGGCAATAGGTGGAGGTTACACGATGCCCGACGACCTGCTGAGCGGCTATCGCCAGAGCATCGACAACATCGATGCGGCACTGATTCATATGCTTGCCGAACGGTTTAAGGTGACGCAGGCGGTTGGCCGGCACAAGGCGGAGCACGGGCTGCCGGCTGCCGATCCCGGACGTGAGGAGCGTCAGATCGCGCGGTTGCGTCGGCTTGCCGAGGAAGCCCAGCTCGATCCGGAATTCTCCGAAAAGTTTTTGCGGTTCATCATCGACGAGGTGATCCGCCACCACCAGAAACTTTGCCAATGACGCGCTGGGCGGTGGTGGCCGATTGAATGATTCACGGCATCGCCAAGGGCGGCCGACATCTCCGCCAGGCCGCACTTCCCGTATATTCGCTTCAGCACAGCTTTATCGACCTGCACGCGCCGGTCGGTTAGGGGAGCGCGATGAGCTTCCTCCTCGCTATCGAAGGTGCCGACGGCGCCGGTAAGGCCACGGCCTCCGCACTGGTCGTCGAGCAGTTGCAGGCCGCCGGGCGCAGCGCCGCGGTCATTTCGTTCCCGCGCTATACGGACACGGTCGGCGGCTGGGCGCTGGGGGCGATGCTCGCGGGCACACTACCACGCGGCACGACGCCAAAGGCCGCCGCGGTGCTCTACGCGCTCGACCGGATGGAATCGCGCGATCACCTGATGGCAACGATGGCGGCGAACGACGTCGTCGTGTTCGACCGTTATATCGCGTCGAACATGGCGTATCAGGCGGCGCAGGTGCCCGTCGACGAAGCGGATACGATGATGGCTTGGATCGCGGATCTCGAGACGCGCAGCTTTGCCCTGCCGACGCCTGATCTGTCCGTCTACCTCGATACCCCGGCAGACATTGCACGCGGGCTGATCCGCCAGAAGCGCAAGCGATCCTATACCGACGATGCGTTCGACGCTTACGAAGCGGATACCGGGCTCCAGGACCGCGTCCGCGTCAACTATGCCGCGATGGCGGCGGCAGGGCTGCTCGGCCGCTGGGCGACCGTATCGACGGTCGAGGCCGGCGCTTCGCGACTGCCAGCGGACATTGCACGCGATATCGTTGCATTGCTGCGCTGAACGCCCCGGAAGGAGATCGGCATGGCCGTCACCGATATTGCCACGCGTACCTATGACCACGGCTTCCGGCTCGATCCGATCGTCCGCAGCCTGCTCGATACCGATTTCTACAAGCTGCTGATGTTGCAGATGATCCGTCACCTCCACCCGACCGTGCAGGCGACGTTCACCCTGATCAACCGCACGACGAACGTGCGGCTCGCGGATATCATCGACGAAGGCGAGCTGCGCGCACAGCTCGACCATGCGCGCACGGTACGATTCGGCAAGAAGGAGTTGATCTGGCTCGCGGGGAACAGCTTCTATGGCCAGGATCGCATGTTTGCGCCCGAATTCCTGCAGTGGCTCGCCGCCTTCCGGCTGCCCGAATACGAGCTGCAGACCGTCGACGGACAGTTCGAGCTGCGCTTCGAGGGCTGCTGGGCGGAAACGACGATGTGGGAAATCCCCGCCCTCGCGATCATAAATGAATTGCGCGCGCGCGCGGCGGTCCGCGATCGCGGACGTTTCGCGCTCGACGTGATCTATGCACGCGCGAAGGCCAAATTATGGGACAAGGTCGAACGGCTGAGGGATCTGCCCGATCTGGTCCTGTCCGATTTCGGCACGCGCCGCCGCCATGGCTTCCTGTGGCAACGCTGGTGCGTCGAGGCGCTCAAGGAAGGGCTTGGCAGCCGTTTCATCGGCACGTCGAACGTCTTGCTGGCGATGGACAACGATCTGGAAGCCATCGGCACCAACGCGCATGAATTGCCGATGGTCTATGCAGCACTGGCCGACGACGACCGGGGGATAGCGGATGCCCCCTACCGGGTGCTCGATGACTGGCGACGCCATTATGGCGGCAATCTGCTGATCGCGTTGCCCGACGCGTTCGGAACTAGCGCGTTCCTCGCCAACGCGCCCGACTGGGTCGCCGACTGGACGGGCTTCCGCCCCGACAGTGCGCCGCCGATCGCCGGTGGCGAAGCGATCATTGCCTGGTGGAAGGCACAGGGTCGCGACCCTAAAACGAGACTGCTGATCTTTTCGGACGGCATGGATGTCGACACGATCGAAGAGACATATCGGCAATTCCACGGCCGGGTGCGGATGAGTTTTGGCTGGGGGACCAATCTGACCAACGATTTCCGAGGGTGCGACCCCGATGGCATGGCCGGACTCGAGCCGATTTCGCTGGTTGCCAAGGTCACGCAGGCCAATGGACGCCCGGCGGTCAAGCTGTCGGACAATCCGGCCAAGGCGACCGGCGATCCGGGCGAGATTGCCCGGTATCTGAAAATCTTCGGCGACGAGGGCCGCACGAACGCGAAGGTCGCGGTCTAGACCCGTGCGACCGCCCTAAAATGGCCATGCCCTGCCGCCACGGGTAGCGCCCATGGCTGTTTCGCGATTCCCCCTCGGCGCGTCGATTACCCGGTCGGGACGCATCGCGCTGCTCTTCGCCGCGCTGCTGCCGCTCACCCCCGCACAGGCCGACCCTGCGGCCTTCGACCTGTCTGGTCCGGCGCTGAACGTCACGGTGACACACGGCGCGACGACATTGCCGATCGGGCAGGTACCCAATCTCAGCGAAGGCGACCGGATCGCGGTGAGTGCGGATTTACCCCGTGATCAGGGTGTCCATTACCTGCTGGTGGCCGCATTCCTGCGCGGCGCGACCAATCCGCCCCCCAAAAACTGGTTCACGCTGGCCAAGACGTGGGAGCGGAAGAAGAATACCCTCGACCTGACCGTGCCCGCGGGCGCACGCCAGCTGATCCTCTTCCTCGCGCCGGAAACCGGCGGGGGTTATGACTCGATCGTCGACGCCGTCCGCAAACAGCCCGGCGCGTTCGTCCGCGCCTCGCAGGAACTTAACCAGGCGTCGCTCGACCGCGCGCGGCTCGACACCTTCCTGGAGTCGATCCACCGCCTCGAGCGCACGCATCCCGAACGGATCGAAGCCGTATCGCCCGTCCTGACTCGCAGCCTGTCGATCACGCTCAAGGCCGAATGCCTCGAACAGGCGATAGATCTTCAGGCGGCCTGCCTGACGCAGAGCCGGAGCTCGCTGCTGCTGGCCGACAGTCACAGCGCATCGCTGACCGAAACCCTCGTCGGCGCCCCCACCGATCTGGCATTGCAACTCGCCGCAACACCCGAGGCCGGATACGGCTATTACAGCTCCTATATCGGCGTCGTTCGCGATCTTGCCCGGATTTTCGGTGCATTCCAGTCGACCCAGTTCCAGTATATTCCCGCCCTCGGCCGCGCGGCAGAGTCGCGCCTGTCGCTGTTGCTGAACGCCGCCCCCTCCTTTGCAAAGCCAAAGTCGGTCATGGTCGCGGCGCTTCCGGCGATCGAGGCGCCCGAGCCGCCGCCGCTGCGCACGATCGCGCCCGGTCGCGCGCTGTGTCGGGCACGAGAGGGTGTGCTGCTTCCGGTTGAAGGCGCGCCGCTGATCTATGCCACGCGCTATGCGCATGCCATGGCGGTGCGCGTGACGCGTGCCGACGGCAGCACGCTCGATCTCCCGGTCAGCGCCGATGTCGAACGCGGGGGTTTCCTTCTCGCCGGCCCGGGCAGCGACGGCGGCGAGGTGCGAGCTGGTTTTGACGCCACGCTTCATGGCGTATGGGGCTTCACCCCGTTCGACGGTCCACGCTTTCGCATCCAGAATCCGCGCGCGAACAGCTGGCGCGCGATCGAGGGCACCACAGTGATCGCCGGACGCGATAACAGCCTGACGATCGAGGGCGGAGCAGCCGCCTGTGTCGAGGACATCGCGCTCGCCCGCACGTCCGGCACGACCGAGCCGCTCAAATGGGCCGCATTGCCGGATGGTCGGATCACCGCAACGATCCCGAAGGCGCAGATCGCGGCGGGGCAGGTCAGCCTGCTCGTCCGCCAGCAGGGAATCGCTGACGTCGACACGATCGCCCTGACCGCCTTGACGGAGACGGGGCGGATCGACGCGTTCACGCTGCACGCCGGCGATCTTCATGGTGTCCTGACGGGCACGCGGCTCGACACCGTCGCCTCCCTGAGCGTCGATGGCGCGGTATTCAGCCCTGGTGCGGTGGTTCGAACCGGCAAAGCCGACGAACGCGTCATGACGGTCGACACGCCTGCTCCGGTCGCCGCCTGGACCGCAGACCAGGATCGATCGGGGCGGGTGACGCTGAAAGATGGTCGCGTGCTGCCGGTCACCGTGCATGTCGCTCTAGCGCGGCCTTCGGTCACACTCATCGACAAGACCATCGCCCCGGCGGCGCACGCAGCGTCGCTGCCGATCATATTGCCGTCGAGCACCGTCATGCCGCTCGATGCCAGCCTGACCTTTTCGCTCCGCGGCGCGGGGGCGACCCGGTTCAGCGGACGCGAACAGGTCGAGATCGCCACGGTCGACGGACGCGCGTCGACGGTCATCGCCGCAGCGAACGGCTACCGCGTCCAGAGTGCACAAGTCGCGATTGCGACGATCGAACCGGCCAGGGCGCTAGGCGTATCGGCCTATGGCCCGCTGCGATACCGCCTCCTGCAGGACGGTGCGGAAAGCGACTGGGCGCCGCTCATCACCCTCGTCCGCCTGCCCACACTGACGGGGGTGACTTGCGACAAGGGCGCGCCGCGGTGCCTGCTGAGCGGTGACGCGCTGTATCTGCTCGCCGCGGTTGGCGGAGACGCGCAGTTCACCGGCGTTGCGGCAATTCCTGACGGCTATACCGCCAGTACGGTCGCAATTCCGCGCCCGACCGACACGCTGTTCCTCAAGCTGCGCGACGACGATTCAGTCGTTGCGAGCGCCAAGCCGAACGTCGTCGACCGCTAGCCCAGCGAGGCGTCGAGCCTTGTCACCGATCCTTTGGCTCGCGTGAGAGGCGGGCCATCAGGATCGCGGCGCGCTTCGCCTGCCGGCGAATGCTCGCAAGGTCGACCGTCTCCCCCGGTGCATGATCCCCGCTGCTCGCGGTTCCAAGCCCGATCAGCCCGTCGACGTCACCCGCAACGAATGCAATGTCGCCCGCACCCCGCTTGAGCGGATCGAGCGCTGCCATCTCGGGCAGCCCCATGTCGCGATTGACCAGATTCAATCGGTCGAGCAGCGCGCGATTTCCCACCGTCGGCGGCATGGCGGGATACCCGCTTTCGAACCGGATCGTCGCATTCGTGCCGGGCGCATGCGCCGCGACGATCCGCTCCATCTTCGCACGGACCCGCATGGTCTGATCTTCGCTCAGCGTCCGAAAGTCGCCACGGGCCACCGCGGTTGCAGGGATGATATTGCCCTTGCCAGTCGCGCTCGCCCGGACGCCGTCGCTGTCGAGCGTCGCCGTCGCACCGCCCGCGACCACGCCCGTATTGAACGTAAGGTTGGGTTCGGGCAGATCCTTGCGAAATACCGCCAGGATCCGGGCCATCTCGTTGATGGCGCCGTCACCATAGGCGTCCGAGAAGATCAGCGACGAGTGCCCGGTCTTGCCCGACGTGGTGAGCACCCAACCGTTCGACGACCGCCGCGCGATCGATCCCATGTCGCGACCTTCGACGACCGACAGGCCTTCGAAGTCGAGCGCGACATTGGCGCGCTTGCCCGCTGCGATCAGATCGCCCCGCGCGATCGCCACCGGGTCGCCCGCATCTTCCTCATCGCCGGTCAGCACGATCTCGATATCGGCGGCGTCCAGCAGGCCGGCTGCCTTCATCGCCCGCAGCGCCGACAGCATCACGACGATCCCGCCCTTGTCGTCGCCCGCACCTGGCCCCGTCGCGCGCTCGCCTTCGCGTTCGAACCGTTGAAACGGCGAATCCTGCTCGAAAACGGTGTCGAGATGACCGATGAGCAACAGGCGTTTGGCGCCAGGCTTGCCCGGGTGCCGCGCGATCAGATGTCCCGCCCGCTGCGTCTGTGGCATCGGTTTCCAGGTCACCGCAAAGCCGAGGGGTTCGAGCTCAGCACGGACCATCACACCGACCTTGGCGACCCCTGCGAGGTTCATCGTGCCGCTGTTCTGGTCGACGAGCGTCTTGAGCAGTGCGATCGAGCGCTCATGCTCGGCGTCGACGGTCGCAACCGCCCGCATTTCTGCCGGCGTGAGGCGCGCCTGCGCTGCCCCTGCGAGAAGGATAACCCCGACCACCGTCGCGACCCACCGGAATTTCTGTCGTGCCATAAGCGTCTCAACTCCCTTGGCAGCATGAAAGCGGGGTTCGGCCGCCGCGTCCAGTGTCGGGAGATATGGTGGGCGCTGACGGGTTCGAACCGCCGACCTACTCGGTGTAAACGAGCCGCTCTACCAGCTGAGCTAAGCGCCCTCTCGGGATAAGACCCTGAGGTCGGGGTTCGATGCCAAAGCTGCGGCGTCGGGGCAAGCCCCAAAGCACATGCGTTCAGGCGATCCGCAGTTCGTTGCGCAGGACCGCGCCGAAATAGCCGCGCATTGCATCGCGCGCGGGCGGCGACAGCGCCATATAGGCGCGGCGGCGATCATGCGGATCGGGCTGACGTTCGAACAGCCCGCTATCGGTCATGCGCGCGATCCAGCGCAACGCCGTCGTGGGCGCGACGGCTGCGGCGATGCACAGGCTCGACACCGATACACGGCGCCGCTCGAGATCGGCGGCGTAGAGATCGAGCAGCATGTCCCAACCCGGATCCTCGAACAGCGTGCCGCCGAAAAACTGGTCGCGCAGCCGCCGCGCGCGGATCGCGCGTCGAATGTCGCTGGCGTCGTGTTGCGTCGCCCCGGGCGCCGCCTGATAGGCGACCGATCGATCGCCGACGATCGCCGGGGGATCGGACGATCGATCATGATCTGCCTGTGTCAGTCGGGCAAGCGCCTCGGCAATGCGCCCGACCTCCGCGCTTAGACGCTCCAGCCGGGCCCCGTCGCTTTCGCGGGTGACGTCGAAGACCCCGGCAGGCTGGCGCGATCGTTCGATCGCGATCGCCACCGCGGCCACGCACTCGCCGATCCCGGGATCGACGAGCAGCGATGTCGCACCGCCTAGCGTCAGTGCGGTGATCGCGTCGATCTGGTCGGGCCGCAGCGCGACCACCAGCGCAGCATCGGTATCGGCGGCCCAGGCCACGATCTGTGCCATCCGTTCGGCGAGCAGCGGTGCGTTGATCCCCACCGTATCGACCAGAATGATACGCGGTGTCGCGGACCGATCGAGCAAGACGTGCCAGTCGATCCGGGCAATCAGGCGCCCGCCCAGCGCACCCAGCGCGGTCGCGAGCCGATCCCCTGCCCCCGCACCGCCAAGGTCCGCAATCAGAACCGCAGCGGCACCGCCATCATAGCGTATGTCCGCCGATAGCGTGTCGATCGCCGTCATTGCCGCATCCCCCACCAGACGCGATTAGGCCATGGATCGTACCGGATTCACACGCCAAATGGGTCGGTTCTCGGCGGATCCGGCGGACAGGCGGACGCCGTCAGTCGAGCGCCTTGACGATGTCTTCGACCATCTTCTTCGCATCCGCCAGAAGCATCATCGTATTGTCGCGGTAGAACAAGTCGTTGTCGACACCGGCATAGCCGACCCCGCCCATCGACCGCTTGATGAACAGCACCGTCTTCGCCTTCTCGACGTCAAGCACCGGCATGCCATAGATTGGCGATGATTTGTCGGTCTTTGCCGCCGGGTTGGTGACGTCGTTCGCGCCGATCACGAAAGCCACGTCGGTCTGCGCGAATTCGCTGTTGATGTCCTCGAGCTCGAACACGTCGTCATAGGGCACGTTCGCCTCCGCAAGCAGGACGTTCATGTGGCCTGGCATGCGCCCGGCGACGGGGTGGATCGCGTATTTCACGCGCACCCCTTCCGCCTTCAGCTTGTCGCCCATCTCGCGCAGGACGTGTTGCGCCTGGGCGACCGCCATGCCGTAGCCGGGCACGATGACGACCTGTTCGGCCTGGCTCATCAGGAAGGCGGCGTCCTCCGCCGAACCGCGCTTCCACGGGCGGTCGGTGGCGGTCGCGGGGCCGCCGGCATCGGCGGACTGTCCGAACCCGCCGGCGATCACGCTGATGAAGCTGCGGTTCATCGCCCGGCACATGATGTAGCTGAGGATCGCGCCCGACGAGCCGACCAGCGCACCGGTGATGATCATCGCGGTATTGTGCAGCGTGAAGCCCATCGCCGCGGCCGCCCAGCCCGAATAGGAATTGAGCATGCTGACGACCACCGGCATGTCCGCGCCGCCGATCGGCACGATCAGCAGGAAGCCGATCACGAAGCTCAAGACCGTGATCGTCCAGAAGATCCAGGGCTCCTGATTGGTGACGAAATAGGCGATCAGCCCGAGGATCGCGGCAAGCAGCGCGATGTTGATGACGTGGCGCCCGGGCAGCATGATCGGCTTGCCGCCCATGTTGCCGTTGAGCTTCAGGAAGGCGATGACCGAGCCCGAGAAGGTGATCGCGCCGATCGCGACGCCCAACCCCAGCTCGATCCGGCTGACCGGCCGGATGATCGCGACCGGATCGCCGAGCAGCGGGATCATCAGGTCCGAAATTCCGAACGCCTGCGGGTTGAGATAGGCAGCGACCCCGACCAGCACCGCGGCAAGCCCGACCAGCGAATGGAACGCGGCGACGAGCTGCGGCATCGCGGTCATCGCGATCCGCCGGGCGGTGACGAGCCCGATCGCGGCACCGATGCCGATCGCGACGACGATCTCCCAGATGCCGACGTTGAGATGCGTGACCAGCGTCGTGACGACCGCGATCGTCATGCCGATCATGCCGAACCGGTTGCCGCGCTGGCTCGTCGCCGGGCTGGACAGACCACGCAGCGCGAGGATGAAGCACATGCCGGCGACGAGATAGGCCAGCGCGACCCAGGGGTTCACGGCTACGTCATGCATCACTCAGTTCCCCTCGGATCCGTGACGGTCACTTGGCGACCGGCCGTTCCTTTTTCTTGTACATCGCCAGCATCCGCGCGGTGACCGCAAAGCCGCCGAAGATGTTGACGCTCGCCAGCACGACCGCGAGCAGCCCGAGATATTTCGCGACCGGCGATCCCGCCGCGGCGGACGCGATCAGCGCGCCGACGATGATCACGCTGGAAATCGCGTTGGTCACCGCCATCAGCGGCGTGTGAAGCGCAGGCGTCACCGACCAGACGACATAATAGCCGACGAAGCAGGCCATGACGAAGATCGACAGGATCGCGATAAAGTCCATCTCAGCCCTCCTGAGCCCCGCGAATGTTGCGAATGTTGAGACGCAAACGGGGTTTTGTATCGTGCCGGGTCATGGCTGCAAACGCGGATTGACGACCGCGCCGTCGCGGGTCAGCCGGATCGCGTCGCCGATTTCCGCATCGAGCACCGGCCGCCCCGTCTCCTTGTCCCAGAAGGCACTGAGAAAGTTGAACAAATTTCGGCTGAACAGTGCGCTGGCGTCGGCCGCGAGGCGGCTGGGGACGTTGCGGTGGCCGACGATCCGGACGCCGTTCACCTCGACGATCTCGCCCGCGACCGCACCCTCGACATTGCCGCCCTGTTCGACCGCGAGATCGACGATCACCGAGCCGGGCTTCATGCTCGCGACCTGCGCGGCCGAGATCAGCCGCGGCGCGGGGCGGCCGGGGATCAGCGCGGTGGTGATGACGATGTCCTGCTTGGCGATGTGCCCGGAGACGAGCTCGGCCTGCGCGGCCTGATATTCGGGGCTCATCTCGCCCGCATAGCCGCCCGTGCCCTCGCCCTCGATCCCGGCGACGCTTTCGACGAAGATCGGTTTCGCGCCGAGCGACTGGATCTGCTCACGCGTCGCGGCGCGGACGTCGGTGGCCGAAACCTGCGCCCCGAGCCGGCGCGCGGTCGCGATCGCCTGGAGCCCGGCGACGCCGACCCCCATCACGAACACGCGCGCCGCGCTGATCGTCCCTGCCGCAGTCATCATCATCGGAAAGGCGCGGCCATATTCGGCCGCCGCGTCGAGTACCGCCTTGTAGCCCGACAGGTTCGACTGCGAGGACAGGATGTCCATCGACTGCGCGCGGGTGATCCGCGGCATGAACTCCATCGCCAGCGCCTCGAGGCCCGCCGCGGCATAGGCATCGACCCGGGCGCGCTCGCCAAAGGGATTGAAGCTCGCGACGACCCAGGCGCCGGGCGCGGCGCCCGCCAGCGTTGCCGGATCCGGCGCCTGCACGCCGAGCACGATGTCCGCACCCGAAATCGCCGCCGCCCGGTCGGTTACGCTCGCGCCGGCATCGGCATAGGCCGCGTCGGCAATCGACGCGGACTGGCCGGCCCCTGCCTCGACCGCGAGCGTCGCGCCCAGCGCGACGAACTTGCGGACGGTTTCTGGCGTCGCGGCAACCCGCCGCTCGCCGTCCACCTGCTCCTTGAGGACGGCGATCTTCATCGGATCAGGAAATCAGCCAGATGACGATCGCGACGATCACCGCACAGGCGATCGCGCCGATCTTCATCACACCGATGACGCTGTCATAGGTCGCAGCATGACCCTTGATGTTTGCATCGTCCGCCATGATCCGTCCCTCGCCATTCTGTTATCGGTGCGACCTTATCGGGCCGGTGCCCCAGCCTCAACCCCCGCGCTTCCAAACCCCGGCTTCACGCCGTCGTGCAGCCGCGGCGGCACGATCGGAGCGCTTCGCAACCGCCCCAAAGCGATATTTAAGTCGCCCTTTACCTGAAAACGCTAAAGACTGTCCGCAAACGGGACAGGATTCGCCATGACGCGCAACGGGCAGCGCCTGCTACTACTGATCGACAACGAGCCTGCACAACGGCGGCTGGTGTCCGCACTGGCGTCGCGTGGCGGCTGGCGGACCGTGTTCGCGAGCGACGGCGAGATGGCGATCGCCACGCTCGGCACGCAGGACGGGATGCAGCTCGACGCGATCATCCTCGACCATTCCGCACCGCATGAGGACGCATCGGCGGTGATCGCCGAGCTGCGCAATCGTCGTCCGGCACTGCCGATCCTGATGCTGACCGCGAACGGATCGGTCGAGCATGCGGTGAACGCGATGCGCGCGGGCGCGACCGACTTCCTGGTCAAGCCGCTCGCGCCCGACCGGCTCCTCGCCTCGCTCGACGCGGTCGTCGCCGGCACGACCGCGGGCGAGCTGCGCCCGCTGACCGAGAAGATCCCCGCACTGCTCGCGTTCGATGAGATCGTCGGCTCGTCGCCCGATTTCCGCGCCGCGCTGGCGATCGCCGCCAAGGCCGCGCGCGGCCGCGTCGCGATCCTGCTCGAAGGCGAAAGCGGGGTCGGCAAGGAGGTCGTCGCCGAGGCGATCCATGCGGCGTCGCCGCGCGCCAAACGCCCGATGATCAGCGTCAATTGCGGCGCGATCCCCGCCAATCTGGTCGAGAGCGAGCTGTTCGGCCACGAGGAAGGCGCCTTTACCGGCGCGTTCGAACGCAAGATCGGCCGGTTTCGCGAGGCGGACGGCGGCACATTGTTCCTCGACGAGATCGGGGCGATGCCGATCGACGCGCAGATCAAGCTGCTCCATCTGCTCGATACGGGCGACGTCCATGCACTCGGTGCGCGGCATCCGCAGCAGGTCGACGTCCGGGTGATCGCCGCGAGCAACACGACGCTGATCGACGAGGTCGAGGCGGACCGGTTTCGCGAGGACCTCTATTACCGGCTGAACGCGGTGCAGGTGACGATCCCGCCGCTGCGTGAGCGGACCGGTGACATACCGGCGCTCGCCCGCCACCTGCTCGCGCGGATCGCGCAGCAGCCGGGACTGCGTCCGCTCGGCATCACCGACGATGCACTGGCGTTGCTGGTCCAATATGACTGGCCGGGCAATGTCCGGCAGATGCAGAATGCGCTCTTCCGCGCCGCGGTGCTGTGCGAGAGCGACGCGCTGACACGCGCCGATTTCCCGCAGATCGCGGCGCTCGGCAGCCGTCGCCGGCCCGAGCCCGCGACCGCGGCCGGCGGCGGCGGCGGGGTGACGCTGTTCAGTGCCGACGGCCATCTGCGCACGCTGGAGGAGATCGAGTCGGACCTCATCCGGCTTGCCATCGGTCATTATCGCGGGCGGATGACCGAGGTCGCGCGACGGCTCGGGATCGGGCGGTCGACGCTGTACCGCAAGCTCGCCGAGCTCGGGATCGACAACGTCGCCTGACCCCGGGCGACGTTATCCTGGAGCCGGATTAGGCAGCGACCTACCAGAGCACGCCCTTGACCGGCTTCAGCGGCTCGGGGGCCTCGTCACCGATCGCCTGGAGCAGGTCGATCTCGATCGTGCGGCACATCGCGTTGAGCGGCACGTCGTGGATCGTGTCCGCAAACGGATCGACGAGATCGTCGCCGATCTGAAGCACCGCGAGGAACATCAGCCCTGCAATCGTCGAGCCGATCGGGGTTGCGAAGCCGAGCGTCTCAACCAGCCCGATCGGCAGCAGGATGCAGAACAGCCGGGTGAAGAGCGTCGGGAAGAACCGGTACTGGTTGGGCAGCGGGGTGTTCTTGATCCGCTCCATCCCGCCCTGTGCATTGGCGATATCGACCAGCAGCCGTTCGAATGACGCCTGCTGGATCGTGTCGATCCAGCCGTTGCGGCGGGCGATGTCGATCCGCCGCCCGGTACCGTCGAGCAGGCCGTTGGCAGGATTGGTCCGCGCGAGGGCGAACGACGCCTCGTCCTCCGACAGGAACCGCAGGACATCGGGCGCGACCGGCTGGCGACGGAGCTGACAGCGCAGCGCGTTCACATAGGCGATCTGGCGCAGGACGATCGTGCGCTTGAGATCATGGCCTTCGGGTTCGGGCAGCAGGTTGCGCGTCATGCGGGCAAGGCTGCGCGAGGCGTTGGTCATCAGCCCCCAGAGGCCGCGGCTTTCCCACCAGCGCTGATAGGCGGAATTGTCGCGAAAGCCGAGGAACAACGCGAGCGCGGTGCCGAACAGCGTCAGCGGCAGCGACGGCGCATGAAAGGGCAGGACATAATAGGTGATGGTCACCACGACGTCCCAGACAAAGAGCCCGAGCAACGGGCGCCAGACTTCGCTGAGGATCTGGCTGAGGCGCGGTGTTGCGGTAACGATCAAACGAAAGGCTCCTTGCTGACGCCTTGTCTAATGCGCGATCGCGCATTTCGCTGCAATGCGGCGATATTCCGCCCCGAACATGTGACCAGAAGATCGGGGCCGGGTCAGCCGCCAACCAGCGCGAGGTCGCGCATCCCGCGCCAGACGCGTAGCGCCTGGACGGTCTCGGCGACGTCGTGGACGCGCAGGATCTGGACGCCCGCCTCGACGCCCTTGAGCGCGAGCGCGAGCGATCCGGCGAGCCGGTCGCCGACCGGGGCCTCGTTCGACAAAGCGCCGATCAGCCGCTTGCGGCTCGCCCCGAGCAGGATCGGGCAGCCGAGCCCGTGAAACATCGCGAGGCCGTTGAGCAGCGCGAGATTGTCCGCGAGCGTCTTGCCGAAGCCGATGCCGGGATCGACGATGATCCGCGTGCGATCGACCCCGCCCGCGACGACCGCGGCGATCCGCGCCTCGAGCCAGTCGAACACGTCGGTGACGACGTTTGCGTAGCCGGTCCGTCCGTGGCCGCCCTCGCGGGGGTCGGGCGAGTGCATCAGTACGACCGGACAACCGCTGGCCGCGACGACCTCGAGCGCGCGGTCGTCCCACAGCAGGGCGGCGACGTCGTTGACGATATGCGCGCCGGCGGCGAGCGTTGCCGCCATCACGCCGGCCTTGCGCGTGTCGACCGAGACGATCGCGCCGGCGCGGGCGAGCCGCTCGACGACGGGGACGAGCCGGGCGATCTCGTCGCCTTCCCAGACCGCCGCCGCGCCGGGGCGGGTCGATTCGCCGCCGACATCGATCATCGTCGCGCCCGACGCGGCCATGTCGATCCCGGCGGCCGCGGCGGCGACGGGGTCGTCGACATGCTTGCCGCCGTCGGAGAAGCTGTCCGGGGTAACGTTGAGAATAGCGGCGACGAGCGGTTGGTCGAAGCGCAGCATGCGCTCGCCGAGCGCGAGCGGCGCGCGCGGCGCGGTGATCATGGCGTGGAGTTGCGCCGCGCGGTCGCCCAGCATCGCGACGTCGGCGACCGGGATCGTGCGGCGGGTGCCGCGCTCGATCACCTCATAGGCGGCGAACCACTGCATCCCGCCCGCGAGCCGCGCGACGCTGCCGTCGGGATGGCCGATCGGGGTGTCGACGAACTGGACGGGGCGGAGGTGGAGGCTGGTCATGCCCCCCTTTTCCCCAAATCCGCATGCCGTTCAAACGGCTAATCCCGTTCGTCCCGTATAGGCATCGAGCACGTCGAGACGCCGTATCGAGAAACATGTACCTCGATACGAGCCCTCGACTACGCTCGGTCTCTACTCGGCACGAACGGCAATTCGCTAGACCGTCGTCGCCAGCAAATAGGTCTGGCGGAGATCGTCGATCGGCTTCAGCCCCTTGTCGCTCTCGTAATGCCAGAAGCTCCAGCCATTGCAGGCGGGCGCGTTCTGGAGCGTCGAGCCGAGCTTGTGGATCGAGCCGATCGTGCCGCAATCGCTGAGCAGCGAGCCGTCCGCGCGGATCGTCGCGCGCCAGCGGCGCTTGCCGTCGGTCAGCACCGTGCCGGGCGCGAGATACGCATTCTCGACGAGCACGCCGAACGCGACCTTGGGCTGCGCGCGCGGGCTCATCATCGTCGCGAGCGCGGATTCGTCGAGCGGCAGTGCGGCCTCGATCCGCTCCTGCGCCGCCTCGATATACTCGCCCTCGCGGTCGATCCCGATCCAGCTGCGCCCCAGCCGCTTGGCGACCGCGCCGGTGGTGCCGGTGCCGAAGAACGGGTCGAGCACGACGTCGCCGGGCTTGGTGCAGGCCAGCAGGATCCGGTAGAGCAGCGCCTCGGGCTTCTGCGTCGGATGGACCTTGGTGCCGTTCTTCTTGAGCCGCTCGGGGCCGCCGCAGATCGGGAATTCCCAGTCGCTGCGCATCTGCAGCTCGTCGTTGAGCGTCTTCATCGCGCGGTAGTTGAAGGTGTATTTCGCCTTCTCGCCCTTCGACGCCCAGATCAGCGTCTCGTGCGCGTTGGTGAAGCGCGTGCCACGGAAATTGGGCATCGGGTTGGTCTTGCGCCAGACGATGTCGTTGAGGATCCAGTAGCCGAGATCCTGCACCGCCGCGCCGACGCGGAAGATGTTGTGATAGCTGCCGATCACCCAGATGCTGCCATCGTCCTTGAGGATCCGGCGCGCTTCCTTCAGCCAGGCGCGGGTGAAGCGGTCATAGGCGGCGAAGGTGTCGAACTTGTCCCACTCGTCGGTGACCGCGTCGACATGGCTGCCATCGGGACGATAGAGCTCGCCGCCGAGCTGGAGATTGTAGGGCGGATCGGCGAAGATCATGTCGATCGAGTTCGACGGCAGCGCTTTCATGCGCTCGATACAGTCGCCGCGCAGGATCTGGTCGAGCGGCAGCGCGGGCTGCACGGCCGGCGCCGTTCCCTTCTTTACCGCGCGCGGCCGCGCGATCGTGTCGATCAAACCCATGTTTTTGCGCCCCTTGTCGACCCCCATAGCTGCGGAATTGTCCGACTCCGTCAAGCAGAGTTTGATGAACGGCGCGCGCGTGCGAATCCGTCGGTGCGACAAAACGAGTCGCCGTCGCCCAGATGTTGAGTCGTGACAGACTCGCGCCTCAAGCCCTTGGGGTGTGGCGCGAAAGACTCAGCTCGTCGCTTCCTTCGCGAAAAGGCCCTCGCGCGTCAGATAGGCCGCCGCGACGGGGGCGAAACTGCGGCGATGAATCGGTGTGGGGCCGTGATCGCGCAGCGCCTTCATGTGGTGCGCGCAGCCATAGCCCTTGTTCGAATGCCAGTTGTACTCGGGGTGGGCGTCGGCGGCGGCGATCATGATCAGGTCGCGCGTGTGCTTGGCGACGATCGAGGCGGCGGCGATCGACAGCGATTTCGCATCGCCCCCGACCAGCGGGGTGGCGGGGTAGGTCCAGCGCGGCAGGCGGTTGCCGTCGACGAGGACGTGGCCGGGCGCGTGGCCGAGTTCGGTGGCGAGCGCGTCGACCGCGAGCGTCATCGCCTTCATCGTCGCCCAGTAGATGTTGAGCGTGTCGATCTCGTCGGGCTCGACGATGCCGATACCGACGATCGCACAGCCCTTGAGCCGCGCGCAGAGCCGTTCGCGTTCGGAGGCGGAGAGCTTCTTCGAATCGTCGATGCCGCGGGGCACGCCCTTTGACGGCAGGATCACCGCGGCGGCGACGACCGGACCGGCGAGCGGACCGCGACCGGCCTCGTCGACGCCGGCGACGGGGCCGACGCAGAGCTTTTCATGTTTCATGCCGGGCATGTGCGGTCTTTCAGCTGGTCGAACGGGCTGACGCCGAGCGCGTGCCCCATCGGCCCGTGCCCTGCGCCAAGCCCCGGCGGCTGCGCAAGCGCGGCGCGAACGAACGCGATCGCGCGCGCGATGGCTGCGTCGAGCGGCATGCCCTGGCCGAGCCCGGTGGCGATGCCGCTGGCGAGCGTGCAGCCGGTGCCGTGCGCGTGACGGGTTTCGATGCGGGGGTTGGTCCAGAGGGTTTCGCCGGCGTCGGTGACGAGGCGGTCGGTGACGCGCGGGCCTTCGGCGTGGCCGCCCTTGATGAGCAGGGCGGGCCCGAGCGCGCGTACCGCCGCCTCACCGCCGAGCGCTGCCAGTTCGGGGAGGTTGGGGGTGACGAGCGTGGCGATCCGCATGAGGCGGGCGAAGGCGGCGATCGTGTCGGGGTCGGCGAGCACCGAGCCGCTGCTGGCGATCATGACCGGGTCGAAGATGATCGGTATCGGTTCGCGGGAGAACATTGACGTCAGGCGGTCGGCGACGGCGTTGGCGGTCTGGGCCGAGCCGATCATGCCGATCTTCACCGCGTCGACGCCGATGTCGGACACGACCGAGTCGATCTGCGCGAGGACGATGTCGGTGGGCACCGGGTGGACCGCCTGCACGCCGAGCGTGTTCTGCGCGGTGATCGCGGTGATGGCGGTCATCGCGTGGCCGCCGAGCATCGTGACGGTCTTGATGTCCGCCTGGATGCCGGCGCCGCCGCCTGAATCGGAGCCGGCGATGATGAGGAGTCTCGCGGTCATTGGCGGTGCCGGGCGGGGTTGGAGATCATGGGTCGGGCTATGGCATAGTCGGTACGGTGCGGGACAGGCCCCCGCCACCACCCCGGCGGAGGCCGGGGGCCAGTTGGCAAACGGCGCTGGCTGAGCGCAGCGCTTCGTTACTGCGACCTTGCCAACTGGGCCCCGGCCTTCGCCGGGGTGGTTGAGGTTTCGAGAGGGTCTAGTGCCGCCGGCCCGAGGCCGGTCTCTGTGGCGGGGCATCGCCGAACCGGGTCGGGCGGTCGAGGAGTTCGCCGCCGCAATTGGGACAGCGCTCGTCGAGTGCGTCGGCGCAGGACGCGCAGAAGGTGCATTCGTACGAGCAGATGAACGCGCCGGGCGCGTCGGCGGGAAGCTCGGCGGCGCAGCGTTCGCAGGCGGGGCGCATCTCGAGCATCAGGCGGCCGCTTTGCGGACGGCGTCGCAGATCCGGTCGACGACGCGCCCGACCTGACCCGGATCATCCCCTTCCGCCATCACGCGGATGACGGGTTCGGTGCCTGACGGGCGGATGACGAGGCGCCCCTTGCCGGCGAGCTCGGCCTCGGCCTGCGCGATCACCGCTTTCACCGCCTCGTCGTCGAGCGGCTTGCCGCCGCCGAACCGGACGTTCTTCAACAGTTGCGGCAGGGGCTCGAACCGGTGGAGCACCTCGCCCGCGCGCGCGCCCGAGCGCTTGACCTCGGCGAGGATCTGGAGGGCTGCGACCAGGCCGTCGCCGGTCGTGGCATAGTCGCTCAGGATGATGTGCCCCGACTGCTCGCCGCCGACATTATAGCCGCTGGAGCGCATCTTTTCGAGCACGTGGCGATCGCCGACCTGGGTGCGGACCAGCCCGAGCCCCTGCGCGGCGAGATGGCGTTCGAGGCCGAGATTGGACATCACGGTGGCGACGAGGCCGCCGCCCTTGAGCCGCCCCTGCCGCGCCCAGCTTGCCGCGATCGTCGCCATCAGCTGATCGCCGTCGACGATCGTGCCGGTCTCGTCGACGACGATCAGCCGGTCGGCGTCGCCGTCGAGCGCGATGCCGATATCCGCGCCGCTCGCGACGACCGTCTCGGCGAGCGCCTGCGGTGCGGTCGAGCCGACGCCATCATTGATGTTGGTGCCGTCGGGCGTGACGCCGATCGCGACGACGTCCGCGCCGAGTTCCCACAGCGCCGAGGGGGCGACCTTGTAGGCGGCGCCGTTCGCGCAATCGAGCACGATCCGCATCCCGTCGAGCCGCAGATTTTCCGGGAAGGTCGACTTGGCGAAATGGATGTAGCGCCCCTGCGCATCGTCGATCCGGCGCGCGCGGCCGATCTTGCTCGACGCGACCAGCGGCACGTCGCCGTCGATCAGCGCCTCGATCGCGGTCTCGGCCTCGTCGGACAGCTTGAAGCCGTCGGGGCCGAACAGCTTGATCCCGTTATCGGCATAGGGGTTGTGGCTGGCGGAGATCATCACGCCGATATCCGCACGCATCGACTGGGTCAGCATCGCGACCGCAGGCGTCGGCATCGGCCCGACCATCACCACGTCCATGCCGACGCTGGTGAAGCCCGCGACCAGCGCGGATTCGAGCATATAGCCCGACAGCCGCGTGTCCTTGCCGATCACGACGCGGTGGCGGTGATCGCCGCGCAGGAAATAGGCGCCCGCCGCCATGCCGACCTTCATCGCCATCTCCGCGGTCATCGGCGATGCGTTGGTGGCACCGCGAATGCCGTCGGTGCCGAAATATTTCCTTGCCATCGTCAATGCTTTCCGTCCGGTATCGCTCTCTGGCATCGCTGATAGCGCGGTGGAACACGAAGGGCGAGCATGTCGCAGACTACACGGATACTCGCAGCGCTGTTCGGCGGCATCGGGATCGGCATCGCCGCGGCCGCCTGGTCGCCGGCCCACGCGCTCGCGGCGACGGCGGTGACCCAGCCGATCGGCGCGGCCTGGCTGCACGGGTTGCAGATGGTGATCGTGCCGCTCGTCGTCGGGCTGCTCGTCACCGGAATCGGCGCGACGACCGAGGCGGCGCGCGCCGGGCGGATCACGATGCGGGCGATGGTGATGATCGTCGTCATCCTGTGGAGTTCGACGATCATGTCCGCGCTGGTCATGCCACTGATCCTCGATGCCTTCCCGCTGCCACGCGGGCTCGGTGCCGCTCTGCGCGCCGCGCTGACCGGCGCCGCCCCGGTCGGGCCGGTGCCGGGGATCGGCGCGTTCTTCGACACGATCGTGCCGACCAACATCGTCGCCGCGGCATCGAGCGATTCGTTCCTGCCGCTCACCGTCTTCGCGCTGACGTTCGCGTTCGCCGTCACGAAACTGCCCGATGATCGCCGCCGGGTGCTGACCGGCTTCTTCCAGGCGGTCGTCGACGCCTTGCTGATCATCATCAAATGGGTGCTGAAGCTTGCACCGATCGGCATCTTCGCACTCGCCTACGGGGTCGGCGCGCGCACCGGCACGGCGGCGTTCGGCGCGCTGCTGCACTATATCGTCTGCGTCTCGGCGATCGGCTTCATCGTCCTGCTGAGCGCCTATCCAATCGGGATGATCGGCGGCCGGGTCAGCCTGGGCCGGTTCGCGCGCGCGGTCGCGCCGGCGCAGGCGGTGGCGATCAGCACCCAGTCGTCGCTCGCCTCGCTGCCGGCGATGCTGAAGGCCTCGACCGAGCTCGGCGCGTCGCCCGCCACCGCCGGGATCGTCCTGCCGCTGTCGGTCGCGGTGTTCCGCGCGACCAGCCCGGCGATGAACCTCGCGGTCGCGCTCTATGTCGCGCACTGGCTGGGGCTGCCGATCGGGCCGGGGCAGATGGCCGCGGGC
The DNA here is from genome assembly GCF_023935825.1 of Sphingomonas aerolata. Lineage (NCBI taxonomy): Bacteria > Pseudomonadati > Pseudomonadota > Alphaproteobacteria > Sphingomonadales > Sphingomonadaceae > Sphingomonas > Sphingomonas aerolata. Next base: position 522,765 of record NZ_CP098762.1, on the reverse strand, counting down.
GTCGCGACCGCGGCGATCACGACGATGGGATCGATCTCGCTGCCCGGCACGATCAGCTTCGTCGCCTCGGTCGCGCCGGTCGCGCTGGCGATGGGCATCCCGCTCGAGGTGCTCGGCCTGCTCATCGCGGTGGAGACCATTCCCGACCTATTTCGCACGGTCGGGAACGTGACGATGGACACCGCCGTCACTATCTCCGTCGCGGCGCGGTCCGATCACGGCGGCGGCGCCGAGGAGATTCCGCATGAAGTATCGCACGCTCGGCCCTGATTTCGAGGTTTCCGCGCTTGGTCTCGGCTGCATGCCGATGGCCGGGGTCGGCAAGGACATGTACGGCAGCGCCCCCGCCGACGAGAGCATCGCGACGATCCACCGCGCGATCGAACTGGGCGTGACGCTGTTCGACACCGCCGAAATCTATGGTCCGCTGATCAACGAGGAGCTGCTCGGCAAGGCGATCCGGGGCAAGCGCGACGGCGTCGTGATCGCGACCAAGTTCGGCTTCCGCTATGACGAGAACGGCATGACCGGCGTCGACAGCACGCCCGCCAATGTGCGGCGCGCGTGCGAGGGATCGCTGAAGCGGCTCGGCGTCGAGACGATCGACCTGCTCTACCAGCACCGCGTCGATCCGGGCGTGCCGATCGAGGAGACGGTGGGCGCGATGGCCGAGCTCGTCCGCGAGGGCAAGGTGCGGCATCTGGGGCTGTCGGAGGCCGGGCTCGACACGATCCGGCGCGCGGCGGCGACGCATCCGATCGCGGCGCTGCAGAGCGAATATTCGCTGTGGGAGCGCGGGGTCGAGGACGCAATTCTGCCGCTGTGCCGTGAACTGGGGATCGGGTTCGTGCCCTATTCGCCGCTGGGCCGCGGGTTCCTGACCGGGCAGATCACCGCGCGGTCGGACCTGCCCGAGGGCGATTACCGCCGCAACGACCCGCGCTATTCGGACGCAAACTTCGCCAAGAACATGGAGATGGTCGCGGTGGTGAAGGCGATCGCCGACACGCATGGCGCGAGCCCGGCGCAGGTCGCGCTGGCGTGGCTGCTGGCGCAGGGTGACGACATCGTGCCGATCCCGGGGTCGAAGCGCCGCGTCACGCTGGAGGACAGCATGAAGGCGGCCGACGTCACGCTGTCGGCGGACGATCTGGCGAAGCTTGATGCGGCGGCGCCGAGGGGTGGCACGGCGGGGCCGCGCTATGGGGAGAAGGCGCTGTCGATGACGCGGATCTGACCGGGTCTACTGCCTTATAATCGTCATCCCCGCGGAGGCGGGGATCCAGACTGGCGACCCGTGGTCTCTTACGAACCGCAGAGTGTCTGGATCCCCGCCTCAGCGGGGATGACGGATTATTGGGAATGATGCGTTGGTAGGTCCAGCCGAATTACTGGACCCCGTGCATCCACTTCTTGATCAGCGGCGAGATCAGCAGCAGCAGCACGCCGATCCCCGCCGAGACCAGTCCGATCGTCCAGAACACGCCGGCATAGGTGTCGAGGCTGACCTTGAGATTGGTCACCTGCCCGCCGACCGTCTCGACGCTGGCGACCTGTGCGACGATGCCCGCGACATATTGCGCGACCGAGATCGACAGGAACCACACGCCCATCATCAGCCCGACGACACGCGCGATCGACAGCTTGGTGATCATGCTGAGCCCGACCGGCGAGATGCAGAGCTCGGCGAACGAGTGGATGAAATAGAGACCCGCCAGCCACCAGATCGCGACCTTGAACGTCGGCCCGACCATGCTTGCACCCCAGACGAGGAACAGGAAGCCGACGCCGACGCCGATCAGCGCGATGCCGAACTTGACCGGGATCGACGGCTCGATGCCCCTGGCCGCAAGCTTGGTCCACAGGATCGACATCACCGGCGCAAGCGCGACGATGAAGAACGCGTTGAAGAACTGGGTCTGCCCGGCCGAGATGCTGAACAGGCCGAACACGCTGAGATCGGTGTTGCGATCCGCAAACAGCGTCAGGCTCGAGCCTGCCTGCTCGAACAGCGTCCAGAACACGACGTTGAACACGATCAGCACCATCGCCGCGAGCATCATCTGGAACTCGCGCCGCTCGCCATTGACGAACGACCAGATCAGGATGCCCGGCACCGCGACCAAGAACGTGCCGAACAGCAATTTCCCCATCAGCGACAGCGAGACGATGTAGCCGATGATCCCTGATCCGGGGACCGGCGGCTCGGCGTTCATCAGGTTGACGAACAGCAGGTAGAAGATCGGGATGCCGAGCAGCGCGAGCGCATAGATGCCGAGCGCGCGATCGGGACCGCTGCGCACCGGCGGCTCGCCATATCCGTTCAGTTTGCCGCCATCGAACTGGATCAGCGTCCACGAGAACAGCATGCCGATCGCCGCCAGCCCGAAGCCGGCCCACCAGCCGAACGCGACCGCGAGGAACGGGCAGAGCAGCTGCGAGAAGAGCGAGCCGAGGTTGATCCCCATGTAGAAGATCGTGAACCCGGCATCGCGGCGCTTGTCGCCCTGCGCGTAGAGCTCGCCGACCATCGTCGAGATGTTGGGCTTGAAGAAGCCGTTGCCGACCGAGATCATGCACAGCGCGAGCAGCATGATCGTGACGTAGAAGCTGCTGCGTTCCGCGCCCGATTCAAAGCCGCCCTTCTCGACCGTGCGCGCGGTCGATCCGTCGGCGGCGAGCAGCGAGACGGTGCCGTCGTCATTGCCCTTGATCTTCAGCGTGTTCGCGCCGTCGACGAGGTAGCGGACCTCGCTGTCGGCCTGCTCGACGACCTGGATTTCGTAGCGCTGGTTGGCGATCGTCGCATAGGGCTTGGCGGTCTCGCCGCCGAAGCAGAGCAGCAGATAGCCGAGCGCCATGATGATCGCGCCGAACTTCACCGCGCGCTTCGAACCCAGATACTGGTCGGCAAGATAGCCGCCGACCAGCGGCGTCAGATACACCAGGGCGGTATAGCCGCCGTACAGGCCGGTCGCCTCGCGGTCGCCGAACACGAAATGCTTGGTGAGGTACAGCGTGAGCAGCGCACGCATGCCGTAATAGCCGAACCGCTCCCACATTTCGGTGGTGAACAGTCGCGCGAGCTGGCGGGGATGGCCGAACCACGTCTCCCCGGTGGCGGGGTTCACATGGGTGATATCCGGTTCTCGCGGCGTATCCGCGGTCGGGGTGTCCACCATCTTTTACGCTCCCTGAAACGCTGGGCCGCCGTCGAACGCGGCGGCTTCATTGCGGCCTTACCTAGCGGCAAAGCCGGGACTGTAAATATCGGTGGCCGCGCGACCGCCTGCTAAATCGCGGATGCGGCTGTAAATTGCCGCGCCCCGTGCCTATCTGCGGGGCGATGTTCAACGACACTTCCAGCCCGCTTTCGCTGCTCGCGACCCGCCGTTCGGGCAAGCCGCGCGACCTCGTCGCGCCCGGTCCCGATGCCGACCAGCTCGCGCAGATCCTGGCGATCGCGGCGCGCACTCCCGATCATGGCAAGCTCGCGCCTTGGCGCTTCGTGGTGGTCGGCCAGGACCAGCGCACCGCGCTCGCCGCGCTGATCATCGATGCGTACCGCGTCGAGCGGCCGACCGCGTCGCGGACCGAGATCGAGGCGCTCGACCAGTTCGCGCACCAGGCCCCGGCGCTGGTCGTCGTGCTGTCGTCGCCCAAGCCGAGCCACATCCCCGTGTTCGAACAGGAATTGTCGACCGGGGCGGCGTGCATGAACCTGCTCCACGCGGTGCATGCGCTGGGCTTTGCGGGCGGCTGGCTGACCGGCTGGCCGAGCTATTCGGACACGGTGCGCGATGCGTTCGGCGAGGGCCATGAGCGGATCGCCGGGTTCCTGTTCGTCGGCACGCCGTCGCGGCCGCTCGACGAACGGCCCCGCCCCGATATGGAACGTGTCGTCTCGCGCTGGCGGCCCTAGGACTCGACGAAATGGCCAATTGCTGTATTAAGGCAGCATGACAGCGCTCAGCAGCGAAGACAGCCCCGTATATCTCCGCCTCCGCGCCACGATCGCCGCCGGGATATTACGCGGCGACTATCGCGCAGGCGATCAGCTGCCCTCGGTCCGTGCCTTTGCCGCCGAGCACGGCGCCAATCCGCTGACCGTCGCCAAGGCCTATCAGACGTTCCAGGACGACGGCTATGTCGAGGTCCGGCGCGGCGTCGGCATGTTTGTCCTGCCGGGTGCCGCGGAGGCCCTGCGCGTGGCGGAACGCGAGACGTTCGTCACCACGCACTGGCCGCGCATCCTCGGGCATATCGACCTGCTCGGTCTCGATGCGCGCGACCTGCTGGCGCACGAGCGGGCCTGAGCCGCCCCGCGGGGTGATCCCGCGCGGCGGGTGACTCAGAACAGATTCAGCGCGGCGATGTCCTCGACGCTCAGGTCGATCCCGAACAACAGGCTCATGCGGATCCGGTAGACGCGCGGGTCGGTGATCTCGCCGCTGGCCGTGTCGGTGCCCGACCGCCGGCGATAGGTGCGCCCCATCAGCGACGCGAAGCCGTTGGGCAGGACGATGCTGGCGATCGCGGTCTGCGTGAAGCGGCTCGCGGGGGCGGTCGACGTCCAGTGATTGCCGAGCAGCAGGTCGGCGTCGAACACCTCGGCGATCGTGAAGCTGTATTGCGGCTGGAACCCGCCGCTCGCGCCGCGTCCGTCGGTGGTCATCGGATCCCCGTCGCGCAGCAGCATCCAGCCCTGTTCGCCGTGATCGCGGCTCGTCGCCTCGAGCCGGAAGCGCGCGCCATCGGGCGCGGTCGCCTCGGCCCCGTCCGCGAGCGGGAGCACGGGGGTGTAGCTGCCGCCGAAGCCGGTGTCGGCGATCCAGGCCTGCCCGTCGATCGTCACCAGCGAGAAGGTGTGCGTGAGCGGCGGCACTTCGGTTGCGGCGATCCAGACGCGCGCCAGCACCGGGCGGGCGGCAAAGCCCAGCTCGGCGAGCGCGTCGAGGAACAGCCGGTTATGCTCGAAGCAATAGCCGCCGCGGCGCGCGGTCACGAGCTTGGCGAACACCGAGGCGCTGTCGATCGCGATGCCGCGGCCGAGCACGACATCGAGATCCTCGAACGGGATGGCGAGCCGGTGCGCCAGCTGCAACCGGCCGAGGCCGATCGAATCGAGCGTCGGCCGCGCGGGCATGGCGACACGGGTCAGGTAAGCGTCGAGATCGAACATCGGTCGGGGGGTCCTCGTTTGGGTTTGCCCTTACCGTGCGTGTGGCGCGGCCGTCGAGTGCTGAAGGGCGGGTGTGGGCTGTTGGGGGGCATGGCCGCGGTTCTGGGGCGGGCGTGCGCCACGGTCCCGCCCCCGCCCCGCGCCTCCGTCGCCGTCCCGTCCCTCACCCCTCGCCCCCGCCGTTCGTGCTGAGCGAAGTCGAAGCACCTGGGCTTGGGGCGGCCCTTCGACTGCGCTCAGGGCGAACGGGGGTGGGGTGTTTGGGAATGGGGCGAATGGAAGCGGGCGAACGGGGGTGGGTGTGCGCACCAGCCCCTCCGTCATCCTGGGCTCGACCCAGGATCCAGAGCCACGGACGCCCGCATGCGTGGCTCTGGATCCTGACTTTCGTCAGGATGACGGGAGGGGGGCTTACGCCGCGAAGAGCGCCGGTTCGATCGCGTAGAGCACCGCCGCGCTGGCGCTGGCGGCGGCGACGAGGCCCATGGCTTCGGGGACGATCTGGTCGAGGTAGAAGCGGACCGAGGCCGCCTTCATCCGTCCGAAATCGTCGGTGCCGGCGACCGCACCCTGGCGCTCCATCAGCCAGCCGCAGGTCGCGACCGACAGCATCGTCAGGAAGGGGTAGCTGGCCGCGAGCTTGTCGTCGGCGTCCGCGGTGGCGAGGCGGCGGCCGATCGCGTCGCAGGCGTCGACGAGCGCGAGCAGCCGCTCGTCCCTGGCTTCCGCGCGGATGTCGGCGATCAGCGTGGCGAACGCGCCGCCATTGTCGAGCGCGAGCTTGCGGCCGACCAGATCGGCGGCCTGGATGCCGTTGGTGCCTTCGTAGATCGGCGTGATGCGCGCATCGCGGAAATACTGCGCGGCACCGGTTTCCTCGACATAGCCCATGCCGCCGTGCACCTGGATGCCGAGCGAGGCGACCTCGTTGCCGATGTCGGTGCCGTGCGCCTTGGCCAGCGGGGTGACGAGTTCGAGGCGGTTGCGCGCCGCGGCGTCGCCCATATTGGCGCGGTCGACCTGCCCGGCGGCATAATAGACGAGCGCGCGCGCCGCCTGGGTCTGCGCCTTCATCCGCAGCAGCATGCGGCGGACGTCGGGATGCTCGACGATCTTGACCGACTCCTTGTTCGGCGAGCCCGCGCGCGCCGACTGGACGCGGTCGAGCGCATAGGCGACCGCGCCCTGAGTCGCGCCCTCGGCGACCTGCACGCCCTGAAGCCCGACATTGAGCCGCGCATTGTTCATCATCGTGAACATCGCACGGATGCCGCCGAGTTCCGCACCGATCAGCTCGCCGATGCAGTCGTCCGTGTCGCCGAAGCTCAGCACGCAGGTCGGCGAGGCGTGAAGCCCCATCTTGTGCTCGATCGAGACGACGCGGACGTCGTTGAAGTCGCCGGGCGTGCCGTCTTCGTTCAGCCGGTATTTCGGGACGAGGAACAGCGAGATGCCCTTGGTACCCGCGGGCGCGCCGGGCGTCCGCGCGAGGACGAGGTGGACGATGTTCGGCGCCATGTCGTGATCGCCGAACGAGATGTAGATCTTGGTGCCCTTGATCGACCATTTGCCGTCACCCAGCGGGGTGGCGGTCGCGCGCAGCGCGCCGACGTCGGAGCCGGCCTGCGGTTCGGTCAGGTTCATCGTGCCGGTCCATTCGCCGGTCGCGAGATGCGGGAGGTAGAGCGCCTGCTGCTCCGGGCTGCCGTGATGCGCGAGCGCCTCGATCGCGCCGACGGTCAGCGTCGGGCAGAGCGCGAAGCCCATGTTCGCGCTGCCCAGCGTGTCGAGCACCGCGGTCTGGATCGCAAAGGGCAGGCCCTGCCCGCCCCATTCCTCCTCGACGCCGATCGTGCCCCAGCCGCCCTCGACATAATCCTTGTACGCCTGCGCGAAACCGTCGGGCATGACGACGCCGTCGGGGGTCCATTTCGCGCCGACGGTGTCGCCCGCGCGATTGAGCGGCGCCCATTCGCCCGCGGCGAACTGTCCCACGCCTTCGAGCACCGCGTCGACGACGTCGTCGCTGGCGGCGGCGAACCGGTCGGTGGCGGCGAGTTCGCCGATCCGCACGACGTGATCGAGCACGAAACGCTGTTCGGTGGTTGCTGGGGTGAAGGCCATGGCATCCTCTTATCGCTATGCTTTGCGCCCGCTATAGGCCTTCAGAATGACGCGTCCACACCCCCTGATTTTACCCTACGGCACCGCGGCGGTCGCGCAGGCGGCGGCGGTGATTCGCGCCGGCGGACTCGTCGCGGTGCCGACCGAGACGGTCTACGGACTCGCCGCGGATGCGACCGACGCGCAGGCGGTGGCGGGCATCTATGCCGCCAAGGGACGGCCGAGCTTCAACCCGCTGATCGTGCATGTCGCGGATCTTGCCGCGGCCGAACGGATCGCGGTGTTCGATGCGGATGCGCGCGCGCTGGCCGCGGCGTTCTGGCCGGGTCCGCTGACGCTGGTGCTGCCGGTGCGCAGCGATTCGGGGATCGCGGCACTGGTGACCGCGGGGCTCGACACGATCGCGATCCGGGTGCCGCGGCACCGCGCGATGCAGGCGCTGATCGCGGCATCGGGGCGGCCGCTCGCGGCACCATCGGCCAATGCGAGCGGGGGGATCTCGCCAACGACGGCGGCGCATGTCGCGGCGAGTCTGGGGGGGAACGTGCCGCTGATCCTCGACGATGGCGCGACCGAGGCGGGGCTCGAGTCGACGATCGTGGCGGGGCGGACGGTGTTGCGGCCGGGGCCGGTGACGGCGGAGTTGCTCTTAAGCCACCTCCCCGGCGGAGGCCGGGGCCCAGGTGGAAAGGTCGCTGTAACGAAGGACGATGGGCCTCACGATCGTCCCGCAACTGGGCCCCGGCCTTCGCCGGGGGGGCGTGCGGTTACGGCGCCCGGGCAGCTTGAAAGCCATTATGCGCCGAGCAAGTTGCTTCGGTTGAGCGCGCTCGATGCCGAGGCCGACGAGTGGCTGATCGGGTTCGGGGCGGTTGCAGGGAATGTCTCGCTGTCGACGTCAGGCGACCTCGTCGAAGCCGCCGCGAAGCTGTTCGACCTGCTCCACGCTGCCGATGCGAACGACCGTCCGAAGATCGCCGTCGCACCCATTCCTTCCGACGGCATCGGCGAGGCGATCAATGACCGCCTCTGCCGCGCCGCGCATCGCTGACCTGTTCCCCCGCGCAGGCGGGGGTTCAGGAGTCGCGTTGGCATCCGGTATTTAGCTGGACCCCCGCGTCCGCGGGGGAACAGCGTCGTTACGCGCTGACCGCGGCCTTCGACCGTGCGGCAAAGCTCTTGCGGAGCTTCTGCAGCTTGGGGGGGATCACCGCCATGCAATAGGGGTTGGAGCGCCCCGAGGTTTCCCAATAATCCTGGTGATAGCCTTCGGCCTCGTACCAGGTCGTCATCGGCTCGATCGTCGTGACGATCGGCTTGGCGCTGTCCGCCTGTGCACGCTCGAGCGCGGCCTGCATCTCGGCCTTCTGCGCGTCGTCGGCGGGGAACATTGCCGAACGATATTGCGTGCCGACGTCGTTGCCCTGCCGGTTGAGCGTCGTCGCGTCATGCGTCGCGAAGAAGATGTCGAGCAGGTCGCCAAGCTTCAGCTGTTCGGGATCGAAGCCGATCCGGATCGCCTCGGCATGGCCGGTATCGCCGCCGCACACCTGTTTGTAGGTCGGATCAGGCACATGCCCGCCGATATAGCCGCTCTCGGCGCTCTCGACGCCGATCACGTCCTTGAACACAGCCTCGGTGCACCAGAAGCACCCGCCCGCCAGCGTTACATAATCCGTCATCACGATCTCCTTTCCGCCAAGATAGGAAGCCGCTACCCCGCAACAAAGAGGAGACGCATGTGATCGACGGTGCAAGGCTTGATGGCAGGGTGATGGTAACGGGCGGCGCCGGCTATATCGGCAGCCATGCGGTCCTGGCGCTGCTCGACGCGGGGCATGAGGTGGTCGTGGTCGACAATCTGGTCACCGGCTTCGACTGGGCGGTCGATCCCCGCGCGACTTTGGTCGAGGCGAACGTCGCCGACGATGCGAAGGTCCGCGCGGCGATCCGCGATCACAAGGTCCGCGCGATCATGCATTTCGCCGGCTCGGTCGTGGTGCCCGAATCGGTCAGCGACCCGCTCAAATATTACCGCAACAACACCGCCGCCAGCCGGTCGCTGATCGAGAGCGCGGTGGCGGAAGGCGTGCCGCACTTCATCTTCTCGTCGACCGCGGCGACCTATGGCACGCCCGAAAAGGTGCCGGTCGCCGAGGGCGATCCGACCGTGCCGATCAATCCGTACGGCATGTCGAAGCTGATGACCGAGGCGATGCTGCGCGACGTCGCGGCGGCGCACCCGATCAACTATGCCGCGCTGCGCTACTTCAACGTCGCGGGCGCGGATCCGCAGGGGCGCAGCGGCCAGTCGACGGTCGGCGCGACTCACCTGATCAAGATCGCGGTCGAGGCGGCGACGGGCAAGCGCAGCCATGTCGGCGTCTATGGCACCGATTTCGCCACCCCCGACGGCACCGGCGTGCGCGACTATATCCATGTCAGCGACCTTGCCGCCGCGCATGTCGCCGCACTCGACCTGCTGGTCGCCGAGCCGGCGAAGAGCCACACGCTGAACGCGGGCTATGGCACCGGCTTCTCGGTGCTCGAGGTGCTCGATGCGGTCGACAAGGTCACCAACATGACGATCGACCGCCGCCTCGAGGGGCGCCGCGCGGGCGATCCGGCGATGCTGATCTCGGACAACAGCGCGATCCTTTCGACGCTCGACTGGCAGCCGCGCCATGCCGATCTCGACGGGATCGTCCGCGATGCGCTGGCCTGGGAACGCACGCTTGCCGAGCGCCAGCGCTAGGAACCGGCTCGATCAGGCGTCGGCGGGCGGGCGGCCAAAGGCGTGGCGCTCGCCGCCGATCGCCGCCCGGGCGCGGGCGGTGGCGAGCCACCAGCCGAGCGCCCACAGCGTCCCGAAGCTCCAGCCGGCGAGCACGTCGCTTGGCCAGTGGACGCCGAGATAGACGCGGCTGCATCCGATCGCCCCGACCATCAGGATCGCCATGACGAGGATGTAGCGCCGTGCCGCATTCGACACGGTGACCTGCGACGCGAGCCCGGCGAGCGTGAGATAGACGATCGCGCTGTTCGCCGAATGCCCGCTCGGGAAACTCATGTTCGACACCTGGACCAGATGGTCGACGATGTCGGGTCGCGGCCGGGCGACCTCGGTCTTGACCAGCGCGACGACCATCCCGCCGCTGACACTGGCGGCGAGCGTCGCCGCCGCGCTGAGCCAGAGCCGCTGGACCGCGAGCAGCCCCGCCGCCAGCACCACGATGATCGTCAGCACGACGCCGCCGCCGAGCGCGGTGACGTCGGCGGCGACCTTGGGTAGCCAGGACGGCCCGCCCCAGGCGCGCAGGTTGAGGATGATCGCGCGGTCGAAATCGAACGGCCAGTGGCCGAGCGCGAGACCGATCAGCAGGACGAGCGCGATCGCGACCGCGCCGACCGATGCGCCCGCAAGCACCACCGGCAGGCGACGGCGATGCGCCTCGCCCGGGGTGGCGACGCCGGGCGTCACGCTGCGATCACCGTCGCCACGGCCGGCCGACGCCGTCATGCGGAATTATTCCAGATCGCCCTCGTCGATGACGATGAGCGATGCGGACGGCTTCTTCATCGCGGCTTCGGCGCAGACGTCGACGATCTCGTCGCTGAAACGCTCGAACAGCTCGAGCGCGTCGTCCTCGGGCTCGTCGCCGCTGAGTTCCTTCAGCACGGCATATTTCACCGCGAAATCACGGTCGTCGCCGTCAATCTCGGCGGTGAACTCGACCTGCCGCTCGCGGTCGTTGTCGGTAAGGCTGTTCTGGTCGATTACGAGGCTGCTGGCCATGTCTTGAACTCCCGGGGTTACGCGATCGTCCCTGCCCTCGCCCCTCGTGCAGGGCAAGCCGGTAAAACGCGTTTTGCGCTTCGCCGATACAGGGTTGGTCAGGCAGCGATAACCCGTGAGCCCGGCCTTCGATCCGGGAAAGGTCCACGCTGCGGTGTTTCACCACGCCCAGCGATCAGGCGCCCCATTCGGGCCCGTCCTCGTCGCGGTAGAAGCCGTCGTCGCGGTCGGGTTCGGGCGGGGGTGGCGGCGGGCCGGGATCGGCGATCGGCGGCGGCAGCGAAGGGTCGCCCCCGCCGAAGCGGATGCGGATATAGGCGCTGCCCTGATGCATCGCCTGGAACAGCGCGCTCGTCTCCTCGGCCTGCAGCCGCCGGCCGATCATCGGCGCGCGTTCGGCGCTGATATAGCCGAGCTGGATGTCGCGTTCGCTCCACACGCCGACCGCATTCGAATCATGCGGATTCTTCGGTTCGCGGCGCAAGGTCACGCGGTCGCCCGGCGCACAGAGCAGGATTTCCATCCGCCGGTTGCTCCTGGTCTTGTCCGCATTGGGGAAGTCGATGCCGACGATCGAGGTGGTGAATTCGTCCATCGCGCAACGATGCGCGCGCCGGCGCGGCCGATCAAGCGGTGCAAATCGGGGGGGGGGGCGAATCAGGGGCTTGCGAGAGGAGGAGGTGCCGATGGTGGGTCCGCCGGGGCTCGAACCCGGGACCTCTCGATTAAAAGTCGCTTGCTCTACCAACTGAGCTACGGACCCGTACATCGGCTGCGAGCCACTAGGGGCGCAGCCGCGGTCGGTCAACCTTGTGCGCGAGATGGCGGACGCTTTGCCCGGTCAGCGGGTCGCGCCAGCGCGGCGCGATGCGCGCGAGCGGCGCCAGCACGAAGCCGCGGTCCCGGTAGGCGGCGTGCGGCACGGTCAGCCCCGGCCCCCTCCAAGCACCCCCCGACCACAGGATGATGTCGAGATCGATCACCCGCGATCCCCAGCGGCGCCCGCGCCGCCGCCCGAACGCGGTCTCGATTCGCTTCAGCCGCGCGAGCAGCACGGGCGGCGAGTCGCGCGTCTCGATCAGCGCGACCGCATTGGCATAGCGGCGGATCGACGGCCCGAGCGGTGCGCTTGCGATGATCGGCGACACGGCGACGACACCGCCGACCGCGGCCAGCGCGGCGCGGATCGTCGCGGCGGGCGCGCCGTGGATCCCGCGCCGATTCGAGCCGAGCGCGATCGCATAGGTTGTCCGCTCCATCCGACCCGCCTAACGCACCGCGATGAACTTCGCACCCTCCCCGCTGCCCGAAACCGAGCCGCCGCACGACTGTCCCAATTGCCCGCGCCTCGTCGCCTTCCGCAACGAACTGCGCGCCGAATTCCCGACCTGGTGGAACGCGCCCGTCCCCGCCTTCGGCGATCCCGACGCATGGCTCGGCATCATCGGCCTCGCCCCCGGCAAGCACGGCGCCAACCGCACCGGCCGCCCGTTCACCGGCGATTTCGCGGGGCAGCTGCTCTATGACACGCTTGGCAAGTTCGGGCTGGCAGACGGCGTCTTCGCGGCGAAACCCGATGACGGGCTGAAGCTCAACGGCGCGATCATCATCAACGCGGTCAAGTGCCTGCCGCCGCAAAACAAGCCGACCCCGGAGGAAATCCGCACCTGCCGCCCGTTCGTCGAATCGCAGCTCGCCGAATTGCCCAAGGCGCGGATCTTCATCGCACTCGGCCAGATCGCGCACCAGACCAGCGTCAAGCTGCTCGGCGGACGCCTGCCCAAGGCGAAGTTCGGCCATCTCGCCGAGCATGTCATGCCCGACGGCCGCATCCTGATCGATAGCTATCACTGCTCGCGCTACAACCAGAACACCCGCGTCCTGACGCCCGAGATGTTCGAGGCAGTCTTCGCACGGGCGCTGGAACTGCGGCGCAGCATCGCCGCAGCATAAGCTGCGTCAGACGTCCGCGACGAGCCGCCCGTAAAGATCCGGCCGGCGGTCGCGGAAGAAGCCGAAGGCGGCGCGGTGGCGCTTGACGATGTCGAGGTCGATCGTCGCGGTGATCACGCCTTCGTCGTCACGGCCGAGTTCCGCCAGAATGTCGCCGCGCTCGTCGGCGATGAAGCTGGTGCCGTAGAAGGTCTGGCCATGCTCGACACCGACGCGGTTGGCGGCGACGATCGGGACGACGTTGCTGACCGCATGCCCGACCATCGCACGCCGCCACAGCCGCGCGGTGTCGAGGCTGGTGTCGTGCGGCTCGCTGCCGATCGCGGTCGGGTAGAACAGGACTTCGGCGCCCATCAGCATCATCGCGCGCGCGGTCTCGGGATACCATTGGTCCCAGCAGACGCCGACGCCGAGCGTCGAGCGGCCCTGCGCTGCGGCATGCGGCCAGACCTTGAAGCCGGTATTGCCGGGGCGGAAATAAAATTTTTCCTCATAGCCCGGGCCGTCGGGGATGTGGCTCTTGCGATAGACGCCCTGCACCTCGCCGTCGGGACCGATCATCGCGAGGCTGTTATAGTGATGCGGGCCATCGGCCTCGAAGAAGCTGGTCGGGATGGTGACCTTGAGCGCCTCGGCGAGCGCCTGCATCGCGAGCACCGCCTTGTGCTCGCCGACGGGGGCGGCGTTGGCGAACAGGCCCTCGTCCTCGACGCGGCAGAAATATTCGCCCTCGAACAATTCGGGCGGCAGGATCACCTGCGCGCCACGCGCCGCAGCTTCGCGGACCAGCCGCGAGACATTGGCGATGTTCTTGTCGATATCGGCAGTGAAACCGAGCTGGAGCGCGGCGACAGTGATCTCGGTCATGCGAATTCCTATAGCGTCACGCCGAAGCGCGCCGCGATTGCGACGACCGCGAGATAGAGAAGGATCGTCAGGACGCAACCGGCAGCGAGCGAAACCCAGAAGCCGACGCCGTGCCGCAACAGCGCCGGAATCAGCAGGAACATCGGCAGCGAGGGCAGCACGTACCAGAAGGTCGCCTCGGCATGTGCGGCCAGCCGGACGCGGTCGCCGGTGTCGTGCCACAGCCAGATCATGCCGAGCACCGACAGCAGCGGCAGCGACGCGACCAGCGCCCCTGCCGCCGGACTCCGCCGGGCAACCAGCGCGATCAGCGCGACGATGATCCCGGACAGGACCGCGCGGACCGCGAAGGCGAGCATCAGCCGGGGATTTGCTGGCTGATGCAGTGGAAGCTGCCGCCGCCGGTCAGGATATGGTCCGCACGCTGCCCGACGACCTGACGATCGGGAAAGATCGCCTGGATCGCCGCGACCGCGGCATCGTCATTCTCCGCGCCGTAGAGCGGCACGACGACGGCGGCATTGCCGATGTAGAAGTTCATGTAGCTGGCCGGGACGATTTCCTCGTCGCGCAGCACGCGGCCGGGCGACGGGATGCTGACCACCGTCAGGCCGGCGCGTTCCGCATCGCGCTTCGCCAGCTGATAGACCTGCCAGTTGGGGTCGTTCTCGGCTGCCTCGGGGATCGCGACGCGGCCCTCGCCGACGAAGCGTGCGAGGTTGTCGACATGGCCGTCGGTATGATCGTTGACGAGGCCGTCGCCGAGCCACACGACCTGGCTGAAGCCGAGGTCGGACTTCAGGCGCGCCTCGATCCCCGCCGTGTCGAGGTCGGGGTTGCGGTTGCGGTTGAGCAGGCACTGTTCGGTCGTGACGACCACGCCGGTGCCGTCGCCATCGACCGCGCCGCCTTCGAGCACCCAGTCGAACGCCGCGAGCGTCTTGCCACGGCCCTCGGCCAGACGGCGGCCGATCGTGTCGTCGCCGGGCAGGTCGTATTTGCCGCCCCAGCCGTTGAACACGAACTGGTGCGCGGTGCCGTCGCCGACGATGATCGGCGCGGTGTCGCGCAGCCAGATGTCGCCGAACGGCTCGACCACGACCTCGGCGAACGGCGCGAGCCGGCGTGCGGTGCCCGCCGACCCTTCGTCCGCGGCGACCAGGATCACCGTCTCGCCGCGGCCGTCGGCATGGACTGCGGACGCAAACGCGACGACCTCGTCACGCGCGGGTTCGAGATCGTCGAGCCACAGATCGGCATGGCTCGGAAAGCCGATCCACACGGCCTTGTGATGGGCCCATTCGGCGGGCGGGGGGAGTGTCGTCACTTACTTGGCTCCTGCGCGATCTTTGTCGCGGATGTTGCGGAATTCGGCGGTCTTGTACCAGTTGGGCCACAGCCCGGTGTCGTCGGCGAGCTTGCGGCCGAGCCCGTAATAGATCGTCAGATCCTCGACCGCACCCGACCAGTCCCATGTAGCGTCATATTCGTCCGCGGGCTTGTGATAGCGGTTGGCGACATAGTCCTCGCGCGCGGCATGACCCGCCGCAGTGCCGCCGACGACGAGGTCCTCGCCGCTGCCGCCGTCGAGCATCGGCACGCCGAGCTTGGCGAAGCTGAAATGATCCGAGCGGTAATAGCCGCCGCGTTCGGGGTTCGCCTCGACGCCGATCACGCGGCCCTGCGCGGCGACGAACGGCTTGACCAGATCCTCGATCTCCGACTTGCCCGCCCCCGTCAGCACGAAGTCCTTCACGCGGCCGTCGACGTTCAGCACGTCCATGTTCACGCCGCCGACCGTCCGCGCGAGCGGATAGACGGGATGTTCGGCATAATAGCGCGAGCCGAGCAGCCCCGATTCCTCCGCGGTTACCGCGAGGAACGCGATCGAGCGCTTCGCCGGGCCGGCCTTCACATGCGCCTGTGCGAGCGCGATCAGCCCTGCGGTGCCCGTCGCATTGTCCGCTGCGCCGTTGCAGATGTCGTCGCCACCCACCGCATCGCAGCGGCCGAGATGATCCCAATGCCCCGAATACAGCACGTAATCGTCCGGTGCGGTCGTGCCCGGCAGCACGCCGATGACGTTCTTCGATGCCTGGCGACGGATCGTGTTGGCAAAGCCCGTCGACAGCTTGAGGCCGAGCGGTACCGCCTTGAAGCCCTTCACCTTGGCCGCCGCGGCGAGCGCGGCATAGTCCTTGCCCGCACTCGCGAAGACGCGCTCGGCGGCAGGCTTCTGCATCCAGCCGATCACCTGCGACTGGTCGAGATGATCGCCCGTCTCGTCGAGTTCGAGCTGCGGCCCGGTCCAGGACGACTGCACCACCGCCCAGGGATAGGCCGCGGGTTCGGTGTCATGGACGATGATTGCCGCCGCCGCGCCGTGCTTCGCCGCATTCTCGAACTTGTACGGCCAGCGGCCATACCAGGTCATCGCGCGGCCCTCGAACGGCCCTTCGCGGCCCATTGTCTGCCAGTCGGCGTCGTTGATGAGGATGACGACGGTCTTCCCCTTCACGTCGACGCCGGCATAATCGTCCCAGCCCTTTTCGGGCGCGGTGATCCCGTAGCCGACGAACACGACGTCGCTGTTCGTCACGGTCGACGTCGGCGCGACGCGGTAGGTGCCGGCGACCATGTCGGTGCGATAGGCGAGGCTGACGGGGGCGGTGCCGCCGGTGAAGACGAACGGCCGGACGTCCTTGGCGGTGATCTCGACCATCGGCACGTCCTGCGTCCAGCTGCCCTTGTTGCCGGGTTTCAGCCCCGCGGCCTTCATCTGCGCGACGAGATAGGCGACGGTCTTCGCTTCGCCCGGCGTGGTCGGCGCGCGGCCTTCATAGGCGTCCGATGACAGCGTCTGGGTGACGGTCTTGAGCGTTTCGACCGAGATCGCGGGCGCGGTCTGCGCCGAGGCGGCGGTGCCGAGCAGCAACAGAGACAGGATGGCAGCGCGCATGGTCATTTCCCCAATCAGTTGCGCGGGTTCTGGCAAAGCCGGGCGTGCATGTCCACGAAACGAAAAGGCGCAACGAAAAAGGGCGGCCCCGCAGGACCGCCCTTCACACCCTTACCGTTCGTGCTGAGTAGAGACCGAGTAGGTGCCGAAGGCACCGTATCGAGGGCTCGTATCGAAGCACAAGTGGTACGCGCCAACCTGTCCTTCGATACGCCGCCTCGATACGCGGCTGCGCCGCTACTCGACGGCTACTCAGGACGAACGGGAGGAAATCAAATCAGCGCGAATAGAACTCGACGACCAGGTTCGGTTCCATCTTCACCGGATAGGGCACTTCGTCGAGCGTGGGCACGCGCGTGAAGGTGACCTTGGCGGCGCCGTCGGTGGCGACATAGTCGGGGATCTCGCGCTCGGCGAGGGTCTGTGCTTCCATGACCAGCGCCATCTCCTGCGCCTTGGTGCCCAGCGTGATCTCGTCACCGACGAAGCAGCGACGCGATGCGACGTTGCACTTCACGCCGTTGACGCGGATGTGGCCGTGCGAAACGATCTGGCGAGCCGCGAAGATCGTCGGTGCGAACTTGGCGCGGTAGACGATCATGTCGAGACGCTGCTCGAGCAGGCCGATCAGGTTCTGGCTGGTATCGCCCTTCATGCGTGCGGCTTCGAAATAGCAGGCGCGGAACTGCTTCTCGGTCACGTCGCCATAATAGCCCTTGAGCTTCTGCTTGGCGCGCAGCTGGATGCCGAAGTCGCTGACCTTGCCCTTGCGGCGCTGGCCGTGCTGGCCGGGGCCGTATTCGCGCTTGTTGACCGGCGACTTGGGGCGACCCCAGATGTTCTCGCCCATACGGCGATCGAGTTTGTACTTTGCGCTTTGACGCTTCGACATGATAAAACCTTTGCAAATGCAAACAACGTTGGTCCCGGTATCGCTCTGCTGGTCGTCATAGGACCCAGGGGTCCGGACAAGGCAGGGCCACCGCTTCACCGGGGTGCAGGGCCATTGCGAAGGCGGGCGCCTAGACGCCGCGCCTGCCAGAGTCAAGCTGGACAGCGTGCGGGCCGCTCGGCAAGAGGCGGCATGACCATCCTATCCGGCCCCGATTGCACCACCATGACCGAGGTCCGCGCGGGCGTCGACGCGCTCGACCGCGAGCTCGTCGCGCTGCTGGCCAGACGCTTTGCCTATATGGACGCCGCCGCGCGCATCAAGCCCGAGCGGGGGCATGTGCGCGACGAGGCGCGCAAGACTCAGGTGATCGAGAATGCGCGGGCCGAGGCCGCGCGGCTGGGGTTGCCGGACGCGGCGATCGCGGATCTATGGGAGGGGCTGGTCGAGGCGTCGATCGCGTATGAGCTGGCGGCGTTCGACCGGCGCTAGAAGAACAGGCCTGCCTTTAACCAAGTCCGTCATTCCCGCGGAGGCGGGAACCCATAGTGGCAAAGTTTGGCCCCTTGAGCGCCAGCGTTCGCCGGTATGGATCCCCGCCTTCGCGGGGATGACGGAATTCGGGTAGGCGCGTCCGCTCCCCTCACCCCCGCGGCTTCTTCCCCGCCAGCGACGAGAGCACGCCGCGCATCGTGCGGATTTCCTGGCTCGACCAGCCCGGCTTAGTCAGCAGCGTGCGCAGCGTGCGGCGCGTCGTCTGGATCTTGTCGGGCGGATAGAAAAAGCCTGCGCCCATCAGCATCGTGTCGAGCTGGCCGATCATCCCGTCGAGCTCTTCCTGCGGTGCGGGCGGCATGATCGGATTGATCGAGGGCTGGCTGAGCTCGCGCTCCGCGGTCAGCCCCTTCGACCATTCATAGGCGACCAGGATCACCGCCTGGGCAAGGTTGAGCGAGCCGAATTCGGGGTTGATCGGCACCGTGATGATCGTCCGCGCGACCGCGACGTCGTCGGTTTCTAGCCCTGAGCGCTCGGGTCCGAACAGGATGGCGGAGCGGCCGGGGGCGGCGTGGATCTCGGTCGCGGCCTGTTCGGGGGTCACGACAGGCTTGGTGACGCCGCGTTTGCGGACCGTTGTCGCGAAGACCTGTGCGCAGTCGGCGGTAGCGGCGGCGACGCTGTCATAGACCTTGGCGTTTTGCAGGACGATGTCGGCGCCGCTGGCGGCGGGGCCGGCCGATGGGTTGGGCCAGCCGTCGCGCGGGGAGACGAGGCGCATCTCGACGAGGCCGAAGTTGAGCATCGCACGCGCGGCCTTGCCGATGTTTTCGCCGAGCTGGGGGCGGACGAGGATTATGACCGGGGGTGGGGTTGCGGCTCCCCCATCCCGTTCGTCCCGAGTAGAGGTCGAGCCTGTCGAGACCTCGTATCGAGGGACAGATTCGGAGCGCTCCGGCTTGCGCGCCGCGGCCGACACCGCTGCCCAGTCGTCGCGGAACAGCGCCTCCTTCTTCTTGCGCGACCAGCCCTTGACCTGGAACTCGGCCGCGAGTGCCTCCTGTCGCGAGGGGAACTCCTGGCTCCACATCAGCGTCACGGGGCGGCGCGTCTGTGTGTAGCCCTCGATCTCGCCAAGGTTGTGTTGACCGATCCTTCGCTCGAGGTCGTCGGTGTGTCCGGTGTAATAACTGTCGTCGGCGCAGCGCACCACATAGGCCCAAAATGTCATCCGCGGGGCTTATCCCTCGATACGCCGTCTCGACAAGCTCGACGTCTACTCGGGACGAACGGGGGTGGGGGAGATTGCGGGGAGTCGTGCCGCAATGCAGCCGTTCGTCCCGAGTAGTGATCGAGCTTGTCGAAAGCGCGTGACGAGGGACAGGCCCGGATCACTCCGCCCGCCCGACCTCCTCGACACTCCCGGCAAACGCCTCGAAGTCCTTCGCCTCGCTGAAGTCGCGGTACACGCTGGCAAACCGGATATACGCGACCGAATCGAGCCCCTTGAGCCCGTCCATCACCATCTCGCCGATCCGCTTCGACGTGACGTCGTTCTCGCCGAGCGTCTCGAGCCGGCGCTGGATGCCGCTGACGAGCTTCTCGATCCGTCCCGGCTCGATCGCGCGTTTCCGCGTGGCGATCGAGAGCGAGCGGAGCAGCTTCTCGCGGTCGAATGGCTCCCTGCGCCCCTCGCTTTTCAGTACGAACAGTTCGCGCAGCTGGATGCGCTCGAACGTCGTGAAACGCGCGGCGCAGCCTTCGCACTGGCGCCGGCGCCGGATCGCCGCCCCGTCTTCGGTGGGGCGGCTGTCCTTGACCTGGCTGTCTTCATGTCCGCAAAAGGGGCAGCGCATTCAGACCTTCTTCTTGCCCTTGTAATAGGCGTAGCCCGCGCCCGCGAGCGCGCCGAAGATCGGGCCGATCACCGGCACTGGAATCGCGACGACCGCGCCGAGTGCGCTCCACTTGGCCATGCTCTTGCCGAGACCCGGGGTCGCCTTGATGTCGTTCTGGATGTCATCGATCTTCGACATGCTCGTTATCCTTGATAGATGGGGAAGCGTGCGCACAGCGTGCGAACACGTGCCCGAACGTCCGCCTCGACCTGCGGGTCCCCATGCTCGCCCTTTTTCGCGAGCCCGTCCAGCACGTCGGCGACCATGTTGCCGATCTCGCGGAATTCGGCGGGGCCGAAGCCGCGCGTCGTGCCGGCAGGGGTGCCGACGCGGATGCCGCTGGTCTTCATCGGCGGCAACGGGTCGTTGGGGATGCCGTTCTTGTTGCAGGTGATGCCTGCACGCTCGAGCGCCTCGTCCGCATCGCGACCGGTGATGCCGAGCGGGGTGAGGTCGATCAGCGCGAGATGCGTGTCGGTGCCGCCCGAGACGACATCCGAGCCGCGCTCCTTGAGCGTCGCCGCCAGCACCTTCGCATTCTCGACGACCGCGGCGATATAGCTCTTGAAGTCGGGCTGGAGCGCCTCGCCGAACGCGACCGCCTTGGCTGCGATCACGTGCATCAGCGGCCCGCCCTGGAGCCCCGGGAACACCGCCGAGTTGATCTTCTTCGCTACGCCCTCGTCATTCGTCATGATCATGCCGCCGCGGGGTCCGCGCAGCGTCTTGTGCGTGGTGGTGGTCACGACATGCGCGTGACCGAACGGCGTCGGGTGAAGCCCCGCCGCGACGATCCCGGCGAAATGCGCCATGTCGACCATGAAATAGGCGCCGACCTTGTCCGCGATGGCGCGGAAACGGGTGAAGTCGATGACGCGCGGATAGGCCGAGCCGCCCGCGATGATCAGCTTCGGCTGATGCTCGACCGCCAGCGCCTCGACCTGGTCATAGTCGATTAGGTGCGTGGTGGCGTCGACGCCGTACTGAATCGCGTTGAACCACTTGCCCGACTGGGCGGGCTTGGCGCCGTGGGTCAGGTGGCCGCCGGCGTCGAGGCTCATGCCGAGGATCGTGTCGCCGGGCTTGACCAAAGCGAGCATCACCGCGCCGTTCGCCTGCGCGCCCGAATGCGGCTGGACGTTGACGAAGCCGCAGCCGAAGATCTGCTTGGCGCGCTCGATCGCGAGCGTCTCGACCGTGTCCGACGGCGCGCAGCCCTGGTAATAGCGCTTGCCCGGATAGCCTTCGGCGTACTTGTTGGTGAAGACCGAGCCCTGCGCCTCGAGCACCGCCTTGGAGACGATGTTCTCGCTCGCGATCAGCTCGATCTGGGTCTGCTCGCGCTCGAGCTCCGCCTCGACGCCGGCGAAGACGGCGGCATCGGCATCGGCGAGGCCGCGGGTGAAGAAGCCGTCCGGCTGGACGTCATGGAGCGTGTTGGGCTGGGTGCTCATGCGGGGACCTTTGCGGAAGTCCGGTCGACGGCGGAGAGCTTGTCGACACGGTGTTGATGACGGCCGCCGGCGAAATCGGCGGACAGGAAGGCTTCGACGCACGCCTTTGCCATTTCCTCGCCGATCAGGCGGGCGCCCATCGCGATGGCATTGGCGTCGTTGTGGATCCGCGCGAGGCTCGCCGACAGCGGCTCGGAGACGAGCGCGCAGCGGCAGGCGGAGTTGCGGTTGGCAGCGATCGAGATACCGATGCCCGAGCCGCACAGCGCGATGCCGCGCTCGGCGCGACCATCGGCGATCGCCGACGCGAGCTTGAACCCGTAATCGGGATAATCGACGCTGGCGGTGCCTTCGGGGCCAAGATCGAGCACGTCGTGCCCGGCCTCGCGCAGCCACGCGGTCAGCACCGCTTTCAACGAAACGGCGGCGTGGTCGGACGCGATGGCGATGCGCACCTGGCGTGTTCCTGTGATCGGGATCGGGTGCCCAGCCCTTTACCGAGCCGAGCCGGGATTTGCCACACCTGTTCGCGAAGGCGGCGTATGGAGCGTGACGACCCTCCGCCGCCAGGGGGAGGATTGCAATGACCGCCCTGCCGCCTGCAAAGAGATTCCCATGAAAGCTCTCGCCCTAACCGCCGCCCTCGTCCTCGCCGCCTGTTCCGGACCGGCACCCGAGACGCGCGGTGACGCGGGCATGACGTCGGCGGGCGCGACCGAGACGACGCGCCTCGAAAAGGTCGTCGCAGAGCCGACGCGCGACCTGTCGGGGCGGTGGATCGGCGTCGACGGCATGGTCCTCGACGTGACGCCGGCGGGCGAACCGGGGCAGTTCCGGCTCGCGATGCAGTGGGACCTCGACCACAAGGCGGTGTTCGACGCGCGCGCGGTGGGCGACACGATCGTCTTCACGCGCGACGGCGTGCGCGAGATCCTGCGGCCGACGAACGGCGACGCGACGGGTCTGAAATATCTGGCCGGCAAGACCGACTGCCTGACGGTCAAGACGGGCGAAGGCTATTGTCGCCGCGGATCAACGCGCTAGTGTCGGCCGCGTGACCCTGTCCAAGCCCCAGGCGGATGCCGCCCGCGCCCATCTCTCGAGCGTCCTGATCCGGACCGGCGAGGAAGACCGTGACGCCTTTCGCGAGCTCTATGCGCTGACCCAGGCGAAGCTTTTCGGGATCACCCTGCGTATCTGTGGCAATGCTCAAGCCGCGGAGGATGTGCTGCACGACGTCTATCTCACGATCTGGAAGCGCGCCGGCGGCTGGGAACCCGGTCGTGCGAGCCCGATCACCTGGCTGGCGACGATCGCACGCAACCGCGCGATTGACTGGCAGCGCGCGCAGGGCGTCCGCCGCGCCTCGCCGATCGACGATGCGCCGGACATTGCCGACCCGCAGCCGAGCGCCGAGGCGCTGCTGCTCGACGAAGAGGCGACGCGGCGGTTGCACGCCTGTCTCGAGGGTCTGGAGCAGCAGCAGCGCGACGTGATCCGGACCGCGTTCTTCGATGGCGTGACCTATGCCGAGCTCGCGCTGCGTCGCGCGGTGCCGCTCGGGACGATGAAGAGCTGGGTGCGGCGCGGGCTGGCCCGATTGAAGGATTGCCTCGGTGGCTGATCGTGATCCGCTTGCGGGCGAATTCGCCCTGGGCCTGCTCGAGGGCGACGAGCGGGCCGCGGCGGTGCGTCGCCTGCTCGCCGAACCCGGTTTCGCCGCCGATGTCGAATGGTGGCGCACGCAGTTCGCGGCGCTGTTCGACCTGTGGCCCGAGCATGACGCACCACCGCAGCTCGCGGCGCGGGTCGAGACGAGTCTCGACGCCCTCACCCGCCAATCGGGTCGTGCGACCGACGGCGTGACCACGCTCCGCAGCGGGGCGCGGTCGCCCTGGCCGTGGCTGGCGGCGGCGAGCAGCGCGATCGCCGCCTGTCTGCTGCTGTTCATCGCGGTCGAGCCGCGGTCGGCGCCGCCGGTGTCGCAGCCGATTCCGGCGGCGCGGCCGAGCAGCGTGCTCGTCGCGATGCTGGGCGATGCCAAGTCGCCCGTCGCCGCGGTCTACGACCCGGCGACCGGGGCGCTGCGCGTCGCGGCCGGGCCGGGCGTGCCCGATGCGCGCGTCGCGCAGCTCTGGGTGATCGGCGGCGATGGCGTGCCGCATTCGCTCGGGTTGCTTGCCGCGCGGCCGACCGTGCTGGCGCCGCAGGGCGCGGATCGCGGCCGGATCGCGCCGGGCGCGACGCTGGCGATCTCGATCGAACCGCTGGGCGGCTCGCCGACCGGGCTGCCGACCGGTCCGGTCGTCGCGACCGGCGTGGTCGCGCGGGTCTGATGACGCCCGCGCCCGCGCCCTCCGGTGGCATTCCGCCGATCGCGCGGCTGCTCGGGCTGTCGGGGCTGTTGCCACAGATCGGCGCGGTCGCGCTGCTGCTCGGCAACGATCCTGCAAGCCGGTTTTCCGCGCTGGCGGTCGCCTATGCCTATGCCGCGCTGATCCTCAGCTTTCTCGGGGGGCTGTGGTGGGGGCTGGCCGCGCGCACCGAGGGCGCGCCGCGCTGGCTGTGGTTCGCGAGCGTCGCGCCGTCGCTGATCGCGCTGGTGACCGCCTGGCCATGGATGGTCGGGCTGCGCTGGCCGGGGCCGTCGCTGGTGGTGCTCGGGATCAGCCTGATCGGCGCGCTGCTTGTCGACCGCGCGCTGGTCCGCGCGGGGATAGCGCCACCGGGGTGGATGGCGCTGCGCGTGCCGCTGTCGCTGGGGCTCGGTGTCCTGACCCTCGGGGCGGCGGCACTATAGGCTGGTCCGGCTCAGGCGGCCTTGCGCAGGTCCAGACGACTCCAGATCTCGACCAGCGCGTCGGTCAGTTCGCGCATCATCGCCTCGGTATGCGCGGGGCCGGGCGTGAAGCGCAGCCGCTCGGTACCGCGCGGCACGGTCGGATAGTTGATCGGCTGGACGTACACGCCGTATTCGGCGAGCAGCACGTCGCTGATCTTCTTCGCCTTGACCGGATCGCCGACCATCAAGGGCACGATATGCGTGTCGCCGATCATCACCGGCAGCCCGGCATCCTTCAGCATTGCCTTCAGCATCGCGGCCGACGCCTGCTGCCCGTCACGCTCGACGCTCGACGCCTTGAGGTGCCGCACGCTGGCGAGCACGCCCGCGACGAGCACGGGTGACAGCGAGGTCGTGAAGATGAACCCCGGCGCATAGCTGCGGATCACGTCGACGATCGTGCGATCGGCCGCGATATAGCCCCCCATCACGCCGAACGCCTTGCCGAGCGTGCCCTCGAGGATCGTGATCCGGTGCGCGACCTGATCACGCTCCGAAATGCCGCCGCCGCGCGCGCCGTACATCCCGACCGCATGGACTTCGTCGCAATAGGTCAGCGCGTTGTAGCGATCGGCGAGATCGCAGATCGCCGAGATCGGCGCGATGTCGCCTTCCATTGAATAGACGCTCTCGAACGCGATCAGCTTCGGTGCGCTCGGATCCTCGGCGGCGAGCAGCTCCTCGAGATGCGCGAGGTCGTTGTGCCGGAACACGCGCTTCTCGCAGCCCGAATTGCGGATCCCCGCGATCATCGACGCGTGGTTCAGTTCGTCCGAAAAGATGATGCAGCCCGGCAGGACCTTGGCGAGCGTCGCCAGCGTCGCCTCGTTCGAGACATAGCCGCTGGTGAACAGAAGCGCCGCTTCCTTGCCGTGCAGGTCGGCGAGTTCGCCTTCCAGGTCGACATGGTAATGCGTGTTGCCGCCGATGTTGCGCGTGCCGCCGGAGCCGGCGCCGACATCGTGCAGCGCCTCTTCCATCGCCGCGATCACCTTGGGGTGCTGGCCCATGGCGAGATAGTCGTTCGAGCACCAGACGGTGATCGGCTTGGGGCCGTTGTGTCCGGCAAAGCAGCGCGCGTTCGGAAACGCGCCCTTGTTGCGCAGGATATCGATGAAGACGCGGTAGCGGCCCTCGGCATGGAGGCGGTCGATCGCCTGCGTGAAGACGCGCGAATAATCGACTCGTGGGCCCGCAATGCCGTCGGCCGTCGTGGAGACATCCGTAATCATGACCTGGGGCACTACGCCTCGCTTTCCGTCTAATCCAGCGCAATACCGTTGTTACGGTGATCGCTTTCCTCGTCCTTGTAGAACATTGCCATGCTGCGCGCATGACGCAAGCGGGCATATTGTCCCAAGCCTTGCGTCAGAGCTGCTCCATCCGGGTGAACCCGTGCCGGGCGAGTGCGGGGGCGAGCGCCTGTTCGTCGGGGCCGAATCGCGTGAAGACCGCGACCCCTGCGCCGGCGCCGGCCCAGGACTGACCCTGCATCAGGTGGACGATCCGGCGGGCGATGCCGGGGCCGCCATCGACGAAGCGGATGTCCCGCGTCCCGGCGGCAGCGGCCAGCTCGGGGGCGACCAGCGGAAAATGCGTGCAGGCGTTGACGATCACGTCGATCGCCTCGCCACCCGCTTGCGCGAACAGGCCGTCGAGGACGGCGGCATAGCGATCGGGCGCGACCGCGCGGCCGTGGAGCTTGGCCTCCGCCATCTCGACCAGCGCCGCCGAGCCGTGGCGCAGGACGGTGCAGTCGGCCGCGAACCGCGCCGCGAGATCGTCGACATAGGCCTGGCGGACCGTCGCCTCGGTGCCGAGCACGCCGATCGTCCGCGTCACCGACAGCGCGGCGGCGGGCTTGATCGCGGGGACCGTGCCGACCACCGGCAGGTCGAGCGCGGCGCGCACCACCGGCAGCGCGATCGTCGACGCGGTGTTGCACGCGATCACGATCAGCCGCGGCCGATACCGCTCCGCCAGCCGCCCGAGCAGCGCCGGCACGCGCGCGGCGATCTCCGCCTCGCTCTTGGTGCCATAGGGAAAGCCGGCCGAGTCGGCGGCATAGACGAACGGCGCGTCCGGCAGGGCAGCGCGCGCGGGGCCGACGATCGACAAGCCGCCGACGCCGGAATCGAAGAACAGGATGGGGCGAACGTCCATCACCGCGCCTTAGGCGGTATCGATGGCGGGTGACAGCCTGGCGGGAGGGCCGAAGGTTGGCAGGGGTGTCGCCCGTCGCCCGCACGGCGCTTCCGCCGCCCGCGCCTTACGGTATCCGCCCCCCTTCTTCCGTCATCCTGACGAAAGTCAGGATCCAGAGTTGCGAGCGTCGTCCTGCGTGGCTCTGGATCCTGACTTTCGTCAGGATGACGGGATGGGTGTCGGGGGCATTTGCCGTCCGCCGCGGGTCGTTTATAGCAGGGCGGAACGGGGGAACTTTCTTGCAGACGGACATATTCTGGGTCGCGCCGACGCTGTCGCTGGCGCTCAGCTACCTGCTGGGGTCGATCCCGTTTGGCGTCATCCTGACGCGGCTGGGCGGCGCGGGCGATCTGCGGACGATCGGATCGGGCAATATCGGCGCGACCAACGTGCTGCGGACCGGGCGCAAGGGCCTCGCCGCGGCGACGCTGCTGCTCGACATGGCCAAGGGTCTGGTCGCGGTGCTGCTGGTCGCGCATCTGTTCCCGGGCAACGCGCTGCTCGCCGCGGCCGGCGCCTTTATCGGCCATTGCTACCCGGTCTGGCTGCGGTTCCGCGGCGGCAAGGGCGTCGCGACGCTGATGGGAATCGTCGTCGCGCTCCACTGGCCGCTCGGGCTGGTCTATGCCGTGGTGTGGCTCGGCCTGCTTGGCAAGCTGCGGATCTCGTCGGTCGCGGGCATCGCCGCGGCGTTCAGCGCACCGCTCGCCGCCGCACTGTTCGGACGCATGGATCTGGTCCTGCTGCTCCTCGCGCTCGCGCTGATCGTCGGGTGGAAACACCGCGAGAATGTCCAGCGGCTGCTCGCCGGGACCGAGCCGCGGATCGGTGGCACCAGCCGGCCGCGCGGTGGCTGACACCGCGGTCGCCAGACTTCGGCTCATCCGTACGACCGGGATCGGACCGGTCACCTATCGCCAGCTGATCGCGCGCTTCGGCAGCGCGCAGGCCGCGATCGACGCGCTGCCGACGCTGGCCGCACGCGGCGGCGGGCGCGTCCCGCGGGTCGCGGACCGGACGCTGGTCGACCGCGAGATGGCGGCGACGGCGCGGCTCGGCGCCCGCTACCTCTTTGTCGACGACCCCGATTACCCCCGCCTGCTGGCCGAGACCGAGACCGCGCCGCCGGTGCTGATCCTGCGCGGCGACATCGCGCATGCGACCCGGCCATGCATCGCGATGGTCGGCGCGCGCAACGCCTCTGCCGCCGCCTGCCGCTTCGCGCGCGAACTCGCGCATGCGCTCGCCGAGGCGGGCACCACCGTGGTGTCGGGCGTCGCCCGCGGCATCGACACTGCCGCGCATGTCGGTGCGCTCGGGAAGAACGGGACGGGGACCGGATCCGGCGGCACGATCGGCGTGATCGCGAGCGGTATCGACATCGCCTATCCGCCCGACAACGCCGCACTGCAGGACGCGATCGCCACGCACGGGCTGTTGCTCGCCGAACAGCCGCCCGGGACCGAACCCAAGGCGCGCAACTTCCCGTCGCGCAACCGCATCATCGCAGGGCTCTCGATCGGGACGGTGGTGGTCGAGGCGGTGCCCAAATCGGGCTCGCTGATCACCGCGCGGCTCGCCGCCGAGCAGGGACGCGAAGTGATGGCGGTGCCCGGCAGCCCGCTCGATCCGCGCGCGCAGGGGTGCAACCTGCTGATCCGCGAGGGGGCGACGCTGGTCCAGTCGGCGGCGGACATTCTGGAACAGATCCGCCCGTTCGACAGCCGCTCGGTCCGCTCGCCCGTCGACGCCTATACCGGGCAGGACACCGGCGGTGGGTATCCGGACGATGCGAGCGAGGCCGACCGGCGCGCGGTCGCCGACCTGCTCGGCCCCGTCCCCGTCGGGATCGACGAACTCGTCCGCCAGTCGCACCGGGCGCCCGCGATCGTCCAGCTGATCCTGCTCGAGCTCGAACTGGCCGGCCGGCTGGAACGGCATGCGGGCGGGCGCGTCAGCCTGATCTGGGCCGGGTCCGCCGGCTAGGCGCGCCGCCGGTGGTCGCGAGTGCCAGCGCGATCGCCGCACGCTGTTTCCGGGCGAGCGCGTCCGCATCGTCGCAGGCCCGCTCGATCGTCGCGATCAATCCGTCGAGCTCGCGCTGGTCGTCCTCGATCAGGAGCGGCGTGGTCGTGCGCAGCGCGGCCCGGCGCAGCGTCGCGATCCGTCGCGCCAACACCGCGCATTTGCGTTGCGCGAGGACGAGTGCCGCGGGGGTCATGCGACGCCCGCCGGATCCACCCGGACAGTGATCGACGCCGCTGCGCGGCAAGACGCGCTTTCCCGGTCGGGGGCAGTACAGCGCGGCAGAGGGCCCTGATATGTCATGCAATCCGCCGAAATGAGCGCCGATCGATGCGATCTTACACCAACAATTAACCTGATTTGGATCAACTATCCAGCATATGCTCTATCGACATCACTTCGACCAGTCCCGGGCGGGGACGCCATCCGGTCTGCACGATGCGCGCCCGCGATCGCGCACCGCGATGCCGCCACCGCGCCCGCCCTGCCTCTGACAAACGGGCGCGCGCGCCCTATCTGGCGCATTCATGCCGACCAAGCGCCTGCTTGACGGCACCACCCGAACGCCGTCACCCTCGTACGCGTACACGTAAGGATCCCGGTTTCCCCATGCAGCTTGTCATCGTCGAATCGCCTGCCAAGGCCAAAACCATCGAGAAGTATCTCGGCAGCGACTATCGCGTGCTGGCCAGCTACGGCCATGTCCGCGACCTGCCGCCCAAGGACGGCTCGGTGGATCCCGACGACCAGTTCGCGATGACGTGGGAGAATTACGCCGACAAGTCGAAGCAGCTCAAAGCGATCACCGACCTCGCCAAGACTGCCGACCGCCTGATCCTCGCGACCGATCCGGATCGCGAGGGCGAGGCGATTTCGTGGCATGTTCGCGAAGTGCTGCGTGCGCGGAAAGCACTGCCGAAGGAGGTCGAGCGCGTCACCTTCAACGCGATCACCAAGGCGACCGTCACCGAGGCGATGAAGAACCCGCGCGAGCTCGACGACGATCTGATCGATGCGTACCGCGCCCGCCGTGCGCTCGATTATCTGGTCGGCTTCACGCTTTCGCCGGTGCTGTGGCGCAAGCTGCCCGGCGCCAAGTCCGCCGGCCGCGTCCAGTCGGTCTCGCTGCGCCTGATCGTCCAGCGCGAGCGTGAGATCGACGTCTTCAAGCCGCAGGAATATTGGTCGGTGACGGCCGAGATGGAGCATGACGGCACCGCGTTCCAGGCGCGCCTGACGCAGTTCGAGGGCAACAAGCTCGACCGCCTGTCGATCGGCAACGAAGGCGACGCGCTGCGTGCCAAGCAGGCGGTGCTCGACGGCAATTTCTCGGTCCAGACGGTCGAGACCAAGCCCGCCACGCGCAACCCGCCGCCGCCGTTCACGACCTCGACGCTGCAGCAGGAGGCGTCGCGCAAGCTCGGCTTCTCCGCCGATCACACGATGCGGATCGCGCAAGGGCTCTACGAGGACGGCGCGATCACCTATATGCGTACCGACGGCGTGCAGATGGACGGCAGCGCGATTTCCGCCGCACGCCTCGCGGTCGCGAACCGCTTCGATGCGAGCTACGTCCCCGACAAGCCGCGCCAGTACCAGTCGAAGGCGAAGAACGCGCAGGAAGCGCATGAGGCGATCCGTCCCACGGACTTTTCCAAGGACAAGGCCGGCGGCGGCGATCATGCGCGGCTCTACGACCTGATCTTCAAGCGCGCGCTCGCCAGCCAGATGGCGTCGGCGCGGATGGAACGCACGACGGTCGAGATGGCCGACGGCACGGGGCGCAACATCCTGCGCGCCACAGGGCAGGTCGTGCTCTTCCCCGGCTATCTCGCCTTGTACGAGGAAGGCGCCGACGACACGCAGGACGAGGACGCACGTCGCCTGCCGCGGATGAAGGAGGGCGATGCCCCCGCCAAGAAGAAGGTCGATGCTGAGCAGCACTTCACGCAGCCGCCGCCGCGCTTCTCGGAGGCCAGCCTCGTCAAGCGCATGGAGGAGCTCGGCATCGGTCGCCCGTCGACCTACGCCTCGATCATCAAGACGCTGAAGGACCGCGCCTATGTGCGGATCGAGAAGAACCGCTTCTTCGCCGAGGAATCCGGCCGGCTGGTGACGGCGTTCCTCGAACGCTTCTTCGAGAAGTACGTCGGCTATGATTACACCGCCGAACTCGAGGAGGAGCTCGACGACGTGTCGGGCGGCCGCGCGCAGTGGCAGTCGGTGCTCGACGCGTTCTGGCGCGATTTCAAGCCGCGCACGTCCGAGGTGATGGAGCAGCAGCCCAGCGCGATCACCGCCGAGCTCGACACCTTCCTCGCGCCGTACCTGTTCCCCGCCAAGGCGGATGGTGGCGATCCGCGGCTCTGCCCGAATTGCGGCGAAGGGCAACTCGCGCTGCGCGGCGGCAAGTTCGGCGCGTTCATCGCGTGTTCGAACTATCCCGAGTGCAAATATACCCGCCGCTTCGCGCAGCCCGGCGGTGACGCCGAGGCGGATGCGGGTCCGTCGACGCTCGGCACGCATCCCGATACCGGCCAGCCGATCGAGCGCAAGTCGGGACGCTTCGGCCCGTATCTGCAGATCGGCGAGGGTGAGGACCGCAAGATGGCGTCGATCCCGAAGGATATCGGCGAGCTCAACCTCGAATGGGCGGTCAAGCTGCTCTCGCTCCCGCGGACGGTCGGCAATCACCCCGAGACCGGCGAGCCGATCATCGCGACGATCGGCAAGTTCGGGCCGTATCTGAAGCATCAGGGCAAATATGCGCGCCTCACCACGACCGCGGACGTGTTCGAGACGGGCATGAACGCGGCGGTCGTGAAGCTGGCCGAAGCGGCGGCAGGCGGCGGTCGTACCGCGCGCGGGGCGCAGGCGCCGCTCAAGATACTGGGCAACCATCCGCGCACCGAGGCGGAGATCAAGCTGATGGAGGGGCGTTACGGCCCCTATGTCACCGACGGCACGACCAATGCGACCCTGCCCAAGTCGATCGAGAAGGACCAGCTGACGCTGGAGGAAGCCGCCTCGCTGATCGACGCGCGAGCCGCGGCGGCGCCTGCGACGAAGAAGAAGAAGGCGCCCGCCAAGAAGCCCGCGGCAAAGAAGGCGCCGGCCAAGGCTGCTGCGGCCAAGGACGGGGAGGTGAAGGCGGCGCCGGTGAAGAAGGCGCCGGCCAAGAAGGCGCCGGCGAAAAAGGCCGCGCCCAAGAAGAAGGCCGCAGCGGAATGACGCCCTGATCCTCCCCCGTCAGGGGGAGGATACAGACAGAAGGCTTACGCCGCGCGGCGCTGCGTCAACTGCATCCAGTCGCGCGCGGCGCGCTGCGCCACCGCAATATCGCGTGGGCTCATGTCCTCGGCGATCTGCGCGCGGCATTCCTGCGCCGCGTGATTGCCCGACACCGCCGCCAGGTTGAACCATTTATGCGCCTCGATCAGGTCGAGCACGACGCCCGCGGTGCCGGTCGAATACACCATCCCGAGTTCGTAACACGCCCGCTCGTCGCCGCGCGCGGCATCGGCGAGGCGCCGTTCGATCAGGAAATTCTTGGTCTTGAGCCTGCCAGCCATTGTCGGTCCCCGCTGTTCCTGCCGACAGACTGGACCGACTCGGCCTGCACAATGGTTAACGGGGCATTCCGTAGGATTGCCTAGTCGACCGCGATGTTGTCGATCAGCCGGGTCGTGCCCATCCGCGCGGCCGCCAGCAGCCGCCGCGGGCGCCCCGCACCGAGCTGTTCCGCCCCCGTCTGCTCGACGAGAGTCTCGGCATCCGCGAGCGCGACATAGTCGATCGCGAAGCCCGCGCCGACCAGCGCGGTCCGGGCGTCGTCAAGCACGGCGGCGACATCCTCGCCGCGGGCGATCGCACGCGCGGCGACGCCGAGCGCCCGCGGCAGCGCGACCGCCTGTCGGCGCTGGTCGTCATCGAGATAGATGTTGCGCGACGACATGGCGAGGCCGTCATCGTCGCGCTGCGTCGGCACGCCGACGATCTCGATCGCAAAGTCGAGATCGGTGACCATCCGGCGGATCACGGCGAGCTGCTGGAAGTCCTTTTCGCCGAAATAGGCGGCATCCGCGCCGACCTGGTTGAACAGCTTGGCGACGACGGTCGCGACACCATCGAAATGGCCGGGACGCGCGGCCCCGTCAAAGCCCTCGCTCACCCCGGCGACGCTGACATTGGTGGCAAAGCCGTCGGGATACATGTCCTCGACGCCCGGCGCCCAGAGCAGGTCGCAACC
The DNA here is from genome assembly GCF_023935825.1 of Sphingomonas aerolata. NCBI lineage: Bacteria > Pseudomonadati > Pseudomonadota > Alphaproteobacteria > Sphingomonadales > Sphingomonadaceae > Sphingomonas > Sphingomonas aerolata. The sequence goes on along the minus strand of NZ_CP098762.1, from coordinate 489,821 downwards.
GACGTCGTTCAGCAGCCTGATGTCCGCCATCTCGCGCCGCGGATAGCGCGCGAGATCCTCGTTCGGGCCGAACTGTTTGGGGTTCACGAAGATCGACGCGACGACCTTCGTTCCCGGGCGTTTCGCCGCCTCGATCAGCGCGACATGGCCCGCATGGAGCGCCCCCATCGTCGGGACGAGCGCGACGCGCTGGCCGGCCGCGCGGAACGCGGCGACGCTTTCGCGCAGCATATTCAGGTCCCTGACGGTGTCCACGTGAAACTCCCACTCGATAAGTACGGTCGCGGCTTCTATGAAGGGCGTCACTCACGATCAATAAGGAAACGCGCGTTGGCCACGGGCCCGGATTCCCCTCACGCTTCGACGCACGTCATCGTGTTCGCCAACGAGAAGGGCGGCACGGGCAAATCGACGACCGCGGTCCATGTCGCGATCGCGCTGGCCGCCAGGGGCGCGCGGGTCGCCTGTCTCGACCTGGACCACCGCCAGCGCACCGTCGGCCGCTATCTCGACAACCGCGCCGAGACGATCAAGCGCACCGGCTCCGCGCTGCCGATGCCGCGTCACGCGACGCTGTCGGCGCAGACCGAGGACCAGTTCGAGGATCTGTGGCATTCGCTGTGCGCGGACTCGGATTTCCTCGTCGTCGACACGCCCGGCCGCGACGATCCGTTTGCGCGCACCGCCGCCGCGCTCTCGAACACGCTGGTCACGCCGATGAACGACAGCTTCGTCGATTTCGATCTGATCGGGCAGGTCGATCCCGAAACCTTCCAGGTGACGCGGCCGAGCTTCTATTCCGAGCTGATCTGGGACGCGCGCAAGCAGCGTGCGCGCGCGGACGGGACGACGATCGACTGGGTCGTGCTGCGCAACCGCCTCCAGCATATCGAAGCGCGCAACATGCGTCGCGTCTCGGATGCTCTGGTCCAGCTGTCGAAGCGGGTCGGGTTCCGGATCATCCCGGGGCTCGGCGAGCGCGTCATCTACCGCGAGATGTTCCCCGCCGGGCTGACAATGATCGATGCGAAGGAATTCGGCGGCATGGGGCTGGCGCACGTCGCCGCGCGCCAGGAACTGCGCGAGATGATGGCGGCGCTGCAGCTGCCCGAGCTGGTCGCCGAAACCGCGCCGCGCGCCGCCGCGCCGTCGTCGCCCGGCCCCGTGTCGGATGTCGCTGCATGACGGACCGCACCACGGTCCGCCGCAGGACCGCGGCGTGACGTGGATCGCCACCGCGCTGCTGATCTGGCTGGCCTGGCGGTATCTGCGCCCCAAGCCGAAACAGCGCGTGGTGACCGACGAGGCGGAAGCGCGCGCGATCCTGGGGATCGACGCGCACGCGGACGTCGATGCGATCCGTGGCGCGCACCGGCGGCTGATCGCCTCGGTCCATCCCGACCGCGGCGGCTCGACCGACCTGACGCGGCGGGTGAACGCCGCGCGCGACCTGCTGCTCAAACGCACGCGATAAGCCGACACGGAAGAGAATGACGCACCGGTTCGACCCCAGCGCGCTGCGCGAATATGACGTTCGCGGGATCGTCGGCAAAAGCCTCGGCCCCGCAGATGCCACCGCGATCGGCCGGGGGTTCGCGACGCGCGTCCGCGGCATCGGCGGCACCCGCGTGGCGGTCGGCTATGACGGCCGCCTGTCCTCCCCCGCGCTCGAGGCGGCGCTGGTCGCCGGGCTGATCGCGGGCGGCGTCGACGTCGTCCGGATCGGTCTCGGCCCGTCGCCGATGCTCTATTATGCCGAGGCGACGCTAGAAGTGGATAGCGGCATCCACGTAACCGGCAGCCATAATCCCGCCGAGTATAACGGCTTCAAGATGGTATTGCGTCACGCCCCATTTTTCGGTGACGACATCCAGGATCTTGCCGCGCTTGCCGCGTCGGGCGCGTGGAGCGAAGGCGCCGGCGTGGTCACCACCGTCGACCTGCGCGACGCCTATGTCGGCCGGCTGATGGCGGGCTATGCCGGCGGCGCGTACCGGATCGGCTGGGATACGGGCAATGGCGCCGCGGGCCCGGTGATCGAGGCGCTGGTCAAGCTCCTCCCGGGTGAGCATCATGTGATCTTCGCCGAAGTCGACGGCAATTTTCCCAATCATCATCCAGATCCTACCGAAGAATCGAACCTTGCCGATCTGAAACGGCTCGTCACCAAAAACAACCTCGACTTCGGACTGGCCTTTGACGGCGATGGCGACCGGATCGGTGCGGTCGACGCGCTGGGGCGGGTGATCTGGGGGGATCAGATCCTGTCCATATTGGTCGAGCCCGCGCTGCGCGAGCATCCCGGCGCGTCGATCGTTGCGGACGTGAAGTCGTCCCAGGCGCTGTTCGACCGGATCACCGCGCTTGGCGGCAAGGCGGTGATGGCGCCGACCGGGCACAGCCTGATGAAGACCGCGATGACGCGCACCGGCGCCCCGCTCGGCGGCGAGCTAAGCGGGCACCTGTTCTTCGCGGGCGACTATTACGGGTTCGACGACGCCGCCTATGCCGCGATCCGCCTCATTCGCGCGGTGCATCTGTCGGGACAGTCACTGACCGCGCTGCACGATGCGATGCCGGCGCTGGTCGCGACGCCCGATCTGCGCTTCCCGGTCGACGACGCGGAGAAGTTCGCGGTGGTGGACGCGGTCGTCGCACGGCTGGCGCGCGACGGCGCGGTGGTCGACCTGACCGACGGCGCGCGCGTCACCACGCCCGAGGGCTGGTGGCTGCTGCGCGCGTCGAACACGCAGGCGATGCTGACGGTGCGCGCCGAGGCACGCACCGACGACGCGCTTGCCAGCCTGCTCGCGGCGGTCGACGCGCATCTCGCGGCCTGCGGGGTGGCGCGAGCCTGATCCGCGTGCCGCCCCGAGTGCGGCGATTGACTCGGGGCCGCGCGACCCTACCCTCCGCCATCATCCCAAGGAGTGCCGCGTGGAGCGACCCATCGACGAATTCCGGTCCAGCACGCGCCGCTGGCTGCTCGGCAGCTTTGCCGGCTGGGGAACGCTGCTGACCTGCCTGGTCGGCGTGGGCTTCGTACTGATCGGGCTGCGCTGGCTCCGGAACCGGAGCACGACCTTCGAGATCACCGACCAGCGGCTGATCGTGAAGCGCGGCATCCTGTTCAAGACGATCGACGAGATCGAGCTCTACCGGATCAAGGACGTCCGGCTCGGCTATTCGCTGCTCAACCAGATGACCGACATCGGCACGATCGTGCTGACGTCGACCGATCGCACGACCGGCGGCGGCGAATTCGTCCTGCGCGACGTGCCGATGGCGCGCGAGCGGCGCGAAGGGCTGCGCACGCTCGTCGACCGTGCGCGCCAGCGGCGCGGCGTGCGCGAGGTCGATATCGACCGCGACGGTGCATACGCGCTGGATTAGCCGCGCTTTTGTCCCCACATGGCAGTCATGGCGCCATCTTATGCAAAGCCCAAACCCCAGCCGCAGATGATCCGGGTCATCGACCTCGAGACCACCGGATCGGCTCCCCCCGCGCACGGCGTGTGCGAGATCGGCTGGCAGGACGTCGCGCTGGGTGAGGACGGGCGCTGGGAAATCTACGGCGAGGGCGGCAGCCTGCTGGTCAATCCCGGCCGGCTGATTCCGCCGGTAACGCAGGCGATCCACCATATTCTCGACGAGCATGTCGCCGATGCGCCCTGGTGGCATGATTGCGCGCGCCAGGTGCTCGATCCCTGGCCGCGACGGCTCGCGCTGGCCGCGCACCGCGCCGATTTCGAACAGAAATTCTGTACTCCCGCGCTGACCCGTGATGCCGAATGGATCTGCACGTGGAAATGCGCGCTGCGGCTGTGGCCCGATTCGCCGAGCTTCTCGAACCAGGTGCTGCGCTATTGGCGCAAGCCAGCGGGGATGGAGCATGAGCGCGGCCTGCCCGCGCATCGCGCCTTCCCCGACGCCTATGTCACCGCCTTCCATCTGCGCGACATGCTCAACGAGGCGAGCCTGGCGCAGCTGATCGAATGGTCGCGCGATCCCGGCCTGATCCCGCGCGTGCGCTATGGCCCCGACCGCGGCAAGGAATGGTCCGAACTGGATCACGAGACCCTGATGGCATTCCTGACCGATCGCGATCCCGATATCCGCTTCACCGCCAATCACGAGATGGATCGGCGCAGCGGTGGCGGCCGTGTCGGCAAGGCGAGCGCGCAGGAACTGTTGCTTTAGCGCGACTTCGCGGCGGATACCTACAATACGTACCAAAACATTGCGCGCGTTTATATTATTCGTGAATTGAACTATGATCGTGTCTCCTTCGGTGAAGTGGAGACCCTTCATGCGCAAGTTCATCATCACTGCTGCAGCATTTGCAATCTCTACGATGCCGGCCACCGCGAATGCAGCCACCAACGCAGCGGCGCCATTGACTGTCGCCAAGTCGGTGCGTGTATCGACGCAGACCGTCAGGAAGACCAAGCTTGCCGGTCCGAGCCTGATCGTCCCCCTGCTGGCAACGGTTGTCATCGTGGGCGGCGCCATTCTGCTCGCCTCGAGCGACGACGATGATTCGGACAGCAACTGAGCAAACGAACGGCGTAGCGATGTCATCCGCTCGAACGGCAGCGGTCCCGCCTTGTCGGGCGGGTTAGAGGGCCTGCCAAAGTCGAACCAGGACGACGATATCACCGGGTCATGATGATCCGTGACCTTGATGGCCGTCCCGACCGATCGCGATTGCGATCTCCGGGTCTCGGCCAATCCCGCGATCGATGCGACACAGTGGCGACCGCCGCGTTGGCAAGGCCAGCGCCCGAAAACTGTTGCCCCAGGGGCACGGTCGGTGACCGATAATTGCCCCCGATCGGTTTAGACGTTGCTTCATTTTTAATACAAACGCCTATACTGTGTGCTCTTCTCATAAAGTTACGGAGTTGTTCTCATGCGTAAGATCCTTCTCACGGCTGCTGCCGTTGCCGTCTCGGCCATGCCCGTCGCGGCGAATGCCGCTGCAAATTCCGCAGCGTCGCTGTCGGTCGCCAAGTCGGTGCGCACTGCATCGCCGACTGCCAAGAAGAACAAGGTTGCCGGTGCCGGTCTGGTCATCGTCGCCGTCGCTGCCGTCGCCGTGGGCGGCGCGCTGTATCTCGCGATCGACGACGACAACAACTCCGACAGCAACTAAGACATAACGGGGTCGGCGCTGGCGCCGGCCCCACCCTGGCGGGCCGGTGTCGATGCCCATCCGGCGTGGCCAGACGCCCCGATCCTCGCAATCGCCGTCGCGCAAGCCGCCGGTATCCACCCTCTCCGGCCGCCGTCCGTCAGTATCGCTGGCGTAACGATAGGCGGTATCCTAGACGGGTCGCATATGGCGCGTATCAGCTTGAAACTTCCCCAGTCGGAAGGGCGCATCGCCCGCTGGCTGGTCGCGTTCATGACGCTCGGCTTCGTCGCGCTGGCCGCTGCCGCGGTCGCGATCGGCTGGATCACGGTGCGTAACGCGCGCTACACCGCCGATATTCTTCATACGCAGGACGTCCGCCAGGCGATCGCCACGTTGCAGGTCGAGATGGAGCAGTCGGAGACCGCGCGGCGCGGCTATCTTCTGACCGGCCTGCCCCTGTTCTCGACGGCCTACGAGACGACGGCCCAACGGCTCGCGCCGGCGCTGACGGCGCTGCGCTCCTCGACCCACGACAATCCACGCCAGACCGCGCGGCTCGACCTGATCGAACCGCGGGTGGGCCAGTTGCGCAGCCTGCGGACCCAGTCGATCGCGCTGGTCGACGCGGGCCGGATCGGCGAGGCGCAACGCCGGTTCACGGTCGATGCGAGCGTCCCGCTGATGCGCAGCATCCGCTACCGGCTGCGGGCGATGGCGGCCGAGGAAGTTCGCCTGCTCGAAATCCGCAGTGACCGCCAGCAGCGGTCGAACATGCTGTTCCTGTCGGTGGCGGGCGTCGCGGCGATGCTGCTGCTCGTCGTGGCGATCCTCGCGATCCTGGTGATCCGGCGCTACACCGCCGATCTCGGTGCGTCGCGCGACCGGCTGCACCTGCTCAACGAGACGCTCGAGGATCAGGTGGTCGAACGGACCGCGGATCTCAGCCGCGCGAATGACGAGATCCAGCGTTTCGCCTATATCGTCAGCCACGACCTGCGCTCGCCGCTCGTCAACGTGATGGGCTTCACCGCGGAGCTGGCCGAGGCCGCCGCACCGCTGGCGGCGCTGATCGACCGGGCGGAGGCGATCGCCCCGGAGATCGTCACGCCCGAGGCGCGGATCGCCGCGCGCGAGGACCTGCCCGAGGCGATCGGCTTCATCCGCGCCTCGACGCAGAAGATGGACCGGCTGATCAACGCGATCCTGAAGCTGTCGCGCGAGGGGCGGCGGTCGATCACCCCCGAACCGGTCGACCCGGCCGCCGTCGGGGACGCGATCGTCGCGTCGATCCAGCACCTTATCGACGATCGCGGCGCGACCGTCACGATCGACCGCCCGCTGCCCGCACTCGTCACCGACCGGCTCGCGCTCGAACAGATCCTGTCGAACCTGATCGAGAATGCGACCAAATATCTTCAGCCCGGGCGGCCGGGCGTGATCCGGCTTGCCGGCACGCGCGAGCGCAACCGCGTGATCCTGTCGGTCATCGACAATGGCCGCGGGATCGCGCCGGGCGATCATCAGCGCGTCTTCGACCTGTTCCGGCGTGCCGGGCCGCAGGACCAGCCCGGCGAGGGCATCGGCCTCGCGCATGTCCGCGCGCTGGCCTATCGGCTGGGCGGGACGATCGACGTGGTCTCGACGCTCGGCGAAGGCGCGACCTTCCGGCTCAACCTTCCCTTCGACCTCAGGTTACAGGATCCCGTGGCATGAACGATCACAAATCCGTCGGCATCGTGATGATCGAGGATGACGAGGGCCATGCACGCCTCATCGAAAAGAACATCCGTCGTGCGGGCATCCTCAACGATATCCGCCATTTCACCGATGGCACGACCGCGCTCGACTTCCTGTTCGATGCGGCCGACGGTCCGGCGAAGAGCGGCCCCGCGCTGATCCTGCTCGACCTCAACCTGCCCGACATGAGCGGCACCGACATCCTCGCGCGGATCAAGGCGGAGGGCAGCCCGCTCCGACGCGCGCCCGTCGTCGTGCTGACGACCACCGACGACAAGGTCGAGATCCAGCGCTGCTATGATCTGGGCTGCAACGTCTATATCACCAAGCCGGTCAATTATGAGAGCTTCGCCCAGGCGATCCGCCAGCTCGGCCTGTTCCTGTCGGTGATCCAGGTCCCCTCGGCCGAGAGTTGAATGACCGGCAAACGCGTTCTCTATATCGATGACGATGCGGGTATCCGGCGGCTGGTCGGGCGCGCGATGGAGCGTCGCGGGTACCATATGACGCTGGCCGAGTCAGGCGCGGACGGCATCGCGATGGCGCGCGCCGAACCGTATGACCTGATCGCGGTCGATCATTACATGCCCGGGATGGACGGGCTCGAGACGCTGAACGTGCTGCGCGCGCTGCCCGATGCGCCGCCCGTCGTCTATGTCACCGGGTCAGACGAGGGACGGATCGCGGTCGCCGCACTGAAGGCGGGCGCGGCCGACTATGTCGTGAAGACCGTCGGCGAGGAGTTTTTCGAGCTGCTCGATGCGGCGTTCGAACAGGTCGGCGCACGATCGGTGCTGCAACAGGCCAAGGCCGTCGCCGAGGCCGATCTGCGCGCGACCAATGCGCGGCTCGAGGCGCTGCTCGGCGAGGTGAACCACCGCGTCGCCAATTCGCTGCAGCTGGTCTCGGCGATGGTCAGCCTGCAGGCGGGGGCGCTGACCGACCCGGCCGCGCGCGGGGCGCTCGAGGATACGCAGCGGCGGATCCAGGCGATCGCGCAGGTCCATCGCCGCCTATATACGAGCAACGATGTCGAGAGCGTCGACATGCGCGAATATCTCGGCGCGCTGGTCGACGAACTGGCGGAGACCTGGTCGAGCGAGGCGCTGCCCCGCGCGTTGCGGTTGGTCGCCGAACCGATCCGGCTGGCGACCGACCGCGCGGTGTCGCTGGGCGTGATCGTCACCGAACTCGTCACCAATGCCTGCAAATACGCCTATCCCACGGGATCGGGCGAGGTCCGCGTGACGCTGTCGCAGACCGATGACGGCCAGTTCCTGCTGGCGGTCGAGGATGATGGCTGCGGCATGCCCGCCGATGCCACGCCCCGCGGTACGGGGCTCGGCACCAAGCTGATCCGCGCGATGGCGCAGAGCCTGCATTCGATCGTCGAATATGACCGCGCGCATCGCGGCGTCCGCGCGACGCTCCGCGCCGAGGTGCGCTGACCTCCGTCAGTCACGAGCAGGATTGTCGATGCTGGTCCGAGCGCGCGGCTCTGGACAGCGCCGACCCATGCTCCTATTTAGTTATCGCGATAAGCAAATAGGAGATTCAGCATGTCGGTCGATGTGAAATACAGCACCACGGCAACCGCCACCGGCGGTCGTGACGGTCAGGCACGGTCGGAGGACGGCCGGTTCGCGGTGGCCCTGTCGACGCCCAAGGAGCTTGGTGGCGCCGGTGGTGACGGGAGCAACCCGGAACAGCTGTTCGCAGCGGGCTATTCGGCCTGCTTCATCGGCGCGCTGAAGGTCGCCGGACAGGAGCTGAAGGTGAAGCTGCCCGACGATGTCTCGGTGACCGCCAAGGTCGGCATCGGTCCGCGCAGTGCGGGCGGGTTCGGCATCACCACCGATCTGACCGTCGCGCTGCCGGGTCTCGACCGCGAGCAGGCGCAGAAGCTGGTCGATACCGCGCACCAGATCTGCCCCTATTCGAACGCCACGCGCGGCAATGTCGATGTCGGGCTGACGCTCGCCTGACCCACGGGGTGGCCGGCCGCGCGAGCGGCCGGCCGTTCCTTCAGGCGCCTGCGGCGTCGACCTGATCGAGATAATCCGCATACCCCTCGGCTTTCATCGCGTCACGCGGGACGAAGCGGAGTGCGGCCGAGTTGATGCAGTAGCGCAGCCCGCCGCGGTCGCGCGGCCCATCCTCGAAGACATGCCCGAGATGGCTGTCCGCGCCTGCCGAGCGGACCTCGGTGCGGACCATGCCGTGGCTGCGGTCATGCAGCTCGGCGACATGCGCGGGGGTGATCGGCTTGGTGAAGCTCGGCCAGCCGCAGTGCGAGTCGAACTTGTCGGCCGACGCGAACAGCGGTTCGCCCGACACGATGTCGACATAGAGCCCGGGTTCGCGGGTGTTGAGATAGGATCCCGTCCCGGGCCGCTCGGTGCCGCTTTCCTGCGTGACGTAATATTGCTCGGGCGTCAGCTTGGCGAGCGCGGCGTCGGTCTTCTTATACTCTGTCATGCTGTCCTCTCACGCGGCGATCCGCGTCGGTTGGCCGGCCGGGATGCGCGAAAGCTGCGTCCGGTCAGCAGGGTGCCGACGGGATATAGGAGGCGTTGGCGCTATAGGAATGGCCGCGCGACGGTGATGGTTAGGCCGATGAGCCGGTGCCCGGGCCGCGATCTTCGCAATCCCGGGGCATGTGGCGCCCCTGCGCACTGCACGGCTTGCCAGCATTCAGCCTTTCATCTAGTATTAACCATCGAAGCCCATTCCGTTTACCATGATGCGTCATGATGTACGGCAATGATCGACGATTATCCCAAGGCAAGACCATGCATGTCCACGTAAATCTACGTGGCAAATATTGTACATTTGTTCAGGTCTTCGCAATGCCATTGGCGTAGAACTGCATCGATGAGGCGGCATGTTTTCAAGAAGCCTCTTGATGACAGATACGGCTCGACATGAGTGGCGCAAGGTACGTCCTGCTGCGCCCAGTCCTGGGAATTACCAATGGCTATCAACAACATGCGCGTCCAATTCGCGCTGGCGTCCGCGCTCGGCCTGACCGCTTTCGTCGGCCTTCCGGCATCGGCGCAGACCACCGGCACGACGATCGCCGCCAACGCTGAAGTCACCGAGAGCTGCGTGGTCACCTCGACCGCCCTGCAGTTCGGCGGCGCCGATGTGACCGATGGCGCCGCGCATGCGGGCACCGGTGGTCTGGACGTCATGTGCACCAGTGGCACGGCCTGGACCGCGACGGCCGATGTCGGCACGGGCGCAAATGCAACGATGGCCTTGCGCGGGATGACCTCGACCGCCGGGGGCGGCCTGCCGCTGAACTACGTCCTGTACAACGACAACACCGCGACCAGCCCATGGGGTGATGGCACGGGCGGCACCTCGCCGATCATCGGCACCGGCACCGGCGTCGTTGTGCCGATCGTGCTGGCCGGCAGCATCCCGCTTGGCCAGACGGGCATACCAGCAGGAACCTATGCGGATCTCGTCCAGGTCACGGTCAACTACTAAGCTCTTCAAGCAATGCGCTTTATGAGCCTCTTGCAGACCGGTCGCCTCACGGCGGCCGGTCTTTGCATGGCCGCCGCCATCGCCCTGCCCGGCGATGCGGTCGCGAGCAACTTCCGCGTCAGCCCGGTCACGCTCACCCTGCCCGCCAACCGCCCGATCGGATCGCTGACCATCACCAATGGCGAGGATGTACCGGTATCGATCCGGGTGTCCGCCTTTCGCTGGACCCAGGTCGACGGCAAGGACGTCTATACGCCGACCGACGACCTGATCGCGTCGCCACCCATCTTCACCGCCGCGACGCGGGCGCCGCAACTCGTCCGCATCGGCGTGCGGCACCGCCTGCCCAATGCCGCCTATCGCGTGATGCTGCAGGAAATCCCCGGGCCGGCGACGGCGAACGGCGTGCGCATCGCGGTCAAACTGAACCTGCCGCTCTATATCGTCGCCGATCCGGCCGCCAAGGCCGCCGTCGCCTGGACCGCCTGGCAGCGTCCGGCCGGCGACATCGTGCTCGAGGCGCGCAACACCGGCGGCGCCATCGCGCAGGTCACCGGCATCGCACATCGGACGGGGACGGGGACGGGCGGCACATCGACCGTGTTGAGCAACGCGATGGGCGTCGTCCTGCCGCAGAGCATGCGCCAATGGGAGATCGGCAAGCACCCCGAACTCACGACCGGGACGCCGCTGACGCTCGCGATCCGCACCGCCGATGGCGAGCACGAAGTCACGGCGAATCTGGCCGCGCGCTAGTCTGGCAATCGTGCTTCTGGCCGCGGGTTCGTCCGGCATCGCTGCCGACCCCGCGCCCATCCCGGCTGCGGGGCAGGCTGCGGCGCCGGCGGACCTGCGTCTGGCGTTGCTTGCGATACGGATTAACGGCATCGATCAGCCCGATCCGGTCTGGGTGCTGTACGATGCGGATGCGCTGTACGTCACCGGAGACGCGGCGCTCGCCTGGCGGCTGGTGCTGAAAGAGGACGACACGCGGCTGTTCGAGGGCGAGACCTATCTTCGGCTCGACACGGCGGAAGGACTCGTCGCCGGCCTCGACGATGCGACGCAGACATTATCGATCACCGCGCCGGCGGCATTGTTCATGCCGTCGAGCGCGCTGCTGTCGGGCCGGACCGACGGGCCGATGACGCGCAGCGGGATCGGCGGCTTCCTCAATTACGACCTGTCCGCACAGACCGCGTCAGGCGCGTCCTCGCTCGACGGCCTGTTCGAGCTGGGCGCGTTCAGCGGCGCGGGGACGATGGGGACGGGCTTCATCGCCGGCACGGGGAACAGTGGCGACGGGCGACGCAGCCTCGTCAGGCTGGATACCAACTGGACGATCGACGACCCGGCGCGGCTGCGATCGCTGCGGATCGGCGACGGCGTGACGCGCGGCAGCACCGGGACCGGCGCGCTGCGGTTCGCGGGCCTTCAGCTCGCAACCAATTTCGCGACGCAGCCGGGCTATCTGACGATGGCGCTGCCGACGCTGAACGGCAGCGCCGCCGTACCCTCGGTCGTCGACCTCTATGTCAACAACATCCTCCAGAACCGCCAGAGCGTCGCGTCCGGACCGTTCGCGCTGACCGACGTCCCGGTGGTCAATGGCAGCGGCGATATCCAGCTGGTGGTGCGCGACGCGCTGGGTCGCGAGACGCGGGTGACGCAATCCTATTATGCCGCGCCGCAGATCCTGCGCCGGGGGCTGCATGATTTCTCGTACGAGATCGGCGTGTTGCGGCGCAATTTCACGCGGGCGAGCTTCGACTATGGCACGCCGATCCTGTCGGCGACGCATCGCTACGGCGTGACCGAGCGGCTGACGGTCGAGGCGCATGGTGAAACCACCCGCAAGATGCAGGCGACCAGCATGCAGGTCAGCGCCTTGTGGCCCGCGGTCGGGATCTTCTCGCTCTCGGCCGCGGGCAGCCATTCGGACCGGGGCGGCGGCGGCCTGTTCGGGATCGGGTTCGAACGCCAGACGCGCGGCCTGTCGCTGGGCGGCAATGGCGAGATCACCACCGCGGACTATGCGACGGTCGGCGATTCGATTGCCTATCGGCGCGCGCGCAGCACGGTGACCGGCTTTATCGGCACGCCCACGCCCTATGGATCGGTCACCGCTTCTCTCCTGTGGCGACGCAGCCGCGACCAGCGCGGCGATATCCTGTCGGGCAATGCCAATGCGTCAATGCGGCTCCGTCGGATCGGCGCGCTCAGCCTCAATGCGAGCCGGAGCTTTGCCGGCGCGCGCGACACGACGGTGCAGTTCCGCCTCACCGTCCCGTTCGGCCAGCGGACGAGCGCCACCGCCGGCGTGCAGCTGCGCGACGGCGAGCTCGGCGCGACGACGACGCTGCAACGCAACCTCCCTTATGGAGACGGCGTCGGATACCGGCTGCAGGCGGAAACCGGGGCGATCGAGCGGCTTGATGCAGAGGTCAATGCCCAGAGCGGCATCGGCCGTATCGATGCGCAGGTGACCCGGCTGAACGGTGCGTCGGGCGCGCGGCTGCAGCTGGTCGGATCGGTCGCGACGGTCGATGGCGCGGTGTTCGCCGCACGCCGGATCGAGCAGAGCTTCGGGACCGTGCGTGTCGGCCCCTACGCCAATGTCCGCGTCTATTCGGACAACCAGCTGGTCGGCCGGACGAACGCGGCGGGCGTGCTGGTCATCCCGCGGCTGCTGCCGTTTCAGGACAATCATATCCGGATCGAGGCCGAGGACCTGCCGCTCGACGCGATCATCGACGAGACCAAGCGTACGGTGCGGCCCTATGATCGCAGCGGCGTCGCGGTACGGTTCGGCGCACGCGCGGCAAGCGATGCGCGGCTCCGGGTGGTCGGTGCGGACGGCAACCCGCTTCCCGCCGGCACCGTGCTTCACCTGAACGGCGCGGGCGAAGCCTTTCTGCTGGCGCCCGGCGGCGACGCCTATCTGACCGGGCTGGCCACGCGCAATCGCGTGTCCGCCACCTTTGCCGGCGGCGGGTGTGCTTTCGCCTTCGACTTCGTCCCCGCCGGACAGACCCAACCCGATCTCGGAACCTTCACATGCACCTCATGATCGGTCGCAGCGCGATCACCGCCGCGTTTGTCTTCGCGCTACCCGCGACCGCGGCGCCGGCAGCGGCAGCCAGTTGCAGCGTAAGCCCGCAGGCGCTGACGCTCGGCTCCTATGATCCGTTCGCGACCGCACCCCAGGATGCGGTCACCGGCATCGCGATCACCTGCGACGTCGAGACCAGCGTCGTCATCGCGATCGGCCCGGGCAATGGCGATTATGGCACGCGGACCATGACCGGCGGCGCCCAGGCGCTGCTCTACAATCTCTATATCGATCCTGCGCACTCCCGGGTCTGGGGCGATGGCACCAATGGCAGCAGCACCGTCAGCAGCACCGCGGTCGCGACCAGCACCGCGATTCCCGTCTATGCCCGCGCACCGGCCCGCCAGACGCAGCTGAAGCCGGGATCCTACAGCGACATCCTCTGGGTCAGCATAACCTATTGAACGCCCGCGACAGCCCCCTCGAACTCTTAAACTTTACCGTGTAACGCCGAATTTCATCGTCCCGGCCGCGGCACCATTTTCGGGCCCCTGGCACCGCCACCGACCGGAGCAGCCATGATCCTATACGTCATCGACGACGACAGCGGCACGCGGCGGCATCTGCAGGCCTGTCTGAAGCCGTCGGGCATCACGGTCTGGCCCTTTGCCCATGCCGACCTGTTCCTCGAGCAATTGCCGACGCTCAAGCCTGCGCCGATCCTGATCGAGCTGCGGACGCCGCCGGCGCACGGCCTGGGGCTGCTCTCCGCGCTGGTACAACGCGACATCCGCTGGCCGGCGATCGCGATCACGGCGCGGACCGATGCGACGGTCACCGTCGAGGCGATGAAACTGGGCGCGACCGAGGTGCTCGACATGCCGCTCGAGCCCGAAACGCTGGCGGCCGCGCTGGACCGCGCGTTCGAACGGGTCGCGACGCTGGTGAACTGGACGCTGCAGCGCGGCGCGGCGCGCGCGCGTCTCGACCTGCTGACCGAGCGCGAGCGCAATGTCGTGCGCGCGATGATCGTCGGCCAGACGAACAAGGCGATCGCGCAGGCGATGGCGATCAGCCCGCGTACGGTCGAGGGGCATCGCGCGCAGGCGCTGCGCAAGCTGAACGTCAGCAGCGTGGCGGAGATGGTCTATGTCGCGGTCGATGGCGGGCTCGCGCCCCGCGAACGCTGGCTGGACACGCCTGAACTCGCGCGCAGCCTGCGTGAGGGGTCGCCACTGGCGAACCACGTGCCACAGCTGCCCGACCCGGGTCGGTCCCGCTTCGACAATTTCGCCGCGACCTCTCCCGATGGCATTCTATGTGCGGATCATGACGGCCGGATCATCGTCTGGAACGCGGCGTGCGAGACGCTGTTCGGTTTCAGCACCGACCAGGCGCTGGGTCAGACGATTGCGATCATCGATCCGCGAGAACGGGGTAACGCCCTGAGCCTTCAGCAACTCGCGGCCCGCGGCGCTGCGCATCTGGTCGGGACGACCGTCACCCTCGAGGCGACGCACCGCGGCGGGTCGAAACTGGCCGTCACGCTGTCGCTGTCGATGTGGCGCGAAGACGGCCAGACGCATTTCGGCGCGATCATCCGCAAGAAAGACGCACCACGCCTTGCCAAACCGGACTGACGCACCCGGATCGGACGATCCCTGCGCGTCGGTCCGGCCAGGCGGCGCGTCCTAGACGTCGAGATTGGCGACGTTGAGCGCGTTGTCCTGGATGAACTCGCGGCGTGGTTCGACGACTTCGCCCATCAGCTGCGTGAAGATCTCGTTCGCGCTCTCGGCATTGACCGCGGTCACGCGCAGCATCGAGCGGACCGACGGATCGAGCGTGGTTTCCCACAGCTGTTCCGCGTTCATCTCGCCCAGCCCCTTGTAGCGCTGGATCGCAAGGCCCTTGCGGCCGGCGGCGAGGATCGCGTCGAGCAGATGGCTCGGGCGCGACACCTGCGTCGAGCCGCGCGTCGCGACCGCGGTGGCGGACCCGATCACGCCGGCACCGGTCTCTGCGGCGTCTTCCACCTCGGGCTCGTCGGCATGCGCCGCCTTGCTCGCGGGGACGAGGTTCGAGGTGCGCGCATAGCTGTCCGACTGCTCGGCCGACAGGGCGTGCAGCTTGCGCGCCTCGGCCGAGACGAGGAAGCTCGCCTCGATGATGTGGTGATCAGTCACCCCGCGCCACGCGCGCTGGAAATGGATGCCGCCATCCTGCGTCAGCTCGGCGGTCCAGCGCGCATCGCCGTCGTCGAGTTCGAGGCGACGCGTGACGATCTCGAGCCGCGACGTGCGGTCCGCGACCGACGCCTCGGGATCGAACACGCCGCCCAGCGCCAGCGCCTCGATCATGCCCGCGTCATAGCGCTTGGGGACGTAGCGCATCAGCGTGCGCATGCGGCGCGCATGATCGACCAGATCCTTCAGGTCGCGACCCGAGCGGGCGCCACCGGGCCCTTCGAGGACCATCGACCCGACGCCTGCATCGACCAGATATTCGTCGAGCGCGGCATCGTCCTTCAGGTACATCTCGGAGCGGCCCTTGGTCGCCTTGTAGAGCGGCGGCTGCGCGATGTAGAGATAGCCGCCCTCGATGATCTTGGGCATGTGACGGTAGAACAGCGTCAGCAGCAGCGTGCGGATGTGCGCGCCATCGACGTCTGCGTCGGTCATGATGACGATCTTGTGGTAGCGCAGCTTGTCCGCGTTGAAATCGTCGCGGATGCCGGTGCCCATCGCGGTGATGAGCGTGCCGATCTCGCGGCTCGACAACATGCGGTCCTCGCGCGCGCGCTCGGTGTTCAGGATCTTGCCGCGCAGGGGGAGGATCGCCTGGAAATGGCGATCGCGGCCCTGCTTTGCCGAACCGCCGGCCGAGTCACCCTCGACGAGGAACAACTCAGACTTGGCGGGATCGCGCTCCTGGCAGTCGGCGAGCTTGCCGGGCAGCGAGGCGATGTCCATCACGCCCTTGCGGCGAGTCAGTTCGCGCGCGCGCTTGGCAGCTTCGCGGGCGGCGGCGGCGTCGATGATCTTGGCGACGATCGCCTTGCCGTGCGCGGGGTTCTCCTCGAGCCATTCGGCCATCTTGTCGGCCATCAGGCTTTCCAAGGGCTGGCGGACTTCGGACGAGACGAGCTTGTCCTTGGTCTGGCTGCTGAACTTCGGGTCGGGCAGCTTGACCGAGACGATCGCGGTCAGACCCTCGCGCATGTCCTCGCCAGTGAGCTGGACCTTTTCCTTCTTCAACAGGCCCGACTTCTCGGCATAATTGTTAAGCGTGCGGGTCAGCGCGGCGCGGAACGCGGCCATGTGCGTGCCGCCGTCGCGCTGCGGGATGTTGTTCGTGAAGGCGAGGACGTTCTCGTAATAAGAGTCGTTCCACTGAAGCGCGACGTCCATCGTGACGTCGTCGCGCGTGCCCGAAATCGCGACCGGCTCGGGCATCAACGGCAGCTTGGCGCGATCGAGATACTTCACGAACGCGGCAATCCCGCCTTCGTAATAGAGCTCGACGGTCTTCAGTTCCTCGTGCCGCGCGTCGGTCAGGAACAGGCGCACGCCCGAATTGAGGAAGGCGAGTTCGCGGTAGCGGTGCTCGAGCTTGTCGAAGTCGAAATCGGTGATCTTGAAGGTCGCGGGCGACGGGAAGAATGTGACTCGCGTCCCCTTCTGGCCCTCGGCCGCGTCGCCGACGATCTTGAGCGGGAGCACCGCGTCGCCGAACGCGAAGCGCATGTAATGCTCCTTGCCGTCGCGCCAGATCGTCAGGTCGAGCCATTCGCTGAGTGCGTTGACGACCGAGACGCCGACGCCGTGCAGGCCGCCCGAGACCTTGTAGGCGTTCTCGTCGCTGGTGTTCTCGAACTTACCGCCAGCGTGGAGCTGGGTCATGATGACCTCGGCTGCGGACACGCCTTCCTCGGTGTGGATGCCGGTGGGGATGCCGCGGCCATTGTCGGTGACGCTGACCGAACCGTCGGCGTTCAGGACGATGTCGATCCGGTCGCAATGCCCGGCCAGCGCCTCGTCGATCGCGTTGTCGCTGACCTCGAACACCATGTGGTGGAGGCCCGACCCGTCGTCGGTGTCGCCGATATACATGCCGGGGCGCTTGCGGACCGCGTCGAGGCCCTTGAGGACCTTGATCGAGTCTGCGCCATAGTCGCCCTGGTTGGGCAGGTTGGGATTGTTGGATTCAGGGTTGGATGCCATGCCCAGCATATAGGCATCGCACGCCCGAAACGGAAGCGAAATGGCCTGTGGCGCGGGGGTCGGGTCGTGAGGCGTAGGACAGCGGTCGGCTCTGGCCTTGCTCCAAACACGCCGCCTCCCCGGCGGAGGCCGGGGCCCAGTTGGAAAGGTCGTCGTAACGCAGCGACGCCTTCCGTCAGATGACGTCCCCCACCTGGGCCCCGGCCTTCGCCGGGGTGGTGGAGGCAGGCCTGCCCCTCTCCCCTCGGGGGAGAGGGAGGGAGGCGCCGCAGGCGACGGAAGGGTGAGGGGCTTTGGCGCGCGCTCCCGAGCCTCACTTGCCCTCACCCTTCCCACGGCAAGGGCCGCGGGCCCCTTCCCTCTCCCCCGGGGGGAGAGGGAGTTCACCGTCAGAAGCGGTCGGCGCGTTGGCCGAGCAGGGTGACTTCGACGCGGCGGTTGAGGCGCATGCCGGCGGCGGTCGCGTTGGTCGCGACCGGCTGGCGCTCGCCATGGCCGACGACGCTGAAGCGCGCGCGGACGACGTCCATGTCGTCGAACGCCTGGCGGACGCTCGCCGCGCGGCGCTCGGACAGGTCCTGGTTGTGCGCATCGGACCCGCGCGAATCGGTGAATCCGTCGATCGCGACGCGGACGCCCGGATTGCCGCGCAGATAGCGCGATAGCGGGCGCAGCTTCTCGATCGCGCCGGGGCGCAGCACCGCGCTGTCGGTGCGGAACAGCACGTCCTCCTGCAGGGTCAGCGTCGCGCCGCGTGGCGTCTGGCGGAAGCCGTAGTTGCGCATCGCGCCGCGGTCCCAGGTCGTGGTGGTCTCGACTACAGTGGTGCCGCCGCCGCGGTCGCCGCGATAGCCTCCCGGGTCGCGGCCATAGGCGGCCCAGTCGAACCGGTCGCGACGCGGCCCGGCGATGCGGGCGAATTCGCGGTTGGCGTCACCGGCCTCCTGCCGGTTGATCCGGCCATCGCCGTTCGCGTCGAAATTGGGCATCACGAACGCACGGCCCCGCGCGGTATTGCGGAGTTCGGGAAACAGGATCGGCACGCCCACGCCCGCCAGCCTGTAACCGGGGCGCGACCAGGGCGGGTTGCTCATGTCATAGCGCGCCTGCGCGAATGCCGGTGCGGTGGTTGCCGCGATCATGACCAGTCCGAATGCGGCGCGTGCGATAGTCGTCTTCATCATGTCTCTCCGTCGCCCCCGCTATGGACCGGGGCGCGATGAACCGGGATTTGCCCGCGCCCGCTTGAACGCGCCGTGACGCGCATTGACAGCGCGCGTTCAGCCGGGCCCGACCGCGATCCGCGTCGCCTGCGCGTCGATCGCATCGAACAGCGCATCCTCGGTGCCGGTCATCCACACCTGCCCGCGTCCCGCCAGCCGATCGAACAGCGCCGCACGCCGCGCCGGATCGAGATGTGCCGCGACCTCGTCGAGCAGCAGGACCGGCGGCTGGCCGGTCCGCTCGGCGACCAGTTCGGCATGCGCAAGGACGATGCCGAGCAGCAGCGCCTTCTGCTCGCCGGTCGAAGCGAGCGACGCGGCGCGCGCCTTGTCGTGGTGCGTGACGATCAGGTCGACACGGTGCGGCCCGACCAGGGTCCGCCCGGCGGCGGCATCGCGCGCGCGACCCTGGGCGAGCGCAACCGCGAGCGGCGCGGCATCGCCGGCCCAGCCGTCGAGCGCGAGGCCCGCCCGCGGAAATGCGCCGTCCGTCTCGCCCGCCAGCCGCGCGCCGAGCAGATCGACCGTTTCGCGGCGCGCGGCATCGAGCGCGTCGCCATGGTCGGCCATCTGCGCCTCGAGCGCGGACAGCCAGTCGCCATCGGGACGGCCTTCGTCGCCAAGCAGCCGGTTGCGCGCGCGCATCGCCGCCTCGTAGCGCGCGGCATGATGCGCGTGCCCGGGTGCAAGCGCGAGCGTCAGCCGGTCGAGAAAGCCGCGGCGTTCGCCCGCGGGGGCGACGAACAGCCGGTCCATCGCGGGGGTGAGCCACAGCACCGTCAGCCATTCGGCGAGCGTATTGGCGGTGGTGGTCGCACCCTGGACGCGGACGATGCGGCGCTCGGGCGCCGATGTCAGCGCGCCGGTCGCGATATCGACATCGCCGATGTGGCTACCGGCGTCAGCATGCTGGTCGCGTTCGTCCCCAGCTACGGACGTCTCACCTCGCGCGGAGGGGCAGAGCGTCGCCGCGACGCCGAAACCGCCCGCACCGCCCTGCCGCGCCATCTCGCCGAGCGCCGCCCGGCGCAGCCCCCGGCCGGGGGCGAGCAGCGAGACCGCCTCGAGGATATTGGTCTTGCCCGCGCCGTTCGCACCGGTCAGCACCACGAACCCCGCCCCCGGCTGGAGCGTCAGGTCGGCATGATTGCGGAAATCGGTAAGGACGAGGCGCGACAGCATCGCACCGGCCTTAGCGGCAATCCCGGCGTGCTGTCAGCCTTTGCGTCAGGCGGCGATCCGCTCGGGAACGGCGCCCGCCTTCTACGCGCTCAGATAGGAGGCGAGCGCGGGGCCGAGTTCGCGCTGCGCGTGCAGATAGGCGACCGGCGTCGCGATCCCGAGCCGCGCGCGTGCCGCATCGAGCGGCTCGTGCAGCAGGGTCAGATAATCCTCGCCCGAAATCCATTCTGCCTTGCGGCCGTTGCGATAGCCCTCCCAGACCGCCTTTGCGAACAAGGCGTTGCCGGTGACGCGGAGGCTCTTGAGCGCCGCCGCCGACCCGATCAGCGCCCAGCCGAGCCCGCCGACCTGCGCATAGCTGAACGCGACGAGCGCCGCCTCACCGAGACTCTCGTCCGCCTTGTAGCCGGTCAGCACGTGCCAGATGTCATGCGTGTCGCGCACCCGCCGGCCGAACCACGCATAGGGATGCGCCAGATCGTCCTCGCTCGGCACCAGCCGCGACACCTCGACGAGCCCGTCCGCCGAATAACCCGTGGTCTCGAGGAAATGGCGATAGGCCGCGCCGACCGTGCCGGGCGCAAAGCTCGCGACGAACACCGGATCGGAGAAGCGCCGCGCCAGCTCGACCTGCTCATAGGCGATCCGCCCGCCCCGCTCGGTCGCGATCAGCCGCGCATAGTTCATCGGCGCATTGCCGACGTTCAGCGCGCGCATGATCCGGAACACCTGCGTCGTGTCGTCGCCATTGGCGAGGAGCTTCCGGATCGCATCCATCGCGGTCCGCCAGTCGCGATGACCGGTCGTACCAGGAAAGGGAGGAAGCTTCGCCATCGAGTCGACTCCTTACTAACAGCATTGTCAGTATCAGATCCGCTGGAGCCTTCAAACGAGAAAGGCCACCCCGCAGGATGGCCTTTCACGCGATCGCCAGCGTGCGACGGTCAGACGCGCATCGGCATCAGTACGTAGAGCGCGGGCGACTTGTCGTTTTCGCGGATCAGCGTGGGCGCGGCGGCGTCGGCGAGGTGAACCTCGACCATGTCGCCGTCGATCTGCGCGAGGATGTCCATCAGATAGCGGCTGTTGAAGCCGATCTCGAACGGGAGCGCGACATAATCGCCGGGGACTTCCTCCGCGGCGGTGCCGTTTTCGGGGGAGGTCACCGACAGCGTGATCTTGTCGCGATCGAGCGCCATCTTCACGGCGCGAGTCTTCTCGGTGGCGATCGTCGACACGCGGTCGACGCCTTCCATAAAGCTCTTGGGGTCGATCTTGAGGATCTTGTCGTTGCCGGTCGGGATCACGCGGCTGTAATCGGGGAAGGTACCGTCGATCAGCTTCGAGGTCAGGATCGCCTGGCCGAGGTCGAAGCGGATCTTGGTCGGCGACAGCGAGACGCCGACCGAGCCGTCGACCTCGTCGAGCAGTTTGCGGAGCTCGGCGATGCATTTGCGCGGCACGATCACGTCGGGCATCGATTCGGCGCCCTCGGGCCGCGGCAGCGTAACGCGCGCGAGGCGGTGGCCGTCGGTCGCGGCGGCCTTCAGCACCGGGTTCGCGCTGTCGCCGTCCGCGACGTGGAGGAAGATGCCGTTGAGATAATAGCGCGTCTCTTCGGTCGAGATCGCGAAGCGCGTCTTGTCGATGATCTGCTTCAATGTCTCGGCGGGCAGTTCGAACTGGGTCGGCAGTTCGCCTTCCGCGATCACCGGGAAATCGTCGCGCGGCAGCGTGCCGAGCGAGAAGCGTGCGCGGCCCGCGATGATGCTCATCCGGCCTTCCGACGCGGCGAGCTGGACCTGGCTGCCCTCGGGCAGTTTGCGCGCGATGTCGAACAGTGTGTGCGCGGACACGGTGGTCGCGCCGGGCTGATCGACCGCGGCTGCAATCGATTCGTTGATCTGCAGATCCAGATCGGTCGCCATCAGCTTCAGCGTGCCCTCGGCAGTCGCCTCGATCAGCACGTTCGACAGGATGGGGATGGTGTTGCGCCGTTCCACCACGGACTGGACATGGCTCAGCCCCTTGAGGAGCGTTGCGCGTTCGATCGTCGCCTTCATCAAAATTCCCCCGGCCTCCACAGCCGGATTCGGGGCTGGGGGCAATCCGCAGATGGCTTACCCAACAATAAAGGGTCGGAGCAAGCGCCCCGACCCTTCTTTGATCACGGTAAACGTCGCGTTAAACCGCAATCAGAAGCGGAAGCCATAGCTGGCGACGACCTGATGACGATCGGTGTCGACGTCGAATCGGCCGCTGGTGCCGCCGGTCGCATAGTCGATGTTGCTGCGCTCATAGTTCGAATAGCGATATTCGAGCTTGGCATAGCTGTTCGGGCCGACCGCATGCTCGGCACCCGCGCCGATCCGCCAGCCGTCGAGGTTAAAGTCGGTGTCGGTGGTCTGGTTGGTGTCGCCCGCCAGCACGTTCAGCTTGGCATTGGTGTAGCCGCCCTTCGCGTAGATCATGGTCGTCGGCGCGACGACATAGCCGACGCGACCACCGACATAGATGTCGCGGCCCTGCTTGACGCGACCGAAGCCGAAGTCGCTGGTATAGTCGTTGCGGTCGCTCTTTGCGGTCGAACCGGTCAGTTCGGCCTCGGCGCCGAGCACGATGTTGCTCGAGGTCGCGATGTCGTAGCCGATGCCGCCGCCGTACAGCAGGCCGTCGATCTTCTGGTCGTCGCGCCCGTTGTTGTTGGACACGCTGCTGCCGGCGCCGGTGTGGTCGTAGCCGAGCGTGGCCTCGACGCGCGGGCCGGTGAAGGTCGGGTTGGTCTGTGCCAGCGCGGGGGCGGCAACGGCGGTGGTCGCGAACAGCGATGCGGCGATAAGCTTACGCATTGGGATACTCCATTGATCTTCGTCACCCCCGAACGCGGGGTGGATGGCTCCAATGGACCAATCCGACAGGCGTTGCATGAACCCCAGATAAACACGGAAATCCGTTGCTTTTGCGCAACAGGGGGTTGAAATGCGGGCCATGATTCCAAGCCCTCGGCAACGTGCAGCGGACCTCGGTCCAACCGGCAAACCGCCCGTCAGGCTTGGCCGGGATTTCGTCGCACGGCACGGCGAAACCGTGTTCAACGCCGCGCACCGGTTGCAGGGCGATGCCGCGCACACGCCGCTGACGCGCGCCGGATTCGCGCAGGCCGACGAGCTCGGCCGTGCGCTGCGGGACCTGCTCGGGGCCAGGCCTGTGCTGACGCTGTGGGCGTCGCCGACCGGGCGTGCGCTGCAGACGCTGGCGGTGATCTGCGAGCATCTCGAGCTCGACTGGCACGATGCGCGCACCGACCCGCGGCTGGTCGAGATCGACATGGGCTCGTGGGGGGGCCGCTATTATGCCGATGTGGTCGACGAGGTCGGGCCGGTGATGATGCCCGGCGGCACCCTGAAGCCCGCGCCCGACGGCGAGACCTATCCGCAGATCGCGGCACGGGTCGGCGGCTGGCTGGCGGACACCGCGCAGGATCCGGGCGACCGGCTGGTGATCATGCACGGGATTTCGAGCCGGGTGATGCTGGGCGCGATGACGGGTGCGCCGGTCGATCCGGTGCTCGGCACCGCGGTTGCGCCCGGCTTGCCGCAAGGGTCGGTGACGCTGGTCGAGCAGGGCAGCGCGACGGTTCCGCACCGCGGCACCGGCTTCGCCCCCGCGTGAGGCTGGCGGTCCTGCTGGCCTTCGCGGTCGCGACACCGGCGACGGCGCGCGACACGATCGGCATCTACCGGGGATGGGGCGCGTTCCGCGACGCGATGCCGCCGCGCTGCTACGCGATCGCGCGACCGGTGATGGCGGGCGGGCGCACGACAGGTTTCGCGACCATCGCAACCTGGCCGAAACGCGGCCTGCGCGCCTCGCTGTACATCCGCCTGAGCCGCGAGCGTGATCGCTCCGCCGGGGTGACGCTGACGGTCGGCGAACGCCGGTTCGCGCTGGTCGCGAACGGGCTGGACGCATGGGCGAGCGATGCCCCCAGCGACCGCGCGATCGTCGCCGCGCTGCGCTCGGGACGCAGCATGAGCGTCGAGGCGGTCGGCGTCGGCGGGCGGCCGTTCGCGGATGTCTATGCGCTGTCTGGCGCGGCGACGGCGATCGATGCCGCGGTGCTGGCGTGTCGCGGGGGGTAGCCTCCCTTCTCTCTACCTCCCCGGCGAAGGCCGGGGGCCAGGTGGAATGGTGGTCGTAACGACGGGCTGACCGTCCTTACCTCCGTCCCCCAACTGGGCCCCGGCCTTCGCCGGGGCGGTGCTATCATGTGGGGCTACGCGTGGTGTTCATGGCGGCAACGCTTCGCTCCACGCAGCCTGTAGAAAAATCGGCAAAATTCCGCTAAGGGCCGCCCCATGCAGACCGCCGCGAACCTCATGCCCATCCCCGGGCACATCGATCCCGTGCCCGTTCCCCGCAGCTTCGTGCCGCGCAGCGACGGGCGTATCGACCTGCTCGGGCTGTCGCTCGCCGATCTGCGGATGGCGCTCGAGACGTCGCAGCTCGAGGAAAAACAGGCCAAGTTGCGCGCGAAACAGCTGTGGCACTGGATCTACAATCGCGGCGCGACCGAGTTTTCGGCGATGACCGACATCTCGAAGACGATGCATCCGTGGCTCGAGCAGCGCTTCGTCATCAGCCGACCCAATGTGGTCGAGGCGCAGGTGTCGACCGACGGCACGCGCAAGTGGCTGCTGCGATCGGACGACGCGCAGGATTACGAGATGGTGTTCATCCCCGACGCGGATCGCGGCACGCTGTGCGTGTCGAGTCAGGTCGGCTGCACGCTCAACTGCACCTTCTGCCACACCGGCACGATGCGGCTGGTGCGCAACCTGACGCCCGCCGAGATCGTCGGCCAGGTGATGCTTGCGCGCGATTCGCTCGGCGAATGGCCAAGCCAGCCCGAGGGCCGCATGCTCACCAACATCGTGATGATGGGGATGGGCGAGCCGCTGTATAATTTCGAGAATGTCCGCGATGCGCTGAAGCTGGTGATGGACGGTGCGGGGCTCGCGCTCAGCCGCCGCCGGATCACGCTGTCGACCAGCGGCGTGGTGCCGATGATGGCGCGCGCGGGCGCGGAGATCGGCGTGAACCTCGCCGTCTCGCTGCACGCGGTGACCAAGGAGGTGCGCGACGAGATCGTGCCGCTCAACCGGAAGTACGGCATCGAGGAACTGCTCCAGGCGTGCGCGGACTATCCCGGCACCAACAATGCGCGCCGGATCACGTTCGAGTACGTGATGCTGAAGGACAAGAATGATTCGGACGCCGACGCGCACGAACTCGTCAGGCTGCTGCGCAAATACGAGCTGCCCGCCAAGGTGAACCTGATCCCGTTCAACCCCTGGCCGGGTGCGGCCTATGAATGCTCGACGCCCGAGCGGATCAAGTCGTTCTCGAGCATCGTGTTCGGGGCGGGCATCTCCGCGCCGGTGCGCACCCCGCGCGGTCGCGACATCGATGCCGCGTGCGGCCAGCTGAAGACCGCGTCGGAGAAGAAGAGCCGCGCGCAACTCGATCGCGAAGCCGCGCTTGCCTGATTTGGGTGTGGTGGCACTGGCGGCGGGTGCGGGGTTGCTGGGCGGCGCGATGAACGCGCTGGCGGGGGGCGGCAGTTTTGCGACGATGCCCGCGCTGATCGGGCTGGGCGTGCCGTCGACCTTCGCCAATGCGACGAGCAACGTCTCGCTCCAGCCAGGCGCGATGGCTAGCGCATGGACCTACCGGCACGGGCTGGAGCCGGTGTCGGGCGTCGGCATGCGGACGATGGCGGGGATCACGTTCGTCGGCGGGCTCGTCGGCAGCCTGTTGCTCGTCGCGACCTCGGCGCGCGCGTTCGACCTGATCGTGCCGTGGCTGCTGCTGTTCGCGACGCTGGCGATCGCGTTCGGCACGCAGGCGTCGCTCTGGCTGCGGTCGCGCGTCGAGATCGGGCCGAAATCGCTGGTCGCGGTGCAGGCGATGCTGGGCGTCTATGGCGGCTATTTCGGCGGCGGTGTCGGGCTGATGCTGACCGCCGCCTGGGGGCTGTTGTCGGGCGCAACGCCCGCCATGCTTGCCGCACCGCGCACGCTGATGCTCGCGGTCGCCAATCTGGCGGCGACGTTCGTCTTCATCGCCACCGGCATGGTCTATTGGGCGCTGTGCATACCGATGCTGCTCGGCGGGATCGTCGGCGGGCATTTCGGCGCGAAGCTCGGGCTGGTGCTGCCCGCCAAGGTCATCCGGGTGTGGACGCTGCTGGTAACGATCGCGACGACGATCGTGTTCTTCTGGCGGGCGTATGGCTGAGAATTGTTTCCCCGCGAAGGCGGGGAACCAGTCTGGGCACCGCCTTCGCGGGTGAACCAACCTCCTCAGGTCAACCCGGCCGACGCATCTTGAACAGCGACTCCTCGGTGATCGCGAAGTAATCCGCCGGACCGCCGCCGCGCAGGATCGGTTCGCCGCGCGCGGTCTGGTACACGCCGTCGTCGAGCATCGCCGGGTCGATATGGATCGCGACCGCCTCGCCGAGCACCAGCCACTGGTCGAGTTCGCGCCTCTCCTTGGTTTCCAGCCGGACGATCTGCGTCACCTTGCATTCGAACTGCGCACGGCTCGCCGCGACGCGCGGCGGCTTCACGTGCAGCGACGCCAGCGTCTCGAGCCCCGCAAGCGCGAATTCGTCGACGTCCGCCGCGACATTGGCAGCGGTCGCGTTCATCGCCTCGCCCAGGTCGCGGCTGACGAGGTTCCAGACGAATTCGCCGGTCGCGGCGATGTTGGCGACGCTGTCCTTCCACCCCATCGACGAAAAGCCGATCAGCGGCGGGGTGTAGTTGAACAGGTTGAAAAAGCTGTAGGGCGCAAGATTGGGCACGCCGCCCGCGGACAGCGTGCTCACCCAGCCGATCGGGCGCGGCGCGACGATCGCGTTGAGCGGATCATGCGGCAGGCGATGGCCGCTCGCCGGTTCGTAAGAATGCCATTCGGTCATACGCGTATCCCTGCTATGGTCGGAGCTTGTCGCCTAAAGCGAAGGCCAAGCATGAACGATCCCGCCCGCCCTATCGCCACTGCCCCTGTCACCGTCATCAAACGCCACCGGATCGCGACGCGGCTGTGGCACTGGATCACCGCGGTGGCGATGTTCATCATGATCGGCAGCGGGATCGGCATTTTGAAGGCGCATCCGCGATTCTACTGGGGCCGTTATGGCGCGAACTTCGACCAGGCCTGGACGACGCTCGACCAGTGGCCGGGCTGGGTGGTGACGCTGATCAACCTGCTGACGATTCCGGCGAGCTACAACCTCGCCATTTCGCGACGCTGGCACCTGTTCTTCGCGCTGGTGCTGTCGTTCGCGCTGCTGGGCTTCATGATCGTCAGCCTGTTCAACCGGCATTTCCAGCGCGACCTTCGCGTCCGGGCGGGCGAGCTTGCGCCGCGCGAGGTGGCGCATGACGTGCGCGAGCATCTGGCGCTGCGTTTTCACGATCCGAAGCGGCCGGCCGCGTACAACATCCTGCAGAAGCTGTCCTATGTCGCGACGATCTTCATCCTGCTGCCGGTGATGATCCTCACCGGGCTGGCGATGTCGCCGGCGATGGATGCCGCGTGGCCGTGGCTGCTCGACATTTTCGGCGGGCGGCAGTCGGCGCGCTCGATCCACTTCATCGCGATGGTCGCGCTCGTGCTGTTCATCATTGCCCACCTCGCGCTCGTGATCCTGGCAGGCGCGTGGAACGAGGTGCGATCGATGATCACCGGACGCTTTACCGTTCCGGGGCACGTCCCCGCGCATACCGGGGAGGACGCCGCATGAGCACCATCATCACCCGCCGCTCGCTGGTCGCGGGCGCGGCGGTCGGCGCCGGTGCGCTGCTCACCGGGTGCGACAAGATCATCCAGCATCCCGAGGCGCGCAAGATCCTGTTCATGGGCGAAGAGATGAACCGCGGGCTGCAACGCGCGCTGACCAACCGCAACGCACTCGTCCCCGAGTTCAGTGCGGCGCAGATGTCGCCGATCTTCCGGTCGAACGGCACGCGCAACCCCGGCACCCCGGCCTATACCGAGCTGCTGGTGAACAACTTCGCGGACTATCGGTTGCGCGTCGGCGGGCTGGTCGACCGGCCGCTGTCGCTCTCGCTGCCGCAGCTCCGCCAGATGCCCGCGCGCGCGCAGATCACGCGGCACGACTGTGTCGAGGGCTGGTCGGCGATCGCCAAGTGGCAGGGCCCGAAGCTTGCCACGCTGTTACAGGCCGCGGGGATCCGCGACACCGCGCGCTACATCGTCTTCACCTGCGCCGACCTGTACCGGGGCACGCCCTATTACGAGTCGATCGACATGATCGACGCATTCCACCCACAGACGATCCTCGCCTGGGCGTTGAATGACCAGATTCTCGACGTCGCGCACGGCGCCCCCGTCCGGCTTCGCGTCGAGCGCCAGCTTGGCTACAAACATGCCAAATATATCATGGCGATAGACGCCGTCGCCAGCCTGGCCGGGATCGGCAAGGGCAAGGGCGGCTATTGGGAAGATAACGTGGATTATGATTGGTATGCGGGAATCTGACGCCGCCCGGGGGGTGGCGCATTTCCGTACCAGTCATTAGCTAACGCGACATGGCCCTATTCGATCGCTTTCTCGCCCGGCAGGTAAAAACCGGCGAACTCACGCTGATCCACGCGGACGGTACCACCAAGCAATTCGGCACGCCCGACCCTGCCTACACCCCCGTCACCATCCGCCTGACCGCCCCCGGCGTCGCGGGCGCGATCGTCCGCCACCCGGCGCTGGGCGCGGCGGAAGCGTTCATGGACGGCCGCCTGGTGATCGAGCGCGGCGACATTCGCGACCTCGTCAACCTGCTCAAGGGCAACAGCCCGTGGGAGCGCGGTGGCGGGCTCAATCCGTCGTTGCCGATCAAGCTGCTCGACAAGGTCGTCCACCGCGTCGACCGGGTAAACATGGCACGCCGGTCGAAGAAGAACGTCGCGCATCATTACGACCTGTCCGACCGGCTCTACGACCTGTTCCTCGACGCCGATCGCCAATATTCGTGCGCGTACTTCACCGATGCCGGCAACAGCCTGGAACAGGCGCAGGACGACAAGAAGGCGCATATCGCCGCCAAGCTCGCGATCCAGCCCGGCATGCGCGTGCTCGACATCGGCTGCGGCTGGGGCGGCATGGCGCTGTACCTGCACGCAAAGACCGGGGCCGAGGTCCTGGGTGTCACGCTGAGCGAGGAACAGCTGAAGGTCGCGCGGCGCCGCGCCGAGGAGGCCGGCGTCGCGGACAAGGTGAAATTCGAGCTGATCGACTATCGCGCGCTGACGGGTACGTTCGACCGGATCGTGTCGGTCGGCATGTTCGAGCACGTTGGCCCGCCGCAGTACAAGACGTTCTTCCGCAAGTGCCGCGACCTGCTGAGCGCAGACGGGGTGATGCTGCTCCACACGATCGGCCGCATGGGCGGGCCCGGCGTGACCGACACCTTCACGACCAAGTACATCTTCCCCGGCGGCTACAACCCCGCGCTGTCGGAGATCGTCCGCGGCTATGAGGGGCTGAAGTTCTTCCCGACCGATATCGAGGTGCTGCGCGTGCATTACGCGCTGACGATCGACCATTGGTACGACCGGACGGTGGCGGCAAAGAATGCGATCGTCGCGCTGTATGACGAGCGCTTCTACCGGATGTGGACCTTCTACCTCGCGGGCGCCGCGGCGGCGTTCCGGACCGGGGGGATGGTCAATTACCAGATCCAGCTGTCGAAGAGCCGGATGACGCTGCCGCTGACGCGCGACTATATGATCGAGGGTGAACGGGCGTTGCGCGCGGGCTGATTTCCCGCCGTTCGTCATTCCCGCGGAGGCGGGAATCCAGACTGGCAGGCTCCGGTGATGGAGCCGAAAAGCCAGCCGGTCTGGATCCCCGCCTCCGCGGGGATGACGACTTTACGGGGGGGACTCCGTAGATGGATGCCCCCCCTATAGGCGTGGCCTCAGCGGCTGCCCTGCATCTGCGACTTCGCGGCCGACCGCTCGTCGCCGCCGATCTTGCCGTCCTTGTTCGCGTCATATTTCGCAAAGGTCGCGGCGAGCAGTGCCTGTGCCTCGGGCTGCGTGACCTTGCCGTCCTTGTTGGTGTCGGCGCTGCTGAACCACAGCTCGGCGAGCCGCTTGGCGTGGACCGGATCCGGGCGCCCCGGCCCGACCTTCATCTGGCTGATCCCCGCCTGGACCTCGGCGCGCGTCAGGACGCCGTCCTTGTTGGTATCGCGCGCGGCGAACTCGGCCTTGAACTTGGCGGAAACGGAGGCGCGGGTCTCCTGCGCCAGCGCGGGCGTCGCGAGGCCGGCGAGGACGAACAGGGTAAGCGTTTGACGTAGCACGGTCGGGACACTCCAAATGATCTGGGGGCGCACGTAGCGCGGGTTGGTTGTACGCGCCATGAATGCGGCGGGTTGCATGCTCCGGTTGCATGCAGGGCGTCCAGCGCATAGGGGCGCGGGCATTGGATATTGCCCAAAGGATCTTGCCCGTGACCGATCAGATCAACCGCGCCGCCGGCGACGCCGGCATCAATCGGGTCGTCCTCGCCTATTCGGGCGGCCTCGACACCAGCGTGATCCTGAAATGGCTCCAGCAGACCTACAACTGCGAAGTCGTCA
Organism: Sphingomonas aerolata; assembly: GCF_023935825.1. Lineage (NCBI taxonomy): Bacteria > Pseudomonadati > Pseudomonadota > Alphaproteobacteria > Sphingomonadales > Sphingomonadaceae > Sphingomonas > Sphingomonas aerolata. Next base: position 459,094 of record NZ_CP098762.1, on the reverse strand, counting down.
CCTTCACCGCGGATCTGGGCCAGGGCGAGGAACTCGAGCCCGCACGCGCCAAGGCCGAGATGATGGGCGTCAAGCCCGAGCACATCTTCGTCGACGATCTGCGCGAGGAATTCGTGCGCGATTACGTGTTCCCGATGATGCGGTCGAACGCGCTGTACGAGGGGCTGTACCTGCTCGGCACGTCGATCGCGCGCCCGCTGATCGCCAAGCGCCAGATCGAGATCGCCCGGATGGTCGGCGCCGACGCCGTCAGCCACGGCGCGACCGGCAAGGGCAACGACCAAGTCCGCTTCGAGCTCGGCTATTATGCGCTGTCGCCCGACATCAAGGTGATCGCACCGTGGCGCGAATGGGACCTGACCAGCCGCTCCAGGCTGATCGAATTCGCCGAACAGCACCAGATCCCGGTCAGCAAGGACAAGCGCGGCGAGGCACCCTTCTCGACCGATGCGAACATGCTCCACACCTCGTCCGAGGGGCTGGTGCTCGAGAATCCGTGGGACGAGGTGCCGGACTATGTCTATTCGCGCACGGTGAACCCCGAGGACGCGCCTGACGTCCCCGAGTACATCACGATCGATTTCGAGCGTGGCGACGGCGTCGCGATCAACGGCGAGGGGATGAGCCCGGCGACGTTGCTGTCGACGCTCAACGACTATGGCCGCCGTCACGGCATCGGCCGTCTCGACCTGGTCGAGAACCGCTTCGTCGGCATGAAGAGCCGCGGCATGTACGAGACGCCAGGCGGGACCATCTATCACCTCGCGCATCGCGGCATCGAGCAGCTGACGCTCGACCGTGGCGCCGCGCATCTGAAGGACGAGCTCGCGCCGCGCTATGCCGAGCTGCTGTACAACGGCTTCTGGTTCTCGCCCGAGCGCGAAATGCTGCAGGCCGCGATCGATCACAGCCAGGAAAAGGTCTCGGGCACCGTCCGGCTGAAGCTCTACAAGGGCGGCGTGTATGTGGTCGGCCGCAAGTCGCCCAATTCGCTCTATTCGGAAAAGGTCGTGACGTTCGAAGACGATCAGGGCGCCTATGACCAGCGCGACGCGGCCGGCTTCATCAAGCTGAACGCACTGCGCCTGCGCCTGCTGGGCCGCCGCGACCAGGTGTGAGCGATACCGGCTCCCGCCCCCCGACGCTCGGGGGCCGGGAGCCCTGGCGGTGTATTCCGTCGCAATGCGGCGCGGTCGGCGCTTGTCGAATGCCCCCCTGCGGCGCTAGGCGTCGAGGGATGGCGCGGGGGACAACAACGGAACTTCACTGGTGGCAGACGCGCACGTTCGTCGCGTGCGTCGCGCTGGCATCGATCATCCCGCTGCTGTGGCCGGAGGTGCCGCCGCTGGTCGATCTGCCCGGGCATATGGGGCGCTACCGCGTCCAGCTCGCGATCGGCGACAATCCCTGGCTCAGCCAATGGTATGATTTCCGCTGGCAGCTGATCGGCAATCTCGGCATCGACCTGTTGATCGTGCCGCTTGCGCCGATCTTCGGGTTGCAGCTCGCGGTGAAGCTGATCGTCATGGCGATCCCCGCGCTGACCGTCACCGGACTGCTGTGGATCGCGCGCGAAGTGCATGGCCGGATCCCGGCGACCGCGCTGTTCGCGCTGCCGCTCGCCTATAGCTATCCGTTCCAGTTCGGCTTCGTGAACTTCGCGCTGGCGATGGCGCTCGCGCTCAACATGTTCGCGCTGTGGCTCCGCCTCGGACGGCTCGAGCGGCTGCGGTTGCGCACGATCCTGTTCGTGCCCGGATCCTGCCTGCTCTGGCTGTGCCATACCTTCGGCTGGGGCGTGCTGGGCGTGCTCGCCTTCTCCGCCGAGCTGATCCGCCAGCACGACATCCGCAAGACCGGGGTGCGCGGCGAAGGCGCGATCAAGGGCTGGGTTGGCGCGTTCATCCGCGCCGGGCTCAGCTGTATCCCGCTGGCGCTGCCGATGGTGATGATGGTGCTGTGGCGGTCGGGCGACCACGTCACCGGCAAGACGCAGGACTGGTTCAACTGGCGCTGGAAGATGAACTGGATCACGATGGTCCTGCGCGATCGCTGGATGGCGTTCGACATCGCGTCGGTCACCGTGCTGTTCGTCATCCTGTTCCGCGGCGTGCGCGACCAGACCATCGAATATTCGCGCAACCTCGCGCTGTCCGCGCTGTTCCTCGCGCTCGTCTATATCCTGTTGCCGCGGATCGTGTTCGGCTCGGCCTATGCCGACATGCGTCTCGCGCCGTTCATGCTGGCGTTCGCGATCATCGCGCTGCGCCCGCGCAACCGCCTGTCGCTGCGCGGCGCCGCGACGCTGGCAGTGCTGGGGTTCAGCTTCTTCGCGGTCCGGCTGGCGGGCACCACGATCAGCTTCCTGATCTATGACCGGTCCTACGACCAGGCGATCGCCGCGATCGACACCGTGCCCGAGCGCGCACGCGTGGTTTCGTTCGTCGGGCGCCGCTGTCGCGACGACTGGGCCTATTCGCGGCTCGAGCATGTCCCGGCGCTGCTGCTCGAGCGGCGGCTGGCCTTCACCAACGACCAGTGGTCGATGGCCGGCGGACAGCTGATGACGACGCGCTATCCCATCGCGCGCGGCTTCGCGCATGATCCGTCCGAAATCGTTACAGATATCCGCTGTCGTGGCCAGTTCTGGCGGCCGATCGCGATGGCGCTGGAGCATTTCCCGCGCGACGCGTTCGATTATGTCTGGCTGATCCACCCGCCGGCGTTCGACCCCGCGCTGATCCGCGACCTGACCCCGATCCGCCGCGACGGCACCAGCGTCCTGTACAAGGTCAACCGGTCGGCGGTTCCGCCCGCCGAAACGGAGTAAGCTCGCCGAGATACTCGCGGTCGGAGGCGACTGCCTCGCGCTCGCGGACGAGGAAGTCGGCGATCGCGCGACGGAAGCCCAGATCCGGGATGTAATGCGCGGAATAGGTCGCGACCGGCGCATAGCCGCGCGCGAGCTTGTGTTCGCCCTGTGCGCCCGCCTCGACCCTCGTCAGCCCGCGCGCGATCGCCGCATCGATCGCCTGGTAATAGCAGAGCTCGAAATGGAGGAACGGCACCTCCTCGGTCGCGCCCCAATAGCGGCCGTAGAGCGTGTCCGCACCGATCAGGTTGAGCGCCCCCGCGATCGGCACGCCGTCGCGCTCGGCGAGGATCAGCAGGACGCGGTCGCCCATCGTCTGGCCGATCTCATCGAAAAAGCCGCGCGTCAGATAGGGCTGGCCCCATTTGCGGCTGCCCGTGTCCTGGTAGAAGACCCAGAATGCGTCCCAGTGCGCGGGCGTGATCTCCGCGCCCGTCAGATGGCGGATCGTCAGCCCCTCGACCGCGGCGGCGCGCTCCTTGCGGATCGCCTTGCGCTTGCGGCTGGCGAGCGCGGCGAGGAAATCGTCGAAGCTCGCATAGCCGTCATTGGTCCAGTGGAACTGCGTGCCCTGACGGATCAGCCATCCGGCGGCCTCGAACAGCGCGACCTCGGCTGGAGCGATGAAGGTCGCATGCGCGGAGGACAGACCGCTCTGATCGGTCACCGCCTCGAGCGCGGCGATCAGCGCGGGCGCGACCGCCGGGTCGCGCAGGAGCAGCCGTGGGCCGGGTACCGGGCTGAACGGCGCGGCAATCTGCAATTTGGGGTAATACTGCCCCCCTGCCCGCTCCCACGCATCGGCCCAGCCCTGGTCGAAGACATATTCGCCCTGGCTGTGGCTCTTGGCATAAGCGGGCGCGATGCCGGCCGGCCTGCCGTCGTCGCCATCGACGACCACCGGCAGCGCCTGCCACCCCGATCGTCCACCGACGCTTCTGGACGCCTCGAGCGCGGCGAGGAAGGCGTGGCCGACGAACGGATTCGCGTCGCCGGCGCAGGCGTCCCAGTCCTCCGCCGCGATCGAGGTAACGCCTTGGGCGATGCGGGCGGTGATGGCTGTCATGCGCTCCTAAAATAGGCGCGCAGGCGTCAGGCTCAAGCGTCTGGGCTCAAGCGGCCGAGACCTGGACGATCGCATCGATCTCGACCGCGGCACCCAGCGGCAGCACGGGAACGCCGACGGCCGAGCGGGCATGCTTGCCGGCCTCGCCGAACAGCTGGACCATCAGGTCGGATGCGCCGTTCGCGACCTTGGGCTGATCGGTGAAGTCGCCGTGCGAATTGACGAACACGCCGAGCTTCACGATCCGCTCGACGCGGCCGAGCGAGCCGAGCGCCGCCTTCATCTGCGCGACCAGCATCAGCGCGCAGCGCTGCGCCGCGTCCTGCCCGTCCTCGAGCGACACGCCGTCGCCGAGGCGGCCGGTGACGATCTGGCCATCCTTGAACGGCAGCTGGCCGGAGATGTGGAGCAGCCCGTTCGCCTCGACGGCGGGAACATAGGATGCGACGGGGGCGGCGGCCTGCGGCAGCGTCAGGCCAAGCTCTTCGAGCTTGCGGTCGATACGATCGGTCATGTGCGCGGTCTCACCACAGCCACGGGGGGCGGGTCAAGCGTCCGCGGGCACCCCGGCGGCGAACCGCGCGGCGATCCAGGCCTGCGCCTCGCGCCAGTCGTCGATCCGGGCATGCGCGGCGGGCGCCCTGGGCACCGCCCCCGCCAGCGTCGGCTCGGACACCATGTGCAGCCGGTGGACGCCCGGCGCATGCCGCGCGACCGATTCGTGATGCACCGCAAGGTCGTCGACGAACACCGTGACGGGGTTGCCATATTCGGCGACCAGCCGCGCGACGGGGTCGCCCTTGCCGCCCTGGTTGCACTCGACACGGTGGGCGATGTCGAACGCGGCGAGCTGCTCGATCCGCGGCAGGCGACATTCGTCCTGCAAATTGGTCAGGATCACGATGTCCGCGATCTCGGCGAGCGTCGCGAGCGCCTCGCGGGCATGCGGCACCAAAGTCTGGCGGTGCATCTCTGCAGGAAAGAACCCGCCGAGCAGTGCCCACATGTCCTCGCGCGTGGGCGCGGGCCCGCCGTCGCGGCGCGTCATGCTGTTGGCGAAATCGCCGTGGCCAATCTCGAAATCGATATCATGCGCCTCGTCGAGCCAGGTGCCGAAATGCTTGACCATGTGGAGCAGCACTTCGTCGCAATCGCTGATCAGCAGCGGCTTCATGCCTCGAACCCCGGATCGAGCGTCATCCGCGCGCGGACCAGCGCCTCGGGCCTGATGCCGAGCGTTTCGGCGCAGGCGACAAGATCGGGTTCGTGCGATTCGAGGAAACCGAGTACCGCCGCGAGCACGGCGGGCTCCCCTGCCCGCGTGCGCAGGTCGGCAGGGTCGAGTCCGGTCACCGACAACAGGCGCATCGCTCGGTCCGGCTCGCTCAGCGTCCATACCAGGGCTTGCAGCGCCAGGGCCTCAGCGTCTTCATTTGTAACGGCGCCGCGCATTGCCTATTGTCATCCTTCTTGAAACGAATGGTGGCTCGCGTGGCAAAGAAGGTGCTCGTTGTCGAGGACAACGAACTCAACCTGAAACTATTCTGCGACCTTTTGCGGGCGCATGATTACCTTGCCGAACCTGTACGCGACGGGCGCGAGGCGGTGATGCGGGCGCGCGAATTCGCCCCCGACCTGATCATCATGGACATCCAGATGCCGCACGTCACCGGCTATGAGATCATTCTTGAGCTCAAGGCCGACGACGTGCTCAGCACGATCCCGGTGATGGCGGTCACGGCCTATGCAGGTCGCGAGGACGAGGACCGGATCCGTGCCGCGGGCGCGGACGCCTATATCTCGAAGCCGATCAGCCTCGCCCGCTTCATGGAAGCGGTGCGCGCGTTCGTCTGAACGAACTGCGAGGCCCGCCGCGCAGGAACGCCAAAGGCCGCGGGTATTGCTACCCGCGGCCTTGCGATCGCATCGTAAACGCGCGACGGCATCGCCGCCGCGTCGACTTACTTGATCTTGGCTTCCTTGAACTCGACATGCTTGCGCACGACGGGATCATACTTGCTGAACGAGAGCTTCTCGGTCTTCGTGCGGGGATTCTTCTTGGTGACGTAGAAGAAGCCGGTGTCCGCGGTGCTGACGAGCTTGATCTTGACGGTAGTCGGCTTGGCCATGAGCCCGATCCTTAAGGCTGAAAATGCTAGGGCGGCAGCACGCATGCCACCGCCCGATCTGTCGCGGCGCATGGCGCATGCTGCCGGCCAAGTCAACCATATCACCCCATATTCGCCCCGGAATCCCGCATCACAGGGTGTTTAACCGCATCTTTATCGGCATGGGCGCATGATGCATCCCATAAGAAAGACAGGAGGCGGGATCATGGGGCAGGTTGCCGAGCGAGTCGCGGAATTCCAGGATCTGGCGCTGGTAAAGGCCGAGCTTGCGGCCCGGATCGCCGCGATCGACGTCCGCGCGCCCTATACCCGCGCGACCGATCTCGCGCCCGATATCGACGCGATCCGCCTGATCGCGCATCGCAACGGCATGAACCCCGCGGTGACCGTCACGCACTTCATCGATTCGGCACTGTCGCGCGGCGAACATGGCGCGCTGGTCCACGGCTGGCTGATGACGCTGAGCGACGCGATCTACAGCGAGCGGCAGGACGTCCAGGCCTGCCATGTCTTTGCCGCCGCCTGTTCGGTGCGGCTCGCGGGATGACCCGCGCATGACGCGTTAGCGATGGACGCGCTGATGGCGGCGCTCGTAGCCGCCGCGCTGGCGCAGGTCGGCGATCGAACCGCGTGGCTCGCCGCGATCCTGTCCGATCGGTATCGCAAGCCGCAGCTGGTGATCCTCGCGGCGGCGTTCGCGCTGCTGCTCGCCGGCAGCCTGGCGGTCGCGGGCGGGATCGCGGTCGCGCCGCTGCTGACCCCCAATGCGCGCCAGCTGATGCTGGCGCTGGCGCTGACCCTCCAGGGCGGCGGTGCGGTGCTGCCGGTCAAGGCGCCCGATCCACTGCGCGGGTGGCGGACCGGCGCGGTCGCCACCACCATGCTCGGGCTGTTCATCCTCGCGTTCGGCGACGGCATACAGTTCATCGTGGTCGCCCTCGCGCTTCGCAGTGCCGTACCGATGCTGGCCGCGATCGGCGCGACGATCGGATCGCTGGTGGTGATCGTCCCCGCGGCGATGATGGGTGAAGCCGCGTGGCGCCGATGGCCGCTCGCCCGACTGCGCACCGGCATCGGGCTGATATTCGTGATCCTGGGGGTCATTCTGGGCCTGAGCGCTGCGCGATTGATCTAGCGGAGCGATCACTCAGATGAGGAATGGCGCATGCGCGACGGGAGCATTTCAGCTATCGCTTCGTTGACGCAACGATCCACAGACATTCCCATGCATGGAGTTTTCGATGCCCGCCACCAACCCCGCACTCGACACGCCCACCGATCTCGTCAGCAACAGCACGAAGACGGTTGCCGAGGCGCTCAATGCCTCGCTCGCCGATTGCTATGCCTTGTATCTGAAGACCAAGAACTTTCACTGGCACATGTCGGGTCCGCATTTCCGTGACTATCATCTGTTGCTCGATGACCAGGCGGCACAGATCCTGGGCGTGACCGATGCGATCGCCGAGCGCGTCCGCAAGACCGGCAACACGACTCTTCGCTCGATCGGCGACATTTCGCGCCGTCAGAGCATCCCTGACAATGACAAGGATTTCGTCGGACCGACCGAAATGCTCGCCGAGCTGCGCGAAGACAATCTGAAGCTCGTCGAACAGTTCCGGATCGTCAAGGACGCCGCCGACGAGGCCAAGGACAATGCCACCAGCGGCATCGTCGACGAGTGGACCGATCAGGCCGAGGAGCGCGCCTGGTTCCTGTTCGAAGCCAGCCGCAAGGCCTGAATCCCGGCGCCCGTCCCGCCCGTGTCGGAACTGACATGGGCGGGACGGGTTCTGTCAGGAACAGGAGAATGCCCATGTTGAAGCTCGCCATCACCTTCTTGATCATCGGCCTCGTGCTGGCCCTGCTCGGATTTGGCGGCGTCGGCGGGGCGTTTATCGGCATCGCCAAGGTGCTGTTCTTCATCGCGATCGCGCTGTTCGTGATCTTCCTGGTGCTCGGTCTGCTGGCCGGCAAGGGAATCAAGAACGCGATCGACTGACGCGACGACATCGCATCGGCCCGCGCCGATGCCACGATAAGGCCCTCGCCGGTAACGGCGGGGGCCTTTTTGATGTAACGCCCGCAGCGACGTGGACGCCGGCCCGGAGCCGAGTGCCGGGCAGCGCGTTGTCGGATCATGCATGCTTTCGCCGCGCTCCTCGATGCCCTCACCTATACGCGGTCGCGCAATGCGAAGCTGAAGCTGATCGGCGATTATCTGCGCGTGACGCCGGACCCCGATCGTGGCTGGGCGATGGCGGCGCTGACCGGCGATCTCGATCTGCCGGGCGTCAAATCGGCGGTCATCCGCGGGTTGATCGAGGACCGGGTCGATCCCGTCCTCTTCCGGATGAGCCGCGATTATGTCGGCGATACCGCCGAGACCGTCGCCCTGCTGTGGCCCGAGCCCGAGCCCTTGGGGCCGGATCCGGTGCCGGCCGAACCGCTGTCGATCTCGCAGGTGGTCGACCGGCTGATGACGCTGTCGCGCGCCGAGGCGCCGGCGGCGCTTGCCGCGATGCTCGATCGCTCGGATGCGGAGGAGCGCTTCGCCCTGCTCAAGATGGCGACCGGCGGGCTGCGGATCGGCGTTTCGTCGCGCCTCGCGAAGACCGCGCTGGCGGACGCCTTCGGGCTCGACGTCGATGCGGTCGAGGAGGTGTGGCACGGGCTGGCAGCCCCCTATCCGACGCTGTTCGCCTGGGCGGAGGGGCATGGCGCGCAACCGACACCCGCCAACGTCCCCGTCTTCCGTCCCTTCATGCTCGCCCATGGTCTGGAGGATCTGCGCGTCGACCTGGCCGACTATGCGGCGGAGTGGAAATGGGACGGGATCCGCGTGCAGATCGTCCATGTCGCGGGCGAAACGCGACTCTACAGCCGGACCGGCGACGACGTGACCGCGAGCTTCCCCGAAATCGCCGCCGCCTTCGTCACGCCGGGGACGGTCGACGGCGAATTGCTGGTCAAGGGCGAGCATCAGGGCGGCACGCTGGAGGAGGGCGGCGGGGCAGCCAGCTTCAACGCGCTGCAGCAGCGGCTGGGGCGCAAGACCGTGTCGGCGAAGATGCTGGCCGAGTATCCGGCCTTTGTCCGCCTCTATGACCTGTTGATCGATGGCGACGAGGATCTGCGCGCACTGCCCTGGACCAAGCGACGCGCACGGCTCGAGGCGTTCATGCCGCAGCTCGATGCCGAGCGCTTCGACCTGAGCCAGGTCATCGATGCGGCAGACTTCACCGCGCTCGAGGCGGTGCGCGCGAGTGCGCGCGACTCGGCGATCGAGGGCGTGATGCTCAAGCGCCGCGACTCGCCCTATGTCGGCGGGCGCCGCGTCGGGCTGTGGTATAAATGGAAGCGCGACCCGCTCACCGCGGATTGCGTGATGATGTACGCGCAGCGCGGCAGCGGCCGGCGGTCCTCCTATTATTCGGACTATACCTTTGGCTGCTGGACCGAAGAGGGCGAGCTGCTGCCGGTCGGCAAGGCCTATTCGGGGATCACCGACGAGGAGCTGCGGATGCTCGATTCGTTCGTCCGCAAGAACACGCTCAACCGCTTCGGGCCGGTGCGCGAGGTCGCCAAGACGATGGTGCTCGAAATCGCATTCGACGCGCTGCAGGAATCGAAGCGGCACAAGTCGGGGATTGCGATGCGCTTCCCAAGGATCGCGCGGATCCGGACGGACAAGCCCGCGGCCGAGGCCGACCGGATCGACACGCTCCGCCGGATGATCCCCGCACCCTAGCCGTTGATCCGGATCTCGAACAGCGTCGGCCAGAGCTTGCCGGTGACGAACAGCCGCTTTTTTGCGGCATCCCAGGCGATGCCGTTGAGCACCGCGTCGCGGTCGCGGGCGCCGATCTCGGCGACCAGCGGACGCAGGTCGATGATCGCGGTGACGCGGCCGGTGCCGGGGGCGATGCGGACGAGATATCCCGTCTGCCAGACATTGGCGAGGATCGCGCCATCGACATATTCGAGTTCGTTGAGCTGCGTCAGCGGACGCCCGTCGATCGTCACGCCGATCCGGCGACGTTCGGCGAGTGTCCTGGGATCGCGCAGGATCAACGACGCGCTGCCGTCGGACTGGATCAGGCCGTCCTTGTCGCTCGTCAGGCCCCAGCCCTCCCCCGCATAGCGGTTGGTGCCGGTCGGCTTGAGCGTCCGGGCATCCCAGCGGTGCGCGATGCCGTCATGCCAAGTCAGGCTGATCAGCTCGTTCTTCCACAGGCCGAGCCCCTCGCCGAACTGTGCCGGATCGATCCGCCGGCGCGCGACGATACGACCATCGAGAAGCGTGACGCGGCGGACATCGGACTGCCCCTCCTTGCCCGTGCTCTCGTAGAGCGCGCCGTCGTGCCACAACAGGCCTTCGGTGAATGCCGTCGCATCGTGGGGATAGCGGGCCACGATGCTGACCGACAGGATCGGCACGGCTGGCGCGGGCGCAGAAGCGGGCAATGTGCGCGTAGCGGGCTGGGGCGCCGTTGCGCCCTGCGCCAGAACGGCAACGGCCGGCCCCGCAAGTGCGAGACCGGCCGCTATCAGGCTGTGTCCGATCGTCATGTTGGTTCGAAAAACCCCGATGACCGGACGGACGGGATTAGCCGCCTGCGCTCAGGTTGACCGCTGCATACTTGCCGCGACGATCGACTTCGAGCTCGAACTCGAGCTTGTCGCCCTCGTTCAGCGTCGCCATGCCGGCACGCTCGACCGCCGAGATGTGCACGAATGCGTCAGGCTGGCCGTCATCGCGCTGAATAAAGCCGAAGCCCTTCATCGCGTTGAAGAACTTGACCGTACCCGTTGCCTTCTCACCGGTCAGCTGGCGCTGCGGCGCGCCGCCTGCACCACGATCGGCACCGCCACGGGGTGCACCCGGGCCGGCATCGCGATCACGCGGCGGACCACGATCGGTCACGGCCATTGGCTCGCCATCGATCTTGAGATCGGTTGCCGAGATGCGGCCACCGCGATCGACGAGCGTGAAGCCGAGCGGCTGACCCTCGGCGAGAGCGACCATGCCGGCCTGCTCGACTGCGCTGATGTGGACGAACACGTCCTCGCCGCCGTCATCGCGAACGACGAAGCCGAAGCCCTTCTGTGCGTTGAAGAACTTTACGACGCCGGTGCCTTCACCAACGACCTGGGGGGGCATGCCGCGCCCGGCGCCACCGCCGCCGCCGCCGCTGAAGCCGCCGCCACCGCCGCCGCCGCGGTAACCACCGCCGCCACCGCCGCCGCCGCCGAAGCGATCACCGCCGCCGCCGAAGCTGCTGCCGCCGCCGTAGCTGCTGCCACCGCCACCATAGCTGCTGCCGCCGCCGCCGAACCGGTCACCGCCGCCGCCGAAGCTGCTGCCGCCGCCGAAATCGTCGCTGCCGCCGCCGAAGCTGTCGCGCTTGTCGCGGCCACGCCCGCCACGGTTCCCGCGGCCACCTTTATCGAAACCCATAAGCCCTGATCGTCTTCCCGGTTCGCCCGCAAAATCTCTCCAAAAGCCGGCGTGTCCGGACGACGAACGCGGGCCCTCGGGCGCGAAACCTTTTGCGCCTTGGGGAAGGGCATAGCGCAAAAATCAAGCTATCGCGAACAGAATCTTGTCCGCTTGCCCCATTGGCGATGATCGCGGCAAAAGCATGGCGTACCCGCGTCATCGCGGAGGACCATTGAGCAAGGCGCCCCCGACCGCTAGGGCCACCGCATGACAGTGTATCTTCATGAAGGCGACATCCCGTCCGGGATCTTCGCACCGGGCGCCTCGATCGCCGTCGACACCGAGACCATGGGCCTCATCACGCCGCGCGACCGGCTCTGCGTCGTGCAGCTGTCGGATGGTGGCGCGGACGAACATCTCGTCCGGTTCGCGGCCGACAGCGACTATGCGGCGCCCAACCTCAAGGCGCTGCTCGCGGATCCGGAGCGGCTGAAACTCTACCATTTCGGACGATTCGATATCGCCGCGGTCCAGCATTATCTCGGCGTCGTCGCGGCGCCGGCCTATTGCACCAAGATCGCGTCGCGACTCGTCCGGACCTATACCGACCGGCACGGCCTCAAGGAGCTGGTCCGCGAACTGCTGGGCCAGGACGTGTCGAAGCAGCAGCAATCCTCCGACTGGGGGAGCCCGCAGCTCAGCGAGGCGCAGAAGGACTATGCCGCGTCCGACGTTCGCTTCCTGCACCGGATGAAGGAAGAGCTCGACAAGCGGTTGATTCGCGAAGGCCGCATGGAGCTCGCGCAGAAATGCTTCGACTTCCTGCCGACCCGTGCCGCGCTCGATCTCGCCGGATGGCCCGAGATCGACATCTTTGCGCATGCCTGACATGACCATGGCGCCCCCGTCCGACGCATCGGCGAAGACGATCCGGCAGGCCCGCTCGCCGCGTCAGGTCTGGGCGGCGCCGGGCAGCCGCCACGACCGCGTCGTCGGACTGGCGCGACTCGGCCTGCCGACCGCGATCGGCGTGCTGACCGCATTCCTTGTGATGGCGCCGCTGACCGCGGGCGGCGACGTATCGTTCGTGCTCGACAAGAACAAGGTCGAGGTCGCGCAGGAGCGCATGAAGCTGCAGGCCGCGCAATATCGCGGGCAGGATTCGAAGGGCCAGGCGTTCACGCTCGACGCCCGCTCGGCGATCCAGAAGAGTTCGGCCGAACCGATCGTGCAGCTCAACACGCTGAGCGCGCAGCTCCAGCTCGCCGACGGCCCCGCCAACATCAAGGCGAATTCCGGGCGCTACGACATGGACACCGAGAAGGTGCAGCTGAACGGCCCGCTCAACGTCACCGCTCCCAACGGCTATGACCTGAAAACCACCAATGCGACGCTCGACATGCGCGCGCGGACGATGGACAGCGGCAGTGCGGTGACGGGAACGGTGCCGCAGGGCGTGTTCAGTGCAAACAAGCTGCATGCCGATCTGGAAGCCCGCACCGTCAGGCTCGACGGCAATGCGCGCTTGCGGATCGTGCCGCGAGGGCCGAAATAGCCGCCATGCGCCTCATACCAAGCTCCGTCCTCCTGATGCTCTCCGCGCTCGCGGCGACCGGCGTCTCCGCGCAACGTGCGCACAACTCGAACGCGCCGATCGATTTCGGCGCGGATCATATCGAGCTTCAGGACAAGGCGAACCGCGCCGTGCTGAGCGGGGGCGTGTCGGTCAAGCAGGCGGACATGACGCTGAATTCGGCGCGGATGACGGTGGCCTATACCGGCGAAGTGGTCGGCGGGAACCCGCAGGTGTCGCGCCTCGACGCGTCGGGCGGCGTGACGGTGCGCCGGCCGGACCAGACCGCGAAGAGCCAATATGCGATCTACGACCTCAACCGGCGGGTGATCACGATGCTCGGCGCGGTGACGCTGACCCAGGGTGGCAACACCGTGAATGGCGGGCGGCTGACGATGAACCTCGACACCGGCCGCGCGGTGATCGACGGATCGTCGGTCCGCGGCAGCGGCGGCGCAACCGCCAGCGGCGGCACCGTGACCCAGACGGGCGGGCGCGTGACGGGCACCTTCTCGGTTCCCAAGCGCAACTGATCCGATGCGCGCACCGCCGGTCATCCGCGAACCCCGCCAGCCGACCGCCGGCCGCTTTCACCCGCCCGCCCTCAGCAAGGCCAAAGCCTGATGGATGCCCCCACGCTGCCCCCGATCGAAACCCCCGGCCCGCACGGCGACGCGATCGTCGAAGCGCCGACGACCAACGGCCTTCAGGTCGTGTCGATCGCCAAATCCTATGACAAGCGCACCGTCCTGACCGATGTGTCGGTGTCGGTCGGGCGTGGCGAGGTGGTCGGGCTGCTCGGGCCGAACGGCGCCGGCAAGACGACGTGCTTCTATTCCGTGATGGGGCTGGTGAAGCCCGATTCGGGCCGGATCATGCTCGACGGCGACGATATCACGCGCCTGCCCATGTATCGGCGCGCGATCCTGGGTCTTGGCTATCTGCCGCAGGAAACCTCGATCTTCCGCGGGCTGACGATCGAGAAGAACATCCTGACGGTGCTCGAGCTGTCCGAGCCCGACAAGGCGGTGCGCGAGCGCAAGCTGAACACGCTGCTCGAGGAGTTCGGGCTGACCCGGCTGCGCGCCGCGCCCGCGATGGCGCTGTCGGGCGGCGAGCGGCGCCGGGCGGAGATCGCCCGCGCGCTGGCCGCCGAGCCGTCGATCATGCTGCTCGACGAACCGTTTGCGGGCATCGATCCGATCTCGATCGCCGACATTCGCGACCTCGTGAAGGATCTCAAGCGCCGCGACATCGGCGTGCTGATCACCGACCACAATGTCCGCGAGACGCTCGACATCGTCGACCGCGCCTACATCATCTACGATGGCCGCGTGCTGTTCTCAGGCAGCCCGGCCGAACTGGTCGCCGACGCGAACGTCCGCCGCCTCTATCTGGGCGAGGGCTTCTCGCTCTAGTGTCATGAGCCTCGCGCCTCGCCTGGACCTTCGCCAATCGCAGTCGCTGGTGATGACCCCGCAATTGCAGCAGGCGATCAAGCTGCTGGCGTTGTCGAACCTGGAGATCGAGGGGTTCATCGCCGAGGAGATCGAGCGCAATCCGCTGCTCGAGGCGGGCGCCGCGGACGATGGCGACAGACCCGACCGCGACGCCGGGCCGGAACCCGACGACGCCGCCCCCCGCGACGCCCCCCGTGACGAACGCGTCGCCGCTGACGAGTTGGTGAGCGGCAGTGTCGGCAGCGACGAGCCCGCGCTCGACATCGACTATGCAACCGAGAGCCACCATCAGGACAGCGTCGCCGACGGTGGCAGCGGCACCGACGGCGCGCTGTCGATGAGCGGGGCCGGCGCGGGCGGTGGCAGCGATGGCGAGGGGAACGGTCTCGATCTGGACGGCTTTGCCGATACCGGGCTCAGCCTTGCCGATCATCTGCTGGCGCAGGCGGGCCCCGCGATCGCCGCGGATGATGCGTTCGTCGCGGCGCATCTGATCGACCAGATCGACGAGGCGGGGTATCTGACCATACCGCTGCTCGAAATCGCCAACCGGCTGGGCGTCGCGCTCGCCCGGGTCGAGCATGTCCTCGCGGTGATCCAGACCTTCGACCCGACCGGGGTGGGCGCGCGCGACCTTGCCGAATGCCTGACGATCCAGGCGCGCGAGGCGGACCGCTATGATCCCTGCATGGCGCGGCTGATCGACAATCTCGACCTGCTGGCGCGCGGCGAGATCGGACGCCTGAAACGGCTGTGTCAGGTCGACGACGAGGACATGGCGGACATGATCCGCGAGCTGCGCGGCTATGATCCGAAGCCCGGATGCCGGTTCGGCGGCGAACCAAGCCACGCGGTCGTGCCCGACCTGTTCGTCGCGCGGACCAAGACCGGCTGGAGCATCGAGATCAACACCGCGACGCTGCCGCGCATCCTCGTCAACCGCAGCTATTACACCGAACTGGCGCGGGGAGAGCAGGACAAGGCGTCGAAGGCGTGGCTCAGCGAGTGCCTCGCCAGCGCGAACTGGCTGGTCAAGGCGCTCGACCAGCGGCAGCGCACGATCATTAAGGTCGCGACCGAGATCGTGAAGCAGCAGGAGGCGTTCTTCCTCCACGGCGTCGCACATCTCAGGCCGATGACGCTGCGGATGGTCGCCGACGCGATCGAGATGCACGAATCGACCGTCAGCCGCGTGACCAGCAACAAATATGTCTCGTGCGGGCGCGGCCTGTACGAGCTGAAATATTTCTTCACCTCGGCGATCCAGTCGGCGGACGGCGGCGATGCGGTGTCGGCGCAGGCCGTCAAGAGCGCGATCAAGGCGCTGATCGCGAACGAGGGTGCCAAGATCCTGTCCGACGATACTTTGGTGGAATTGCTCGACGGCAAGGGCTTCGACATTGCCCGGCGCACCGTTGCCAAATATCGCGAGGCGCTCGGCATCGGCAGTTCGGTACAACGCCGCCGCGCCCGCGCGCTCGAGGGCACTGGCTGACGCTTGCCTTCGCACCGGATCGGCGTAGCGTCCGGCTTGCATCACGGGGGGGCCCAGACCGATGAACGACCTTTCCGCCAGCCGTGATGGCGACGCCGAGCGCGTCGCGACGTCGCCACCGATGACCGCGGCCGAGCCCGATGGCGCGCCGCGCATCGCGGTGCTCGATATCCTGCGCGGGATCGCGATCCTGGGCATCCTGTTCATGAACATCAACGACATGGGCGGGTCGCTCTACGCGTCGTTCGACGATATCCGGCATTTCGGCTGGACGACGCAGGACCAGATCGCCTGGTGGCTGCGCGAGGTGATCGCCAACGGGACCGCGCGCTGCATGCTCGAGATGCTGTTCGGCGCCGGGATGGTGATCCTGACCGACCGCGCCGCGCAGCTGGCGGGGACGCGCGTGGTGATGAAGCGCTATTATGCGCGCAACCTGCTGCTGTTCGCGTTCGGCGTGGTGCACATCCTCATCCTGCTGTGGCCGGGCGACATCCTCCACACCTATGGCCTCGCGGCGCTGATCGCCTTCCTGTTTCGCGGGCTGCGACCCCGCCTGCTTCTGACCATCGGCCTGTCGGCGGCGGCGCTGCAGTTCGCGGGTGGCACCTATGGCTATATGTCCACGGCGCAGACCCAGGCGCAGGTCGCCGCGATCGAGAGCGCGCAGCGCGCCGGGCGACCGGTCACCGCCGCGGACCGCACGCTGCTGACCAAGGTCGCCGAGGGAGCTGCAAGACGCGCTAAAACCAAAGCCGAGGATGCTGCGCGGATCGCCGCCGAGGACAAGGCGCGTACGGGCAGCTTCATGACCTGGGCGGCGTATCAGTGGAGCGTCATCGCCTATCTGCAGAGCCGTGGGCTCGAGCTGGTGTTCGTGTGGGAAGCGGCCGGCGTGATGCTGATCGGCGCGGCGCTGTACAGGCTCGGCATCCTGCAGGGCGGACGATCGCGCGCCTTCTACGGGCGGATGACGCTGGTCGCTTACGGGATCGCGATCCCGCTGCGGATGATCGGCGCGGCGGAGCAGATGCGCTTCGACACCGCGCCGAAGACGCTCTGGGCGACCGCGGAGGTCAGCCGGCTGACGATGACGCTCGGCCATGTCGGCGCCGTCCATCTGCTGGTCGGGACGATCGTCGGCGCGCGGCTGTTGCGCCCCTTCGCTGCCGCCGGCCGGACCGCGCTGTCGCTCTACGTGCTGCAGACGATCATCGGCCTGTGGATCCTGTTCCCGCCCTTCGCGCTGGGGCTGTACGGCCAGTTCGGCTGGGCGGCGCTGATGGGAATCGCGCTGGCGATCAATATCGGCCTGTTGTGGCTCGCCAATGCCTATCTGCGCGCGTTCAATATCGCACCGGTCGAATGGGCGTGGCGGTCGCTGCTCGAGCGGCGTCGGCTGCCGTGGCGCAGGCCCCGCGCCGTGCACGCCGCACGGACGGTATCCGCCTAGTCGTCCTCGTCCTCGAACCCGACCAGCGCCAGCGCGCGTGCCTTGATCTGGCGGGTCATGCACCAGTGGACGAGCGCGTCCTCACGGCCATGCGTGACCCATACTTCGCGCGGTGCGATCTCGGCGAGCGTGTCGATGAGCTCGTCCCAGTCGGCATGGTCGCTGAGGATCAGCGGCAGCTCGACATTCTTCTGCCGCGCGCGCCCGCGGACGCGCATCCAGCCGCTGGCCATCGCGGTGATCGGGTCGGGCAGCCGCCGCGACCAGCGATCGTTGAGCGCGCCGGGTGGGCACATCACGACATGCCCCGCCATGTCGGCCTTCTTGGCGTCCGCAACCGGCAGCAGGGTGCCGAGACGGACGCCGTGATCGGCGTAGAGATCGCACAGCCGCTGGAGCGCACCATGAATGTAGATCGGCGCCTCGTGCCCGCGCGCGCGAAGTTCGGCGATCACGCGCTGCGCCTTGCCGAGCGCATAGGCCCCGACCAGCACGCAGCGGTCGGGATTGGCGTGCAATGCGGCGATCAGCTTGTCGATCTCGTCGCCGGTATCGGGGTGGCGAAAGACCGGCAGGCCGAAGGTCGCCTCGGTGACGAACACGTCGCATTTGACGGGCTCGAACGGCGTGCAGGTCGGATCGCTCCGCCGCTTGTAATCGCCCGAGACGACGACCCGTTCGCCGCGATAGTCGAGCACGATCTGCGCCGAACCCAGGACATGGCCGGCGGGGACGAAACCGATATCGACCTCGCCCATGCGGATCGTCTCGCCATAGGCGACCGGATGACCCGATTGCGGACCATAGCGCGCGTCCATGATCGCCAGCGTCTCGGGCGTCGCCCAGACCGCGGCATGGCCGCCGCGCGCATGATCCGCATGACCGTGCGTGACGAGCGCCCTTTCGCTCGGGATCGACGGATCGATCCACGCGTCGATCGGCTTGACGAGGATGCCGTGCGGGTGCGGTTCGAGCCAGTCGCCGAGTTTTGCCATCACGCTACTACGCCCGAGCCGCGGCTGCGGTGCCACGCGTGGCAGCAGAGCGGCACATACGCGGCCGTCTAGCGCCGCCGGCCGACCTTGACCGACTTCAGGATCGCATCCATCCGCGCCGCGGCGACCGCCTGGGTCGGTGCATTGCGCGGCGGCGGCGATCCCGCCTTGGCCGCATAGGTGATCCGGTCGACCGCGTAGCAGGTGCCGCCAATGACGCTGCGCAGCGTGAGCGCTCGGACCTGCTGGCTCATCCCGGCATCGCCCGTCTCATAGGTCGTCCAGCGCTGACCGCCGAGCGTGCGATCGGCGAGGCGGCGGCTGTTCGCCGATGTCAGCCCGTCGGTGGTGCAGCGCGCGATCACCGCCGTGCTCCGGCTGAAGCCGACCTGGATCATCTCGGTCACCTGCCCCTGCCCGTCGGTCGGCTTTGCGACCTGCCAGAACCGGACGATGCCGACGCCCCGCCCGGGCAGCGTGCCGTCCCACATCGTCCGCCAGCCGCTGGTCATCAACGCGCGACCTGCAAAGTTGCGCGTCGGGGTCAGGGTCGACGGATAGGCGAGGCGAACGGTGCCGCCTGCGCCGACGAACTTCTGCGTCGCTGCCGTCGCATTGGCAAAGGGCAACAGCGCGATCAGGGACAGCGGCGCGAGATGGCGAAGAATCGACAAGGTTGGTCTTTCACAGGCTAAACAGATCGATGGTCCGACAAATTGCCGACCGGGTGAGCGCCGTCCATGGCGTTGCGGCATAGTGCACCCATATGACGACCATGCGTGAACAGGCCGTGAGCGACCTTCCCCCCCAACTTGACGACTGGTTTGCGACACGGGGCTGGCGGCCGCGCCGGCATCAGACTGACATGCTGGCGCAGGGGCGCGCCGGGCACCACGCGCTGCTGGTCGCGGCGACGGGGGCCGGCAAGACGCTCGCTGGCTTCCTGCCGACGCTCGCCGAGTTGATCGAGGAGCCGACCAGCGGGCTCCACACGCTCTATGTCTCGCCGCTGAAAGCGCTCGCGGTCGACGTCCAGCGGAACCTGCTGACGCCGATCGAGGAGATGGGCGTCGACATCCGCGTCGAGACTCGCACCGGCGACACGCCGTCGGACCGCAAGGCGCGGCAACGCGTGAAACCGCCGCAGATCCTGCTGACGACGCCCGAATCGCTCTCGCTGCTGCTGAGCTATCCCGACAGCATCACGATGTTCGAGGGCATCCGCACGATCGTGATCGACGAGGTCCATGCGTTTGCGACCGGCAAGCGCGGCGACCTGCTTTCGCTGTGCATGGCGCGGTTGCAGACAATCTCGCCAGGCATGCGCCGCGTCGCGCTGTCCGCGACGGTCGCGGATGCCGACGGCTATCGCGCCTGGCTCGCCCCCGACGGCGATATCGACCAGGTCGCGATGGTGCAGGGCGAGGCGGGCGCGGACCCGAACATCGCGATCCTGCTGCCCGAGGGGCGCATTCCCTGGTCGGGCCATTCGGGCCGCTATGCCGCCGAGCAGGTGATGGCGGAGATCGAGAAGCATGCGACGACGATCGTGTTCTGCAACACGCGCAGCCTCGCCGAGCTGATCTTCCAGGATCTTTGGAAGGTGAACGCCAATACGCTGCCGATCGGCGTCCATCACGGCAGCCTCGCGCGCGAGGCGCGGCGCAAGGTCGAGGGCGCGATGGCGGAGGGCAAGCTGCGCGCGCTGGTCGCGACCGCCAGCCTCGACCTCGGCGTCGATTGGGGCAATGTCGACTGCGTGATCCAGATGGGCGCGCCCAAGGGTTCGTCGCGGCTGCTCCAGCGCATCGGCCGCGCCAATCACCGGCTCGACGAGGCGAGCAAGGCGATCCTCGTCCCCGGCAACCGCTTCGAATATCTCGAGGCGCGCGCGGCGCTCGACGCGGTCGAGGCGGGCGAGCTCGATCCCGACCTGTTCCGCGTCGGCGCGCTCGACGTGCTGGCGCAGCATGTGATGGCGTGCGCCTGCGCCGCGCCGTTCCGCGAGGAGGATTTGCTCGACGAGGTCCGCTCGGCCCTCCCTTATTCCGCGCTGCCGGCCGAGACGTTCTCGCGCGTGCTCGGCTTCATCAGCGACGGCGGCTATGCGCTCAAGGCCTATGACCGGTTCAAGCGGCTGACGCAGGATGCGGACGGCACATGGCGGATCAGCCACCCCAAGTTCATCGGCCAGCACCGGCTGAACGCCGGGATCATCGTCGAGGCGACGATGCTCAACGTGCGGTTCGGCAATGGCCGCGCGCTCGGCCGCGTCGAGGAAGGCTTCGCGGCGCAGCTCAGCCCCGGCGACACCTTTTTCTTCGCCGGGCTCAGCCTTGAAGTCATCAAGATGGACACCGAGGACCTGGTCGTCCGCGCGACCTCCAAGCCTGCGCGGATCCCTACCTATGGCGGCAGCCGGATGCCGCTATCGACCAACCTCGCCGACCGCGTCCGCGGCTTCCTCGCGCATCCCGGCGAATGGGCGCGCTTTCCCGACGACGTGCGCGAATGGCTTGAATATCAGCGGTTGCGCTCGGTCCTGCCCGAACCCGGGCAGCTGCTCGTCGAGACCTTCCCGCGCGAGGGGCGGCATTACATGGTCGCCTACAGCTTCGAGGGGTGGAACGCGCACCAGTCGCTCGGCATGCTGATCACCCGGCGGATGGAGACGCAGGGGCTCAAACCGCTCGGCTTCGTCGCGAACGACTATGCGCTGGCGGTGTACGGGATCGACAAGATCACCGACCCGGCATCGCTGTTCTCCGCCGATATTCTCGAACATGAGTTCGTCGACTGGGTGCAGCAATCGCATCTGCTCAAACGCGCGTTCCGCGAGGTCGCGGTGATCGGCGGGCTGGTCGAGCGCCAGCACCCCGGCAAGCGCAAGACCGGGCGACAGGTCACCTTCTCGACCGACCTGATCTATGACGTGCTGCGCAAATACGAGCCGACGCATTTGCTGCTGGAAGCCGCCTGGGCGGATGCGCGGGCGCGAATGACCGATGTCGGGCGACTGGCCGGGCTGCTCGACCGTGCGGCGGAAACGATGCTGCATGTCGATCTCGAGCGCGTGACGCCGCTCGCGGTGCCGATCCTGACGCTGATCGGGCGCGAGAAGGTCGCCACCAACACGTCCGACGACGCCCTGCTGATCGAGGCGGAGGCGCTGGCGGCCGAGGCGATGCGGATCGACTGAACGGACGCGCGACGAACCAGGGACGAACGACTTGTCGTCCGTCGGTTTCGGGCGCAGCATCGGATCATGCGCAGGTGGTCAGGCCCGGTGTTGCTCATCATCGCTGCCCCGGCTGCGGCCCAGCAGTCTGCCCCCGACCCTATCTCGCAACCCGCCGCCCCGCCCGCTTATGCTGCGCCGGTCGATGATGCAGCATCTGCAGCAAACACGGTGATGCTGTTCGGGCAGGACGAGAGCAGGATGACCGTGCCCGTGTCGATCGCGGGCACCAGTCCGCAGAAGTTCGTCGTCGATACCGGCGCACAACGCACTGTGATCTCACGCGAGCTTGCGGCGGTGTTGCGGCTTGCGCCCGGCCGGATCGTCCGCGTCACGGGCATGACCGGATCGGACAGCGTCGCGACCGTGATCATCCCGGCGCTGCGGGTCGGCACGATCGACAGCCCGGCAATCGAAGCGCCCGCAATCGCCGCGCAGAATCTGGGCGCGCTGGGGCTGCTGGGGATCGACACGCTGCAGGGACGTGCGGTGGGAATCGATTTCGACACCCGCACGATGACCGTGACGCCCGCGCGCCGGCGCAACCGCCGCGAGCGGACCGAGCGGACCGAGCGGGGCGAGATCGTCGTCCGGGCACGCAGCCTGTTCGGCCAGCTCGTCGTCACCGACGCCTATTGCAACGGCGTCCGGATCCGCGTGATCATCGATACCGGGTCATCGGTCAGCATGGGCAATGCCGCGTTGCGCCGCAAGCTGTTGCGCAAGCCGGTCCGGTCGCAATCGATCGCGCTGACCGGTGTTACCGGACAGACGGTGATGGCGGACTATTCGACGATCGATCGCGTCATGATCGGCAGCCTGACGATCACCAGCCTGCCGATCGCGCTGACGGCCGTCGACGCCCCGCCCTTTCGCCAGTTCGGGCTGGCGGACCGGCCCGCGATCCTGCTCGGCATGGATGCGCTGACGTTGTTCCGGCGCGTCGACATCGACTTTGCCAATCGCGAGGTGCGGCTTGCCCTGCCGCGCAATGTCACGCCGCGTTGAGGTTGCGTGATCGATCATTCGCTGCAACGCTGCTGCAATAAACGATCAAGGGGATGACGATGCGCGCTGTAAGCAGGGTGATGGCGGGGATGATGCTGACGGCGAGCGTCGTCACCATGCCCGGTACGGGATTTGCACAAAGCCGCCCCGACCAGAAGGCGTTCTTCGGTCTCTACAAGGAGCTGGTCGAGACCAACACGACGCTGTCCTCGGGCAGCTGCACCCAAGCCGCCGCGCAGATCGGCGCGCGGCTGAAAAGCGCGGGCTATGCCGATGCCGACATCACCTATTTCTCGGTGCCCGAGCATCCCAAGGATGGCGGGCTGGTCGCGGTGCTGAAGGGGTCGGACGCGTCGATCAAGCCGATGCTGCTGCTCGGCCATCTCGACGTCGTCGAGGCCAAGCGCGAGGACTGGGTGCGCGATCCGTTCACGCTGATCGAGGAGGGCGGCTATTATTATGCGCGCGGCACCGTCGACGACAAGGCGCAGGCGGCGATCTGGTCCGACGCGATGATCCGCTTCAAGACGTCGGGCTACACGCCGAAGCGGACGATCAAGCTCGCGCTGACCTGTGGCGAGGAGACGACCTTCGCGTGGAACGGCGCGCAATATCTCGCCGCGAGCAAGCCCGATCTGATCGCCGCGGAATTCGCGTTGAACGAGGGCGGCGGCGGGCGGCTCGACGATACTGGCAAGCGCCAGCTGCTGGCGATCCAGGTCGGTGAAAAGGCCGCGCAGAATTACACCTTCACCGCAACCAATCCCGGCGGGCACAGCTCGCAGCCGACGCCCGACAATGCGATCTACGAACTCGCTGACGCGGTGAAGGCGGTGCAGGGCCATGAATTCCCCGTGACCTTCACCGACACGACGCGCGCCTTCTTCGCCGCGAGCGCAAAGGCGATGCCGGGCACGATGGGCGACGCGATCACGCGGCTGCTCGCCAATCCGCAGGACAAGGCGGCGGATGCGATCGTCAGCCGCGACAAGGCGATGCATTCGACGCTGCGCACCACCTGTGTCGCGACGCTGCTGAGTGCGGGCCATGCCGAAAACGCGCTGCCGCAGCGCGCGACCGCGAATGTGAACTGCCGGATCTTTCCCGGCGAGACGGTCGACGGCACGCTGGCGAAGCTGAAGTCGCTCGCGGGTGCCAAGGTGAGCGTGACCGCGAACCAGCCGGTCCGGCCGACCGCGATCCCGCCGACGCTCGACCCCAAGATCATGGGCCCGGTAACCAAGGTCGCGGCCAAGCACTTCCCCGGACTGCCGATCCTGCCGCTGATGTCGACCGGCGCGACCGACGGGATCTTCTTCGAGGCGATCGGCATCCCGGTTTACGGCGCGCCGGGCGTGTTCATCGACAAGGACATGGGCGGGATCCACGGCCTGAACGAACGGATCCGGATCGCATCGCTCTATGACGGCCGCGACTATCTGTACGATCTGGTCAAGGCGTTCGCGGGATGACCGCTCGTCCCTCTCCCCCCGGGGGAGAGGGAGGGAGGAGCCGCAGGCGACGGAAGGGTGAGGGGCATTGGGATCATCGTCCGTAGCCTCAAGCCCCTTACCCTTCCCACCCGGCTTCGCCGTGCGGGCCCCTTCCCTCTCCCCCTAGGGGAGAGGGAGTCTAGACCGTCACCTGCTCGCCGAGTTCGAGCACCTTGCCCGGCGGGATCCGCAGGAAATCGGTCGGATCGCTCGCGTTGCGCTGCAGGAACATGAAGATCCGGTCCTGCCAGGGCGGCATGCCCTTTTCCGCGTCGGGCTTGAGCGTGTTGCGGCCGATGAAGAACGACGTCCGCATCGGGTCGAGGCCGAGCTGCTCGGTCTTCGCGCCGACACCAAGGTCGCGCGGCACGTCGGGCGATTCCATGAAGCCGTAGGTCAGCACGACGATCGAGAAATTGTCGTCGACCCGCTCGACCTTGGCGCGGCCCGCCTGATCGACGAACGGGCGATCCGCGGTGCGGATGCTGACGATAAGGTTGCGCTCGTGCAGAACCTTATTGTGCTTCAGGTTGTGGAGCAGCGCGCCGGGCGTCGCGTGCGGATTGGCGGTGAGGAACACCGCGGTCCCCGACACACGCTCGGGCGGGCGCTTCTCGAGCGCGGCGGCGAGATCGCTGAGCGGAATGCTCTGCCGCTTCTCGAACGCGCTGACGATCTTCTTGCCGCGCACCCAGGTGAAGATGATCAGCCCGATCGACGCCGCGATCACGAGTGGCACCCAGCCCCCCTCGATCACGCGCAGGATGTTCGCGCCGAAGAAGATCAGGTCGAGCGTGAGGAACGGCAGGATCGCGGCGAGCGCCAGCGGCCGCGACCAGTTCCAGCGGTGGCGCACGACGATATAGGCGAGCAGCGTGGTGACTACCATCGTGCCGGTCACCGCGATACCGTATGCCGCGGCCATCGCCGACGAGGTCTTGAACTGGATCACCAGCACCAGCACGCCGATCAGCAGCAGCCAGTTGATCGCGGGCAGGTAGATCTGCCCGGCGAACACCGCCGATGTCTGGCGGATGCGCAGCCGCGGCAGCAGGCCGAGCTGGATCGCCTGCTGCGTCAGGCTGAACGCGCCGGTGATCACCGCCTGGCTGGCGATCACCGTCGCGAAGCCCGCGAGGATGATCAGCGCGGGGCGCAGTGGTTCGGGCGCCATCAGGAAGAACCAGTCCTGATTGACGAACGGGACGCCCCGACGCGCGGCATCCTCGAGCTGCGACAGCGCGAACGCCCCTTGCCCGAGATAGTTGAGCGCGAGCGCCGGAAAGACCAGGAAGAACCAGCCGATCCGGATCGGCATCTTGCCGAAATGGCCCATGTCCGCGGTCAGCGCTTCCGCTCCGGTGACGGTCAGGAACACCGCGCCAAGCACGAACAGCCCGGTGACGCCGTGGGTCGCGAGAAACGCGATGCCGTAGGTCGGCGAGAAGACGCGGACGATCGAGGGTTCGTCGGCGATATGCCACACGCCCAGCGCACCGATCGCGACGAACCAGACGATGCAGACCGGACCGAACAGCTTCGAGACATGCGCGGTGCCGCGCGACTGGATCACGAACAGGACGATGAGAATCGCGATCGTCAACGCGCGCACCACGCCCTCGTTGAAGATATGCGCCGCGCTCGGGATCGTGCGCAGCCCTTCCATCGCCGAGAGGACGGACAAGGCCGGCGTGATGATCGCGTCGCCGTAGAACAGCGACGCGCCGGCGGCCCCGAGCACGATCGCGATCTTCGACCGGACCCCCAGCGCGCGCCGCGCGAGCGCCGCGAGCGCGAGCACGCCGCCCTCGCCCTGATTGTCCGCGCGCATCAGGAAGATGACGTATTTCACGGTGACGACGAGGAACAGCGACCAGAGCGCGAGGCTGAGTACGCCGAGAATCTCGCTCGGATCGATACCGCCCGCAGCACTCTGGCCGAGCGCTTCGCGGAAGGCATAGAGCGGGCTGGTGCCGATATCGCCGAACACCACGCCGATCGCCCCCACGGTCAGCGCGGCAAGCGCCGGGTGCGGGTGAAGATGCGCCGCCGACAGATCGGTGGACGTTTCAGCGGGCTGGGGTGTTCCGGCGACGGACGACATGGCGCGAAAAGCGCTCCTCCTGATAGGACGGCGCGCTTTACGCCGATTGCAGCCATGCGCAAGTGTTCGACGCTGCGCTGCACAATCGCTTGATTCGAACGTCGACCGACGGCATGGCCACCTGATGGTTCCCTTTTCGTTCGGCGGACACACGCTTTCGGCGCTGGCGGCAGGTGCGGTTTACTGGCCCGCGCGACACGCCTTGCTGGTCGCCGACCTGCATTTCGAGAAGGCGAGCTGGTTCGCCAGCCGCGGCCAGATGCTGCCACCTTATGATTCGATCGCGACCTTGACCGAACTCGCCGCCGTGCTCGACGCGACCGGCGCGACCGAGATCTGGTGTCTCGGCGACAGTTTCCACGACAGCGACGGTTGCGAGCGGCTGCCGCAGCGCGCGCAGGAGATGCTGCGCGCCATGACGCAAAAGACGCACTGGACCTGGATCACGGGCAATCATGACCCGATGATCCTCGACCGGTGCGGTGGCACGGTCGTCGATGAGGCCTGCGTCGATGGCCTGGTGCTGCGCCACGAGGCCGATCCCCGTGAAACCCGACCCGAACTCTCGGGCCATTTCCATCCCAAATTGCGGCTTCGGCTGCGCGGCAAGCAGGTCGCGCGACGGTGTTTCGTCGCGACCGAGACCAAGCTGATCCTGCCGGCCTTCGGATCGCTGACGGGCGGGCTGGACGTCGACCATCCCGAGATCATCCGCGCAGTGGGCACTGGTGCGCAGGCGCTGTTACCGGTCGCGGACCGGATGCTGCGGTTTCCGGTCGCGGCACGACCGGCGGACGCGCGGATCGCCGTGTCAGCCTGACGCGATCAGCCGGCGTTAGCTGGCGATCGTCGGGAAGGCCTTGCGGAACGCCGCGAGCTTGGGCTTGTCCCAGGCGACGATGTAGGGATGCGTCGGGTTCCGGTTGAAAAAGTCCTGATGATAGGCCTCGGCAGGATAGAAGCTGCCGGTTTCGAGCGTCGTGACGATCGGCCGCGCGAACGCCCGCGTCTGGCCGAGTTGTGAGATATAGGCGCGTGCGACCTGCGCCTGCTGCGGGGACTGCGGGAAGATCGCGGAGCGATAGCTGGTGCCGCTGTCGGGACCCTGGCGGTTGCGCTGCGTCGGATCATGCGCGATCGAAAAATAGACGCGCAGCAGCGTGGCGTAGCTCACGACGCGGGGATCATAGCTGATCCGCACCGCCTCGGCATGCCGCGTGGTTTCGCTCGACACCTGCTCATAGCTCGCCGTCGCCTTGGTCCCGCCGGCATAGCCTGCGGTCACGCCCTTGACGCCGCGGACATGCTCGAACACCGCCTCGAGCCCCCAGAAACAGCCACCCGCCAGCACCGCGGTCTGCAAGCCGCCCGTCCGCGGGACGTCGACGGTTGCGGCCGGGATGATGACCGCGCGCTCTGCCTGCGCAGAACCGGTGGCGATGACCGCACCGGCGAGTCCGACGGCGGCGAGCGTTGCGAAAAGGGGCGTGTGCATGTTGATCATGTGGGGCGTCTCGATGACGTTTCCAGCCCCGGCGCGGAATGCCTTTCGGCGACCGATCACCGGGATTCAGCAGGCTCAGCGCTGGGCGGGCGCGGTGTGCACGGGCGCGCCATACACCGGCTGCGTCGCCTCGGCGGGCTGGAACGCAAGGAGACCCAGCGCACCCAGAACAAAACCGCCAGTAAACTGCCAGAGAAAGCTCGACTTGATAAGATTGCGCATCATGCGCTCCTGTTGAAATCAGACTTGGCGTGATCCCGGTGGATCACGTCAGCTACGACCCAGCATGTCGTGGGGATGCCGCGTCTTCACAATGCCGTTTTATGAAACGGTCGATTAACGCGAAGTGGCCAATCCGTTCATCCGCCAGCAGGGTTGCTGGCGGATGTCCGGGCATGTCCGCGATGTTGCCGGGGCGCGCTGGATCAGCGCAGCGCGGCGCAGGCGGTCTGGATCCGCGTGCAGGCCTCGCGCAGCAGCGTGTCCGACGTGGCATAGCTGATCCGGAACGCCGGGCTGAGGCCGAACGCCGCGCCCTGAACGACTGCGACCTTCGCATCGTCGAGCAGATAGCCGACCATCGCCTCGTCGGTGTCGATCAGCCGACCGTTCGGCGTCGACTTGCCGATCAGTGCGGCGAACGACGGATAGACGTAGAACGCCCCCTCGGGCGTCGGGCATTCCATGCCGTCAATGTCGTTCAGCATCGACACGACCAGGTCGCGGCGGCCCTGGAAGGCGGTGTTGCGCTCGGCGAGGAACGACTGGTCGCCGTTCAGTGCGGCGACCGCGGCGGCCTGCGCGATCGAGCACGGGTTCGAGGTCGACTGCGACTGGAGCTTGGCCATCGCCTTGATCAGCCAGCTTGCGCCGCCCGCATAGCCGATCCGCCAGCCGGTCATCGCATAGGCCTTCGAACAGCCATTGACGGTCAGCGTGCGCTCGAACAGCTCGGGGCAGGCCTCGGCGATCGTCGCGAACCTGAAGCCGTCATAGACGATATGCTCGTACATATCGTCGGCGAAGATCCAGACATGCGGGTGCTTCGCGAGCACCGCGCCCAGAGCCTTCAGCTCGTCGATCGTGTAGCCGGCGCCGGTCGGGTTCGACGGCGAGTTGAGGATCACCCACTTGGTCCTGGGCGTGATTGCGGCGTCGAGCGCCTCGGGTGCGAGCTTGTAGCCGACCTCGGGGCCGGCCTTGACGATCACCGGCACACCGCCGGCGAACTGCACGACGTCGGGATAGCTGACCCAATAGGGCGCGGGGATCACGACCTCGTCGCCCGGGTCGATCGTCGCGATTATCGCGTTAAACAGGGTGTGCTTGCCGCCGACGTTCACGCTGATCTGGTCGGTCGCATAGGTCAGGCCGTTGTCGCGCGCGAACTTGGCGGCGATCGCCTGCTTCAGCTCGATCGTGCCGTCGACATTGGTGTATTTCGTCTTGCCGTCGCGAATCGCCTGGATCGCGGCCTCCTTGACGAAGTCGGGCGTGTCGAAATCGGGTTCACCCGCCCCCAGCCCGATCACGTCGACGCCGGCGCGCTTCAGTTCGAGCACACGCGACGTGATCGCGAGGGTCGGCGAAGGGCTGATGCGGCCAAGGGCGGCGGATGCGTGCATGGTGAAACCTCTGCGGTTGACCGCAGCGGCGCCTGCGGAATTCGCGCGGGCTATACGCCGCGATCGCCTGATTTCGCAACCGCAACAACGGCCGGAACGAGCCCGCGCACTGCATTTCCCATACGGAACCCGTTGGCGAGGTCGGCGCGCGTCAACCGTCCCTCGACCGCCTGGCCGCTGGCGAGCAGATCGGCGCGCAGCACGCCGGGGATCAGCGCGCCCGCAGGCGGGGTCACCAGCACCCCGTCGCGCGGCACGAACAGCGAGGTGAAGCTCCCCTCCGTCAGGAAGCCGTCGGGCGCCTCGAACACCACTTCGGTGGTGCCCGCGGCACGCCGCGCGTCGTCGTAAAAGGCGCGGTCGCTGGTCTTGTGGCGCAGCCGGATATCGGCGGGCGCGACGGGCAGCGGGACGATCGCGACCGTCATCTGCGCGGGCGTGACCGGCATCGGACCGACCTGGATCGCGACCGCGCCCGATGCCGCGACGACCAGCCGGATCCGCCGCGGACCGCGCAGCCGGAAGGTCGCCGCCTGCAGCTCGTTCCGAACCGCGTGACGATCGAAGCTGAACCCCAGCGCCGCAGCACTCGCGGTCAGCCGGGCGAGATGCAGTTCGAGCCGCATCACCCCGTGTTCGGGGTCGAACGCCATCGTCTCGATCAGGTCCAGCTTGCGCTGCCCGGCGGTGACGAAGGCCGCCTTGTCCGCGCATTCCTGCCATTCCTGGTCGGCGACGCTGTCCGCGACGATCCCCGAGCCGAGTCCCATCACCGCGTCACCGTCGCGCACCGTCAGCGTGCGGATCGCGACGTTGAGCGCGGCGTCGCCACTCGGATCGAACCGGCCGATTGCGCCGGTATAGAGGCCGCGGGGGCGGGCCTGCTCGACCTCTGCGATGACCTCCATCGCGCGTTGCTTGGGTGCGCCGGTGATCGAACCGCAGGGGAACAGCGCGGCGAGCACATCGATCGCATCGCGGCCGGGGGTCAGCCGCGCGGACACCGTCGACGTCATCTGGTGAACGGTCGGATAGGTCTCCACCGTGAACAGGTCCGGGACCGAGACACCCTGCGCGACCTGCGACAGATCGTTGCGCATCAGGTCGACGATCATCAGATTTTCCGCGCGCTGCTTCGGATCGGCGGCCAGCTCCTGGGCAAGGCGGCGATCGACATCGGGCGTGGCGCCGCGCGGCGCGGTGCCCTTCATCGGCCGACAGGTCAGCCGATCGCCCTCGAGCGTGAAGAACAGTTCGGGCGACAGCGACAGACAGGTTTCGTCGCCCGTGTCGATCAGCGCGCCATAGCCTGCACGCGCCTGGCGTCTGAGGCGGGCATAGAGCGCGCGGGGATCGCCGATGAACGGCACGGTCGCGGCAAAGGTCAGATTGGCCTGATAGATGTCGCCCGCCGCGATCAGCGCGAGCAGCCGTGCGATTCGCGTATCATAGGCCTCGCGGTCGATCTGCGGCTGCGGCGGCCCGACCCAGATTCCGGCAGGATCGGGCAATAGCGCGGGCAGCGCCGCCGCGGGGATCGTCTCGTAGCGCTCGAACAGGCCGAACCACAGCAACGGGCCGTCCGGCGGGCCGGTATCGACCGCACGCGACGCGAACGTCATCCCCGCTTCGTAGGCCAGCATCCCCGCGGCATGCAGCCCCTCGGCCAGTCCGCGACGGATCTCCGCAAGCGCGGGTTGCACGGCATCGGGGGTGTCCGCGCGAACGACCCGGACAGGCCGATCGTACAGGCGCGCGGGGGCCCCCGCCTCCCGGGCATCATCAAGCAGCACGAAGGGCGCAGTCCACATCGTGCCGACTGATGCACGGGGCGACAGGCAAACCGCAAGCGGCGATTGCCCGAAACCGCCCGCCGCCCTATTTTGCCGGAATGACAAAGACCTCCCTGCCGCCGCTGCGTGCCGCGATCATCCCCGTCACGCCGATCCAGCAGAACTGCACGTTGCTGTGGTGTACTGCGACGATGAAGGCGGCGGTGGTCGATCCCGGCGGCGACCTGCCGCGAATCAAGGCGGCGATCGCGGAAGCGGGCGTGACCGTCGAGAAGATCCTGCTGACGCACGGGCATATCGACCATGCCGGCGAGGCGAAGGCGCTGGCCGACGATCTGGCGGTGCCGATCGAGGGGCCGCACGAGGCAGACCGCTTCTGGCTCCAGCGGCTCGACCAGGACGGGCCGAAATACGGGATCGCCGGCGTCAATTTCGAACCCGACCGGTGGCTGGTCGAGGGCGACCGGGTGTCGGTCGGCGATCTCGTCCTCGATGTCTACGAAACGCCGGGGCACACCGAAGGCCATGTGATCTTCCATCACGCGCCATCGAAATTCGCGCAGGTCGGCGACGTGCTGTTCCAGGGATCGGTCGGACGATCGGACATGCCCGGCGGCAATCACCGGGTGCTGCTGTCGTCGATCGTCGAAAAGCTGTGGCCGCTGGGCAGCGACACGAGCTTCATCCCGGGGCACGGCCCGGCGAGCACGTTCGCGCATGAGCGCGCGACCAACCTGTTCGTGAGCGATCGAGCGCTGGCGGCGTAGGTCCTGGTTCTCCCGCGGACGCGGGAGAACACCGGGAAGCAGATGTCCAACGCGCCAATCACCCCACCCCGGCGAAGGCCGGGGCCCAGTTGGGGGACCAAGATTGGCGGAGGTAGCGCGCCGTTACTGCAACCTTCCCAACTGGACCCCGGCCTTCGCCGGGGTGGTAGCGAATGTGGGTTGAGTCCTACTTCCGCTCCCCCGCGCTTTCAGCCCGAACCGACTTGAACTCCGATTCGTCGCGCCACTCCGGCCAGAGCCGGCTGTTCGCCAGCTTCGTGCCGATCGTCTGGAACAGACCGACATCCTGCGCCGCGCCGCGCAGATCCCAGTCCGCACTCCACGCGTCGCACGTCTGGTGATAGCATTTCATATAGCCGTCGAGCCACGCCTGCCCCGCCGGGCGACCACCGGTCACGAGGTCGGACGCGCCGCTGATCGCCATCAGCAACAGCGTCGGCACGCCGCGCCGCGCGACCGAGAAATGATCCGCGCGGTAGAACAGCCCCCGTTCGGGGAGGGCTTCGGGGGTCACTACCCGGCCCTGCGCCTTCGCGGCATCGCCCAGCATGTCCTCGAGGCTGTTCTGGCCCGCGCCGACCAGCAGGACGTCGCGCGCAGGCCCCGCCGTCTGGAGAATGTCGAGCGTCAGGTTGGCGACCGTCTTCGCCGCGGGATAGACCGGCCTCACCGCATAGGTTTCCGACCCGAGCAGCCCCCGCTCCTCCCCGCTCCACAATGCGAAGACGAGGCTGCGGTCGGTGCGCGGCGCGGCGGCAAAGCGGCGGGCGAGGCCAAGCACGCCCGCGACGCCGAGCGCGTCGTCATTGGCACCCGGGCGGATCGTGCGCCCCTGCGCATCGGGCGCGCCGACGCCATACGCATCCCAGTGCGCCTCGAACATCACCACTTCGTCGGGACGGGTCTTGCCGGGCAGCATCGCCAGCACGTTGCGGCTCTCCGCCGTGTCATGACGAACGGGAAGGTCGGTCGTGAACCGCTGCTTCAGCGCGACGGGGCGGAAATCGCTGCGCCGCGCGGCCTTGCGCAACGTGGCGAGGTCCTGACCGGAGGCGGCAAAGAGCCGGGTCGCGGCGGCCCCTTCGATCCACCCCTGCAGCAGCACGCGCGAGGCCGGATCCTCGCGCACGATGTCGTAATTCTCGCCCGCGGGTGCGGTGACCGTCGCCCAGCCATAGCCGGCACCCGGCGTGTCGTGGACGATCAGCGCCCCCACCGCGCCGCGCCGTGCGGCCTCCTCGAACTTGTAGGTCCAGCGTCCATAATAGGTCATGCGCCGATCGCCGAACCGGCCCTTCGCATCATCGCCCGCCACCGCCTCGAAATCGGGGTCGTTGACCAGGAAGACCGCGACCTTGCCCTTGAGGTCGAGACCCTTGAAGTCGTCCCAGCCGCGTTCAGGGGCGGTGACGCCGTAGCCAACAAAGACCATCGGCGCGTCGGCGATCGCGACGCGGTCGACCCCGCGCACCGTGCTGAGATAGACGTCGCGGCCCTGGACCAGTGGCGTTGCCCCGGCGCGCACGCTGCCCTGCCCCAGCCGCGTGTGGACCAGCGGCACCGCCTGCGTCCAGCTGCCGTCCGGCCCGCCCGGCGACAGCTTCATCGCCTTGAACTGCGCGATGAGCCAGTCGATCGTCCTGGTTTCGCCTGCGGTTCCCGGTGCCCGCCCCTCGAACGCGTCCGACGCCAGCGTCCTGACATCGGCGGACAGGCGCTCGGGCGAGATGGCGTCCCGCGCCGGGCCGTCCTTCGCGAGGCCGGGCGTCGCGACCGCGAGCAGCATCGGCGTGGCGAGGAGGGCGGCGACATTCCGGACGATGCTCATGCGCGACCCTCGATCGGTGCGGTCTGGAACGTCGTGACCGACGGCGTGGCACCGGCCTGATAGGCGATCGCGAGGGCCCAGCCCGCGAGCAGCGCCATCAGCGCCCAGGTTGCGAGTGCGCCACCCGCGCGCGGCAGGTTCGACGTCGTCTTGTCCATGCCGAAGGCGTGCGCGATTCGCGCGACGACGAAAACGACTCCGGCGATCCACAACCAGCGGGGTGATCCGCCACCCAGTTCGATCAGCGCGAACAGGATCAGGATGAAGGGCGCATATTCGACGAAATTCGCCTGCGCGCGCATCCGCCCCTGCAGGACCGGATTGCCATTGTCGCCCAGCAGGACATTGTCCTTGAGGCGAGTCGGCACGATGCGGAAGGCCAGCCAGAGATTGATGACCGCGGCCGCAGCAGCGATCGTCAGGGTTACGGGCAGGATCATGCAGCTTATTCCTCGATGTTTCCGGTGTGCGCGGGTCGTGCCACTGTGCCACCATGCTTGCAACGCAGGCGATTATCGCTATAGCGCCACGCTTCGCGATGCGTCAGGCCGTATGGTAGCTCACGCGGCCGACCTTAACAGTCGGTTGCCGACTCCTTCGTCCGGGCCTATCGGAGCCCCGACCTTTATAAAGAACAAGGTGCCGAAATGGCCGTCCCCAAGAGAAAAACCTCGCCCTCCAAGCGCGGCATGCGCCGTGGCCACGATTCGCTGACGATCGCGGCATTTCAGGAGTGCCCGAACTGTGGCGAACTCAAGCGCCCGCACAACCTCTGCACGTCTTGCGGCCATTACAACGGTCGCGAAATCCTTTCGGTCGAGGGCTGAGCCCTTACCTGAGCGAAGGACGTGAGCATGCCCGACAGCGCCTGGATCGCCGTCGATGCGATGGGTGGCGATGACGGGCTGGCGGTAATGCTGGCGGGTGTCGCGCGTGCGCGACGCCAGTTTGACGGCATGCATTTCCTGCTGGTCGGTGACGAAACCGCGATTCGCGACGGGCTGAAAGCCCATCCGAATCTCGAACTCAACTCCGAGATCGTCCACGCCCCCGAGGTGGTTGGCTCGAGCGACAAGCCGAGCCAGGCGATTCGTCGCGCCAAGACGACATCGATGGGCATCGCCATCGATCTCGTCAAAAAGGGGCGTGCCGCAGCCGCGGTCTCGAGCGGCAATACCGGCGCGCTGATGGCGATGGCGAAGCTGTCGCTCAGGACCCTGCCGGGCATTGATCGGCCCGCGCTCGCCGCGCGCCTTCCGACGCTTGGCGACACCGACATGGTGATGCTCGACCTTGGTGCGAATACCGAGTGCGACGCGCGCAACCTCGTCCAGTTCGCGATCATGGGCGGCGCCTATGCACGGACCGCGCTCGACATCGCGCATCCGCGTGTCGCGCTGCTCAATATCGGCAGCGAGGACATGAAGGGCACCGACGAGATTCGCGAAGCCGCCGCCATGCTGCGCGCGACGCCCAAGCTCGACATGGATTTCACCGGCTTCATCGAAGGCGACCGGCTGTCGCGCGGCGATGTCGACGTCGTCGTGTGTGACGGCTTTTCGGGCAATATCGCGCTCAAGACCGCCGAGGGCACCGCGCGATTCGTCGCCGACCTGCTCAAGCGCGCGTTCCGCAGCTCGGTCCGGTCGAAGCTCGGCTTCCTGATTTCGAAGCCCGCGACCGAATTGCTGCGCGATCATCTCGATCCCAATAATCACAACGGCGCGGTGTTTCTCGGGCTCAACGGCATCGTCGTCAAAAGCCATGGCGGCGCCAATGAGCGCGGCGTGGCGACGGCGATCGGCAATGCCGCCAAGATGGTGAGAAACGACCTCGTCCGCCGGATCAGCGACGATCTGGGCAACGTCAAGGAAGCCGCATGATCCGTTCGGTCATTACCGGCACCGGATCGGCCCTGCCGGTCCGCCGCGTCTCGAATGCGCAGCTGGCGGAACAGGTCGACACCAGCGACGAATGGATCGTCGAGCGCACCGGCATCCGATTCCGCCATATCGCCGGCGAAGGCGAGACGACCGCGACTCTGGCGGCGGATGCCTGCCGCGCGGCTCTCGCTGCAGCAGGCGTAGACGCGCAGGACGTCGACCTGATCGTGCTCGCCACCGCGACGCCCGACCAGACCTTCCCCGCCAGCGCGACCAAGGTGCAGGCGATGCTCGGGATCGACGACTGCGTCGCGTTCGACGTCGCCGCCGTGTGTTCGGGCTTTCTCTACGCGGTTCAGGTCGTCGACAGCATGATTCGCAGCGGCGTCGCCAAGCGCGCGCTGGTGATCGGCGCCGAGACGTTCAGCCGGATCCTCGACTGGGAGGATCGCACGACCTGCGTCCTGTTCGGCGACGGTGCGGGCGCGATCGTGCTCGAGGCGCAGGACACCGCCGATGCGGACGGTCGCGGGATCCTGACCACCAAGCTGCATGCCGACGGGCGACACAACCAGCTTCTCTATGTCGATGGCGGCGTCTCGACGACCGGGACGGTCGGCAAGCTCAGGATGAAGGGCCGCGAGGTGTTTCGTCACGCAGTGACCAACCTCGCCGCCGTCATGACCGAATCGCTGGCGATGGCGGGCCTGTCCGCGGACCAGGTCGACTGGGTCGTGCCACACCAGGCGAATGCCCGGATCCTCGACGCGACCGCGCGCAAGCTGGGCCTTGCCCCCGAGCGTGTCGTCGTCACCGTCGACCAGCATGCCAACACCTCCGCGGCGTCGGTACCGCTCGCGCTCGACGTGGCGGTCCGTGACGGACGGATCCAGCAGGGCCAGATCGTCGTGCTCGAGGCGATGGGTGGCGGCTTTACTTGGGGTGCGGCGGTCATCCGCTTCTAAACGCAACTGAAAGCCAGTTGCAATTTGTCCGATAAAGCTCTTCCGATGATCACGCTGCTTGTGTAGGTACCGCAATGGGTGTGGGAGTTTCGGAATGACAATGACGGGTACGCTGACACGAGCCGATCTAGCCGAATCGCTTCATCGCGAAATCGGACTTTCGCGATCGGATGCTTCAAAAGTCGTCGAACAGATCCTGACCGAGATGTGCGAAGCACTGACCAGCGGGCAGAATGTCAAGATTTCGGGCTTTGGTACGTTCGTCCTGCGCGACAAGGGCGAGCGCATCGGTCGCAACCCCAAGACGGGCGTCGAGGTGCCGATCGCACCGCGCCGCGTGCTGACGTTCCGCGCAAGCCAGATGATGCGCGAACGCATCGTCGGCGCAGGCTGAGGCACGCGATGCCGGACAGTTCCGGCAAGGCCAGTACCGCATTCCGGACCATCGGCGAACTGTCGAACGATACCGGCTTGCCACAGCATATCCTGCGCTATTGGGAAACGCGTTTCCCCCAGCTCCGACCGCTCCAGCGTGCCGGGAATCGGCGCTATTACCGCGTCGAGGACGTCGCGCTGGTGCGCCGGATCGACCAGCTGCTCAATCGCGACGGCTATACCGTGCGCGGCGTCCAGCAGCTGCTGGCCGCCGAAAAGGGCGCACCGCCCGCAGTCGCTCCCGAGATCGTTGCGCCCGCCGAGACGCCGATCACGGCACTGCGCGCGATCCGCGACATGCTCGCCGAGGCCCTGGCCGCGGATTGATCCGCATGCCTGCCGGTTCGTCATCCTCGCGCGGGCGGGGATGACGATCGATGGCGGTCCCTTACCGTTCGCGGGTCGCGGCGAAGCGGATCTTTGAATAGCGGTCGGCGATGTAGTTCACCTCCCACGCGCTTTTGGCGAGGAACACCGGGTTCCCGTCGCGATCCTTCGCCATTGCGCCGCGGTTGATCTCGGCGAAGGTCTTGAGCTCCTGCGGGTCTTCCGCCGATATCCAGCGTGCGGTCTCGTACGGCGCCGGCTCGAGCCCGGCCGCGACCTTGTACTCTGCGTCGAGGCGCGAGAGCAGCACCTCGAGCTGGAGCTGCCCGACGACGCCGATAATCCAGTTCGAGCCGATGTCGGGGTAGAAGACCTGCGTCACCCCCTCCTCGGCCATGTCGTCGAGCGCTTTCCGCAACTGCTTGGTCTTGGTGAAATCCTTCAGCACGACGCGGCGCAGGATTTCAGGGGCGAAGTTCGGCAGGCCGGTGAAGCGGATCGCGGCGCGTTCGCTCAGCGTATCGCCGACGCGCAGCGTGCCGTGGTTGGGGATGCCTATGATGTCGCCCGGAAACGCCTCGTCCGCCAGCTCGCGGTTCTGCGCGAAGAAGAGGATCGGCGAATGGACTGCGATCGGCTTGCCGTGACCTGTGGGGGTCAGCTTCATGCCGCGCTTGAACACGCCCGAGCACAGCCGCATGAACGCGATCCGGTCGCGGTGGTTGGGATCCATGTTTGCCTGCACCTTGAACACGAAGCCGGTGACTTCGCTTTCGTCGGGGGAGATGGGGGCGGGCTCGGCCGGCTGCGCGCGCGGTGGCGGGGCGTAGTCGGCGAGCGCTGCGATCAGCTCGGCGACACCGAAATCCTTGAGTGCCGAGCCGAAATAGACCGGCGTCAGATTGCCTGCGCGATAGGCGTCGGCGTCGAAACTCGAATAGCCGCCCTGCGCGAGTTCGGCTTCGTCGTACAGGCGGATCATCGCTTCGGGGCTGAGGATCTTGGCCAACTCCGGGTCGTCGATGCCGGCGAACGGGATCGCCTTGCCCATGAATTCGCGGCTGTCGCCTTCGGGGCGGCTCAAAGTATTGGCGTAGAGGTCGTATACGCCCTCGAACTCGCCTCCCATGCCGACCGGCCAGCTCATCGGGCAGACGTCGAGCTGGAGCATCTCGGCCACCTCGTCGAGCAGCGAGAACGGGTCGCGCCCCTCGCGGTCGACCTTGTTGACGAAGGTGATGATCGGCACGTTGCGCAGGCGGCAGACCTCGAACAGCTTCCGCGTCTGCGGCTCGATGCCCTTGGCGGCGTCGATCACCATGACGGCCGAGTCGACCGCGGTCAGCGTGCGGTAGGTGTCCTCGGAGAAGTCCTCATGGCCCGGCGTGTCGAGCAGGTTGAAGGTGATTCCCTGGCGTTCGAACGTCATTACCGACGACGTGACCGAGATGCCGCGCTGCTGCTCGATCTTCATCCAGTCGGATCGCGCGCGCCGGTTCTGGCCGCGCGCCTTCACCTCGCCCGCAAGATGGATTGCGCCGCCGAAATAGAGGAGCTTCTCGGTCAGCGTGGTCTTGCCGGCGTCAGGATGCGAGATGATCGCGAAGGTGCGGCGGGGAAATTGGGTCATGGCGTGGATCCGGGGAGCCTGTCTCGGCTCGCAAAGAAGGTTGGGCCGGGAGTCCGGCGGTCATGCTGCCGCTCTTGGCAGATGCGGGGGCCGGAGGACAGGGGGGCCGTAGCAGCGAGACCTACTCCCCTCCCCTTCAGGGGAGGGGCTGGGGGTGGGGTCTCACCACGGGCTTGGCGCTTGCGGCTATGCCCCACCCCAACCCCTTCCCTGAAAGGGAGGGGCTTTTAGCGGAGCAGCGTTACGCGGAGTGCGATGCTCTTTGTGGCGCCTGCAGCGATCTCGAACACGCCGGGCTTGGCGCGGAAGTCGCCGTCATAGCCCTCGGGGTCGGCAATGCCGTGCCACGGCTCGACACAGACATAGACCGCGCCGGGCTTGGTCCAGAGGCCGAGCATCGGCGTGTCGGGGAAATCGATCCGCAGCTGCGGGCCGGTCTCGGCACCGTAGGTGACCGAGTCGGACCGGACCGAATCCCAGACCAGCGCATCCTTGGCGAACAGCGCATCGTGCAGAGGCAGCGTCCGTCCCTCCAGCGGCGAGGGCCGCTCCCCCTCCGCGATCGTGCCGTCGTCGGCGATCATGCGCAGCGTGTCGGGCTCGTCGGCCGAGAAGACGATGCGGTGGTCGGCGCGATCCTCCCCGTAAGGCAGCGGCCAGGCGAAGGCGGGGTGGAAACCGAAGCTCGCCGGAAGCGGCTGCGCGGCGGGGTTGGTGATCGCGACGTCGACGCTCAGCGTCGCGTCGACCAGCGCGAACGTCACCGTCAGCCGGAAATCGAACGGATAGACCACACGCGTCTCGGGCGTCGCCTCGAGCGTGAAGGCGACAGATCCCGGCTGCTGCTCGGATACCGCGAACGCCATGCGGCGGGCGAAGCCGTGCTGCTTCATCGAATATTCGGTGCCGTCGACGCGGATCGTGTCGCGGTAGGGGCGACCGACGACGGGGAAGAGGATCGGCGCGTGGCCGGTCCAATAGGCCGGGTCGGCGTCGGTCATCAGCTCGCGGCCGTCTGCGTCCTTGAGCGACGTGAGCTCGGCACCCAGTGGGTTGATCTGCGCGGTGAGGTGGTCGTTGGCGATCGTGATCAGGTCGGTCATTGGGGTCCTTCCTTCGTGGTCGAACGCGCGGGTCTTCAAAACGCTCATCGGACAGCCCGCCGGCCCCACCCCGGCGAAGGCCGGGGTCCAGTTGGAAAGGTGGAAGTAACGAGGGACTGTCCGCCGTTACTCCCGTTCCCCAGCTGGGCCCCGGCCTTCGCCGGGGTGGTGTTGGAGGGTGAGGAGACGCTCAGACGCGCAGGCTCGCGCCTTGTTTAGCCGCTGCCGCGACGACCTTGTCCGCGACCGCCTTCAGCTCCTCGTCGGTGAAGCTCTTGGCGGTGGGTTGCAGGACGATCTCGACCGCTACCGACTTGTGGCCGTCCTCGACGCCCTGCCCGGTGAACACGTCGAACACGCGCGCCGAGACGATCGCAGCCTTGTCGGCGCCCTTGACCGCACGGACCAGCGCGTCGGTCGCGAGCGCCGCCGGCACGAGGAACGCGAAGTCGCGGCGGACCGCCTGCAACGCCGGCGGCGTGTAGGCCGGGCGGGCGAAGCCAGAGGCGCGCTTGGGCGGGATCGCGTCGAGATAGACTTCGACCGCAGCGACCGCGCCGTCGAGGTCGAACGCCTTCAGGACCAGCGGATGCAGCATGCCGAAGCTTGCCAGCACCGTCTTCGGCCCAAGCCGGAGCGTGCCCGACTGGCCCGGATGCCAGGCACCACCCGCCTCCCCCATGACCTGGAGATTGTCGACCGGTGCGCCCGAAGCGGCGAGCAGTGCGAGCGCTTCGGCCTTCGCATCATAGGCGTCGAAGCTCGCGGCCTTGCCGTCACGCCAGCCGCGCGGGCGGCGGTCGCCCGCCAGCACCACG
This sequence comes from Sphingomonas aerolata, assembly GCF_023935825.1. NCBI lineage: Bacteria > Pseudomonadati > Pseudomonadota > Alphaproteobacteria > Sphingomonadales > Sphingomonadaceae > Sphingomonas > Sphingomonas aerolata. The sequence goes on along the minus strand of NZ_CP098762.1, from coordinate 418,069 downwards.
CCCAATGTCGCGCGTTCTGCGTCGGCGAGATAGCGGCGACCGATCTCGAACAGGCGGACGCTCTGCTGGCCGCGCTTGAGGTTGCGCCCCGTCGCGGCGAGCAGGCCGGGGAGCAGCGAGGGGCGCATGACCTTCAGGTCTTCGCTGATCGGGTTGGCGAGCGTCCACGCGCCGCCGCCGAAGGGTGCGGCTTCGGCCTCCGAGAGGAAGCTCCACGTCACCGCCTCGTCGAGGCCGCGCGCGGCGGCGGCGCGACGCGCGCGGCGTTCGAGCTTCTGCTCGGGCGTGGCGGTGGGCTTGGCGACGCCGGGCAAGCGCGGCAGCGGCGTCGAGGGGATATTGTCGATGCCCTCGATCCGGACGACTTCCTCGACGAGGTCGGCGGGGCCGTCGACGTCGCGGCGCCAGCTCGGGACCGTGACCGGCCATTTGCCCTCGATCGTCGAGAACAGCGCGTCGCTGAACGCATCCGCGCTCTTGATCGCACCGATCGTGAAGCCGAGCGACAGCAGCGTGCGCGCCTGGCGTTCGGGGGCGACGTGGAGGCCGCCGAGGTCTGCACTGAGGCGGGGGTCGTAGTGGATCACGCGGGGCTCCGACGGTGCTTCGCCCGAGTGCGTGACCTCACTCGCGGTGCCGCCGCATACGTGGAGCACGAGCGCGGTGGCGATCGCGAGGCCATCGTCGAGAAACGCCGGGTCGACGCCGCGTTCGAAGCGGCTGCGCGCGTCGGAGGTGAGCGTGAGCTTCTGGCCGGTGCGCGCGATATGGTCGGGATCGAAATAGGCGCACTCGATCAGCACGTCGGTGGTGTCCGCGGAGACGCCCGAATGCTCGCCGCCCATGATGCCGCCGATGTCGTGCACGGCCACATCATCGGCGATGACGGTCATGCTGGCATCGAGCGTGTAGGTTTTGCCGTTGAGCGCGACGACCTGTTCGCCGTCGTTCGCCTTGCGCGCGACAAGGCCGCCCGACAGCTTGGCGCGGTCGTAGACGTGCAAGGGCCGGCCGAGGTCGATCATCAGGTAATTGGTGATGTCGACCAGCGCGGAGATCGGCTTCTGGCCGATCGCGAGCAGGCTGCGGCGCATCCAGTCGGGGGAGTCGCCGTTGGTCACACCGGTGACGGTCTGCGCGAAGAAAGCGGGGCAGCCGGCGGTGTCTTCGGTGCGGACCGATGGCCCTGCCCCGTCGGTGACGATCGGATCGAAGATCAGCGGTGTGAGCGTGCCCATGCCGGCAGCGGCGAGGTCTCGCGCAATGCCGCGCACGCCCATGCAGTCCTGGCGGTTGGGGGTGATCGCGACGTCGATGACGGGATCGGTGAGCCCGGCATAATCGGGGTAGGGCGTGCCGATCGGCGCGTCCTCGGGCAGCTCGATGATGCCGTCATGATCCTCGCCGAGCTCCAGTTCGCGCGTCGAACACATCATGCCGTTCGATTCGACGCCGCGGATGCTCGCGAGCTTGAGCGTCACGTCGAGACCGGGGACGTAGGCGCCGGGTGCGCCGAATACGCCGACCAGCCCGGCGCGCGCGTTCGGCGCGCCGCAGACGACCTGGAGCGGACCGTCACCGGCGTCGACCGACAGGATCTGGAGCTTGTCGGCCTGCGGATGGCGTTCGGCGCTGAGCACCTTGGCGATGCGGAACGCGGCGAGCTTCTCGCCCGGATTCTCGACGCCTTCGACTTCGAGGCCGATACGCGTGAGCGCGTCGACGATCTGGTCGAGCGTGGCGGTGGTGTCGAGGTGCTGCTTGAGCCAGCTGAGCGTGAACTTCATGCGCCGACTCCTGCCGACAGAGTGGGGACGTCGAGGCTCGAGAAACCATAATGTTTCAGCCAGCGGATATCGCCGTCGAAGAATGGGCGGAGGTCGTCCATGCCGTATTTGAGCATCGCGAGCCGGTCGATCCCGCAGCCGAACGCGAAGCCCTGCCACTCGTCGGGGTCGAGCCCGCACGCCTCGATCACCTTGCGGTGGACCATCCCCGAGCCAAGGATCTCGAGCCAGCCGTCTGGCTCCGCGCCGCCGACGACGCGCTTGCCCTTGACCAGCGTGTAGCCGACGTCGATCTCGACCGAGGGTTCGGTGAACGGGAAGTAGCTCGGGCGCATCCTGAGCACGATGTCGTCACGCTCGAAGAACGCCTTCACGAAGGTTTCGAGCGTCCACTTCAGATGGCCGAGCGTGATGCCCTTGTCGATCACGAGGCCCTCGACCTGGTGGAACATCGGCGTGTGCGTGGCGTCCGAGTCCGAGCGGTAGGTGCGGCCCGGCGCGATGATGCGGATCGGCGGCTTCTGGCCCAGCATCGTGCGGATCTGGACGGGCGAGGTATGCGTGCGGAGCAGCGAGAAGGTCGTCTTCTCGTCGGCGGTGCCCGCGGCCTTCGCGTCGATCCCCTGCTGGAGATAGAAGGTGTCGTGCATCGCGCGCGCCGGATGCGTCTCGGGGATGTTGAGCGCGGAGAAATTATGCCAGTCGGTTTCGATCTCGGGACCCGTCGCGACCGCGAAGCCCAGGTCGGCGAAGATCTCGGCGAGTTCGTCCATGACCTGGCTGACCGGGTGGATCGTGCCGGGCATGGGCGCGTCGGCGGGGAGAGTCATGTCGAGCGTTTCACTGGCGAGGCGCGCGTCGAGCGCGGTGCGTTCGAGCGTCGCCTTGCGATCTGCGATGCCGTTCGCGACCGCCTCGCGCAGCCCCTGGATCAGCGGCCCCTGCACGAGGCGCTCGTCGGGGGTCATCTTGCCGAGCGTCTTCAGCAGCGCGGTGATCGTGCCCTGCTTGCCGAGCGCCTCGACCCGGCACGCCTCCAGCGCGTCGAGGCCGGATGCCGCGGCGATCGCCGCCAACATGTGTTCACGCATCTGGTTCAGGTCTTGCGTCACGTCATACTCCCAGAGCGGGTTCGGTCGGCAGATCGGGTAGGCGGGGCAGCCCCAAACCGATACCCAGATCGTCCCAATTTTCGTTGTGCGCTTCGATCAGCTCGATCTTCCACGCTCTTCGCCACTCCTTCAGCCGCTTCTCGCGAACGATCGCGGCCTCCATCGTGTCGAACATCTCGTAATAGGCGAGACGCCTGATGCCGTACCGGTGAGTGAAGCCGGGGATCAACCCCTCGCGGTGCTGAACCAGCCGCGCGAGCAGATTTGAGGTGACGCCGACATAGAGCGTTCCGTGGCGGCAGGAGGCGAGGATGTAGACGCAGGGCTGGAAGGTTTCGCGCATTTCTTGCTCCCCCGTTTGCGCCCGCCTCTGGCGTCCTTAGCTCCGTCATCCCGGCGGACGCCGGGACCCATGGTTACGGGCCGGGTGATGGTAGCACGTTATCGCCGGGTCCGCCGTAACCATGGATCCCGGCGTTCGCCGGGATGACGGAAGGGGGGCGGGTGCTCCGCATCGGTGAATTGCGCTCCTCCCCAAACGCGAAAAAGGGCACCGGTGGTTTCCCACCGGCGCCCTTTTCAAACCCAACCTCAGTCGCGGATTACGCGGCCTGGGGAAGTGCTGCCTTCGCCTGTGCGACGATCGCGCTGAAGGCTGCGCCCTCGTGCATCGCGATGTCGGCCAGGACCTTCCGGTCGAGTTCGATACCCGCCAGCTTCACGCCGTGCATGAACTGCGAATAGGTCAGACCCTCGGCGCGGACGCCGGCGTTGATGCGCTGGATCCACAGGCCACGGAAGGTGCGCTTCTTAACCTTGCGGTCGCGGTAAGCATACTGTCCGGCCTTTTCGACGGCCTGACGGGCGATGCGGATGGTGTTCTTGCGACGGCCATAATAGCCCTTCGCCTGAACCAAAATACGCTTGTGCTTGGCGCGGGTGGTAACACCCCGTTTTACGCGTGCCATTGTCTAATTCCTTCTCAGCTCAACGCAGGCCGTAAGGCGCCCAGGCCTTCACTGCTGCGGTATCGGCCTTGGACAGCAGCTTGGTGCCGCGGTTCTGACGGATGTACTTGCCGTTGTGATGCGCCAGACGGTGACGCTTGCCGGCGACGCCGTGCTTGAGCAGGCCGGTGGCGGTGAGCTTGAAGCGCTTCTTGACGCCGCTCTTGGTCTTCAGCTTGGGCATTTTTATCCTTTCGGTTACGAAGGGAAACGCTGAAATCGCCGCGGCAGCCCACACTGGCCGGGCGATTCGTCGAACGCGCATCCCTTCGAGGAAGCGGGGCCGATACCCGCATCGGTCCGGAATCTCAAGCCGCATTCCCGCATTAATGCGGCATCCGACCATAGTGGAACCGCTGCGCCCGCCATGCGATAGGCTTATCATGGACGCCAGCCCGACGCAGCCGATCGACGCCCCCCCGCCCGCCGCGGCGCAGAAGAGGCGCAAACGGCGGATCCTGCGCAACATTCTGATCGGGATCGTCGCGGTGATCGCCGCGATCTGGCTGGTACTCTACATCACCAAGGGTCGCTTCCTGAAGCATCCGTTCGAGCGGATCGTCGGGTCGATGACCAACAGGACGGTGACCGTCGGCGGCGATTTCCAGCTCTATTTCGCGCCGTTCCGAATCAAATTCTATGCCGAGCGCTTCACGCTCTCCAACCCCGACTGGGCGAGCCGGCCCAACCTCTTCCAGGCGGACAAGCTCGACACGCGGATCGCGCCGCTGTCGCTGATCTTCGGCAAGCGGCGGCTCTACTGGCTCGATCTGGTCAACGGCGCGGTCGATCTCGAATGGAATGCCGCGCATACCGCCAATAGCTGGACGTTCAGCGACAAGAAGGGCGGCGAGCCGCTCGAATTCCCGCGGATCGACGTGGCGACGGTGACGGGGACGAGCGTGCGCTATCTCGACCCGCGAATGCGCGTGCTCGCCAATCTCGACGTCGCCGACATCCGCTCGGTCGATGCGACGATCGGCCGCGCGGTCGGCCTCAAGGGCACCGGCCAGCTGCGCGAGACGCCGTTCACGGTGACCGCGCAGCTGCTGTCGCCCGACGCGACCGCCAATCGGGGACAGAACAAGCTGGTCGCGCGGATGCGCGCGGCGGGCAACGTTATCGACGTCGCCGGCACGCTGCCGAGCATCGCGGACGTCGAGAACGTGCCGCTCGCAGTGACCGCGCGCGGTGCCAACCTGTCGACCCTGCTCGGCGTGATCGACGTCGCGATCCCGAACACACGCACCTATCGGCTGCGCGGACAGCTCGTGAAACAGGGCGAGGAATATCATTTCACGCGGATCACCGGCGTGGCGGGTAAGACCGATCTGGCGGGCAAGCTGACGATCACCAATGGCGAACGCATCCATCTCGATTCGGTGCTGGCGACCAAGAGCCTCGATATCGTCGATGCCGCGCCGTTCATCGGCTACAATCCCGACATCGTCGAGAGCCGCGGCGCGGTGGCGGCCGCCGCCGCGACCGGTGCGGGCGCGCAACGCCTGTTGCCCGATGGGAATTTCCCGGTCGAGACGATGCAGATCTTCGATGCCGACCTGAAATGGACGATCGGCGTGGTGCGGTCGAAGAACATCCCGATCTCGAACGTCGACCTGACGCTCGACCTCGAGCGCGGGCGGCTGGCGCTGTCGCCGCTGACGTTTGCGATGGCGCGCGGCAATGTCGCCTCTGACGCGGTCTTCGACACGCGGTCGCGGCCGAGCGCGGTGTCCTACGACATTCGCCTCGCGCCGACGCCGATGGGGCGGTTGCTCAAGGGCTATGGGCTTGCCGAGGCGGGGACGACCGGCACGATCAAGGGGCGGATCAAGCTCGACGGGCGCGGCGATTCGATCCATGATTCGCTGGCGTCGTCACGCGGCCGGATCGCGTTCGTGATGCCGTCGGGCGCCCTGTCGGTGCGCAACGTCCAGCTCGCCGAGCTCGACATCGGCACGTTCGCGCAGCGCATGTTCCAGGGCAAGCTCGACGAGCCGGTCCAGGTCAATTGCGGCCTGATCGGCTTCACCGTGCGCGGCGGTGTGGCGGCAGCGGACCCGATCCTGATCGACACGAGAAAGAACGTGATCGTCGGGCGCGGCGGGTTCAGCTTCCGCAACGAGGCGGTCGACCTCGCCTTCCGCGCCGATTCGAAGAAGTTCAGCCTGTTTGCGGGCCAGTCGCCGGTCGGGTTCGGCGGGGTGTTCGCGGCACCGAAGATGAGCGTGGTGTCGAAGGACCTGCTCGCCCGCGTCGGCACCGGGCTGGGCCTCGCGCTGGTGGCGACGCCGGTCGCGGGTGTGCTTGCGTTCGTGGATGTCGGCGATGCGAAGGCCACCGCGTGCGGCCCGGTGCTGGCCGGCGCGACCGCCAAGGCGCAGCGGACGACCAAGGGCGAGACGCGCGACGATGTCGGCCGCGGGACGACCGCCAAGGGCGAGGACGGCAAGGCGTCCGAGGCGGAGAAGAAGGGGCAGAAGAAGAAGTTTCTCGGGATCTTCTAAAGCGGCGGCGGCCGCCGCGCTCCGCGCCCATGCTTACCCACCACATCCATCCCGTCACCCCGGCGAACGCCGGGGCCCATGGTTTCGGCCAGCGCAGTAAGCGACCGTGCCGTATCCATGGGTCCCGGCTTTCGCCGGGATGACGGATATGGGACTAGGTGCGAGGCGTGACGCCCGTCGGCCGCCAAGACGGTCTCAGTGGTCGTGACCGCCATGATCATGCGCATCACCCGCGATCCGGTGCATCGCCTCGAGCACGTCGTCCAGCCGCGCCGGATCGCCGATCGCGAGCACATGACCTTCGCTGTCCGCGGTCAGCGGGTCGCCGTTCCAGTCGCACATCATCCCGCCGGCGCCTTCGACGACCGGGACCAGCGCAGCGAAATCGTAGAGCTGGAGACCCGATTCGCAGACGACGTCGAGATGCCCGCTCGCGAGCAGGCCGTAATTATAGCAGTCGCCGCCATAGACCGGCCCCTGGCGCGGATTGCCGCCCGAGATAGCCGCGACGAGCGCTAGGTAATGCGGGACGTCAGCCTCGTCGAACAGATGCGGGCTGGTCGTCGCGATCGTCGATCCCGCAAGCTCGCGGCAGACCCGGGTGCGCACCGGCACGCCGTTCAACGTCGTCGGACGCCCCGCGACGCCGACCCAGCGTTCGCGCTGGACCGGCTGGTCGATGATCCCGAGCACCGGCCAGCCATCCTCGACCAGCGCGATCAGCGTGCCAAAGATCGCGCGGCCGACGGTGAAGCTGCGCGTGCCGTCGATCGGGTCGAGCACCCATTTGCGGTTGGTGACACCGGTCTTCTCGCCAAATTCCTCGCCGACGATGCCGTCGCCCGAGCGTTCGGCGTCGAGCAGCCGGCGCATCGCCGATTCGGCCTCGCGGTCGGCGCGGGTGACGGGGGACTGGTCCTCCTTGATCTCGACGCCATGCTCATGGCGGAAATAGGGTCGGATGACCTGGCCCGCGGCATCCGCGAGGCGGTGCGCGAGGTCGATATCGGCTTGGGTCACTGGCATGTGCCCTGCCTATCGAGCCTGTACGGCGCGGGCAATGGACGGATGCCGCGAGCGGGCGTACGTCATTGCGATCATACCGGAGTATAGCCCCATGCGCCTCGTCCCGACCCTTGCCGCCCTCCTCCTCGCCACCCCCGCAGTCGCGGCGCTCGCGCCCGGTGCGAAGGCACCCGACTTCACCACGCGCGGCGCGATCGCCGGCAAGGTGTTCACGGTCCACCTCGCCGAACAGCTGAAGAAGGGCCCCGTCGTGCTCTACTTCTTCCCCGCGGCCTATACCGGTGGCTGCAATGCCGAGGCGCATGCCTTTGCCGAGGCGGTCCCCGCGTTCAAGAAGGCCGGCGCGACGGTGATCGGCATGTCGGCGGACAACGTCGAGACGCTGAGCAAATTCTCGGCGGAGAAATGCGCGGGCAAGTTCGCGGTCGCCAGTGCAGGGCCGAAGGTCGTCGCGGGCTATGACGTCGCGCTCGGCAAGCAAGTGATGGGACGCGACGTCACGAAGCGCACCAGTTACGTGATTGGCCGCGACGGCCGGGTCGCCTTTGTTCACGACGACATGAACCCGGCTGAGCATGTCAGTTCGACGCTGGCCGCAGTCGAGACGCTTAACCGCCGATAGGCTTGCAAATCGTCACGCGTTGCTAACCTTTATCGTTCTATTCCGGGGGCGAAACGGGGGCAAATGACATGCGGGACGCGCACGGCGCACAACAGGTGAGCACGGAGGACCTGTTCGACCAGATCGGCCGATTCCTCCGTAAGCACCGGTTGCGTCCGGATCCGTCGCATTATGCGTTCGCGCATGCCGTGCTGTCGGCGCCGGACGGCCCGCTCGCGGCGCAGGTTGCGCAATTGACCGAGGGCGGCGTCCGGCTGCTGCGCAGGGATATCGAGGCGCTTGGCGGACAGGTCACCGAGCCCTCTGCGGTGGTCGATCCCGACGACCCGTGCGATCCCGCGCAACGCGAAGGGCAGGCGGACCGGCTGGTTGCCGAGACGCAGGAGTATGTCGACGGATTCGCGACGATCATGCACAGCATCCACGCCGAGACCCGCGGCTTCGGCCATGACCTGGCGGAAAGCGCGGCAGCGATCACGACCTCGCCGGGACTAGCCGAGATCGACGAGATCACGCGGATCACCACCGCGATGATCGGCCGGATCCGTGAGTCCGAGGTGCGGTTGGCCAAGGCGAAGCACGAGACCGACGTCCTGCGGGCCAAGCTGATCGAGGCGCGCGACAGCGCACGGCGCGACACGCTGACCGGCCTGCCCAATCGGCGCGCGTTCGACGAGGCGTTCGGCGCACGTGACGCGGACAAGGGCCCCTATTGCCTGGCGGTATGCGACGTCGACCGGTTCAAGCGAGTCAATGACGCGTTCGGCCACGGCGTCGGCGACCGGGTGCTGACCGCGATCGGCCAGATGATCGCGGCGGGGTGCGAGGGGCATCTCGTCGTGCGGCACGGCGGCGAGGAGTTTGCAGTGCTGTTGTGCGGCGTCAGCCTGAGCGACGCCGCGCGCCTGCTCGATTCGGTCCGCGCGATCGTCGCCGCCAAACGCTTCCGCAATCGTGAGACCGATTCGCCGCTCGGCCAGATCACCTTTTCGGCAGGCGTCACCGCGATCCACGCGGACGAAGCCGCCGAGAGCGCGTTCGCCCGCGCCGACCGGCTCCTCTACACCGCCAAGGGCGACGGGCGCGACCGGATCTGCGCCGCCTGATCCGCGCGGCGGTCCGCGGCACCGATCCTTGGCGCCGTTCACCGGATTAGTGTGGCGCAAAATCCCAACTGCTGCGGGGCTGCTGCGAAAAATCTCGCTGATTCAGCTGGATACGGAACTGGCACGGGGTGTGCAAAGCAGGGGATATCGGCAGCCGGATGGTCCGGACGCCGCCATCACCGAAGGGAAGCCACCATGTCCTCGATCCATTTCGAATCCGCCAAGCGCATCCTCCTCTCGTTCGCCGGCGCGTTGGTCTTCGCCGGCATCGCGATCAGCGCCGCGACGCCGATCATCCCGATCGCGTGATCCGGCCGGACTGCGGAGACTGCATCATGCTTCGTCATCTCCATCGCGCCCAATCGCGGCCCGACCGCCTGCGGGACAGCAGCCTGCTCGTCGGCATCGTCGCCTTCTCGACCACCGTCCTGCTGATCGCGACCCACGCCGCAGCGTTCGCCTGACCGGCAGCGCGGCGGATCCCTGCCCGCCACGCGCGGGTCGCGGTCAGGCCGGCATGGCCGATGAAGCGGGGCCGACGGGCGCGGCCTCCTCGCGCGAATAGGTCCCGATCAGCAACCCCGCCGCGAGCACATGTCCCGACATCGCCTCGACCAGCGCGGTGCGGCCCGGTGATACGCCTGGATCGCCCAGCGCCGCATCGAGCGCGAAAAGCTGGAAGGCGTAGCGATGTTCGCCATGCCCGGTCGGCGGATCGGGCGGCAGCCAGCCTTCGCGCAGATAGGAATTGCGCCCGACATCGCCATCGGGCGTCCCTGCGCCGTCGGCCGTGATCGCACCTTCGGCCAGTCGCACCCGATCGGCAGCGATATGCCAGACGATCGCGTGGACCAGCGGCTGCGGAGTCGGCGCATCCGCATCCTCGACGATCAGCGCGAGCGCGGCGGTGCCCGCAGGCGGCGTGCTCCAGAGCAGCGGCGGCGACACCCCGTCACCATCGGCGGTGAACCGCGGCGGCAACCGCCCCTCATGCGCAAAGGCGGGGCTGGTCAGGTCGAGCGTCGCGAACCCCGTGCCGGCCTGTGCGCCCGACCCGAGACCGGACCGGGCGATCACCAGCGCGTCCGCACCGGCGCGCAATCCTTTAAGTGCGTGGCCGAGCCAGGCAGGCATGTGTTCAAGCATCGTTTCCACCCTCCGAAGGACAGGCGCCGGGGCGCAGGACCGGTGCGCCATCGGCATACCAGCGGCTCTGGTCCCGCATCGTACCGGCATCGTGATAACAGGCCTGCGCCGTGCCACCCGCCGGATCGATCGCGACCATCCAGTTGTGATCGCCGCAATTATGCGCTTCGCAGCCCCAGGAGGCGATGCGCCGGCCCCGTTGGAAGATCGGCGTCTGCGGCCCCGAACGCCCGCGGATCAGCGACCGCAGCCGGGCATCGTCGACCACCGCGAGCAACCCGCCGGCCACCTCGGTGCGATCGAAGAAATCGACGCCATCGACCGCGTCATGCGGATATTTGCCGACATAGGCGGTGAGCGGCGTGGTCTGTGCCTGCCCCGCCACGGGGATCGGCGTCCGCGTGGCAGGCGGTGTGAAATTCGTAACCGCAGCGGTCTGCTGGGAATCGTCGCCCGCACTGCAGCCTGACACGGCCATGGCAAGCATTGCCATCCCCGCACGCAGCGACAGGGTGATCGGCGCAGCCCCGGATCCGATATGCATCGCAGCCCCCTCATGCTCTTTTCATCCCAACGCGCCGATCGGGCCGAGGTTGCCCGCGATGCCCGCACTGCCGGGGCGATCTGGCGATCCGAATCTACGGGTATGCGCGAGTGCAAGCGTGTATCGTCGCCGTCCCGGGGCGCTCCGCCCCGCCGGAAGGGCAGCATCATGGCCAAGAGCCAGAAGAAATCGAACAAGGAAGTCCGCAAGCCCAAGGCCGAGAAGGAGCCCAAGGCGAACGCGTCGAACCCCACGACCAAGGGCAAGCCCGTCGAGATGACGACGCTCAAGTGATCCGGCACGAAATAGGACGATGACGATGGCGGACGACGATTACGTCTATGACGAGGCCAGCGGCGAATGGGTCGCCGCCGACGCCGCATCCACGACCCGCGCGGCGGACGACGACGCGGTCGTGGTCCGCGACTCGGTCGGCAACGTGCTAGCGGACGGCGACCAGGTGACGCTGATCAAGGACCTGACCGTCAAGGGCGCGGGCCAGACGCTCAAGCGCGGCACGCTGATCAAGGCGATCCGCCTGACCGGCGACGCGCAGGAGATCGACTGCCGTTACGAGGGGATCAAGGGACTGGTGCTGCGCGCGGAGTTCGTGCGCAAGCGGTAACGGATGCGCCCCTGATCCTCCCCCTGCCGGGGGAGGAGTTCGGGGTGTGGCGGATCAGACGTCCGCGGGGAGGTAGATCTCGCTGCCCTTCTCGCGGAACCTCTCGCTCATTTCCGCCATGCCCTTTTCCGCGTCGGCATGCGCGCCCTTGGCGAAGATCGCGCGGTTGGCGTCGGTCTGATCGACATCGGCTGCGAGGAACGTGTCGGCGGGGCCATTCTGTTTCGCGGCGAAGTCCCTCACCTCCTGCGTGATCTTCATCGAGCAGAATTTGGGACCGCACATCGAGCAGAAATGCGCGGTCTTGGCGCCTTCTGCGGGGAGCGTCTGGTCGTGATACTGCTCGGCCGTATCGGGGTCGAGGCTCAGGTTGAACTGATCGCGCCAGCGGAATTCGAAGCGCGCGCGGCTCAACGCGTCGTCGCGCACCTGCGCGGCGGGATGCCCCTTCGCCAGATCGGCGGCATGCGCGGCGAGCTTGTAGGTGACAACGCCGACCTTCACGTCGTCGCGGTCGGGGAGCCCGAGATGCTCCTTGGGCGTCACGTAGCAAAGCATGGCGGTGCCGTACCAGCCGATCTGCGCCGCGCCGATGCCGCTGGTGATATGGTCATAACCCGGCGCGATGTCGGTGGTGAGCGGCCCGAGTGTGTAGAAGGGCGCCTCGCCGCAGACCTCGAGCTGCTTTTCCATGTTTTCCTTGATCTTGTGCATCGGCACATGGCCGGGGCCCTCGATCATCACCTGGACATCGCTCTTCCATGCGCGGTGGGTGAGTTCGCCGAGCGTGTAGAGCTCGCTGAACTGCGCCTCGTCGTTCGCGTCGGCGATGCTGCCGGGGCGCAGCCCGTCGCCGAGCGAATAGGCGATGTCATACGCCTTCATGATCTCGGTGATCTCGTCGAAGCGCTCGTAGAGGAAGCTCTCCTTGTGGTGGCTGAGGCACCATTTCGCCATGATCGAGCCACCGCGCGAGACGATGCCGGTGACGCGCTTGGCGGTCATCGGGATATAGGCGAGGCGCACGCCCGCGTGGATCGTGAAGTAATCCACGCCCTGCTCCGCCTGTTCGATCAGCGTGTCGCGGAAGATTTCCCAGGTCAGATCCTCGGCGACGCCGCCGACCTTCTCGAGTGCCTGATAGATCGGCACGGTGCCGATCGGCACGGGGCTGTTGCGCAGGATCCATTCGCGCGTGTCGTGGATGTTGCGGCCGGTGCTGAGGTCCATCACCGTGTCCGCGCCCCAGCGGATCGACCAGACAAGCTTGTCGACCTCGGCGGCGACGTTCGACGCGACCGCGGAATTGCCGATATTGGCGTTGATCTTGACCAGGAAGTTGCGGCCGATCGCCATCGGCTCGGATTCGGGGTGATTGACGTTGTTGGGGATGATCGCGCGGCCGCGCGCGACCTCGTCGCGGACGAATTCGGGGGTGACGAAGTCGGGGATCGACGCACCGAAGCTCTCGCCGTCGCGCTTATACTCTTTCAGCATCGCGCGGCCGAGATTCTCGCGGGTCGCGACATATTCCATCTCGGGCGTGATGATGCCGCGGCGGGCATAGTGCATCTGGCTGACATTGGCGCCGGCCCTGGCGCGCAACGGGCGTGCGATACTGCCGGGGAATTGCGGCACGCCGCCCGAGCGGTCGGGGCCGAGCTGGCCATTATCCTCGGGCCGGACCGCGCGCGCGTCGTAACTTTCGACATCGCCCCGCGCCTCGATCCACTGGCGGCGGAGTTGCGGCAGGCCGGCGTTGATGTCGATCGTGGCGCGCGGGTCGGTGTACGGACCGCTGGTGTCGTAGACGCGCAAGGGCGGCTCGGAACAGCTGGGGTCGAGCACGATCTCGCGCATCGCGACGCGGACGTCGGGGCTGGAGGGCACCGCGACATGGATCTTCCGCGAGCCGCGGATCGGGCCGGTGGTGACGCCGATGTCGGCGGTCGGGATGCGGGGATCGTAATCGGCCATGCGCTTGCTCCTAAAGGTCTCGGAGCAAGGCATGCGGTTCTGTGGCGACCGCTCCCTCCCTCCGCCGGTATCAACCGGATCAGGTTCAGCGGGTCGAAGGCTCCTGCCTTCCTCTCAAGCGCGGATCGGCGCTCCCCCGGGGTAGGGCGAGCATAGGCGCAACGGACGGGGGCGCAAACGAAAAACCCCGCGCGGTCGGGCCGCACGGGGTTTCGGGTCGATCGGCGGGTTGCGATCAGAAGGTGTAGGTCAGGCCCACCGCGCCGAGCCACTGGTCGGCATCGCCGACGTCCGCGACGATCGGGCTGTCCTTGTACTTGCCGAGCATGCGGCCGTAGAGCACGCCCGCGCCGACGCCGAACCCACGGCGCAGATCGCCCGACAGGCTCTGCAACGCGAAGGCGGAGACGTTGACGCGGCGGAAACCGCTGTCGTTGATGTCATAGGTGCGCAGACCGCTGTTGATCGTGCCGATCGGCGTGACCGCCGCATAGGTCCGGCCAAAGCCCTTGCCCGCATAATCCGCCGATAGGCCGAAGGCGACCAGGGTGCGGACCGACAGCGGCGTGGTGTAGTTGACCTGCGGGGTGATGACATAGCTGTCGTGCGTGCCCGACACGTCGTGGATATAGGCGACGCGCGCGGTCAGCGTGTCGTAATCGCTGGTGATGACGCCGGTCTTGCCGATGCCGACAAAGCCGCCGACTTCATAGGCCGTGTCGATCTTGCCGAGCGCGCGGACCTGCCGGTTGTCGACCCGGCCCGTGCGATCGGTGCGGACGGCGGCGATGACGCCGACTTCGTAGTTGATGCCGACCGACCCGGTATTGGGGATCAGGTTCACATAGAGCTGCGTACCGCGCGTGAAGAAATCATGCCCGCGGACCGTACCGATCGCGACCGCGCCGGGGGTGAAGCTGTTGCTGTCCGCACCCTCGTAATCGGGAAGCGACGCGACACCCAGACCGAGTGTGATGCGGTTGTTGTCGGCGGGATCGGTGATTGGCGGGGTCGGATTGGGATCCGTCTGCGCAAGTGCCGGCGTGGCGAGGGCGACTGCCGCGGTTGCGGCAGTCAGAACGAGTGAGAATGCGCGCAAGGACGGGCTCCGGACAAAAAGGTTCCACCGCGCAACGCGGGGCAACCCCATTCGGTCCGTTGCAATCCGTCAGAAGATGTAACGCATCCTGACCTGTTGCATTTCGGCATCACCGACGAGCATGAACCGTGCCGCGGAAAAGCGCGGCGGTCCGAAGCGTACCGCCGCGTTGTTCGAGAAGCCATAGCCCTCGCGCGGGATACCCGCGATCGTGTCGAGCTTGGAGTTGCTGTTCTCGTCATGGATGATCGCCAGCGCATAGCCGCGCTGCGGCAGGCCCGGAAAGCTCGTCGTCCGGACCGCGGCGGGCAGGGTCCGGGTCAGCGCCTTGGCATCGTCGACACAGGCGGGGAAATTGTCGGGGTCGGCGGTCAGACAGATACGGATCAACCCCTTGGCCGAGCGAAGATTGTCGACCTCAACGTCAAGCCGCGTGACCGGGCTCGCCGCCGCCAGAACGGCCCAGAGCGCCGCCGCGGCCAGCACGCGCGGCAGCCTTGGCATGCGATATGCCTGCATCGCCGTGCTCCCGGTCGGTGCCGCAGAGCCGATCCCAGAACCGGAAAGTGAGCTCATAATTGCACCTGTATCGTTCATGATGTGGCTGATGGTGGCTGGCCGTGATCAGCCATGTCCCCAATGCTCCCCTCCACATGAACCGGGGAAAAACCTCCCGGCCCATCGGATTGGCCCCCTCCATAACGGTCATGACCGTCAGAGCCAAACCGAGCGCACCGCCAGGGTCGGAATCGCGACGACCCGTAGCGGAATTATCACAGCAACGGCAGCGCCTAGATTGGAGCGAACGCCTTTGCAGCACACGCGGTCGGCGGGCGCACCCGGTAAAACGTCAATCGCAGACAAGGAGATGACGAGCGTGATCGTCATGCCGCGCTCACAAGCATCTGCGCGTGCCGGGTGATGGCCGCTCGTACACCGCGATCGGGAAGATGACCGCGCGCGCATCCCGCAGAAGGTCGTTGTCGCCGGATCACGACTTTCATAGCATCCTCCGCACGACATAATCGGGGACCACAATAGTGATTTTACTCGCAATGCTGCTGCAATCGGCCCAGCCCGTGCCGACCGCCGCTCCGCGACAATTGCCACCGCTTCACGGTGGGCCTGCAGAAATGACCTGCCCGGTGGGCGGCGAGACGTTCTCGGCATGGCAGCCCGCGATGTTCAGCACCTATGGCGAGCGCCCCGACGGCAAGCCGTACAGCTATTTGCCCTTTCCGTTTCCGCTTCCTGAATGCCCGAGCAACAAGTTGGTCGTTTTCGACAAGGTCTCGACCCAGGACGCGGAAAACCTCGCGCGGCTGATCGGCACCGCCGATTATAAACGGCTGATCGGCTCGGAGACGACCTATTACCGGGCCTATTGGCTCGCCGGAAAGCTGGGCCGGCCGGAGGTTCTGCGTCTCGGACTTTTGCTGTCGGCCATCTGGCAGGTGACGCCCGATCCGAGGTCCCAAATCAGCACCGACGCGCAAAATAGCCAGTTCCAGCGATATCAGACATTGTTCATCCGTGGCGTTCGGGCATTGGGCCCTGCAACGCCCGTAGCGGACCGGCTATGGCTGGAGGCACGGGCCGCGAACGCTGCCCGGCAGATGGGTCGGTTCGACGAGGCAGCGAGGCTGATCGATACGGCCGATCGATCGCTCACGCTCGTTACCGACAAGCGCGGGTGGGATACCTATCTTGCCAAATTGCGCGCCGTCATCGCGCGCAAGGATGCTGGCGTCGAACCGCTCGACATGATCCCGGAGCAAGAGGTCGCCTTCACCTGCCTGCGCCGGCCGCCATCGACCAGCTTCGACAAAGCCACGTGCACGAGCCCGGAGGTCGTCGCACGGATGGCGACGCTCAACGCCAAGCCGAAATAGCCGCCTCGAACGCGGTCAGGCGCGTCGGTCGAGGATCAGGATCGGCGCGTCACGATAACGACCCTCGATGCGCAGGCGGTAGCCGAGGCGCTCGGCGAGGCGGAGCGAGGGCGCGTTGCCGGGGTCGATGATGCAGGTCGTGGCGGCGATGCGCGGGTCGGCCCAGGCCAGGACTGCCGCCATCGCCTCCGACGCATAACCCTGTCCCTGCGCGTCGCCGGTCAGCGTCCAGCCCATTTCGGGGCCGACCGCACCGGGACCGTCGATCGGCGGCAGGATCGCGCGCCGCGCTTCGATCAGACCCATCTCGCCGATCAGCCGGCCGGTCGCGGTCTCGCGCACGATCCAGCTACCATAGCCGAACGCGGTCCACTGCCCGATCGAGCGGAGCAACCGGATCCACACCTCCTCGCGACTGCGCGGCGTGCCGCCGATCATCGCATAGACGCGGGCGTCGGCCCACATCGCGGCGCAATCGTCGAGATCGGCAGGGACATGGCCGCTCAGCGTCAGGCGCGCCGTGGCCAGCATCGGAGCCTGGGGGTGGCGGGGGCCGGGATCGCTGGCGTGCGGTGCGGGCGAAGCGTCGGTCGGGTGTGAGGGGGGCATGGCGGCTCCGGATCTGGCATGGACATAGTGGCGGAGATGGCGGCGGCGCGCCATGCCCGACCTGACGTCCCCCGTCCCTTCGCGTCCGTCACGTGGTGGCCGCGGAAGGCGATGACGTGCGGGGGATCGCCCCGGTGGCGGAAGAGGCCGCCGGGCCGGCAATGCAGGTTGTCTTCGCGCGCGATTGGGCGGGAAAGGCTGTTTTCGCAGGCGCCGGTTTGCGCTAGTCGGAGCCATGGCATCGACGATCTCCTGCGACGTCGCGATCGTTGGCGCGGGCCTGGCCGGCGGGATGATCGCGCTGGCGCTCAAAGCGAAGCATCCGGCGCTCGACGTGCGGCTGGTCGATGCCGCCCCGACGGTCGGCGGCAATCACCTCTGGTCGTTCTTCGACAGCGACGTGGCGGCGGCGGACCGCTGGATCGTCGCGCCGCTCGTGGTGCATGGCTGGCAGGGCTATGACGTGCGCTTTCCAGGGCATGCGCGGACCATAGACGCGCGTTACAATTCGATCGAGAGCGTCCAGCTCGACCGCGAGGTACGCCGCGTCCTGCCGCCACACGCGCTGATGCTCGACCGCAAGGTCAGCGGCGCGAGCGCGACCGCGGTGGTGCTGAGCGACGGCGACCGGATCGAAGCGACCGGGGTGATCGACGCACGCGGGCCGGGCGACCTCACGCTGCTCGATCTGGCGTGGCAGAAATTTCTCGGACGCGAACTGCTGCTCGACGCGATGCACAAGGCGCCGCGGCCGATGGTGATGGATGCGGGCGTCGAACAGCTCGACGGCTATCGTTTCGTCTATTGCCTGCCGTTCAAGGCGCGGCGGATGTTCGTCGAGGACACCTATTACAGCGACACGCCTGATCTCGATCTGCCCGTGCTGCGCGACCGGATCGACGCCTATGTCGCCGAGCGCGGCTGGTCGGTGAAGCGGATCGAGCGCGAGGAATCGGGCGTGCTGCCGGTGGCGATGGGCGGCGATTTCGAGGCCTATTGGCGCTCGACCGGCGCGCGCGTCGCCAAGGCGGGGATGCGCGCGGGGATGTTCCACCCGACCACCGGCTATTCGCTGCCCGATGCGGTGCGGACCGCGTCGATGATCGCGGCGCTGGGGGATTTCTCGGGCGCACGGCTGCACGACGCGACCTATGCAATGGCGCAGGCGACGTGGAAGAGCCGCGGTTTCTACCGGATGCTCGACACGATGCTGTTCCGCGCGGCGGAGCCTGAGGAACGCTACCGGATCCTCGAGCGCTTCTATCGCCTCTCCCCTTCGCTGATAGGCCGTTTCTATGCCGGACGTTCGACCATGACCGACAAGGCGCGGATCCTGACCGGCAAGCCCCCCGTCCCCATCGTGCGCGCCGTCCGCGCCATCGCAGGCAGTATGAGATCATGAAGACAGCTATCGTCATCGGCGCAGGGTTTGGCGGGCTGGCGCTCGCGATCCGGCTGCAATCCGCAGGCGTCCAGACGACCATCGTCGAGAGCCGCGACAAGCCGGGCGGGCGTGGTTATTACTGGGAGCGCGACGGCTTCACCTTCGATGCGGGCCCGACCGTCATCACCGATCCCGACTGCCTGCGCGAACTATGGGCGCTGAGCGGGCACGACATGAGCGCGGATGTGACGCTCGACCCGGTGCTGCCCTTCTACCGGCTAAACTGGGCGGACGGGACGAATTTCGATTATACCAACGACGATACGCAGATGCGCGCCGAGATCGAGAAGCTGCACCCGGGCGACTGGGCGGGCTATGAGAAGTTCCTCGCCTATTCCGCCGGCGTGTTTCACGAAGGCTATGAGAAGCTCGGCCATGTCGCGTTTCTCGACTTCGGGTCGATGATCAAGGCGGCGCCGGCACTGGCGAAATACCAGGCCTGGCGCTCGGTCTATTCAATCGTGTCGAGCTTCGTGAAGTCCGAGAAGCTGCGCGAGGCGCTCTCGTTCCACACGCTGCTGGTCGGCGGCAATCCGATGACGACCAGCGCGATCTATGCCCTGATCCACAAGCTGGAGCGCGACGGCGGCGTGTGGTTCGCCCGCGGCGGCACCAACCGGCTGGTCGCGGCGCTGGTGACCCAGTTCGAGCGACTGGGCGGCGTGCTGCGGCTCGACGACCCGGTCACCTCGATCGAGACGCTGGGCGACCGCGCGACCGGGGTCACGACGGCGAGCGGCTGGTCGGGCCAGGCGGATGCGGTGGCGGCGAACAGCGACATCATGCACACCTATCGCGACCTGCTGGCGACGTCGCGCAGCGGACAGCGGACCAAGGCGTCGCTCGAGCGCAAGAAGTACAGCCCGTCGCTGTTCGTCGTGCATTTCGGGATCAAGGGCACGTGGCCGGGCATTCCGCACCACATGATCCTGTTCGGGCCGCGCTATAAGGGGCTGCTGTCGGACATTTACGATCACGGCGTGCTGGCGGAAGATTTCTCGCTCTATCTGCACCATCCGACCGTCACCGACCCCAGCCTGGCGCCGGAGGGGCATTCGACCTTCTACGCGCTCGCGCCGGTGCCGCATCTCGGCAAGTTCCCGGTCGACTGGGACGAGATCGGCCCGATCCTGGAGAAGCGGATCCTTGACGAGATCGGCCGGCGGCTGATCCCCGACATCCACGACCGGATCGTGACCAAGTTCAGCTATGCGCCGAAGGATTTCGCGCAGGATCTGAACGCGCATCTGGGCTCGGCCTTCTCGCTCGAGCCGGTGCTGACACAGAGCGCCTATTTCCGCGTGCACAACCGCGACGATCACATCCCGAACCTGTACTTCGTCGGCGCGGGGACGCATCCGGGGGCGGGGATCCCGGGCGTCGTCGGGAGTGCTAAGGCGACGGCGCGGTTGATGCTTGAGGGCGAGCAGTAAGGGTTTGTTCGCGCGGAGGCGCGGAGGACGCGGAGGTGATGCGCGTGTCGCGAAGCGACCGTGTCTCCAACGGATGGCGGAGCGGGCATGATGACAGCGCAAGCGCTGTCCGGACTGCAACACCTCCGCGTCTCCGCGCGAACCCATTCTTTTCTTGCGGCACCACGCGCGCTTCCCCTAGCGAGGCCACATGAAAAGACTTGCTGTGTATTGCGGGTCGGCGACGCCGGCTGATCCCCTGTATATCGAAGGCGCGCGCGCGCTGGGACGGACCTTTGCCGAGCGCGGAATCGGCCTCGTCTATGGCGGTGGCCGCACCGGCCTGATGGGCGCGATCGCCGATGGTGCGCTCGAGGGTGGCGGCGAGGTGATCGGCGTGATCCCGCAGGCGCTGGTCGATGCCGAAGTCGCGCATCGCGGGCTGACCGAGCTCCACGTCGTGCAGGGCATGCATCAGCGCAAGCAGATGTTCACCGACCTGTCGGACGGATTCGTG
This sequence comes from Sphingomonas aerolata, assembly GCF_023935825.1. Classification (NCBI taxonomy): domain Bacteria; kingdom Pseudomonadati; phylum Pseudomonadota; class Alphaproteobacteria; order Sphingomonadales; family Sphingomonadaceae; genus Sphingomonas; species Sphingomonas aerolata. The sequence continues at coordinate 397,637 of NZ_CP098762.1, read as the reverse complement.
ACGATCCCCGGCGGCACGGGCACGATGGACGAGCTGTGGGAGGCGCTCAGCTGGGCGCAGCTCGGCTATCATGCGGATCCCGTCGGGCTGCTCAACACCGCGGGCTATTATGACCATCTGATCGCGTTCTGGGACAAGATGGGCGAGGTCGGCTTCCTGCGACCGCAGCACCGTGACCTGCTGATCGTCGCGGATACGCTCGACCTGCTGCTCGACCGGATGGCGGAGCATGTGCCGACGCAGCCGATCGTCCGGATGAACGCGTCGGATCTGTGAGCGTCTTGAGGCCGCACACTAACCTGCACCACCCCGGCGAAGGCCGGGGCCCAATTGGGGGACGGAGATTGGCTCGCGCTACGCGTCATTACACTTGCTTTCCCACCTGGGCCCCGGCCTTCGCCGGGGTGGTAGTAAAGGTGGCGGCATGACCTCCCCCTCCCCCACCCGCGAAGCGATCGTCGCGACGGCGAAGGAATCGATCGCGCGCGGCTCGAAGAGTTTCGCGGCCGCCAGCCTGTTGTTCGACAAGCCGACGCGCGAACGGGCGTGGCTGCTCTATGCCTGGTGCCGGCGGTGCGACGACATCGCCGACGGGCAGGATCACGGGCACGGCATGACCGTGGTCGACGATGCCCCGGCGCGGCTCGTCACGCTGTCGGCGATGACCGAGCAGGCGCTGGCGGGCGAGGTCGTCGGCGAACCCGCATTCGACGCGCTGCGGATCGTCGCGGCCGAGACGCGGATGCCCAAGCGGTTCGCGCGCGACCTGGTCGAGGGCTTCGCACTCGATGCGCGCGAGTGGCGACCGCGCTCCGAAAACGACCTGTACAAATATTGCTACCATGTCGCGGGCGTCGTCGGCTGCATGATGGCGATCGCGATGGGCGTCGATCCCGAGGACGAGGACACACTCGACCGCGCCTGTGACCTGGGAATGGCATTCCAGCTTGCCAACATCATGCGCGATGTCGAGGAGGATGACCGGGTCGGGCGCTGCTACCTGCCCGAAGACTGGCTCGTCGAGATGGACTTTCCGCCCGGCCAGCACATGAAGCCGCCATTCCGCGCGCGCCTCGCGGTGCTCACGAAACGGATGGCGGACCGCGCGGCGGCGTTCGAGGCGAGCGCACGGGAGGGCACGCCCGCGCTATCGTTCCGATCGGCCTGGGCCGTGCTGTCCGCGGCCGGTATCTATGGCGCCATCGGGCGGACCGTCGCAGCGCGTGGCGAGCATGCCTGGGATCACCGCGTTACGACGTCGGGGGCGCAGAAGCTGGGGTTTATCGCGAAAGCCGCGCGGGAGGCGGCGGCGCGGGAGCGGTTGTATCCGCGTACGCCGCGCGATCCGAGGCTGTGGACACGACCGCGATAGCTTAGTCTTTCACCCCTCATCCGTTCGCCTTGAGCGAAGTCGAAGGGCCTCCGTTCGGGGTCTATGCTTCGACTTCGCTCAGCACGAACGGGGAAGAGGCGAACTCGAACACGCGTGAACCGGCATATCAGCCCCGGGTCTTGGCCTTGCCTGTCACGGCGATCTGCGCGCCCGCGGTGCGGCAGTTGGCGCCGATCATTGGATAGGGGACGTCGGTGTTCTGCGCGAGCTGATCGGGAAGCGCCGCGCGGCACTGCGCCATCGTTTCGTACCGCGCTGGCACGACCCGTGCCTCGGTGCAGTTCATATTGCCGTCACTGCAACCCATGATGGCCATGACGTAGAACAGCGGTTCCATTTCATTCTCCAGTGGATCGCCGTGCCCGGCGTTGGACACGGTATGAAAAGCGACGAAGTGGCAGGATTGTTCCGCCAACCGCTTTCGCCGGGGCTTGACCACGCCTACATCACCACCAGCAATGCCCCCTGATACCTACACCTCCACCCGCGCGGACCAGCCGTTGCTGCCGACGCTCCGTCGCTTTCTGCCGTTCCTGTGGCCGGCAGGGCAGCCGAAGCTGAAGGCGCGGATCGTCGTCGCGATGCTGCTCGTGATCGCGTCGAAGCTGGTGCAGGTGTTCGGCGCGGCGTTCACGCTGAAATATGCGGTCGACCGGATGGCGGGGAACGACCGCGGCGCGCTGACGCTCGTCGCGCTGCTGGTGGTCGGCTATGCAGCGTCGCGGTTCGGAACGACGCTGTTCGACAATTTGCGCAACGCGGTGTTCGAGCGTGTCGGACAGGACGCGTCGCGGCGTCTGGCCGCGCAGGTATTTCGCCATCTCCATGCGCTGAGCCTCGATTTCCATCTGTCGCGCCGAACGGGCGCAGTAACCAAGGTGGTCGAGCGCGGGACCAAGAGCATCGACACGATGCTGTATTTCCTGCTGTTCAACATCGCGCCGACGCTGTTCGAACTCGTGCTGGTGCTGGGTCTGTTCTGGACCAAATTCGGCTGGCCGCTGGTCGTCGCGACGGTCGTGATGGTGGTCGGCTATATCGCGTTCACGCGCATGGTCACCGACTGGCGCAACGCGCTGCGGGCACGCATGAACGACCTCGATACCGGTGCGGTCGCGCATGCGGTGGATTCGCTGCTGAACTTCGAGACGGTCAAGTATTTCGGCGCGGAGGAGCGCGAGGCAAAGCGCTATGACAGCGCGATTACCGCCTATTCCGAAGCCGCGGTGAAGAGCGAGAATTCGCTCGCATGGCTGAACCTCGGCCAGGCGCTGATCACCAACCTGATGCTCGCGGGCGGCATGGGCTTCGTCGTGTGGCGGTGGAGCCGGGGCGAGGCCTCGGCGGGCGACGTGGTCTTCGTCTCGACGCTGCTGGCGCAGCTCTTCCGGCCGCTCGACCTGCTCGGCATGGTGTATCGCACGATCCGCCAGGGCGCGCTCGACATGGCGGCGATGTTCGACCTGATCGACACGCCCGCTTCCGTGGTCGATGTGGCCGACGCCCCCGTACTGGCGGTCAGCGCGGGTCATGTCCGGTTCGAGAATGTCTCGTTCGGCTATGATGCGGGCCGTCCGATCCTGCGCGATCTCGAGCTCGACGTGCCCGCGGGATCGACGCTCGCGGTGGTCGGACCGTCGGGCGCGGGCAAGTCGACGCTCGCGCGACTGCTTTACCGCTTCTACGACCTGACGGGCGGACGGATCACCGTCGACGGGCAGGACATTGCGCAGGTCCGCCAGGCATCGCTGCGCGCGGCGATCGGGATCGTCCCGCAGGACACGGTGCTGTTCAACGACACGATCGGCTACAACATCGCCTATGGCCGCGAGGGGGCGGAGATGCCCGAGGTCGAGACGGCGGCGAAGGGCGCGGCGATCGCGGGATTCATCGAACGCCAGCCGCTGGGCTATGCGACGCGCGTCGGCGAGCGTGGTCTGAAGCTGTCGGGCGGCGAGAAGCAGCGCGTGGCGATCGCACGCACGCTGCTGAAGAACCCGCCGATCCTGATCCTCGACGAGGCGACGTCCGCGCTCGACAGCCGCACCGAGGCGGAGATCCTCGACACGCTCGAGGCGATCGAGCGCGGCCGCACCACGATCGTGATCGCGCACCGGCTGTCGACCGTGGTGCATGCCGACCAGATCGTCGTCCTGGAGGCGGGGCGGATCGTCGAGAAGGGCACGCATGCGGAGTTGCTGCGCCGCGAGGGCGTGTATGCGGAGATGTGGAACCGCCAAGCGCAGGAGCGTGCTGGGCAGGATGACGGGGCGCTGGCGGCCGAGTAGCGACGCATCCGTTCTTGCTGCACGCGACAAGGCCTACCCTGCCCGGTGCGTCCGCCGCCAGTAGAAGAACGAGTAAAGGATCGGCGTCGCGACCATCACGAGCAGCAGCGCGATGACGAACGACGTGCGCGTTTCGCCCTGCATCGGCAACAGCGCGACGAGGATCAACCCGAGCCCCGCCCCCATCATTATGCGGCCGCCATAACGATGCGTGGCGATCCAGTTGTCAGGATCCATGATCGCCCAAGGCGTGCGGATGCCGACGAAGAATCCCGGGCGCGACTTCGGCAGGACGTTGCCGAGCGCCACGAACAGCACGCCGATCCCGACCAGCATCGTCGTCGCGGGCAGCGTGATGCCAAAGGCCGGCGCGGCGACCATCGCCTCGACCAGTATCAGGATTCCGAGCAGCCCGGCCCAGGCCGTGCGGTAGAGCGGTGCGGATTGTTCGAGCTTGTCCTGCATCGGCTCGAGCGACGGCAGCACCGCCATCACCAGCGACACCACCACCGTCAGCGCGACGGGCATGAACAGAGCGGTTCCTGCATCGGCGAACCGGTCGGGCAGCCCATCAGGGCCCCAATGCGTCGGCAGTTGCGTCCCCGCCGGCAACCGGCCCAGTGCGACCGCGGCAACGATCGCGAGCCCAGCCGCAGTCACTGCAGAGGCTATGATGAGGTTTCGGTAGCGCATGTCTCGTCCCCCTTGTCGTCATCCGCGGCACCGACGCGAAGCCGCCCCATGAAGCCCATCACCACCTCCTCCATCACCGACAGATCGAGCGTGTAGACGATCGACGTGCCGCGGCTCTCGGCCTGGATCAGCCCGGCGGCTTTCAGCTTGGCGAAGTGATTTGACATGGTCGGTTTCGACACCGCGAACGCGTCGGCCAGCGCCCCTGCGGTCATCGCGCCGCCTTTCAGCAGCTCGAGAATGCGGCGGCGGGTCGGGTGCGCAAGGGCGTCGAAGACCGAGTCCATGCGCATTGTTTATTCGTAAAGTCGCTAATTAGCAATATGGCTAAATTTTAGCGATGGCTCGACGGGGTTTGCGCCTCCCCGGCGGAGGCCGGGGTCCAGTTGGGAGACGTTGCTGACAAAGGACGTCCCGTCGTTACGACCACCTTTCCAACTGGCCCCCGGCCTCCGCCGGGGAGGTGCATGCTATCTGGTCGGGATGACAGACCCTGGTGCACCGGCGCGATAAGGCCCGCGCTATCCTCGACATCGCAGCGGGGATCGCTACCTAGACGGCGATGGCACTCGACCCCCTTCCCGATCTCCAGCGCATCTTCGGCTTTCCTGATTTTCGTGGCGTACAGCGCGATGTCGTCGACCGCGTGCTTGCGGGGCAGCGGACGCTGGCGGTGATGCCGACCGGGGCTGGCAAGTCGCTGTGCTACCAGTTGCCGGCGACGATGCTCGAGGGGACGTGCGTGGTCGTGTCGCCGCTTATCGCGCTGATGCACGACCAGCTGCGTGCCGCGACCGCGGTCGGGATCAAGGCGGCGACGCTGACGAGCGTGGATACCAATCGCGAGGAGACGATCGCGCGGTTCCGCGCGGGCGATCTTGATCTGCTGTATGTCGCGCCCGAGCGGGCCTCGAACGAGAGTTTTCGGAACCTCCTGTCGCAGGCCAAACTGTCGCTGTTCGCGATCGACGAGGCGCACTGCGTCAGCGAATGGGGGCATGACTTCCGCCCCGACTACCGCCTGCTGCGGCCGCTGCTCGACAGCTTTCCCGACGTGCCGCGGCTCGCGCTGACCGCGACGGCGGATGCGCATACGCGGGCGGATATCCTCGAACAGCTGGGGATCTCGCAGGACGGCTTGATCGTGTCGGGGTTCGACCGGCCGAACATCCGCTATGCGATTTCGGCGCGCGACAACGTCAACCGGCAGATCGCCGACATCCTCGAGAAGATCCCGGGGCCGGGGATCGTCTATGCGCAGACGCGCGCGGCAACCGAGAAGCTCGCCGAGGCGCTGGGGCGCAGCGGGCGGCCGACGCGCGCCTATCATGCCGGGCTCGATCCGCAGGTGCGCGCGAAGAACCAGGCGGATTTCGTCGCGAGCGAGGACATGGTGATCTGCGCCACGGTCGCGTTCGGGATGGGGATCGACAAGCCCGACGTGCGCTTCGTCGCGCATGCCGGGCTGCCGAAGTCGATCGAGGCCTATTATCAGGAGACGGGGCGCGCGGGGCGTGACGGCGATCCGGCGATCGCGCATCTGTTCTGGGGCGCGGAGGATTTCGCGCGCGCACGCCAGCGGATCGGCGAGGTCGAGCCCGAGCGGCAAGCGGGCGAGCGCCAGCGGCTGACCGCGATGGGCGGGCTGGTCGAGACCGCGGGGTGTCGGCGACGCATCCTGCTCAAGCATTTCGGTGAGGAGCGACTCGAGGATTGCGGCAATTGCGACAATTGCCTCGGCAATGTCGATGCGGTCGACGCGACCGAGACCGCGCGGAAATTCCTGTCAGCGGTGTTCCGGACGGGGCAGATGTTCGGCGTCGGCTATATCGAGGGCATCCTGACGGGCGTGTCGAGCGAGCGCAGCCTGATGAACGGGCATGAGGCGCTGTCGGTCTACGGGATCGTCGAGGGCGACGAGGTGGCGCTGTTGAAACCCGTATCGCGCGCGCTGATGCTGAAGGATGCGCTGCGCACCAATCCACACGGCGGCCTCGAATTCGGACCGGCGGCAAAGGCGATTCTCAAGGGCGAGGCGGCGCTGTCGGTGATCGTGCCGCCCAAGCGCGAGCGGCGGCGCAAGGCTGCACCGGGCGCGGTGCCGAACCCGGTCGACGATCCGCTGTTCGAGGCGCTGCGCGTATGCCGCCGCGATCTGGCGAAGGACGCGGGCGTTCCACCCTATGTGATCTTCCACGATTCGGTGCTGCGTGACATGGCGGCGCAGCGACCCGCATCGCGCGCGGCGCTCGCGGTGTTATCGGGCATTGGCGCGCGCAAGCTCGACGCCTATGGGGATGCCTTTCTGGCAGTTATCCGCGAGTCCGCATGATCCGGCACATCAACGAAAGCATTTCGGTCGCGCCGCAGATCGCGGTCGAGCAGGTCGCGGACATAGCCGCGGCGGGGTTCAAGACGATCGTCAACAACCGCCCCGACGACGAGGATGCGGGACAGCCTTCGGGCGACGCGATCCGTGCGGCGGCCGAGGCAGCCGGCCTGAACTATGTCGCGATCCCGGTGACGCATGCGGGCTTTTCGCATCCACAGATCGACGCGATGACCCAGGCGCTGACCGAGGCCAAAGGCCCCGTCCTCGCCTATTGCCGGTCGGGCACGCGGAGCTGCAATCTGTGGGCGCTGGCCGCGGCTAAGGCGGGGCGCAATCCCAACCTGCTGCTCGCGCAGGCCGAGGACGCGGGCTATGACCTGCGCGGGATCCGCCCGATGCTGGACGCGCTCGCAGGGCCGCGATGATCCCGATCGCGCTCGGCCCCGCGGTGATCGGGGCTGCGGTCGCGGCATTGGTGGCGTCGGTCGGCGGTATCGGCTGGGCAACGGCCCGGAAACGGCGCGTGATACGGATCGAGACCGCCGAGGAGGCCGCCGAGGCGGCGCAGGCGCAACTGCCGGGCTTTGCCGTGTCAGGGGCCGTCGTCGGCGCCGATGGGCGCGGTGCGCTCGCCGTCGCGGACGATGGCCGTGTCGCCGCGGTCAAGCGTGTCGGCAAGCGGATCGCGGTGCGCGAGGTCACCTGGCGGACGGTGCGCGCGACGCAGGAGGGAATCCTCGTCGAGACCGGCGACCGGACGCTCGGCGCGGTGATGCTCTCGCGGGTCGACGTGCTCGATATCCGGCGGCTGGCTCCCAGGAACATCGGCGTCTAGCGGCCACCCTGCCGGCACCGCGATCGACACGCAAAAAAAGACCCGGTGCGTTGTGCGCACCGGGCCAGGTTGTCCGCAGGAGGAACATCGTGGGTGCGGGCTCGGGCGGCCCGCTACCGAACAGGGTCAGTTATAGGCACGCTCGCCATGCTCGCCGATGTCGAGACCCTCGACCTCGACTTCGGGCGAGACGCGCAGGCCGGTGACCGCCTTGGCGATCAGGATCGCGATCACGGTGCCAACCGAGGCCCAGATGATCGTGACGAGAACCGCCTGGATCTGCACCAGCAGCTTGGCGCCGATCGCATAGTTGGCGGCACCCGGGCCACCGAGCGACGGCGCATAGACCACCGCAGTGCCGATCGCGCCGACCATGCCGCCGATGCCGTGGATGCCGAACGCGTCGAGCGAGTCGTCATAGCCGAGCAGCGGCTTGATCTTCGACACCGCCATGAAGCAGATCAGCGAGGCGATCGCGCCCAGCACGATCGCGCCGAACGGGCCGGAATTGCCCGCTGCCGGCGTCACCGCGACCAGCCCTGCGACGATGCCCGAGCAGAAGCCGAGCGCCGACCCCTTGTGACCCGACAGCCGCTCGGCAAGCATCCAGAACAACGCGGCCGACGCGGTCGCGACGAAGGTGTTGATCATCGCCAGTGCAGCCGACCCGTTCGCCTCGAGCGCGGAGCCGGCGTTGAAGCCGAACCAGCCCACCCAGAGCAGCCCGGTGCCGATCCCGGTCATCACCAGCGAATGCGGCGCCATCGGCTCCTTGGGATAGCCGATCCGCTTGCCGAGCATCAGTGCGGCGACCAGCGCGGAGACGCCTGCGTTGATGTGGACGACGGTCCCGCCCGCGAAATCGAGCGCGCCGGCCTTGAAGAAATAGCCCGATGCGGCCCAGACCATGTGCGCGATCGGGAAATAGACGATCGTCAGCCAAACCAGGCCGAACACCATCACCGCGGAGAATTTCATCCGCTCGACGACCGAGCCCAGCACCAGCGCAATCGTGATCGCGGCGAAGGTCATCTGGAAACAGACGAAGACATATTCGGGGATTTCGACGCCCGCGGTGAAGGTCGCCGCCTGCGAGGCGGGGGTGATCCCCTTGAGGAACGCCTTGTCGAGGCTGCCGATGAAGTTGCTGAGCAGCGGATTGGTCACGTCGGGACCGAAGGCCAGCGTATAGCCCCACATCACCCAGATGAGCATCGCGAGTGCTGCGACCGCGCCGATCTGCGTCATGGTCGAGAGCATGTTCTTCGACCGGGTGAGACCGCCGTAGAACAGCGCGAGACCCGGCAGGATCATCATCAGGACGAGGATCGTCGAGGTCATCATCCAGGCGGTATCGCCCTTGTTGACGGTGGCGACGACAGGCGCGGCCGCGGGTGCGACGACCGTCTGCGCAAAGGCGGGCGCGGCGGCGACCAGCGCGGCACCGAACCCCAGAACCGCCGCGGCGGCTGTCTTCATGTCATGCTTCATCGTGTCCCCCTCCCCTCAGAGCGCCGAGTCGTCGGTTTCGCCGGTGCGGATGCGCACCGCCTGGCTGACGTCGACCACAAAGATCTTGCCATCGCCGATCGCGCCGGTGTTGGCGGATGCCTGGATCGCCTCGACCACGCGGTCCACCAGGCTCGTCGCGCACACGACCTCGACCTTGATCTTGGGCACCATGTTGGTCGTGTATTCGGCACCGCGATAAATCTCGGTCTGACCCTTTTGCCGGCCGAACCCCTTGACCTCGGTGACCGTCATGCCCGCCACGCCGAGCGTGGTGAGCGCTTCGCGCACCTCGTCGAGCTTGAACGGCTTGATGATGGCAATGACGAGTTTCATCGCGCCCCTTCCCCTTGTTACGTCGAACACAACGCAACGACCGTGCCAGTTTACCGGCAGGGTGCGGGACGGGGCGGGGACGGCGTGCCGGGCGCGCCGGGCCGTTAGAAACTGTGCAGCGCGCGACGATTGCCTTAAAAACGGGCAGCGCGTCGCCGGAAGATTATTCGCTCAGCGGTCGGGAATGATCGCGCGTGCCTCATCGAAATCGTCCGCGTCGACCATCACGCGGACCGGGATCAACAGATCACTGCCGTCGCCGATCGCCATGTCGCCGTCGAACACGATCGCGGCGATGCCCTCGCTTTCGAGCCGGCCGGCGATGATCAGCGCCTCGTTGCGGCTGTAGCGGCCAAGCTCGGCGAGACTCATCGGGCTGCACCGGGCGCGACGGTCGGCACGCGCGTCGGCAGACCGTCGATGCTGCGCGGATGCTCGGCCCATTCGGCGAGCCGTTCGGCATCGCTCTGCCCGGCATGATATTTGGACAGAGTCTGGCGTTCGCGATCGAGCGTCATCACGGGCACGCCCCATCCGCAGCTCGTCTGCACTTGGTCGACCGCGATCTCGAAGATCTGCCGGGTCCCCGGCAAGGGCGTGAACTGCGCATAGAGCGCGTCCCAGCGATCGTCCTGCGGCAGCACCGCGGTGCCGTGGCCATAGATGCGGAAGATGAGCGCGGGGCGGTCGAACGCGCAGAACATGATCGTGATGCGTCCGTCGGCGGCGAGATGCGCATTGGTCTCGTTCCCCGAGCCACCAACGTCGAGATAGGCGACGGTGCCAGCGTCAAGAACGCGGAAGCTGTCCATGCCCTTCGGGCTGAGGTTGATCCGCGCACCCTCGGCCGCGGTCGCGACGAAGAACACGGGCTGGCGTTCGACGAACGCGCGGTGCGCGTCGGTCAGGGCGGGGAAGAAGTCCATGGCAACACCCTATCAGGACCACCGCTCAGACGCGAACGGTGAACCGCTTTTCCAAGCCACTGAAAACGCGGTTTGCGAATCGGTCGCAACGCTATTGCAAATCAGTCGCGACAACAGTAGCGAGCCGGAAAGGGGTTTTTCATGTCCGATCGTCGCTTCGCCCGCCTGCTGCTCGCCGGCACCATTCTCACGGCCGCGCTGCCCGCAACACCGGCCTGGGCCACGTCCGCCCCGGAGGACACGACCCCCAACGCATCTGTGGCAGCGGCAACAAGCCCGAACGAAACCGACGCGTCCGAGCCGCAGGATCATGGCGTGATCGTCGTGACCGGCGAGAAGGCGACGACGATCGCGTCGTCGGGGACGAAAAGCGCGACGCCGATCGTCGAGACGCCGCAGTCGATCAGCGTGATCACCGCCGCTGACATTGCCGGGCTGGGACTGCAGAACCTCAATCAGGCGCTGCGCTTCGTTGCGGGCGTGACCCCCGAGACGCGTGGCGCATCGGCGGAAGTGTACGACCAGTTCAAGCTGCGCGGGTTCGACGCACCGGTCTATCTCGACGGGCTGCGCCAGTTCGGCAGCGCGACCGGCTATGCGGTGCCGCAGGTCGACGTGTCGCGGCTCGATCGGGTCGAGATTATCAAGGGCCCGGCCTCGGTGCTCTATGGCCAGTCGAGCCCGGGCGGTCTGGTCGCAGAGGTCAGCAAGCTGCCGCTTGATCGCGCAACCTATGGTGCGGTCAGCGGCACCTATGGCACCTACGACCTGTACCGCGTCGACGCCGATATCGGCGGGCGCGCGGGGAACGACGTGCTGTGGCGCATCTATGGCAGCGCGAACGGCGCCGACGACCAGCAAACGCAGGGTCAGGGCAAGCGCGAGCGCCAGACGATCTCCGCTGCGGTGACCGCAGGCGCAAACAGCAGGACGAGCTTCACGCTGCTTGGCGCCTATTCGCACGATCCCTATAACGGCAATTACGGCGTCTTCCCCGCGCTCGGCACCCTGATCGACAACCCGGCGGGCAAGATCTCGACGAAATTCTACGGCGGCGAGCCGGGCGATTTCTTCAGCCGCGAACAGGCGGCGCTGACCTATATCTTCAACCATGATTTCGGCAGCGGCTGGGCGCTGCGGTCGTCGGGTCGCTATCAATATGTGAAGAGCAATCTGGGGATCGTCTATACCGGCGGGCCGGCGCTCGATCCGTTTGCGACGGCGCCGACCGTCTATGGCCGCTACTCCTATTCGACGCGCGAACAGCTGAACAACTGGACGTTCGACAATCAGCTGACCGGCAAGGTTGTGACCGGACCGCTGACGCACAGCCTGTTGTTCGGCGTCGATCGGCAGGTCGCGCATTCGGCCGGACTCTCGGCCTTTGGCGGCGCGTCGCCGATCGACGTCTTCAACCCGGTCTACGGGACGATGCCGACACCGCAGTCGCCGTTCGTGGTCGCGGGCTACGCCTTTGACGGCAGCCTGGCCCGCGTCGATTCGGCCAATGTCCGCCAGCGCCAGCAGGGGGTCTATGCGCAGGACCAGATTGCGGTCGGCGGACTTCGCGTGACGCTGAGCGGCCGCCAGGACTGGGCCCGCCAGGAACGCAACGGCAAGGCGCAGAAAGACGAGAAGTTCACCTGGCGCGCGGGTGCGCTGTACCTGCTGCCGTTCGGGCTGGCGCCCTATGCAAGCTACTCGACCTCGTTCCAGCCGCAGAATGCGGAACTGCGCGATGGCAGCCCCCCGAAGCCGTCGCTCGGCAAGCAGATCGAGGCGGGGGTGAAATATCAGCCGACCGGCACATCGATCCTCGTCACCGCAGCCTGGTTCCGGATCGAGCAGACCAATGTCGTCGTGTCCTATCCCGATTTCACGGCGGAGCAGATCGGCAGGGTCCGGTCGCAGGGTGTCGAGGTCGAGGCGAGCGCGCCGCTGCCCTACGGCTTCAACGCCAAGCTCGCCTATAGCCGCCAGCGCGTGAAGAAGGTCGAGGACGTCGTTGCCGCCAATATCGGCCTGCCGCTCGCGACGGTCGGGCGCGGCGGAATCTCGGCGAACCTCGAATGGGCGCCGACCGAGGGGCCGGCATCGGGCTTTGCGATCGGCGGCGCGGTGCGGCACGTCGACAAGACCTATGCCGATTTCTATTCGGACGGCGTCGCGCGCTATTCACCCGCCTATACGGTATTCGACGCGCTGCTGCGTTACGATCTGGGCAAGCTCAGCCCACGGCTCGCCAATGTCGATCTCGGCGTCAACGCGACCAACCTGTTCGACAAGAAGTATCTGACGAGCTGCTTCGCCAACTATGCCTGGTGCTGGTACGGCAACCGCCGCACCGTGCAGGCGACGATCGGATATCGCTGGTAACGGGCCGCTCGACCCTGCGCAGGAGGTTTATACGCAGGTCGATGGCACATCTTGGCGTGTCGGCCGTTCAGCGGTCCGAGCGCATTCGTTCCGGATGCCGTCCAGCATAGGAGTTTAGCATGAACACGACGACCTTGAAGGGTGAAGGCCAGGATCTGCTCGGTTCGGTGAAGCAGGCAGCAGGCAATGCGACGGGCGACAGCTCGCTCCAGGCCGGCGGCGTCGCCGACCAGATCGCGGGCACTGCGAACAAGGCGATCGGCACCGCGACCGACACCGTCGCACCGCTCGCCGACAAGGCGCGTGCGTTTGCCAAGGATCGTCCGTTCGCCACCGCGGCGCTGGTTGGCGTCGTCGGCATCGCGCTGCTCAACACGCTGCGCGGCAAGTGATCGCCTGGGGCCGCGTCCGCGCGGCCCCGCTGGTCGGAGGATCCCGGCGGTGTCGACACGGGGCGAATGCCCTGTGAGACGACCCGCCGGCCTCTGGATCGGCACCAATCGCGGCGGGCTGCACCCACTGCGACACGGCGATGGCTGGTCGACCGGCACGCCCTATCCTGACGCGATAAACGTGTCCTTCGGCGTGCATTCGCCGCGCCATGACCTCCATTTTCTCGTCGATGAACGCGATGACGGCGCGATCGGCGTGTATCGCGCGACCGCCGACGGCTGGCGACAGATCGCCCGCGTGGCGGTCGATGGGAACGCGCCCTGTCATCTCGCGCTGAGTCACGACCAGAGCCTGCTCGCCGTCGCCAATTATGCGAGCGGGAGCGTGTCGATCTTCGACCTCGATCGCGACGGTCTGCCGATAGAGCCCGCCCATGTCTTTTCTCATAAAGGATCGGGTCCGAACCGCGAACGTCAGACTTGCCCTCACGCGCATTGGGTCGGGTTCGATGCCGAGGATCGCTGGCTCTATGCAACCGATCTGGGGACCGACGAGATCCGCGCCTTCGCGGTGGCGCCGGCGCCGGGCGGCAACCGTGTACAGGCGGCCGGCACAGCCTTTCACGCACCAGCGGGGTCGGGGCCACGCCATCTGCTGCTGCATCCGCAGGTGCAGCGCGTGGCGTATCTTGCCAACGAACTTGCGAACACGCTGACCGTGCTGGTCGGCGGCGAGGGTCGGTTCTCGGCGGCCAGGACCGTGTCGACGCTGCCAGAGGCGTATGACGGTCCGAGCATCGTCGCGCATCTGGCGATCAACGCGGCGGGGGACCGGCTCTATGTCTCCAACCGCGGGCATGACAGCATCGCGGTCTTCGCGCTCGACGCGAAAGGCGACCCGCGGCTGGTCCAGCATGCGCCGGCCGGGGCGGCCTATCCACGACACTTCCTGCTGTTGGAGGATGAGAGCCTGATGGTGATCGCGAACGAGAAGGACGAATGCGTGACATTGCTGCCGATCGACGCGGACGGGCTGCTCGGGCCGCATGTCGCCCGGGTCGCGGTTCCCGGCGCGGCGTTCGTCCTGCCCCTCTAGGCTGCGCGTCTGCGCTCAGCGATAGGCGAGCGTCCAGCCGGGCGGCAGATAGTCGGTCGACATGTAATAATAGAAGAGGCAGCTGCCATCGGCGCGGTAGGTGCCGCCCTTGACGAGGCCGAGTGCGACCTGCCCTTCGAAAACCGGCGCGCCGCTGTCACCCGACTTGCATGTCGGCCCCTCGACCGCGACCCAGGTCGGCAGGCACGCGCCGCCGCACAGATCGCCCGCGGGGGCAAAATCGACCATCGCGACCGGCGCACAGCTATAGCCGGTACGCTCGCCGCGGTGACAGACGAAGTCGCCCGCGCGCGTGCTGGTCCGGTTACGCCATGTCGCGACGGTCCTGAGCTTGGTCTTGGCGGTATCGGCAAAGAAGGCGGGCAGCCGTGGCGCAGTCGCCGGCAGCGCGGGCGCGCGGTTGATCTGGACGTCCTGATACCCCCAGCCCCATTGGCCGATATAGGGCAGCGCGATCGCCCGCCGCTCCGTGCCCGCCGGCGGCCGCCCGACATAATCAAGCGTGTCGGGACAATGCGCGGCGGTGGCGATCGCATCCGCGACGCCATCGGTGACGACGAATCCCGTCGTGCAGACATAGCGCCGCCCGTCGACCGTCCCGACCACCCGCCCCCCGCCCGCGACGTCCGGCATCACGGTCACGACGTTGGCAGGCGGGATCGTTGCCACGGGAATCCCGGGCGCTGTGGCGCCCGGCGTGGCCGTTATGCTCGTCTGAAGCGCCATCGGCAGCATCGGGCGATCGCTGGCTTCGATCCGCACGGGAACGCCGGTCATATCGGCGAACTTCGCGGTGAGTGCGCCATCCCGGTCGAGCGCAAGGTCCGCGGTCGCGACCATCACGACGAGCGTACCCGTCCGCTGATCCGCACCGATGCCGGGGGGATGCGGAAGCGCAGCGCGGATCGCCGCCTGGAAGGTGCGGATCTGACCGAGGATCCGGTCGAGCGTCGCCGCCGCGCCGGTCCGGAACACCAGCGGGACGCTCATCCCCCCCGCCTCGACGACGCGGTCGGCGACCGGGTCGGTGCCGGTCAGCAGCACCACGATCCGGTAGGCCGGATCATGCTCGACCGCGATGCCGGCGAGTCGATCCGCGAATTCGAGGCGCAGCGCGTCGGTGACGGGAATCGTCGCCGCCTGCGCCCGCATCCGGTGGAGCGCGACATCGAGCGGCACGCCGAACCGCCGCGCATATTGCGCCGCGTCCTGCATCGCCGCATCGACGGGGAGCTGGAGCTGGGGGGCATCGACCGACGCGATCTGTGACGGGGCGGGCGGCGACGGGGCGGGTGGCGCGACACCGGTCTGCGCCGCGCCGGATGGTGCCGGGAGCCACAATCCCGCAACCAGCGCTCCGGCCAGCCCCGCCTGCATCCATTTCGCTGTCATGATCGGCAAACGTCCAGTTTCGGGGGCCAGCACCGGGTCGCGGACCGTGCGCCACGACCGCCCCTGACCCCGACCCCGCCTAGCGCACCGGCGCGGTATCGCGCGAGACGGATTTTAACGCGCGTCGCGCGCACGCCCCCGCGGGATCGCCGCCATTGTGCCCTAGGTTCGGCGGTGCAGCACAGCGCTGCGATTACAAAGGAATGCCACAGTGACTCTTGCTTTACCCGCCCGACATTTCTCGCCGGCCCCGCGGCCCGCAACCGCGACCACAGCCGGGATCGCGGCCCCCGCCCCAACCCCGCCGCTGTTCGCGCTCGACCAGCTCGAGGTGACGTTCGACCCGCAGGCCGACACGCTGTGGACCTATATGCGGCCAAGGACGCGGCCGAGCTTCAACCCTGCGCTGCTCGCGGACTTTGGTCAGTGGCAGGCCGATATCCACAGCGCCCACACCTCCGGGGCGATGCCGATTCGCTATCTCGTGCTCGGCTCGCGATTCCCCGGCGTCTTCTCGCTCGGCGGTGATCTCGACCTGTTCGCACAGCATATCCGTGCCGGTCACCGCGAGGCGCTGGTCCAATATGGCCGCGCCTGCGTACAGATCCTGCACCGCAACCTGCGCGGCCTCGATCTGCCGATCGTGACGATCGGGCTGGTCGAGGGCGATGCGCTGGGCGGCGGGTTCGAGGCGCTGCTGTCGTTCAACGTCGTCGTCGCCGAACGCGGCGCGATCTTCGGCCTTCCCGAGACCGTGTTCGGGCTGTTCCCCGGCATGGGGGCGCACTGCTTCCTGTCGCGGCGTCTGGGCGCGGCGCGGGCCGAGCAGATGATCCTCAGCGGGCGCAACTACAGCGCGGAGGAGCTCTATGATCTGGGTATCGTCCACGCGCTCGCCAATCCCGGCCAGGGACGTCGGGTGGTCGAGGATTATATCCGCCAGAACCGGCGTCGCCACAGCGGGCATTGCGCGATCTACGAGGCGTCGCGCGCGGTCAATCCGCTGACGCTCGACGAGCTCGAGGCGGTGGTCGACCTGTGGGCGGACGCCGCGTTGCGCCTCAGCGAGGGGGATCTCAAGCTGATGCGGCGGCTCGTCGCGGCGCAGACCCGTCTGCTCGACAAGCCGAAAGGCTGACGGACATCGCCCCCGGCCCTCAGGACAGCGCACGCATCCTGGGGGTTTCGTCGGCAAGCAGGTTCGCCACCTGGCTTGCCGACATCGGGCGCGCGAGCAGGAAACCCTGCACCGCGGTGCAGCGGGTGCGACGCAGCTGCGCGAGCTGGGTCGGCGTCTCGATGCCCTCGGCGACGGTCTGCATGCCGAGCGTCGCAGCGAGATCGACCACCGTCTGGATGATCGCCATCGACGCGGGATTGTCGTCGAGCGCGGTGATGAACGACCGGTCGATCTTGAGCGTCTGGAACGGAAATTTGGTGAGATAGCCGAGCGACGAATAGCCGGTGCCGAAATCGTCGAGCGTGGTGCCGACCGCCATCCGGTTGATCGCTGACAGCGCCGCCAGCGATGCGTCGATATCGTCGAGCAACACCGATTCGGTCACTTCGAGATCGAGCCGCCCCGGCGCGAGCCCAGTAGCGTCGAGCGCGTCCTTCAGCACCTTGGCGAGCCCGGGCGACAGGAGCTGGATCGGCGACAGGTTGACCGCGACGCGCACCGTGTCCGGCCAGTCCAGCGCGTGACGGCAGGCCTCGCGCAGCACCCAGGCGCCGATTTCGACGATCAGCCCGCTCTGCTCGGCGATCGGGATGAATTCGGCGGGCGACACGCTGCCGTGGCACGGGCTGTCCCAGCGCAGCAGCGTCTCGCAGGACAGGATGCGGTGCGTCGCCAGGTCGAAGATCGGCTGGAAGGCGAGCCACAGCTCGCCGCGCGCGATCGCGCCGTGCAGGTCGCTGGTCAGCGCGCGGGTCCGCTCGATCTTCTCGTCCATCACCGGTTCGTAGAAGCAGAAGGCCCCCCGGCCGCTTTCCTTGGCGCGGTAGAGTGCGAGATCGGCATGTTTGAGCAGCGTGTCCGCGTCGCCCCCGTCGATCGGTGCGATCGCCACGCCGAGCGAGGCACCGACCGTCAGCCGACGCCCGGCATAGGCCACCGGCTGTGCGACGAGGTCGAGGATATGATCGGCGATCGTGCGGGCATCGTCGCGCGCGCCGATCGCGCAGACGACCGCGAACTCGTCGCCGCCCAGCCGCGCGACGATCGCGTCACCGGCCACCCCGATGGTGCCCCCATCGGTGACGAACGCGGTCTGGAGCCGCTGCGCAACCTCGGTCAGCAGCACGTTGCCCGCCAGATGACCGAGCGAATCGTTGATCTCCTTGAACCGGTCGAGATCGATCCAGTGGATCGACAGGAGCTCACCGGTCGATTCCAGTCGGTGCAGCCGCCGCTCGAACCATTCGCGAAACGCGGTGCGATTGGCGACCCCGGTGAGGTCGTCGCGTCGCGCGAATGCGGCGTGATGTTCGGCGAGCGCGGTCTTTTCACTCGCCGCGATGGTCGCGCCGAGGATGGCCTCATAGGTCTGCAGCGTGATGTCGATCATCGCCAGCACGAACAGGATGATGACGACCGCGAGCACGGCGTTGAGCGGCTCGCCCGACAAAAAGAGCCCCGCCGCGAGCGGCAGCGACGCGAGGCAGAGCTGTGCGAGCGCGATCGTCGGCCGACCCGCATTGCGTCCGGCAATCCCCGCCGCATAGCCGATCGCCGTCGTCACCGAGAGGAGATGAAGTACGCCGTCCGCGGTCCGGGTCAGCGTCAGCAGCCCGAACATGCCGAGCAGCGCGGAAAAGGCGAAGGCGCCGATGCGGTAGTAAAACTCCCACTGTCCTGCCCGCGGGCGCTCGGCGGCACCCCGATCAACAGCAAATCCGTCAGCGGCCTGTTGATCGGGCACGCGCTGGACGATGCCGATGATCCGCAGTGCGGCGACCAGCCCGATCAGCACCGCGAAGCCGGCAAGCCAGCGATCGCCACTGGTGACGGCCACGACCGTGGCGATACCCGTGCTCGTCAGCGCACCGATCACCAGCGACTTGGGTGAGGCATAGAGCGAGGTGACCAGAGTCGCCCGGACGTCCGCGGCGACCGCGTGATCCGAGTGGCGAAGCTGCCTCAACCGGGTAATGAAATGCGTCATGGCACCTTCGAACAGACTGTAACCGTAGGGTAAAGCGGTTAAGCAAACGCTACGATCCCGCGCGCGGGCGGTTCGCCGCAATGGGGTTCAGCTTCGACCGGGTGTCCGCTAGCAGGGATAATGATCCCAATCGCACCGCGTTCCGATACGCCCGGCCTGCTGGCCGCCCTCGCGCTGTGCGCCATGCTCGCCGGCTGCGGCACGACGCGCTACCGCCCGGTCAGCGACTATCCGGTCAAGATCGGCCGCCCCTACAGCGTGCGCGGCACGACCTACCGGCCCGCCGATCTGCCGGGTTATGACGCGGTCGGCATGGCGAGCTGGTATGGCCGGGAATCGGGCAACCAGACCGCGAACGGCGAACGGTTTCGCGTGAAGGGCATTTCTGCCGCGCATACCGTCCTCCCGCTGCCGAGTTATGTCGAGGTCACTGCGCTCGACACCGGCCGGACGATCCTGCTGCGGATCAACGACCGCGGGCCGTTCACGCCCTCGCGGCTGATCGACCTGTCACGCGGCGCCGCCCGGCTGCTCGGGATCGAGCGCCTCGGCCGGGCCGCGGTCCGCGTCCGCCGCGTCGAGCCCGACGCCAAGGACCGCGCGCGGTTACGGGCCGGCAAGCCCGCATCGGCGAGACCCGATGCCTCGCCCGACGAACTCGCCGCGTTGCGCGCGCGGCTGACGGATCAGTCCTTCCAGGCCCAGTAGAGCTGTGCCGGGGGCACGTTCCACCATTCCATGTCGTGATCGATCGATTCGAAATGCGGGGTGAGGAAGTCCTTCACCTTCGGGCTGAACTGATAGACCAGGAACGCGCCGCCGCTGCGCAGCACCGAATGCGTGCCGGCCGCGATCGCCGGACCGACGCCGGGGGGCAGCGTCGAAAAGGGCAGGCCCGAAAGGACATAGTCGGCCGATTCGAAGCCGTGATCGGCGACGATCTTTTCGACATCGGCCGCCGAGCCGAGCACCGCCGAGAACCGCGGATCGGTGATCGTGTGGCGCAGATAGCGGATGAAATCGGGGTTGGTATCGATCACGATCAGCGTCGCGTCGGGCGCCATCCGGTCGAGAATCGGGCGGCAGAAGGTGCCGACGCCGGGTCCATATTCGACGAACACCTTGGTGTTGTCCCAGTCGACCCGACCGAGCATCTTGCGGATCAGCTTGTCCGAGGACGGCACGATCGAGCCGACCATGACAGGGTGTTTCAGGAATTCGGTGAAGAACATCTGCCACGGGGAGGGCACGCCGGCGGGGCGGGTGCGCGCGCGCCGGGCGGCTGTGGTCGGACTGGGCATCGTGTTCCTTACGATCAGGGATCCCGCGCGCACGCGAGGCTTTGAGCCCCCCGTCGCACGGATTCCAAACGTGTTTCAAGGCCTGCGGGTTGCATCACGCGACGAACCGCGCCGAACGCGACCAGTGCCCGGTGCCGCAACCCGCGCTTGCCAACCCCCGGGCTTGGCTTAAGCATTGGGCATGCACGACGATCGGACGGGCCAGACGGCGGTCATTTTCATGTCGAACCGTAACGGCACCGACCCCGCCGGCTATGCCGCGGCAGCCGCCGCAATGGAGGCGCTCGCCGCGACTCAGCCCGGCTATCGCGGGATCGACAGCGTGCGCGACGAAGCCGGGCTGGGGATCACGATCAGCTATTGGGCGGACGACGCCGCGGCGATCGCGTGGCGCGACGATCCCGACCATGCCGCGATTCGCGAGCGCGGGCGGGCGCTCTGGTATGACCGCTACCGCGTCACCGTCGCACGGGTCGAGCGCGACTATGACTGGGCGCGGCCATGACCGGCATCGATCGCGACGATGCGCGGATCGATCGTCGCTTCGCGCTGATGTTCCTCGTCATGCTGACGATCGCGGCGGGCAATACCGCGCTGCAATCGGTGCTGCCCGCGCTCGGCCGGTCGCTGGGCGTCGCCGACAGCGCGGTGGCCGGCGCGTTTTCGGTGTCCGCGCTGCTGTGGGTGATCGCCGCGCCGTTCTGGGCGAACCGGTCCGACCGACATGGGCGCCGCGCAATGATCCTGCTCGGCATCGGCGGGTTCAGCGTGTCGCTGACATTGTGCGGGCTGTTCCTGATGGCAGGGATCAACCACTGGATCGGCGGGACCGCGGCGTTCGGCTGCTTCATCGCCGGGCGGCTGATCTATGGCGCGTTCGGGGCCGCCGCGCCGCCCGCGGTGCAGGCGCTGGTCGCGGGCGAAACGACGCGCGCGGAGCGGACGCGTGCGCTGACCCTGCTCGCTTCCGCCTTCGGGCTCGGCACGATCCTGGGGCCGGCGATCGCGCCCTATCTGATTCTCGGGTCGGTCGGCGGGCTGGAGGTGGGGCTGGCGGGCCCCGCCTTCCTGTTCGCGCTGTTCGGCGTGGCGGTGTGGATCACGGTGCGGCGGATGCTGCCCGATGACCGGATCGTCGCGCCGCATGACGATACGCACGGCGCGAGTTCGGCCTATCCGTCGATCGGCGGCGCGCCGAGCGGCGCGTCGGTCACCGCCGCGACCCAGTCGCATGTCGAGCAGGTCGGTTATACCGATCCGCGCATCCGCGCCTGGATGATCGCCGGGCTGGTCATGGGGCATGCGCAGGCGATGACCGGGCAGGCGATCGGGTTCCTGGTGATCGACCGGCTCAACCTGGCGCCCGCACTCGCGCTCGAGCCCACGGGGATCGTGCTGATGATGGGCGCAGGTGCAGCGCTGCTCGCGCAATGGGGAATCATTCCGCGACTCAACCTGACCCCGCGCCAGCTCGTGCTGACCGGGCTGGTGCTGGCGGCGGCGGGCACCGCGCTGACGGGGATCGCGACATCTCTCTACACGATCGCGACCGCCTATGCGCTGGCGAGCCTCGGCTTCGGCTTCACACGGCCGGGCTTCACCGCGGGCGCCTCGCTCGCGGTCGGCGCGAATGCGCAAGGGTCGGTCGCGGGCAAGGTGACCAGCATCAACGGCGCGAGCTTCGTGCTCGGGCCGTCGATCGGCGTCGGACTGTACGAGGCGCAACATTCGCTGCCTTATCTGGTCGCGGGCGCAGCGTGCGTGGTGTTGATCGGCTATGCCTGGGTGACGCTGAATGAGGCGAAGGACGCGTCGGGCGGCTGACCCGGGATTCATCAGGCCGCGGTTCCGCTATTTCGCCGACATTCCGATGCAGTACAGAAGCAGCGGAACCCCGATCAAGAGGATCATCAGTAACAAGTTCATCTGGATCAGTCGGTTGAGCCATTTCGGCTGCCCAGCGGAGTCCCGATCGGCCTCTTCCTTCGAATAATCCTCGACGATTTCCATATCGAATTGTTTCGAAAAGAAACTCCTCGGACGCATCCGCAACGAGGCTTTCGGAAACAGGGCGTCTTCATCGACGTCGCGGCGCGCTGGCGAGTGATCGCCAGATTCAGAGGCTGGGCCTGACATTGCGTGGTTTCCGTATATTCGAGATCATGGGCGTGCAGCGCACGTCCCAAAGGTCAGATCGAATAAAGCCCGAACTCCAGCGGCCTATAGCCGCGAGCTCGGGCTAACCCCGTGCGGCGAGTTGGCCGGCGTGATCGAGGAAACGCTTATGTGTCGCGGATGCGTACATGAAAGTTACATTGGACCCGTGCCCGGTAATGTCAACACATGGCACAAGATCAGGGCCATTCGGCCAGTCGACTATCGACCGCCGAATGGAACCATGCTGGCGGTAGCCCCTCTCCCGCCAAGGAGAGGGGCGATGATCACGCCGCGCCTTTGCTGGGGAAGGCGAAGCCGATCGGCTGGATGGCGGTCGCGTCCTGTTTCAGGCGGGCGGCCATCTGCTCATATTCACGCTCGGTCTCGGGCGTGACGCTTGCGCGCGATTCCTTCAGCGCATTGTCGAAATCGGCCATCGTCACGTCGGTCGAATCGATCGAGCGACGCAGCGCGACCAGGCCTGCGCGGCGGACGACGTCCTCCAGATCCGCACCCGAAAACCGGTCGGTGCGGTCCGCGAGACGATCGAGATCGACGTCGGACGCGAGCGGCATCTTCTGCGTCTGGATGCCGAGGATCCGCCGGCGCCCCGCTTTGTCGGGCACGCCGACATAGACGAGCTCGTCGAACCGCCCCGGGCGAAGCAGCGCCGGGTCGATCAGATTGGGGCGGTTGGTCGCGCCGATCACGACGACCGACTGGAGCTCCTCCAGACCGTCCATCTCGGCGAGGATCGTGTTGACGACGCGCTCGGTCACCTGCGGCTCGCCCGCGCCGCTGCCGCGGGCGGGCACCAGCGAATCGAGCTCGTCGATGAAGATCACGCACGGTGCGACCTGACGCGCGCGCTGGAACAGCCGGGTGATCTGCTGCTCGCTCTCGCCATACCATTTGCTGAGCAGGTCGGACGATTTGGTGGCGATGAAATTCGCCTCCGCCTCGCGCGCGACCGCCTTGGCGAGCAGCGTCTTGCCGGTCCCTGGCGGGCCGTAGAGCAGGAAGCCCTTGGCCGGGCGGATGCCAAGCCGCCGGAACGCGTCGGGATTCTTGAGCGGAAGCTCGACGCCCTCCTTCAGCCGCATCTGCGCGTCGTCGAGTCCGCCGACATCGGCCCAGCGCACGGTCGGCGCCTGGACCATGACCTCACGCATCGCCGATGGCTGGACGCGTTTGAGCGCACCGAGGAAATCCTCACGCGTGACCGACAGGTCGTCGAGCACCTCGGGCGGTATCGTGCGTTCCTCAAGGTTGAGCTTGGGCATGATCCGCCGCACCGCCTCGATCGCCGCCTCACGCGCCAGCGCGGCAAGATCGGCACCGACAAAGCCGTAGGTCGTGCGCGCCAGCTCGTCGAGATCGACCCGGTCGCCCAAAGGCATGCCGCGCGCATGGATGCCGAGAATCTCGCGACGGCCGCGCTCGTCGGGAACGCCGACGACGATCTCGCGGTCGAACCGGCCGGGACGCCGCAGCGCCTCGTCGATTGCCTCGGGACGATTGGTCGCGGCGATCACGACGAGATTGGCGCGTGCCTCCAGCCCGTCCATCAGCGTCAGCAGCTGCGCGACGAGACGCTTTTCCGCCTCGCCCGACACCTGCCCGCGCTTGGGTGCGATCGAATCGATCTCGTCGATGAAGACGATCGACGGTGCGGCCTTGGCGGCCTCCTCGAACACCTGGCGCAACTTGCCCTCGGACTCGCCATAGGCCGACCCCATGATCTCGGGGCCGTTGATCAGGAAGAACTGCGCGTCGGATTCGTTGGCGACCGCGCGCGCGAGCCTCGTCTTGCCGGTGCCGGGGGGGCCATGCAGCAGCACGCCCTTGGGCGGATCGACACCCAAGCGCTGGAACAACTCGGGATAGCGCAGCGGCAACTCGACCATCTCGCGCAATTGGTCGATCGTCTGCGCCATGCCGCCGATGTCGTCATAGGTGACGTCGGCGCGGCGTGCGTCCTGTGGCTCCTCATATTCGGGGCGCAGCTCGATCTCGGTATTCTCGTCGATATGGACGACGCCCTTGGGGCTGGCGGCGATCACCGCGAGGCGGATCTCCTGCAGTGCATAGGCGGGCGCGTTCATGAACTGCTGGACGCCCGCGGGCATGTTGCCGACGCGCTGATGCCCCGCGGTCGCGACGATGTCGCCCTGGCAGATCGGCCGGCCGAGGAATGTGCGCTTCAACGCGTTGGTCGAGCCCTGAAGCCGCAGATTCTGCTGTGCGGGTGCGAAGACGACGCGCGTCGCGGGCTTCGATTCGGCCTTGCGCACCTCCACGAAATCGCCCGAGCCCACACCCGCATTCGCGCGCTGGAGCCCGTCGATGCGCAGGATGTCGAGCCCCTCGTCCTCCGGATACGGCCCGACGGCACGCGCGGGCGTGTTCTGCTTGCCAAGGATCTCGATCACGTCGCCCTCGCCGATGCCGAGCGTCGCCATCAGCGCGCGCGGCAGATGCGCCAAGCCGCGGCCGCTGTCCTCGGGACGCGCGTTCGCCACCTGGATTTTCCGCGTCGGGGTTTCGCTATCGGGCATCTCGACTCCTTCAAACTCGAAGCGTGTCAGATGGGGGGCCGCCGCCGGGCTTGCGAGGACTTGAAAAGACAAAAAAAGGGCCGGCCAATGAAGGCCAGCCCATGAAAGTTTTTAGGAGAGGATGCCTGAAAGGCGAGGTCTTTTTGCGTCGAGGCGGTTCATGTTGCAAGTGCGAATGGATCCGCTACGATTGCGCTAACTGCAATCGTAGGCTTCAATGCGGCCAATGATGCGGATCACATGCATCGAGTCGGATAAGGGAGTCGGGGAGGAATCATGCGGAGGCTGCCGCCACTCGGGGCTATCGAGGCGTTCGTCCAGGTCGCGCGGCTGGGCTCGATCAAGGCCGCCGCGGAGGATCTCGCGCTGTCCGCGCCCGCGCTCAGCCGGCGCGTGCAGAGCCTCGAACGGTTCATCGCCAAGCCGCTGTTCGCACGCCGGCATCAGGCGATGGTGCTGAACGCCGACGGCGAACGCCTGCTCGCGCAGATCGCGCCGGTGCTCGATTCGCTGTCGGATGCGGTCGAGTCGATGACGAGCACGACCGAGGTGCTGCGGCTGCGGCTGGGCATCCTGCCGCTCTATGCGTCGCAGAAGCTGTTCCCGCGGCTCGGCGAACTGCGGGCGTCGCATCCCGAACTGCATCTCGACATCGATACCGCGGCGCATTTGGTATCGCGGCTGGGCGACGGGCTGGACGCGGTGATCGCCCTGTCGCGCGAGATCGATCCGGCCTTCTATGCGCGGCGGCTCGATCGCAATTCGGTCTATGTGATCGGTGCGCGCACGCTGCTCGACCGCGCCGATCCGATCACCCGACCCGAACAGCTCTCGACGCTGACCGCGCTGGTCCACCGCGACATGACGGATACGTTCACCGCGTGGCGGACGGCGGCTGGGCTCGACGATATCGAGCCGCTGGCGATCGATCATTTCGATTCGGGTGCGCTGATGCTCGAGGCGGCGGCGCAGGGGCTGGGCGTCGCGTTCATGCATGCCAGCCATTTCGAGGATGCGAACGATCCGCGGCTCGTGCGGCTGTTCGAAATCGAGGTGGAGAGCCCGTACAGCTATTGGTTCGTCTGCCGCCCGCGCGCGTTGCAGGCCAAGCCGGTCAAGCTGTTCCACGACTGGCTGATCAAGACGCTAGCGGAAGTTTAGCGAGGCGCAGCCTCCGCTCGGATACCGGATGTACGGTTGAGAGAGGGTCAGGGTAGCAACCGCGACGCGCTTCTGACTTGAAGCGCGTCGCGGCTAAGCCGCGCCGTCGAACGGAGCGTTGCTCCGCCGGCCGGCTTCGACTGTCTCCGACGCAGCTTGGCTGCGCCGGTGCAGTCTTCAGCTCAGGCTGCGCGTGCCTTGACGATCTTGCCGGGTGCGCGCGGCGGCTCGCCCTTGGGGAGCGCGTCGATCAGCTCCATGCCGTTGGTGACTTCACCCCAGACGGTGTACTGCTTGTCGAGGAAGCGCGCGTCGTCGAACACGATGAAGAACTGCGAGTTCGCCGTGTCGGGCTGGTTGGTGCGCGCCATCGAGCACACGCCGCGGACATGCGGCTCGGCCGAGAATTCCGCCTTGAGGTTCGGCTTGTCCGAGCCCGACATGCCGGTGCCGGTGGGATCGCCGCCCTGCGCCATGAAGCCCGGGATCACGCGGTGGAACACGACGCCGTCATAGAAGCCGTCATTGGCCAGCTCGACGATGCGCTCGACATGCTTCGGGGCCAGATCGGGGCGCAGCTTGATCGTCACGTCACCGCCGTCGAGGGTCAGCGTCAGCGTTTCGGGGGTATCGGCCATTGGGTCTTCTCCTGAATTGATGCGCGGCAGATAGGGATCCACCCCGCGACTGGCAAATGCATGCGCGGCGCGTTAGGGCCCAAGGCGCACGCTTTTAAGGGAGGCAGCCATGAGCGAACTCGAGCTTCCCGAGGTCGAAACCGAGACCCAGCCCGAAACCCAGCTTGATCGCGACGACCGGTTGCGGCCCGAGTTCGTCCGCGCCGTGCTGGACGCGGTCGAGGACGGCGACAATGCGGCGGCGCGCGCGCTGGTCGAGCCGCTGCACCCTGCCGACATCGCCGATCTGTTCGAGCTGACGCCGCAGGAGGATCGTGCGGCGCTGGCGCGCGCGGTCACCGATCTGCTCGACGGCGACGTGTTCGCCGAGATGAACGATTATGTCCGCGAGGATCTGATCGACGCGCTCGAGCCGCACCAGGTCGCCGACCTTGCCTCCGAACTCGATACCGATGACGCGGTCGCGATCATCGAGGACATGGACGAGGACGAGCAGCGCGCGGTGCTGCGCGCGCTTGATCCCGATGATCGCGCCGCGATCGAAGAGGCGCTGAGCTACCCCGAGGAATCCGCGGGCCGCCTGATGCAGCGCGAGCTGATCGCGGTGCCCGAGCACTGGACCGTCGGCGACGCGATCGATTATTTGCGTGGTCACGAGGAGCTGACGACCGATTTCTGGGAAATCTTTGTCGTCGACCCCGCGCACAAGCCGATCGGCACGTGCCAGCTGTCGTGGATGCTGCGCACGCCGCGCGGGATCGCGATGGCCGACGTGATGAAGCGCGAACAGACGCTGATCCCGGTCGACATGGACCAGGAAGAGGTGGCGCTCCGCTTCCAGAAATATGCGCTGATCTCCGCCGCGGTGGTCGATCATGGCGGCCGGCTGGTCGGCATGATCACCGTCGACGACATCGTCCACATCATTTCCGAAGAGGCGGGCGAGGATACGCTGCGCCTGGCGGGTGCAGGCGACGGCGACATCAACGAGCCGATCCGGCTGACGGTGCGGACGCGCTTCACCTGGCTGGTGGTCAATCTGGGCACTGCGATGGTCGCGTCGTCGGTCGTCGGACTGTTCCAGGGGACGATCGCGAGCTTTGCTTTGCTCGCGGTGCTGATGCCGATCGTATCGGGGATGGGCGGCAATGCCGGGACGCAGACGCTCGCGGTCGTGGTCCGCGCGCTCGCGACCAACCAGCTGACGAGTTCGAACACCAAGCGGATGATCGTCCGCGAATTCCGGATCGCCACGGCCAATGGCGTCATGCTGGGCACGCTGATCGGGCTTGGCACCTATGTGATCTTCCGCAACACCGATCTGTCGATCGTGATCGCGGCGGCGATGCTCACCAACAACATCACCGCAGGGCTTTCCGGCGTGCTGGTCCCGATCACGCTCGACAAGTTCCGGATCGATCCCGCGGTCTCGTCGGCGGTGTTCGTGACGACAATGACCGACACGATGGGGTTCTTCTCGTTCCTCGGCCTTGCCAGCCTGTGGGGGCTGCACGGTTGACGTTCCGGTTGACTGGCGCGGATTAGCGCCCATTTCCAGACGGATGCCGCTTCACCTCACCAAAGTCGCGTTCGGCGCGGACAGCGTCGACCATCTGGCGGAGCGCCTGCGGCTGCGCGGTGAGGAGGGCCCCGTGTTCCTCACCACCCGCTACCTGCCCAAGCGACACGAGGAGGTGGCGGGGCCGGTCGGCGAAGGCGGCTCGATGTACTGGATCCTGAAGCACCAGCTGATCGCGCGGTCGCCGATCCTGGGCTTTGGCGAGGCGGAGGGAGGACGCGTCGCGATCCATATCGACCCCCGATTGGTGCTGGTCCAGGCGCGACCCAAGCGCGCGCATCAGGGGTGGCGGTATCTGGAGGGCGCCGATGCGCCGCTCGATCTCGGCGGCGACGCGACCGGACTCGACATCATGCCGCCCGCGCTGATGACCAAGCTCGCCGAACTCGCGCTGATCTAGCCTGCGCGCTTAGCGGCCACAGATCACCGGGCCAGTGGCGGCGGCGCGGACCGTGCAGGCGGCGGTGCCCGCGACCGTGACCGAGCCGGCCCCGCCGTTCGTCACCTGCGCGGTGCGGCGCGCCGAGGCGCGGGTTTCGCCGACGCCGTCCTGCATGACGACGAGATCATCGACGGCAAGCGCGGTCGCGTCGATCAGCCCCGGGCCACTGACGGTCAGACGCGCCCGCGCACTGCGCCCTGCCAGCGTCATCCGCCCGGTGCCGATGACGGTGGCGTTCAGCTGGTCCGCCTGCGCATCGTTCACCGCAAGGCTGCCCGCACCGCTGACCGCGAGGTCCAGCCGCATCCCCTTCATGCGATCGATCGTCAGCCGCCCTCCTGCCACGACGCTGGCAAAGGCGAGACGCGGGGTGGACAGCGTCACGGTGACCGGACGCTGCGCCCCCGTCTCGGGGCGCTCGCCCCAGCGGCTCGTGCTCCGCCGGACCGACAGCGTCGCGCCGTCGACGCGGATCTCAACCGCCTCGGTCGCGTGCGGATCCCCCGAAACCTTCGCGCCGGGCGATCCCGTGACGAGGCGCACGTCGAACGGACCATCGATCCGGACCCGCTCGAAGCTGCCCACCGATACGCTACGATCGGCCGCGGCCGCGGCGACGGGACAGGCAAACAGGAGCGGCAGGACAAGAAAACGGATCATCGCCCGATCGTTGCCGCTTCGGCGCACCGACGCAAGCCGCGCGCGCAGCGGATCACGGTGCGCAGCGGACCGAGCCGGAGCCCATCTTGGACACGGTGCACCGCGCGGCGCTGCCCAGGTCGACATCGCCCGACCCCATCATGTCGACGGTGGCAGGGCCATCGACGACCGCGCGGACGCTGCCCGAACCGGCAATCTCGACCCGCGCGGACCGGGCCTTGAGCCCGGCTGCGTCGACATCGCCCGAGCCGGCGATCTCGACCGCCAGCGCCCGCGCCGATCCCGCCGCCGAGACGCTGCCCGAGCCCGCGATCGAGACGGCGAGATCGTCGACCTTCACGGCCGCGACGCCCAGGCTGCCGGAGCCCGCGATATCAGCCGCGAATCGCGTTCCCTCGACCCGGTCGACGGTCATGTCGCCCGATCCCGATATCGTCGCCCCCGCCAGCCGCGGCAGCGTGACGAAGACCTTGACCTTGCCCGATCGCCCCCAGCCAAGATCCATATTCTTGCGCCGCCCGATCTCGAGCTTGTCGCCTTCCCGCTCGATCTTCAGCCGGTCGAGCAGTTCGACCGGTCCCTGGGCGCGCACCGAAAAGCCCGTGCCCACGCGGACATCGACGTCACTCGCACCGCGCAGGTCGATCGTGCTGAAATCGCTGACTATATAGGTGCGGGTCGTGCCGGTGCCGCTCGGCGATGCCCCCGCCCCGTCATCGTCCCCCGACCAGCTGAACGAGCAGGCGGCAAGCGGGATGATCAGACCGAGCGCAAGATACTTCATGGCATCCTCCTGTGTATTGCCCAGACAATACACCCTATCAGCGAGAGGCGGAAGCGGAATCCGTGGTGGTCATCGGCCGACGGACCAGAAACGCAAAAGGGCGGCCCCGCGGGACCGCCCTTGCGTCATCGAACGGAGCGCCAGCGGTCAGGCGGGCAGCTTGTCCTTGTTGTAGATCGCGGCGGCGGCGCGGAGGATGTCGAGGATCTTCTCCTGCGCCTTGGGCTCGTCAATCTCTTCCATCGCGGCGAGTTCGCGGGCGAGACGGCTGGTCGCACCTTCGAAGATCTGACGCTCGGAATAGCTCTGCTCGGGCTGGTCGTCGGCGCGGAACAGGTCGCGAACCACTTCGGCGATCGACACGAGGTCGCCCGAATTGATCTTCGCCTCATATTCCTGCGCACGGCGCGACCACATGGTGCGCTTGACCTTGGGCTTGCCCTTGAGCGTGTCCATCGCCTCGCGCATGGTCTTGTCCGAGGACAATTTGCGCATGCCGACGCTTTCGGCCTTGTTGGTCGGAACGCGGAGCGTCATGCGCTCCTTCTCGAAGCGGAGGACGTAAAGTTCGAGCGTCATGCCGGCGATTTCCGAGCGTTGCAGCTCGATCACACGGCCGACTCCGTGCTTTGGGTAAACGACGAAATCACCGACGTCGAAGGACAGTGCCTTGGCAGCCATTGGGGGCCTTTCCGGATCAATGCCTCCACGCGGTGCCACAGCGACGCGTTCGCCGGATTGCACCGTGGAGGAATAGGGTTCGAACATACTCCAGGCGGACGACTTGACATATCGCGCCCGTCACGGACCCAATTACCATCTTTGCAACAAAATTACCAGCCGATCGTGACAGCCCTCGTGCCCCAATCCGCCATAAAGACACGAATTTCGTGCGATTTTCAGTCGCCGGCGCCGGGCTCGGGCGAGAAATACTTGTCGAACTTGCCCTCAACGCCCTTCATCGCGTCCGCGTCGGGGGGCGTCTGGTTGTCGTTGCGGGTGACGTTGGGCCACTGCGCAGAGAAGGTCGTGTTGAGTTCGAGCCACTGCTCCAGCCCGCTCTCGGTGTCGGGCAGGATCGCCTCGGCGGGGCATTCGGGTTCGCACACGCCGCAGTCGATGCACTCGCTGGGATTGATCACCAGCATGTTCTCGCCCTCGTAGAAGCAATCGACCGGGCACACTTCCACGCAATCCATGTACTTGCAGCGGATGCAGGCATCGGTGACGACGTAGGTCATTGCAGAACTCCTGGGCCGGATTCCTTCCCGGCGACGAACGGCCTGCGACTATGCGCGCAGGCCCGTCGCGTCAATCATAGCAAGCCTTCTGCGAGACGTTATCAGGCTTTGCCGCCTCCGACCGCCTCCGCCCAAACCACGCCGTCATCCTGACGAAAGTCAGGATCCAAGGCAATGAGACGCTGTCCTTTGGTATCCTGGATCCTGACTTTCGTCAGGATGACGGGCGGGGTGGTGCGACGTCGTCCGCTTCGGTGCCGGCGGGGGTCTGGCCGGCGATCAGGTCTTGATAGCACGCCTGCGCTTCGGGGGCGGGACCGCGGCGTGTCGGCAGTGCCTCGATGCGGATCACGCGGACGCGGTCGTTGGCGGCGAAGGTGAGGACGTTGCCGATCCGGACGGGACAGTGTGCGCGGTCGATCGCGCGGCCGTCGATTCGCAGATGCCCCTTCTCGGCAATCGCCTGGGCCGCGCTGCGCGTCTTGGCGAGCCGGACGAACCACAGGAACCGATCGATCCGCATCGCGCCTTCACCCATGGCGGACCAGTGCGGCAAGCCCGGCAAACGCGTTCTGCCGCGACGGGTCGATCGGCGTCGCAGGGACCGCGCGCGCGGGCGGGCGGCCGCGCCAGACCCAACGCGGCGTGTCGCCCGCCAGCGCCTTGAAGCCGAGCTCGGCCATCAGCCGCTCGATCGACGCGGGCTCGAGGCCGATCGAGGTCGCGAGCGCCGGGTCGGGCGCGAACGGTGCGCGGCCGGTGCGCGAATCATGCGCGGCGCGGGCGATACGCTCGATCAGGTCGACGCGCACCGCCTGAAGCCCCAGCGGGCGGAACCCGGCCTCGAGCGTCGCGCCATCACTGCCGCGCGCGAGCACGGTCGCCCCGTCGCGCGGCGCG
This sequence comes from Sphingomonas aerolata, assembly GCF_023935825.1. Lineage (NCBI taxonomy): Bacteria > Pseudomonadati > Pseudomonadota > Alphaproteobacteria > Sphingomonadales > Sphingomonadaceae > Sphingomonas > Sphingomonas aerolata. Next base: position 365,460 of record NZ_CP098762.1, on the reverse strand, counting down.
GTGATCACCGTCCCGCGGATGCCAGCGAGGATACGGCGCCAGCGCGCCGGTTCGGGCTTGAGCAGGCGGATGTCGAACAGGTCGAGCGCGCCGATCATGATGCCGATCTTGCGCAACCGCTTGCGCTCGTCGGGATCGACCGCGTCGAGCGCGAGCCGCATCGGCAGGCGGGGGAGGATCCCACCCGCTTCCTCGATCGCGCTGGCGACTGCGCGCAGCGCCGGGGTCGCGTCCGCGTCGCGGCTGAGCGCGGCAAGATCGACGAGCACCGCGAGCCGCCGCTTCAGCATCCCCGCGAGCCAGCGCGACAGGCGCGTCTCGATCCGCTCGCGCGCCGCCTTGTCGAGACAGTCGAGCGCGCGATCGAGGATCAGTTTCGGGCGGGCGAAGGACGGGCCAGCGCCGAGCCGGGCGACCGGATGCCCCGCCCAGACGATCTGCGCCGACTCGTCGAGCGTGATATCCGCGTCCGGCGCATCGACGAGCGACTGGCCGCGCCGCGTGCGTTCGCCCGCCAGCCGCTTCTCGGCGGCGGCGAGCAGCAGGCGCTTGTCGCTGGCGCGCGCGTCGGCGGCGACGGTGAAGCGGAAGCCGTCGAGGCGGCCGATCGGGTGATCCTCGACCATCACCTCGCCCTCCGGACCGATCACGACGGGGAGCGACGCGGCGTCCGCACCAATCTGACGCATCAGCGCGGTCGTACGCTTGTCGACGAACCGCTGCGTCAGGCTGGCATGAAGCGCGTCGGACAGACGCTCTTCGAGCGCGGCGGTGCGCGCGGCCCAGTGCGCGGGCTCGGCGAGCCAGTCGGCCCGCTGCGCGATATACGCCCAGATCCGGGTCGCCGCGATGCGGCCCGCGATCACCGGCACGTCGCCCGCGACGGTGTCGAGCCGCGCGATCTCGTCGGCGAACCATTGGTGCGGGATATGCCCCCGCCCCTCGCTGAGATGCCCGAACACGCGCGAGACAAAGCGCGCATGCGGGTCGAGCCCGACCTTGCGGAAATCGGGGATGCCGCACGCCGCCCAGAGCCGCGCGACCATCTTCGGGTGCCGCGTCCGTTCGCGCACCCAGCCCTCCTCGGCGAGCCGCTTGAGCACGCCGAGGTCGAGCGCCTGGGGGGCGGCACGCAGGACGCCTGCGGGCGGACGCGCCTCGAGGCTGGCGACCAGCGCGTCGATGCTCGCGAAATCGGGTTCGCCCTGCCGCCAGTAGAGATTTTCGAGTCGGGGAAAGCGGTGTTCCTCGATCGCGAGCACCTCTTCGGGCAGGAACGCGCCCGGCCCGTCATCGGACAGCGCGCCGAACGTCCCGTCGCGCTGATGCCGGCCCGCACGGCCGGCGATCTGCGCCATCTCGGCGACGGTCAGGCGACGCTGGCGCTTGCCGTCGAACTTGTTGAGGCTGGCGAAGGCGACATGCGCGACGTCCATGTTGAGGCCCATACCGATCGCGTCGGTGGCGACGAGATAGTCGACCTCGCCCGCCTGGAACATCGCGACCTGCGCGTTGCGGGTCCGGGGTGACAGCGCGCCCATCACCACCGCGGCGCCACCGCGCAGCCGGCGCAGCATCTCGGCGACCGCATAGACCTCCTCGGCCGAGAAGGCGACGATCGCGGACCGCTTGGGCAGGCGGCTGATCTTCTTGGCGCCCGCATAGGTGAGCGTCGAAAAGCGCGGGCGGTTGACGATCTCCGCGCCGGGAACCAGCGCCTTGATCATCGGTCGCAGCGCCTCGGAGCCTAGGATCATCGTCTCCTCGCGTCCGCGGGCACGCAGCAGCCGGTCGGTGAACACATGCCCGCGCTCGGGATCGGCGCCCAGCTGAGCCTCGTCCAGCCCGACGAACGCGACGTCGCGGTCCGGCATCGATTCGGCGGTGCAGAGCAGCCAGCGCGCATCGGGCGGCATGATCTTTTCCTCGCCGGTGACCAGCGCGACGCGGTTCGCACCCTTGATCGCGACCACCCGGTCATAGACCTCGCGCGCGAGCAGGCGCAGCGGGAAGCCGATCATGCCGCTCGAATGCGCGCACATCCGCTCGATCGCGAGGTGCGTCTTGCCTGTGTTGGTCGGCCCCAGGACCGCGGTCACGCCGCCGGACACATCGTCACTCATAGCCCAGAACATCGGGCGTAAGGCCGCGCGGCGCAATGACCGGCAGGACAAGTTCGCCGTATTCCGCGCACGGATTTCCGTCCGCCCCCGCCGCACCACGCCTCGTCGCCACGCGTGGCGGGCGTGCGGCGGGTTAATTTGACTTTAGGACCCTTGCTGCACAGGACTCCGACCCGCGCCGGGGGGAACGGCGAGCCTGGCCGGAAATGTGCGCCAGGAATTTGGGCCACGAGGTGCGCGACGTGTATCTAGGGACGGAGCAGGAACTGGGGCTGGCAGGCGGCATCGACGCCCGAGGTTTCGGGCGCGCCGCCGCCACCGGTTCCGACGCAATTCCCCGGGGCGTCACGCGGTTGCACGACGCCGCAGCACGGATCGACTGGGTGCCCGATCTGGGCAGCGCGATCGGTAGTGCGACGTGGTGGCGCGGCCTCGCGACCTGCACCGCGCTGTGTGCGGCAACCGTCATGCTCGCCCCCGGCTTTCGTCCGCTGACCGGCAGCGTCCCCGCACCGCTGGCCGGTTCGGCACGCGAGCAGGCGCGGGCACTGGCGATCGCGCCGCTCGGCCAGGGCGCGGATACGGGGCGGCGGATGGCGGCGAACGACCTTGTCGTACCGCTCGCGCAGGCCCCCGAACGGCCAAGCGTCGACCTTGCCGCGACACTGGGTCAGGGCGATGCGTTCGACCGGGTCTTGATCCGCGCGGGCGTCAGCCGGCGTGACGCCAGTGCTGCATCGGCGCTGATCGCGCAGACGGTCGATCCCGGCGCGATCCCGGCGGGCACGCGGATCGCGCTGACGCTGGGCCGGCGCGCGGATCGCACGGTAGCCCGCCCACTCGAATCGCTCGCGGTGCGCGCACGGTTCGACCTCGACGTATCACTGCACCGCACCGCAGCGGGTCTGGCGATGACGCGCGCGGCGATCGCGGTCGATCGCACCCCGCTGCGGATCCAGGGGCTCGCCGGATCGAGCCTCTACCGGTCGATGCGCGCCGCCGGTGTCCCCGCCAAGGCGGTCGAGACCTATATCAAGGCGATCGCGACGCGGCTGTCGATCGGTCGCGACGTCAGCGCGACGGACCGTTTCGACCTGATCGTTGCCCGCGAACGCGCCGCGACCGGCGAAACGCGGATCGGCGCGCTGCTGTTCGCCGGGATCGACCAGGGACGGCGCACGCTGCAACTCGTCCGCTTCGCACCGGCCGCTGCGACCAACAACCAGTCGGATCTCGCCACTGCAGAGGGCGAAGACGCCGGTCGCGGCGGCTGGTTCGATGCCAATGGCCAGACCGAACGCCGCGCCGTGTCGGGCATGCCGGTGATCGGCCGCATCACGTCCGGTTTCGGCCTGCGCGTGCATCCGCTGCTCGGCTTCACGCGGATGCACAAGGGACTCGACATCGGGGCGCCGAGGGGCGCGCCAATCCATGCGATGACCGACGGGGTGGTGAGCTTCGCGGGCCGGACCGGCGGCTATGGCAATTTCGTCAAGCTCGTCCACGGCGGCGGTCTGGCGAGCGGCTATGGCCATATGAGCCGGATCGCGGTCGCATCGGGCACGCGCGTACGCCAGGGCCAGGTCATCGGCTATGTCGGCTCGACCGGTATGTCGACGGGGCCGCATCTCCACTGGGAAGTGTGGAGGAACGGCGGCGCGATCAATCCGCGATCGGTATCGCTGGCGAGCGCGGCACGGCTGTCCGGCCCGGCATTGCGCGCGTTCAAGGCGCGGGTCGCCCGCCTGCTCGCGGTCCGCACCGGCACCTAGCGACGCGCGCCGCGCCGTACGTGTCTGCACCCGGCGTCGAGTCCCCGCAGATGGCCGTACCAACTGCGCGCACTATTGATCGATCATCTTTTCAAATTCTCGCAGACTAGGCCGCTGTCGATCCTGATCACGGATGCGGCGCCCATACTAAAGTCCGGTTCGTAGTTCTACGATATTACAGTGCTGTCATGCACCATGCTAGGCGAGATGCACCATCGCTTTACCGGATATGTGACGATCATGCAGACAGGGCTCTCCTCGACCGCGACCGGACGGCTGATCTCGATCCAGGGCTATGTTCCGGGACGCGCGATGCGCCGCGAGCAGGACTGGGCCCTGCGCGGTGCCAGCCGACCGCAACCGCGCCCGACACCCGTCACCGCGATCCGGCCCGCCCGCGCGACGCCCGTGCCGGCCTTGCGGACGGTGCTGTATCTGAGCAAGATCAAGCCCGATATCGCGATGGATCAGCGCGCGCTGATGGACATCGTCAACGATTCCCGCGCGCGCAACGCGCAGGCCGGCATCACCGGTGCGCTGATCATCACCGATCTGCACTTCGTCCAGCTGGTCGAGGGACCGGATCCGGCGATCTCCAATCTGCTCGCGCGGCTGAGCGCCGACCGGCGCCATAGCGACGTGACGATCATCACGGACATGATCGGCCTCGACCGGGGGTTCCGGCGCTTTTCACTGGCCTATTCGGGTCCCGACACGTTCGTCGACCAGCAGCTCATCCCGATGCTCGCCACCCCGAACGGGCCCGGCAAGCCGGAGATCGCATGCCGCCTGATCAACCGGCTGCGGCTGATGGCGGACAACGAGATCACCGAAACCGACTACGCCGCCTAGGCGCCGCCGCGAGTAGCACCCGCCACGACGACCGACAGCCGGCTCACTTGCCCTGCGCGCGCCATTTCAGGATCGTCCGGTCGATGATCTGCTCCTCGCCGCCGACATCGCGCCACAGCGCCGAGAAGAGCGGATCGCTCGAGGCGGGGCGGCGCGTGTCCTCGAGATCGTCGAACGCGACGCGGATCGGGATCGTCACGCCCTCCCCGCAGATAATGGCCTCGCGATTGCGCAGCGCGGGGATGGATTCGAGAAAGCCGCGTGCGCCCTCGGGCATCGCCGCGCGGACAAAGGCCTGATCGCGTTCGTTGTTGAGCCGCATCGCGACGATCGTCCCGCACTGCGACAGGACGCCTTCCGCCAGATCGGACGGGCGCTGCGTGATCAACCCGAGCGAAACGCCGTATTTGCGACCCTCTTTGGCGATCCGTCCGAGGATCCGCCCGACCGAGCTCTCCGCCTGACGATCGTTCGGGATATAGCGATGCGCCTCCTCGCAGACGAGCAGGATCGGTCGCTGCGGCTCGTTGCGCGACCAGATCGCGAAGTCGAACGTCATCCGTGCGAGCATCGCGACGACGACCGCGGTGATGTCCGACGGCACGCCCGACACGTCGATGATCGAGATCGGCCGGCCGTCGCCCGGCAGGCGGAAGATACGCTGGAGAAACGCCGCCATCGTGTCCGCGACGAGCATCCCCGAGAACATGAAGCCATAGCGCGGATCCGCCTTGATCTCGTCGATCTTGCCCTTGAGCCGCAAATAGGGGCTGGTGTCGCCGGCGCGGTCCATCTTGCCCATCTCAAGGCTGATGATGCCGGTCAGGTCGCTGAGCAGATAGGGGATCGGCGCGTCGACCGTCAGCTTGGCGATCGCCTGGCCGAGCCGGCTCTTCGCGCGGGCGGCGAGCAGGCATTTGGCGAGGATGTCCGCATCGAACTGGCGCTGTTCCCCGGTGCTGGTCAGGAAGACCTCGCAATGCTCTTCGAAATTCATCAGCCAATAGGGCATTTGCAGGTTCGACACGTCGTGGATCGCGCCGTTCGTGCCAAAGGCCGCCGCATATTCGCCATGCGGGTCGATCATCACGATATGCCCCTGCGGCGCGAGGTCGCAGATCCGGTGCAGGATCAGCGCGGCAGCGGTCGACTTGCCCGTGCCGGTCGAGCCGACGAGCGCGAAATGCTTGCCGAGCATCGCATCGACATACAGCGCGGCGGGAACGTCGGCGGTCGGATAGACGGTGCCGATCGCGATATTCGCGCGGTCCTCGGCGGCATAGACCTCGCGCAGGTCGCGCGTCGTGACCGCGAACACCTCGCAGCCCGGCATGGGATAGCGCGTCACGCCGCGGCGGAATCCGTACAACGCGCCGGTCGCCCGGTCCTCGTCCCCCTCGCCAAGGAAATCGATATCGCCCGCGATGACGCTGCCCATCGCCGCCTCGAGCGCGAGCGAGCGGACATTGGCGATGATCCATGACGTGCCGACCCGGATCTTGACCTGGCTGCCGACCTGGCCGGCGGCGGCGAGCACCGCGTCGGGGTGCGCGAGCAGCGGCGCGATCGCGGTCCGGTCGAGCAGGACCCGGCTGCTGGCGCCGGCAATCGCGGATATGACGCCAATCGGAGCGTCGCCCTGTCCCCCCGGTGATGCGTCCGGCCCCGCGCCGTCCGCGATCGCCGCGGCGGCAATCGCCCGCTGGAACAGATGGGCGGCGGGCATGTCGGTCATAGGCGGTCGGTCCTCGATCCTCCGGCTTTTGCCAGATGTCCGCATCCATGCCGCGCACGGGTAAAGAATGCGTGAGCGTTTGCGCGCCTCAGACCCGGCGCGCGATCCAGCCGGCCGCCCAGCCGAGAAAGATCGAGAGAAAGACCGCGACCAGGCCATAGGCGATCGCCGACCGGTCGGCCGCTCGCGCGACGAAGCGTTCGAACCCCGATTTGCGGATGTCGATGTCACGCACCGCCGCGGCCAGCACACGGCCGTCGCGGATCAGGAAGGTTTCCGCGGTGAAGCGCCCGACCGGTACGCGCGCGGGCACCGAAACCCGCGCGCGGTACAGCACGTCATCTGTGATCTCGACCGCGCCCGGCGCCTCGTAATACAGCCCGGCACGCCGTTTCAGGTCGACCAGGCCACGCTGGAACCGGTCCTGCGTCGGAATCGGTGCGCTCGAGGCGGGCGACAATTGCAGGCTGTCGAGGCCGAGTTCGTAGATCGCCCGGGTGCGGTCGTCGACCAGCCGCCCGATCGGCTTGGATGAGGCGATCGCATAGAAACTGGGCGCGGACCGATAGCGCAGCCGCGACGTGTTGACCCAGATGCCGGCGACCTTCTCCTTCTCGCGCATCACGATCGACTGGGTCGGCCCCTTGACGACGACGACGATGTCGGTGGGACTCTCGCCGCTCGGCAGGCGCCCGCCGGGATAGAGGATCGCGCCGAACAGCAGCAGTTCGGCGCCGGTGAAGCTGTAGGCGATCTCGATATTGCGCTGCGACACGTCGGGGACGAGCACCGGCTTGGCCTGTGCCATCAGCAGCGGCGCGAGCAGGAGGAGCGGCGCGCCCGGCTTCACGACAGCGTGACCGAGAAGATCTCCTCGGGCCGCCACACCAGCCCGAGCACGATCCGTGCACCGACGAGCAGGACCATCACGGCGAGCCCGAGACGGAGATATTCGGGACGGAATTTGGTCGCGAACCGCGCACCGATCTGCGCGCCGACAACCGATCCGATCAGCAGCAGCCCGGCCAGCACGATGTCGACCGCCTTGGTCGTCGTCGCATGCACCATCGTCGCCACCGCGGTGACGAACAGCGTCTGGAACAGCGAGGTCCCGACCACCACCGACGTCGCCATGCCGAGCAGGTAGATCATCGCCGGTACCAGGATGAACCCGCCGCCGATCCCCAGCAACATGGTCAGGATCCCGGTCGAAAAGCCGAGCAGCAACGGCGCGAGCGGCGAGATATACAGGCCCGAGGCGTAGAATCGCGTGCGCAGCGGCAGCGCGGCGACCAGCGGATGATGGCGTCGCTTGCGGGGCTTGGCGGGGCGGCCGGTCCGCGCGCGGCGGATCGTCCCGATCGATTCGCTCGCCATCATGCCGCCGATCGAGCCAAGCATCACGACATAGACGATCGCGATCACGGTATCGATCTGGCCGCTCTGCTGGAGCAGCCGGAACAGCCAGGCGCCGAAGAACGCGCCTAATATGCCGCCTGCGACGAGGACGCCGCCCATCTTCACGTCGACGCCGTTGCGGCGGAAATGCGCGAACACGCCCGACACGCTCGCCCCCGTGACCTGGCTCGCGGACGAGGCGGCGGCGACGGTCGGCGGGATGCCGTAGACGATCAGCAGCGGCGTCGTCAGAAAGCCGCCGCCGACCCCGAACATCCCCGACAGGAGCCCGACACCGCCGCCGAGCAGGATGATGACGAGCGCATTGACCGACAGGTTTGCGATGGGAAGATACAGGTCCACGCGCGTCGTTATACGCAAACCGGCCGCGGGGGCTAGCGGCCGCCTAGAAGTCGCTGCCGACCGAGAGTGCGGGACCCGAGCCGGGGCGGGCGGTGCCGGCGATACGCTGGCGCCAGTCGAGCGCGAGACGGACCGATCGTCGGCCGAGCGGCACTGCTAGGCCAAGCGACGGACCGAGATCGCCCCGTGCCGCCCCCCGCTGAGCGCTCACCCATGCGCCGACCCCCGCGTCGAGGCGGAGCCTGCCGCGTTCCGCGACGCCGTGCGTCAGGCGCGCAGCGGCATCGACGAACCCTTCGACGCCGTCGCGCACGATCGCCCCTGCCTGACCATAGGTCTCGATCCGCGCGCCCGGTGCGATCTCGGCGGGGCCGTAGCCTGCGATCACGCCGACCGTCGGGCCGCCGCGGCCCCCGTCGAGGACGAAGCGCTGTTCGGCGATCAGACGGACGGGCCCGCGGGTCGGCCGCCATTCGATGCCGAGGGCCGCCTCACGTCCGCGTCCCTCGAGCGGCGCTGCCAGCCGCGCGGTCAGCCCGAGCCGCCGCGATGGGTCGATTCCGTAGACGGCCCGCACCCCCGCCTGCGATGCGCCCAATTGCCCCCCGGACACGGTACCCGACGCGCCACCGCGGGCGAGCAGCCAGCTGCTGACGCTCAGCCGCGCGTGCGCAGTTGCGCGGGTCGCACCGATCGCGGCCGGACCGAGCGGCGGGAGCATCGCGATCCGGCCCTGCCGGTCGAGCGCAAGGTCGGGCTGGACGTCCATAGTGAATTCGACGTCACGATCTGCGGCGTGCCTCGCGCGAACGTCAGCGGGGCGAGCACGCGCGTTCAGGATGACCGCGGCGAGCACCGGCGCGGCGCGGGCATGACCGGGCGACGCGCGGGGACCGTGCCCGATGGTATCGTCGGGCGGTTGCGGCGAGACACGCCGGTCGGGGCGGCGGGCGGCGGCAAGAGCGGCATTGGCATTGGCGGCGGCGCGATGATGGTCGATGGCAGCGATACCGACGGCGCGGGCGGTGAGCGAAGATTGTCGATCGTGCCGCGTCCCCGCCGCGACAGTGGGACGCTGCTGGCTGCCAGATCCGCCGGGCGTCAGCACCCCCGCGGCATAGGGTGACAGCACCAGGATCCGCATCACGACCCATGCGCCGAGCGCGGCGGCGAGAAAACGGAGCGGCCGCCCGCCCTTCACCCGTGGCGCAGCGTGCGCGTCCCGCTCACCCTCCCGATGATCGGAGATCGGGAAATTCATGCCGGGTCTTGTCCCAGACCAGCGCCGCGCCGCGGAGCATCGCAATATAGCGGACCACGGCGCGCGGCGCGGCGATCAGGCTGATGACATTGCCGACGACGAAGCGGGGCAGCGACCAGAATGCCTCGGCCAGGCCGTAGATGCGCGCGGTGAAGGCCATCCGCATGCCGAGCCGCCACACGAGAAGCCCGATATTCGCCCCCGCCAGCCAGACGACCGGCATCGCCGGCCAGCCCTGCGCGGCCGGGACCATCGCATGAACCAGGAACGTCAGCACCCAGGCGGTCAGCCCGACATAGGCCGCGGCCAGCACGACCATGCTGAGCGGCGCCCGCCGGTCGCGCATCCGCATCCAGTGATCGGCCAGCGCCTGCGGACGGGCCCAGCCCGTCCGGTCCCAGCCCGCCAGCGCGATCCCGGTCATCCAGCGCGCCTTTTGCCGGACGGCGGCGTCGAAGGTCGCCGGGAAGAACGCCCGCACCGCGATCAGCGCGCCCGCATCGTCGACGATCCGCGCAAACCGTCCAGCCCCGCCGAGCTGGGCGATCCGCAGCCCGAGCTCATAATCCTCGGTCAGGCTGGACGCGTCGAACGGATCGCCGTCGCGGGTCGCCGCCACGGTATCGAGGATCGCGGTGGACATCGCACACCCCGTCCCCGCCAGCGGCATCCCCGCACCGAGTGCGGTACGGATGACCAGCTGCTTCATATGCGCTTCGGCGAACTCATCGGCATAATGCCCCGACACGAGCCGCGAGCCGCGCTTGACGAGCGGCAGGACGGGCAATTGCACGACGGCATAATGATCGATCAGCGAATCGAACACGCGCAGTTCGAGCGGGTGCACGACGTCTTCCGCATCGTGCAGCACGACCGCCTTGGTCCGCCGCCCGTCGCGATCGTCGGCGCGGCGCAGCGCATGCCAGAGCGTGTTGAGGCAGTCCGCCTTTGTGGTCGGTCCGTCGCGCTGGCCGATGACCAGGCGGATCCGAGGATCGCGCGCCGCCACGCGCGCCGCGGCGTCGATCGTCGCGCGGTCGTTCGGATAGAGTCCGACGAAGATGCGGTAATCGTCATGGTCGAACCGCGCCACCGCCGCCGACAGCATCGCGCCGATCACCGCCACCTCATCCCAGGCCGGCACGAAGACCGCGAGCCGGCCGGGCTCCGACGGCGTGGGCAACGCGTCCATGCCCGGCAAGGTCGACGGTCCGCGCCAGATTTTCCAGACAAAGAATGCGATGTCGACCAGGAGGTCATCGATGCCGCCGATCAACAAGCCGACCGCAGCAAATGCCACCGCCTCGCGCACGATGATATCGATGATTCCCAGCGACTCGCTCATCGGCCCTCTCCCCGGGAAAGACTATCCGCTGTCCCCGCCGTAACGGACCAAACATGATCCGTTTCGGACAGGTGTCGGCCGACCGATCGTCAGAATATTGGAATGACTTGGCTCGTCCGCCGGCCGATGCTGAAAATTGCACCGAATGAACATCGCCCGGCACGCTGCCCGGTGCGCGACCCAGCGTCAGTTCGGCAGGGCGGGGACGGCTCCTCATCACCGACGAGACCCACGTACAAGCCGGTATTGCGGCTTTTCGACACGGCGAGGTTGCCAATTCGTTCCGCATCGCGCACGGTCGGCAACGTGCTTGCCTACCCCGCCCTTCACGCCAGCCATGGCGGCATCTGGGTCGCGCAGGGCGGCGAGACGCGCGGGATCGGGCGTGGCGAAGCGATCCGGATCGCTGCCGATACCCCCGTCATCCTGCTCAACGCCGCGCTGATCGGCCAGCGTCTGGGCTATGCCGATCTGTCGGGACTCGACCTGCTCGAACTCTACGCGTTCCTGCGCCCGGCGCAGTTCGCGGTGCCGACGCCAAAGGGCATCGCCCGCGTCACCGGCCTCGACCTGCCGACCGACGATGCCGATGTCGCGCCGTTCCTGTTGCGCGCCGCCGAGGCGATGCTGGCGCTGACCGACGCGGCCGACTGGCCCGAGCGCGAGGGGGCCTGGACCGCGGCGCAGTCGCTCTACCGGTTGCGCTGGCCCTGGGCGCCCGTGGTCGCCGAACGGCTGGCCAAGCCGGCGGTCAACGAACGCTGGCTGTTTTCGAAGCTGCCCGAATGGGAGGAGCAGGCCCCGCGCCCCGCGCCGCGGACGATCGCGATCGAGCCGGGCGATGCCGAGGCGCGACTCGACGACCTGACCGGGCATGGCGCGGAGGAACGACCGGGGCAGCGCGCCTATGCCGCCGCGGCGACGGCCGCGTTCGCGCCGCGGGCGGTGCGCGATTCGCCCAATCTGGTGCTGGCGGAGGCGGGGACCGGGATCGGCAAGACGCTCGGCTATCTCGCCCCCGCCTCGATCTGGGCGGAAAAGGCGGGCGGCGCGGTCTGGATCTCGACCTACACCAAGGCGCTGCAGCGCCAGCTGGGACGCGAGACCGAACGGCTCTTTCCCGATCCCGCGGTCCGCCGGACCAAGGTCGTCACGCGCAAGGGTCGCGAGAATTATCTCTGCCTGCTGAACCTCGAGGACGCGTTGCAGGGCGGGTTTGCGGGGCGGGCGGCAGTGCTCGCGCAGCTCGTCGCGCGCTGGGCCGCGTATAGCGCGGACGGCGACATGGTCGGCGGCGACCTGCCCGGCTGGCTGCCGACGCTGTTCCGGCGCAACGGATCGACCGCGCTAACCGACCGGCGCGGCGAGTGCGTCTATGCCGGCTGCCCGCATTACCGCAAATGCTTCATCGAACGCGCGGCGCGCGCCTCGACCGATGCCGACATCGTCATCGCCAACCATGCGCTGGTGATGGTCAACGCGGCGCGCGGACGCGAACTCGCGACGCGACCGACGCGTTATGTGTTCGACGAGGGGCATCACATCTTCGACGCCGCCGATTCGATGTTCGCGACCGCGCTGACCGGCGGCGAGACGATCGAGCTGCGCCGCTGGATCATCGGTCCCGAGGGCAGCAGCCGGGGGCGGCGGCGCGGACTGGCCGCACGCCTGTCCGATCTCGCCAGCTATGACGAGGCGGGCAATCGCGCGATCGGCGAGGCGGTGGCCGCGGCCGGCGCGCTGGCGAGCGAGGGCTGGCTGCAGCGGATCGGCGAGGGCGCGCCGTTCGGGCCGATCGAGGAGCTGCTCGCTGCGGTCCGCGGGCTGACCTATGCGCGCGCCGAACAGCCGGGCGATGCGGGCTATGGGCTGGAGACCGAACTGGCCGAACCCGATCCGACACTGATCGAGGCCGCAGCACCCGCCGCCGCCGCGCTCGACGCGCTGGTGCGCCCGCTGGTGACGCTCGGCCGGCGGCTCGAGGCGGTGCTGAGCGAGGCCCCCGACTGGCTCGACGGGCCGGCGCGCGCACGCGTCGAGGGCGCGATCGCGTCGATCGGGTGGCGCGCGGAGACGGTGGCGGCCTGGCTTTCGCTGCTGGCGCGCGTCGGCGGGCCCGCGGATGCCGATTTCGTCGACTGGCTCGCGGTCGACCGGGTCGAGGGACGCGAATTCGATATCGGGCTGCACCGCCGCTGGCTCGACCCGACCCGCCCGTTTGCGGAGGTCGTACTTAAACCCGCGCATGGCGCGCTGGTGACGTCGGCGACGCTGACCGGGGGCGGCAGCGCGGAAGAAGGTTGGCAGATCGCCGAGGCGCGCAGCGGCGCACCGCATCTCACCCGCCCGGCCGCGCGGTTCGCCGCGCTCAGCCCGTTCGACTATGCGACACAGGCCGAGGTGCTGATTGTCACCGACGTCAAGCGCGGCGATGTGGGCGCGCTGGCCAACGCCTATGCCCGGCTGATCGTCGCCTCGCGCGGCGGGACGCTGGGGCTGTTCACCGCGATCCGCCGGTTGCGCGGCGTGCACGGGCGGATCGCCGACCGGCTGGCGCGCGAGGGGCTGCCGCTGCTCGCGCAGCATGTCGATCCGATCGATACCGGCACATTGGTCGATATCTTCCGCGATGACCCGGGCGCGTCGCTGCTCGGCACCGATGCACTGCGCGACGGGGTCGACGTGCCGGGCGAATCGCTGCGGCTGGTGGTGATGGAGGGCGTGCCCTGGCCCAAGCCGACCGTGCTGCATGCCGCACGACGGCTTGCGGGTGGTGGCGCCGTGTATGACGACCGGCTGATCCGCGCGCGGCTCGCGCAGGCGTTCGGCCGGCTGATCCGGCGTGCAGACGATTCGGGGGCATTCGTCATGCTGTCCGCGGCGATGCCGTCGCGGCTGCTGAGCGCCTTCCCGCCGGGGGTTCCGGTGACACGCGTCACGCTCGACGAAGCGGTGACCCGAGTCGCGGCACGGCTTTCCTCGCGCGCCGCCTTGAGGCATGAGGCGGGCGAACCGGCCCGAGGACCCTTATCATGACGCCCGAGCCATGAAGACGCTGACGCTGCTGCGCCATGCCAAGTCGGGCTGGGACGACACGGTCTCGCGCGATTTCGACCGGCCGCTGAACGCCAAGGGCCGCCGTGCCGCGACGATCATCGGGCGGCAGATGCGCACACTGTCGCTCGCGTTCGACCATGTCGTCGCCTCGCCCGCGGTCCGTGTCGTCGAGACGCTCGACGAGATCGTCGCGGGTTATGGACGCACGCTGGCACCCGACTGGGACCGGCGGCTGTATCTGGCGTCGGCGGGGACGATTCTCGACCTCGTCCGCGACCTGCCGCGTGGCGTCGATCGCGCGCTGGTGATCGGGCATAATCCGGGGCTCGAGGATCTGGTCCTGTTGCTGACCCCAGACGTGACCCACCCGTTCCGCGACGCGGTCGAGGACAAATATCCGACCGCGAGTCTTGCCGAGCTGCAGTTCGACATTGACGACTGGGACGATCTGACGAGCGGATCGGCGCGGTTCACCCGCTTCGTGCGGCCGCGCGATCTCGATCCGACGCTGGGGCCCGACGCGGACTGACGCGTCGGGCCGGACGCGTCAGCCCTTGCCCTCGAGCTTCGCCTTCAGCCCCGAAAACGCGTTGACCGGCTGATATTCGTCCTCGCTGATCACCCCGGCGGCGCGCAGTGTGGCCGCGGCATTGGGGCCGCGGGGAAAGGGATCGAGCGCAAGCGCGAGCGTCTCGGCCGCCGCTTCCCCCAGATCGACCGCACCGCCATCGATCGGCACGGTGTCGAGCGCATCGTCCGACAATTCGATCTCGCCGTCGACCGCGCCGAAATTGTCGACGAAGCGCAGCGCGACGGGCTCGTCGATCGTCGCGGTGAGCGGTTCGTCGGTCACCGAACAGGCCTGCACCACCTTTGCCGTCACACGCCCGTTGGCGACGATCCCGCTCGTATCGCGTCGGATCGTGAAGTGCGCCTCGAGCAGGTCAACGGACAGGATCGCAAACCGCGCGGCAAGCTTGCGGCGTTCCTCGGGCGTTGCGGCGAAGGTCACACTGCGATCGCGCTCGCCGATCGTGTCGAGTAGCTCGGGACGGCTGAATTCGGGGGTCATGGCAGCTCTCCGGCGAGTAGGGTTGATAGCGGGACGCCCGCGAGCGCGGCGTGGAAGTCGGTGAGCACCGTGCGGACATGCGCGAGCGCGGGGGGCGCGGGCGGATCACCGCGATAGAGGTTGCGGACCAGCGGTCCGTCGAGATCACCGGCCGCGAGCCCGTCGCGATAGGCACCAAGCCGCCCGCCGAGCATGCTCATCATCCGGCCGATATGCTTGCCGACGATGATGTCGCCGATTCCGAGCTCGCGCAGCTGCCCGTCCATGTCGTCGACGAAGCGTTCCGCGAGTCGCGCGGCGGGCTCGCCGCCCGACGGCTCCGATTCCATCCGCAGCATGACGAGCGCGAGCACCGCGGCGATCATATCGAAGCGGCCGTCGACCGTATCGGGCACCTGCCCGTCGCGATACCAATGCTCCGCGCGCGCGCGCTGCACGACCGCGGTATAAAGTGGCAGCGCCTCGTCGTGCTTCTCGCCCAATAGCCTGCCGAACCAGCCCAAATCCTGTCGCCTTCCCGTCGCCAATGCGCGGCGGCTTGTTTGCCTGCGCAACCTCGCATATCGAGGCGATCCGCGGCCGATGCAATCGTGCTGCCGCCAGTATCGCGTGACCCCGCCCCGGGAGAGTATATGAGCGTCCTTTCATTCCGCCTGACACGCCGTACGGCCAGCGTCGCGGCGCTCGCGCTCGTCGGCCTGACGAGCGCAGGCTGCACGCAGCTTCGCTCGCACCAGGGCTATGTGGTCGATGTCGACCTCGTCAACTCGGTCCAGCCCGGCGTCGACAACCGTCAGTCGGTGCTCCAGACGCTCGGCAAGCCGACGCTCGCGGGACAGTTCGACCAGGGTGACTGGTATTATCTGGCGCGCGACAGCCGCAACCTGGCGTTCCGCAACCCGCGTCCGAACGCGCAGATCACGCTGCAGATCAGCTTCGACCAGCAGGGCACCGTCACCGCGATCCGTCGCGGCGGGCTCGATCAGGTCGCCTCGATCAGCCCGGATGGCAAGACGACGCCGACGCTGGGTCGCCAGCGCGGCTTCTTCCAGGACCTGTTCGGCAATATCGGCTCGGTCGGTGCCCCCGGCACGGGCGGCGGCGGTGGCGCCAATACGGGTACGGGCCGCACGCGGCCGTAACGGTACCGGGCCGGCGCGGACTTTGCAGACTCGTACCTTCGCGCTAGGGCGCGGGGCATGACCGACGAGCTCCGCACCGCCGCCCTGGAATCCAAAGCCTGGCCGTATGAGGAGGCGCGCAAACTCCTCAAGCGCTATCCGCAGGGCAAGCAGGGCGCGCCGATCCTGTTCGAGACCGGCTATGGCCCGTCGGGCCTGCCGCATATCGGCACGTTCAATGAAGTGCTGCGCACGACGATGGTGCGCAACGCGTTCCACGCGCTGAGCGACACGCCGACCCGGCTGATCGCGTTTTCGGACGACATGGACGGCTTGCGCAAGGTGCCCGACAACGTCCCCAATGGCGACATGCTGCGCGAGCATCTCGGCAAGCCGCTGACCCAGATCCCCGATCCGTTCGGCACGCATTCGAGCTTTGCCGCGCATAACAACGCGATTCTGCGCGAATTCCTCGATCGCTACGGCTTCGATTACGAGTTCGCGTCGTCGACCGACTATTACACGAGCGGGCGTTTCGACGAGGCGTTGAAGGGCGTGCTGCGGCATTTCCAGGGCATCCAGGACGTGATGCTGCCGACGCTCCGCGCCGAGCGCCGCGCGACCTATTCGCCGGTGCTGCCGATCTCGCCGACCAGCGGCATCGTGTTGCAGGTGCCGATCGAGGTGATCGATGCCGAGGCCGGGCTGATCGCGTTCGAGGATGAGGGGCAGCGGATCGAGCAGAGCGTGCTCGGCGGCAAGGCCAAGCTGCAGTGGAAGGTCGACTGGGCGATGCGCTGGGTCGCGCTCGGCGTCGATTACGAGATGGCGGGCAAGGACCTGATCGATTCGGTGACCCAGTCGTCGAAGATCGCGCGCGTGCTCGGCGGCCGCCCGCCCGAGGGCTTCAACTACGAGATGTTCCTCGACGAGAATGGCGAGAAGATCTCGAAGTCCAAGGGCAATGGCCTCAGCCTCGACCAGTGGCTGACCTATGGCCCGCAGGAGAGCCTCGCGTTCTACGCCTATCGCGAGCCGAAAAAGGCCAAGTCGTTGCACATGGGCGTGATCCCGCGCGCGGTGGACGAATATTGGCAGTTCCGCGGCAATTATGCCGGCCAGGATCTGAAGCAGAAGCTCGGCAATCCGATCCACCATATCCATGACGGCAAGCTGCCCGAGGGCGAGCTGCCGGTGACGTTCGGGCTGCTGCTCAACCTCGTCGGCGTGATGGGCGATGCGAGCAAGGCGCAGGTCTGGGGCTATCTGGCGAACTATGTCCCCGATGCGTCGGCGGAGAGCTATCCCGAGCTCGACAAGCTGATCGACCATGCGCTGGCGTACGGCCGCGATTTTGTCGCGCCGACGCTCAAGCGGCGTGCACCCGAAGGCGTAGAGATCGCGGCGCTCGAGCGGCTCGATGCCGAACTTGCCGCGCTGCCCGCCGATGCGAGCGCTGAGGATGTGCAGAACATCGTCTACGAGATCGGCAAGACCGGCGGGTTCGAGACCCTGCGCGATTGGTTCAAGGCGCTATACGAGACGCTGCTCGGCTCCGAACAGGGGCCGCGGATGGGCAGTTTCATCGCGCTGTACGGGATCGACAATTCGCGCAAGCTGATCGCGGAGGCGCTCGCCCGCCCCGCTGCCTGACATCTCTGACAAGGTAACAGACCGATGCGCATGTTCTTCGACGATCGGCAGCGGGCGCATGCGCCGACGCAGGAGCTGCACAATGGCGGCTTCACGACCTATGCGGAGATGCCGGCGCGGGTCGATGCGATCCTGGCCGCGCTAGGTCCGGTCGAGACACCGGCAGATCGCGGCGAGACGGCGATCCTCGCGGTGCATTCGCCGGCCTATGTCGCATTCCTGAAGGACGCGGCGCGGTTGTGGCGCGAGGCGGGGCGAACGGGGGATGCGATTCCCTATGCATTTCCGATCCGCGGGCGGCGGCCGCTCGACCTGACGCGGATCGACGCGCTGATCGGCGCGCACAGCTTCGACGCGACGACGCCGATTACGCCCGACAGCTGGGCCGCCTCCTATGGCAGCGCGCAGTCCGCGCTGGCCGCGACGCACGCGGTGCTGGAGGGCGACCGCGCGGCGTTCGCGCTGTGCCGGCCGCCCGGCCATCATGCGGGTGCGGATTATTGCGGCGGCTATTGCCATCTCAACACCGCGGCGATCGCGGCACAGGCGGCGCGCGACGCGGGTGTCGCACGCGTCGCGATCCTCGACATCGACTATCATCACGGCAACGGCACGCAGGACATCTTCTACGACCGCGGCGATGTGTTCTACGCCTCGGTGCATGCCGATCCCCGGACCGACTATCCGTTCTTCTGGGGGCATGCCGACGAGACGGGGGACGGCGAGGGTCTGGGCGCTACGCTCAACCTGCCCCTTCCCCACGGCACGGCGATCGACGCGTTTCGCACGGCGCAGACGACCGCGCTCGACGCGATCGCGACGTTCAATCCCGGGCTGCTCGTCGTCAGCTTCGGCGCGGATACGTGGGAGGGGGATCCGATCTCGCACTTCGCGCTGACCACGCCCGATTATGCGGTGCTCGCGCGCGATATCGCGGCGCGCGGCTGGCCGACCGCGATCGTGATGGAGGGCGGCTATGCGGTCGATGCGCTCGGCCGCAATGTCGACAGCTTCTTGCGGGGATTCTGACATTTCGGGAACGGGGATCGCCGCCGGGACGCCGGCCTATCGCGGGCTGACGATGGCGATGCTGTTCGCGGGGTTCTCGACCTTCTCGCTGCTCTATTCGGTGCAGCCGCTGCTGCCGTCGCTCGCCGCGCAGTTCGGGCTGAGCGCCGAGGCCGCGTCGCTCGCAGTCTCGCTGGCAACCGGGCCGCTCGCAATCGGGATCTTGTTTGCAGGGGCCGTGTCCGACCGGCTCGGGCGGCGGCCGCTGATGATCGCGGCGATGTTTGCGGCGGGTGCACTGACGCTGGCGACCGCCTTGGTGCCGGGGTGGAGCGGGTTGCTGGTGCTGCGGTTCCTCACCGGGCTGGCGCTGGCGGGGGTGCCGGCGGTGGCGATGGCCTATGTCGCCGAGGAGGTCGATTCGGCCTCGGTCGGGGGGGCGATGGGGCTGTATATCGCGGGCAGCGCGATCGGCGGGATGGGCGGGCGGCTGGTCGCGAGCCTCGTCGCCGATTTTGGCGGGTGGAGATTCGCGATCGCCGCGGTCGGGGTCGCGGGGCTGGCGATGGCCGAAGCGTTTCGCCGGCTCGCCCCGCCGTCGCGCAACTTCCATCCCAGCGCGGGCCGCCCGGCGGCGCTGGTCCGCGATGCGCGTGCGCTGTTCACCGACCGGGCGATGCCTTTGCTGTATCTCGAGGCGTTCCTGCTGATGGGGGTGTTCGTCACCGTCTACAATTATGCAGGATTCCGGCTGATGGGGCCGCCTTACGGGCTTAGCCAGTCGGCGGTCGGCGCGGTGTTCCTGCTCTATGTGCTGGGGTCGATCAGCTCGGCGCGGTTCGGGACGCTCGCCGGGCGGCTGGGGCGGCGGACGATCTTCTGGGTCCCAGTGGTGGTGCTGATCGTGGGCGTCGCGCTGACCGCGATGCAGCCGCTGGCGCTGGTGATCGCCGGCATCGCGGTGGTGACGATCGGCTTTTTCGGCGCGCATTCGATCGCGAGCGCGTGGGTCGGGCGGCGGGCGCAGAGCGTCGCGGGCGGTGGCGCGCGCGGGCAGGCGGCGGCGTTCTACCTGTTCTTCTATTATATGGGGTCGAGCGTGCTGGGCTCGGCGGGCGGGTTCGCGTGGACGCATGCCGGCTGGCCCGGCGTGACGGGCTTTTGCCTGGTCGTCGGCGGTGCGGCGCTGGCAATCGGGCTGAGGCTCCGCGCAGTGCCACCATTGCGGGTCGAGCCGGTGGCGGCACCGCGGATGCCGGTGCCCTGAGTCTCAGCGCGACGCGATATCGATCGCGTCGCCCGGCGGCAGCGCGGACAGCGACCGCGCGATTGCATCGACGGTGTCCATGACGCGGAGCATGTTGCCGCCGGCGAGCCTGGCCATGTCAGCATCGCTCCAGCCACGCCGTGCGAGTTCGGCGAACAGCAGCGGATAGCCGTCGACGCCCGTCATCCCCTGCGGCCCGGTGCCGTTGATGCCGTCATAATCGCCGCCGAGGCCGACATGATCCCGGCCAGCCACCCGCGCGATATGCTCGACATGATCCGCAACGGTCGCGGCGGTGACACGCGGTTCGGGATGGTCCCGGTCCCAGGCGACGAGCGGCGCAGGCGAACGCGCGCCATAGACGTTCGCGGGCACGCCTGCAGTCTTGGCGAAGGCGGTCCGGTCGGCATCCCAGGTCCGCCACGCGGTCGAGACGAAGGCGGGGTAGAAATTGACCATGACGATCCCGCCGTTCGCGCCGATCGCGGCGAGCAGGTCGTCAGGAATGTCGCGCGGTGCGTCGGTCAGCGCGCGGGCGCTCGAGTGCGAGGCCATCACTGGTGCCCTGGCCGCGGCGAGGACCGCGCGCATCGTCGCGTCGGAGACGTGGCTGACATCGACGATCATGCCGATCCGGTTCATCTCGGCGACGACCGCGCGGCCGAAATCGGTGAGCCCGTTCGCGCGCGGCGCATCGGTCGAACTGTCCGCCCAGTTCAGGCTCTTGCCGTGCGTCAGCGTCATGTAACCGACGCCGAGCGCGCGGTACTGGCGCAGCACGGAAAGGCGGCCATCGATCTGGTGCCCGCCCTCGACCCCGATCAGCGACGCGATCCGCCCCGCCTTCTCGATCCGACGGATATCGGCGGCGCTGGTCGCGCGTTCGAGCGCGGCGGGGTTCGCGGCGACGAATCGGCGGACGATATCGATCTGTTCGAGTGTCATCTCGACCGCGCGCGGGCCGGTCATATCTGCGGGGATCCACACCGACCAGAATTGCGCGCCGACGCGGCCCTTGCGCAGGCGGGGAATGTCCGTCTGGAGCGGGCGTGTGTCCGCAGCGAGATCGAGCGATTCGACCTTTGCGCCGTGCACGTCGCGGATTTCCCAGGCGAGGTCGTTATGGCCGTCGATGACCGGGGTTTTACTGAGCACCCGGTCAACACGCGCGGCTATGCGGGGGGCGGGGGCGACGGGCGCCGCGCTTGCCTGCGCGGCGATCAGGAGCAGGGCGGTGATCATGCCGCAGCATCGTGCCCGCCGCGTCGCACAGCGGCAAGAGGATCAGTCGTCGTCCTCGGGGGGGCTGAGTTCGTTGACCCATTCCTGATTGTGGACGACGGTCGAGCGGACCGGGCGCCCCGCGGCGTCGAGCCAGGGGCGATAGCGATAGCGCAGTTCGATCAGCCGGCAGGTCGTCGCGTCGAGCACCGCATTGCCGCTCGAGCGCGTGATGCTGCACCCGGTGACGCGGCCGTTCGTCTCGACGGTGTAGCGGACACCGACCACGCCGCCCGCGCCGATGATCGCCTCCGCATTGGGGAAGTCCCTGTTCCTGAACCGCCCCTTCAACAGCCGCGGCGGGCTCTCGTCGCCGCCATCGCCGTCGCCGTCGCCATAGCGGCCGCTGCCGGTACCGTCGCCCTCACCGCCCGCGCCGGTGCCGGGCCCCGGGACCGGCGCGGCGCCGGTCGTCGCCGCACTGCCGACGCCGGGCTTGAGCGCAGCGACGATCGGCGGCGGGATGACGGGTGGAACGATCGGGATCGGGGCGACGAGTTCGGTCGCCTTCGACCGGAGATTGGCGGGTGATGCGGCGCCTTCGGGGCGGTGGCTCTTCGCCGGGCGGGGCACGACTTTTTCGAGTGGCGGCGGCGGGGGCGGCGGGCCGACCGCGAAGGTCTTGAGCGCGTCGGGGATCGCCGACGGGAGGCTGACGCCGAGGCCAAGGATCAACGCATAGCCCAATGCTGCACACAGAGCAGCGGCGCCGGCGGCGGACAGGATCCGGTCGCGCGGATGGGGTTGGACGCCGTACATGACTGATATCTGGGGAGGATGGCGCGGGGCGGCAAGCGTTCGGGCCGCGGCGCTGTCCGGGGGTTTGGTGGGTGGGGGAGGAGGACGGGCAATATGGGTCCGTCTATCCTCCCCCTCCGTCAGGCTATGCCTGCCACCTCCCCCTGGCGGGGGAGGCATTGCGGGGTCAGAGCTTTTCCGTCAGTTCGGGGACGATCTTGAACAGGTCGCCGACCAGGCCGATGTCCGCAACCTGGAAGATCGGCGCGTCCTCGTCCTTGTTGATCGCGATGATCGTCTTCGAATCCTTCATGCCCGCGAGATGCTGGATCGCGCCCGAGATGCCGACTGCAACATAGACTTCGGGGGCGACGATCTTGCCCGTCTGGCCGACCTGATAGTCGTTCGGGGCATAGCCCGCATCGACCGCGGCGCGGCTTGCACCGACGCCCGCGCCCAGCTTGTCCGCGAGCGGATCGATCAGCGCGTGGAACTGGTCGCTCGACGCCAGCGCACGGCCGCCCGAAACGATGATCTTCGCACTGGTCAGTTCGGGACGCTCGTTCTTCGCGATCTCCGCGCCGGCAAAGGTCGACAGACCCTTGTCGCCGGTCGAGGCGACAGCCTCGATCTCGCCCGAGCCGCCTTCGGTGGCGGCCTTCTCGAACGCGGTGCCGCGGACGGTAATGACCTTCTTCGCGTCCGACGACTGGACGGTGGCGATCGCGTTGCCCGCATAGATCGGGCGCGTGAACGTGTCGTCGCTCTCGACCGAGAGGATGTCGCTGATCTGCATGACGTCGAGCAGGGCTGCGACGCGCGGCGCGATGTTCTTGCCGTGCGTGGTGGACGGCGCGACGAACGCGTCGTGATGGCCCATCAGCTCGACGATCAGCGGCGCAACGTTTTCGGCGAGCGCGTGCGCGAACGCCGCGTCATCGGCGACATGCACTTTGCCGACGCCGGCGATCTTCGCGGCGGCGGCCGCAACGGCGTCGACCCCCTGCCCTGCGACCAGCAGATGGACTTCGCCGAGCTTGCTCGCGGCAGTGACCGCGGAGAGCGTGGCGTCCTTGACGACCTGACCGTCATGTTCGACCCAAACGAGCGTCTTCACTTTGCGACTCCCATCGTCTTGAGTTTGCCGACGAGCTCGTCGACGTCAGCGACCTTGATCCCCGCCGAGCGCTTGGCGGGCTCGACGACCTTCAGCGTGGTCAGCCGCGGCGTCACGTCGACACCGAAGTCGGCCGGCGCCTTGGTCGCCATCGGCTTCGACTTGGCCTTCATGATGTTCGGCAGCGACGCATAGCGCGGCTCGTTGAGGCGAAGATCGGTGGTGATGATCGCGGGCAACTTGAGCGTGTCCGTCTCCGCACCGCCATCGACTTCGCGCGTCACATGGACCGAGCCGTCAGCGATCTCGACCTTCGACGCGAACGTGCCCTGGCCCCAGTTCAGGAGGCCGGCGAGCATCTGCCCGGTCTGGTTGTTGTCGTCGTCGATCGCCTGCTTGCCGAGGATGACGAGGTCGGGCTGTTCTTCCTCGACGATCTTGGCGAGGATCTTGGCGACGCCCAATGGCTCGACCTTGGTCTCGCTGAGGACGAGGATCGCGCGGTCGGCGCCCATGGCGAGCGCGGTGCGCAGCGTTTCCTGCGATTTCTGCTCGCCGATCGACACGACGACGATCTCGGTCACGCCCTTGTCCTTCAGGCGGATCGCTTCCTCGACCGCGATCTCGTCGAACGGGTTCATGCTCATCTTGACGTTCGCCAGATCGACGCCCGTTCCGTCCGCCTTCACGCGAGGCTTCACGTTGTAGTCAAGCACACGCTTGACCGGCACCAGCACCTTCATCAGGATTCCTTCCAAGCTGAATATGTTCGTTTCGCCCGCCGGTTACCGGCTGCGTTGGTGCGACAGATGGCGGTTTCGCGTCGTTTTCGCAAGTGCGGTACGGAAACATCGGATACCGTAGCGTCACGACGACCGCCCCGTCGGACCGGCTGCGATACCAACGAAAAAGGGCCCGGACGTTTCCGTCCGAGCCCCGTTTTTCGCGAAGTCAGTATGCGAGGCCGACAGCGGTTACGCCGCGACCTTCTGCACCTCTGCGACGATCTTCTTGGCGGCATCGCCAAGGTCGTTCGCGGGGACGATTGCCAGGCCGGAGTTCGCGAGGATCTCCTTGCCCTTCTCGACATTCGTGCCCTCGAGGCGGACGACGAGCGGGACCGACAGGTTCACTTCCTTCGCCGCCGCGACGATGCCGTCGGCGATGATGTCGCACTTCATGATGCCACCGAAAATGTTGACGAGAATGCCCTTCACGTTCGGATCCGCAAGGATGATCTTGAACGCGGCCGTCACCTTCTCCTTGTTGGCGCCGCCGCCGACGTCGAGGAAGTTCGCCGGGAACATGCCGTTGAGCTTGATGATGTCCATCGTCGCCATGGCGAGGCCGGCGCCGTTGACCATGCAGCCGATGTCGCCGTCGAGCTTGATATAGGCGAGGTCGTACTTCGACGCCTCGAGCTCGGCGGGATCTTCCTCGGTCTCGTCGCGCAGCTGGAGCAGGTCCTTGTGGCGGAACAGCGCGTTGCCGTCGAACGCGACCTTTGCGTCAAGCACCATCAGCTTGCCGTCGTTGGTGACTGCGAGCGGGTTGATCTCGATCTGCTCGGCATCGGTGCCCATGAACGCGTCATACAGCTTCGACGCGGTGCTTGCGGCCTGCTTGGCGAGATCGCCGGTCAGCTGGAGTGCAGCGGCAACGGCGCGGCCGTGATGCGGCATGAAGCCGGTCGCTTGGTCGATGTCGATCGACTGGATCTTCTCGGGCGTGTCGTGCGCGACCGCTTCGATGTCCATGCCGCCTTCGGTCGAGGCCACCATCATCACCCGGCCGGTGGTGCGGTTGAGCGTCAGCGCGAGGTAGAATTCCTTGTCGATATCCACGCCGTCGGTGACGTACAGGCGGTTGACCTGCTTGCCCGCGTCACCCGTCTGGATCGTGACGAGCGTGTTGCCGAGCATGTCGGTCGCAGCGGCACGAACCTCGTCCTCGGTCTTGGCGAGGCGGACACCGCCCTTGGCGTCGGGGCCGAGCTCGACGAACTTGCCCTTGCCGCGGCCGCCGGCGTGGATCTGCGCCTTGACGACATAGAGCGGTCCGGGGAGCTTCTTCGAGGCCTCGACGGCCTCCTCGACGGTCAGCGCCGCGAAACCGGCGGGGACGGGGACGCCGAACTTGGCCAGCAGTTCCTTGGCCTGGTATTCATGGATGTTCATCGGGAAGGCTCCACGCAATTTTTAGGAAACTCGGGAATTGCCAGCGCGTAAAGCACAGGGCGCGCTGCAAATCCACCCTTAAGGCATTTGCACTTGCGTCTTGTTCGCAATAGGGCGAGTGGATCGCTGAATTTTGGCCATTTTAGGGATCTGCGCCGCGGCAGATCGAAACGCCTGCCGGATCACAAACATTTGCGGAAAAGTAACCCTTTCCGTGCCAGAGTTGAACCATGACAGACCCCGCCTACGACTCGCCTGAGACTCGGACCGGTGAAGAGCCCGGTGGAGAGTTGCGCCGGGCGTTGCGCAAATCCGTCAGGATGCGCGCGCATCTGCGCGACCGCGGCCAGACGCGGTTCGAGATCGAAGTGACCGACCTGTCGCTGTCGGGGTTCCGGGCCGAGACGAGCTTCACGCTCTGGCCGGGGACGGTCGTGTGGCTGACCTTGCCCGGCCTCGCCGCGCTCGAGGCGGTGGTCGCATGGCGCGACAAGTTCAAATATGGCTGCGCCTTCGCCAAGCCGCTACACCCTGCGGTGTTCGATCACATCGTGGCGCTGTCGCAGCGGTAACCCGGCGACCGCACCACGATCCGACAGCGGCGCGTCAGTCGAACAGGCTCGAGACGCTCGTTTCATCCGCGATCCGCTTGATCGCCTCGCCGAGCAGCGGTGCGATCTGCAGGTGGCGGATCTTGCCATGCGCACCCTTGATCACGTCATGATTGCCGATCGAATCGGTGATGACGAGCTCGCGCAGCTCGGAGCCCTCGACCCGCGCGACCGCGCCGCCCGACAGTACGCCGTGCGTGACATAGGCGACGACGCCCTCGGCGCCCGCCTCCATCAGCGCGGCCGCCGCATTGCACAGCGTACCCGCCGAATCGACGATGTCGTCGACCAGGATGCAGAAGCGGCCCTCGACCTCGCCGATGATGTTCATCACCTCCGATTCGCCTGCGCGCTCGCGACGCTTGTCGACGATCGCGAGCGGCGCGTTGTTGAGCCGCTTGGCGAGCACGCGCGCACGCACCACGCCGCCGACATCGGGGGAGACGACCATCAGGTTCTTGCCCTTGAACCGCGCAAGGATATCCGCGGACATGACCGGCGCCGCATAGAGATTGTCGGTCGGGATATCGAAGAAGCCCTGGATCTGCCCGGCATGGAGATCGACCGAGAGGACGCGGTTGGCGCCCGCGACGGTGATGAGGTTGGCGACGAGCTTGGCCGAGATCGGCGTGCGCGGGCCGGGTTTCCGGTCCTGGCGGGCATAGCCCATATAGGGGATGACCGCGGTGATGCGGCGTGCCGACGCGCGCTTCAGCGCGTCGATCATGATGAGCAATTCCATGAGGTTGTCGTTCGCCGGATAGCCGGTCGACTGGATCACGAACACGTCCTCGCCGCGGACATTCTCGTTGATCTCGACGAACACTTCCTCGTCGGCGAAGCGGCGGACGCTGACATCGGTCAGCGGGATTTCGAGATAGGCGGCGATCTCCTGCGCCAGAGGCAGGTTGGAATTGCCGGTCATCAGTTTCATCAAAATCGCTCCACGCCCAGTCGCACGCCCCTTAGTCCCGGTGTTTCAATGGGGAAAGGGGCGAAGGGGTTTGCCGGGGCGCGCGCCGCTTCGTACAGCGCAGGGCATGACCGTCATAACCCGTTTCGCCCCCTCGCCCACCGGCCGGCTGCACGTCGGCAACATCCGCACGGCGCTCCACAACTGGATGTTCGCGCGTGCGCAGGGCGGACGCTTCCTGCTGCGGATCGACGACACCGATGCGGCGCGCAGCGAGGAACGGTTCGTCGACGCGATCCGTAGCGATCTCGACTGGCTGGGGATGACGCCCGATGGCGAGGAACGCCAGTCGGCGCGGTTCGCGCTGTACGAGGCGCGGTTCGAGGCGCTGGTCGAGAGCGGGCATATCTATCCGGCGTATGAGAGCGCGCAGGAGCTCGACCTGAAGCGCAAGATTCAGGCAGGGCGCGGGCTGCCGCCGATCTATGATCGCGCGGCACTGGCGCTCACCGACGCGCAGCGCGCGGTGTTCGAGCGCGACGGGGTGGCGCCGCACTGGCGATTCAAGCTCGATCACGACACGCCGATCGCCTGGACCGACCTGATCCGCGGCGAACAGCATTTCGAGGCGCGGACGATGAGCGACCCGGTGATCCGGCGCGCGGACGGGTCGTGGCTGTACATGCTGCCGTCGGCGATCGACGATGCCGATATGGGCGTGACTCATGTCGTGCGCGGCGAGGATCATGTGTCGAACACCGCGCTGCAGCTGCAGATGTTCGCAGCACTCGGCGCGCCCGCACCGCAGTTTGCGCACGAGGCGCTGCTGACCGGCGCAGAAGGGAAATTGTCGAAGCGGCTGGGCTCGCTCGGCGCGGATCATTTCCGCGAGGTAGGGATCGAGCCGCAGGCGGTGCGCGCGCTGCTCGCGCGGATCGGGACGAGCGATCCGGTCGAGCCGATCGCCGACGCCGCGCCGCTGATCGCGACGTTCGACTTCGCCCGGTTCGGCCGCGCGCCGGCGCGGTTCGACGAGGGCGAGCTGGCGCAGGTGAATGCGCGGATCCTGCATGCGCTGCCCTTTGCCGACGTCGCCGACCGCCTGCCCGCGGGGATGGGCGAGGCTGCATGGGAGGCGGTACGTCCGAACCTGGTGACGCTCGCCGATGCCGCCGACTGGTGGCAGGTGATCGAGGGGCCGGTCGCGGTCGAGCCCGTCGGCGGGGACGAGGATGCGGCGTATCTCGACCAGGCGCTGGTCGCTGCCGCGGCGATCGACTGGGCAAGTGACCCCTGGCACGCCCTGACGAGCCAACTGAAGGCGGAGACCGGGCGCAAGGGTAAGGCGCTGTTCCTGCCGCTGCGCCGCGCGCTGACCGGGCGCGATCACGGGCCCGACATGGCGGCGCTGCTGCCGCTGATCGGGCGCGAGCGGGCACTGGCGCGCCTCGCGGCGGCACGCGCCGGCTGAGGCTTGAACGAGCGGGCTGAAACCCCGCTGACCGCCCCTCATCCGACGGCGTGCAAAACGGTTCCGATCGCGCTTGCGCCGCATATGTAATGATGTACCATTTCACGTGGCGGTATCGATCGCGCCGCCATCCTCGAGGAGATGCGAAGGAGACGGACGGATGTACGCGGACAGAATGAGCCGGACGGGCGGATTGAATCCCGGAAGCCTGGGCGTCGCGCTGGCGATCAACGGCGTGGTGATCGGTGCGTTGTTCTTTGCGGCGCCGGAACTGGCGCCGTTCACGCCGCCCGACCCGCCGCTCACAATCTATATCCCGCACACCCCGCCGCCGCCCACGCCGGTGCCGCCGGTCGAGCCGCTGGTCCGCCAGCAGCCGCGCCCAGCGCCGCGGCCCGATGCACCGGTCCGGCAGGTGCCGACGCCGGCCACCGAAGGGTTCGAGGTCGTGCCCGACCCCCTGCCCTTCACCCCGCCGATCGACGTCGTCGGCACGGGCACAGGCAGCGTGACGGTCGATCCGCCCAAGCCGTCGCCCCTGTTCGTCCAGCCGGGCATCGACCCGCGCTATGCTGCGGATTTCCAGCCGGGCTATCCGTCCGAAGAACGCCGGGCCGGGCGCGAGGGGCGAGTCGTCCTGCGCGTGCTGATCGGCGCGGACGGGCGCGTGAAACAGGTCGAGCGGGTCACCGCCACCAGCGACGCCTTTTATCGCGCGACGCTGGACCGGGCGCTGACGAAGTGGCGGTTCAGGCCGGCGACGCGCGACGGAGTCGCGGTTGAGGCGTGGAAGACGATGAACCTGTCGTTCGTGCTGGAAAACTGAGCCGCGGGCGACGACCCGCCGCAGGATGGGCATACAGGTCGGGCCCCCGGGTCGTCGCCCAAGGTACTGGCCTTGGGGGGCCTGCATGCCTATCTTTGCGCGATGGGCTCTTTCAGTCGTTTCTCGCCGGTCCGCGCCTATCGCGACCTCCGCCTGTTCCTCCGGGGCCGGCAGCCGTACGAGCTCGGCTTTCTCGCGCTGGCGATGCTCGTCACGGGCTTCCTGATCTACGCCTTCTCGAAGGACAGCTATGCCGAGCGCGAATATCGGCCGAACATCGTCTATGTCGAGCAATGGCCCGCGGATCGCACCGATGCGCAGATCGTCGCCCAGCAGAAGATCGACGCGCCGATCAAGGCCGCGCGCCTGGCTGAGCAGAAGAAGCGCGAGGAGGAAACCCGCGCGTCGTTCAAGCGGATGGACGACAAGCTGAAGGCGCTGGGGATCTGACCATCGAATCCGGCCGGTTTGTCGGGGCAGCGCTGGCGCTGGCCGCGCGGGGACGCGGGCGAACGGCCCTCAACCCTTGTGTAGGCTGCGTGATCGTCGCGGACGGACGCATCGTCGGGCGCGGCTGGACGCAAGCAGGCGGTCGGCCGCATGCCGAGGCGATGGCACTGGCGCAGGCGGGCGCGAAGGCGCGGGGAGCCACGGCCTATGTGACGCTCGAGCCCTGCGCGCATGACTCACCGCGCGGGCCGGCGTGCAGCGACCTGCTGATCGCGGCGGGCGTGGCGCGGGTCGTCGCGGCGCTGGAAGATCCCGATCCGCGAACCGCAGGGCGCGGGTTCGCGCGGTTGCGCGACGCCGGGATCCGCGTCGAGACGGGCGTGCGCGCCGCCGAGGCACGGCGGTCGATGGCGGGGTTCCTTACACGACTCGCTCGCGGCCGGCCGCATGTTACACTGAAGCTCGCGACCTCGCTCGACGGATGTATCGCGATGGCGGACGGGTCGAGCCGCTGGATCACCGGGCCACAGGCGCGCGCGCATGCGCATCTCGAACGGAGCCGGCACGAGTCGATTTTGGTCGGGCGCGGGACGTTCGAGGCGGATGCGCCGCGACTCGACGTGCGGCTGGCCGGGCTCGAATCGCGGGCACCGCGCCGCGTACTGCTGTCGCGGACGGCGCCCGATGCGGACGCGGGGTGGCACGTCATCGCCGATCCGCAGGATATTGCGGCCCTGCCCGGCGACCATCTGCTGGTCGAGGGCGGCGCGGCCGTAGCGTCGGCGTTCCTTGCCGCGGATCTGGTCGACCGGCTGCTGCTGTACCGCGCGCCGATCCTGATCGGGAACGGCCGGCATTCCATTGGCGATATTGGTCTCGGCGATCTTTCCAGCGCGCATGGCCGCTGGTCGATCGTCGAGTCACGGCAACTTGGCAGCGACCGAGTCGAGGTCTACGAGCGCGAGCGAAACGAGGGATAATGTTTACCGGAATCGTCACCGACATCGGCACAATCACCAGCGTGGCGCAGCAGGGCGACACGCGCGTGGTCATCGCGACCGCCTATGATCCCGCCACGATCGACCTGGGCGCGTCGATCGCGTGTTCGGGCGTCTGCCTGACCGTGGTCGACAAGTCCGCGGGCGGCGACGGACCGCACTGGTTCGCGGTCGACGTGTCGGGCGAAACGATCAGCCGCACCGCGCGCGACCAGTGGACGCAAGGTCGTCCGCTAAACCTCGAACGCGCGATGAAGCTCGGCGAGGAACTGGGCGGGCATATCGTCACCGGCCATGTCGACGGACTCGGGACGGTGGTGTCGGTGGTCGAGGAGGGCGGATCGCACCGCGTCACCGTCCGCGCCGGCGCAGACATCGCGCCGTTCATCGCCGCCAAGGGATCGGTCACGATCGACGGCGTGTCGCTGACCGTCAACACCGTCCGCGACGTCGACGGCCCCGACGGGCAACGCGCGGTCGAGTTCGGGCTGAACATCATCCCGCATACCTGGGGCGTCACCACGCTCGGGACGATCGAGACGGACCGGACGGTCAATATCGAGATCGACGTCCTTGCCCGCTATCTCCAACGGATGGAGCATTACCGTGTCAATGCCGGCTGAACGCAGCGCCGAACTCGGGCGCCTGAAGCATGGATATCTGTCGAGCCCCGAAGAGATCATCGACGAGGCGCGCAACGGCCGGATGTTCATCCTGGTCGATGACGAGGACCGCGAGAACGAGGGCGACCTGGTCATCCCCGCGCAGATGGCGACGCCCGAGAAGATCAACTTCATGGCGAAGTTCGGTCGCGGGCTGATCTGTCTCGCGCTGACCAAGACGCGGACCGAAGAGCTCGGACTCGAGCTGATGAGCCGCAACAACGGCACAAGGCACGAGACCGCGTTCACCGTGTCGATCGAGGCGCTCGAAGGCGTGACGACGGGCATCTCGGCGGCGGACCGCGCCCGCACCATCGCGGTGGCGATCGATGCGACCAAGCAGAAGGCGGACATTGTCACCCCCGGCCATGTCTTCCCGCTGGTCGCGCGCGACGGCGGCGTGCTGATCCGCGCCGGCCATACCGAGGCGGCGGTCGACGTCGCGCGGCTGGCCGGGCTCAACCCCTCGGGCGTGATCTGCGAGATCATGAACGAGGACGGGACGATGGCGCGGATGGACGACCTCGTCACCTTCGCGCAGTTCCATAATATCAAGATCGGCACGATCCGCGACCTGATCGCGTATCGCCGCCGCTACGATCATCTGGTCGAGAAGCGCGCCGAGGCCAGGTTCACGTCCGAATGGGGCGGCGACTGGACCGCGCTGACCTTCTGGAACAAGGCGACGGGCACCGAGCAGGTCGCGCTGGTCAAGGGCCGAATCGACCCGGCAAAGCCGACGCTCGTCCGCATGCATGCGCTGTCGCCCTTCGCTGACATCTTCGGCGAATCGGGCGATCGCGGCCGGATCCTCGCGCGGTCGATGCAGATGATCGCCGACGAGGGCGCGGGCGTGATCGTCGTCATCAACCGGCCGCGCGGCAACGCGTTCACCTCCGCCGTGCTGAAGAAGGCGGGCGCGGAGATCACCCCGGACATGGAAGAGCTGCGCGACTACGGCGTCGGCGCGATGATCCTGACCGAGCTCGGCGTCCATGACATGGTGCTGATCACCAACACGCACCACACGCTGGTCGGGCTCGACGGCTATGGCCTGTCGATCGTCGGCGAACGCCCGATCGCTCCCCTCGACACCGAAAAGGCTCCCAACTGATGGCGCATATCCTGATCGTCGAAGCGCGGTTCTACGACCATCTGAACGACCTGCTGATCGAGGGCGCGCGCGCGGCGATCGAGGCCGCGGGCCACAGCCACGAGACGATCACCGTCCCCGGCGCGCTCGAGGTCCCCGGTGCGATCGCGCTGGCGGCCGAGAGCGAGACCTATGACGGCTATGTCGCGCTGGGTGTCGTGATCCGCGGCGAGACCTATCATTTCGAGATCGTCGCGGGCGAGAGCGCGCGCGGGATCATGGCGCTGACGATGGACGGCCTGCCGATCGGCAACGGCATCCTGACCACCGAGAACGAGGCGCAGGCGCTCACGCGTGCGCGCCCGACCGAGGGCGACAAGGGCGGCGGCGCGGCCAAGGCGGCGCTGGCGATGCTGGCACTGAAGGACCGCTTCGTCGCGTAGGATGCGTGGGCGTTCGAACGTCCGCCCTCATCCACCCACGATCGCCCTGATCATTCCTCGGGAGTGTCGCGCAGGGCGGCCTCGACCTCTTCGGCCGTGATTCCGAACGCGGCGGCCAGCGCGGCGATCGACGCGCCGCGGGCGGCGAGCGTGCGGATGCGGGCGGGGTCGACGATCGTCGTATAGCCGCGCGTGTCGCGTTCGGTCTTCGTCTCCTCGCCGCTGCGCGCACGCGCGCCCGAGCGGCGGCGCTTGGCGATCTTGAGCGCTTCCTCGTCATTGGCGGGCGGCGCGTCGAGGCGCGCGCGGATCCGCTGCGCTTCCTCGACCCGACGGGCTTCGCGCGCACGTTCCCGGTCCTGCGAGAGCGCATCGCGTTGCGCGGCGCGCGCTTCGGCGCGCTGATCAGTCGCGGCGAGGCGGTCCTGCGCGCGCTGTTCCCGCTCGCGGGCACGCTCTTCAGCGCGGCGGGCAGCGCGGTCCGCGGTGCCGGGCAGCAACGGGCCGGGGCCGCGATCGTTCAGCGGCCAGGCCGATGCGAGGCTGGATTTGGGGGGCGATTTCGGCGGGCCCCAGCCGTCGGTCATGTCATGTCCTGTCGTCACCGGTGCGCCGCGCACGACGCGAAAGCCGCGCTGCTATGCGATGGCGTCACCGGTGACAATCAGGCGGTCGGCTTAGGCGGGCACGGTTTCCAGCGCCGGATAGTCGATATATCCCTCGGGGCCCTGGCTGTACCAGGTCTTCGGGTTATCCTGCGCCAGCGGTGCGCCGGTGCGCAGACGCTCGGGCAGATCGGGGTTCGCGATGAACGTCCGGCCGAAGCTGATCGCATCGGCATCGCCCTTGTCGAGCTCGGCCTGCGCCTTTTCGAGCGTGTCGTAATCCGAGTTCACGACCAGCACGCCCTTGAAGACCTTGCGGATCGCCGGGCTGAGCTTCGGCACGTCGGTCTTGCCGAAGGTGCCATCGGGGCCGGGCTCGCGCAGCTCGAGGAAGGCGATGCCGAGATCGGACAGCGCTTTCGCGGCGGCGGTGAACAGCGGCTCGGGATTGCTGTCGTCGACGCCCTGCGAATCGCCGTTGGGCGAGAGACGGACGCTGGTACGATCGGCGCCGGCGACCGAGATCACGCGCTCGGTGACTTCGCGAAGCAGGCGGATGCGGTTCTCGATGCTGCCGCCATAGTCATCGGTGCGGCTGTTTGCGTTGTCGCGCAGGAACTGGTCGATCAGATAGCCGTTCGCGGCGTGAATCTGGACGCCGTCGAACCCGGCCTCGAGCGCGTTCTTCGTCGCGAGCTCATAGTCGTTCAGCAGTCGCGGGATTTCGTTCAGCTCGAGCGGACGCGCGACCTCGAAATCCTTCTTGCCCTCGAACGTGTGCGCCTGGCCTTCGGTCTTGGTTGCGGACGACGAAACGGGCTGGCCGCCGATCACCGACGAATGGACCTGGCGGCCCATGTGCCAGAGCTGCGCGATGATGCGGCCGCCGGCGGCGTGCACGGCTGCGGTGACGGGCTTCCACGCGGCAACCTGCGCATCGGTCCACAGACCCGGCGCGAATGGCCAGCCCAGGCCTTCGCGGCTGATGCCGGTGGCTTCCGAGATGATCAGGCCGGCGCTCGCGCGCTGCGTGTAATAGTCGATCATGAGGTCGGACGGGACGGCGTCCTTGTCCGAACGCCCGCGGGTGAGCGGCGCCATGAGGATGCGGTTGGGCGCTTCGACGGCGCCGAGCGTGATGGGATCGAAAAGGCTTGGCATGGGGGCTCCTTAATGCCTGACGGGGGCAAGATAGGACGCTACAGCGCGGCATGCATCGCCCCGCCCCGCAAAGAATATCTAGCGTGCCCGAAACGCCGACGGCGACGACGACCGGTGCCCCCGGCACGCTCGCGTTCGGCGCGCTGCTGATCGCCAATGTCG
Source organism: Sphingomonas aerolata (assembly GCF_023935825.1). Taxonomy (NCBI): domain Bacteria; kingdom Pseudomonadati; phylum Pseudomonadota; class Alphaproteobacteria; order Sphingomonadales; family Sphingomonadaceae; genus Sphingomonas; species Sphingomonas aerolata. The sequence continues at coordinate 330,725 of NZ_CP098762.1, read as the reverse complement.
CGCTCGCATTCGGGCCGTGGTTCGTTCGTGCGACCGAGGTCGGACCGGTCGCGGCGGGTTTCTGGCGGCTGACGCTGGCGGTGCCGTTTCTCGTCCTGCTGGCCGCGCAACAGGGCGCGCGACCGACGCGGCTCGGGCGCGGCGTCTGGATCGGGCTGATCGCGGGCGGCGTGTGCTTCGCCGCGGATCTCGGCAGCTGGCATCTCGGCATCCTGCGCACCACGCTCGCCAATGCGACGCTGTTCGGCAATGCGGCGACGCTGATGTTCCCGATCTACGGGTTCCTCGTCGCGCGGACTTGGCCGACGCGGACACAGGGCTGGGCGCTGATGCTCGCCGCGGCAGGCGCGGCGCTGCTGCTCGGGCGCTCCTATCAGCTCGACGCAAAGAATCTGGCGGGCGACCTGCTCTGCATCCTCGCAGGGCTGCTCTACACGGTGTATTTCATCCTGATGGCGCGCGCGCGGACGACGCTCGCCCCCTTGTCCGCGCTGGTGCTGTCGACATTGGCGGGGATCGTGCCGTTGCTGGTCTTCGCGCTGGCGATGGGCGAGCGGATCGTGCCGACGCAATGGGGGCCGCTGATTGGGCTCGCGCTGTGCAGCCAGGTGCTCGGCCAGGGATTGATGATCTATGCGCTCGGGCGGTTTTCACCGCTGGTGATCGGCATCGCGCTGTTGATCCAGCCGGTCGTCGCAGGGACGGTCGGCTGGCTGGTCTATGGCGAGCGGCTCGGCCTGCCCGATCTGGCCGGCGTGGTGATGGTGGCGATCGCGCTGGTGCTGGTCCGCCGGACGCCGGCGGATCGCCCCCCTATTGAAGAGGCGCTCGACACGCCTGATCTTGGACGGCAGGAGACGGTATGACCCAAGACCTCACGCTCGACGAAATCCGTTCGCTGCTCGCCCCCGGCATCGCCGCCAATGCGGCGTTCGACGGGTGGAGCGACGCGGCGCGCGACATGGCGGCGGACGCGGCGGGGATCGACCGCGACGTCGCCGCGCTGGCCTTCGAACAGGGGCCGGTCGACATGATCGACGCCTGGTTCGCCGATATCGACGTCGCGATGCTCGCAAGCCTGCCGCCCGAACGGCTGTCGGCGATGAAGATCCGCGCCCGGATCGCCGCGCTGATCGAGGCCCGGCTGCAGGCGACCGCCGCCGACCGCGAATCGCTGCGCCGTGCGCTGGCGATCCTCGCCCTGCCGCAGAATTTGACAAAGGCGGGGCGGCTCGGGTGGCGGACGGTCGACACGATCTGGCGGGCCGCGGGCGACGTCGCGACCGATTACAATCATTATACCAAGCGGACGATCCTGCTCGGCGTCTATGCCGCGACGGTCACCGTCTTCCTCGACGACGACAGCGAGGGGTTTGCCGAGACGCGCGCGTTCCTCAGCCGGCGGATCGACGGCATCATGCGGTTCGAAACCGCAAAGTCAGGCTTTCTCAAGCGGACAGAGCATGGCTTCAGCCTGTCGCGGTTCGTCGGGCGGTTGCGCTATCCGGTGGCATGAGCCCGTTGCGGCGCATCGTCACGCGGCGATGGAATGCGCGCAATCTGCGTCAAGCGCGTGTGCCGGGGCTTCCCTTGGCGATCCGTTACTGATAATCAGTCGCATCATGGACACTCGCCCCGATCGTTCCGTCAGTCTTGAAACGCTGCCCCGCAAGCAGCATGGCATCGTCGCTGCGATCGACTGGGCCAGACTGGCAGGCCCGGAGGCACGCCGGCTGCGCGAACTCGGCTTTGACGAGGGTGTCGATGTCGAAGTTCTTCACCGCGCGACGCTGGGCCAGGGTCCGATCGCCTGCCGGATCGGCCGGATGACCGTTGCATTGCGGCGTGCGGTCGCAGGTGCGATTCGCGTATCACCCACGCCAGCCGCCGCAGAATAATCAGCCTGACGTTATGAACGCAGCACCGCTGGTCGCGCTGGTCGGCAATCCCAATGCCGGCAAGAGCGCGCTGTTCAATGCGCTGACAGGTGCGCGGCAGAAGGTCGGCAATTATCCAGGCGTGACGGTCGAGCGCAAGGCCGGACGGCTGACGCTCGACGACGGCCGCCCGGTCGAGCTGGTCGACCTGCCCGGCGCCTACAGCCTCGAGCCCTCCTCCCCCGATGAGCGCGTCACGCGCGACGTCGTCACCGGCACGCAGGACGGCGAACGCCTGCCCGATGCGCTGGTCGTGGTCGTCGATGCCGCCAATCTCGACAATCACCTGCGCTTCACGCTCCAGTTGATCGCGCTTGGCCTGCCCGTCGTGGTGGCGCTCAACATGGTCGACCTTGCCGAACGCGACGGGTTGAAACTCGACGCGGCGGTGCTTTCGCGCGAACTCGGCGTACCGGTGATCCCGACCGTCGCGGTCCGCAAACGCGGGCTCGACGCGCTGCGTGCGATCCTGACGCAGACTGTCGTCAACGGTCCGATCCGGCTGCGCAAGTCGGATGGCAGCGTGCAGGACGACATCGTCACGCTGCAACGGCGCGCGCGCGACATCGCGACGGCCGCAACGCTGTCCGAGACGCCGGTACGGCGCTGGACGCACATGCTCGACGGGGTCGCGCTGCATCCCATCGCCGGGCCGGTCCTGCTGCTGGCGATCATGTTCCTGATGTTCCAGGCGGTGTTCAGCTGGGCGCAGCCGTTCATGGACCTGATCGACGGCGGCTTCACGGCGCTGCAGGCGTTCATCACGTCGGAGCTTCCCGATTCGCTGCTCCGGTCGCTGCTGGTCGACGGGGTGATCAAGGGCGTCGGCGCTGTGATCGTGTTCCTGCCGCAGATCTTGATCCTGTTCCTCTTCATCCTCGTGCTCGAGGCGAGCGGCTACATGGTCCGCGCGGCGTTCCTGATGGACCGCGTGATGGCGAGCGTCGGGCTGTCGGGGCGCGCGTTCATTCCGCTGCTGTCGAGCTTTGCCTGCGCGATCCCCGGGATCATGGCGACGCGGACGATCGACGACGAAAAGGACCGGCTGACGACGATCCTGATCGCGCCACTGATGACCTGCTCCGCGCGGCTGCCGGTCTACACGCTGATCATCGGCGCATTCATTCCCAACACCCAGGTGCTGCCGTTCGTCGGCCTTCAGGGTCTGGTGATGCTCGGGCTCTACGTGATGGGGATCGTCGGGGCGTTCGTCGCCGCGCTGGTGCTGCGCCGGACGGTCACCAAGGGCGTGTCGTCGGGCTTCATGATGGAGATGCCGAAATATCAGTGGCCGCAGTGGCGCGACGTCGGCATCGGCCTGTGGAGCCGCGCGCAGATCTTCCTGAAGCGCGCGGGTGGCATCATCCTGATCTCCACCGTCATCCTCTGGGTGATGCTGAGCTTCCCCAAGCCGCCCGAGGGCAGCAAGGTATCGCCGGTCGATTATTCGGCGGCGGGACGGATCGCCAACGGCATCGCCCCGGTGTTCGCGCCGATCGGCTTCAACCGCGACATCGTGCTCGCGCTGATCCCGGCGATGGCCGCGCGCGAGGTTGCCGTCGCGGCGATCGGCACGGTCTATGCGATCGACGATCCCGACAGCAACCAGGGCGGCAAGGCGATGGTCGAGAATCTGCGCGGCCGCTGGACCCTGCCGACCGCGCTCGCCTTCCTGATGTGGTTCGTGTTCGCGCCGCAGTGCATCTCGACGATCGCCGTCACGCGTCGCGAGACGAACGGGTGGAAATGGCCGGCGTTCATGGTTGGCTATTTGTTCGCCGCCGCCTACATCATGGCCGGAATCACATATTGGCTGGCGGTGTTCGCCGGCCTCTGAGGGGCATCATGGCAGGCAGCGTCAACAAGGTCATCATCGTCGGCAATCTCGGCCGCGATCCCGAAAGCAAGCAGTTCCAGAACGGCGGCAAGGTCGTCAACCTGCGCATCGCGACGTCCGAGTCCTGGAAGGACAAGATGTCGGGCGAGCGCAAGGAAAAGACCGAATGGCATTCGGTCGCCATCTTCAACGAAGGCCTCGCCAACGTCGCGGAAAAGTATCTGCGCAAGGGCTCGAAGGTCTATATCGAGGGCGCGCTCCAGACCCGCAAATGGCAGGACGCGCAGGGCCAGGACAAGTATTCGACCGAGATCGTGCTGCAGGGCTTCAACAGCGTGCTGACGATGCTTGACGGCCCGAATGGCGGCCAGGGCGGCGGCGCAGGCGGTGGCGGTGGTAGCCGCGGCGGCGGCGACGACTGGGCCGGCGGCGGCAACGACTTTGGCGGCGGCTCGTCGGGCGGCGGCGGTTACGGCGGCGGCGGTGGCCGCTCGGCGCCGTCGGGTGGCGGCAGTGGCGGCGGCGCGCGCGGCGGCAGCTTTGGCCAGACCGGCGGGTTCTCGGACGATCTCGACGACGACGTGCCGTTCTAAGCGTCGTGACGCCACCCGTTTCGACTCCAGTAGCGCCGAGCGTGTTCGACGAGGCGGCGCGATCACGCGTCATCTCGTCCTACGATGTCGCGGGCGCGCGCATGCAGGGTGAGCTGGACGACATCGTGTCGTTCGCAGCCCGGTTGTGCGATGCGCCGATCGCGCTGCTGAGCCTGGTCGAGGAGGAATATCAGCGGTTCCTCTCACGCAGCGGCACCGATCTCGACCAGACGCCGCGGAGCCAGTCCTTCTGTGCGCATGCGATGCACCATCACGACGTGATGGAAGTGCCCGACGCGCAGGCCGATCCGCGGTTCGTGGACAACGCGCTCGTCACCGGTGCTCCGCATGTCCGCTTCTACGCGGGGGCGCCTCTGGTATCGAGCGAAGGCGTGCCGCTCGGCGCGCTGTGCGTGCTGGCGACGACGTCGCGGGCGGGGCTTACGCCGTTCCAGCGTGACGGGCTGACGCTGCTGGCTAAGGCGGCGATGGGGCGGCTCGACGATCGCCGGACCGCGCGCGAACAGGCCTTTGCCGAGGCGCGGGCGCGGCGTACGCTCGAGGCGAGCGATCTGCGGTTCCGGACGCTGGCCGACACGATGCCGCAGATGGTCTGGTCGACGCTGCCCGACGGCTTCCATGATTATTACAATGCGCGCTGGTACGAGTTTACCGGCACGACGCCCGGCACGACCGACGGCGAGGGCTGGAACGACGTGTTCCACCCCGAGGACCAGGACCGCGCCTGGACGATCTGGCGCCATTCGCTCGCCAGCGGCGAGCCCTATACGATCGAATATCGGCTGCGGCACCGGGACGGCACCTATCGCTGGGTGCTGGGCCGCGCGCTGCCCGTGCGCGACGACCAGGGCGCCATCACGCGCTGGTTCGGGACCTGCACCGACATCCACGAGCAGAAGCTCGCCTATGAAGAGCGCGAGGTGATCAGCCAGGAGCTGAGCCACCGGATCAAGAACATCTTCGCCGTCATCGCCGGACTCATCGCCTTTTCCGCGCGCGGCAAACCCGAATTCGCCGGGATCGCGACTGACCTGCGCCACCGGATCACCGCGCTGGGCCGTGCGCACGACTTTGTGCGCCCGCACAGCACCCAGTCGCGTCCGGAAGCCCCGCAGGACAGTCTGAAGGGCCTGCTGGGCGATCTGTTCGAACCCTATCGGCAAGACGGGACGGATCGTCTGGTCGTGATCGGCGACGATGTGCGGATCGACGATCGTTCCGCGACCCCGCTCGCCCTGCTGTTCCACGAGCTCGCGACGAACGCGACGAAATACGGCGCGCTGTCGACCGTCAATGGGCATGTTGCGCTGACGATCGGGCATGACGAGGATGGCGCCACGGGCGTGGTGCGCTTGACCTGGCGCGAGCAGGGTGGTCCGCCGATCGCACACCTGACGAGCCATAAGGGTTTTGGCAGTCAGCTGATCGAAATGAGTGCGGTTCGCCAGTTGGGCGGGACGGTGCGGCGCGATTGGCGTCCCGAGGGGCTGTGCGTCGAGATCGGGGTCCCCCTCCCCTCCTTCTGCCGCTGACCGCGCGGTCTCCCCGTCAGTTCCCGCGCCGTCGGATCTGGATCAGTTCGCTACCGCCGCGTAGCGCCTGACCCGTGGTCGCCAGTTCGGCCGCGGCGAGGATCGCGGCATCGTTGAACGGCTTGCGGATATAGCCGAGGCAATCGGCGTCGCCGATCTGGCTGGGATTGGCGGTGACGAAGACGACCTTCACGCCGTGATCGCGTGCAATCGTCTCCGCAATCGACGGGCCGGTCGGACCGTCGCGCAGATTGACGTCGACAAAGGCGAAATCGCATCCGGCCGCGGCGATGAGCGCGGTCTCCCGGTCCGCCGCAATCGCCACGACGTGATATCCGGCGTCGATCAGGATCCTTTCGAGATCAAGCGCGACGAAGATTTCATCTTCAACGATCATGGCGGTCTTGGTCATTGTCGTGGCAACCGTTGGCCGGGCTATCCGTTCCTTCGGTTTATTGATTTGAATCAAGAACGTGTAGCGAATTGAAACAAATAACCTGTGTTACCGGGGGAGCGCCCGGGTCATGCCCCCGGTTCGCCCCGCAACAGGAATACGGCGTGCTCGGCGAGCAGGTTGGCGGCGGCCGACGTCGTCTGCTTGTCGCCCGACAGGAACCAGGCACCCTCGACGATCACGCCGCGCTGCCGGAGGAACGCCCGGAAGTCGTCGATCGTGACGTGATGGATGTTGGGGGTGTCGTACCAGCTTTCGGGCAATTGCCGCGTGACCGGCATCCGCCCGCCCCACAGCAGCGACAGCCGCACACGCCAATGCGCGAAGTTGGGAAAGCTGACAAAGGCGCGCCGACCGATCCGCAGCAGATGGTCGAGCACCAGATCGGGCGCGCGCGCGGTCTGCAACGTCTGGCTGAGGATCGCATAGTCGAAGCTGGCATCGGGATAGCCCTGCAGGTCGACATCGGCGTCGCCCTGGATCACCGACAGGCCGCGGCCTACCGCGGCCGCAACGTTGCCCGGATCGATCTCCAGCCCGCGCGCATCGACACCGCGCTCGTCGCGAAGCGCCGCCATCAGCGCGCCGTCGCCGCATCCGACGTCGAGCACGCGCGACCCACGGGCCACGTGATGCGCGATGATCCCCAGGTCGGCGCGCAGCGTCTCCTGCGGCGTCGGGGTGCTCATGCCCCTGCCCTCAGAAATCCGTCGACGACGCGGTTGAGCTCGGGCGCCTCGAGCAGAAACGCGTCGTGTCCGTACGGGCTGCTGAGTTCGACGAAGCTGACCGGCGCACCTGCGGCATTGAGCGCCTGGACGATGCTGCGCGATTCCGCGGTCGGATAGAGCCAGTCGGTGTCGAAGCTGACGAGGCAGAAGCGCGCCCTGGTCGCGCGGAAGGCGTTGGCGAGCAGCCCGCCATGCTCCTCCGCGAGATCGAAATAATCCATCGCGCGGGTGATATAGAGATAGGAATTGGCGTCGAACCGGTCCGTGAAGGCGAGCCCCTGATGCCGCAGATAGCTCTCGACCTGGAAATCGGCGTCGAAGCCGAACGACTTGGCATCGCGCGCCTGCAGCCGTCGCCCGAATTTCTCGGTCAGCCCGGCTTCCGACAAATAGGTGATGTGCGCTGCCATCCGCGCTACCGCGAGCCCCGCGGTCGGCGCGGACTCATCGTGATAATCGCCGCCGCGCCAGTTCGGATCGGCCATCACCGCCTGGCGGCCAACCTCGTGAAAGGCGATGTTCTGCGCGGTGTGTCGCGCGGTCGATGCGATCACGACACAGGCGCGGACCCGGTCGGGGAAGGTCGCGGGCCAACTCAGCGCCTGCATCCCGCCCATCGATCCGCCGACCACCGCCTGCAGCACGTCGACGCCGAGATGATCGAGCAGCATCGCCTGCGCGCGAACCATGTCGCGGATCGTGATGACCGGAAATCCCATCGCCCAGGCGCGCCCGGTCGCGGGGTTGATCGTCGCCGGTCCCGACGAGCCCATGCAGCTGCCGAGCACATTGGCGCAGACGATGAAATGCCGCGCGGGATCGATCGGTCGCCCCTCACCGACCATCCGCGTCCACCAGCCGGGCTTGCCGGTCCGGGGATGCGTCGAGGCGACATGCTGATCACCGGTCAGCGCATGACAGATCAGGACCGCGTTCGAGGCGTCGGCGTTCAGCGTGCCATAGGTTTCATAGGCAATGTCGACCGGCGACAGCAGGACGCCGCCATCGAGCCGCAACGGTCCCGGCAAGGTCACGCGACGCGCCAGGCCGAAGCGCGCGTCGGTCGTCCGGTCGGGATCAATCGTGTCGAGCATGACGCGTCCGCTACCACAACCATTTGCCACTGCGCCACACCGACCGCTATGCCCCGCGGCCATGACAAACATCATGCCCGCACCCACGCCGAAGCCCTGGATCCTGGGGATCGCGCCGTACACGCCCGGTCGCTCGACGACCGATGATGGCCGCACGGTGATCAAGCTGTCGTCGAACGAGAACCCGCTTGGGACGAGCCCGGCGGCCAAGGCCGCGTTCGACGGCGCGGATCACACGCTCGAACGCTATCCCGACGCCAGCGCGACCGCGCTGCGCGAGGCACTGGCGGCGCATTACGACCTGGATCCGGCGCGCGTGATCTATGGCACCGGGTCGGACGAGATCCTGCATCTGGTCGCGGGCGCCTATGCGGGCCCCGGCGACGAGATCATCTATGTCCGCTACGGCTTTGCGGTGTACGAAATCGCGACGCGGCGCGTCGGCGCGGAGCCGGTCGTCGTCGACGACCGCGACTATGCGACCGATGTCGACGCGATCCTCGCCGCGGTCACCGAACGGACCCGCGTCGTGTTCGTCGCCAACCCGAACAACCCGACCGGCACGTTCACGCCGCGCGCCGAGATCGCCCGGCTGCACGCCGGCCTGCCGCGCTCGGTGCTGCTGGTGCTCGACCAGGCCTATGCCGAATATCTCAGCCCCGAGGAGGATGATGCGGGCCTCGCGCTGGCGATGACCGAGGCCAACGTGCTCGTCACGCGGACTTTCTCCAAGATCCACGGCCTTGCCGCCGAGCGGATCGGCTGGGGCTATGCCTGTGCGCCGATCATCGATGCGATGCACCGCATCCGCGCGCCCTTCAACGTCACGACGGCGGGCCAGGCGGCGGCCGTCGCGGCGCTGGCCGATACCGGCTTCGTCGATGCGACTCGCGCGCACAACGACCGCTGGCGCGGCTGGTTCGTCGAGCAGGTCGCGCAGATGGGCAATGCAGGGCTTCGCTGCGTGCCGTCCAAGGCGAATTTCGTGCTGGTCCTGTTCGAAGGTCAGCTGACCGCCGACGCGGCCTATCACGGGCTGATGGAGGCGGGGTATATCGTCCGCTGGCTGCCCGGACAGGGCCTTCCCAACGCGCTGCGCATCACGATCGGCACCGAGGATGAGACGCGCGGCGTGATCGCCGCGTTGCGCGCGCTGGTCGAGCGGGGCTGATGCTGCCGTTCGCACGCGTCACGATTCTGGGACTGGGGCTGATCGGATCGTCGATCGCGCGCGGCGTGCTGCAGGCGATGCCGACGGTGCGGCTCACCGGCTATGACGCCGATCCCGCGGTGCGTGCGACCGCGGACCGGCTAGAGTTGTGCCACGACATCGCCGACACCGCGGGCAGTGCGGTGATCGACGCCGATCTGGTAATCCTGTGCGTCCCCGTCGGCGCGATGGCGGCGGTCGCGGCGGAGTTTGCCGCGGACCTGCCCGCCGAGGCGATCGTCAGCGATGTCGGCAGCAGCAAGACCGAGGTTGCGCGCGTGCTGGCGGAGGCGCTGCCGGGTGCGACCGTGATCCCCGCGCATCCGGTCGCAGGGACCGAGCGCAGCGGGCCCGAAGCTGGGTTCGCGACATTGTTCAACCATCGCTGGTGCATCGTCACGCCCCCCGAGGGCGCCGATCCGGCTGCGGTCGAGCGGGTCGCCGAATTCTGGCGGCGGCTGGGCGCGCAGATCGAGTTCATGGCCCCGGATCATCATGACCGGGTGCTCGCGATCACCAGCCATCTGCCCCATCTGATCGCCTACACGATCGTCGGCACCGCGAGCGATCTGGAAGAGGTCACCCAGTCCGAGGTGATCAAATATTCGGCGGGCGGCTTTCGCGACTTCACGCGTATCGCGGCCTCGGATCCGACGATGTGGCGCGACGTGTTCCTGACCAACCGCGAGGCGGTGCTCGACATGCTGCAACGCTTTTCGGAGGATCTGAGCGCGCTGCAACGCGCCATCCGCTGGGGCAAGGGCGACGAGCTGTTCGACCTGTTCACGCGCACCCGCGCGGTGCGCCGGTCGATCGTCGAACAGGGTCAGGACGACGACGCCGCCGATTTCGGCCGCGCGCACGACTGACCCCGTTTGAGCGGCACCAGCGGCGTCAGCCGTCGAGCGCGTTCATCGCCGCATGGACGCGCGCCTCGGCCTCTTCGCGCTTGAGACCGGCGGGGACGACCTCGCCGAAGCGGAAGGTGATGACGCCCGCGCGCTTGGGCCCCTTGCGCGGCCAGACGGTGCCGCTGTCGCAGGCGATCGGGACCGTCGGCATGCCGAGCGCGCGGTACAGCCCGGCGAAACCCGGCTTGAGCGGGGGATGCTCGCCCGGCGCGACCCGGGTGCCTTCGGGGAAGATCAGGACCGAGCGCCCGGTCGCCTTGGCCGCGATCGCCTCGCGCATCATGTTGCGCAGCGCCTTGGCAGACGCGTCGCGGTCGACGACGATCGCACCATAGCGCCGCGCCGCCCATCCCCAGGCGGGGATGTCCGCCAGTTCGCGCTTCAGGACGATCGCCGGCCCGTCGAGCAGCGCCTGGAGCTCGAGTGTCTCGAACATCGCCTGGTGCTTGCAGGCGTAGAAGGCCGCGCCGTCGGGCCGCGTCCCCTCGATCCGGATCCGGATTCCGAGGATCCAGCGCGTCGCCCAGCGGTGGAACCGCGTCCACACCGTCGAATGGACGATCACCGCGCGCGACCCGAACAGCGCGCTGATCGGCACGGTCAGCACGATCGGCGCCGAGATACTGTAAAAGACGATCATGAAGACGATCGTTCGCAACCAGGCGATCATGCGCCAAATCCTATCCACAATGCGATCCGTCGCAGGATCAACTTGTTATATTCGTTGACCAGCGTCCCGAGCCGCGGCGTGCCGGGGACGCCATCGCCGAGCACCAGCACCCTCGGCCCGAGCACTGCGGCAAGCTCCATCTTGGCGCGCGGGACATGCCAGTCCGAGGTGACGAGACGCACGGTACGATAGTCGTGCGTCTTGACCCAGCGCGCGGTTTCCTCGGCATTCGACCGCGTATCCACCGCATCCGCGCCGAGATCGACGCAACAGGCGAACACGCTGGGCGAGGTGCGATATTCGAGCGCGAGGTCGATCGGGCGGACGCCCGGCGCCACTCCGGTCACCAGCATCCGTTTCGCCTGGCGGTCGCGCAGTAGCGCCAGACCGCGATCGATCCGCCCTGCCCCGCCGGTTGGCACGACGATCGCATCGGTGGTCGAGCCGTTGAGCGGTGGCGGCAGGAGCAGCATGAACGCGGCGAACCCCAGCGCCCAGACGAGCACACCGACACCCATAAGGCGGACGATCACAGGGTCGTCCTCATCGCGCGCACGATCGTCGCGCGCGCGGCGACCATCGCCAGCACGATGAAGCCGATCGGCATCGCGCCCAGCGTGGCCCAGTCGGTCGAGGACAACCGCCCCCCGTCGAGCAGTTCGGAGCCCAGCCCCTGCAACCGGGTCATGATCAGCAAAATGACGGCGATCGCGACGCCGGCACCGGCCACGCCGCCGATCGCGGCGTCGATCGCCACCCGACGCTGGAAGAGACGCGCGACCTGCAGATCGGTCGATCCCAGCATGTGCATGACCTCGATCGTCGCGCGGTGCGTTTCAAGTCCCGCGCGCGCCGCCAGCACGACCACCGCTGCGGTCGCGCCAGCCATCAGCAGGACAATACCGAGCGCGAGCAGCGTCAGCGAGCGCATCACCCCGCTGACGGGTGACATCCAGGTTTCGTGCCGGTCGACGCGCGCGGTCGGCGCAACGCCGCGAACCGCGCGCGCGACCGCTGCGACCGCGGCATCGTCCTGGCCGCCCAGATCGACGTCGATCATCGCCGGCACGGGCAGCCCCGGATCGGCGCCGTCGCTGCCGAGCCAGGGTCGCAACAGCCGCGTCAGCTCGGCGCGATCGACCGCGGCGACGCGGGTCACCTCCGGCAGCGTCCGCAGCGTCGCGAGGACGCGGGCGGCACTGGCGTCGCGCCGGACCGGGTCGCCGTCGATGATCTGGACCGTCAGCCGCCCCGCCAGCTGACGATCGAGCGCGCGGGCGGCACCCGCGGTCCCCAGCCCCAGCGCGGCGGCAAGCATGGTGAGGAACAGCATGATCGCCATGACCCAGGTCATGGCACGGACGCCGCCGGCCTCGTCGAGCACGCGACGTTCGGATGCGCGGCTCATGGCTCGGCCCGGGGCGATGGGGGGTACTGCAACGACCCGGTCGGATCGAGCAACCGGCCGTGATCGAGCCGCATCATCTGCGCGGTCGGAATCCGGTTGAGAAGGTGCAGATCATGCGTCGCGACCACCACCGTCGTACCGAGCTTGTTGAGCGATTCGAACAAATGCAGCAGCCGCTCGGCCATGTCGGGATCGACATTGCCGGTCGGCTCGTCCGCGACCAGCATCTCGGGCCGGGCGATCACCGCGCGCGCGATCGCAACGCGTTGCTGCTCACCGCCCGACAGGGTTGCCGGTCGCGCCTCGGCGCGTTCGGTCAGGCCGACCCAGGCGAGCATCTCCTCGACCGGTTGGCGCAGATCCGCCTCGGGCATCCCCGCGACGCGCAACGGCAGAGCAATATTGTCCCAGGTCGACAGATGCGGGACGAGCCGGAAATCCTGGAACACCACGCCGATGCGGCGGCGGAACCCCGGCATCCGGTCACGCGGGAGCAGCACGGCATCCTCGCCGAACAGCCGGATCACCCCGCGGCTCGGCCGCTGCGCGAGATAGAGCAGCCGGAGCAGCGACGTCTTGCCCGCGCCGCTCGCGCCGGTCAGAAAGTAGAAGGCGCCGCTGCGCAGCGTGAACGAGATGTCGGACAGCGTTTCCGCGCCGGTGTCGTAGCGCAAGCCAACATTTTCGAACTGCACGATATTCGCCATGAAATTGGTCGCGCCCGCCCGAGTTCGCCTGTGCCGTGAGCCTCGCTTTCGCATGAAAGCGCGCGCGGCTTCAAGCTGGCGGCCATCTGCAGCGCGGCAGACAGCATCCGGGCGCATGATGCTTGCCACGAGCGGGGGCCACGTGCTTAGTTTGACCGCGAACGGCCCCGTCCCGCGGCCCGCAGTGAATCGTGCCCGATGATCCTCCAATGCCCCGAGTGCAGCACACGCTATCTGGTCCCCGACAGCGCGATCGGCACCGAAGGTCGGACCGTGCGCTGTGCCAATTGCCGCCACAGCTGGTTCCAGGCCGCGACGGACATCACGGCGCCCGACGCGCCGGCCCCTGCGGAGGCAATGCCCGCGGCCCCGCTGGGCTTCGCGCCCCCACCGCCGTTCGGCGCGGCGTTCGATGCCGAGCCCGCCGCGCCCCCGGTCTGGCCCAATCCGGCGTGGCCCAATCCGTCCTCGCCCACCCCGTCCGGGGTTCCGATGTCTTCGCCGCCTTCGGCTGCGCAGACCGCCGACGATCTGCCGCCGCCGATCATCCGACCCTTTGCGCCATTGGCTGCCCAGCCTGCCGCCGCGCCGGCCGCCACGTCGAATGTCGCGGATGAGCAGGCCGAGCTGCCGGCGGTTGCGACGACCGTGCCGGCCGCGACCACCGACAGCGCCGCTCCGTCCTCCTATGCGGGCAGCCGGAGCGACGCCGATTCCTATGATGCATTCGCACATGCCCCGCCGTTTCGCGCACGGCGCAACACCACCCGGTTGTGGACGATCGGTGCGGTGGCGGCCGGGCTTCTGATGCTGCTGGGCGTCGCTGCGATCCTCTATGTCGGCGCGCCTGGCCTTGCGACGCAGCTGGGACTGGTGACGGGCGCGGACGAGACACCGCTGCGACTGCGCGACAATCCGATCGAGCGCCGCGAACTGGACAACGGATCCGAGCTGTTCGCGGTCAGCGGCCAGGTCACCAATCCCTCCGATTCGACGCAGCGTGTGCCCGACATCCGCGCCGAGCTGCGCGACGCGCAGGGGCGTATCGTGTATAGCTGGACGATCACCCCGCAAAAGCGGACGCTGACACCCGGCGCGGCGATCGATTTCAACTCCGCCAAGCTCGACGTGCCGTCGAATTCGAAACGGCTCGAACTGAGCTTTGCCGGCGAAAACGCCTCCTGATCCGGTTCCGCCGCCCCGACGCGGTGGCGGCATAGGGCCCTGCGACATAATTTTCTCGCAGCGGCGCGCATTCGATGGCGAAAGGGCGTTGCGGGATCGCAAAAGCCTTGCTAGTGGCACCGGCCTACCAGCTAGCCGGCTTGTCCGGTCAGTGTTTCACGTGCGGCCGTGGCGGAACTGGTAGACGCGCAACGTTGAGGTCGTTGTGGGCGAAAGCCCGTGGAAGTTCGAGTCTTCTCGGCCGCACCACTTTCCTCGTTTCTACCGACCCGGATCAGAACCACCCCCATGGGGGACATGACGGTCTGTCCTGCGGGATCCTGTCAAAGCGGAGAACGGCGATGGCCGATTCGATCGACGACCAGATCATCGAAACGCCCGATGGCCCGATGACGTTCGCGCAGTGGAAGAAGAAACACCCCGTGCAGCTCCCGTCGCGCCGCACCAAGGGCAAGAAGCTTCCCAACAAGGTGAAGTTGACGACCGACGAGGTTTAGTCGCCGGTCGTCGTTGCCAGGCCCCTGGGAGGGGGGATGGGGACCTGACAATCGGGGTTTGACTCCAGCACCCGGGACAAAGTCACGAGCGATAGCGGCGCAACGAAGCGAAGCCCGAATCGGTTGCCACGCCGCCAGCAGATTGCCGCAAAAATCGCGAGTCCGCCGGGATCGACGACGAGCTGGGCCGCCTGCCCCTGTGAAAAATGCCCGCAGAGTGACGCCGCGACCTCGAGTTTCGCGCCGCCGGTCGAGATGTCGACCAGCCTTGCAGCATACCAGTACCCCTCGACATTCAGCCTGACTGGTGCCGAAACCACGAATCGTGGCGATCGGGCGATCATCCCGGCGGCGTCGCGCGTCGCGAAGACGGGGTCGATCACATGCGGCTCGTCGAAATCGACCCCTGCGCGAAACCCGTCGACCCAGCGGACGGTGGCGCGAAGCAACGGCATGCCCCGCACCTTGATCTCGAGCGTCTCACCAAGCGCTGGCAGCGTGGTGAAGCGCGCCTTCAGACCGACGGTCGAAATGTCATGGACGAGACAGATCGAGCCGCGGTCGGCATGCATGACCCGGCCGATCAGCAGGACGGTCGCATGGCGTCGACCGGCACGCCGGTCGCGGTCCGCGGGCTGGCGCAGATCTGCTCCGCTCCCGCCGTCACCGCCGGTTGCGTCTTCCTCGTCAGGCCCGGAGAGCACGCGCCGTCTCCCCGCCGCCATGCGATCGGGAGGCGCGACGCGCCATCAGCACGCACCGCCCTGTCGGTGCGCGATAGCGCCATCTGGTGCCTGAGCCTGGTCTGCCTTGCCGCACATTTGATATCCCCGAACGGTGTCGGCGAACCGTGCTAGGCGCGGCTTAACTAATTACTACAAAACCGAAATTACTGTAATACCGTGCTGAATGCCGGTCAGCGTCGGGCAATCGCGGTGAGGTAGCCGGCGACCGCGTCATAGCCGGCTGCGCTCAGCGAGATTTCGATGCGACGCCGATCGGTCGGGTCGTTGACGCGGTCGATCAGCTTCAGCTTGTGGAGGTGCTCGATCCAGCGTTGCGACGTGGTGACCGGTGCATCCGCCATCGCGACCAGCGCCTTGACGTTGGTCGGCCGGTGATCGCGGTGCGAAACGAACAGCGCGACGAGCATGTCCCAGGCCGGCTCGTGGAACAATTCGCCCGGCAGGAAGCGACGGCGCAGTTTACGATGCGCCAGAATCTCCTTGGCCCGGGCGACGAGCATTTCCTCGCTGATCGGGCTCGTCGCATCCTCGGCCCGCTGGTCGACGACCCGCGATGCCCGCGCCGTGAACTCCTCGCTGACGGCGGCCAGCCTCGATCCCAGATCCTTGATCAAGTCGGCAACGGATTCGTCTTTCACCACATGCTCCCGGTCGCCCACAGGGTCTTAAGCCCATAATGACCCAAATATGGCGGCACGCCGGCATAATGGTCAACATCATTCAGCTATCTGTTTTACCGCTCTATTCTTTTAGATACACGCGATAGTCTCG
Organism: Sphingomonas aerolata; assembly: GCF_023935825.1. Classification (NCBI taxonomy): domain Bacteria; kingdom Pseudomonadati; phylum Pseudomonadota; class Alphaproteobacteria; order Sphingomonadales; family Sphingomonadaceae; genus Sphingomonas; species Sphingomonas aerolata. The sequence goes on along the minus strand of NZ_CP098762.1, from coordinate 314,421 downwards.
GAACTTTCTTAAGATATGCAAAACGGGTTGAAATCTGTTCAGTTTGGTTGTGATTGGTGGCTTGCCCCGTGTGGGTTTTTGGGCTGCAACAGGTGGAATTTTGTACCAATGTGAAACCAATTTAAGGTTTGATCGCTTTTGCCCGCGTCCGGCATGATCCTCCGGCTCGGACGCCCTCCTCGGAGATACGCGATGAATGCTGCACGCACCTATGAGCTTCTGCAGGAAGCCTGCCGCGCGCTCGAACAGGCGGGCGATCACGCAATTGCAGCCTATGTCGGTGTCAGCATGGCGATGGTCGAAGAGAAGTACCTGGTCGGGCACGACCATCTCGACCCGATCGATCAGGACTGAAGCCCGCGCGGTTCCGCATGCCAAGGGCTTGTTATAGCCGCATGTCGGGCCGATGTCCGGACGTCACGCGTTGGCCGTATCAACCGTGCGAAAGGATGTCGTGCCCGCTCCCCTGCCTGCCTATCTGAACGCGATCGGGACTGCGGTCCCCGGCCATGACATTCACGAGGCGTTTATCCGCTGGGCACGCGACCGGGTCGATGCCCGTTCGGCCAGGCTGTTCGATCGGATGGCGGGTCGATCGGGTATCGCGCACCGCTGGTCGGTGCTGCCGCCGACCAAGGCCATCGCGGTTGCGGACGGCGTCGACAGCGGCGACACGCAGCGGCTGCATGCCGGGTCTCCGGTCGACCCGGGCGGCTTTTACGCGATCGATCCGCATCCCGGCACCGCGGAGCGGATGGCCATCTATGCCGACGCCGCACCCGGTCTTGCCCTCAAGGCGATTGCCGCGCTTCAGGAAACGATCGCGCTCGGCACGATAACGCATCTGGTGGTGGCGAGCTGCACCGGGTTCGTCGCGCCCGGCATCGACCAGATCATCGCCCGCAAGCTCGCGCTGCCCGCGACGGTCGAGCGGCTGCTGATCGGGTTCATGGGATGCTATGCCGCGGTCGTCGCGCTCCGCAGCGCGCGGCATATCGTCCGGTCAGAGCCCGGGGCACGCGTCCTGGTCGTCACCGTCGAATTGTCCACGCTGCACCTGCAGGCGGTGTCCGAGATCGAGCCGCTGCTGGCGATGCTCCAGTTCGGCGACGGTGCCGCCGCGGCGCTGGTGACCAGCGATCCGAGCGGATTCGAGCTCGAAGCGCCGTTCGCCACCGCATTGCCCGACAGCGAGGCGTTGATCCGCTGGGACATCACCGACCAGGGCTTTGCGATGCACCTGTCCGGAGAAGTGCCGGGGCGGATCGCGCAGGCGCTCGCCGATCCCGCCTTCCGTGCCGCCGCGAGCGGCGGACGCCCCGCGGATACGGTCGACGGATGGGCGGTCCATGCCGGCGGGCGATCGATCCTCGATGCGGTCGAGCATGCCCTGGCGCTCCCGGCGGATGCGCTCGACGCGTCGCGCGCGGTGCTGTCCGCGAACGGCAACATGTCGTCGGCGACGCTGATGTTCGTGCTCCAGCGGTTGCTCGCGGGGCCGGACATCGCGCGCGGCGTCGCGCTGGCGTTCGGCCCGGGTCTGGCGGCCGAGGGTATCGGCTTCCGGAGCGCGCCGCGATGCTGACGACGCGGGCGCAGGCCGAGGAACTGATGGACGCCGACGACCTGGCGCCAGAAACCTATGCCGCGGTGGTCGCCGATCTCGCGAAGGTCAATGTCGTGACGATGGCGGCGCGTCCGACGCTTGCCTTTCTGAAGCGAGTCATCGCGGGCCGGACGCGGCTGAGGCTGCTCGATGTCGGGTTCGGCGATGGCGACATGCTGCGGACGATCGAACGCTGGGCCCGCAGGCGCGGTGTGAAGACCGAACTGGTCGGGGTCGATCTCAACCCGCGCAGCGAACAGGCCGCGCGCATGCATACGGACGCGGGATCGACGATCCGCTATGTCACGGGGGATTACGCCGATCTCGCCGGTCAGACGGGCGCCGAACCCCGCTGGGACGCGATCGTCAGCAGCCTGGTCGCGCACCATATGAGCCATGCCCAACTGATCGCCTTCCTGCGGTTCATGGACACGCATGCGCGGTGCTGGCTGATCAACGATCTGCATCGCCACGGGTTTGCACATCGGGGATTTCCGATACTCGCCCGGCTCGCGCGCTGGCATCCGATCGTGCGTCACGACGGGACGCTGTCGATCGCGCGGTCGTACCGGCCCGACGAATGGCCGGCGATTCTCGACGAGGCGGGGATCCGCGGTGCACGCGTGTTCCGGGCGTTCCCGTTCCGGCTGTGCGTCGAACGGCTGCGGTGACCGCGATGCGCGCGCTGATCGTCGGCGGGGGGCCGGCAGGGGCGGCGGTCGCGATCGAGCTTGCACGCGCGGGCCTGCCGCATCTGTTGATCGAGCGTAGCCGCGAGACGGGCGACGCCTTGTGCGGCGGGTTCCTCAGCTGGCGGACGCTCGACACGCTGGCGCGACTAGGAATCGATCCAGATCAGCTCAACCCGGCGCGAACGACGACCGTCCGGATCTTCGCCGGTAGCCGCGTCGCGCATGCCGCGTTGCCAAGGCCTGCACTATCGGTGTCGCGACGGCGGCTCGATACCGTTCTGCTCGCCGCCGCGGTGGCGCAGGGCGCAGCGGTCGAACGCGGGGTAACCGTCCGGGCGATCGAAGACGGCCAGGTGCGGACCGCCGATGGCGCGGTGATCGCCGCACCAGCGCTGTTCCTGGCGAACGGCAAGTCGGATGTCCGCGGGACCGCGCGGCCGGCAAGCGCCCGCGGCGCCGATCCGACGCTGGGGATACGCGTCCGCATCGTGCCCCCGCCAGCGATGGCACGCGCGTTGGCGGGGCAGATCGACCTGTATCTCTTCGACCGGGGCTATGCCGGGCTTGCGATGCAGGAGGATGGCAGCGCGAATCTGTGCATGGCGGTACATCGCTCGCGATTGCAGGAGGCGGGAACGCCGGCGGATCTGCTCGCAGAGCTTGGCCGCGCGATACCGGCGCTCGGCGAATGGGTCGCCGCGATCGCGCCGGATGCGACGATCGATGCGATCGCCAACGTCCCCTATGGCTGGCGCCAGACGACGGGGCAGGCGGGGCAGTACCGGCTGGGCGACCAGGCGGGGGTGATCCCGTCACTGGCCGGCGAGGGCATGGGCATCGCGCTGGCCAGCGGACTCGCCGCGGCGCGCGCCTATCGCACTGACGGGGCAGGGGGTGCCGCGGCATGGCAACAGCAGCTGGCGCGGACGCTCGCGCGGCCGATCGGGGTGGCGGGCGCGGTGCGCCGGGTGGCCGAAAGCCGCGGTGCCGCCCACCTGATCCCCTTCGCGCATCCCGTACTGATCCGGATGCTCGCGCAGGCGACGCGAATCGGCGCGTGACGGGCCGTAGCGCGGCGATGAATACTGTCGACGAAACGCCGGGCGGAGTGCGCGTGCCGCGGGCTTACACGCGAACCGCTTGTCGGCGCCGCGGTTAAGGCGTATTTCGTCGACCCTTCATGGCTCGCGCGCGTCCCGCTTCCCGCCCCTCTCGGCCTCGCTCCTCATGGCGCCGCCGGTTTGTCCTCCTCCTGAAGGTTCTTGCCGGTATTGCCATCCTCGCGCTCGGCGCGCTGGTGATCGCGATCTACATCGCCCGCGCGCAGCTGCCGAGCTTCGAAAGCCTCAAATCCTCGCCCAACGGCCAGATGATCCGGGTGCATGCCGCCGATGGCAGCGTGATCGTGTCGATGGGGCCGAGTTTCGGCGAATGGCTGCCCTATGGCCAGATCCCCGCGGTGATGCGCGACGCGACGGTCGCGGTCGAGGATCGGCGCTTTCGCTCGCATCTTGGCGTCGATCCGGTCGGAATCGCACGCTCGGTCAAGGTGCGGTTCGATCGCGGACACTGGACCCAGGGCGGGTCGACGATCACGCAGCAGCTGGCGCGCAACGTCTTCCTGAACAACCAGAAGAAGTTCGGGCGCAAGTTCCGCGAATGGATCCTGGCGTTCGCGCTCGAGCGCAAGTTCAGCAAGGACCAGATCCTCGAACTCTACCTCAACAAGGTCTATTATGGCGGCGGCGCGTACGGGATCGACGCCGCGTCGCGCAAGTTCTTCGGCCACGGGGCGGACCGCCTGTCGCTGGCCGAAGCGGCGGTGATCGCCGGGCTCGTCAAGGCACCGTCCAACTATTCGCCGACCGCGGATGCCGAGGCAGCGATGGGCCGTGCGGGCGTCGTGCTGAAGACGATGGCGGAAACCGGCGTCATCAGCGCAGGCGAGGCGGCCGACGCCGATGTGCAGGGGCTCAAACTGGCGCCCGAGCCGAAGCAGAACAGCGTGCGCTACTTCACCGACTGGGCGTTGCCGCAGCTCGACACGCTGATCGACGAGACCGAGGCGCCGCTCGAGGTGTGGACGACGCTCGACCTGTCGATGCAGCGCGATGCCGATGCCGCGATCCGGGCGAATGCCCCCGCGGGTGCGCAAGGCGCGCTGGTGTCGCTCGACCGCGACGGCGCGGTCAAGGCGATGGTCGGCGGCAAGGACTATGTCTCGTCGATCTACAACCGCGCGACGCAGGCGGTCCGCCAGCCGGGTTCGGCGTTCAAGCTGTTCGTGTATCTCGCCGCGCTCGAGGCCGGGCACAAGCCGGAGGATTCGATCGTCGACGAACCCGTGACGATCGACGGATGGAGCCCGCGCAACGATTCGCGGCGCAATTCCGGCGCCGTCAGCCTGCGCACGGCCTTTGCCTATTCGCTCAACACCGTCGCGGCCAAGCTGGGGCAGGAGGTTGGCTTCACGACGGTCGCGGACATGGCGCGGCGATTCGGGATCACGACGACGGTCAACACGCATCCCTCGATGGTGCTTGGCACGTCGGAGGTCCGCGTGATCGACATGACGCGTGCCTTTGCCAGCGTCGCGAGCAAGGGCGTCGCGGTGACCCCCTATGGCATCACCCGCGTGACCGCGAACGGCCAGACGATCTACACGCATGAGGTCGATCGCAGCCACGTCCTCGTCGCCCCCTATGTCGCCGCCGAGATGACCGACCTGTTGCAGACCGCGGTCAACACCGGCACCGGCCGCGCGGCGCAGATCGGCCGCCCGGTGGCGGGCAAGACGGGCACGACCAGCGCGTCGAAGGACGGCTGGTTTCTCGGCTTCTCCAGCGGCATCACCACCGGCGTGTGGATGGGTCGCGACGATGCCAGGCCGATCTCTGGCCTGCACGGCGGTACGGCACCGGCGCGCGCCTGGGCGGCGTTCATGAAGCCTGCAACGGCCAATCGCCCGATCGAGCAGTTCGAGACGCAGGTGACCCTGCCCGAATGGCAGCTCGAACCCGATGAGGAGAGCTATTTCGGCCAGCCCGACAACGGCCAGATGATGGTCGACGAGAACGGCAATCCGATCGAGCCTGGCGGTGTTCCGGATATGCCGAGCGATGCCCCGGCGGGCGAGCCGATACCGCGCCCCGATGCGGACCCGTCCGACCAGGCCCCGCAGGTGCCGCAGCAGCAGTTGAACCAGGACTGGATTGACCGCGTGACGGGCCGGGACGCACCACGGCGCGATCCCGTCGCGCCGCAGCCGCGCGCGCCCCAGCGGGACTGGTCACGCGAGAGTTCGCGCGATCGCTTTCAGGACGATCGACCGACCCAGTGAAGCGCCGCGCCATGCGTGCGTAGCCAGACGCGCGCCGGGGTCGGATCCTCACCATAGAGATCGGCGACGAGCGCGTGGAAGGCGGGCGCGTGGTTCATGTGGACGCGGTGGGCGACCTCGTGCGCCACCGTTGCCCGCCGTACGAAGCCGGGGGCGAGGATCAGCCGCCAGCTGTAGCGGATCACCCCGCTCGACGCGCAGCTGCCCCAGCGGCCCCTGGCATCACCGATCGCGACCTGCGTGACGCTCACCCCCGCCTTGGCGGCATATTCGGCGGTTTCCTGGTCCAGCAGGCCCAGCGCGGTATGCTTGAGCCATGCCTCCACACGGCGGGGAATCGTCTCGACGGGACCGGACAGCGACAGGATCGCCCCCTCACGGACCACTGTGCGCCGGCTGCCGGGGGTCCAGTGGATCGTCACCGGCTCATCGGCGACCATCACGACCGCGCCGGGAACGAAAGGCTGCGGCGGCGGCAGACGCGCGCGCTGCTCGGCGATCCAGTCCGCCTTCTCCTCCGCCCAGGCCAGTGCCTGCTTCAAGGCCGCCCGCTTGGGCAGGACGAGCCGGGCGCGGCCGCTGGCGGGATCGATCGACAACCGTGCCCGGCGCGCGCGCGGATGCCGGATGATCTCGAGGCCGTCGATCACCGGGTCAGAGTTCGCGGTCGATCACGTGATATTCGAGTTCGCCGGCCTCGTCCTCGCTGATCGTCCAGCCGCGGACCGACTGTTTGGCGCGGTGGACCGCCTCGCGATCGCCGCAGACGAGATAATGCCACTCGGGAAGCTGCTCCCCCGCCGCACGCAGGCGATAGGCGCAGGTCGAGGGCAGCCAGTCGATGTCGCGGACGTTCGACGTCGTGAGGCGCACGCATTCGGCGACATAGGCGTGGCGGTGGCGATAGTCCGAACACTGCCCGCTGCGCCGGTCGAGCAGCCGGCACGACACATTGGTCGCGACGAGCTCGCCGGTATCCTCGTCCTCGAGCTTGTGAATGCAGCATTTGCCGCAACCGTCGCACAGGGCTTCCCACTGGCCGCGGTCAAGCTTCTCGATCGGCGTGTCTTCCCAGAATCTGGCGCTCATCGGGCCCAGCGCTTGATGTCGTCGGCCAAGGCCTGTGGTCCCTTATCCTGTGGCAGCAGCGCGAGAGGCTTGCCGTCCGGATCCATCAGATAGGCCTGACGCGAGTGATTTACGAGGTAACCACCACCGGGCGCGGCATCTCCCTTGGCCGAGAAGATCGCGAATTCCTTCTTCACGGTCTCGATCGCCGCGGGACTGCCGGTGAGCCCGACGAAGCGCGGATGAAAGGCGGTGACGAACTGCTTGACGACCGCAGGGGTGTCGCGCGTCGGATCGACGGTCACGAAGATCGGCACGATCCGCGCCGCAAGCGCCGGGTCGCTGGCCTCGAGCAGTTTCATCGCGCCACCGATCGTCTGCATGTCGGTCGGACAGACATCGGGACAGAAGGTGTAGCCGAAATACATGATCCGGTATTTGCCCGCGAACCGCCGGTCGCTGACCTGTTGACCGTCCTGATCGACGAGCGTGAACGGCCCGCCGATCCGCGCCCCGGCAAGCGGCGGCGTCGCGGGCGCCGCGCTCGTATCGGGCGCAGAGGGGCTGCACGCCGCAAGCGCAAGGGCAGCGAGAAGGGCGGGGCGTCGATTGGTCATGATACAGCCAGCCTTGATCTGTTAGCGCGTGCGGCGCAAGCGTCGCACATCACCCGCGTCCCGAGGATCTATCGATGTCGTATATCCGCCAGTGCCCCGCCCTGACGACGGGCGCCAAGACCATGGGCGCCCTGTTGATGGGGGCCGTGATCGCGCTTCCCGTCGCCACTGTGGTCGCCCCGCGTGCCGCGCATGCGCAGAACCAGTCGGAAGGCTATAAATTCCTGAACGCGGTGCGCGAGTCGAAGAACAACGAGGTCCTCGAAATGCTCGGGCGTCCGGGCAGCAGCATCGTCAATGCGCGCGACGTCTCGACAGGCGAGGGCGCGTTGCACATCGTCATCAAACGTGCCGACGAGACCTATCTGCGGTTCCTGCTGCAGAAAGGCGCCGACGCCAATCTGCGCGACGGTAAGGGCAACACGCCGCTGCTCCTCGCGGTGACGCTCGGCCAGACCGACATGATCCCGATCCTGACCGCCGCCGGCGCCAATCCGAATCTTGCCAATTCGGCAGGAGAGACTCCGTTGATCCGCGCCGTTCAGCGCCGCGACGTTGCCATGATCCGCGTGCTGCTCAACGAAAACGCCGACCCCGATCAGGCCGATATCATCGCCGGCATGTCGGCGCGCGATTATGCCAAGCAGGATGGTCGCAACGTCGTGGTGACCAAGCTGCTGGCCGATGCGCCGAAGAAGACCCGCAAGGCGGTCGCGGGGCCGAAATTCTGACGATCACGTCGCCGGGCGGCTGATCCTGCCACGTATCGGTAGGATCAGCCGCCAGCCGGATCAGAAGGCAAGACCGGCGGCGTCGGGATCGACCTGTGCGATCAGGCGGCGTGCGGCGCGTCTCGCAAAGGCTAAAGTGCAGCGCTTGCGGACATGCGCGGGCAGGGGGGTCGTATGTGCCTCGCGGACGATCGCGGCGTCATAGCGATCGGCGACGATGATCCCGGTACGTTCGGGCAGAAACGCTGCCCCCTGCAGCGGCCGCATGTCGAACCCGGCCGGCACCGCCCAGAAATAGCGATCGCAATGCCCGAGATATTCGGGCCATTTGCCATCCCCCACCAGATCCGCGCGCGACACCTTGATCTCGACGACGACGATCTGCCCGCGGGCATCGATCGCCATCAGATCGGCGCGACGCCCCCCGTCGAGGGGAACCTCCGCCATCGCGGTCAGGTCGTGGCGCAACAACATCCGGATCACGCCGCGTGCCACATCGGCGGCACATAAGGGCGATCCGGGTTCGTCGATGCAGGAGTCCGGGGGGGTGTCGAGCATGCGCCAGAAATAGAACAATCCGCGAACGACGCAAGCGCGTTCACGGACTGTTTATAGCGTGGCGACGCAGGTGGGATCCTGATCATGATCCGGACCCTGTCCGGATCGGCTGTCGATCAGCGATAGAAGACGTGGTTGCCGATCGAAGCGACCTTGATCACGCGGCCCGCAGGGCGGCGATCGGCGGTGTTGAAATACAGCGCCTTCTCGGCCGGGCTGTTCCACGCATCGGCCAGTGCGACCTTCGCGACGGCGATGGCGGTGCGGTACGACGTGCCCTTGTTGATCGCGGGGATCTGACCGCCGCGGACAAAGCTGAACTGGCCGCGCTGCTTAACGACGTCGCAGACGTCGGCGGGGAAACGACCCGACTTGGCGCGGTTGATGATGACTTCGGCGACAGCGAGCTGACCGGTGAGCGGCTCGCCCTTGGATTCAAAATAGATGGCGCCGGCAAGGCACTGGAGCGCTTCGTCGGCGGCGGCGCTATCCTGCGCGGCAACGGCCTGAGCGAGCGTTTCGAATTCTTCGTCTTCGATTTCGGCCGACGTCTGGACGGCGGTCTGTGCAGCGGGCTCGACGGCGGTGACAGGCGTCACGGCGGGAACGGTCTGCGGAACATTCTGAGAGGGGAGGGCGTTTAGATTTGCGAGTGCGGTGAGGCTGGCAGTCGAGCGATCGACGCCGGTCGCCTGGCTAGGCGCGCTGTTGCCGAACAGGCCGGCGAGGGAGAAGGTCATGACCGCAATCGTTGCGGCCCGCTGCAAAATCGTCATTCAAACTTATTCAGATGCGGTTGGACCACGGAACCAATCGTACAAGCCGATCGTCCAGGCATCCCCCCGACTGCGTAACTGATCCGGATCGCACCCGCCCCAGCACAACGCCAATCAATGTTGAATATCCCCTCTATCGGGGGGACTTTGGAGTCAATCGGCCAGGATCGTTTCAGCGGCGAACCGTTCCGCCGCTGCGACATCCACCTCGATCACCCAGAGATCCGGATCGCTCGACCGCCGTCGACGCCAATAGCCGTCGAGATCTTCGGCCGGAGTCGAGTCGATCAGTGCCGTTCGCCCATCGGCGCCGATCCCGCGCTCGAGCAGGCGGGGCAGAGCGCCCCGATCGATGGCGACCACGAGGATTGCGCCGCCCTGTGCGTCCCCTTTGGCGAGCACCGCGCCGAAACCGCCCGCGTCGTTGACCCGACGGAGCAACGCACTGACGAGGACGCCGCTGGGAAGACGGTCGCTCATCGCAGGACCATCACGGCAGCGGACGCGGCGAGACGCGGTATCCGGGAAGCCCGGCCAAGGCGATCCGCGAGCGCATGAACGTACCCGTGCCCCGCGCCGCCTCCTCCCCCTCGGCATCGATCAGCCGGGCATCGGCGACGAACACGCGGCGTTTCCCGCTGATCCAGCGGCCTTCGGCGATCACCGGACCCGCCTTTAACGGCCGGGTCAGCAACAGGTTGAACGCGGTCGTCAGGAGAAAGCGATCGGTGACGAGACTGTTGGCGGCATAGAAGGCGGCATCGTCGAGCATCTTGAAATAGCTCGTCCCGTGCGCGGCACCGCCGGCATGATAATGACGTTCGTCGATCGTGAACCGGATCCGCGCAACACCGGCCTCCGGAATCTCGAGCGTGGATTCGAAGAAGCGGTTGATCGGCGCACAGGCGTAGAGCGATTCCAGCGCACGAAAATGTGCCTCGGCGCCGGCGGAGGCCAGTTCAGGCGGCATCGCGGACCGCATCGGCGGTGAACAGCGCATAGAGCGCATCGGTCGAACCCGCACCGCGCAGCTTGTCCAAGAACAGCTTGTCGCGCAGCCGACGCGATATCCGGGCAAGCGCCTTCAGATGAACCGCGCCCGCATCGGTCGGCGACAGCAACATGAAGACGAGATCGACAGGCAGATCGTCGACGGCCTGAAAATCGATCGGCTGCGCCAGTCGCGCGAACACCGCCGTGACCTGTGTCAGTCCGTCGAGTTTGGCATGGGGAATCGCGACACCACCGCCAAATCCCGTCGAACCCAGCTTTTCGCGGGCAATCAGACGGTCTGCGATAGTTTTTGCGTCGCCTTCGACAATCTCGGCAGCAAGCGTGGCGACATGGTGAAGCACGGCCTTTTTGTTTGCCGCGACCATGCCGGTCAGGACCGCGTCCGGACGCAGCATATCACTGAAGTCATTCATGCTGTTCATGTCTCAAAAGCGCCCCCGCACGCCCCGCCTTAACGGTTTGCACGGGGGCGTAAAGCGCAGCGTCACAACAGCTGTTGCGGCTTGCGCGCTCTATTAGGGTGCGGCGGATGCCGAACGTTGCGGTTCGACCCAGCCGATCGTGCCGTCACCGCGGCGATAGACCATGTTATGCGCGCCAGTACCCGCATTCATGAACAATAATGCGGCTGTATTGCGAAGATCGAGCATCATCACCGCGTCGGATACGCTGGCCTCGGGGATGTCGACGCGCGTCTCGGCAATGATCAGGGGCGCATCGGGGGCATCGTCCTCGGTGACCTGCTCCTGAAACAGCGTATAGCTTGCATTGTCATAGCCGTTGCTTTCCGCGATCGCCACGGCTTCACCGGCATGGCGATCCTTCAGGCGGCGCATATAGCGGCGAAGCTGGGTTTCGATCTTGGCCGCGGCGCTGTCGAACGCGGCACGGGCGTCATAGGCATCGGCATGGCCCTTGAGCACCAGCCCCTTCATGACATGCGCGACGATATCGCATTTGAAGCCGGCATCATGCGGCCCCTTGCCGAACGTGACCTCGGCGGAAATGGCGCGCGAGAAATACTTGTCGGCGATACCCTGGAGTCGGTCTTCCACATGGCTGTTGAGCGCATCGCCAGTGGCGACCTGATGACCAGAAATCCGGATATCCATTATCGTCTCCTTCTCATCGGACGGTCCTATTGGCTCCGTCCGCCCGGCGTCATCCGGACGCCACGGCCCCCCAAATCGGATCCTTGATCCCCTTCATAAACGCGGCATGGGCCGCAAGGTCTCCCTCGCTGACCGTGAAAACGCGCGGTTGCCGAACGACACGAGGCGCCGGTGCGACGACCGGAGTCGCAGCGGTGACGGTTCGCTCGCTGAGCAGGCCGAGACCGATCTGGCGACCACCCAACAGCTCGACATAGACCTGCGCCAGAAGCTGCGCGTCGAGCAGCGCGCCGTGGAGAACGCGGTGACTCCTATCGATCCCGAACCGCGAACACAGCGCATCAAGCGAATGCTTCGCGCCCGGATGACGGCTGCGGGCGATCTGCAGCGTATCGATCATCCGGTTCAGGTGAATGATCGGCCGACCGCATTTGACGAGTTCGCCGTTGAGAAACGAGAAATCGAAGCTCGCATTATGCGCGATCATCGGCGCATCGCCGACGAAATCGAGCAGGTCCGCTACGCCGTCGCCGAACCGCGGCTTGTCGGCGAGAAACGCCTGGCTCAGTCCGTGGACGTTGAACGCCTCGACCGGCATGTCCCGTTCGGGATGGTAATAAGCGTGGAAGGTGCGCCCGGTCTCGACCCGGTTGACCATCTCGACACAGCCGATCTCGACCATGCGATCGCCACCGGAAAAGCTGAGGCCGGTGGTTTCGGTATCGAAGACGATCTCACGCATCCGGCTGTTATCGGCGCTCACGTCCCGTCACGCAAGCGATCACCGCACGAACCTGCGCGCGAGTTTCGTCGAAACTCGTGTCGGTGCGAATGACATGATCGGCACGCGCGCGTTTCTCGGAATCGGGTGTCTGGCGGGCGAGGATCGCGGCAAATCGCTCGGCGGTCATGCCGGGGCGGGCGAGAACGCGGGCCCGCTGGACATCGGCGGCGGCGGTCACGACGACGATGCAGTCGACGCGCGCGTCACCGCCGGTTTCGAACAACAGCGGCACGTCGAACACGACCAGTGCGCCGGCATGAGAATCGAGAAACGCCTGACGCTCCTCACCGACCGCGGGATGCACGATCGCCTCGAGACGGCGGATCGCGGCGTCGTCGCCGAACACCGCCGCGCCCAATCTTGCGCGGTCGACGGCACCGTCATGGACAGTGCCGGGAAACGCGGCGCCGATCGGGTCGACGAGTCGGCCGCCGATACTCTGCAGCTTGTGGACCGTCGCATCGGCGTCGAAGACGGGGACGCCTTCCTCCGCGAACATCGCGGCGACCGCGGATTTGCCCATGCCGATCGATCCGGTAAGCCCGACGATCATGCGGTGAGCAGCGCGCGCAAGGCCTCGTCGCGGTCCCGCGGAGGTTCCACGTGGAACAAAATCTCGAACGCGACCGCCGCCTGGCCGATGAGCATTTCGAGCCCGTCGACGGTTTCGAGATCGCGCGCGCGGGCGGCCTTGAGCAGTCCGGTCTCGAGCGGCGAATAGACGATGTCATAGACGAGCGAGTCGGGATCGAGCGCGCCGAGATCGAGGTCGAGGGGCGGCTGACCGGCCATGCCGAGGATGCTCGCATTGACCAGCAGCCGCGACGGCGGGACCGCCGGACCGATCGGCAACGCCTGTCCCTTGAGCCCGAATGTCGACAGCAACGCCGCCGCCTTGAGGGGATTGCGGTTGAGGATCGTCACCGGACCGACGCCCATACGCGACAGCGCAAACAGGATCGCGCGCGCTGCGCCGCCCGCACCGATCACGGTGACGGGCTGGCCGGCGATATCGAGATCATCGATCGGCGCCCAGAACCCCGCAGCATCGGTATTCGTACCGATGCAGTCGCCGGTGGAGTTGCGGAAGACGGTATTGATCGCGCCGATCGAACCCCGGACGTCGCCGGGATCCGAGACATGATCGAGCGCCGCCAGCTTGTGCGGCATGGTGATATTGCAGCCCCGCCAGGCGGGATCGCTCTTTCGCGCGGCAAAATAGGCTGGAAGCTCTGCCACGGTGACGTGCTTGTGCCGGTACTCGGCGTCGATCCCGAGCGCGTCGAGCCAGAAGCCGTGGATCAGTGGCGATTTCGATTGGGCGATCGGATCGCCGATCACTTCGGCATAGGGGCGAGGGGTCATTCAGAGCTCCATAAGATCCCGGGCTGGCTCGCGTTCGACGCCGCCACCGCATCGATGGCGTGTAATCGATACCACCGGGATTGCCAGACGAACGCCGATCGCCGTCAGAGGCACACGCGCTAGGCGGGCAGTGCACCGCGGGTCCGGAGGAAATCGAGCACGTTGAGCAGCGGCATGCCGAGCACGGTGAACTGGCTGCCGTCGATCTTCGTGAAGAGCTGCGCGCCTAGACCCTCGATCCGGTAACAGCCGACGCACCCCGCGATCGCCGGCCACTCGGCTTCGAGATAGGTTTCGATAAACGCGTCGGACAGCGGCCGGACATGCATCCGCGCGCGCTCGACATGGCGCCACACCGGTCGGCCATTCTCCGCGATGACCGCCGCGCTCCACAGGTCATGATGCGTGCCCGACATCCGTCGCAGGTGCGCGGCCGCGTCATCGCGATCGACCGGTTTGTCGAGGATCGTGCCGTCCTCCAGCGCGACGAGCGAGTCGCTGCCAAGGACGAGATGTCCCGGCATCCGCGTCGAGACCTTCGTCGCCTTGAGTTCGGCAAGCGCGTCGGCAAGATCGCGCGGTGACAGCGCGACCAGGGCCGCCTTGGCCGCATGCTCGTCGACACCTGCAAAGGTCGCATCGAACGCGACGCCCGCCGCGGTGAGCATGGCACGACGCGACGCGCTCTGCGAGGCGAGGATCAGCAGGCTCATGCCTCGGGCCGGCGCTGGTTGCACAGCGCGATGATCGCCGCCGCGGTTTCCTCGATCGACCGCCGTGTCACGTCGATCACTGGCCAGCCATTGTCCGCAAACATCCGCCGCGCAAAGGCGAGTTCGCGCATCACGGCCTCTTCCTCGACATAGGAGGTGTCGGGTGCCTGATGCAGTGACAGCAGACGGTTGCGGCGCACCTGGATCAGCCGGTCAGCGCTCGTCGTCAGCCCGACGATCAGCGGCTTCCGCAAGGTGTAGAGGATCTTCGGCGGCGGGCTTTCGACGACGATCGGGATATTGGCAGTCTTGTAGCCGCGATTGGCGAGGTAGATCGAGGTGGGCGTTTTCGACGAGCGCGAGACGCCGGCGAGGACGATGTCGGCCTCCTCCCATTCTTCCCACGCGATCCCGTCGTCATGCGCGATCGTCCACTGGATCGCGTCGACGCGCGCGAAATAGGCGGCGTCGAGGACGTGCTGGCGACCCGGCCGCGCCTTGGCCTGCTGACCCAGCAGTCCCGACAGCGCATCGTTGACCGGATCGAGTGGCGCGACCGCGGGGAGACCAAGCGCAAGGCAGCGTTGTTCGAGGATCCGCCGCGTCGCGGGGTTCACCAGGGTGAAGATCACGAGCCCGGGATTCTGTGCGACCTCCTGAAGGATGCGCTCGAGATGCGCCTCGGTACGAACCATCGGCCAGAAATGGCGGACGGTCTCGACATCGTCATATTGCGCGAGCGCCGCCTTGGCGATGTTCTCCAGCGTCTCGCCCGTCGAGTCCGACAGCAGGTGAAGATGGAGCCGTATCATAGGTCGCGTAGCCCTGCCGCGGGGGGGCATCGGGATGAATCTGTGGATAACATGCGGATAAGGGCTAGCGTAACTCATGCCTCCCGCCAAGCGGGCCGGTTGCTGTGGATAAGTCACCTTTTGTCCACAGGGCCGCGCACAGGCCGAAAAGTTATCCACAGGCTGTGGGTTGCGGGAACGGTTGAATCGAATCAGCGCGTTTGTACGGGTGTGCAGAGGTCAAGCTGTTGGCATTTCCGGGATCACCGCATAAGTCCCGTGATCAACCGCCCAACCACTGCAACAACCTCTTTCTTGAATCTTCTTATAGTAGAAGAAGGGTGCTCCGCTGACCGATCCGACCCCCAATGTGCCGACCTTCAAGCCGCTTCTGGCGACGTTGCACGGCGACCGTCAGGCGACCCCGCCGCTGTGGCTGATGCGCCAGGCCGGGCGCTATCTTCCCGAATATCGCGCGCTCAGAGCGGAAAAGGGCGGGTTCCTCGCGCTCGCGACCGATCCCGAGGCCGCCGCCGAGGTGACGCTGCAGCCGATCCGCCGGTTCGGCTTCGACGGCTCGATCCTGTTCTCGGACATCCTGATGATTCCCTGGGCGCTGGGGCAGGATCTGAGCTTCGGGGTGGGCGAGGGGCCGCGGCTCGAACCCGCGCTGGTCGATCATGCGCTCGATCGCCTGCAGTCGGTGCCGGAGCGGCTGGAGCCGGTCTACGAGACCGTCGCACGGGTCGCCGAGGCCTTGCCGCCCGAGACGACGTTCCTGGGCTTTGCGGGGTCTCCCTGGACGGTTGCGACCTATATGGTGGCAGGCAAGGGCAGCAAGGATCAGGGCGAGACGCGGCGTTTCGCCTATCGCGATCCGGCAGCCTTCGGCGCGATCATCGATGCGATCGCCGACAACACCGTCGAGTATCTCGTCCGCCAGATCGAGGCGGGGGTGGATGCGGTTCAGCTGTTCGACAGCTGGTCGGGATCGCTATCGCCCGCGCAGTTCGAACGCTGGGTGATCGCGCCAACCGCGCGGATCATCGACGAACTCCATGCGCGCTGCCCCGGCGTGCCGGTGATCGGCTTTCCGAAGGGGGCAGGGGGCAAGCTTCCCGCCTATGCGCGCGAGACGGGTGCCGATGCGATCGGGCTTGACGAGACGGTCGATCCGGTCTGGGCTCACGCGTCGCTGCCTGCCGACCTGCCGGTGCAGGGCAATCTCGATCCGCTCGCGCTGATCGCGGGCGGTGCGGATCTCGATGCGGCGATCGACCGGATTCTCGGGGCGTTCGGTGATCGTCCGCACGTCTTCAATCTGGGTCACGGTATCCTGCCCGACACGCCGATCGCGCATGTCGAGCAACTGATCGCCCGCGTCAGGAGCACGACATGAGCGGTTTTCTCGGGGCGGCCTATGACTGGGTGAAGGCTGCGCATCTGATCTTCGTGATCTTCTGGATGGCGGGGCTGTTCATGCTACCGCGCTATCTCGTCTATCATCAGGAGGCGCTGGCCGCGGGCAATGCAGCCGAGGCGGCCAGCTGGATCGAGCGCGAGGGCAAGATCCGCAAGATCATCCTGACCCCGGCGATGATCGTCGTCTGGGTGCTGGGGCTCGCACTTGCGCTGAATCTCGGGCTAGCGGACGGCGCGCCGGGGCTGGGGTGGCTGCATCTCAAGCTGCTGCTGGTGTTCCTGCTGACGGGCTATCATGGCTGGACGGTCGGCTATGCGAAGAAGCTCGCGGCGGGGAAGCCGACGCTGACGGGCAAGCAGTTGCGGATGCTCAATGAGATCCCTGCGCTGGCGGTGACGCTCATTGTCGTGCTGGTGATCGTCAAGCCGTTCTAAGCGCGTCGCACCAACTCTCGTCATCCCCGCGGAGGCGGGGACCCAGAGCCTCTGACGTCGGCGATAGTGCCGCCAGGTTCGCCAATATGGGTTCCCGCCGACGCGGGAATGACGACGGAGTGGGGACGCGGTCCCGCTTGACTAACCGCCCCCCCAATTCTACCTCGATTCCCAGCACGGCCTCCTGGCGTCCTGCCCGGTCGTGTGGTCCTGCCTGTTCGGCTCGCCCAGTTCCGCTTTCTAGCGCACCCGCAGACCGAACCTGTTCCCGTTGATCGCTATCCGGAAATCCCCATGCATCTCAAAGATCTGAAGAAGAAGAAGCCCGCCGAGCTGGTCCAGCTGGCCGAGGAACTGGGAGTCGAGAGCGCCTCGACGCTGCGCAAGCAGGACCTGTTGTTCGCGATCCTGAAGGTGCAGGCGGACAATGGCGACCAGATCATGGGGCTCGGCACGATCGAAGTGCTGCCCGATGGTTTCGGCTTCCTGCGCTCGCCGGAATCGAACTATCTCGCAGGGCCCGACGACATCTACATTTCGCCGAACCAGGTGCGGAAGTTCGGCCTGCGTACCGGTGACACGGTCGAGGGCGAGATCCGTGGGCCGAAGGATGGCGAACGCTATTTCTCGCTGGTGAAGCTCACGGCTGTCAATTTCGATGACCCCGACGTCGTGCGCCACCGTGTCAATTTCGACAATCTCACGCCGCTCTACCCCGAGAGCAAGCTGACGCTCGATCCCGCCGACCCGACCGTCAAGGACAAGTCGGCGCGGGTGATCGACATCGTGTCGCCGCAGGGCAAGGGCCAGCGCACGCTGATCGTCGCCCCGCCGCGCGTCGGCAAGACGGTCATGTTGCAGAACATGGCCAAGGCGATCACCGATAATCACCCCGAGGTGTTCCTGATCGTCCTGCTGATCGACGAGCGCCCCGAGGAAGTCACCGACATGCAGCGCAGCGTGAAGGGCGAGGTCGTCAGCTCGACGTTCGACGAACCCGCGCAGCGCCACGTGCAGGTCGCCGAGATGGTAATCGAAAAGGCCAAGCGCCTGGTCGAGCACAAGAAGGACGTGGTGATCCTGCTCGATTCGATCACGCGTCTGGGTCGTGCCTACAACACCGTCGTGCCGTCGTCGGGCAAGGTACTGACCGGTGGTGTCGATGCGAACGCGCTGCAGCGCCCGAAGCGCTTCTTCGGTGCCGCGCGCAACATCGAAGAGGGCGGCTCGCTCTCGATCATCGCCACCGCGCTGATCGACACGGGCAGCCGCATGGACGAGGTGATCTTCGAGGAGTTCAAGGGCACCGGCAACTCGGAAATCGTGCTCGATCGCAAGGTCGCGGACAAGCGCATCTTCCCGGCGCTCGACGTCGGCAAGTCGGGTACCCGCAAGGAAGAGCTGCTGGTCGACAAGGCCAAGCTCTCCAAGATGTGGGTGCTGCGTCGTATCCTTATGCAGATGGGCACGATCGACGCGATGGAGTTCCTGCTCGACAAAATGAAGGACTCGAAGACCAACGAGAATTTCTTCGACAGCATGAATCAATAACCGAGGGCGGCCTGCGCCAAGCTGGCGCAGGACTCGCACCGGTTCGGCCGGCGGGGCAGCGTCCCGACCGACGACATGGGCTTCGCCCATGTCCGGCCAAGAAGACCGACCCAAAATGCGGCACGCGAGAGCAATGGCTTTCGTGTGCCGCTTTGCTATGAAACCCATTGAAATCCGCCATCTCCGCACGTCGGTGGTGGCCCGTCACCGGGAGCTGACATCTTGAGTATCATCGCCATGCTGGCCACCGCCGCATCGGGAGTAACCGGACCCGGTTCACCGCTGGAAATCTGGCAGCACATCGTCGCCGACTTCTCCAATCTCGGCGACCCGAAGGCGCTGGCCGCGTTCGGATCGGTCCTGATGATCGACCTCGTCCTTGCCGGCGACAATGCGATCGTCGTCGGCGCGCTCGCAGCGGGGCTTCCTGCTGACCAGCGCAAGAAGGTCATCCTGATCGGCATCGGCGCCGCGCTCGTCCTGCGCATTTTCTTCGCGCTGATCGTGACGTGGCTGATGGGGATCGTCGGGCTGATCTTCGCGGGCGGCCTGCTGCTGCTCTGGGTCAGCTGGAAATTCTGGCGTGAAATCCGCGAGGGTGCGGAGAACGCCGGCTCCGAGGAAATCGAGGGTGACGAACGCTCGGGGATCAAGTCGTCCAAGGGCTTTGCCAGCGCCGCCTGGGCGGTCGCGGTCGCCGACGTGTCGATGAGCCTCGACAACGTGCTCGCGGTCGCGGGCGCGGCGCGCGAGCATCCGGGGATCCTCGTGATCGGCCTGTTGCTGTCGGTCGCGATGATGGGGCTGGCGGCAAACTTCATCGCTCGGATCATCAACCGCTATCGCTGGATCGCCTATATCGGCCTGGCGGTGATCCTCGTGGTCGCGGTGAAGATGATCTACGAGGGCTGGACCGGTACCGGCGAAACGCTCGGGATCGTGTCGCTGCTCGGCTGATCGAGGCAGTGTCCGGATAAGGAAAAGGCCTCGCCGGGATCGTCCGGCGAGGCCTTTTTTGTGGCGTTTGTTCGTTTGTCATGCCGCGCATAGTGTGCTCGAACACGACCCCCCACTGTCATCCTCGCGCAGGTGGGATCCATATCCTCAAAGGTCGGCGATCTTGCACCACCGCCTGCCAGTATGGATTCCCGCCTTTGCGGGAATGACGAGGGGGGAGGGGTGCCTTTCAGCCCTCAGCCCAAATGTTCGGCAAAGAAGGCCGCGGTGCGTTCGTCCGCCAGCTTGGCCGACGCATCCGACCGGCGCTCGCCGAACTCGGTCGCGAAGCCGTGATCCTCGCCCGCATAATCGTAGATCGTGACCTTGGGATGATCGTCGAGCCCGGCGTGCATTGCCGCCTGCGCGTCCTTGTCGACAAAATGATCCTCTTCGGGGACGTGGAGCAGCACGGGGTTTGCGATCGCGTGCTTCTCGCCAAGCAGCCCGTCGATCCCGACGCCGTAATAGCCGACGCTCGCATCGATGTCGGTGCGCGCCGCGGTCATGAAGGCGAGGCGGCCACCGAGGCAATAGCCGACCGCGCCGACCTTGGCGCCGTCACCAAGTTCGCTGCGCGCGGCGCGGATCGTCGCCTCGATATCGGCGATACCCTTGTCCTGGCCGAACTGGCCCATGAGTTCGAGCGCGCGATCGAATTCGGGCTTCACGTCCGGGTCGAGCTCGATGCCCGGCTCCAGCCGCCAGAACAGGTCCGGGGCGATCGCGAGATAGCCGGCCTCGGCGAGCGTGTCACACTTGCGGCGGATGCCGGCATTCACGCCGAAGATCTCCTGGATCACGACGATCGCGGCCTTGGGCGTGCCGGCGGGGACCGCGCGATAGGCGGTGAAGCTGCCGTCGCCCGCGAGCGTCGGGATGGTGGTGGTATTGGTCATAGCAATCCTCCTTGCGGCCGTTCGAGATCGAGCAGCCGGGATTTTGTGATCGGGCCTTGGCCTGCGGAATACGCACCAAGCCCGCCCCCGGCTCCGAGAATTCGGTGGCAGGGGACGACGATCGGAAACGGATTGCGCGCACAGGCCTGGCCGATCGCACGCGGGCTCGACCCGATCGCCTGTGCTAGATCGCCATAACTGGCGGTCCGGCCGTAAGGGACCGCAACGATCGCCTGGCGCAGCGCGTCGCCGCGGGGCGTCAGCGATGGTGCGAGCGGAAGGTCGAAGACGGTGAGACGGCCGGCGAAATACGCATTGAGCTGGCGGAGCGCTTCGCGGATCACCGGGTTCATGGTCGCCTCGACGATACCGTCCCGGTCGATCGCGATCGCGTCGATCCGGCCGGTGCTGCCGGTCACGCGGATCAGCCCGATAGGCGTTGCGATCGAGGCGGCATCCCGCGCATACATTGCCACGCTATGCCGTGCCCCGCCGTGCGGCTCAAGCGCCACCGAAAGGGCCGTCCATGAAGATGAACATCGAAATCGAATGCACGCCCGAAGAGGCCCGCCGCGCGGTCGGGCTGCCCGACCTGACGCCGATTCATGACCGCTATGTCGCGATGATGATCGAGGCGATGCCCGGGCTCGGCGACGGGGCGATGCAGCCCGAGATGATCGAGACAATGATGCGCGGGTGGCAGCCGATGGGTGAGGCGGGGATGGCGTTCTGGAAACGGATGTTCGACGGCGCGACACAGACGGGCAAGACTGGCGGTTGAGTAACAGAATGACGACGATCTTTGCAGTGTCGAGCGGGCGCCCGCCCGCGGCGATCGCAGTGGTGCGGATATCGGGGTCTGAGGCGTTTGCGGCGGCGGTCGCGCTCGCCGGGCCGCTCCCTGCCGCGCGGCATGCCAGTTTGCGTGCTCTGCGTGATGCCAGCGGGACGATGCTCGATCGCGCATTGCTGATCGTCTTTCCGGGCCCGACCACTGCGACGGGCGAGGATCTGGTCGAGCTCCACTGCCACGGGGGGCGGGCGGTCATCGCTGCGGTCGAACGCACGCTCGCGGCTATGACCGGGTTACGGCTGGCCGAGCCGGGCGAATTCACCCGCCGCGCGCTCGGTAATGGACGGATCGACCTGACCCAGGCCGAAGGGCTCGCGGATCTTCTCGCGGCCGAAACCGAGGCACAGCGTGTTGCCGCGATCACCGCGACCGAGGGGCGCGTGAGCCAGGCGGTGCGCGGCTGGATGGACGCGGTCGCGATGCTGTCCGCACGGATCGAGGCGATGCTCGACTTTGCCGACGAGGATGACGTGACCAGCGATGCGGCGGCCTTCGACGCCGTGTGCGCTGATATCGCAGCGCTGGCGGCTGAGATCGAGATGGTGGTCGCGAGCCCCCCGGTCGAACGACTGAAAGACGGCCTTCGCGTTGTGATCGGCGGGCCCCCCAACAGCGGCAAATCGACCTTGCTCAATCTGATGGGGGAGCGCGATGCCGCGATCGTATCGCCGATCTCGGGGACGACGCGTGATCGCATCGATGTCCCGGTCCTGCGCAACGGAGTTGCCTATGTCCTGACCGATACCGCGGGTCTGGTCGATACGCTCGATCCGATCGAGGCGATCGGGGTCGCCCGGGCGGAGACGGCGATGGCGACGGCGGACCTGCTGCTGTGGCTGGCTGACACGGCGCCGCCACGCGAGGATGCGATCTGGGTTCACGCCCGAGCCGATCTGCCGGGACGGGACGGGGGCGTCCCACCCGGTCGGATAATTGCCTTCTCACAAAGCGACCAGGCATCGCTCGATCGGCTCTGGGCTGTCGTCCATGATCGCGCAGCCGCTCTGCTTCCGCGCAACGACGATCTGGCACTCAAGGCGGACCAGCGCCTACGCTGCGAGCGGGCTGCGGTGACACTGCGTGCGGCGGGCAACGACCCGTTGATCGTTGCGGAGCATCTTCGCGAAGCCCGCACCGGGCTCGCTGCGGTGCTGGGTCTCGACGCGACCGGCGAGATGCTCGACGCACTGTTCGGCCGCTTCTGCATCGGCAAATGATGTTCCACGTGGAACAACTTTGACGCGATCGTTGCGTCGCTCTACGGCGATGGCATGTTCGATGTAGTGGTGGTTGGCGGTGGCCATGCCGGGACCGAGGCCGCAGCCGCGGCAGCGCGGAGGGGCGCGCGTACCGCGCTGGTGTCGTTCGACGCGCGGCAGATCGGCGCGATGTCATGCAACCCGGCAATAGGCGGGCTGGGCAAGGGCCATATGGTCCGCGAGGTCGATGCCTTTGACGGGCTGATCGGTCGTGCTGCTGATGCCGCAGCGATCCATCACCGGATGCTCAATCGCAGCAAGGGGTCCGCGGTCCAAGGGCCGAGGATCCAGGCGGACCGCAGGCTCTATGCGGCGGCGATCCAGACACAGCTGGCGGCGACGCCAAACTTGTCGATCATCGCTGGCGAGGTCAGCGCGCTGCATCTGGACGGTGATCGCGTCGCGGGTGTCGTGCTCGCCGACGGCGCCGTGGTCGCGGCCCGTGCGGTGGTCCTGGCGACCGGAACGTTTCTGGGCGGGCGGATCTTCCGCGGCGATGACCGTGAGGAAGGGGGCCGGATCGGCGAGCGCGCGGCGAAGCCGCTGGCGGACCAGCTCCGCGCGCGCGCGCTGCCCATGGCGCGGCTGAAGACGGGAACTCCACCACGGCTCGACGGTCGGACGATCAACTGGGGGGCGCTTGCCGAGCAGCCCTCCGATCCCGAGCCATGGACGATGTCGCCGATGACGACCGCCCGTATCCTGCCGCAGATCGCCTGTGCGATCACGCGGACGACGGACGAGACGCATGCGATCATCCGCGCCGCGTTCCACCGATCGCCGCTGTTCACCGGCGCGATCGAAGCGGCGGGGCCGCGCTATTGTCCATCGATCGAGGACAAGGTTTCCCGCTTCGGCGACCGCGACGGCCATCAGCTGTTCCTTGAACCCGAGGGGCTCGACGACGCAACGATCTATCCCAATGGTCTGTCGACGTCCTTGCCAGTCGAGGTTCAGGCAGCGATGCTCGCGAGCATTCCCGGGCTCGAGCGTGTCGAGATGAGGATGCCGGGCTATGCCGTCGAATATGATTATATCGATCCGCGCGCGCTCGATCCGCGATTGGCGCTTTCCGCGATCGACGGCGTGTTCTGTGCCGGCCAGCTTAACGGGACAACGGGCTATGAAGAGGCGGCCGGGCAGGGGCTGGTTGCTGGCCTGAACGCCGCGGCGCATGCCTGTGATCTGCCACCGGTGATCCTCGACCGCGCGTCGAGCTATATCGGCGTGATGATCGACGACCTTGTCCTGCAGGGCGTTACCGAGCCGTACCGGATGCTGACCGCGCGTGCCGAGTTCCGGCTGTCGCTCCGCGCGGACAATGCCGAGACACGGCTTGGCGGAATCGCGGAGGCGGCGGGATGCCTCGGCACCGTGCGGCTCGCCCATCAGCGCGCGCGTGGCGAGGACCGGGTCCGGTTCCGATCTGCACTGCACGGCGAACGCACTGCGACGGAGATCGCGGATCAGGGCGTTGCGGTGGGGCGTGATGGCGCGCGGCGGACGGCGTTCGACTGGTTGCGCTTCGAGGGCGTGAAGCTTGCGCATGTCGCGCCGGATGCAGCGATCGGAATCCCGGCGGCGGTGGTCGACGAGGTCGTCGAGGATGCGCGCTACGCTCCCTATATCGAACGACAGGCGCAGGAGGTCGCGCGGTTGCGCGCGGACGAGGCGATCCTGTTACCTCAGGATCTTGCCTATGATCGAGTTCCGGGTCTGTCGAACGAGATGATCGACCGATTGAGTGCGGCACGACCGCTGTCCCTGGCTGCTGCGGCACGCATCCGGGGCATCACGCCCGCGGCGCTGTCTGCAGTGCTTCTCCATACGAAACGAGTGCCGGCATGACCGAAGACGAAGCACGGACCTGGGTTCTCGAGCGGTTTGGACCCGTCGCGACCGAACGGGTCGCGGCGTTCGTCGCGATGGTCGTCGAGGAAGCCGCGCATCAGAATCTGATCGCACCTTCGACGATCCCGACGATCTGGGAGCGGCATGTCGTCGACTCGCTTCAGCTGGTTGCACTCGCGGGCCCGGCGACAGATGCGATGCGCTGGCTCGACATCGGAACCGGTGGTGGATTTCCCGGCATGGTCGTCGCGCTGGTGCGCGACGGGCCGGTCGATCTCGTCGAACCACGCCGGCGTCGCGCGGACTTTCTCCAGCTCTGCGTTGCCCGGCTGGGGCTTGGCGAGCAGGTCCGGGTGCATCTGACCAAGGTCGAGTCCGTCACTTCAACGGCGCGGATCATTTCGGCGCGCGCGGTCGCCTCGCTCGAAAACCTTTTGCGTGGCGCGGCGCACTGCGCCACAACAGAGACGCGGTGGCTATTGCCTCGGGGGCGTCTCGATGAGGCAGAGATCACCGCGCTTCAGAAGCCTTGGCACTTTATGTTCCACGTGGAACAAAGCGTCACGAACCCGGAGTCGTCTATCGTGGTTCTGGATCGAGTCCGCGCGCGATGATCACCATCGCGGTCGCCAATCAGAAGGGTGGGGTGGGCAAGACCACCAGTGCCATCAATCTCGCGACCGCATTGGCGGCGACGGGAATGCGGGTGCTGCTGGTCGATATCGACCCGCAGGGCAACGCCTCGACCGGCCTTGGCATCGGCCATGCGCAACGCGTCAAATCGAGCTATGACGTCCTCATCGGCGAAGCGACGATCGATCAGGCCGTGGTGCACAGCCGCGTGCCCCGGCTCGACGTGATCCCCGCGACGGTCGATCTGTCGGGGGCGGAGATCGAGCTCGTAGAATTCGATGCGCGGACGCATCGGCTCGATCGTGCGATGCAGGACTCGACAGGGCATTGGGATATCGCGCTGATCGATTGTCCGCCGTCGCTCGGGCTGCTTACGATCAATGCGATGGTTGCAGCGGATGCGCTGCTCGTGCCGCTCCAGTGCGAATTCTTCGCGCTCGAGGGCCTGTCGCAGTTGCTCAGCACGGTCGAACGTATCCGTCAGCGGTTCAACCCCGGCCTGTCGATCCTGGGCGTTGCACTGACAATGTATGATCGCCGCAACCGGCTGACCGAT
Source organism: Sphingomonas aerolata (assembly GCF_023935825.1). Lineage (NCBI taxonomy): Bacteria > Pseudomonadati > Pseudomonadota > Alphaproteobacteria > Sphingomonadales > Sphingomonadaceae > Sphingomonas > Sphingomonas aerolata. Next base: position 288,799 of record NZ_CP098762.1, on the reverse strand, counting down.
CAGGTCTCGGCGGATGTCCGCGCGGTGCTGGGCAAGGTCGTGTTCGAAACGGTCATCCCGCGTAACGTACGGCTGTCGGAAGCACCCAGTCACGGACTTCCGGCGCTGATCTACGACCATCGCTGCAGCGGATCGCAGGCGTATATCGCGCTCGCCCGCGAGATGATCGGCCGGCTTCCGGTATCGGCACGAGCAGCCGCGTGAGGGTATTGGCATGAGTGAAGGTACCAAGCGCGGCCGGCCGGGACTTGGCCGCGGGCTGAACGCGCTGCTCGGCGAGATGGCCCGCGAGGCGCCGGTCAGCGCGAGCGGTGATGCGCCGATCAATAGCGGCGTGCGCATGCTGCCGGTCAGTTCGCTGTCGCCGCATCCGGACCAGCCCCGCCGACATTTCGACGAAGCGATGCTGAGCGAACTTGCCGCCTCGATCGCTGCACGCGGCTTGATCCAGCCGATCATCGTTCGGCCGCACGGCCATGATTATCAGATCGTCGCGGGCGAGCGCCGTTGGCGCGCGGCGCAACGGGCGCGGCTGCATGAGGTCCCGGTGGTCGTCCGCGACTTCGACGACGCCGAGACGCTCGAAATTGCGCTGATCGAGAACATCCAGCGCGAGGATCTCAACGCGATCGAGGAGGCACAGGCCTATCAGCGGCTGGCGGGCGAATATGGCCATACACAGGAGGTGCTGGCCAAGATCGTCCATAAGTCGCGCAGCCATGTCGCCAATTTGTTGCGGCTGCTCGAACTGCCTGCACAGGTTCAGTCGCAGGTGGTCGAAGGATCGCTGTCGATGGGCCATGCGCGCGCGCTGCTTGGTTCGCCCGATGTCGAGACACTGGCGGACCAGGTGATCGCCCGCGGCCTATCGGTGCGCGAGACCGAAAAGCTGGCGCGTGATGCCAAGCCGGGCCGGACTCGGTCGGGCGGAGCTGCGGCGACTACGGTGAACGAGGCACGGATCCCCGACGCGGATATCGCGGCTCTGGAGCGGCAGCTGGCCGATCTGCTGGGGCTTCAAGTGCGCGTTGCGCATAGTGAGACCGGCGGCACGCTGACGCTGAGTTATTCGACGCTCGATCAGCTCGACATGGTGTGCCAGCGGCTGACGGGCGGGGCGATCTGAACGTCCGGGGCGGAGCGGTTAGCGTCCTCTCCTCCGGTAAGTCCGCCTGACGGGGAAGGCATTTACCCGCTTCAGTTTCTGCGCGCGATCGCCTGGGCAAGGGCGACGATGGCGGCATCCGCGACGACCCCGCCGGGATTGCCCGGGGCCATGATCGCGCGTTCGGCGGTGCGGACTCGGGCGATGGCCGTAGCGAGCATCACTGGCGACCAGCGGCGGAGCGACTTGGCGGTCTCTGCCTCGTCGCGGAAGAAGACGCGGTGGCGCTTCATCACCGTATCGACCGCTTCGCCGCGATCGATCTCGCCGCGCATCTCGGCAAGCGCGATCAGCCTGCGGACGAGCTGCCGCAGCCACGGGATCGGCGAGGTACCGGCTTCTTCCAGCCGCGCGAGTTCGGTCCCGAGATCGGCGACACGCCCCTCGATCGCCGCGTCGATCGCCTGACCCATCTCCGCCTCGCCGAGGTCTGCGCCGATCGCATCGAGCACAGCGTGGTCGAGATCATGCGGTCGTTCGGGGCTCGCGTCGAGATACAGCGCGAGCTTGTCGATCTCGCGCGCGATGACCGCACGGTCGCCACCGGTGGTTTCGACGAGGCGGCGCGCGACGCCGGGGGCAGGGCGCAGGCCCTGCTCGCCCGCCATCGTGCTGGCGAGCCGCTCTGCATCGGCGGCCGTAGGCGCGTAGCAGGCGAACGCCATCGCACGCGGCGATTCGAGCGCGAGCTTGACGATCTTCGCACTTGTCTTGACGCTGGGCGCGATCGCAACGACCGGGTTGCCCGCGCGATCGGCGTTCAACAGCGTGGTGAACGCATCGAGGCTCTCCTCGCCCGCCGACGCGACGCGGACGTGACGCGCGGTGGCGAAGAGCGACAGGGCGGCCGCCTCGTCGGCGAGCCGCGAGGGATCCGATTTGAGCTGTGCGCCGTCCAGATCGACGCGCTCCGCATCGGGGCCCATCGCCTTGGCGAGCGTGCGGGCGAGGTCGCTTGCGCCGGCCTCGTCAGGGCCGTGGAGAAGATAGAGACGGATATCGGGGCCGGGCCTGGCCAATGCCGCGCGGATCTGGTTGGCGCTGGCCTTCACGGGGCCGGCGTGGGGGCCGGCGGGGTCCGCTGCACATAGAGCGCGATCCTCGCGACGATCTGATCCGCGACGATGCCCGACAGACGTTCCAGCGCGGTATTCTCGGCTGCGATCGTCGCATATTCGGACCGGACGACATCGATGCCCGCGTCCGATCCCGCCGTCGCGTCGAGCAGGACGGTACCGTCGCCGATCCGGACGAGCTGATAGCGCGCGCGCAGGATCCGACGTTCGCGCGAGACGCTGTCGTCGCGACGCACGCCGAGGCCGTTGATCTGGTCCTCGAGCCGGATATCGATCCGATACAGCGGCGGCGCCCCGTTCGACGGCAACCGGTCGCGGAGCGCGGTCGCCATCAGCCACCCGGACTTGCCCTCGATCGGCGTGATCTCGACCTGACCGAGCGTGCCGGCAACCGCGCCGCTGCTGCCGCCCGAATAGAGCGGATGTAGCCCGCAACCCGCCAGGCTGGTCGAGAGCAGCAGGGCTCCGGCAAGAAGCGCGTACCGCGTCATGCGACGATGTTCACGAGGCGGTCGGGCACGACGATCACTTTCCGGGGCGGCTTGCCCTCGAGCAGGCGGACAATCTTGTCGGAGGCCAGCGCGGCCGCCTCGACTTCATCCTTCGGCGCGCCCTTGGGGAAGACGAGCGTATCACGCAGCTTGCCGTTGACCTGCACCGCGATGGTCACCTCGTCATCGACTAGCAGCGCCGGATCGACTTCGGGCCACGCGGCGTCGGCGATCAGGCCATCGTTACCGGCGGTCGCCCAGGCTTCCTCGGCAACGTGCGGCACCATCGGGCTGACGAGCAGCAGCAAGGTCCGGATCGCCTGTTCGCGGTCGGCGGACTGCGGTGCCTTCTCGATCGCGCTGCACAGGCTGTAGAGCCGCGCGACCGCCTTGTTGAACTGCAAGCCATTGATATCGCTCTCGATACCCACTGTCGTCCGGTGGCAGAGCTTGCGCAGGGCGATGTCGTCACCCTCGGCCTTGGCGGCACCATCGGCCTCGATCAGGCGCCAGAGACGCTGGACGAACCGCCACGCGCCTTCGATACCCGATTCACTCCAGGGCAGATCGCGCTCGGGCGGCGAGTCGGAGAGCACGAACCAGCGCACCGCGTCGGCGCCATATTGGTCGACGATCGGCTCGGGATCGACGGTGTTCTTCTTCGACTTCGACATCTTCTCGACACGACCGACGGTGATCGCGTCACCCGTCGCGATCTCGATGCCGTCGCGCACGTCGTCGGGGCCGAGCCAACGGCCGTCCGCGGACTTGTACGTTTCGTGCGTGACCATGCCCTGCGTGAACAGCCCGGCGAACGGCTCGGCGATGTCGAGCATGCCGATATGCTTCAGCGCGCGCGTCCAGAAGCGGGCGTAGAGCAGATGCAGGATCGCATGCTCGACGCCGCCGATATACTGGTTGACCGGCAGCCACTTCTCCGCGCCCGTCCGGTCGAACGGCTTGGCGTCCGGCTGGCTGGCGAAGCGGATGAAATACCACGATGAATCGACAAACGTGTCGAGCGTGTCGGTCTCGCGTCGCGCATTCCCGCCGCAGCTAGGGCAGGGGACATGCTTCCAGGTTGGATGACGATCGAGCGGGTTGCCGGGGATGTCGAAGCTGACGTCCTCGGGCAGCACGATCGGCAGCTGCTCCTTCGGCACCGGCACCGCACCGCACGCGTCGCAGTGGATGATCGGGATCGGCGTGCCCCAGTAACGCTGGCGGCTGACGCCCCAGTCGCGCAGGCGGAACACGGTCGTGCCCTTGCCCCAGCCTTCGCCCTCGGCACGCTCGATCACGGTCCGCTTGGCGTCCTCGATGTCCATCCCGTCGAGGAAGTGCGAGTTCACAAGATTGCCCGCACCCGTCCAGGCGGTGTCGCCGACGAACACGGGGGCCTCGTCATCGCCTTCGGAGACGACGCGCTTGACGGGCAGATCGTATTTGCGCGCGAAATCGAGATCGCGCTGGTCGTGCGCGGGCACGCCGAACACCGCGCCCGTACCATATTCCATCAGCACGAAGTTCGCGATGTAGACCGGGAGCTCCCAGCTGTTGTCGAGCGGATGCGTCGCGCGGATACCGGTGTCGAAGCCCAGCTTCTCCTGCGTGTCGAGTTCGGCCGCGGTGGTGCCGCCACGCTTGCAGAGTTCGATGAACGCAGCCGCATCGGGGCTCGTCTCGGCGATCGCGCGCGCGATCGGATGATCCGCGGCGACCGCGACGAAGCTTGACCCGAACATCGTGTCGGGACGAGTCGTGAACACCTCAACCGAGTCGATGCCGGTCGCATTGCCCGCCAGCGCGAACTTGAACTGCAGGCCCTGGCTGCGGCCGATCCAGTTCTCCTGCATCAGCTTGACCTTGTCGGGCCAATGCTCGAGCGCGCCGAGACCGTCGACCAGTTCGTCGGCGAAATCGGTGATCTTCAAGAACCACTGCGACAGCTTGCGCCGCTCGACCAGCGCGCCCGAGCGCCAGCCGCGCCCGTCGATCACCTGCTCGTTGGCGAGCACGGTCATGTCGACCGGATCCCAGTTGACCGCCGATTCCTTGCGGTAGACGAGCCCCGCTGCGAACAGGTCGAGGAACAGCGCCTGCTCATGCCCGTAATAGTCAGGCTCGCACGTCGCCAGTTCGCGCGTCCAGTCGAGCGCGAAGCCGAGGCGCTTCAGCTGCGCCTTCATCGTCGCGATGTTGGCGCGCGTCCAATTGCCCGGATGCACGCCCTTTTCCATCGCCGCGTTCTCGGCGGGCATGCCGAACGCGTCCCAGCCCATCGGATGGAGCACTTCCATGCCCTTCATCCGACGGAAGCGCGCGAGCACGTCCCCCATCGTATAGTTGCGGACATGCCCCATGTGGATCCGTCCCGACGGATAGGGGAACATCTCGAGCACGTACGAGCGCGGCTTGGTCGAAGAATCGTCGGCGGCGAACGTGTTGCGTTCGTCCCAGACCTTCTGCCACGCCGCGTCCGCCTTCAACGCATTGAAACGCGACGCCATGATGTCGTCCTCAGCCCGCGATCGAGGCGCGACGCAGGTCGCGGGCCTTGGTCAGGATGATGTCCTCGAGCTTCTGCGTGGTCGCCGCCTGGACGGGTGCGGACACCCACTGGCCGTTGCGGTTGATCTCGCGCAGCGCCGCGACGCGGACGGCATCGGCGCGCAGGTCCTGGTCGAGGATCGATACCGTTACCTTCATCCGCTCGGCCGGGGTCTGCGGGTTGACGTACCAGTCGGTGACGATGACGCCGCCATTGGAGTCGGTCTGGAGCAGCGGCATGAAGCTCAGCGTGTCGAGCGTCGCGCGCCAGAGATAGCTGTTGACGCCGATCGTCGTGATCTTCGACGCGGCCAGATCGGCCTTGGGACGGGCGCTGCCGCCGCCGCACGCAACCAGCGGCAGAGCGGCGAGAACCACGAGGGCGGTACGCGGGCGGAACATCGGCATCATCCTGGCAATAGATCGTCGTCAGCCTCTACAGGGCGGGCCTGCTACCCGCAAGGATGGGGTGGGCGTCTGCAATTCGTCCGGCAACCGAGGCGTTCGACCTGTTCTGTGTGTCTGATGCAACACCTTTGGATAATCATTAGGTGCGGATAGCTGACGGGGATCGATCTGTGTTAGCTGCCGTTCAGCGAAGGAATCGTAACAAGATTCGTCTATAAAAGATTCGCAGGGAGTTGTTGTTTTGGTCGCCAAGCGCGTGATGGTCGGGATGTTCGCCGGAGTGGCTGCTGCCGCTGCGGTCTTCGTCGCGCCCGCGTTCGGCGCCTCCGAACAGCAGGTCCGCATCGCCAAGCGCCCGGCGCTGTCGGTGCGCGGCACGGGCGGCTTCACCCCATCGGCGGCGGACCCCCGGCTTGCGGCGCTGTTCGCGCGCGGCGGCTTCGATGCCGGCAGCTTCCGCTTCACCCCGGCCGAAACGCGTCGCGACAATCGTGCCGTCACCGTCGCCGTCCGCGCGCAGACCAACCGTGGTATCGATACCACGCGTCTCGCGACCAGCACCGCGCCGACCGTCGGATTGGCGCCGATCGCGTATAATCTGGGCATGTCGGTCGGCTGGAAGCGGTTTGCGGTGTCGGGCGATCTGGCACGCGTGGATCTGGCCGGGATGCCGGGCAGCCGGAGCTCCGCCGATGTGGCGGTCAGCTATGCGGGCAAGCGGTTCACGGGCAGCGTCAAGGCTGCGGCGGATCGTCCGCTCGCCAATACGCCGCGTCTCGTCGAGGATGCGCCGAGCTATTCGGTCGATCTCGGCGGATCCTATTCGCTCACGCGGAACATCGATGTGACCGCCGGCGTCCGCTATCGGTCGGATCGTGAGCGGTTCGTTCGGCTCGAGGACGATCGTCGCGACAGCCAGGCCGTCTATCTCGGGACCGCCTTCCGCTTCTGATCCGGGCGCAGCCTGACCGGCGATAAGCCGTGAACCGCCCCCATCACGTCCACGCATCGATCGCGGCCCAGCCGTGAAAGCCCAGCATCCTGAGTCGCCGCCACCGTGCGGCCGTCATGCCGCCTAGTGCGATGATCGGCAGTCCGAGTCCGCGTGCAACCCGCAGAGCAGCCGCGGGACCGATCGCTGGCGCCCCCGGATGCGACCGCGTCGGATAGATCGGCGACACGAACAGCGCGTCGGCACCGGCTCGCGCGCCGAGCATCGCCTCGCGCCGATCATGCGCGGGCCAGGTTCGCAGGCTCCCACCGCGGCCGGCGCCATGCACGCCATCGATCCCGGCAAATCCGGGTCGCGCGACCACCACCAGCCGTCGCGCCTGCGCGATGCGGCGGATGCGCAGTGCCAGCGCCCAACGCTGCGCCGGGGGCGTCTGGTAATGGCGGATCACGACCCCCGATCCAGGCGGAATACGCTGCAACGCACGCCATAGCGCATCGCCCATCCGCTCGTCGGTCATCAGCCAGAGGCGCGGGACGGGGTTTCGGTGCGGCATCTTGCTGCCTATAGCGCCCCGCATGACAGACACGAACGGCATGACCGACGAAACCGACCGCGCGCAGCGCCTGGCCGAGATCCGCGCGCGGATCGCCAAGGCCGCCGAGATCGCCGGTCGCAAGCCCGAGGACATCGCCTTGATCGCGGTGTCGAAGACGCATCCGGCGGCGGCGATCGAACCCCTGCTCGAACAGGGTCAGCGGGTATTCGGCGAGAACCGCGTCCAGGAAGCGGCGGACAAATGGCCAGCGCTCAAGGCGCGGTACCCCGACGTCGTCCTGCACCTGATCGGGCAGTTGCAGTCGAACAAGGCGGCGGATGCCGTCGCGTTGTTCGACTGCATCCATGTCGTCGATCGTCCGTCGCTGGTCACGGCGCTCGGCAAGGCGATGCGTGAGAGCGGGCGGCGCCCCGACTGCTATCTCCAGGTGAATATCGGTGATGAGCCGCAAAAGGGCGGCTGTGCGATCGCCGACTTGCCCGCGCTGCTCGACGCGGCGCGCGCGGCCGACCTTCCGGTCGCGGGGCTGATGTGCCTGCCCCCAGCCGATGTCGAGCCCGCACCCTATTTCGCGCTGCTGGCAAAGCTTGCGCGCGATTGCGGGCTGTCGGGGCTGAGCATGGGCATGTCCGACGACTTCGAGACCGCGGTGACGATCGGCGCGACGCACGTCCGGATCGGCAGCGCGCTGTTCGGCGCGCGGGGGCATCGCGCATGACCGGCGCGGTCCGGTTCGACGCGCTGCTGTTCGATTTCGACGGGGTGCTGATCGACAGCGAGGCGCTCGGCAACCGGCATATCGCCGAATGGCTGACCGCGGCAGGGCATCCGATCACCGCGGAGGAGTCGATGGCGAACTTCATGGGGCTTGCCGGGCCGCAGTTCGTCGACGCGATCGAGCGCTGGATCGACCGGCCGCTGCCCGAGGCGTTCTACGCGGCGCGCAAGGCGGAGGACGACCGCGTGATGGCCGCCGGTATCGATGCGATCGCGGGTGCGGTCGCCTTCGTCCGCGCCTTGCCGGCCGATCTGCCCAAGGCGATCGTCTCGTCGAGCCCGACCCGCTGGATCGCGCGGCACCTCGACCATATCGGCCTGCGCGACGCGTTCGGCGATCATCTCTACAGCGGCCGCGAGCATGTCACGAACGGCAAACCTGCGCCTGATCTCTATCTGTATGGTGCCGAACGGCTGGGCGTCGATATCGGCCGGACCGCGATCCTCGAGGATTCGCCGGTCGGCGCGAACGGCGCGGTGGCCTCGGGCGGCTATGTCATCGGACTGTCCGCGGGGTCGCATTGCGGGCCGGACCACGGCGCGCGGCTGAAGGCGATCGGCGTCGATGCGCTGGCCGACGATTTCGAGGCGGTGGCGCGCGTCCTGCGAGAGGGGGCCTAGGCCCGCCGCCTGCGCAGGATCGCGCCGACGCCCGCGACCAGGTCATAGGGGATCGCCGCAGCCTCGCGTGCGCGCATCTTGATCTGGTAGCGGCGGCTGCCGCCATGCGGGACGTGGATCGCGCTGGCGGGCATCCCCAGCATCGCGAACAACATGCGGATGCGCGGCTGGTGATAGCCGTCGGTGCAGATCATGCACTGGGCATACTGCCCCGCGCGGGCGAACCGCGTCGCTGCGACCACGCTCTGCAGTGTATCGAGACTGGCTTCGTCGAGGTGGATCCGCGACCGATCGACCGTTTCGGCCAGCCGGTCGGCCATCACCGACGCCTCCGACGGACCATGACGGCCGATCGCGCCCGAACAGAACAGGTCCGCCTCGGTATAGCGCGCTGCCGCCGCTGCCGCGAACGCGATCCGTCGCTCGAGCGTCGGGCTCGGGCTGCCATCCGCGCGGACCGCGGCGCCGAACACGACGATCAGCCGCCGCGAGGGAGGTATATCGATCAAAGCTGATGCCCGGTGCGGTCGCGCTTGGTCGCGAGATAGCGGGCATTGTGCGGATTGGCGGGCAGCGCATGGGGGACGCGCTCGGCCACCGTCACACCGGTCGCTTCGAGCCCCGCGACCTTGGCCGGATTGTTGGTGAGCAACCGGACCCGGTTCTGGCCGAGCAGGCTCAGCATCCGCGCGGCAACGCCGAAATCGCGTGCATCGATCGCAAAGCCCAGCCGCGTGTTCGCATCGACCGTGTCGAACCCCTGATCCTGCAGCGCATAGGCGCGCAGCTTGTTGACCAGGCCGATGCCGCGCCCTTCCTGCCGCAGATAGAGCAATATGCCCCAGCCGCTGTGCTGGATCGCATGGATCGCGGCGTGGAGCTGCGGCCCGCAGTCGCATTTGAGGCTGCCGAGCACGTCACCGGTCAGGCACTCGCTGTGGAGACGGACGAGCGGGGCATCGCCGTTCGGCTGCCCGATCAGGAGGGCGATGTGTTCGTCGGCACTTTCTGGCGAACGGAAGGCGACGATCTCGGCATCCTCCGCACCCTCGACCGGCAAGCGTGCGCGGGTCGCGATGACCAGCCGGGTCGCATCCTCATGCGCATCGATATCGGCGGCGGTCGCGGTCGCCTCGGGCGCGCCGCTGCCCAGGAAGAAGGCGGGCAACAGCCCCGCGATCCGTGCGAGCCGCAACGCAGCCGCGGCGGCGTCGGGATGGGGGACGGGCAGGGTGCGGAACGGACCCTTGAGCGGCGTCGCGAGGTCGAACTGCGGATCGGCAAGCGCTGTCGCCGCGGGAAAGTCGATCCAGGGCGCGCGATCGACGAGGACGGGGGCGGTCGGGTCGGCCGCCTCGAGCTGATTGGCGAGCTTCAGCGTCACCGCCCGTCCCGACGAGATCAGCACCCCGCCGGTCGCCGGCGGATCGAATGCCGCGAGTCGGTCCGCGTCCGCCGTCTCGACCGCGAGCAACGTCAGTCCGTCGATCGCGATCGGCCAGCCGCGGCGCAGGGCATCGACCGCGCGGGCCGCGGCGCGCGGATTGGGGCGATCGCTCAAAAGGCGAACTCGGTCAGGATCGGGATATGGTCGGAGGGCTTGAGCCAACTGCGGCACGGCTCGAAGACGTGATGCGCGATCGCGGCGTCCGCGGCCGCGCCCGTCGCCCACATGTGATCGAGCCGCCGCCCGCGATCGGACGTCGCCCAGTCCTTCGCGCGGTAGCTCCACCAGGTGAACAGCCGCGCGGGGGCGGGGTGGAAGCGACGGCCGAGATCGACCCAGTTTCCCGCGGCCTGGAGCCGGGCCAGCGCCTCGACCTCGACCGGCGTATGGCTGACGACATCGAGCAGCTGCTTGTGGCTCCAGACGTCCGCCTCGAGCGGCGCGATGTTGAAATCGCCGACCAGGATCGTCGGGCCGCTCAGCGTTTCCGACCAGCGCGTCATCCGCTCGAGAAAGTCGAGCTTCTGGCCGAATTTCGGATTGGCGTCGCGGTCGGGCACGTCGCCGCCCGCGGGAATATAGACATTCTCCAGCCGCACGCCGTTTTCCAGGCGCACGCCGACGTGGCGGGCTTCGCTGTTCGCCTGCCAGTCGAACCGGTCGTCGGCGACGATCGGCACCTTGCTCAGGATCGCGACGCCGTGATGCATCCGCTGGCCGTGGAGCACGATATGCTCATAGCCGAGCGCGCGGAACGTCTCGAAGGGGAAGTCGTCGTCGACGACCTTGGTTTCCTGGAGGCACAGGATGTCGGGCGCGGCTTCCTTCAGAAACTGCTCGACGATGGCGATCCGGAAGCGGACCGAGTTGATGTTCCAGGAGACGATTTTCACGCGTGCGATGTAGCGCCGCGTGGGGGTGGCGACAAGGATCGCGCGGCGGCGTGCCGATCAATGAAAAGACCCCCGCTCCGGGGGCGTGGAGCGAGGGCCGACTCAGCGTTCGTCACGCAGGCAGACAATGGGGACACCATCCGGGCAACAGGGGGAAAAATCCCGAATGCCCCACATCCGCGACTCAGCCCCTAGCGCCAGGAACCTGTCGCCGGGATGAATGAAACGACAATGCCGTTCATTTTCAGGAGGTGACCAGACTCACCGGGTCCGACGCGGGTCGTTCCACCGGAAGGTGTTGTCGCTGACCGGTCCGCCGAATTTCTGCTTGGACAGGCGGATGGTGGTCCGGTTGTTCTGGCTGTCGAGCGCGACCCAGCCCTGCAGCATCAGCCCGCCGGGGGCGGCGGCATCGCGTGCGAAGACCAAGGTGATGCGGCCATATTCGGGATGCTTGGGGTCGTTCGCCTCGACCGAGACGACGCGGTTGTCATAGCCGGGCACCAGCTTGGCATAGCGCGTGATGTCGCGGCTCGGGTCGAGCAGCACGCCGAGCGGCGAATTCTTGATCGGCCAGCGCTGCACCTGCTTCACCGAATAGTCGATGAAGGTCAGCGCGCCGCCCTCGGCGACGATCAGGATCGGTACGCCCTTCTCATACTGGAACCGCAGCTTGCCCGGCTTCTTGAGCGTCAGCACGCCGGTCAGCACCTTGCCGTTGCGATCCGCCTGCGAAAAGTCGGCGGTCATCGTCGTGACCGATTGCAGGTGCTTCTGCACGGCGGCGAGGTCGCCGGTCGCCTGTGCGGCGATCGGCGACGGCACGGCGGCGACCGAGAGGGCGGCGATCGTCGCGATCACCGCGGGGCGGGTGTTGAACATCGAAATCTCCTTGGACGCCGGGCAATGCCGGGCCCGGCTTGAACGGGTTGTGAACTGGGATGCGTGAGGATCGGGTCATCGCCGCCAGAGCCTCCGTCATCCTGGGCTCGACCCAGGATCCAGGATGACGAGCGCCGGACTGCGTGGCTCTGGATCCCAGACCTCGCTGGGATGACGGGCAGGGTGTGGTGGACGCCCCCCTCAACCCCTCAGATCGCATGCCCTTCGGTATCGCGCAGGACCTCGCGGCGTCCGACATGATCGGGCCTGCCAACGATGCCGTCCTTTTCCATCCGCTCGATCAGTCGCGCGGCCGAGTTGTAGCCGATCCGCAACTGCCGCTGCAGCCACGAGGTCGAGGCCTTTTGCGATTCGCAGACCAGCTGGATGGCGTTGCGATATTGCTGGTCCTCCGCCGAATCCTCGCCGGTCGGCGAGCCTTCGAGCGTGAAGCCGTCCTCGGGCTCTTCGGTCACCGACGAGATGTAGTCGGGCAGGCCCTGCGACCGCCAGTGATCCGCCACCAGCCGGACCTCGTCGTCGCTGACGAACGGACCGTGGACGCGGACGATGCCCTTGCCGCCGGGCATGTAGAGCATGTCGCCCTTGCCGAGCAGCTGTTCGGCGCCCTGTTCGCCGAGAATGGTGCGCGAATCGATCTTCGACGTGACGTGGAAGCTGATCCGGGTCGGCAAATTCGCCTTGATGACGCCGGTGATGACGTCGACCGACGGCCGCTGAGTCGCCATGATCAGGTGGATGCCCGCCGCGCGTGCCTTCTGCGCGAGCCGCTGGATGAGGAATTCGACCTCCTTGCCCGCGGTCATCATCAGGTCGGCCAGCTCGTCGACGATCACCACGATCTGCGGCAACACGTCATATTCGAGCTTCTCCTCCTCGTACATCGGCGCGCCGGTGTCGGGGTGATAGCCGGTCTGCACCTTCCGACCCAGCGGTTGCCCCTTGGCCTTGGCACCACGCACCTTGTCGTTGAAGCCGGCGAGGCTGCGCACGCCGACGGAGGACATCTGGCGATAGCGATCCTCCATCGTCTCGACCGCCCATTTCAGCGCGCGCACCGCCTTGGCGGGATCGGTCACGACCGGCGACAGCAGATGCGGGATGTCGTCGTACATGCTCAGTTCGAGCATCTTCGGATCGATCATGATCATCCGGCACTGGTTCGGCGTCAGCTTGTACAGCAGCGACAGGATCATGCTGTTGAGCCCGACCGACTTGCCCGACCCCGTCGTACCCGCGACCAGCAGATGCGGCATCGGCGCGAGATCGGCGATCACCGAATCGCCCGCGATGTTCTTGCCCAGGATGATCGGCAACTGCGCGGCCTGATCCTCGAACGTCTGGCTGCCGACGAGCTCGTGGAGCGACACCGCCTCGCGCCGTGCATTGGGCAGTTCGATGCCGATCACATTGCGTCCCGGGATCACCGCGACGCGTGCGGAGATCGCCGACATGTTGCGCGCGATGTCGTCGGCCAGCGCGATCACGCGGCTCGCCTTGATGCCGGGCGCGGGCTCGAGCTCGTACATCGTCACGACCGGGCCCGGCCGCACCTCGATGATCGATCCCTTGACGTGGAAATCGTCGAGCACGTTCTCCAGCAGCCGCGCGTTGCGTTCGAGCCCGGCCTTGTCGACGACATTGCCCTGGCTCGGCGGCGACGGCGTCAGCAGGTCGACGCTCGGCAGCGTGTAGTTGTCGCGCAGGTCGAGCTGGCGTTCCTTGGGTTTCGCCTGCGACGGCGCGTTCTGGCGGTCGGCGATGACGGGCGCGGGGCGTGGATCGGGTTCGGCGATCGCGCGCGGCTCGACGGGCTTGCGCGTCAGCGTCAGCGGCTCGTCCTCGTCGTCAGGCCCACCGACATAGCCGTCGGCCCCGTCATCATAGCCGAGCGCCGGGATCCGGTTGCGCCGGAAGCGCCACTTGCGCTCGCCCAAATCGATCTCGATGCTCTTGCCCCAGACGATCGCCCCCGCGATCGCGGCGACCAGTCCGACGGCGCGCGCCGACCAGAGTTCGGCGACCGGCTGGCCCAGGAATCCAAGACCCCAATGCACCGCATTGGCGACCGACAGGCCGATGATGCCACCCCAGCCTGCAGGAAGTGCGAGCACCGAAGCGTCGGATACGAAGGCGAGCGCGCTGGCCATCAGCGCGACGCCGAGCGCCGCGCCGCGCAGCATCCGTGCCCAGCGTCCGACCGGCAGGTCGCGCCACAGCCGCATCGCAAGGATCGGCCCGACCGGCAGCAGCAGCGCGACGGCGGGCCCGAACAGCGACAGCGCGATATCGGCGAACCACGCGCCCGGCGGCCCGATCAGGTTGGCGGGATAGCCGCCCGACGCGGTGTTCAGCGCCGGATCGCTGGCATGATAGCTGGCCAACGCCAGCGCCATCAGCAACGTCGCGACGAACAGCGCGATCGCGGCGATCAGCGCGCCGCTGCGCACCGCCCCCGCCTTTACCGTCTCACGCCATAAGGCTGGCTGCGCGCGGCTGGCCATGACCTCAAATCCTTCAATGTGCGAAAATCCGACTTTTCATCGCGCCGGGCGGGTCCGACGTCAAGGCGAGCACGCGACAACACGGGTTAAAGCGACCCCGGATCGTCGTTGGCAGCGGCGGGCGGGCGGGATAGAGCGGCATCATGGACACAGATGTACTCATCCTCGGTGGCGGGCTGGTCGGTGCGACGCTCGCCGTGGCGCTCGACGTGCACGGCATCTCGACGATCGTGATCGATCCGGCGGACCCCGCGGTCACGCTGGCGCCGGGCTTCGATGGCCGGGCTTCGGCGGTGGCGAGCGCGAGCCACCGGATGCTCGATGCGATCGGCGTCGGCGCGACGCTGGCGGGGCAGGGCTGCGCGATCCGCCAGATCCGCGTCAGCGACGGGCTGGAACCGGGCAAGCTCGATTTCGTCCCCGCCGCGGACGACGGCGCGCTGGGCACGATGTACGAGAACAAGCTGCTCCGTCACACGCTGTTCGATGCCGCGAGCGCGGCGGCGCATGTCGACCTGCGGATGATGACGCGCGCGACCGATCTCGACCGCAGCGCTGCGGGGGTGACCGCGACGCTCGATTCGGGCGCGGTGGTCCGCGCGCCGCTGGTCGTCGTCGCCGAGGGGCGCAAGTCGCCGACGCGCGAGGCAGCCGGGATCACGATGGCGCACTGGTCCTATGATCACACCGCGATCATCGCCGCCTTTCATCACGAACGCTCGCATGAGGATGTCGCCTACGAGATCTTCTACGCCAGCGGCCCGTTCGCGCTGCTGCCGCTGCCCGACGATGCGGAGGGGCATCGCTCGGCGATCGTGTGGACGGTCGACACGAAGAACGCCGCGGGGATGCTCAAGATGGGCGACCGCGCCTTCCTCGCCGAGGCGAGCAAGCGCATGGGCGGCTTTCTCGGCGAGCTGTCGAAGCTGACGCCGCGCTCCTCCTATCCGCTTGGCTTTCAGCACGCGGCTCGGATCACCGACACGCGGCTCGCGCTGGTCGGTGATGCGGCGCACGGTATCCACCCGATCGCGGGACAGGGGCTCAATCTCGGCTTTCGCGACGTGGCGACGCTCGCCGAAGTCCTGGTCGAGGGCAAACGGCTCGGCCTCGACCTCGGCGATGCGGCGCTACTCGCGCGCTACCAGCGCTGGCGCGGGCTCGACACGTTCATGACCGCCGCCGCGACCGACACGCTGACCCGGCTGTTCGGCATGCCCGGCAAGACCGCGAGTGCGGTGCGCCGCTTCGGCATCAGCGCGGTCAACGCGCTACCGCCGCTCAAGGATCGCTTCATGGCAGAGGCGCGCGGCGAGAGCGGCGACCTGCCCAAGCTGCTTCAGGGCCTGACGATCTGACCATCACCCGTCCGCGCGATCTGGCGATCGTGCGGGCGGGCCAGCAACATGATCGCGAGCGCGGCGCCGAGCAGGCACATCAGCATGTCCCACTGCGTATCCCAGGGGTCGCCCTGCGTCCCGAGAAACGCGTCCGCACCCTCGCCGAGCGAAACCGCCGCGCCGAATTCGATCAGTTCGTACAACGCGCTGATGGCGAGGCAATAGGCAAGCACGGTGACGGTCAGCACCCGTGGCGAGGCGATATGCCGACCCCGGATCAACAACTCGCGCAACACGATCGCGGGGACGAACCCCTGGATCAGGTGGCCGAACCGGTCATAGGGATTGCGCGCGAGGTGCAGCCAGTCCTGCACCGTGAAACCGATCGGGACGCGGGCATAGCTATAGGCGCCACCCAGCATCAGCACGAAGCCGTGAAACGCGATCAGAAACAGCGCCAAAGGGGTGAAGGCGAACCGGTGACGCAGCGCCACCAGGATCGGAAAGGCGATCAGGACGGGCGCCACCTCCATCCACCAGGTGGCGCGGTCGAAGGGCGACCATCCCGATGCCGCGAGCCCGATGCTCCAGGCCACCCCCAGCATGACGAGGCGGCGGTCGGGTTTCGCCATCAGGCGGTTGCGACACCATCGATTGGCCGCGCCTCTTCGACCAGCATCACCGGCACGCCGTCGCGGATCGGATAGGCGAGCCCGGCGGCGTCGGAGATCAGTTCCTGCGCGGCCTCGTCGTAGCGCAGGGGCGTGCGCGACACCGGACAGACGAGGCGTTCGAGCAGCCAGGGATCGAGCCCGCTCATTGCAGCGTCACCTGTTCGTCGCCGTCGTGTCGCCCGAAAAACTGCATCAGCTGGATGATCAGTTCGGCGCGCGTTTCGATGTCGGGGGCCTCTAGCAGCGCCTGCTTGGCGGCGGAATCGAACGGGGCGATCTGCGCGATGCCGTTGACCAGGCTCTCGTCGTCGAGCCGCGCGACCGCGTCCCAGTCGACCGCATAGCCCTGCACGTCGGCAAAGCGACGCGATTCGAGTTCGAGCGACGAGCGCCGGCCGAGCGACAGCGTGTCATCCTCGATCACCGGCAGCAATTCGGCCTCGACCTGGCGGAAGGGCGTGGTGACATCGAGTTCGCGGACGATGCGGAACATCGCGACGCCCTCCAGCACGACATTGTACCGGCCGTCCTCGAGCGCCTCGACCTCGGCGATCTTGCCGACGCAGCCCAGTGCGTAGAGCTCTCCATCATCACCGCGCGGCTGGATCATGCCGATCCGCCGGTCGCGCGCCATCGCGTCGCTGATCATCGCCCGATAGCGCGGCTCGAACAGGTGCAGCGGCAACTGCATGCCCGGGAACAGCAGCGCGCCGGGCAGGGGGAAGATGGAGAGCCGGGTCGTCATCCGAACAGGATCGCAGACAGGCGCCGCCGCTGTCCAGAGACCCAGGGATCCTCGAGGCCCACCACCTCGAACAATTTCAGCAGCTGCGTCCGCGCAGCGCTCTCGTTCCAGTCGCGATCCGCAGCGATGATGGCGAGGAAGCTGTCCGCGGCGGCATCGCGGTCGTTCGCCGCCATCTGGCCGTTGGCGAGTGCGAAGCGTGCGGCCAGGTCGTCTGGTGCTGCCTCGACCGCGGCGATCAGCGGCGACAGGTCGGCGACCGGGGGGGCAGACTGGGCCAGCGCCAGCGCGGCCTGCGCGCGGTGGATCGCCGGATCCTTGGCGATCGCGGGGTCCAGGTTCGCAAGCCAGTCGGCCGCCTCGTCGAGCTGCCCGGTCAGGACGAGCGCGCGGACGAAGCCGGCATGGACCGCGGGGTGCTCGGGGGCCATGTCGGCGATCTGGCGGAAGATCCCCAGCGCGCGTTCCCCGTCGCCCTCGGCAAGGACCTCCTCACCCATCGCGATCAGCGGTTCGATGTCGGGGGCGTCGGTATTGGCCTCCGCTTCGATCGGCAGCTGCTTGAGCAACTGATCGAGGATCACGCGCAGCTGTGAATCGGTGCGCGCGCTGGTCATGTCGGCGACCAGTTGTCCCTGGTACATCGCATAGACGGTCGGGATCGACTTGATCTGGAATTGCGCGGCAATGAACTGGTTCTTGTCGGTATCGACCTTCGCCAGCACGACACCCTTGTCCGCATAATCGGCAGCGACCTTTTCGAGCGTCGGCCCGAGCGCCTTGCACGGCCCGCACCATTCCGCCCAGAAGTCGATGATCACGAGTTTCGTCATCGACGGTTCGACGACATCGCGACGGAACGCCTCGACGGCATCCTTATCGGCAGGCGACATTCCAAGCGTGGCCAACATACACTCCCGTATTGAACTCTGCGCTATCTGGGGCGGCGGCGCGGTGATTGCCACCATCTTACCGACACTCTCAATGGAAGTCGCGCGACTTGGGCAGGACACGCACGTCGCGGGGATGCTGCGCGCGCGAGGGTTGCGACAGCGACGTCCGTGAATCCGGACTGCGCGTCGGGACGGAGCGGACCACTTCGTCCGCGCGGCACAATGGCGCGTCGAGCGCATGGTCCTCGGACAGGAACCGGAGCATCGCGCTGCGATCCTGGACACTCGATGCGATCAGATGCGTGACGCCCTCCTCGCTGCGCTGGATCACCCCTTCGAGAACCATCAGCCGCGAGGCCATCACCGCGCGGCGGTTCGCCTCGAAATCGCGCGCCCAGATCAGCCCGTTGGTGACGCCGGTCTCGTCCTCGATCGTCACGAAGATCGCATTGCCCTTGCCCGGGCGCTGGCGGACGAGGACGATGCCCGCGACCCTGGCGCGCCGGCCATCCCTGGTGGCACAGGCCTGCGCGCTCGACAGGATCCCCTCGGCGGCGAAGCGATCGCGCAGGAACGCCATCGGATGCGCCTTCAGCGACAGGCCGGTCGTCTGGTAATCTGCAGCGACCTGTTCGGACAAAGGCATCGCGGGAAGCTGTGCATCGGGTTCGACGCCCAGCTCGGGCACGTCGGCGGCGGCGAACAGCGCGAGCTGCCTGGGCGGGGTGCGGCGGACGTCCCACAGTGCCTCGCGGCGATCCTTGGCGAGCGAGCGGAACGCATCCGCATCGGCGAGCAGGTTCATCGCGCGCTGCGGCAGGTCGGCGCGGCGGGCAAGATCCTCGATCCCGGTGAAGCGCGCGCGCGTGCGCGCCGCGACGAGATTGTGCGCCCATTCCGCGCGGAACCCGTCGACCTGCCTAAAGCCGAGGCGCAACGATTCCTGCCCGGCCGTGGTGCCGGCTTCAAGCCCATTGTCCCACAGGCTCGCATTCACGTCGACGGGCAGCACGGTCACCCCGTGTTCGACCGCGTCGCGCACCAGCTGTGCCGGGGCATAGAACCCCATGGGCTGCGAATTGAGCAGCGCGCAGGCGAATACGGCGGGGTGGAAGCATTTGATCCACGACGAGACATAGACCAGCCGCGCGAAGGACAGCGCATGGCTTTCGGGAAAGCCGTAGGATCCGAACCCCTCGATCTGTTTGAAACAGCGTTCGGCGAACTCCGCCTCATAGCCACGGCGAACCATGCCGCCGATCAGCTTGGCCTGAAAGTTATCCATGCCGCCGACCTTTCGAAACGTCGCCATCGACTTGCGCAACTGGTTCGCTTCGCCCGGCGTGAACCCGGCCGCGACGATCGCCAGCTTCATCGCCTGTTCCTGGAACAGCGGAACGCCATAGGTGAAGCGGAGCAGCTGCTGGAGTTCGTCGGGCGGGCCGAAACGCGGGTGGGGCGAGGGGAAGTCGACCTTCTCCTTGCCGCTGCGACGGCGGAGATAGGGATGGACCATGTCGCCCTCGATCGGTCCGGGGCGGACGATCGCCACCTGCACGACCAGATCATAGAGTTTGCGCGGACGCAGCCGCGGCAGCATGTTGATCTGCGCGCGGCTTTCGACCTGGAACACGCCGATGCTGTCGCCCCTGCACAGCATGTCATAGACGCGATCGTCCTCGGCCACCGCAATCGTGTCGAGCAGGTGATCGCCGTGGCCATGCTCGCGCATCAGGTCGAAGCTTTTGCGGATGCAGGTCAGCATGCCGAGCGCGAGGATATCGACCTTCATCAGCCCCAGCGCGTCGATATCGTCCTTGTCCCATTCGATGAAGGTGCGGTCCGCCATCGCGCCGTTGTGGATCGGCACCATTTCGTCGAGCCGTCCCTGCGTCAGCACGAACCCGCCGACATGCTGCGACAGATGCCGCGGAAATTCGAGCAGCCGGTCGACCATCTCGCGAAGCCGCGCGATCTCCGGATTGTCGGGATCGAACCCGGTTTCAGTGAAGCGGCGTTCGTCGAACCGGCTCGAAAAACTGCCCCAGACCGTGCTCGTCAGTTTCTGCGTCACGTCTTCGGTCAGGCCCAGCGCCTTGCCGACCTCGCGCACCGTGCTCTTGGGGCGATAATGGATGACAGTCGCGGCGATCGCCGCGCGGTCGCGACCATAGCGGCGATAGATATACTGCATCACCTCCTCGCGCCGTTCGTGCTCGAAATCGACGTCGATATCGGGGGGCTCGTCGCGTTCGCTGGACACGAAGCGCGAGAAGAGCAGGTCGTATTTCATCGGATCGACCGAGGTGACGCCGAGCAGATAGCAGACCACGGAATTGGCCGCCGAACCGCGGCCCTGACACAGGATTGGCGGGTCGCAGCTGCGCGCAAACCGGACGATGTCGGAGACGGTCAGGAAGTAATAGGCATAGTTCTTCTCGCGGATCAGCGTGAACTCCTCATGGAGCAGCGCCAGCATCCTGTCGGGTACGCGGTCGTCATAGCGTTCGAGCGCGGTCTGCCAGACGAGATGTTCGAGCCAGTCCTGCGCCTCCCATCCCGGCGGGACAGGCTCATGCGGATATTCGTAGCGCAGGTCGTCGAGCGAGAACGCGATCCGCGCCATCAGGCGGGTGCTTTGCCCCACCGCATCGGGACGATCGCGGAACAGCCGCGCCATCTCGTCCGTGTCCTTCAGATGGCGTTCGCCATTGGCGGCGAGCAGGCGACCGGCCTTGTGGATGCTGGTGCCCTCGCGGATGCAGGTGACGATGTCGTGCAGGTCGCGATCGTCGGGATAGGCATAGAGCGCATCGGTGGTCGCGAGCACGGGTATGCCCGCGGCGTCGGCGAGCCCCGCCAGCCGTGCCAGCCGCCGCCGATCGCGTCCGCCGCGCGGCATCGTCACGCCGAGCCAGACACAGTCCGCCCCCAGCCGCTTCACCGCGTGGAGGACGCTCGACAGGTCGCGATCTCGGCGTTCGGGCAGCGTGTCACCGTCGGGCAGCGGCGAGACGGCCGTTGCGCCACGCGAGCTGCTCTCGGGCATCACCACCAGCATCATGTCGACATGATGCGCGATCAGGTCGCCGAGCCCGAGGATGCAGCCGCCTTTTTCAGCGCGACGGTTGCCGACGGTGAGCAAACGGGTCAGGCGCCCCCAGCCACGCCGGGTCGAAGGATAGGCGACGATGTCGGGGGTCCCGTCCTCGAACACCAGCCGCGCCCCGACGATCAGCCGGAAGTCGATCGGCGGCAGCATCATCCCCAGCAGTCCGTCTTTGGCCTTCTTCAACGCCTGGTGCGCGCGGACCACGCCGGCGACGGTATTGCGATCGGCGATGCCGATGCCGCCAAGGCCCAGCTCGACCGCGCGACCGACCATGGTTCCGGCATCGCTCGCGCCGTCGAGGAACGAGAAATTGGTCGCCGCGACGAGTTCGGCAAAGACGGTCACGGCGCGGTCATGCGAAGACGCCGTGGAGATACCAGCGCGGTGTCTCGACCTCCGAATACAGGCCGTGCCGAAAGATCCAGAAGCGGCGGCCGCGGCGATCCTCGACCCGGTAGTAATCGCGCGTCGGAATGTCCTGACGCCGCCACCATTCGCCTGCGATGCGTTCGGGGCCTTCGCTGTGCGCGACGTCGTGGACGGTACGGCGCCAGCGGAACCTGTGCGGCGGACCGTCCGGAACCTCGGCCATCATCGATTCGATCGGGTGCGGCGGATCGAACAGATAGATCGGGCGCAGCGGTGGTTCGCCCGATTCAGGCGCGGCCCACGGCGCCGGGCGTGCACTGACCGCGGCGGCGTCCGCCGCCGGCAGCATCAGTTCGGCCTGTTCGGGAATATGGCTGTTGCGCGCCGCGAACCGCCTTACCCGTGCCCGACCGAGCCGCGTGCCGAGCTGGTCGACGAGTTGCGCCACGTTCCGGTTCTGCCCATCCCGGTCCTGGCCGTCTCCCTTCTGCCCGCCCTCCAGTTTCAGCTGCGTCGCATCCAGCCGTTCGGCGAGCGCGATGTCGAGGCGGATCAGGTCATAGCCGAAGCCTGGGTCGAGCGGATCGGCGAGGCTGTCGATCCGTTCGCGGAACAGCCGCATCAGCACGGCGACGTCGCGCGTCGGCTGGCCCGTCTCGATCCGCAACCGCTGGACAAGCCCGTCGGCGCGAAACAGCCGTGCCTCCCACCGCCTGCCACCCTCATGGCGTTCGGCGAGCTGGATCCCGGCCTCGGTCGCAAGCTCGGACAGGATCTCCAGCGCATAGTCGGTCCGCGCGATCGGTTCGGCAAAGCGACGTTCGACGCCGATTCTCGCGACCGTCTGACGCGGCACGATCGGCCCTTTCACCGATCCGTCGAGCCTGCGGATCATCATCGCGGCGTCTTCGCCGAATCGCGCCGCGATCACGCTGAGCGGGCGTGCCATCACGTCGCCCACGGTCTTCAACCCGGCGCGCGACAAGGCGGTCGTCGCATCGTCGTCGAGGCCGAGTGCTGCGACCGGCAGGCGCTTCACCGCGCGGCGTTCGTCGGGGGCAGGGGCCCCTGCGAACCGCGCAAGCGCCCGCGCGGTATCCGGCGTGTCGCCAAAGGCATGCCGCACCAGCAGGCCGCGGCGGGCCAGCCGTTCCTCGAGATCGGCGGCAAGCCGGCGCTCTCCCTCGAATTCATGGACGCAGCCCGCGATGTCGAGGATCAACCCGTCAGGGGCATCGAGCGCGACGGACGGGGTATAGCGCTGACATCCGTCCGCCAGCCGCTCGAGCCATTCGTGATCGGCATGCGGATCATGCTGATAGGTTTCGAGTCCGGGCACGCGCGCCCGCGCATCGGCAAGCGTCAGCCCGGGTTCGAGCCCGGCGCGAAGCGCTTCGCGGTCGAGCGACTTGAGCCGTACCCCGCCCGCAACCGTCTCGACGAACGCGATCGGTGCCTCAGCCCGTCCGACGAACAGATGGGGGCGCATCGTCCGCAGCCGCTCGATCGGCAACCATGGGAATACCAGCGCCAGATAGCGGCGCGGTATCGATGCCGGTTTCAATGTCGGGTTGGGCGAGGGCTTGTTCGAAGTCATACGCGTCACGATTCCACTCCACGCGCCAGCGCAGGCCGGCCTGGCCTCCGCGTCGACGCAGCAATTCGATATCGAAGGCCGGCTTGCCCGGGGCGTCCGCGTCCAGCGGTTGCGACCGGCACGATGTCACCTGCCAACGCGTCGCGGCGGCGCTGGGCACGGGGGCCGCATCGATCCTGAGGCTGAGGATGGTCACGCCCGAGGTTTCGGCGGCCAGCATCAGCCGACGCGTGGCCGTCAGGTCGATGCTCGCCGCCCGACCCCAGGATTCGATGACCAGTGTTCCCAGCCCCTGGCACCGTGCGGCATCCGCGGCGGTGCGCAACAGGCTGGCCTCGTCATCGACCAGCGCGAGCACCAGCGACGAGACGTCGAGCCCCATTTCCACCAGACCGCTCGCATGGAGTCGCCCGCCCTGGCGCTCGCTCGCCTCGGTGCGCAGCCACAATAGCGGCACCGCTCGCGCGGCGAGAGTCGTGGCGACCGCGAAACCCGCGGCGCTTGCCGAATCGTCGACCGACGCGAAGATCTCGTGCAGCTGAGCCTTGGCCATGCCTTCGGTCATCCAGGCCTCGACCGCCCGGCCATCGCGCTGCGATGGCAGGCCGGTCGTCGCAATCCGCTTGAGGCGGGCGATCAGGGCGGTCGAGTCGTTCACAGTTGTTCTTGTAATGTTCTATTGGGGGAGTCGCCAAGGACAATCTTCACGATGGTCGCTGCAAATTTTGCAAAGAAGGCGCTTGCCGGATCCGAAACCCCGGGCTAATAGCGCGCCTCACCCCGCCACCGTGTCGTTACTGACCGGCGGCACAGGCGCCAGAGCGGGCGTAGCTCAGGGGTAGAGCACAACCTTGCCAAGGTTGGGGTCGAGGGTTCGAATCCCTTCGCCCGCTCCAGTCGCTGCCTCGAACGGCAGCGGCTTTCGCCGATCGGGTGATTCCAAGTCTCCTCATCAGACCATCAGATGCTGTCACGCCGTGCGTACGGCATGCTTGATCTATGTATGCCGGACGATGACGATTTGTAGAGGCGGACCTGACCGATAGCGGCGCTGCGTTGCTATAAATTGGTCATCTACCGCTATATTCGGAGCCGTCCGTGTCCGTTGATCAAGTTTCGTCGCGTCTCGCATTCATGGAAATGGGAGCCGATCAGCAGGCGACCGTCGCCGCCGTCCGGCCCTTGATCGAATCGCTGATTGGCGGCGCGCTCGACAAATTCTACGACCGGGTCCGCAATCAGCCCGAAACCTCGCCCTTCTTCCGCGATGCCGGCCACATGACTTCGGCCAAGTCGGCACAGGCCAAGCACTGGATGAACATCGCGCGAGGCCAGTTCGACGCGAGCTTCTATGACAGCGTACGGCGGATCGGGACCGTTCACGCGCGGATCGGGCTCGAGCCGCGATGGTATGTCGGCGCCTATGCGCTCGTTCTCGAAAATCTGCTTAAGGGGATCGGCCGCCACTACAGTCCCTGGCGGCGGCTGGTGAAGGGGCTCCGCACGCCGAGCGCGACCGATGCCAGCATCGCGATCGTCAAGGCGGCGCTGCTCGACATGGAATTGTCGCTGTCGGTGTATTTCGAGGAAGCCCAGGTCGAACGCAACGCGGCGATCACGACCATGGGCAAGGCGCTGAACGCACTTGCCGCCGGGGATCTGTCGACGACGCTGACGGGGCTCCCGGCCAGCTTCGCACCGCTCGAGGACAGCTATAACGACGCGCTCAATCAGTTGCGCACGCTGATCGGCGCGGTGTCCGAAAGCGCCACCGCGATCCGCACCGGATCCAACGAGATCGCGCAGGCGTCGGAGGATCTTGCCCGCCGGACCGAAAGCAATGCCGCGTCGCTCGAGGAGACCGCCGCGTCGGTGACCCAGATGGATGGCCGGCTTCGCGCTTCCGTGACCGCGGCCGGCCAGACCGTCGAACGTGCCGATCAGGCGATCGCGACGGTCGGGGGCGGTCGCACGGTGGCGGATCTGGCGGTGCAGGCGATGGGCCGCGTATCGGACAGCGCCAAGGGTATCGACAGCGTGATCGAGAGGCTGGACAAGATCGCCTTCCAGACGCGCGTGCTGGCGATGAACGCCGCGGTCGAGGCGGGAAGGGCCGGCGATGCGGGTCGCGGATTCGCGGTCGTGGCCGATCTGGTATCCGCGCTCGCGATGCGTGCGGAGGAAGAGGCCAAGCGCGCGCGCGACCAGCTGACGGTGACGCAGACCGACATCGTCACCGCGGTCGATGCGGTGACGAAGGTCGATGGCGCGCTCGCGGCGATATCGGACGACGTGGCTCAGGTTCACGCCCTGCTCGCCACCATGGCACGGGACAATCAGGCCCAGTCGGTCGCGATTACCGAGATTTCCGCGACGATCGGGACGATGGACCAGACGACGCAGCAAAATGCCGCGATGGTGGAGGAAACGTCGGCGGCGGCGCGCAACCTAGCCGCCGAGGTGGGCACGCTGGCCGACCAGGCCCGACGGTTCCGCACCAGCGACTCCCGCGCTGCCAGACCGCCGGTCGCACCTGCGAAACAGGATTATGGCCAGCCCGAAAGCTATACGTCGCCGGTCAAGCCGTTGCCGCCAGCCGCAATCCCGGCGATGGTTCGCCACGAGGACGACTGGAACTCCTTCTAACGCCCGAAAGCGCCCAGCGACAGGCCTCGGCCGGTCGACCCGGCGGGGTGTCAGGGGGCGGGTATGGCGACCGGCGCCTCGGTCTGCGTCGATGTCGCGACCGGTGGCAGCACCGGGGTGGTGACCACGATCGGGCTGGGCTGGGGCTGGCCTGCCTGGCCCATCAGTGCCGTGTTCTCGAGGATATCCAGCGCCTTGCGCGCGACGATGTAACGGCGGGCGGCGTCCATCCAGTTGCTCGCCTGCGTCGCGCCGGGCAGGCGCTCGACCTCGGCGCGGGCCGCCTCGACCTGGCCGGCCTCGAGCAGACGACGCGCCCGTGCAAGGCGGTCGGCCGGCATGGGCGAGGCCATGCTTTCCTCGCGCAGCACGATCAGGTTGCTGAATTCGCGCCGCACGGTCTGCAGCCAGCTGTCATTGGTGGTCCCGTTGGTGCTGGTGATCTGCGGCGCGATCGTATCGAGCCCCTGGCGCAGATCCTCGATCGTGACCGGCTGGTGCGCGGCCTGGATCACCGCGGCCGTGGCGCGCGGCTGGGCGCGCCCGAAGCGCAGCCGCAGCTGCTCCTCGATATAGCCCAGTCCGACCCCACGATCGATCGCCCGACGCGCGGCGAACGCGACCATCAGGCCTTCCGCGCGGGTCGCCTGACCCCCGGCTGCCATCGCGTCGCTCGACACGGCCGCGGTCCGGGCCTCGAGCGCGGTGAGCTGGCCGGCCAGCGTCGCCTCGCGCGTTGCCAGCATTGCGGTGTCGACCCGCGGCTGTTCGCCATTTGCGTTGAGCGGTTGCGCGGGGGTGAAATCGGGATTGCCCGATGCCGCCGCGGCCGTGGTCGATCCAGCGGCCGTCAGACCGGTGCGCTGACCAAACCATGGCATCGTTTTCAGCGCATAGCCCATCGCTACCGACCCGGCGATAAAAGCCAGTCCGATGAATATGATGATAACACCCAGGCGGGGGCCGCGTGCCCGGGGACGCTCGATCGGCACGTGGTCGCTCATGACGCGCTTATCCCCGCGACGCGCGTCAGGGTCAATCGCGCGCTTTGCAGCGATCGTGACAAGCGCATCGTCGGTGGGAGTCTCCGCCACGACCAGCGCGGCCCAGCCGCTGCCCGCGGCGTCGGCCGCAGCGCGGCTGATCGCGGCGATCGTGATGCGCGACCGGTCGACGCCGGCCTGCGCGACATGCTCGGCGAACGCATGCGCTGCGCGGGGCGAATGGATCAGCACGAGCAGCTCTTCGTGCGGCGGCAACACGCTATCGCCGATCCGCAGCGCCTCACTCGCATAGACGGTGCACGCAACGACGTCCGGGCCGGTCGGTCTGCGGTCGCGGCCCGCCGGGTGGAACAGGCAGTCGAACCCGGATGCCCGCGCTGCGTCGATCGCGGCATCGACGTTGCCGGTGCCGGTCACCGCGACATTGAAGCCTGCACGTCGGGCGGCGGCGGCGGTGGCGTCGCCGATCGCGATCACCGGCAGCGCCTTGAGTGTGTCGGGCAGGGCGCCATGGCGAACCGCGTTCGCGCTGGTCAGCAGAACGGCATCGAACGTGCCCACGTCAGGCGGCGTCCAGGCGACGGGGACGACCGTGAACACCGGCATCGCCAGAGGCTCGAGCCCCAGACCGCGAAGCTTGGCGCATGTGTCGGCATTGCCCGGTTCGGGGCGCAGCACGACGATGCGGGTCATGCCGCGAACAGGCGCCGGACGCTGGCGGGGGCGCGGGTCAGCAGATCGAGCGCGAGCGCGGTACCAAGATCTTCGTCGATCCCGCCTTCGATCGCGCCGGCGACGTCGCACGACCCGTCCTCGGCGATCAGTTCGCCGCGCAGCGTCAGCGTCTCGCCGGCAAGCGAGGCGAGCGCCGCGACCGGCGAATGGCAATCCGCCCCCAGCCGCGCGAGCAGCGCGCGTTCGGTCCGGACGCACAGGCTGGTATCGGCGTGATCGATCGCCGCGACGATCGCATGGGCCGGCTTGCCGACCAGCGTCTCGATCCCGACCGCACCCTGGGCGGGTGCGGGCAGCATGATGTCGGTGGGGATGGCATGACCGATCGCCGTGCGTCCAAGGCGATCGAGCCCGGCGGCGGCAAGCAGCGTCGCATCCATGTCCCCGGCTGCGACCCGCGCGAGCCGCGTATCGACGTTGCCGCGGATCAGGACGATGTCGAGATCGGGGCGCGATCGCAGCATCTGCGCGCGTCGCCGCGGCGAGCTGGTGCCGACGACCGCGCCCTGGCGCAAATCGGCAAGCGTTTCCGCGCCGATCAGACGGTCGCGCACGTCCGCGCGCGGCAGCATCGCGGCGATCTGCAGGGTCTGCGGGCGGATCGTCTCGACATCCTTCATCGAATGCACGGCGCAGTCGATCTCGCCGTCGTGCAGCGCGCGATCGAGCTCCTTCGTCCACAGCGCCTTGCCGCCGATCTCGGCGAGCGCGCGATCCTGCACACGGTCGCCCGTGGTGCGGATCACGACCGTCTCGATCCGATCCGGGGACCAGCCATGCGCGGCGCACAAGGCGTCGCGCACCATGCCTGCCTGCGCGAGGGCGAGGGGCGAGCCGCGCGTGCCGAGCCGAAAACTAGTCATGACGCCTGCATGCAGAAACGCGGCGCGTTCGACAAGCGTGAGGACAAGCCTTGTCCGGCGCGATAGGGATATGGGATGATCATTCTGGGTATCGAATCCTCCTGCGACGAAACCGCCGCCGCGCTCGTCACCGCCGATCGACAGGTGCTGGCGCACCGGTTGCTCGGGCAGGAGGCGGCGCATGCGCCGTTCGGCGGGGTTGTGCCGGAGATCGCGGCACGCGCGCATGTCGAGGCGCTCGAGCCGCTGATCGTCGCGGCCCTGGCCGATGCGGGGCTCAAGCTGGCCGATGTCGATGCGATCGCCGCGACGGCCGGACCGGGGCTGATCGGCGGGGTCATGGTCGGGCTCGTCACCGGCAAGGCGCTCGCGCACGCCGCGGGCAAGCCGTTGATCGCGGTCAATCATCTGGAAGGCCATGCGCTGTCGCCGCGGCTGTCCGATCCCGATCTCGCCTTCCCCTATCTCCTGCTGCTGGTGTCGGGCGGGCATTGCCAGTTGCTGCTGGTCGAAGGGGTCGGCGCCTATCGCCGGCTCGCGACGACGATCGACGATGCCGCCGGCGAGGCGTTTGACAAGACCGCCAAGATTCTCGGCCTCGGCTTTCCCGGTGGCCCCGCGGTCGAGCGGGCCGCCGCGCTTGGCAATCCAAAGGCCGTGCCGCTGCCGCGCCCGCTCAAGGGTTCGGCCGAACCGCATTTCTCCTTTGCCGGTCTCAAAAGTGCGGTCGCGCGGGTCGTCGGGGACTATCCGCCGGAGGATATCGCTGCGTCGTTCCAGGCCGCGGTGGTCGATTGCCTGATCGACCGCACGACCAGGGCGCTGAACGGTCTGAGGGTCACACCCACCGCGCTGGTCGTCGCGGGCGGGGTCGCGGCGAACGGCGCGGTCCGCGGCGCACTGCAGACGCTTGCCGCGGCCCGCGGCCTGCGGTTCGTCGCGCCGCCGCTCTGGCTGTGCACGGACAATGCGGCGATGATCGCCTGGGCCGGGGCGGAGCGGTACGCCGCCGGACTGACCGACCCGCTCGACACCGCGGCCCGCCCGCGCTGGCCGCTCGATCCGGACGCCGAGGCGGTGCGCGGCGCAGGGGTGAAGGCATGAGGATCGGCGTCATCGGGGGCGGCGCCTGGGGCACCGCGCTGGCACAGGTCGCCGCGCATGAAGGTCGTGACGTCATCCTGTGGGCGCGCGAGCCGGCCGTCGTCGACTCGATCAACGCGACTCATGCGAACGCGCTGTTTCTCGCCGGCGTCGCGCTGTCGCCGACGATCCGCGCGACCGGCGATCTCGGCGCGCTGGCAGACATGGACGCGATCCTCGTCGTCGCGCCGGCGCAGCATGTCGGCAGCGTGCTCGCCGCCGCGCCGGTCGGCGGCATCCCGCTGGTGCTGTGCGCGAAGGGGATCGAGGCGGGGAGCAAGCGGCTGGTCGGCGAGGTCGCGCGCGCGGTACATCCCGACGCGCCGATCGCGGTGCTGTCGGGGCCGACCTTCGCGCATGAGGTGGCGGCGGGGCTGCCGACCGCGGTGACGCTCGCCTGCGAGGACGAGGCGCTTGGCGAGGCACTCGCGACCCGACTCGCGGCGCGGCATTTCCGGACCTATGCGTCGACCGACGTCGCGGGCGCGGAGATCGGCGGGGCGGTGAAGAACGTGCTCGCGATCGGCTGCGGCGTGGTCGAGGGCGCCGGGCTCGGCCAGAATGCGCGTGCGGCGCTGATCGCGCGCGGTTTTGCCGAGATGACGCGGTTCGGGCTCGCGCGCGGCGCCCGTGCGGAGACACTCGCCGGGCTGTCGGGGCTTGGCGACCTAGTGCTTACCTGTTCCTCGACGAGTTCGCGCAATTTCTCGCTTGGCGTCGGGCTGGGGCGCGGCGAGGCCGCCGCGGCGTTGCTGGCTGATCGCCGCACGGTCGCGGAAGGCGCATTCACCGCCCCCGTGCTGCGCGAGGCCGCGCGTGACGCGGGCGTCGACATGCCGATCACCGAGGCGGTGTGCCGCCTGCTCGAAGGCGCCCCGGTCCGCGACGTGATCGGCGACCTGCTCGCGCGGCCGCTCAAGGACGAGGCGGGCTGACAGGAGGCGATTGCTTCATCCTCCCCCTGGCGGGGGAGGATCAGTCTAGCGCAGCACGCGCGCCGCGAGCCCCGAGCAATCCGCATCGCGCGCAGTCGGGCCCTGTTTTCCCGTGATCGCGCGGCCGATCGCCTTGAAGATGTTGCCGACCGACTTCACCTCGGGCGGGATCGTCACCGCGGGCCGCTCGATCGTGCCGGTCATATAGGCCGAGCCCGGCACCCGCAGCAGCGCATGCTGTTTCGGCGTGCCCGTCAGCCGGATGTTCAGCGTCTCGCCGGGAAACACCACGCTCCCCTGACCGCGCAACAGGCTGGCGGTCGTGTCGACGATCATCGGATCGATCCGACCATGGCCGCGCGTCACATCGAGTTTCAGCACGACGCAGCGCAGCCCCGCGCGCTCGCCATCCTTCGCCAGCAGCGCGCGCGCCGCATCGAACCCCAAAGCCGCCGCGATTCCCTGCGGCAATTGCCCGTCACGCGCGACGAAACCGATCGTGCCGTTCGCATTGCCGACCGCCGCGCGGATCGTCGTGCCGGGCCCCCTCAGTCGTGCGCGCGCGCTGACATTGCCGCTGAACTCGCCGCCGCCGCCCGCGAGATCCTGCACGCTGCTGCCCCGCAGCCGCAGGTTGATATTGACCATCGGCACCTTGCGGTCGCCGCGCTGGTCGACCGTCAGCTTCCCCTCGACCCGACCATGCGGCAATCGCGCGTCGAGGTCGCTGAGCGTCAGCAGCTGGTGGTCGATCGCCAGCACGCCCCTGGCGGACAGGATCGGTGACGCGCCCTTGGCGCTCACGATTCGCTTGATCCGGAACGCCATCCGCGCGTCGGTCGTGTCGATCTTGCCGATATCGATCCGCGTATTGGGCACGAGCCGTGGGCCGATCGCGCGTTCGAGCGCGGCCCCCTTCGCCTTCCCCTCGTCCGACGCCAGATCGCCAAAATCAAACCGTCGCGACACGATCGCGCCGTCGACCTTGGTCCGGCCATCCTGCTTGTCGACGCTGACATGCCCGGTGAAATCGGACCGTCCGACCACGCCCTTCAGCTGGGTGACGGTCCATTTCGGCTGGTCGTGGCGGACATGCGCGGAGAACGACACCGGCTGCGTGCGGAACAGCCCCGCCTCGATCACCGCGTCGATCAGCTTGAGGTCGGTCGCGCGCGCGGTGACGTCGAGCTCCATCGCGTCGGTGTCGAGCGGGTGGTCCATCCGGCCCTTCGCGGTGATCGAGAGCGCGTCGCCGTCGATCGACGCGGTGAACGGCCAGGGCTTGCCCCGGAACCGCTCGACCGAAGGCCCCGCCACGGCAATCCGCACCGCCGCACCGCGGATCGTGCCGTTGCCGGCCGCGCGGATGCCGCGCACCGGATCGGCGGTAAAGCGTGCGGTGACGAACCGGTCCTGCTTGTCGTCGCGATAGGCGATCACGCTGTCGCTGATCGTCAGTCCGTCAAGGTCGGTGGAGCTCCCGCCGCCCTTCGGCTTGCCCGGTCGTTCCCAGTTGGTCCGGCCGTTCCTGTCGCGGACCAGCACGAGCCGCAGCCCGCGCGCCTTCACGTCGCGCGGCCCGAACGCACCTTTCAGCAGTGCGAGCCCGGAAAAGGTGGCTTCGGCCTCGCGCAGCCGGACGAAATCGCCCGTTCCGGCCCATTCCGCCTGCGGAATACGGACGTCGGTGATGCGGATCGTAGGGTTGAACCCGAATGTATCGACGCGCTCGATCCCGCCGATCGTCACCGGCCGGCCGAACCGCGCGGTGAGCTGTCGCTGGATCACCCCCTTGAGCGAGCCCCAGGGGAAGGCGGCGAGCACGATCAACCCTAGCACGAGCACGCCAGCGACGACGATGCCGGTGATTTTCACCCAGCGTTTTGCGAAGAATCCCCTCATCCTACCGCGACGCGCCGCCGTGAAATACGTTCCGCCTGCGTCAGGACCGCTGCCGCAGATTTACCCCGTCGACCGGACCTACCCCGTCATCCTCACTCTATCCCGTCATCCTGACGAAAGTCAGGATCCAGAGCCAACTGGGTCACCGTTCGTGATCCTGGATCCTGACTTTCGTCAGGATGACGGACAGCGAGTGACAACGGTATCAGAAGTCGATCGCCATGCCCTTCAGTTCCCAGTCGCCATAGCGCGTCGGGTCGCGCGGTTCGGGGTCCTTGTCGGGCACGATCGGCTCGGGCTGTGGCACCGGTGTATCCTTCGACAGATAGGCGGGTGGCTTCACATGGTCGGGGCGCTGGCCCATCATGGCTCTCCGGATTGCGTGTTGGCGTCGTAACCGCCACATGGGGCGCGCCGTGCGACTTGCCAATGCAGCGCGCGGCACCCGAACGCGAAGGACCTTCTCATGCCCGACTATACCCACGCCCCCGAGCCGCTTGGCGTCCCCACCCGCCGCGCCGCGCTGCGCCTGCTCGACGCGGTGCTGCGTCGCGGGGAATCGCTCGAATCCGCGCTGCCCGCCGCGACCCGCGCGATCCACGGACCCGATCGCGGGCTTGCGCATGCGATCGCCGCCGAGACGCTGCGCCGGCTCCCCGATCTCGACGCGATGATCGATTCGGTCACCAAGACCAATCTGCCCGACGATGCGAAGGCGCGGATGGCGCTGCGGATCGCGCTCGTCCAGGTGCTGATCCTGGGCACGCCGTCGCACGCCGCGATCTCGACCGTGCTGCCGCTGGTCGATGGCGGTCCGCGCAAGCTTGTCCACGGCGTGTTCGGGACGCTGTTCCGCGCCAACATGCTGCTGCCCGAGGTGCCGACGCTGCCCGCTCCGGTCGAGCTGCGCTGGGAAGCGGCATGGGGCGAGGAGATGGTCGACGATGCGGGCCGTGCGATCGCCGCACCGCCGCCGCTCGACCTGACGATCGCCGACCCCGCCGAGACCGAAGGCTGGCGCGAGAAGCTTGGCGGCGAGAGCTTCATGCCCGGGCATCTGCGGCTGGGCGATCACGCCTCGGTCCCCGACATGGAGGGCTTTGGCGACGGCGCCTGGTGGGTGCAGGACATCGCCGCCTCACTGCCCGCGCGCTTGCTGGGCAAGGGGGGGGGCCATGTCCTCGATCTGTGCGCGGCGCCCGGCGGCAAGACGCTGCAGCTTGCTTCGGCGGGCTGGACCGTCACCTCGGTCGACAATTCGCAGAGCCGGATCAAACGTCTGCGCGAGAATCTCTATCGCACGCATCTGAAGGCCGAGGTGGTGAACGCCGACCTTCTCGAATGGGCGCCCGCCGAGCCCGCCGACGCGATCCTGATCGACGCGCCGTGCAGCGCGACCGGCATCTTCCGTCGCCACCCCGACGTGCTCCACCGCGTTCGCCCCTCGATCATCGCCGAGACCGCCGCGCTGCAGGCGCGGATCTTCGCGCGCGCGGCCGACTGGGTGAAGCCCGGCGGCACGCTCGTCTACGCCACCTGTTCGCTCGAACCGGCGGAAGGCGAGGCGCAGCTCGACGCGTTCCTGTCTGCGCGCAGCGACTATTCGATCGTGCCGGTCGACCAGGCCGAGCTCCCCGCCGGGATCACGCCGACCGACACCGGCACCGTCCGCACGCTGCCGGGCATGCTCGCCGAACAAGGCGGTTGCGATGGCTTCTTCATCACCCGTCTGAAGCGCGCCTGATCATTCCTCCCCCGCTTTGGGGGAGGATTGAAGGCCTTCGCACCACGTGAATCCCCCGCTAGGACACATTCATGCAACCCGTCCGCATCGCCCCCTCGATCCTGTCCGCCGACTTCGCCAAACTGGGTGAGGAGGTCCGCGCCATCGATGCGGCCGGCGCCGACTGGATCCATATCGACGTCATGGACGGGCATTTCGTGCCCAACATCTCGTTCGGCCCCGCGGTCATGAAGTCGGTGCGCGGCGTCACCGCCAAGCCGTTCGACGTCCATCTGATGATCGCCCCCGTCGACGCATATCTCGATGCGTTCGCGGAGGCCGGCGCCGACTGCATCACCGTGCATTACGAGGCCAGCCCACACATCCACCGCTCGCTCCAGCACATCAAGTCGCTCGGCAAGCGCGCGGGCGTCGTGATCTGCCCCGGTACGCCGGCGAAGATGCTCGATTACCTGCTCGACATGGTCGACCTCGTGCTGGTGATGAGCGTCAATCCCGGGTTTGGCGGGCAGAGCTTCATCCCCAGCCAGCTCAAGAAGATCACCGCGATCCGGACGATGATCGAGAAGAGTGGCCGCATGATCGATCTCGAGGTCGATGGCGGTGTCGACGCCGAATGGGCGAAGCGCTGCATCGATGCGGGTGCGGACGCGCTGGTCGCGGGGACGTCGGTGTTTCGCGGGGGGCCGGCACAGTATGCCGCCAACATCGCGGCATTGAGGGGCGATTGACCGACCAGCCCGATCCCGTGACCGATCCAATGCTCGACGGTATCGACGAAGGACGTCGCCTGATCCGGCTCGGCGGCGACAACGGGCTGTCGCTCGCCGACCGGCTGGCGGAGCGCTTTCACCGCCTGACCTGGCGTACGCCGCTCCATGCCTTGCGGCTCAAGGGACGCTATCCGCTCAAGCTGATCGCAGTCCCCGAGGATCCGGTGCTCGGCGACATCCCGCGGGGCACGATGCTGCTCGAGGGCCTGCTGTCGTTCCGCGGCGAGGCGCGCGATATCGAGACGCTCGATCTGGCAAAGCCGCTGCCCGGTCCCTTTGCCGACTATTTTCACAGCTTTGCCTGGCTGCGCGACCTGTCGACCGTCGCAACCCGCGCACGCGGGGCACCGATCGCCGAATATCTGATGGGGCTGTGGCTGACCGCCTATGCCGACGCGCCGGGCGGGATCGCGTGGCGGCCGGACCTCTGGGGCAGGCGGATCCTGTTCTGGACCGCGCATGCGCCGCTGATCCTGTCGTCGTCTGACCTCGTTTACCGCTCGAAGGTGCTGAACGCGCTCGCGCGGGGCGCGCTGCACCTCGATCGCAGCGCGGACAAGGTGCCCGCAGGCGCACCGCGGATCGCGGCATGGTGCGGCGTGGTTGCCGCCGGGCTGCTGATCCCGGGCGGTGACCCGCGCCGTGCGTTCGGTGAGGCCGGGCTGCTGCGCGCGCTCGGCACCGGGTTGTTCGACGATGGCGGTTCGGTCTCGCGCAGCCCGGCGATGCTGCTCGATTCGATCCAGCTTCTGACGCTGCTCCAGGACAGCTATCTGGCGCGCAACCTGGTCTTGCCCGAACCCGTCGCGACGACGCTCACCAGGATGGTCGCGGCGCTGCTCGGCGTGACGCATGGCGATCTTGGGCTGTCGAGCTGGCAGGGCGGGGGCCCCGCCAGCGAGACCCAGGTCGCCGCCGTGATCGAGGCGAGCGGCGTCCGGACCCGGCCGCTCCGCCAGGCGCGCGACTGGGGCTATCAGCGGCTGGCGGCGGCCTCCTCGGTGCTGATCGTCGACGCCGCGCCGCCACCCGTCGCACGCCTGGTCGAAGGCGGGTGCGCTTCGACGCTCGCGTTCGAATTCTCCGATGGCCCGGCGCGGCTCGTCGTCAATTGCGGCGGCGCGCGGGCGGGGATCGCGCAATTGCCGCCGGCCATGGTCGAGGGCTTGCGGTCGACCGCGGCGCATTCGACGCTGACGATCGCCGACAGCAACTCGACTGCGATCCATGCCGACGGGACGCTCGGCCGCGGTGTCGCCGAAGTCGAGCTGAGCCGGCAGGAATCGGAGGCAGCGAGCCGGATCGAAGCGAGCCATGATGGCTATGTCCGGCGCTGGGGCTTTGTGCACCGCCGTCAGCTGATGCTGACCGGTGACGGCCGTGAATTACGGGGCGAAGACGCGCTGTTGCCCAAGGGCAGCAAGCGGCGCCTGGGCCTCTCGCTGTTCGCGATCCGCTTCCATCTGGGCGCGGGGGTACAGGTGTCGCCGACCGCGGACGGTCTGGGCGCGATACTCCGCCTGCCGGGCGGCGCGATCTGGCAGTTCCGCTGCCGCGGCGGCGCGCTGGTGGTCGAGGACAGCGTCTGGATCGACGCGGACGGCCGCCCGGTCGCGACGCAGCAACTGATGATCACCGGCGAGGCCGCGGCGGGTGGCGCGAGCGTGAGCTGGGCACTGAAAAAGGCCTGAGCGCCAAACCGAGAGCGTTTACAATCACCCTCCCCGACGGAGGCCGGGGTCCAGTTGGAAAGGTGGCGATGACGAAGCGTCGTCTTAGGTTGGCGACGTTCCCCAACTGGACCCCGGCCTCCGCCGGGGAGGTGCTATATTCGTGGCGTGACGCGAGACGGCGACATCTGCGCGCGACCCGCCCCCTGTTCCCCAACGTCAACCGACGCTAAGGCCCGCCGCACGGCGAAACCCGGATCACGAAAGACCTGTCATGACCAGCATCCCGATAAAGCGCGCACTCCTGTCCGTCTCCGACAAGACCGGGATCGTCGATCTCGGCACCGCGCTTGCGAGCCACGGTGTCGAGCTGGTGTCGACCGGCGGTACCGCCACCGCGCTGCGTGCGGCAGGGCTGACGGTGCGCGACGTGTCGGAGCTGACCGGCTTTCCCGAGATGATGGATGGCCGCGTGAAGACGCTGCACCCGATGGTGCACGGTGGCCTCCTCGCGGTGCGCGACGATGCGGGGCATGCCGCGTCGATGGAAGAGCACCAGATCGTCGCGATCGACCTCGTGATCGTCAATCTCTACCCGTTCGAGGCGACCGTCGCCAAGGGCGCGGACCGCGACACGGTGATCGAGAATATCGACATAGGTGGCCCCAGCATGGTGCGCTCGGCCGCCAAGAACCATGCCTATGTCGCGATCGTCACCGATCCCGCAGACTATGCGCTGGTCGCGGGCGGCAGCACGACGCTCGACGACCGCAAGCGCCTCGCCGCCAAGGCGTTCGCGACCACCGCCGCCTATGACTCGGCGATCGCGACCTGGTTCGGCACGGTCGATCAGGGCGAGCAGTTTCCGGCCACGTTGCCGATCACGCTCAAGCGCGGCGATGCGCTCCGCTACGGCGAGAACCCGCACCAGTCGGCGGCCTTCTACACCGCGACCGATGGCGTCCTCGGCATCGGCCAGGCGCGTCAGGTGCAGGGCAAGGCGCTGAGCTACAACAATTTGAACGACGCGGACGCCGCGCTCGAGCTCGTCGCCGAGTTCCGTGATGCCGCCCCCTCGGTCGTCATCGTCAAGCACGCCAATCCGTGCGGCGTCGCGACCGCCGCGACGCTCGAGGAGGCCTATGCCGCGGCGTTCGCCTGCGACACCGTGTCGGCGTTCGGCGGGATCATCGCGGTCAACCGCCGTCTCGATGTCGAGACCGCGCGCGCGATCACCGGCATCTTCACCGAAGTCGTCGTCGCACCCGATGCCGATGAGGAGGCGATCGCACTGTTCGCCGCGAAGAAGAATCTGCGTCTGCTTCTGACCGGCGACCTGCCCGATGCGGCGCGCGCAGGGCTCACCGCCAAGTCGATCGCGGGTGGCTGGCTCGTCCAGGGGCGCGACAACGGCACGCCTGGCGAGTTGCAGGTGGTGACGAAGCGCCAGCCCACGGCGCAGGAGCTCGCCGACTGCCGCTTCGCGTGGACCGTCGCCAAGCACACCAAGTCGAACGCGATCGTCTATGCCAAGGACGGCAGCACCGCGGGCATCGGCGCGGGGCAGATGAACCGCCTCGAATCCGCGCGCATCGCTGCGTGGAAGGCCAAGGATGCGGCGGACAAGGCGGCCTGGGCGACGCCGCGGACGATCGGCGCGGCGGTTGCCTCCGACGCGTTCTTCCCGTTTGCCGACGGGCTGCTCGCGGCGGTTGAGGCAGGCGCGACCGCGGTGATCCAGCCGGGCGGATCAATCCGCGACGCCGACGTGATCGCGGCGGCGGACGAGGCGGGGCTGGCGATGGTGTTTACCGGGATGCGCCACTTCCGCCATTGATCGCCGGCGGCCCCCCGGCTTCGGGGGGCCGGATCAGCGGACCGGGGACCCGCTCCGCGGCAGCGTCGCTTCGCTGGGCTCGGGGGTCTTGGCGAACAGGGCGCGGTCGGCGGGCCCGAACGCCCATTTCCACAGGATGAAGAGATAGGTCGCGGCGATCGCCGGCTCGCCGACCGCGAGTTCGACCCATTCGAGCCGCTTGGGCAGCGCGGTAAAGCCCGCGCCCACGACGATCGCCGCAAGCGCGGCCCAGACCAGCGGCCAGCGCCACGGCGAGACGCTCGCGCCGAGCAGGCTTCCGAGCAGCCGCGACTTGATCACCGAGGTCAGCGCGACCGAGATCATGAGCGCGATCGCGGGTCCCGCAGCCTGATAATTGACCGGATAGCCGAGGCGGCGGATCGCGAAGATCAGCGTGAAGCTGAGGCCGATCTGGAAGGCGAGCATCACCGCCGAGATCATCAGATTGCGGTGCCGCGCGATATAGACGAGCGCGGATTCGCTGACCGCGCCGCTCGAGGCGAGGAATTCGGCGGTCAGCAGGAAGGCGAGCGCGGCGGTGCCAGCGACGAATTGCGGCCCGACCACGCCCATCACCGCCTCGCCGGGAATCGAGCCCATCAGCGCGAGGCCACCCTGTGCCGCCATGATCCAGAACGCGACCTGGCGGACCTGGTTGGCGATCGCCGCGCGGTCGTTGATCGCGAGGCTCTGCGTGATGACGGGGCCGAGGATCGGGTCGAAGCTCGTCTTGAGCTTCTGCGGCAGGCTCGCGACCTGTTGCGCCATGTAATAGATGCCGACGACCTTGGGCTCGAACATCACGCCGAGGATGAAGCGGTCGACGTTGCGGCTGCCCCATTCGAGGATGTCCGCGCCCGCCAGTGGCACATTGGCGCGGGCGAGCGCATAGAGCGGGCGCAGATGCGGCGACCAGCCGCGCGGCAGCCCGTAGCTGCGCACGAACGGCACGAGGCTGGCGATGAGCGCCGCAGTCATCGACGCGACATAGCTCAGCACGAGCCCGTCGCGGATCGTGAAATAGGAGAAGGCCCAGGCGGCGATCGAGATCGTCCATGGCTCGACCACCGCGCGTGCGGTGACCGCGGCCTTGACGTTCAGCCGATAGGCGAGTGCCGCCAGGCTGACGTCGGACCAGGCGACCGCGACGATGATCAGCGGCAGGAATCGGTCGAGCCCGGTGATCGCTGTATTGGGGTACATGATCTCGGGGAAGGTGAAGAGTACCGCGCTCGCGATCAGCGACGCGACGAACGCCACCGCCATCGCATCCCACACGACATAGGCGTGCGGCCGCTCGGTGCTGCTCAGCGCCTGCGCGAGACCGCGCTTGAGGCCGAGCGTCGCCAGCAGCGCAGCGAGTTCGACCACCACGACCGCGATCGCGAACCGGCCGACCAGGTCCGGGCCGTAAATGCGGCCCGCGATGAACAGGAACGGGATGCGCGCGGCGAGGCGGAGGACGAAGCCCGCAATGTTGGTCCGACCGCCCTTGGCGAGCGTGTCGATATCCTTGGTCGATTCGGTCACGGGCGGGCGCCGTTGGTGCGCCGCGCCACGGCAAAGCCGCGTCGTCGGTCGGAGCGAACGCTCCGCCGGCCGCGCTTGTGCGAGTCAGCCGGGCGTGGCCGGCTGCCGCCCTGCGCGATCAATGCGCTGCGCCCCAGCTCAGGCCGGTGCCGATCTCGATCCCTAGCGGCACGTCGAGCGTCACCGCCGGCTCGGCCGCGGACGCCATCACACGTTCGATGACGGGCTTGGCCGCCTCGACATCGCCTTCGGGCAGTTCGAACACGAGTTCGTCGTGGACCTGAAGCAGCATGCGCACGTTCGGCAGCCCGGCTTCGAGCAGCGCCGGCCCCATCCGGACCATCGCGCGCTTGATGATGTCGGCGCTCGTCCCCTGGATCGGCGCGTTGATCGCGGCACGCTCGGCGCCCTGGCGTTCGTGCTGGATCTTCGAGCGGATCCGCGGGAAATGCGTCTTGCGGCCGAACAGCGTCGTCGTGAACCCGGTCGCGCGGACGCTTTCGGTGGTGTCGACGATGTAGCTGGAGATGCCGGGGAAGCGATCGAAATAGCGGTCGATCATTGCCTGCGCTTCGTCCGCGGACACGTCGAGCCGGCCGGCGAGCCCCCAGCGCGAAATGCCGTAGAGGATCGCGAAGTTGATCGTCTTGGCGCGACCGCGCGTGTCGCGGTTGACCTCGCCGAACAGCTCCTGCGCAGTCAGGCTGTGGATGTCGTCGCTGTTCGCGAACGCCTGCTTCAGCGCGGGGACGTTCGCCATGTGCGCGGCCAGTCGCAGTTCGATCTGCGAGTAGTCGGCGGCGAGGATCACGTTGCCGGGCTCCGCCACGAACGCGTCACGGATCTGGCGGCCGATCTCGGTGCGGATCGGGATGTTCTGCAGGTTGGGATCGGTCGACGACAGCCGCCCGGTCTGTGCGCCGGTCAGCGAGTAGGAGGTGTGGACGCGACCCGTCGCGGGGTTGATCTGCGCCTGCAACGCGTCGGTATAGGTCGATTTCAGTTTCGACAGCTGGCGCCAGTCAAGCACCTTGCGCGCGATCACCGCGCCGGGCGAATCCTTGTCGGCGGCGATGCGTTCGAGTTCGGTGACGTCGGTCGAATAGACCCCGGACTTGCCCTTGCGGCCGCCTTTGATGCCCATCTTCTCGAACAGCACGTCGCCGAGTTGCTTGGGGCTGCCGATCGTGAACGGCGCGCCGGCGAGCGCGTGAATCTCGGTCTCGAGGCTCGCCATCTGTGCGGCGAACTCGGTCGACAGCTTCGACAGCTTCGCGGCGTCGACCTTGATCCCGTGCATCTCCATCTGCGCGATGACGGGGACGAGCGGGCGGTCGACCATCTCGTAGACGCGCGTCGAACCCTCGGCGGGCAGGCGGCGCTTGAACCGCCGCCACAGGCGCAGCGTCACGTCCGCGTCCTC
This sequence comes from Sphingomonas aerolata, assembly GCF_023935825.1. Taxonomy (NCBI): domain Bacteria; kingdom Pseudomonadati; phylum Pseudomonadota; class Alphaproteobacteria; order Sphingomonadales; family Sphingomonadaceae; genus Sphingomonas; species Sphingomonas aerolata. The sequence continues at coordinate 247,497 of NZ_CP098762.1, read as the reverse complement.
TGCGGCGTAATGGGTCGCGGCCTTGAGGTCGATTTCGTTGAAGCTACGCTGCGACTTGCCGGTGCCGACCACGTCCTTGAACGCGATACAGGTGTGCGAAAGGTGCGTCGCGGCGAGCTCGTCCATGCCGTGGCCGTGAAGCCCGGCGTCTAGGTCGAAGCTCATCAGGATCGTGTCGTCGAACGGCGCGATCGTCACGCCGCCGGTGGTGGCATAGGCGCGGGCCAGCACGATCATGTCGTATTTGAGATTATGGCCGATCTTCAGGATGCTCGGATCCTCCAGCAGCGGCTTCATCTTCGCCAGCACGATCGCGCGGTCGATCTGGACCGGGTTTTCCGCGAGCAAATCGGTGCCGCCATGCGCGATAGGTACGTAGCAGGCGAGGTTCGGATGCAGCGCCAGGCTGATCCCGACCAGGTCGGCGCGCGTCGCGTCGATCCCGGTCGTCTCGGTGTCGATCGCGATCCAGCCCTGGTGTTTCGCCAGGGTGATCCAGCGGTCGAGCGCCGCCTCGTCGACGACGGTCTCGTAATCGTCATGCTTGCACGGCTCGTCCGCGTCCATGTCCGCGACCACGGTCGACTCGGCGACCGGGGCTTCGGCGACGGCCGACAATTTGGCGATCAGCGACCTGAAGCCGTGATGATCGAGGAACGCGCGCAAGGGGGCGTCGGGGATGCCCTTGAGTTCGAGATCCTCGAGCGGCTCGGGCAGCGCGACGTCGCATCGGAGCGTGACGAGCACCTTGGACAGCCGCGCCATCTCGGCATGCTCGATCAGATTGTCGCGCAGCTTGCCCTTCTTCATGCCCTCGGCGGCGGCAAGCACCGATTCGAGATCGCCATGTTCGAGGATCAGCTTTGCGGCGGTCTTCGGGCCGACGCCGGGAACGCCCGGCACGTTGTCGACACTGTCGCCCATCAGCGCGAGCACGTCGCCGAGCTGCGCCGGCGTGACGCCGTGGAACTTTTCCGCGACATGCTCCGCGCCCAGCCGGCGGTTGTTCATCGTGTCATACATGTCGAGCCCGGGCTCGATCAGCTGCATCAGGTCCTTGTCCGACGAGACGATCGTGACCGACCAGCCCTGCGCCAGCGCCGCCTTCGAATAACAGGCGATGATGTCGTCGGCCTCGAGCCCCTCGGTCTCGATGCACGGCAGCGAGAAGGCGCGCGTCGCGTCGCGGATCATCGGGAACTGGGGGACGAGATCCTCGGGCGGGGGCGGACGCTGTGCCTTGTACTTGTCGTAGAGATCGTTGCGGAACGTCTTCGACGACTTGTCGAGAATGACCGCCATGTGCGTCGGGCCGTCGGCCGCGTGGACCTCGTCCGCGAGCTTCCACAGCATCGTGGTATAGCCGTACACCGCGCCGACCGGCTCGCCATGCTTGTTGGTAAGCGGCGGCAGCCGGTGATAGGCGCGGAAGATATAGCCGGAGCCGTCGACGAGATAGAGATGGGGCATCGCGCGCGGTCTAGCGGATGCGCGCGCGCGGACCAATGGGCGAAGCGTGGTTGTTGGGTATCAGGTGTGAGGAAAATCTCAGACTGACGGGCGGGCGCCACCGGCATGCGCGGCGACCGCGGCGGCGACCGCCTGGATCAGCATCTGGCGTTCGCGGATCGGTCGCAGCGTGTCGCCGATCATCACCGCGATCGCATAGCGCTTGCCGTCGGGCGCTGTCAGGAGCCCGACATCGTTGAAGCCGGCGTTGCGGGGACCGAGATCCTGGCCGGTGCCCGTCTTGTGCGCGATCCGCCACCCCGCGGGCAGCGCGGCGCGCAACCGCGCGCGGCCGGTGACCGACGCGCCCATCGTGTCGAGCAGCACTTGGGTCGAGCTGGCGCTGAGCAATTCGCCCCGCGCGAGCCGGGCGAGCGCGTCCGCGATCGCGATCGGCGCGGCGCCATCGGGCGGATTGGCGACATAGGCGTCGAGTGCGGCGGCGCGGATCTGCGGATCGAGCCGCGCGCGCGCGACCGCAAACGCGTTGCCGAGCGCATAGGCGGGTTGCCAGACAAGCCCCGCCGTCCCGCTTTGCAACAGCCGCTCGCCCGGACCGAAGCGGATCTCGCCGAGCTGTTTGCGCAGGATCATGCCGCGCACCGCGCGCGGGCCGCCGACATAGCTCAGCAGCCGGTCGTTCGCAGTATTGTCGCTATGCGTCAGCGCGCGCCTGAGCAGTTCGCCTACGGTGGTGTGATAGCCGTCGCCGGTGACGAGCATCGCGATCGGCTGATGGAACAGCGTCAGATCCTCCGCGCGGACGACGACCGGATCCTCGAGCTTCGCCTTGCCCTGATCGCGCAGGTCGAGCAGCGTGATCGCGACCCAGAGCTTGCTGACCGATTGCTGCGGGAGGCGCTGGCGCCCGCCGGCCTCGACCGTCCAGCCCTCGTCCACCGCGCGGATCGCGATCCCCGCCTTGCCCGCAAAATCATGGTGCAAGGCGTCGATCGCGGTGACCAGCGGAGCGGGCGCGGCACGGGTGGCGCGTGCGGTGGGCAATGGGACCGGGATCGATACGCTGGCGGTTCCATCGCCCTGCGGCGCGGCGCCGGTCGCCCCGGGGCGTGACGTCGAGCCACAGCCGGTCAGCGCGAGCGCGATGCCGCCGGTCACGAAAAGACGCGCGAACCTGCCAAATGCCATGGGTGTCGGATATCCTGCGATAGCGCTATGATCCTGATACGGTCCGGATCGCCGCGATACGCCCCGCGCGGCCGGCTGCGACGAACTGCACGTCCGATGCGCCGGGACGCGGAACGTCAGGGCGTCAGGACCGTGTCGACCGCCTCCGGCAACATCTGCGGATAATCGAGCGTGTAGTGCAGGCCACGGCTTTCGTGACGATGTAGCGCCGAGCGGACGATCAGTTCGGCGGTCTGAAGCAGGTTGCGCAGTTCGATCAGGTCGGGCGTGACGCGGAAATGCTGGTAATATTCGGCGACCTCCTCGTTCAGCATCGCGATCCGGTGCTGTGCGCGTTCGAGCCTTTTGGTGGTGCGGACGATGCCGACATAATTCCACATGAAGCGGCGGATCTCGGTCCAGGTCTGCTTGATGACCACTTCCTCGTCGGAATCGGTGACGCGGCTCTCATCCCAGGGACGGATCGGCGGCGGCGGGGGCAGGCTGTCCCAATCGGCGGCGATGCTGTCCGCCGCGGCCTCGCCGAACACGAAGCATTCGAGCAATGAGTTCGACGCCAGCCGGTTCGCGCCGTGCAACCCCGATTCGGTGCACTCGCCCGCCGCATAGAGCCCGGGAAGGTCGGTCTTGCCATGCTCGTCGACGACGATCCCGCCACAGGTGTAATGCTGGGCGGGGACGACGGGGATCGGCTGCGTCGTCATGTCGATACCGACGGTCAGCAGCTTTTCGTGAATGTTCGGAAAATGATGCCGGATGAAGTCGGCGGGCATGTGGCTGATGTCGAGATGAACGTAATCGAGCCCGTAGCGCTTGATCTCGGCGTCGATCGCGCGCGCGACGATATCGCGCGGCGCCAGCTCCATCCGGACGGGATCATAATAGGTCATGAAACGCTTGCCGGTGGTCGGGTTGATCAGCCGCCCGCCTTCGCCGCGCACCGCCTCGGTGATCAGGAAGTTCTTGACCTCCAGATTGTAGAGGCAGGTCGGGTGGAACTGCATCATCTCCATGTTCGACACGCGCGCGCCCGCGCGCCAGGCCATCGCGATGCCGTCGCCCGTCGCGCCGCGTGGCGCGGTCGAGAACAGATAGGTGCGGCCCGCACCCCCGGTCGCGAGGATCGTCGCGCGCGCCGTATAGAGCGCGACGCGACCGGTGCCGCGGTCGACCGCATAGACGCCCCAAACCCGGCCTGCGCCCGAATAGCGCATCTCGTGCCGCCCGGTGGCAAGGTCGATCGCGACCTGGTCGGGGACCAGCGTGATGTTGGGATGCGCCTCGGCGGCCCTTTGCAGCGCCTCCTGCACCGCCCAGCCGGTCGCGTCGGCGACATGGACGATCCGCCGATGGCTGTGGCCGCCCTCGCGCGTCAGGTGCAGCGCGTTCCCCTCGGTCTCGAACGGCACGCCGAGATGCGTGAGCCGTTCGATCGCGGCTGGCGCGCCCTCGACCACCATCTCGACGATCCCGCGGTCGTTCAGCCCGGCGCCGGCGACCATCGTGTCCTCGACATGATTCTCGAACGTGTCGCCGGGTTCGAGCACCGCCGCGATCCCGCCCTGTGCCCAGGCGGTCGACCCTTCGTTCAGAGCCCCCTTGGCGAGCACGGTGACGGTGAAACGGTCGGCGAGGGTGAGCGCGGCGGTCAGCCCGGCCGCGCCGGAGCCGATGATGAGAATGTCGCTGGTCATGCGGCTCGGGATCCGGGGCAGGGGACAGGGTGATGTGGGGTCCTGCTGTTGCACGAAAGCGGGACCACAGGACAGGGGGTGTTCGGATCGATTTCCCGACTTACACTTGGCCGCCCTTCTTCGTCTCCGGCATCGCGATCATGTAGAGCAGGAACCCGGCCCCCGCGATCGCCGCGAGCGTTAGGAAGTTCGCGCTGTAGCCTGCCCAGACAATGATCGATCCCGCCAGCGTCGCCGACAGCGCTGCGCCAAGCCCCTGCGTCGTCGCGACCGCGCCCTGGCTGACGTTGAACCGGCCGCTCCCCTCGGTCAGGTCGGCGATCACGACGGGGAACAGCGCGCCGAAAATGCCCGCGCCGACGCCGTCCAGTGCCTGCACGCCGACCAGCCAATAGGGATCGTCGGACAGCGTGTAGAGCGCGCCGCGTGCGGCGAGGAACCCGAAGGCGACGAGGAACAGCGGTTTGGTGCCGAGCCGTTCGGCATGCCGGCCGACGAAGATCGCGACGGGCACCATCACGAGCTGTGCCGCGACGATGCACGCGGCGGTCAGCGACGTCGCCTGATCCTTGCCGACGGTGCGCGCGAGTAGCTGGCTGACCGAGGTCAGCATCGCGGCATTCGCCAGATGGAAGAGGAACGCTATCACCGCAAAGGTCATCAGCGGGCGGTTATCGATCAGCGTCTTCCAGCCGCTTGGCTCGTCGCAGTCCGCATCGGGCTCGCAGTCGAGGCCACGCGCGACGGCATTGTCGATATCGTCGTTGTGGAGCCGCGTCGCGGTGACGATGCTGGCGACGGTCAGCGCGCCCATCAGCCAGAAGACCACGACCGGTCCGAACGTCCAGGCGAGTACGCCCGCGAGCCCGGCGGACACCGCATTACCGGCATGGTTGAACGCCTCGTTACGGCCGACCCGCTTGGCGAACATCTTTGGCCCGACCAGACCGAGCGTGATCGCCGAGATTGCGGGGGCGAAGATCGCGCCGGCGACGGCGGCGACCGACTGGGTGATGGTCACCACCGTGAAGCCCGTGACGAACGGCAGCGATACGCTGGCCAAAGTTACCAGCAACGCTGCCACCATGACGATCCGCGGCTTGTTGCGGCTCTTGTCGATCAGGCTGCCGGCGGGCGTCTGCGCGATCAGGCCGACGATCCCGGCGATCGTCAGGACCAGCCCGACCGTCGCCTCGTTCCAGCCATGCGCGGGACCGCGGACCGCGACCAGATAGATGGCGAGATAGGGCCCGAGCCCGTCGCGCACGTCGGCGAGGAAGAAGTTCAGCGCGTCGAGCGTACGTCCCGCCGGCGCATGACGGTGCGGGGCCTTGCCGCCGGGGGGGTGGCGGGAGGGCAGGGAAGCGGAGAGGGTCGCCATGGTCGGTCCTTGGTCCTGGAAAAGAGGGGGCGGCAGAGAGGAGCGTCGAGGGTCAGCCGATCAGCAGGCGCGTGCCGAGCGCGGCGGCGAGCGCGGGAATCATCGTTACCGCGCCGACCTTCAGGAAGCGCAGGAACCCGACATCAAGGCCTTCGCGGCGGATTGCCTGGAGCCACAGGATCGTCGCAAGCGACCCGGTGATCGAGAGGTTGGGGCCGAGATCGACGCCGATCAGCAGCGCATCGACGACGACGCGTGGTGGCTGCGCCTGTGCGACCGCGGTGCTCGCGATCAGCGCGGCGGGAAGATTGTTGACCAGGTTCGACCCGAAGGCGAGCAGGGTCCCCGCGGTCAGGGCTGCACGCGCCGGATCGGCGGCCTCTGCTCGCAACCACGCAGCGACGTGGCCGATGACGCCGCTATGATCGAGCGCCTCGACCAGCACGAACAGCCCGGCGACGAGCGGCAGCACGCTCCACGACACGTCGCGCACGACCACGAGGGGTGACATGCGGACCAGCAGGCAGATGGCGAGCGTCGTCGCGACCCCCGCGATGCAGGTCGGCAACCCCAGTTGCACGTCGAATGCCGAGGCCAGCAATAGCACGACCGCGGTGACGACGATCCCTGCCAGCGCCGCCTTGCCGCCGAGGGTCAGCGGCGTGCGCGCGATCTCCGTCTCGCACTGCCCGACGAGCCGCGCACGCTCGGTCCAGCGGAGCGCGCCATAGGTCACGACGATCGCCGCCACCGATGGCAGCGCGAACGAGGCGAACCACTGGCCGAGCGGGGGCATCGTGCCGCCATAGAGCACGAGGTTCGCCGGATTGGAGATGGGCAGCACGAAGCTTGCCGCGTTGGCGATGAGTGCGCAGGCGAACAGCAGCGGCAACGGATCCGCCTTCGCCTTGCGCGCGGCGGCATAGACGGCGGGCGTGAGCACGACCGCGGTGGCGTCGTTCGACAGGAAGGTCGTGGTGACGATCCCGGTGACGTAGACGAGCGCGAACAGGCGGACGGGCGACCCCTGTGCACCGCGCGCGGCGGTCGCGGCGATCCAGTCGAACAGGCCCTGCTGGCGCGCGGTCTCGCTGAGCAGCATCATGCCGATCAGGAAGAGATAGACGTCCATGCCCTTGCCGACCGCGGTCAGCCCGGCAGCGAGTGGCAACAGACCCAGCGCGAGCAGCGCGACCGCGCCGGCGACCGCCCACACCGCTTCGGGCAGGCGGAACGGGCGCGCGATCACCCCGGCCGTCGCCGCCGCGCAAATTGCCCAGGTCAGGCCAATCCAAGGTGTCACGCGCAGCGTCCGTCGCATTTTCCGACGCGGCACCGATCCGGTGCGACACGGCAGTCATAATCGCCACGATGACCAGCATAGCCGGTCATCATCCTGGTCCTCGCCATGGTCTTTTCAGACTAGGCGGCGTGATCGGGAAGTGTTGTTGCCCTAATAGTAATGTTATGCATCGATCCGGCCCCTGACATGACTTGCGGACAACTGGTGTCAGGCGCGACAACACAGCAGCAGGGGCAAAGGGCCCCGCCGCGATCGTGACAAATCGTTCATGTGGCAATCGGACCCGGATCGACGGGTTTATCGCCTGTTCCCAGCAGCTTGATTGCAGCGGCTGGGCAGCGAGCGGCAAGGCCGGGGCCCGTCCGTCAGGACGTGGCCCCGGCGTCGCGGGTCGATCAGAGGAAGCGGTTGATCAGGTTTTCGAGGCGCTCCTGCTGGCCGGAAACCGGCTTCGGATCGATGTCGCGCTCGACCGCGAGATCGGCGATACCGGCCAGATCGAGCCCGCCGATCGTGCTGCCGAAATCACCGTCCCAGCCGGCATAGCGCTTGGCCTTGATCGCATCGACCCGACCATCCTCGATGATCGCGGCAGCGGCGAGTAGGCCCTTCGCGACGACGTCGATGCCGCCGACATGGCCGTAGAACAGGTCGGCCGCGTCCATGCTCTGGCGCCGGACCTTGGCGTCGAAGTTGAAGCCGCCGGTGGTGAAGCCGCCGCCGCGCAGGATCTCGACCATCGCCAGCGTCAGTTCCTCGACCGAATTGGGGAACTGGTCGGTATCCCAGCCATTCTGCGGATCGCCGCGATTGGCATCGATCGACCCGAAGATGCCGAGCGCGTTGGCAGTCGCGATCTCGTGTTCGAAGGTATGCCCCGACAGCGTGGCGTGGTTCGCCTCGATGTTGACGCGCACCTCGTTCTCGAGCCCGTAGCGCTTGAGGAACCCGTACACCGTCGCGGTGTCGAAGTCGTACTGGTGCTTGGTCGGCTCGTGCGGCTTGGGTTCGATCAGGATCGTGCCGGTGAAGCCGATCTTGTGCTTGTGCTCGACGACGAGGCTCAGGAAGCGGCCGAAATTGTCGAGTTCGCGCTTCATGTCGGTGTTGAGCAGCGTCTCATAGCCTTCGCGACCGCCCCACAGCACATAGTTCTGGCCGCCGAGGCGATGCGTCGCCTCGAGCGCGTCGCGGACCTGCAGCGCGGCAAAGGCATAGACTTCGGGATCGGGGTTGGTCGACGCGCCGGCCGCATAGCGCGGATGGCTGAACGCGTTGGCGGTGCCCCAGAGCAGCTTGCGGCCCGACGCGGCCTGGAGCTGTTCCAGATGGTCGACGGCTTCGGCGAAAAAGCGGCGATGCTCGGTCACGTTGGCGGCATCCGCCATGACGTCGACGTCGTGGAAGCAGTAATAGGGCACGTCGAGCTTCTTGAAGAAGTCGAACGCGACCTCGCGCTTGTGCGCCGCGGCGGCCGAGTCGTTGGCGCCGGCATGCCAGGGGCGGTTGAACGTGCCCCCGCCGAACACGTCCGACCCCGGCCAGCAGAAGGTGTGCCAGAAGCACGCGGCGAAGCGCAGATGCTCCTCCATCGTCTTGCCGAGCACGACCTTGCTCTTGTCGTAATAGCGATAGGCGAGCTCGTTGCTGCTGTCGGGGCCCTCATATTTGATCTGGGGGATATCGGCGAAGAAGTCGGACATCGGGGATTCCTATGACTTGGGGGTGATACGGGGATAGGCCTGGCGGAACGCCGCCTTTTTCTCGGCGAGCGCGGCGACGAGTGCGGGGTCGGGGGCGATGCGGTGCGACACGGGCGGTGCGACGCAGACGGTCGCGGGATCGCCGCCATCGACACCGAGCTGCGCGAGCCGTGCGGCACCAAGCGCGGGGCCGACCTCGCCGCCCTGGAGATAGACGAGTTCGACCTCCATCGCCGCGGCGAGCACCGCGCCCCAGTAGCGCGAGCGCGCGCCGCCGCCGATGACCGCGAGGCGTTCGACCGTCGTCCCCGCCGCACGCAGCACGTCGAGCCCGTCGGCGAGCGCGAAGGCGACGCCCTCGAGCACCGCCTGCGACAGACGGCCGGCATCGGTGTCGTTGTCGAGCCGGAGGAACGCGCCGCGAACCTCGGCATCATTGTGCGGCGTACGCTCGCCCGACAGATAGGGGAGGAAGATCTCGGGGCCGCTGGCGGGACCGGCGGCTTCCGCCCGTGCGAACAAGTCGGCCGGGCCGGTCGCGCCGGTGATCCTCGCCACCCAGTCGATGCACGACGCGGCCGACAGATGGACCGACATCTGGTGCCACATGCCCGGCAGCGCGTGGCAGAAGGCATGGACCGCGCTATCGGCGTTGGGGCGGAAGTCCTTGGTAGCGACGAAGATCACGCCCGAGGTGCCGAGCGACAGCAGTGCATCGCCGTCCGCGACCACGCCGACGCCGACCGCACCCGCGGCATTGTCGCCACCCCCCGCCGCGACGGGGACCGGCGGCATGCCCCAGAGTTCGGCGACCTCGGCGGTCAGCGTGCCGGTGATCTCGGAGCCTTCGTACAGCCGTGGCATCTGCGCCTGCGTCAGTCCGCACGCGGCCAGCAGCGCATCGCTCCAGCTCCGCGCGGCGACGTCGAGCCAGAGGGTCCCTGCGCTGTCCGACAGGTCGGACGCCTTGTCGCCGGTCATCAGCAGGCGGACATAGTCCTTGGGCAGCAGCACGGTCGCGATCTTCGCGAAGATCTCGGGCTCATGCTCGCGCACCCAGAGCAGCTTGGGCGCGGTAAAGCCCGGCATTGCGATGTTGCCCGCGATTTTGCGCAGGTCGGGCACCGCACGCTCCATCGCTTCGCACTCGGCAAAGCTGCGGCCGTCGTTCCACAGGATCGCGGGGCGTAAAGGGCGGTCGTCGGCGTCGAGCAGGGTCGCGCCGTGCATCTGCCCGGCAAGCCCGACGCCGCGGACCGAGCGGCGGACGGCCGGGTCGATCGCCTGGACCGCCGCGGTGGTCGCGTGCCACCACGCATCGGGATCCTGTTCGGACCAGAGCGGATGCGGCCGCTGGACGCTCAGCGCGGCGACGCCCTGGCCGACGACGCTGCCGGCCTCGTCGAGCACCACGGCTTTTACGCCGGAGGTGCCGATGTCGATTCCGAGGAACATTAGTTGACGAACGGATCGATGGTGGGGATCGAGCCGTCGGGCGCGAACTTCAGCTCGGTCACCTTGACGTTGCGCAAGTGATTCTTGTTGCTCAGCTGCGTGTCCGCATAGAACAGCCACCATTTCTTGTTCCACTCGATGATCGAATGGTGGCTCGTCCAGCCCTGTACCGGCTTCAGGATATGCCCCTTGTAGGTGAACGGCCCGTACGGGTTGTCGCCGGTCGCATAGTTCAGGAAGTGCGTGTCGCCGGTCGAGTAGGTGTAGTAATATTTGCCACCGCGCTGGAAGATCCAGGACGCCTCGAAGAAGCGCCGCTCATGATCGCCGCCGAGCACGGGCTTGCCGGCCTCGTCGAGGATCTGGACGTCGCGCGGCGTTTCGGCAAAGCTCTTCATGTCGGGGTTCAACCGCGCGATCTTGCCCGACAGCGCGGGCTGGTCGTCCTGGCCGAGATCGGTGTCGGAGCCGTTGGGATCGAACTTGCCGTCCTTCCAGCGCTGCAGCTGGCCGCCCCAGATGCCGCCGAAATACATGTAGCTGGCGCCGTTCGCGTCGGTGAACACCGCGGGATCCATCGAGAAGCTGCCCGCGATCGGCTTGGGGTCCGCCTTGAACGGGCCGACCGGGCTCTTCGACGTCGCGACGCCGATGCGGAAGGTGCCGAGCCCGTTCTTGTCGAGCTGTTTGTCGCGCACCGGGAAATACAGATAATAGGTGCCGTTCTTATAGGCGGCGTCGGGCGCCCACATCTGCTGCGACGCCCAGGGCACGTCCTTCACGTCGAGCGCGACGGGGTTCACCTTCACCGGCCCGCCGATCCGGTCCATCGACAGCACGCGGTAATCGCGCATCGCATATTGGTTGCCCAGATCGTCGTCGGCAGTCGTCACGTCGATGTCGTGGCTCGGATAGACATAGATTTTGCCGTTGAAGACATGCGCGGACGGGTCAGCGGTGTAGATGCTGGTGACCAGCGGCTGCGACAAATAGCGCTTGCCCTCGGGGCTGCGCGGTTCGCCCTGCGGCTTGGCGGCGGACTGTGCCGTCGCGGTCCCGCCCGTGAACAGCGCGGGTGCGAGACCCGCCAGCACGGGAATGACCAGAGCGGAGGCGGCCAGCAACGGGACCGCGCGCGCACGGCGGGCGGGCATGGGGAAACGGAGGCGCATGACCTTAATGATCCTTCCTAAGAGCTGGTCTTCTACGAGACCTGTCCTCCGCCGTGGCGGGAGATAGCGCTATCATATCCCTCCCGTGCGCCGGAGCAAGGGGGTTCCGCATCGTCGCGCACGAAAAATACCCCATGAAAAGAACGGCAGGCGTCTCGCAACGGGGCGAGTCGTCGATCGAGGCCCGACGACGACGCCCGACTCGGGATCGGATCGCGTGGGGCTTTGCCGCGTCAAGGGGGTGCGCTAACGGTTGGTACATGAACACTTCCTCGATCGGCCGCGTCAAGACGTCGCGGCGCACCGGCGGCGCGCCGACCATCAGCGACGTCGCGCGACTCGCAGGGGTCTCGCCGATGACCGTGTCGCGCGTGATCAACGGCACGAGCAATGTGCGCGCCGCGACGCGCGACGCGGTGACTCACGCGATCGCGACGCTGAACTATGCGCCCAATCCGGCCGCGCGCAGCCTGGCCGGGGCGGGACAGGTGCGCATCGGCCTGCTCTACAGCAACCCGAGCGCGGGCTTTCTCAGCGAGTTCCTGCTCGGCAGCCTCGACCAGGCGGCGCGCAGCGACGTGCAGATCATCATCGAGAAATGCGACCTGGGCGAGCACGAGATCGCGGTGACGCGTCACCTGATCGAGGGCGGGATCGACGGCATCATCCTGCCGCCGCCGCTGTGCGAGGCGGATGCGGTGCTCGACCTGCTGGCGGCGGCACAGGTCCCGACCGTGTCGCTAGCGAGCGGTCTGCCCGTGCCCGACATGCTGGCGATCCGCATCGACGACCGCGAGGCGGCGCTGACGATGACGCGGCACATCATCGCGCTGGGCCACCGCCGGATCGGCTTCATCACCGGCAACCCGAATTTGTCGTCGAGCGCGCGTCGGCTCGAAGGCTATGCGGCGGCACTGGACGAGGCCGGGATCGCACGCGACGACTCGCTGATCGCGCACGGGCTGTTCACCTACCGATCGGGGCTCGATGCCGCCGAGACGCTGCTGGGCCTCGCCGAGCAGCCATCGGCGATCTTCTCGTCGAACGACGACATGGCCGCCGCGACGGTCGCGGTCGCGCATCGGCGCGGGCTCGACGTGCCGGGCGACCTGACGGTGTGCGGGTTCGACGACACGACGCTGTCGACCGCGATCTGGCCCGAATTGACGACGATTCATCAGCCGATCGCGGACATGGCGCGATCGGCGGTCGAAATGCTCGCCTCGACCATTCGCCGGTCGCAGGCGATCGATCCGCAGGACCGGCACAAGACGTTCGATTTCACGCTGATCCGGCGGCAGTCCGACTCGGCACCGCGGCGCAGGCCCAAGGTCTCCGTCGACTGATCCGTCGCCTGCCCCTGATCAATGATAGCGATATCATAGATCAGGGGCAGGAGTCGATCAGGCGCGGGTGCGCTGCTTCACTGCGTGATCGGCGGCGCGCGCAGTCAGCGCCATGAAGGTGAGCGACGGATTGACGCAGGAGGCCGAAGCCATCTGCGCGCCATCGGTGACGTAGAGGTTGGTGGCCTCGTGCGCGCGGCTCCACGCGTCCAGCACCGAGGTACGCGGATCGCGACCCATGCGCGCGCCGCCCATCTCGTGGATCGCGTCGCCGGGGACGTGCTCCTGCTCCGAACTCTTGACGTTGGTCAGCCCGGCACCGCGAAGCATCGCCTCGCCCTGCGCCCGCGCATCGGCCATCATCTTGAGTTCGTTGTCGTGGAAGCGCACGTCGAACCGGAGCAGCGGCACGCCGAACCGGTCGACCTTCGACGCATGCAGCGACACATGGTTGTCGGCATAGGGCAGGCATTCGCCGAACGCGCCCATGCTGAAGTGCCACGGCGCATAGTTGCGCATCCCGTGCTTCATCGATGCGCCGAACCCGACGGGTGCCGCAGGCGTGCGATAGGCGCCGCCCTGATAGCCATAGCCGCGCTTGAAGCCGACGCCGTCGTCGCCGCCGATGTTGCGGAAGCGCGGGATATAGACGCCCCCCGGGCGGCGGCCATATTCGATGAACTCCTGCATCCCGCCGATCTCGCCGTCGACCCCGACGCGGAAGATATGGTCCATCACATAGCGGCCGAGCGTGCCGCTCGTGTCGAAATGGCTGCGATCGCTGCCCGCCGGACGTGAATTGAGCAGGATCTGCGTCGATGCCATCGCCGAGGCGCAGAGGAAGACGAGGTCGGCCTGGACCGACTGCGCCTGGCCGGTCTTGGTATCGATGTAGCGGACGCCGGTCACGCGCTTGGCCTTGGGATCATAATCGAGGCTGGTGACGACCGCGTCCGACTGCAGCGTCAATCGGCCGGTCGCGCGCGCCGCGGGCAGCGTCACCGCCTGGGTCGAGAAATAGGCGCCGAACGAGCAGCCATTGCTGCACTGGTTACGGAACTGGCATTTGGTCCGGTTCTGCTCGGGCTTGTCCTCGGTCATGTTGGACAGTCGCGTGTTGATCAGCTTGCGACCGGGGAAGCGGCTTTCCAAATTCTGCTTCAGCCACTTTTCCGCGACGTTCATCGGGATGGGGGGCTGGAATTCGCTGTCCGGCAGATAGGGCAGATTCTCGCGCGAGCCGGACACGCCGATATATTTCTCGACATAGCTGTACCAGGGCGCGACGTCGCCATAGCGGATCGGCCAGTCGCCATCGATCCCGTCGCGCTTGTTCGCCTCGAAATCCTCCTCGCTCCACCGGAAGCACCAGCGCCCCCAGATCAGCGACTTGCCGCCGACCGCCGCGGGCCGGATCCAGTAGAATTTGCTACCCTCGTCATAGGCATAGGGGTTCAGCCGGTCGTCATTGTAGAAGGCGCGGTTGCTGGGTGCGACATAGCCGTGCTTGGCGATGAAATAATCGCTTTTGACGAGCGCCGGGGGCATGATGTTCCGCGCAGGCACCTCGTAGGCGGGCTTGCCATCATAGGCATAGCCTTCGCCGTGCTCGACCATCACGCCGCGGTCGAGCATCAGGACGCGCAGGCCCTTTTCGGTGAGTTCCTTCGCAGCGAACCCGCCGCTCACGCCCGATCCTATGACGATCGCGTCGAACCTGTTGGTTGCGGCCATGGTCTTGGTCTCCTGTCTCGATCAGAAGCGCAGTGCGCGCAGCGTCCGGAAGCTGGTGGTGATGTCGGGCAGATAGGGCGCGGGCGCCTGGTCGTTCTCGACGTAGAAATGCTGCACGCCGGCGCCCGACTTGCGCTTGAACAGCGCGGCAAAGTCGAGCGTGCCCTGGCCGACCGCGGTCATGCTGCGATCGGGCCGCATGTCCTTGACGTGATAGGCGTAGAGGCGGGTGGACAGCCGGTCGATCAGCGCCGCGGGATCCTCGCCCGCATGCGCCGCCCAGTAGATGTCGAGCTCAAGCTTGACGAGCGCAGGATCGGTTTCCTTGAGCAGTCGGTCGTACAGGCTGACCCCGCCGGGCCGGATCGTGAATTCGAAATCATGATTGTGATAGGCAAAGCCGAACCCCGCCGACTTCAGCTGCGTCGCGAAGCGGTTGAAATTGGGGAGCGCGGCGTTCCAGCCCTGTTCGTTGCGATGCTCGTCGGTCATGTACGGCAGCACGACGGTCTTCGCGCCGAGCGTCCTCGCCATCGCCACCGACGGTTCGAACCGCTGAAACAGCGCGTCATAGCCGATATGCACCGAGGGTGCGGTCAAGCCGAGCCGGTCCATGGTCTTGCGCAGCAGCGCATGATCCATCGTCTCGTACCCGCCGCCGCCGAATTCGACCTCGCGGTAGCCGATCCGCGCAACCGCCTCGAGCGTGGCGACGGGGTCCTTCGCGAACAGCTCGCGCACGGTATAAAGCTGCAGGCCGATCGCCTTGAGCTGTGCGGCGGAGGCGGGGGAGATCGAGCGATCGACCAGCGCGAGCGCCGCCACCGCACCGGTGCCCGTAAGCAGGGTTCTACGGCTGAGGATCATGAGGAATACACCTTGTTGACCTGGGAATAGGGGAAGGCACCGTTATATTCGCCGGGGACTGGCAGATATTCGCGTTCCTGCGTGATGCCGATTTCGGACGTGTAATAGCCGGTGATGACGAGCTGCCGGAACGCGGTGAAGAACGCGCCGCCCGACGGCAGGCCGTCGTTCATCGCCAGGGTGAGCAGTGCGTCGTGCTGTGCCGCAGTCGCCCGGGCGCCGGCGACCTTGTAGTCCTGCAGACAGCGCGCCTCGATCGCGTCGAGCCCGGCGATGATCGGCACGCGGTCCTCAGGCCGGGCCCAGTCGGCCAGCAGCTTTTCGATAAAGGCCGGGACGTCCGCCGCGATCGCGCCGGGGGTATCGGTGGTCGGCAGGACGCGCTCGCTGAGCGCGGTCATCAGTGCACGTTGTGCAGGCGTGAAGACCGGCGCGCTCGGTGGCCCTTCGCTGATCGGCGGGATACCGGCCACCGGCTGCTGTGCGAGCCCGGCCGCGCGCGCGATCGGGGCATAGAGCGCTGCGCCGAACATGCCGGCGACACCGGCCAGCGCGGTTCTGCGATCGATCATTTACCGTCCTTTCCAAGGTCCTGCGCGATTGCCGCATCGGTTAGCGGGCGGATCCAGATGTTGCGGAACGCCACGGGGGAATCATGGTCCTGCAGCTGGATCGGCGCCGCATCGGGATGCGC
This sequence comes from Sphingomonas aerolata, assembly GCF_023935825.1. NCBI lineage: Bacteria > Pseudomonadati > Pseudomonadota > Alphaproteobacteria > Sphingomonadales > Sphingomonadaceae > Sphingomonas > Sphingomonas aerolata. Next base: position 231,490 of record NZ_CP098762.1, on the reverse strand, counting down.
GGTATAGCGTGCGACATGGCGCCAGTTGGTCGTGCCGAGCATCGCCTGGTGGTTCTGGACGAGCACGCCGTTGAGCAAAGCGGTCACGTAAGCCGGCCGAACCAGACTGCCGTCGGCGGCAAAGCGCGGCCGCTCGAACACGATGTCGTAGGTCTGCCATTCGCCCGGTTTGCGCGCTGGGTTCACCAGCGGTGGCTTCCAGCCATAGACCCCGCCCACCGTGCCATCGGCATAGGTCGGGTTCCGATAGCCGTCTAGGATCTGCAGCTCGTAGCGCTGCATGAACCAGATGCCGCTGTTGCCGCGGTCCTGCGAGCTCTTGGTCGGCGGATTGGGCGAGCGGAATTCGAGATGCATCTGCACGTCGCCGAAGCTCTGTTTCGAGACGAGATTGTTCTCGCCGCCGCTTTTTGCACGCGACGGGATTATCAGCGCACCGTTCTCGATCGGCCAGGCGATGCGATCGGGCTTCCACGCATCGAGCGAACGGCCGTCGAACAGCACGATCGCGTCGGCGGGCGGACCGCCGGGGGCGGCGGCGGGCGCGACGGCGATGGGCGCAGGGCGGTCGGCGTCGTGGACACGCCATTGGCCGCCGGGCAGCATCGGCGTGTCCGTGAATCCCGGCTTGTCCTGCGCGGCAACGGACCCCGTTGTCGTCAGCACCATCGCCGCGACGACCCCCGCCATCACATAGTTCGTCATGCTCTTCCCCCCCATGCCGCGTCGATCGCGCGGTAGGCGGCGATCAGGCGATCCTCGCCTGCGCGTCCCGCCACCGAATTGCCGTGTTCCATGCCGATCACCCCCGCATAGCGCCGGCCGCGCAGCCAGCGGACGATCGCGGCATAGTTGATCTCGCCCGTCATCGGCTCGTTGCGGCCCGGATTATCGCCGAACTGGAGATAGCCGATCTCGCTCCAGCAGGCGTCGAGCGTGGGGATCAGATTCCCCGACTGGATCTGCTCATGGTAGAGGTCGGCGAGGATCTTGACCGCGGGGCTGTTCGCGCCGCGGGCGACCGCATAGCCCTGCGCGATCGTCTGCATATAGACGCCGGGATGGTTGGTGCGCGTGTTGAGCGGCTCCATCACCATCGCGATGCCGTGCGGCGCGACGATATCGCCGGCCCGTCGCATGACGTCGATCACGCGCGCCGTCTGGATCTCGACGGGCAGTTTCGGGTCCATGAAGCCGGTGACCACGGTCATCCGGTTTGCGTTCAGCCGCTTGGCGACCGCGATCGACGCGCGGATATCGGCAAGGAACCCCTCGCGCTCGGCGTCGTCATTCGCGCCGAGCAAGGGCCGCGACTTGGCCCATTTGGGCATGCTCGCGACGAAGACACCCATCGTCATGCCGCGCTGCGACAGCGCCTTGGCCATCCGCTCCTGGTCGGCGACGGGGCGGGCCGCGGCCTCATTGTCCTCCCAAGCGGTGAAGCCCTGGTCGGCAGCGAAGGCGATCTGCTCGATCAGTCCGCCGCGGCTCGCAAAGCTGCCCTCATGCGGCGCATAGCCGAGCGAGAAGCGGGCGGCGTTCGTGCCGCGGCGCTGCGCGGCGATCCCCGCGGGGAGCAGCGACGCCGCGGCGCCGGCCGCGATCAGCGTGCGGCGGGAGAGCGTCATCGCCGGATCCGTCTCATTTCGCGCCCGCCGCCTTCAGATAGGCGATGATCGCGGCGCGCTTTGCGGGATCCGGGGTGGCGATCGGCATGCGCGATCCGGGCACCTTCTTCGACGGGGCCGCGAGATATTCGCTCAGCGTCGCGTCGTCCCAGCGCAGCTTCGACGCCTTCAGCGCAGGCGAATAATTGAACCCCGGCGACGCGGCGGCGGCACGGCCGACCACGCCGTGAAGATTGGGGCCGATACCGTTGCGCCCGCCCTTGTCGACCGTATGGCAGGCCCGGCAGGCGGCAAAGGCCGGGGGCGCCGCGGCGGGCGTCGTCTGGGCGCTGGTCGGCGCGCAGACGGCCATGAGGGCCGCCGCGCCGATGCCGGCCGCGCCAAGCCCGATGAAGAATTTCATTCCGTCTCTCCAGGATAGAGCGGCGACCATTTGCGGTCCGATGCCGCGTTGGCGATCACCGCCTCGATAAACCGCATCGTGCGAAGCCCGTCGACGACGCCGGGGAACCAGCGTCCGCCCTCGCCGCGGACGGTTGCCGCAAAGGCGCGATACAGATTGGCGAACGCCTCGATATAGCCTTCGGGATGGCCCGACGGGGTCCGCGTCAGCGCGGCGACACCGGGCTGCAGCGCGGGGCCGCCGGTGCGGACGATCTCGGCCGGGCGGTCGAGCCAGCGCATGACGAGCGTGTTCGGCTCCATCTGTGCCCATTCGAGCCCGCCTCGCTCGCCATAGACTCGCAGCGTCAGCGCATTTTCTTCGCCGGCCGCGACCTGGCTCGCCTTCAGCATGCCGCGCGCACCGCCCTCGAACCGCAGCATCGCGCTGACATCGTCGTCGAGCCGGCGGCCTGGCACGTGCGTCGTCAGATCCGCCGAGACTGCCTCGACCCGCAGCGCGCAGACATGTTCGGCGAGGTGGAAGGCATGCGTGCCGATATCGCCGAGACAGCCGCCCAGCCCGGCACGGGCCGGGTCGGTCCGCCACTCGGCCTGGCGGTTGCCGTCACCATCGATCGGCAAACTGAGCCAGCCCTGCAGATATTCGACCTGGACGAGGCGGATCGCGCCAAGATCGCCGCGTGCGACGCGTGCGCGCGCCTCCTCGATCATCGGATAGCCGCTATAGGTAAAGGCGAGCGCGAAATGCCGGCCGCTGGTCTTGGCGGCGGCAGCGATCGCCTCCGATTCGGCGACGCTCATCGCCATCGGCTTTTCGCACAACACGTCGAAGCCCGCGTCGAGCGCGGCGATCGCCATCGGCGCGTGGAGATGGTTGGGCGTGACGACCGCGACCGCCTGCGCGCGGATGTCCGCGGGCAGCGCGCTTTCGCCGGCGATCATCGCCTCGAACGACGCATAGACGCGTGCCGGGGCGAGCCCGAGCTGTGTGCCGGTACGCGTGTTGCGGCCGGCATCGGTACTGAACGCACCCGCGACGAGGTCCCAGTCGCCGTCGAGCGCGGCGGCCATCCGGTGGACCGCGCCGATGAACGCGCCCTCGCCGCCGCCGACCATCGCGAGCCGCAGCCGGGTCATGCGCAGTCCTCCGCCAGTCCCAGGATCGCACGGATCGATGCGCGATCGATCCCGCTGGCGGCGAAATCGTCGAACGGGCGCTCGGTCAGGCGGATGATGTGATCACGGATGAACGGTGCGCCCTCGCGCGCGCCGTCCTCGGCCCGCTTGAGCGCGCACTCCCATTCAAGCACCGCCCAGCCGGCAAAGCCATATTGCGCCATCTTGCTGAAGATTGCGGAGAAATCGACCTGTCCGTCGCCGAGCGAACGGAACCGGCCGGCGCGGTCAACCCAGCTTTCATACCCGCCATAGACGCCCGATCGGCCGGTCGGGTTGAACTCGGCATCCTTGACGTGAAAGCAGGATATCCGGTCGTGATAGCGGTCGATGAAGTCGAGATAGTCGAGCTGTTGCAGCACGAAATGCGACGGGTCGAACAGGAGGCGCGCGCGCGGATGGTTGTCGACCGCGGCAAGGAAGCGTTCCCAGGACGCGCCGTCATGGAGGTCCTCGCCCGGATGCACCTCGAACGCGCAGTCGACGCCGGCCTCCGCGAACACGTCGAGGATCGGGGTCCAGCGGCGCGCGAGCTCGGCGAACGCCTCCTCGATCAGCCCGGCCGGGCGTTGCGGCCAGGGATAGACATAGGGCCAGGCAAGCGCGCCCGAAAAGGTCGCATGCGCGGACAGGCCGAGATTGGCGCTCGCACGCGCGGCCAGCTTGACCTGTTCGACCGCCCATTGCTGGCGCTCGGCGGGCTTGCCGTGCAGCTCGGGCGGGGCGAACCCGTCGAACAGCGCGTCATAGGCAGGGTGGACCGCGACGAGCTGGCCCTGGAGATGGGTCGACAGCTCGGTGATCGCGATGCCGTGCTCGGCGAGCCGGCCGCGGAGATCGTCGCAATAGGTCTTGCTCTCGGCGGCCAGCGACAGGTCGATCAGCTGCGACGTGCAGGGGATCTGCACCCCGACATAGCCAAGTCCGGCAGCCCATTGCGCGAGCCCGTCGAGCGTGTCGAACGGCGGCTCGGTGCCGAGAAACTGGGCGAGAAAGATGGCTGGTCCGCGCAGTCCGGTCATGCTGCAATCTCCCGTCGGGTATCGTCGCGAAACAGGATCTGGAACAGCAGCGCGATCACGGCGGCGGCGATCGCGGGATACCACCACATATGCTGCCAGTCGGCGATGGTCGGCGCGGCGGGCAGCTGCGCATAGAGCATCGCGCCGATCTGCGACCCGAGCAGCATGCCGACGCCATAGGTGAACAGCGTCAGCATCCCCTGCGCCTGCGCGTTCACCCCCTTGGGCGTCGCGATCGTGCCGGTGTAGATCGCGCCCGCGACGAAGAAGAAGTCATAGCAGACGCCGTGCAACGCGACGCCGAGATAGACCGCCCAGAGGCTCGACCCGCCGTCGCCGATCGCGAACAGCGCGTAGCGCGCCGCCCAGGCGATCATCCCGACCAGTAGCAACGGCTTCACGCCGAACCGGCGGTAGAGCCACGGCATCGAGAACATGAAGACCAGTTCGGACATCTGCCCGATCGCGAGCGTGCCGCCGACATTGGTGATGCCGGTCGCGCCGACATAGGGCGAGGCATAGGCATAATACATGGCGAGCGGGATCGAGATCAGCGTCGCGCAGGTCATGAAGATCAGGAACGACCGCTGGCGGAGCAGACCGAAGGCCTCGACGCACAGGACCTGGCGCAGCACGCTTTCGTCACGCGGCGCGTCGGAGGCGACATTTGGCAGCGTGAAGCTGTAGAGCCCGAGTGCGATCGAGACGACCGCTGCGACGCGGAAGATCTGCGGGCTCGCGGACAGGCCCGCCCAGCCGATGATCAGCCCCGCGGTGATCCAGCCGAGCGTTCCGAACGCGCGCACGAACGGGAAATTGTCGGTCCGATCGCCAAAGCTCTTGAGTGCGATCGTGTTGGCGAGGCCCACGGTCGGCATGTAGAGGATCATGTAGCCGAGCAGCAGCCAGACGAAGCTGGCGCCGCGTTCGGGCGTCACGAATGACGGCAGCACGAACAGGATTGCGCCGCCGACGAGATGGAGGATGACCATCAGCATCTTCGGACTGACATAGCGCGCCGCCGCCATGCCGAGCAGGAACGAGCCGACGATCGACGCGATCGGACCGACCGAAAAGGCATTGCCGATCAGGTTGCCGATCCCGACGGTCTGCATCGCCAGCCCGAGCGTGACGTTCCACGCACCCCAGACGAAAAACTGCATGAACATCAGCGCACTGAGGCGCGCGGTGAGCATGCCGCCCGTCGCGGTGTCGACACCGCGCAAGGGGGCCGTTCCCAGATCGTCCGCTACCGCCATTCGCCACCTCTCAACCGCAGTTTTGCTGCTTGTCTGACATAAGGCTAGGTCGGCGAAGCATCGATGTAAAGGATTACATCGGTTATCGGTCGACAGCGGCAGCGCCCGGATCCATGACCCGGCGATGCCGACGATCATCGAAGTGGCCGCGATGGCTGGCGTCTCCACCGCAACGGTGTCGCGCGTGCTCAGCCGACCGGACCAGGTGTCCGAAAAGACCCGGCTGCGTGTGCTCGCGATTGTCCGGTCGTCGGGCTACGCCCCCAATGTCGCCGCGCGCAGCCTGCGCACGCTGCGCGCCGCCAAGATATTGCTGACGGTCCCCGACATCTCGAACCCGTTCTTCGCCAGCGTCATCCGCGGCGCGGAGGAGGCGGCGCGCGACGCGGGCTATTCGGTCGTCGTCGGCGACACGCGGCATGATTCCGCGGTCGAGGATCAATATGCCGACATGCTGTCGCGTCGCGAAGTCGACGGGCTGATCTTCCTCGGCCACCGCCTGCCCGACAGCCTGGCGTCGCTGCTCGCGCGGGAGGGGGGCGCCGCACCGATCGTCAATGGCTGTGAATATAGCGCGGATCTCGGCGTCCCCAGCGTCCATATCGACAATGCGGCAGCGAGCGCGGAGGCGATCGCGCATCTCGCCGATCTCGGCCACCGGGCGATCGGCGTCGTCACCGGCCCCGAGATCAGTCCGATCAGCCGCGACCGTCTGACGGGTGCGCTGCGGGCGGCCGAGCTGCACGGTCTGCGCGACGCGCTGCACGTCGAGATCGGCGATTATTCCGCGGGGTCGGCGTTCGTGGCCACGCGTGCGCTGCTCGCTGCCGGGGTGACGGCGATCTTCTGCTTCAGCGACGAGATGGCGCTGGGGGCGCTGAGCGCGATCGGCGAGGCGGGACTGTCCTGTCCGCGCGACGTGTCGGTCATGGGGTTCGACGATCTTCCGCTCGCACGCTATTTCCAGCCCGCGCTGACCACCATCGCGCAACCCAAGGGGATGATCGGCCAGCGCACCGTCGAGCTGCTCGTCGACATACTGCGCGGCGTCGAATGCCCGCGGCGGCAGACGACGCTCGCGCATACGCTCGTGGTGCGTGGCAGCACAGCCGCGCCGCGCACCGACCGCTAAGGCGCGCGCGCGGCACCGTCCGACGGGCCGCCCGCACCGTCGCTGAGGCCGCGTCCCGCCAAGCGCGCGCGCCGGATGTCGTCGACCGTGCCTCGGCCCCGGCGGACCGCCGCGCCTGCCCGACCCTCGACCATTCTCAGAAAATATGAAGTTTCAGCAGGCGCTTAATGGTGCGGCCCGTCAAAACTATCATGAAGGCAGCGGGACTCATCTATTAGATGCTTACAATATGTTCGGTATTATGTTTGCCGATGAAGTCTATAGAATGATTGTAGATATTCAGAAAACAAGATTGTATTATTAGATCGAGACTCGGGAAGAGCGATATTTATACAATTACATTGCCTTATTGAATGCAACATAGAGGGAAGGTTTGTGTTGCATCGCAAAATAACAAATGCGCTTTGCTATCACCGTGGGGGGTTTTGTGGCGACACGCGGGGAAATTCTTCAATATGGCGCTGAGCGCAGCCCGGCACCGCCAGCCATTTCTGTCGAACGGCGCCTCATGCGGCTTTTCGACATTCTGCTCGCGCTCGTTGCCCTGCTTTTCTTTGCGCCGCTGCTCCTCGTCATCGCCGCGGCCGTTTATGTCAGTGACCCCGGGGCGATCCTGTTTGCGCAGCGCCGCATCGGCTATGGCGGCGCCTATTTCCGGTGCTTCAAGTTCCGCTCGATGGCGGTCAACGCGGAGGCGCTGCTCGCCGATCTGCTGGTGTCCGACCCGCAGGCCCGGCTCGAATGGGAATTGAGCCACAAGCTCAAGGAGGATCCGCGCGTCACTCGCGTCGGCAGCTTCCTGCGCAAGAGCAGCCTGGATGAATTGCCCCAGCTGTTCAACGTGTTGCGCGGAGAGATGAGCATTGTCGGGCCAAGGCCGATCGTCGAGGCGGAAAAGCGGCGCTACGGCCGGTATTTCGAGCATTACTGCATGTCGCGTCCGGGGATTACGGGGCTGTGGCAGATCAGCGGCCGCAGCGATGTCTCCTATCAGCGCCGGGTCGCGTTCGACGTCGCCTATTGCCGGTCGCAGTCGCTGTCGCTCTATCTCAGGATCATCCTGATGACCGCACCCGCGGTCCTGATGGCCAAGGGGTCCTACTGACCCGGTTGCGCGGTCTGGAGATCGAAGATCGCGGCGAGGATGGTTCGCGCCTGTTCGCGCCAGGAATATCGGCTCGCCTGTGCCAGCCCGCGACCCGCGAGCAGCCGCGCATAACCGGGATCGTCGAGCACCGAGACCACCGTACGGTGGATCGAGTCGTGATCATAGGGATCGCAATAGGCCGCTGCATCGCCGCACCGCTCGCGCATCGACGGGATATCGGAGGCCACCACCGGGCAGGCGAAATGCATCGCCTCGAGCGGGGGGAGGGGGGAGGCTTCGTAGAAGGACGGGAATAACAGGCACCGCGCGTTGCGGTACAGATCGCCGAGCCGGCCGAGATCCTCGACCTGACCCTCGAGGCGGATCAGATGTTTGACGTCGTCGGGAATGCTGACGGGGAGCGGCGACAGAAATGCGCCGGACGATCCGACCAGCACGAGCGGGATGCCGCGTTCGCGCGCCATCGCGATGCCGACCGCCAGCACCCCCGCGATGTTCTTGCGATGCGACAGCGAGCCGACATAGAGGATATAATCGCCCCGGGACGCCTCGATATCGGGCGGCGGGGCCGCACGCGCGTCGCAGCCGGCCCGCCAGCCACCATTCTGCGCGACGATCAGGCGGTGACGTGCGCCCGGCACCAGGCTGGTGAACATTGCCTTTTCTGTTTCGGACACCGTCACGATCGGATCCGCGCGGCGCAACAGGAACGGCAGCATGAACGCATGGCCGAGCTTGTAATGACGGCGATAGGCATCGGGAAACAGCCGATAGGACAGATCGTGGATCATCAACGCGACCGGCTTGCGGCCGAGCAACGTCACAATTGGTGCGGTATTGCCGAGGCACAGCAGACGTCCGCCCTTCACATGGCGGGGCAGCACGAACTGTTCCCAGACATGGCCATGCGCGTGACGCGTCCGTTCCACCTGCGTCGCGCGCAGATTGAGATCGCCGATATCGGCATCGGCTTCGCACACCAGGCGGACGCGCAGCGGCACGTCGCCGTTCGCAACGAGGTGATCGATCTCGCGTGTAATTTCACGTGCAACGCGTTGAACGCCGGTCGTGGGCTGCATCAAGAAGCGCCCGTTGATGACCAATTCCCGCAGCTGGTCCGTCATTATTATCCCCGAACCAAAAGACATGTCGTCCGCGACTAACATCATCATTATGAAAATAAAGTATTTCTATTTTATCAAATTGTACAAAAGATTTTCCAAGCCGTAATAGTAAGCGACATGCTTGCTATGAATAGAAGGTACGTTACAAGACAAGTCGTCAAGCAGCTATGCTGGATATTGCTTGGGGGCGAATAGTGGCTTTGATGTATGTCGTCGTGGCCACGGTCGGTCGGGCGTCACTGACGCGTCGAACGATCGATCTGCTGGAACGACAGACGCGACGGCCCGATCGGGTGATCGTCGTGTCGGTCTCGCCGCAGGACGTCGAGGGTGTCGCGGAAAGCCCGGTGCAGCCCGAGATCGTGTTCGCCGGACGTGGCCTGTGCCGGCAGCGCAACGCGGCGCTCGACATGATCGGCGACGCGGCGGCGTTCGTCACCTTCTTCGATGATGATTTTGTCCCCGCGCCCGACTATCTCGAAATGGTCGAGCGCGTGTTCGAAAGCGATCCCGCGATTGTCGGGATCACCGGCGACCTGCTCGCCGACGGCATCAATTCGAGCGGGCTGAGCGTCGAGGCCGCGTTGGCGATCGTCGCGGCGCGTGCCACCAGCCCCGATCCCCACGCTGATCCCGTGTTGCGCGACCGTCAGGCGCTCTATGGCTGCAACATGGCGATCCGCCTGAGTGCCGCGACCGGACTGCGTTTCGACGAGGCGCTGCCGCTTTATGGCTGGCAGGAGGATATCGATTTCACGACGCAGATCGGACGACGCGGCCGACTGGTTTCGTCCGCGTCGATCACCGGTGTACACATGGGCGTGAAGTCCGGCCGCACGCCGGGCAAGAAGCTCGGCTATTCGCAGATCGCGAACATCGTCTATCTGAAGCGGAAGGGTACGATGCAGCCGCGGCTGGGCGAACGGCTGATGACCGCGAACGTCATCGCGAATCTGGTGCGCAGCCTGTGGCCCGAGGCGCATGTCGATCGGCGCGGGCGTTTGTGGGGCAATGTCCTGGCCTTTGCCGACCTAACCCGCGGCAAGCTCGATCCCCGCAAGATCGAGCGGATGTGAGCAGCACCGCGACGCCGATCTATTTCAACGGCAAATTCTATGCGGGCGGGATGAACGGGGTGCACCGCGTGTCCGATCGCCTCATCCGCGAAGTCGACGCGTTGCTCGCCGCGATGCCGCCCGAACGTCGCCCGCCGGCCCGCCTGCTGATACCCGCGCGGCGGCAATGGCAGCCCGTGCTGCGCGCGATCGAACTCGTCGAGCAGGCGGACGGCGATACGCAGCGATGGGAGCAGCTCGTCCTGCCCGCGCGCGCGGCCGACGGCGTGCTGGTCAACCTCGCCAACCTCGCGCCGATCCGGCATCGTCGCAAGATCCTGCTGATCCACGACGCGCAGTTCCTCTTTCCCGACAGCTCCTATCCATGGCGGCAGCGCGTCGGATACCGGCTGCTCGTGCCGCGCATGGCGCGCAGCAGCGCGGCCGTCCTCACCGTGTCGGCCTATTCCCGGCAGATGCTCGACCTGCTCGGCGTGGTCGATCGGCGGATGACCGAAGTCCTCCACAACGGCGTCGACCATATTCTCGACGGCGAGTCCGACCGCGACGCGCTGGCGCGACTGGGGCTCACCGCGGGGCGCTATGTGCTCCTGTTCGGCAGCCCCAAGGCTTATAAGAACAACCACGTCGTGTTCGAGGCCTTTGCCGATGGCGCGCTGGCGCCGTTGCAGCTCGTCGTGGTCGGCGCGGATCGCGCAGCGCTCGACGCGGCTGGCCTGACGCCGCCGCCCGACGCGCTGTTCGTCGGCCGCTGCGACGATGCGACGCTGCGCGCGCTCTATATGGACGCGCATGCGCAGGTCTTTCCGTCGCGCACCGAAGGCTTCGGGCTCCCGCCGCTCGAGGCGATGCTGTGCGGTTGCCCGGCGATCGTCGCGCCGGCGGGCGCGATTCCGGAAATGTGCCGCGATGCGGTCCTCTATGCCGATGTCGACGATCCGGCGGGGTGGCGGCAGGCCATCGCCGCGCTGGCCGACCCGGTCGTCCGGTCGGCGAAGCGCGCCGCCGGTTATGACCGCGCCGCGACGTTCCGGTGGGACTCGGCGGGACGGCAGTTGCTGGACGTTATCGAGCGTGTCGCGCGTGACTGACCGCACCGCCACGCGCGCCTGCGCGCCTGCGGGGTCGGGGCCCGACCGAAGCGATCGTGGCCTGATACGCCAGCGCCCGCATTATGCAGCGCTCGACGGGCTGCGCGGGCTGGCGGCGATCTCGGTCCTGCTCTTCCATCTCGGCCATTGGCAGGGTCATCCCTGGCTGGCGGCGAATGCGGGGCTCGCGGTCGATTTCTTCTTTTGTCTCAGTGGCTATGTGCTGTCGGTAGCGTATCGCGAGACGCTCGATCAGGGGATGGCGACGCGGACGTTCGCGGCCCTGCGGCTCGTCCGGCTGATGCCGCTCGTCATTCTCGGCACGCTGATCTCCGCCGCCTATCTCGCCGCGCGCATTGTCCTGCTGCACGATTCCACCATCAGCGTCGCCGAACTTGCGCGCGCGACCGGGTTCGGATTGCTGTGCCTGCCGATGCTCGACGCGAGCCGGGCGATCGGCGGGCCACAGGTCTTTCCGCTCAACGGCCCGCAATATACGCTGTTTCTCGAAATCGTCGTCAACATCGCCTGGGCGGCGCTGCGCCGGATCGACGGGATGGGGAGCGCGCTGGCGATCGTTGTGGCGGGATATGCGCTGATGGCGCTGGTCGGGATAGGCGGGGACGAGGCCGCGAGCTTCTGGACCGGCCTGCCCCGCGTGTTCGGGGCCTTTTACGCCGGGGTCGGGCTCTATCATGCGCAATCGCGGTTCGCGCTGATCCGCAATGCGCGGTGGCGGTTCCTGTTCTGGCCGCTGCTCGGGCTCAGCGCGCTGCTCTTCTACTGGCCTCAGGGCCTGTCCTTCTGGGTCGGATGGAGCTGGTCGCTGATCGTCTCGCCGCTGCTGGTGCTCAGCGGGGCGCATGTCGTGCTGCGCGGCCGGGTGGCGCGGGCATCGGCGGTGCTGGGGGCGCTCTCGTTCCCCGTCTATGCGCTGCATTATCCGATCTTCGTCTGGATCAATGCGGCCTATCAGGCGATCCTCGGCAGCAGGAGCTTTGCGGTCGGCACCGGGCTGGCGCTGCCCGGCGTGCTGATCGCAAGCTGGCTGATCCTGCGGTGGTGGGACGAACCGGTGCGCGGTGCCATGACGGCGTGGTTGCGCACCCGCGCGCCGCAACGCGTCGCGAACGGCGTTCTGAGATGACGCAGGCGGCCCCCATTGCCGGACGCACCACCGCAGGTGCCGCGTGGCTTATCGCCTCGCGGTTCCTGGCCCGGCTGATCGACTTCGCCAGCCTCCTGCTGCTTGCCAACTATCTGGTGCCGCAGGATTTCGGGCTCGTCGCGATCGCGATGACGCTGGTCCGGATCGTCGAGGCGGTCTTCGAACTGCCCGTGGGTCAGGTGCTCGTCCGCGCCGAGGCGATCAGCCGGCCGATGCTGGAGACCGCGTTCACGCTCAGCGTGATGCGCAGTGCCGTGCTCGCGGTGGGTCTGGCCTTGCTCGCGATACCCTTTGGCTATTTCTACGGCGACCCGCGGCTCGTCCCGCTGATCTGCTTCATCGCGCTCGCCCCCGCGCTGCGCGGCCTCGTCAGTCCGAAGATGGCGCAATATGCCAAGGATATCAGTTTCCACCGCGATCTGATCATCGAGGTCGGCGGCCGCGGCTGCGCCTTTGTCGCGGCCGCGGCATGCGCGATCCTGACGCGCAGCTACTGGGCGATCGCTGCGGGAACGGTCGTCGCCCCCGCCTTCATGGTGCTGGCCTCCTACTGGTTCGCCCCCTTCCGCCCGCGCTTCGGACTCGGGCGCTGGCGCGAATTCGCCGACCTGCTCGGATGGACGACCGCCGCGCAGGCCGTGACCGCGATCAACTGGCAGATCGACCGGCTGGTGCTCGGCTTCACCGTCTCGCGCGCGCAACTGGGGACGTTCTCGCTCGCCAGCGACCTTGCCAGCCTGCCCGACCAGGCGGTGCTCAAGCCGACGATCCGGCCGCTGCTGGCGGCCTTCTCGATGGTGCGACACGATCCCGAACGCCTGCGCGAGGCCTATCTGCGAACGACCAGCACGATCGTCAGCGCCGTCCTTCCCGTCCTCGTCGCGATCAGCATCCTCGCGCAGCCGGTCGTCGCCTTTGCGCTCGGGTCGAAATGGCAACCGGCGTCGCCGCTGCTGCAATGGCTGGTGCTCGCGATGATCCCGACGCTGTTCGCCGCCGCACTCGCGCCGCTCGCCATGGCGCTGGGTCAGACCGCGATCTTCTTCCGGCAGAGCCTGTGCGAATTGTGCATCAAGGTGCCTGCGACGATCCTCGGCGCGCTGTATTTTGGCGTCGCCGGCGCGATCGCCGCGCGGGCGGGATCGTCCCTCGTCATGGGCATCGTGTCCGCGGCCTATGTCCGGAGCCTGATCGGCGTGCCGCTCGGCGTACAGCTCGTCCGGCCGTGGCGGGCCTTTGCCGCATCCGCGGTGATGGCCGCGCTGTTGCTCGCGCTGCGCCCCTGGCTGCAGACGCTGACCGGGTTCGACCGCGGGCTCGGGCTCGTCGGTGCCGGGGCGGGGGGGATGATGCTGTATCTCGTCGTGCTGATGCTGGTCTGGCAGGCCAGCGGCCGCCCGCGAGGGATCGAGACGGTCGCCGCGGACCGGTTTCACCGGCTCGTGTCACGGCGTACGCGCGGGGTCGCCTGACCCCCGCGGTCCGCCCCCTCGCGCGGGGCGGGTCACAGCAGGCCGCAGTTACCAGGAATGACTCCAATAGGTGACGACCGCGGCGTCCGGAAAGAGGGTGCGGCCGACCTCGATCGGCAGGATGCGGCGGTCGGTGCGCAACCGGTTGCACAGCCGCTTGTGGAACATATTGGTCCAGTCGAGCGGATACCAGTTCCGCCCGTCGAGCAGCGTCGGCCGTGCATAGCGCAGCCGGGTGCGCTGTCGCTCGGTAAGCTTGGCGAGGAGGGGGGCGAGCAGCGCCATGACCGCGGCTTCGTCGAGCGCGACGAACGCATCATAGGCCTGTTTCAGCAGCACCGGGCCGGTCATCGTCTCCGGCCCGGCGGCGATCCGTGCGGCGGCATCCGGGATGCGCTCCGCCGCCTCGATCATGCAGTGGATCGCGAACAGCCAGAAGATCTGTGACGGCCGGGATGCCATGATCGCGTTGGGGATGGCGTGCGCGAAATCGGGATTGCCCCCCATGCGACACAGCACGACCGCGCCGGTCGACGCGCTGGGCCGGATCGGGCGCAGGCATTCGGTATCCATGTCGGCGTACAGACCGCCGAATTCGAGCAGGAAGAAGAACCGCACGGCATCCGCGCGGAAGATCTCCTGCGGATAGCTGTCATAGACCGGCAGCGCCCAGGCGAACCGATCGGCGATGAAGGCGCGGTTGTCGGCGTCGTCCCAAAGCAGCACGCGACAGTCGGGGTTGGTGTCGACGAAGGTCTGCCGCCAGTGGCGGTAATTGCCGGGAATCACCGACCTGCTTTTCCACGTCTGGAAGATCACGGGGGGAAAGTCGTCCGGATCCGCGTTGTCGAGCGTGACCACGTCATTGCGATAGCTGCCCGCAACGGGATCGTCGGACACCACAGGCGTAACGGCCGCGCGATCGCGTGCGTCGTCGCGCAGAAACCGCGCGATGCGCCAGGCGGAATCATCACGCAGCGAGTGCACGACGCGTTTCACTCGCAGACTTAAAGGCTCCGCCATTGCCGTAAATCCCTCATTATTGGTCATAAGTCTGAACTTAGAAGAAAGTCGAGTTGTAGCCGTGATGCAGGATATTGAGCCAAGTAATGGAATCAAAGGCAAAACATACTAGTGTCTAATAAATAAAGTCCACCGCAAGAAACATACCCAAAATACATGCGGAAAGAATGTGGAGAGGGTCAGATTTGATGTTCTGGACGGCCTGCGGGGCGTTGCCGCCTTCGCTGTTCTTGTCATGCACGTCACGCCGTATAATGCGATCCTGATCACCCCGCACGCCGCGCTGGCGGTCGACTTCTTCTTCGGCCTGAGCGGTTTCGTGATCGCGTCCGTCTATGAGGAGCGGATCAAGGCGGGGATGTCGTTGAAGGCCTTCATGTGGGTGCGCGTGGTTCGCCTGTATCCGTTGATCGTTCTCGGCGCCGTCATCGGTGCGGCAGGGTTTGTCCGTCTTTACGATGGCGGGATGCTGGCGCTGCTCTTCGTGACCGGGGTGCTGATGATCCCGACCCCCTATGGTGCGATGTCCGAAGACCAGTGCATGTATGCGCTCAATGCGCCGAGCTGGTCGCTGCTGTGGGAATTGCTCGTCAATCTTCTCTATGGCGCGATCGCACCGCTCCTGCATAATCGGATGCTTGCGGTCATCGTCGGCGTATCGGCCATCGCGCTGGCAGCGACCGGCCTCCATCTCGGGACGCTCGATGTTGGCGCCTCCTGGCTACAGGGCTGGGCGGGGCTCCCCCGCGTGATGTTCTCGTTCTTTGCCGGTGTCGGGGTGTACAGGCTGCGCCGGGCGGGCCTGCTCGACCGACTGCGCGCGCCCGTCTGGGCGATAATCGCGACGCTGTGCGGGATTATGGCGATGCCCCGGCTGGGTGCGTGGAACGGCGTGTATGAGGTCGCTGCGGCGATCCTCCTCTTTCCGCTTCTGGTCGCGGCCGGCGCCAATGCGACGGTCACGCGCACCGTCCCGCTGTGCCGCACGCTGGGCGCACTCTCCTATCCGGTCTATATCCTGCAGGGCGGTATCGCTCCGCATATCCGCGGGCTGGCCGGCCATCTGCACATCCAGGGTCTGGCAGCAACGCTGCTGGCGATCCTGATGTCGGTCATATTCACGGTGTTCGCATGGATCGCGGTGAAGACGTTCGACGAGCCTGTGCGCAAGTGGTTGCTCCACCGCACCCGCCTGACACATCCTGCCAAGGCGGCAGGCTAGGCGCAGGGTCAGGCCATCGCGGTATCGTGCATCGCCGCCTGGCCGGACGGCGGTCCGGCCTGAATCCGCTGCGGCTTGCGCGATACCGCCGGGCGCAACGCCAGCGCGGCGCCGGCAAATACCGCGAAGAGCACGCCCGGGTCGGGCGTCGGACTGCCGACCGCGGCGGGCACCATCGAGGCGAAGCAGACCCAGGACGCCGCGGCGCCGACTGCGGCGCGAGGATCGGCGGGGGAGACATAGGTGCTCAGGCGCAGGGGTTTGAAGACCTGCAGCAGATAGCTCACGAAGCAGACGATCCCGATCACGCCCATCGATCCCATGATCGCGGTGATCAGCGACGACGACCGGAAGCTGCCTGCGCCGATACCGAGGCCATAGCTTTCAAGAAACGCCCGGTAACCGATCAACGACCAGAATTGCCGTTGTTCGCTCGATTGCGACTGGGATTTTTCGAGCGTGAAATGGGTGATCATATCGCCGAATTCGGCGACGAGCCGCGGGTACCAGACGCTGGCCGCGGCGACCATCATGAGGAAGAGCATCGTCGTCGCGCCGAGCACGAGCAGGCGATCCACCCGCATCGTCTTGGGAAAGACGACCGACCGGAGAAAGACGAGGACGGCGTAGGAGACGAGGCCGAGATAGGCCAGGCTCGACGTGCTGGCGCCCAGCGCGAGCCCCAGCGCGAGCGCGCACGGTCCCGTCAAACGCGGCATCACGTCGCGGATCCAGCATTCGAACAGGAAGACGAACAGCATGAACCCGAATCCGCCATAGGCGGACGCCTCGGGCGCGATGCCGTTCATCCGGACGAAACCACGATAGCTATTGTCGATCTGCGCATAGGCGCCGTTGCGAAAGAAGGTCAGGACCGCGTTGCCCGGCACCGCCACGCTGGCGATGCCGATGACGACGTGGATCAGGGCTACGACGGCGACCGTCTTGACCAGCAGACGCCATGCATCCTTGTGCGTGAGCGCCACATAGGCACAGATCGCGACCATCACCGTCCCGAGAAGGTAGATGGCGGTGGTCAGATTCTGCGACGTCGGGAGCAGGCGCTGGGTCGCATAGGTGAAGCGTTCCATCGATTCGTAGCGGTTGAGTGCGCGGACGCGCATCGGCACGACGTCGATCTGCCCGGCATAGAGCCGCGGCAACAGGATCGCGCCGACGATGCCATAGGCGACGAAGATGATCATCAGGATGTTGGCGCGCAACGCGGCCGCCAGCGCGGGCACGTTGATCGATCCGGGCAGCAGCACGCGAATCGTGAGGAACACGGCGGCGAACTCGATCGGCGGGATCGACGACGCGCCGATCGCGGGAAGATCGATCGCCGACGACCCCATCATCAGCGCGGAGACGAGCACGAAGGCGAGCATGCCCGGCACGGTACCGAACATGAGCAGGAGGAAGCCGATGACGAGCTGAACAGCGCCGATGAGCGTCAGATGCATCCTGCAGGTCCCTTGGTGGCGTCGGGTGAGATCGTGCTGCCCGCTTCGGTGAGCCGGATCCGATAGGTAAAGGCGTCGTGTCCCGGGATCTGGTTGGGGCCGACCGACAGATCGACCGTCTCGCCGGTACGCAGCGTCACGGTCTGCTCGGTGGCCGTCCAGCGATCGACGACGACCGCGCCTGCGACCCGCTTGCCCCTGACCAGAAGCGCGACGTCGAGACCGTCGCCACCGGGTGATTTCGCGATACAGGCGGCGACGCGCGCGGTCATCGCCGCGGGGGCGGTGTAGCGGATCACGGCGCGGGCGGCATGCGCCGCATCGCCCGCGACCGCGCCGCCGGTGTCGCTGATCGCCAGGGGCCGCGTGAAGCGGCTGCCAAAGGCGCTCGTCCACATCCCGTCGAGGATGCCGAGCGCGTGGCGCTGTCCGTCGGCGCCTTCGACCCAATAGGACCAGGGGGCGCTGCCATAGCCGCTGAGGCTGTCGGCGAGCACCGTGCCGCGCGTGAAGGCGAAGCGTCCAGCGCCGATCACGACGACCGGATCCGGACCGATGGCGACGCTGGTGCCGGGCAGGGGCCGGTTGCGCGCCGATAGGATGCGCCCCGCATCGAACCGCAGCGTCCCGGATGGACCCCAGACCACCCAGCGATCCGCACCGAAGCGATAGAGCCGGACATCGCGATCGCCCGTGTCGATACGCTGCGCGCGCCCGGCGGGCAGCATGTGCGTCGTCAGCAGCGTGAAGGCCTCCGCCGCGGGCTTGGCCGCCTGCGACTGTGTGAAGAGACCCATGTTCCGAAAGAATCGCTGGTCGATCAGCGCGTACCAATAGGCGCGCCGGACCCCGCTCGCGCTCATCAGCGTCACGAACTTGACCAGTTCGGGCGCGGCGAGATCGGGTGTCGGGTAATTGTCGCTGAATTCGGTCGCCCAGATCGGGATCGGCGTGCCGTAGCGGCGCATCGTCGCGTCGAGATGCGCGATCTCCCAGTCGATATTGTCCGCCAGATGGCGATAGGGATGCACCGCGACGCCGTCGGCGACACCGAGCATCCCGGCCTTGAACAGCGTTTCGAGAAACCCGGTGCCGATCATGTTGGTCGATCCGCCGAGGATCGCGACGGACGGGTGGCGCGGCTTGATGCGGTCGCGGACGACCGTCAGCAGCGCGACATAGGCGGCGGCGGGGTCGACACCCTTCGTATAGGCCAGGTTGCCGCTATTGATCTCGTTGCCGACCTCGATTGCGGTAACGCAGCCGGGGAGGCGATCGAGGACCGTGCCGACATAGGCCGCATAGGCGGCCATCGCCGTCGGCGTGCTGACGGTATGGCCGCCGTCGTAGAGCGGGTGGCGCGGGTCGAGCGTCAGCAGGACGTCACCGCCGCTGCGGTGGCAATAGCGGGACAGGGTGCCAGCGACGCTACCCTCGATCGCATATTTGCCCAAACGCGGTTCGCCCGAGGCCCAGGGGATCGAATCGCGCAACGACCCGGCGGTGACGTCGATCGCCCGATCGCCCCATGCGGCAGGCCAGTTCTGGCTGAAATGAGTCTGGACGCCGAGCAGCATCGACGGAGTCGCGGGCTGCTGCTGCGCGCTGCCGGCGACCGCGAACGCCGCGCTGATCGCCGCGATCAGGGCCCTGCGGCGCATCATGCCTCCAGCGCCGCCAGGATCCCGGCATCGAAATGCTCGGGGGCGAACCGTTCCGCCTGCGCCACCGCATCGGCGGGGTCGAATTCCGGCAGCCATGCCTCCATCGCGCGAACGCCGTCGATCAGCGATCCGACCGTCTGGTGTTCGAAGAACAGTCCGGTCTTGCGCTCGACCAGGCTGTCGCGGATCCCGCCGCGCGCATAGGCGAGGACCGGGCGACCCGATGCCATCATCTCGACCGGCACGATCCCGAAATCCTCCTCGGGCGTGAAGATGAGCGCCTTCGACATCGCATAAGCGTGGCGCAGTTCGTCGAACCGCATCCGCGGGATGATCCGGATCGTCGGACCAGCGCGCTTGCGCAGCTCGGCCGCCATCTCGCCGTCACCGACCATCAGCAGGGGCAGTTGCAGCGCGTTGAACGCATCCACCGCCAGGTCGGCACGCTTGTAGGGCGTCATCTGGCCGACCCACAGATATTCGTCGCCAACCACGGCAGCCGGGGTGAAGAGACTCGTGTCGACCGGCGGATGGACGACGACCGCATCGCGGCGCCACGCCTTGGCGATCCGTTTCTTGATGAACTGCGAATTCGCGACGACGATGTCAATCCGCGCCGCGCTCGTCATGTCCCAGTGGCGGAGCCGGCCGAACAGCAAGGTCATCATCAGACGGGTCAGGCGTCCCGCGCTGCCGCGATACTGATGGTAATGATCCCACAGATACCGCATCGGCGAATGCGCATAGCAGAGGTGCACTGTATCGGGATCGGTGATCACGCCCTTTGCCGGGCCCGATTCGCTGCTGATGACGAGGTCGAAGCCGCGCAGGTCGAGCTGTTCGAGCGCCATCGGCATCAGCGGCAGATATTTCTGATAATGACGCCGGGCCCCCGGCAGCCGGTTGATGAAGCTGGTATGGACCGGGCGCTCGCGGATCGTTTCAGACACCGCGCTGGCGTCATAGACATGCGTGAAGATCTCGGCGTGCGGAAACAGGTGCAGCAGCCGCTCGACCACCCGTTCGCCGCCGCGCATCGTGACGAGCCAATAATGCACGATCGCCACCCGCTGCGGCCACCCTTCGGGGCGGCTGCGATTCGGGACGGACGGGTCGCGACACGGGTCGCGACACGGGGCACCGGGCATCATCGTTTCAGCCTGGCGGGCCAGACTGCCGATGCCGGCATCGACGGCCAGCTCAGGCATAATAGCCCTTGTAGTCGTGGTAATAATAGGTCGAGTCGCCATAGCCGAACCGCGCCTGTTTGCGGATGTCGACCTTGGTCAGCGCGATTCCGGCAAGGTGGATGCGGTCGAGCGGCAGGAGCCGCAGTGCCGAGCGGATCGCATGATCGGGCGTCTTGCGCCACCGCGCGACAAACACCGCGACATCCGCCTTGCCGAGCATCAGCCGCGCATCCGCGATCGGCAGGACCGGCGCTGTATCGAGCACGATGACGTCGAACCGGTCACGCAGCGCGTCGAGCAGTCCGTCCATCTTGTCGCCGATCATGAGGTCGCCGTCAAAATCGTCATCCGCGGCGATCGGCAGGACCATCATCCCGGTCGCTGTGTCCTCGACCAGCGCGGCTTCGAGTGTCGCCTCGCCGCGAAGCACCTGCATGAGGCCCGGGCGATCGGCTTCGGTGCGCAGGAACCGGCTGACGCCATGGCGGCGAAGGTCGCAATCGACGAGCACGACCTTTTCCCCGGCCAGACCCATCGACCGTGCCAGGCAGATCGAGGTCGTCGTCTTGCCTTCCTGCGCGAGCGCGGACGTGATCGCGATCACCTTGGCGGGGGCGTGGGCGGCAAAGGTGATCGACGCGCGCAGGCTGCGGATCGATTCGGCGAACGCCGAGCGCGGCTCGGCCGCGATCGCCGAGGGCGGGGACTTCGCCGAT
This sequence comes from Sphingomonas aerolata, assembly GCF_023935825.1. Lineage (NCBI taxonomy): Bacteria > Pseudomonadati > Pseudomonadota > Alphaproteobacteria > Sphingomonadales > Sphingomonadaceae > Sphingomonas > Sphingomonas aerolata. The sequence continues at coordinate 210,551 of NZ_CP098762.1, read as the reverse complement.
TTGGTCACCGACGCGAGCAGCGGCACCGCGCCGAGATAGCGGACGCCCAGACGCTGTTCGATATCGTCGCCCGTGGTCAGCCCCGTGAACGCCATCTCGGTGAGGAAGGCGGCGACCAGGCCAAAGCCGAACCCGAGCACGGTCGTCAGGATCAGGTTGAGCAGGATATTGGGGCTGGTCGGGGTGTCGGGGATCGCCGCCAGCTTCAGGACGGAGGCATCGGCCTGCTCGGTGCCGAGCCGGGCCAGCTGCTCCTGATAGCGCGTCAGATAGGATTCATAGGTCGACCGTGCGGTCTTGTTGTTCTGTGCCAGGTTGTTGAGTTCGACGGTGGCGGCGTTGTTGCCGGCCAGTTCGGCCTGCGCGCCGCTCAGCGTTCCGGACAGCGACGCGAGACGGCCCTCCGACACCCGCGTCTTCGCCGCGAGGTTCGAGATGACACGCGCGATTTCGTTGCTGATCTGCTTGTCGATCGCGGCGAGCTGGCTGTTCGCGCGCAGCACGTCGGGATGACGCGCGCCATAGCGGGTCGTGAGCTCGGCGACCTGAGCACTCAGCGCAGACTGGTTCGCGCGCAGACCCGACACGACGGACGACCCCAGCGCCTCCCCGACATCATCGCCGCGCGAGCCGGAACGAAGCTGCGCCCGCGCGGTCGACAGGCGGGCCTGGTCTTCGGCCAGCGCAGCGCGGGCTGCGGCGACGGCCTGATTGTACGTCGAGATCTCCTGCTCGGTGAGCGACAGGCCCTGCGTGCTCGTCAGGTTGTGCTGGATGCGATAGCGTTGTTCGGCCGCATCGGCGGCCTGCCAGCGTGCGCGCAGATCCTCCGCGCGGCGGGCGATCATCGCGGTCGAATCGCGGTTCTCGACCTGCTTCTTCGCCAGCGACCCCTCGGTATATTGCCGCGCGAACTCGTTGACGATCCGCGCCGCCATCGCCGGATCGGTGTCGCTGAACGAGATGTGGAGCGCATAGGTCGAGTTCAGCCGCGTCGCGGTGACGCCGTCCTGAACATAGGTGATCGCCGCGGCTTCCGCCTCCGCCGCGGTCGGTCGCGCGACTTTCGGCGGCGCCGTGAACCAGCTTGTGATCCAGGTGCGGATGCCACGGGGCTCCTGCAACGATGTGAAGCGCGGATCCGTCGGCAACGCCAGGGCCGAGGCGACGCGCCGGGCAAAGGCCTCGGAGCGGATGATCTCGACCTGGGTATCGACGAAATTCGCGCTGGGTTCGGCGCGGTCGAGATCCGGCCGCTCGCCGACCCCCGCTGGCGTGAGCGCCGATTGTTTGACGTTCAGCGACACCTGCGCGACGGCGGTATAGGACGGCGTCTGCCGGAACGTCAGCGCCAGGCCGATTATCAGGATGCTGAGGAAGACCAGGAGGAAGATGCCGAGCCGCCGACGGAACATCGCGACAAGCGCGCGCGCATCGATCCGATCCTGCGCGACCTCGCTAGCCTGCGGGGTATAGGGGCTAATCGGCATGGCATTGCCGCCGCCATAGACTTGGATCGCGGTTGTCACTTGCTCATTCTCCATATCCCGGGAATGTCGTTTGCTGGTCGGATCATCGGCGCGCGGCTCATAGTTGAAGCCGCATGCCGAGAAATATTCGGGTCTTGTCGAAGCGTCGGCCAATGCCCAGACTGTTGACTCCGCTCGCCTGATCGGGGCGGGTTCGAAGATAGTCGAGCCGGAGCGTCGACGAGATCAGTCGGCTGAACAGATAGGTCGCACGCGCCGAGCCGGTCATCTGCGTCTGCGTGCGGTCGATCAGGCCGTATAGATTGCGCGAATAGCCCGCGGTCGCGCCGACGATCAGGTTCCGGCGGAGCTCGTAGTCGGCGATCAGCGTCCCGGTGGTCGTCGTGATCGCGCCCAGCGTCGGGCTGGGTGCACGCTGCAGCGCACGATTGAGCGTGAACGACGCGGTGGCGAGCGGGGTCGGGTTCCACGTGATCGCCGCGGAATAGTTCAGGCCATTGGTGCCATCGAGCGAGGGCTCGCGGTAGGTCTGGGCAAAATATCCGATGCCGATGCTGCCGTAGAGCAGCGGGGTCACGCCGAACGCAATGCCGGTCAACGCGCTATAGCTTGTCGAATCGCCGCTCGGCCCGGCAGGTTCGTTGATGTAATCGGCCGTATTGACGGTGCCGCGAACGAACACGCCGGCGGCAGGCGCGACGGGCATCGTCAGCTGGATGTCGCCGAGGATCGAGCGGTAATTGCGCTGGCTGTTGTCGACCTTGCGCCCGCCCGCGGCTTTGCGATCGCCATAGCGGAATTCGTCGAAAGTGAAGCTGGCGCGGGTCAGAAGCGGGCCGAAATCATGGTCCGCGCCCGTGCCGAAATGATAGTCCATGAAATTGACCGGTTCGCCGTCCAGCGCCGTGTCGCCGGTGCTGCCGCGCGCTTCGATGAGCCGGCCGACGCGGGCGTCCGCGACCAGATGCGTCCTGCTGCCGATATCGAAGCGACCATCGGCGCCGATTTGATATTGTTCGGCATTTTCGACGGGACGGTCGACAAAGCGTTGGATGTCGCTGCTCGCCCGCACCGTGACCGCATTGCGCGACCAGTTGGATCGCGCGACGACCGCGGGGCGCAGCGTGAAGATGAGGTCGTCGAGCACCGGGCTTTGCAGCGCGCGGACATTGCTGTCGTAGCCCGTGTTCGCGTCGAGCGAGGGCAGGATCGTGAACGTCCCGAGGCGAAGCCCGATCGGATCATAGTCCGGCCGCGTGCGCTCGAGCACCGACTGCGCGCCGAACCGGCCCGCCGACATCTGCGCCGACGCACTGCCGGCCCTGCCGCCGCCGCCGATGAGCAACGTTGCGCACACTGCCCGCGCGATCAGCGCGACACTCTTCTTACGCTCAACCAATACGCCGCCCCCCAAGAGCTCTGCCCGGCCCCGCCGTCGTCTCGTGTCGAACTTCGGCAGGATCGGAGAAGCCGTGCCCCATCACATCCGTATAACTACAATATTCTGCCGATGCGGCAAATGATCGTTATTGTATGCAAGTTACAGTTGGTGTCTCGTTTGGTAAAAAATTGATCTTACAATCGATGCTGTAACATGCGTCCTGTCGAGTAGGCTCCAATACATTTCATAATGTAGGAGGGGGTTGTATGGGGAGGCTGTGAAGGCGGGATAAGGCCAGAGGACATATGATCAGACGTCCTGCCTTCGGGCTCGATCGGAACATGATATCAGACGATCACGGCAATCGATGCTAGGTCTTGCTGATCCGCAGTAAGCAGGTGTTTCACCGATAAGAACCTGAACTGTATAGGAAGACTTTGAGTCGCTCGCGCCGAACCCCTTGGGGTTTTTGCAAGCCGGGCGCTCTTCGGCCTGGCCGCATCGGCATCATGCGTCAGCGGTGCGAGGTGTCCGCGGACCGGGCGCCGGTCGGCATCGGCGGTCCCGATGCTATCGCCATTTCGGTCCCGGCCGAGACGCCTCGCTGCAATGAAAGCGGCGATTATTTACAATGGTCATGAATAGCGATGTCTTGTCCGAAGAAAACGTAGATACCGTCGCCAAAGCACATGATGTCGGGCAGGCCGGGTCTGGTTGTGTCTGGGACTTTGGCAGTAAAGTTTCTGTTCTCAACGCCGTACGGATCCCTGATCCTGTCTCCGTCTCATTGTCGAACCGAAGGGCGAAGCGAATCATGACGGCGATCATCACGCGTTCGATTGCGGGTACGCGGCGGCGCGGCACGCGTGTCGGCCGCCACGTCGATCGTCAGCCCTGCGCCGCGTTGCGCGGCAATCGATTCCCCTTTGCGGCGCAGCGGGCGGTGCGACGATGACGGCCGTTACCCCGGCCGCGCGCACCGGGGCCGATCATGACCGCAAGTTGCTGCTCGATCTTCTGCGGGGGCTCGCGGCGATTGCGGTGATCGCGCTGCACGTCGGCGATATCGTCTTCGTGCCGCTGATGCCCGGCGGGTATCTGGCAGTCGATTTCTTCTTCGTGCTCAGCGGCTATGTCATCGCCACGGCGTATGACCGTCGTCTGTCGACGACGATGCGGTTCGGGCCGTTCGTGGGGATGCGGCTCATCCGGCTCTATCCGCTGTTCCTGGTCGGGGCAGGCCTGGGGCTGGTCAAGGTTCTGGCGCAGTCGCATCTGCACGCGCGGTTTGCGCTCGACGGTGGGCAGCTGGTGCTCGCCACGGTCAGCAACCTCCTGATGCTGCCCTATCTCCTTCCCTATCCCAGTGTGTTTCCGCTGAACGCACCAGCCTGGTCGCTGTCGTTCGAGCTGTTCGTCAACCTGATCTACGCATGGATCCTGTTCCGCGCCCGAACCCTGTGGATCGTCGCGCTGGCGGTCGCTGCGGCGGTGGTGATCGTCGCGGGGCCCATGCTCTACGGGACCGACCGGCTGATCGCCGGATCGACCGCGGATCGACTGCCGTTCGGGCTGGCGCGGGTGTTGTACGGCTTTCCGATCGGGATGCTGCTGGCCCGATTACCGGCGATCACGGCGCGGCCATCGGCCAAGGCGAGCATGGCGCTGGCAGCGGTGCTGCTGCTCTGCCTCGCGCTGCCGCTCACCGGCGCGGCGTCTCTGGCGAGGGATCTCGCGTTCGTTCTGGTTGGCGGGCCGCTGCTCGTCTGGGCGGGGAGCCGGTTCGAGGTGCCGCCCCGATGGCGGCGGGTGGCCGCGTTCCTGGGCGATCTCTCGTATCCGCTGTACATCCTTCACTATCCGATAGTGTTGTCGGTCGCATTTATCGGGTTGCGGCAGGGTTTCGCGCCCGCGACCATTATCGTAGCATCCCTGGCGATCGTAATTGCCGCCTCGATTGTCGCCATGCGCTATTATGATGGACCGGTTCGGGTATGGCTATCAAGACGATACCATCGCCGGGAATCGGCCATGCCATTGGCGGCGACGGTTATCCCAAGCTGATATCTCTGTATTTCTCTTTATCGGCAATTCCGATACAGTCATGACAATCATAGTTTGGGGAAAATCATGCGTCCTATAGTCTATTTCCGGGCCGTCATCATTGCATCCCTGTCGGTGGCGACCGGATGCACGCAGGCGGAGCCGCCGGTTCTTTCCGCGTCCGACATGGCGATCGTTGAGGGATACAGGCTGGGTGCCGGCGACAAGTTGCGGATCACGGTGTATAACGAGCCCAATCTGACCGGCGAATATAGCATCACGCCGTCGGGGACCGTCGCGTTCCCGCTGATCGGCGCGATCAAGGCGGGTGGCCAGACGATCGAGCAGGTGTCGCAATCGGTGACGGCAAGCCTTGCCCAGGGCTATGTCAACAATCCGCACGTCAGCGTCGAGGTCCTGAACTATCGCCCTTATTATATCCTGGGCGAAGTCGCACGGCCGGGCGAGTTTCCGTTCGTGAACGGCATGACGATCGAGCAGGCGGTCGCGGCCGCGGGCGGGTTCTCCTATCGGGCCAATCGCAACCATATCTATATCCGTCGCGCGCGGGCGACCGAGGAGCGCACCGTCGTCATTCGCGAGCAGCCGATCGAGGTCCAGCCCGGCGATACGATCCGCGTCGGCGAACGCTATTTCTGATCGCGATCCACGACGGGTTTAACCCGAAATTGAGGTGTCCCGGTTATGGCTATAGCCATGATTCGAGGACCCTCCCACTGGATCACCGGCGCAGACGTGGTCATGGCCGCGCGCGGCGGCCTGGTGTTGCTCGTCGTCGCGGCGGGTCTGCTGTCCGCCGCGGATCTGATCGCGGCTCCGTTGGGCGCAATCATCGCCTATGCGCTGGCGCTGTTGCTGCTGCTCGGCCTGCCGATGGTGCGCAGCGCGGATATTGCCGGGCTTGGCGCGATCGGCCTGACGCTCGGCGAATTCGCGGGGTCGGCGTTTTTCCATCATTCGATCGACGCGATGCGGTTGCTCTATGGCATGGCGGCCTTGGGCGCGGCGATCCTGCCGATGCGTGCGCAACGGCTACGCGCGACGGCGCTCGCCAATCCCTATCGGGTCCTTGCCGGTAGCGAGCGCCGTGGCGCCGGCAGCGTCCGCGCCGGAAAAACCACTATGGCCGACGACGGTAAGGGCGTCGTCAAGACCGGCTATGCGACGACAACCGCGGCCAGGACCGCCCGGGCGGACCGCCGGGGTGCACGCGGGGGCGCATTGCCGCTGCTGCTTCCCGCGCCGGCGTCGGTCACGCTGCCATAGCCAGGCGACGTGCATAGGCGTCGAGCAGGCGGTCGATCCACGCGTCGGGCGTCAGCGCGAGTCCGCGGGTGTGGCCATAGGCCGCCTCGCTCATCCGGCGTGCCAGCGCATCATCTTCGGCAATCAGCCGGATCGCGGCGGCAAACGCTAGCGTGTCGCGCGGTTCGATCGCCAGCCCGGCGCCCGCTGCGACGATATCGTCTGCGAGGAAGGCGGTATCGGTGATGATGACGGGCAGGCCGCTCCACAGCGCCTCCGCCGCGACCAACCCATAGGGCTCGGGGTAGCGGCTCGGCATGACGAGCATCCGCGCGCGTTCCGCATAGCCGCGGATCGCCGCCGGCGGTTGCTGGCCCATGAAGGACATTTCGGGATAGCTGGCCTGTAACGACTCGCGCAGGACGCCGTCACCGATCACGCGCAAGGTGCACCCCGCGGCCCGCGCCGCCGCGGCTGCGAGATCGGGTCCCTTGGTCGCTTCGAGGCGGCCGATGAACAGGATTTCGGCGTTGCGTTCGGCCTCGACCCGGGTGCTGCACCAGGGCACGACCGGATTGGGCAGTGCTTCGATCGCCGCGTCCGGAATGCCCGCGCGCATCAAATACGGGCGCATCGATTCGTGGATCGCCAGAACGGGCGGCGATTGGCGCGGATCATAATGATGGCGTTGCACCGCCTGCCGACCGACCCGCCAGAGCTTGTGCGCGTAACTGCGACGATCGCAGTTCGCGCCGATGCAGCCGGGTGACATCGGCGTCAGCGTGCAGACCGCGCCGGTCTTCAGAAACGCGAACGCGCCGTTTGGACAGGCCAGGAAGAAATCATGCGCCGAATAGACGAGCCGCGCCCGCACCGGCGCGATCGCGGCGAACAGCGAGGGCGACAGGATCTGTGCCCAGCCATGCACATGATACACCGTCGACGGGCGATCATTCGCGGCGATCCAGCGCGCGACCATGTCGGCAGCCGCGCGATTATAGACGCCTCGGGTCAGCGCGGTGAGCGCGCCGCCCGACAGCAGCCGCTTGCTTCCCAGTGCGACGATCTCGACACCCTGGTCGCGAAGCGCCGGGTTGTCGCCATCATCGCCGGTGATGAAGGTGACGCGGTAGCCGCGTGCGCGGAACGCCGATGCGGACGCTAGCGCAAGTGCGGTCGCCCCGCCCTTGGGTACCGACAGGTCGTTGATGACGACGATATGATCGATCATGAACGCGCCGCGACCGCCGCCCTGAGTGCGCGGGCAAGCGCCGCAACGTCGCTGGCCGCCGCATCGATCAATGCCGTGCACGCGGCCCGATCGACCCCGGCCTGCTCGGCTCGTGCGGCCAGCTCGGCCAGCGCGGTCGGCGTGATCGTCGCGGGGTCGACGAAATAGGCCGATCGGCCCGCAATCTCGGCAAAGCTTTCCAGCTTCGGGTCCCATTTGAGCAGGATCGTCGGGACCGCGAAGGAATGCGCGGCGATGCAGGCGTGCATGCGGTGCGCAACCATCAGGTCGCAGCTCGAGATGAACGTGGCGAGGTCACCGGGCGTGGCGAAATCGGCGATGCGGGTGATGTGGGTCGGCGCGGCTGCCGCGATCCAGTCTGCCGCGTTGCGATTGAGATACGCCCGGTCTTCGGGGCTGCCGTTGGTGAACAGCCCGACGGTCCATCCCGCCTGGGCAAGCGCCGTCGCGACGCCACCATACCAGTGCGCCATGTCTCCGGCATCCGTGTCATGGCCGTGATAGCGCAGCGCGAGCGGATCGGTGATGCACAGCCCGACGCTACGGCGATCGGCGGAGGCGGGGCCTCGCGGATAGTGCCGGCTGGCCAGCAGACCCGGGTCGCGAACCAGCCCCGCGCGGGGGATCGGTGCGGGAAGGAGGTCGTCCCAGATCTCTCGCGATCGTTCGTCACGCACCGTTGCATAGACCATCGTGGCATTCCGCAATCCGTCGGCGAACAATCGCCTACCGGTCGCGGACCAGTTCCGCGCCACGCCGACCGCAAAGACCGCGGCCGGCAGGTTCACCGCTTCGGACAGCGCGGCGTGGATCTTGACGGGGAAATTAAGATCGCTGTCGCTGAACAGATTGCCGCCGCCGACGACGACTGCATCGCAATCGACGAGCTGGCGGCGAAACGCCGGGCGCAACCGGATCGCCGCCAGCGCCGAGAGGATCGTGCGGGTCGCGACGCGGCGCAGCGGTGCGGGCATTCCCTCAAGCACGGCGAGCATCCTGCCCCGGCTGGCATTACCGGGCGCGTAGCCCGTCCTGCCGGCAAGATCGATCGAGACCGCATCGATCCCGGCGCGGTGCAATTCGAGCTCAGTGCATTCGGACAGCAGCCCATCGCCCAGATTCGGGCTGTATTTCACATTGAAAAGCGCGACCTTCAAAGCAGCGCCTCCTAGGCTGACAGCAGATTATGACGGGGACCCGACGGTTGGCGCAAATGAGTAATCAGACTTTATCGCGCCGATCGGATCAAACCTACCGACGAAATATCCTGCGTGCAACATCAGAGCAGCGTTGCGAGGAAATATAATCTAAAAATGATCAATCAAATCGCTAGATGGTGATAAAGTCTGCTAATTACACAATATACTGACAGATATTGGAGATCTAAAACATCCCAGACATATGAACTGCAATACCAAAATCAGGGGTGCATTAATCATCGTGGCTTGAGACCATCGTGAAATCCGTCGAGCCCTAGCCATTTTGGGCATGGCGTCGGCCGCCGGACAGTGCCCAAAGCCGTCGCGACACTCGGCCTAGCCGCGAGCCGCCCTTCAGCCCCTCCGCACTGCGGTCGAGCAGATCGTAGCGCAGTTCGTGGATCACGAAACGCGGATCGCGCGAGATCAGATAGTGGCTGAGGTTCTTGCGCGTCGTCGCATGCGCGACCTGCTCGAGTTCGCGGCCATCCTCGTCGCCGATCAGGCTCGCATAAGCGGTGCGCACCAGCGACCGAAGCCGCCAGTCGTGGGCCAGATCGTCCCGGATCGCGCCGGGCAGCGCGGTCTCATACAGCGCGTGGCTTAGAATAAGTCCCGCCGCCACCAGTCGTGCCGCCCCCCGCTTCTGTGCACGCGCATAGAATTGATCGAGGTCGGCGGGCGTCTCGGCGGCAAGGATCGCGCCGATATCAGCCAGCCATTTCAATCGCGCCCAGCCATGTTCGGTACCATGCGCGAACAGGTACAGGATCGCGGGCGCGCGCGGGAGAACCGCCACGCTGGCGCCCGGCACGAGCTGCATCGGCTCGCGCGCATCGAGATCATCGCCGCGCAGCAGATAGGGATTCTGGAACAGGCGCCAGTGCAGCTCGACCATCAGCCCCGAATCCGGATGTTCGAATGCGAGATCCTTGTAGCGCGCCATCCGCGCCCGCATCGTCGCCGCGCTCGCATCGGCCGCCGGCGCGATCCGCACATAGCCCCGCGCGTCGAGCAGGCTGGCGGCGTGCGCGACCTGGTCCTTGGCGACGATCAGATCGATGTCCATGCTGTAGCGGACACCGTAGCGGCCAAAGGCGAGCATCGCCGCAGTCGCGCCCTTCAGCACCCGGACGGGAATGCCGGCCCCCTCCAGCGCACGAACAAGGTGAAGCGTTTCGAAGACGGATTGCAGCTCCTGCACCGCGCTGTCCCGCGCGAGCGCCCCGATCGCGGCGCGAGCGTCGGTCCCGGCATCGATGTCTGGCAGGCCCGCATCGTTCAGGCCTGCCGCAAACAGGCCGGCAACGCGGTGGCGCTCGACGATCGCCGCGACGCGCGGCCAATCGGTGACCCGTGACGCCAGATCGCGAATTCGTGCTGCCCAGCGCGGATCATGCGGCCACCGCGTCGCTGCTACGACGAGCGCAAATTCCGGGGTGGCGATCTGGGCATCGCCGTCGAGCAGTGCGTCGAGGTTCAGCACGGCCGAAATCCGCTGGCCTCACGTCCCGGCGGAAACGACGCCAGGATCGCATAGCCTCCATCGGGTGGCGTGCCCGTCACGTCAAATCCCTGATCGAGAACCCAGACATGCGCGTCGAGCGGCATCGTCGAACCGGGGCGGATCCCATAGAACAGCGTCGAATCGACCCCGCGCCGCCGCAGCATGACCTGTGCGGTGAGCCCGCGCTCGAAACACAGCGCGCGCAGGCGGCTGCGCTTGGCCGCGCGATCGACGGCCCAGGCGATGATCTCGGCCAGGTCGCGCCGGCGTGGCCCTGGCGGGAGCGGGCGGGGCAGCGGGCGCGAGGCAATCCGGCCGAGCCGGGGCAGCGCCGCGTGGCGGATCAGCGGTGCGGAGACCGTCAGCAGGATGGTCGCCTCGGCAAGCGCGAACCGCTCCTCCCACGAAAAGCGGCCGAACTTGGTCCAGAATCCGTCCTGGCGGTGTGGCACGATCACGCCTCCAGCCAGAACCATGGCACGTCGCGGTCGTGCCGGCCGCATATCACCACCGCCTGCCCGTCCGTGACGTCGAACGGCTCGACCGGCGTCACCTCGGTTTCGAACGCCCGCACGCCGGGATCGATCGTGTCGTAGACGATCCCCTCGGTCAGATGGAAGCGGATCCACTGGACGATCCCGTGCACCCGACCTGCGGTGGCGTGGACCGTGACGGCGTTGCGCGCCGCCGGGATCGGCGGGCCGGTAAAGTCCATGTCGAAGATCGCGACGCCGTTCGAGCGAAGGTCGATTGCCCCCCGGTCTGGCGTATCATGGGCGACCGCGAGCTGGTTGAACGGGGTCATGTCGAAGCCGTCGACGATGCCCATCGCATAATCGGCGGGGCGACGATGCGTGGCGAGCCCGACCATGATCTCGGCCCGGTACGGCATGATCACCGCGTCCCGCGTGAGCAGGCGCGCGCGCGCATCCTTGACCGTCTTCAGTCCGCCCGCACCGATCAGGTTGTTCGCGAGATTATCCCACAGCAGCAGATTCGCAGGGGCGGCCAGATCAACTCCGATCTGCAGGTCGCGCGCGTCCTTCGCGACGATCGTCACGCGGTCCGCATAGCCGTTTCTGGCGACGACCGCGGATGCGGCCGCGGCAACCGCGGAATCCCGCTCGCAGGCGATGACGCGCGCGGCACCGGCCCGCGCCGCGATCATCGCGAAGAGGCCGGTCCCGGCACCGATATCGAGCAGCGTCGCGTCGGCGGGCATCACGCGGCCCAGCGCCTCGGCGTAGAGCGCGTGGCGATCATCGTCCTGCACCATCGTGAAATACCATTTGCCGACCCCGGCCGATCGAATCCGGCGCGCCTGTGCTGCGATCTCGCGATCATCGGGGGCGAGCGCCAGCGCAGCGTCGCACAACCGGCGCGCGGTTTGCGCGAGGCCGCGGGGCAACAGGAGAGTCAGGGCCAGCGCGACCATCGCATCGGGGCGGCCGTCGACCGCCGCGATCAGCCGCTGAATACCCGGATCGAGACGATCGTCCGCGGTCATCAATAATTGCTCCCGGCGGTCCGACGCATGTGGCTGGCCAGTGCGACGGCGTGCAGCAGATTCTCGCGATAGGCGATCTCATAGGCGATATCCGTCCAGAGCGGTGAATCGGCGGGCGGCATGTCGTCGACCAGCTTCTGGAGCCGGTCGACATCCATCGTCCCGGCGGTCTGCTCGAACATCTTCATCCGGTCGATCTCGTCGCGCAGCCGGTCGCGCGAGGCGACGAGCGCGACGGGCCAGTCGGCGCCCTGATAGCCGCGCAGCCGGGTATCGAGCACGCTCGGCGGTGCCTTGCCCCGCATGGCCTCGCGCAGGATCGCGCGGGGCTCGCCGCCCCAGGCCCAGCGTTCGACCGGCACGCGCAGCGCCCATTCGACGAGGCGTCGGTCGGCAAGCGGATCGCGGACGTCGATCCTGAACTCCGCCAGCATCGCCTTGAAAAAGCTGCCGTCCTCATTGCCGGCCACCATGCGCAGATTGGCGCCGACAGGATCGGTGCCGTACCGCATCGCGTCGGACAGGTCCGCCGCATGCGCCGGGTCGATCGTCCGGTTCTCTGCGGCGATGCGCGCCTCGACCCGGGCAAGCGTCTCAGGGAGCAGCGGGATGGCGGTCGCCACCGACGGCATCACGATGCCCCGCGCGCGCATCACCCGTTTCCACAGCGATACGGGCAACAACGGGCCGATCGTGTTCCAGCCGACGCCCGGCCAGCGCATCCACCCCGACCGGACCAGCGCCCGGCCGAGCCGCGCCCAGGCGAGCAACCGTCCGCGTCGCGCCAGCGCCGGCAGCGCCGCGACGCCCGATGCGCTGATCGAGAGATTGCCCATCGTGCCTTCGAGCAGGATCCGGATGCTGCGGCGCTGCACCGCCGTGTTGATCGCGTCGACCCACACCATGTTGCACAGATTGGGAATCGGCTCGGGATAGAGATCCACGGTGCGGTCGAGCGCCGCGAGCGTCGGGGTGTCGCTGCGGATCACCACATGTTCGACATTTGGATACATCGCCGCGGTTTCGGCGGCGAGCGCGCTCTCGTCGGAGAAATGATGCGTCTGGTAGGTCTGCGGCCTGTGATGCGGGGCGGCGGTATAGGTGACGATCCGCTTCGGCGTATCCGCAAGCAGCCGCGCCGCCGTCACGACCACCGTCGTTGAATCGAACCCGCCCGAGAGATGCGCGGCGATCTCGTCGCCCGCGCCGCGCAGCGTCGCCGTGACCGCGGCGTCGAGCCGGGTGAGCATCTGGGTCTCATAGTCGCGCTGCGTCTGGCGTCGCAACGGCGTCAGATCAGGTTTCCAATAGGCGTGCGTCGTCGCCCCTTGCGCGGTGAAGACGCCATAATATCCCGGCATGATGCGCGAGATACCGGCCATCGGCGTGCGATCCGGCGAAAGCGGCGCGCGGCGGAACAGGCGTAGATATTGGTCCTCGTCCGCCGCGCGTGGGACGATGCCGAGCGCGTGCAGCGCGTCGGGCATCGAGGCAAAGGCGAGCGTGCCGTCCTCGGCGCGCAGATAATAAAGCGGGCGTTTGCCGATGAAGTCGCGCGCGAGCAGCAGCCGCTGGTCCTGCGTGTCCCAGGCGGCGATCGCGAACCAGCCATAGAGGCGGTCGAACGCGTCCTCGCCCCAATGTTCGATCGCATCGGCGACCAGCATCGCATCGGACAGCGCTGCCGCCGACCCGCCCGAATGGCCGAGTTCGCGTTCCAGCTCCGCACGCTCGGTAAGATGCACGTCCGCAACCACGGCGTAGCGGCGGTCGCGGGCATGGATCGGGGCGACGAACCGGTCCTCGTCGAGCAGGAAGGCGTGACGCGCGCCCAGCGCGATCGTCCCTCCCCGCCAGGTTTCGTGCGCGTCGCGGCCATAGCGGGCCAGCACCGTACCCATGCGGTCGGCATCGGCATCGACGTCCCGGTCGGACCAGTGCGTCAGGCCATAGATCGCTGTCACGCCATGCGCTCCCGATCGATGCGCGTGCCTCCGCGGATCAGGCGGATATCGCCAACTCCGTCGCGAGCAGCTCGAGGATCAGATCGAGCGTCTGCTCCTCGGCGGTCGCCTGGTCGACGTCATATTCGTCCACGAGAATCGCGCTGATCGCTCGCGCAGACATGGGGGATTCGATCAGGCCCCAGATGCGCGTACCGACCTCGTTGAGGCCGTAGCAAACGCCCTTGTTGATATCGAGCGCGACCAGTTGCCCGTCAATCTCCGCCGTTGCCGCCGATGTGCTGCGGCGGACCGGCGTATCCAAATCTGCACGCGCCAAACAGAATTCCCATGCTTTTTGAAGCGTTTCGCAGGCCGTCCGCGGAGGCGGCGCGCCTGGCGGGCCGATCGATGCCCAACAAAAAATCGCGCGGCATTACCGCCGCGCGATTTCCCGTGCCTATTCAGGCCTGAAGATCAGGATGGGCCCATCTGACGACGAAACTGGTCGCGGTTATAGGCCTGTCCGAAATTCTCGGCATCTGCTGCGTCCATGCGAACAAGTGCAGGGCGCTGCCATGTCTTGCGAGTCTTGACCATTTCGATACCCCTTGTAGCATTCGCTGTATCGGCGGCATGTCGATCAGCTTCTGGCTTTCGCAATAATTGCATGAAAAGGCCAAAATGCGTGAATAGTTTTCCTTACCATTTGAAAATTGGCGGATCGCATGAATGATCGTGGTGATTCGTCACCCGTGAACCAACCGGATTTGCTTGAAAAATCCCGGTGTCGTGATCGAGCGGCTGTGAAAGTTAGCGGAATCATGCACCGTCATTATCGAACCGGAATGCGAGTTAGCGTAGTTCGTAGCTGGGTGACCGCACATTTCTGGGCGCGGCACCGCTATGATCGTGACTGCGTTCCCGAGGTCGACGCGCCCCGGTGCGCTTCGTCGACCCGCCGGGACTGTGGAATCAGGACGGGCCCATCTGGCGGTGATAATAATCGCGATTATACATCAGCGATGCGCTATCGGCGTCGGCGGCATCCATGCGAACAAGTACTGGACGCTGCCATGTTTTGCGATGCTGTGTCATGACTAATTCCTGAAGATCGTATTTCAATACGGTTTAAGCCAATACTTCTTGTTACCCGGTCGTCGCACAGATCATCGAAATCATCGTAACCGTTTTGCTTACAATGGTAGCATTGCGTCCCTTATTGGGTCACCTTGACGCTGATTAGATGGGCTTCGGCAAGGGCGGCATCTTCGACAACGTTCTCCAGCCCCCATCGTCGATTAAACCGGAAAATGGGAACGGTGCGGATCAGCGCCATCGATTCCGCCAGATATCCGGGCGCGCGGCCAAGGAGGTCGGCGATGCGGCGGCGATAGATGTTTGCCGTCACCGCATTGGCAGCCTCGAGCCCCTGCAGTCGGTGGATGCCCGGCGGCGCATCCTCGCCGGCCTGACGCAGATGATAGATGGCGGCGACGGGATAGCGGCGATCCTCGGCGGCGCGCGACATCGCGACCTCGAACTTGTCCTCATACCAGGGAATGCGGGTGACCGCCGCGCCTTCGCGGCCGAGTGCGGTAAGCGATTCGATCCAGAGCTTGAGCCGTGGGATTCCCGGGGTGGCCGAAAACCGGCCCTCCGCATCCGCTGCGATCGCGCACAGATCGTCGGTGAGGAGGGGATAGCCGCGCGCTTCGAACACCGCGGCCAGCGTCGACTTGCCTGCGCCGGAATCCCCGCAGAACAGATAGGCCCTGCCGTCGTGGACGATCGCGTTGCAATGCAGCGGCAGCAGCGCGCGCTGATGGAGCAGCGCCCCCAGCGCGGTTCCCAGGAGATAGGGCGGCATGTGTTCTGCCGGGATGCCGGCGCGCGCCTCGTAGATGATGCGCGCACCCCCCGTCACGTCGAACCAGCCGCACTCGGGCACCGACAAGCGCGACGAGTCGGCGTTGATCTCGACCCGCATATCGTCGACCGCGACCCCCGGATCGGGGCGTGCCGGGGTGCCGCGTCGGATATCGACATCGGGCTGCTGCGCCGCGATGCGGTTCGCGGCAAGCGACCCGAGCGGGATGTCCGAGCGGAACACCAGTCCGAACGCGCGATAGAAATTCACGATGCCCCCTGCGTCTGTCCGGCATGCGGCGCCGCGGCGGTCGCATCGTCGCGCTCGACCGCGACGAGCCGCGATCGCATCGTTTCGAACGATCCCTGTGCAACGACGCGCCCGGCATCGAACAGGAGGATCCGGTCACACCGGCGCAGGCTTTCGAGCCGGTGCGCGATCATCAGGATGGTCGTGTCGGGACACGCCTCGCGCAGCCGGTGAAGAATGATCTGTTCACCGTCGATGTCGATCGCGTTGGTGGCCTCGTCGAGGATCAGCAATTGTGGATCGCGCAACACTGCGCGGGCGAGTGCTAGCCGCTGGCGTTCGCCCCCGGAGATCAGGCTGCCGCGTTCGCCGACCCAGGTGGCGAGCCCCTCGGGCAGTCGTGCGAGCAGGTCGTCCGCGTCGGCGATCCATAGCGCCCGGGCGATCGCCGCATCGCTCGCGCCCGGGTTGGACCAGAGCAGGTTCTCGCGAATGCTCGCATGGCGCATGAACGGATCCTGCGCGACATAGGCGAGCCGGTCGCGCCAGGCGCTGTGGTTCGCCAGCGTGACGGGGGTGCCGTTGAGCAGGATGCGCCCCGCCTGCGGGCGGTAGAGGCCAACGAGCAGGTCCGCGAAACTGGTCTTGCCCGCGCCCGATCGCCCCGCAACGCCCAGAAACTCGCCGCGCCGGAGTTCCAGATCGAGCGCGTCGACGCCGGAACCCGCGCCGTCGGCCCCGCGCGGGTGACGATAGCCGACCCGGTCGAACGACAGGACCTCCAGCGCCGGCAGGATCGCGTCGGTCGCAAGACCGCGATCGCTGGCGAGTTCGGCCTCCAGCTCGCGAATCTGAGCATAGGCCGGCAGCGCGCGAACGACCTCAAGCGCCTGGGTCTGTAGCGCCTGCGCCGGTCCGGCCATCCGCGACAGGATCAGCAGCAGCGCGACCAGCGTCGGGACGGGGACTGCGACCAAGCCCAGTCCGATCCCGGCGATCCCGCCCGCCATCACGATGCCCGCCACCGTCATGCGGAGCCGCGATCGGTTTTCCCGCGCGACGAAAGCCAGCTCGGCCTGGACCATGTCGGTCATGGCGCCCGAAAAATCGGCGACGAACCGGGGGGCCAGATTCTGGCTCATTGCGAGCTTGAGCGCCCCGAGAAACTGGCCGACTTCGTTCACCATCATCAGGTTGGCATCGGTCACGCTGTCGCCGACCTGTCTGGCGGCGCGGAACAAGGGGGCACTGAGCAGCGCGCCCGTCGCGACGAACAGGACCGCGAGCAGCGTGAGCAGCGGGCTGAGCAGCATCGAGATGGTCAGTTGCACCGTTAATGTGATCGCCGCCACGATGGACTGGACGAGCCCGATCGCAGCCTGGCCGAGCCGCTGGATGTCGCTGCTGAGGATACGATTGACCCGGGCATGCCGCAGCCCGACAATCGCACTCCAGGGTGCTGTCCCCAGGCGTTCGATCAGCCTGATCTGCAGCGAGGACAGGAATTCCAGCTCCAGCCGGATGACCGCGCTCTGCCGGATCGAGATCAGCGCGGCGCGCACGAGCATGAGCACGGCAAAGGCCGAGAGCACGAGCGTGATCTGCTCCGAGCGGCTGTCGATATGCAGCCGGGCGAGCAGTGTGGACCAGTGTCCGCGAGCGCCCGTCCCCCCGGCAATCTGGAGAAGTGGAATGATGAGGACGAGGCCAAGCGCCTCGACCAGGCCGGCAATCGCGACGAGCAGGCCCGTCACGAGCGACGCGTGCGGCTTGAACAGGCAGAATGCGATGACGAAGGCCCGTGCTTCCTGCCAATTCACAAGGTCATGCCCGTACCGTCGTGATGCGCAGCGCGATCCCAGAAGCGGCGTCACAGGCCGTCGGATCGATCCTGGCAATGTCATGCCGATGCGCGTCGATCGGGGAGCTTGGGGTATCTGTCATCGGCACACCATATAGTCTTTACGCCTAAGGCAGTGTGCAATGATCAGCAATGAGACGGGCTATTATTGGACGTTTCAGCGTTATTCCCTGAGGTTATTGTTTAAGAAAACAAATGCTGAGTTGCTAAGCATCTGTATAAAGGCATTTGTTCGGGGGTTAACTGCAAAAATGATGATGCCGGACTGCGCTGATAATCTTGTGTTAAGAGCCGCGACTTATACGGCCCTTAACCTGGAGGACCGATGTCACTCACCGCAACCATGCAGATCATGCCCATCGATGCGCTGACGATGCGCGAAAGCCGTGCCACACGGCGCGTCGTCTCCGCCGACAGCACCTTGCGGCTCATGCCGGGTGTCGCGCATGACGTGATCGTCGAGGATTTCTCGACGACAGGGTGCCGTCTGCGGTCCTCGATCCCGATGACCGTGGGGACGCGCCTGCGTCTCGCACTGAGCGGCGGCGGCGCTACCGTCGAAGCAGACGTCGTCCGTCTCGCACCTGGCGGCTATGGATGTGTCTTCGCGGTGCCCATTCCGGCAGAGACGTTCGCAAAGGCCTTTTCCGGCGAGACGATCGTCCATGCGATGTTCGAAAAGGACCCGGCGGCGCACGATGCACCCGTGGCTGAGTCCCTGCCCGACATCACACCCTGGCCGCGACCCGTGCGCGCCGTCGTCATGGTCGGGTGCGGGGTCGGTGCCTGGGTGCTGCTCGGACTGGTCGTTGGCTGGCTCTGACCACCGATCTTGAGATACCAGTACTTAGATTGGCAAAACTGCTGTTTGCCAGTAGTTTGGCAGCCTTATTATTTAGCAGTACTGCAAGAATGCGATATTCAATCCAAAAAATGCCGACTTCATCCATTTTAGACTCATCTGTTCTACAAGTGGGGTAGAAAAAGTGCGGCGACTCGTCGTGAGGGCGACGGGCATGTTTGGCGCGGGGGGCGTTCGAATGCAGGCGAAACTAGCGGCCGGTCTGGCAGCGGCAACGTTGTTGTACGGGGTCACGGCATTTGCGATCGGCGCGAGCGGCGCATCTGCGTCCGACCCGGCGATCACGGTCGTCTCGACATCCGCGACGGCGTCTCAACCGGCGAGTGGCCAGCAGGCCCCGGGCGTGACGACCGGCACTGCGGCGACGAGCGTTCTGCCGAGCGAGACCGGGTTCGCGTTCGGCGTGCAGACTCATTTCAGCCAGGGATGGAGCCCGGCGTGGCTCGATCTCACGACGCCGCTCGCGACCAAATCCGTGCGCGATACGGTCAACTGGGCCAGTGTCGAGCGGACGGCGGGCGTGTACGACTTTTCCGGTACCCCGGTTCAGACGCTCGCCACATTTTGCGGACGCGGCGGTGCGCTGACGCTCACGATCACGCCCAAGAACGCGCTCTACGACGGCGGGCGGATGGTGTCGTCCGCGGCGGGCCGGACCGCCTATGCGAATTATATCGCCGCGCTGCTGACGCGGTTCGGATCCTGTGTCGTAGCGATCGAGGTCGGCAACGAAATCAACAGTGCCGGCGCGCTCGATTATCCGGCCGGCGTCGACAAGTTCCGCGCCTATGTCGACATGCTGCGCGTGCTCTATGCCCGGGTGAAGCCCGCCAATCCGCAGGTCGCGATCCTCGGCGGATCGACCAACGTGATCGGGACGGGGTTCCTGACCTCGCTGTTCGCGGTCGGCATGCTCGACGTGATCGACGGCGTCGCGGTCCATCCCTATCGCCCCGATGCCGAAGGGATTGATTTCGAGATTGCCAATCTCAACGCCGCCATGAGCCGCTACGGGACGCCAAAGCCGATCTGGGCGACGGAATTCAGCTTTGGATATGCCGATACGCGGCGCGCCTCGGCCGGTTTGGTGAAATCGGTCGTCGAGCTCTATGCCGCCGGGGTCCGGCATGCCTCCTGGTACGCGCTCGTCGAACAGACTCATTTTCCGTATATGGGGCTGTTTACCGGATCGCTGATCAAGCCGCAGGGCAGGGCCTATCGCAACGTCATCGATTCGCTGTTGCCATACGGCCAGCCGGTGCGGGTCGATACTGGGGACCAGCCGTTCAACCTCTACCGGATCGGTGCCGATCGCTGGGTCGTATGGGGGCTGCGCGGCACGATCAGCTTCACCGGCGGTGTTGTTCGCGACATGTACGGGGTGGCGTTGCCCGCTGGTCCGGTCAAGATCGGGTCCGAGCCGCTGATCGTCAGCGGCGCCACCGGCTACACGATCACTGCGTCGCAGGTCGTTGCCGACACGATGCTGCAATATGGCAGCGGATCCTGGAGCTACTGGCGTCGCGACAAGGCGAATGTCGATACCCGGCTCGGCGTGTTCGACACCGATTTCGCGAGCCATTTCGGCGATCGCTGGTCAAAGCCGCTGCGCATCAACAATACCACCGCCGCACCGGCAGGCGATGGCGCGAACCCGATCCGCGCGGTGATCCGCTATACCGCGCCGCGCGCGATGCTGGTCGAACTGTCCGCCTGTTTCAGCAAGGCGAATACGGGCGACGGCGTCGATTACCGGATCACCCGCAATGGCGTGACCGTCGCCTCGGGGATCGTCGTCGACACCGCCACGGTCAACGGGGTCAAGTTCGGCCTCGAAATCGGCGACAAGGTCGATCTCGTGTTCGGCCCCAACCAGACCTATGGCAGCGACTCGTTCTTCTACCGCGTCACGCTGAGCAACCGTGGCCAGGGCACGACGGTGGTCTGCCCCACGGCGTAAGCCGAACCGGCCCCGGCGCTGCGCCCGGGGCCGCGCGCGCTCAGGCGTTGGCGGCGCGGGTGAGGCTGAGGAACACGTCCTCGAGATCGGGTTCCTTGGTCGAGACGTCGACAATGCCGAAGCCGCCCGACTGGACCGCGGCGAGGACTTCGCCGGCGTTGACGCGGTCCTTGGCATAGGTGATTTCGAGCGTGCGCGTGCCCTTGAGCGCGATTTTCTGGAAGCAGGCGTTCGCCGGGACCGTGCCGACGTCGCGGTCGACGGTGACGGCGACGATCTTTTCCTGCGCCTTGCCGACGAGTTCGCGGGTCGGCTCGTTGGCGATCAGGCGGCCGTTGTTGATGATCGCGATCCGGTCGCAGAGCTCTTCGGCTTCCTCGAGATAATGCGTCGTCAGGATCACCGTGACGCCCGCTGCATTGAGGCTGCGGACATAGGTCCAGAGCTGCTGGCGCAGTTCGATGTCGACGCCCGCGGTCGGCTCGTCGAGGACGAGGACGGGGGGCGAATGGACCATCGCCTTGGCCACCATCAACCGGCGTTTCATGCCGCCCGACAGCGTGCGGGCATAGGCGTGCGCCTTGTCCTCCAGATGCACCGCGCGGAGCAGTTCCATCGTCCGGCGCTTCGCCTTGGGCACGCCGTAGAGCCCAGCCTGGATCTCGAGCGTCTCGAACGGCGAGAAGAACGGGTCGAACAGGATCTCCTGGTTGACGATGCCGATCGACGCCTTGGCGTTGCGCGGGTGGGCGTCAATGTCGAAGCCCCAGATCGCGGCGCTGCCGTCGGTCTTGTTGACGAGCCCCGCCAGGATGTTGATCAGCGTCGACTTGCCCGCACCGTTCGGACCGAGCAGCCCGAAGATCTGGCCGCGCGGGACGTCGAACGTCACCCCGTCGAGCGCGCGCTTGGGTGCCGCCGTGCCAACGGGGGCGTAGGTCTTGCAGAGATTGGTGATGGCGATCGCGGCTTCGGTCATGGCTGCGGCATAGCGGCGCGGGGAGGGCGGGTCATCCCCTCGGGGGTCGCAAAGAAGATTTGTTCGCGCGGAGGCGCGGAGATGTCGTATCCAGCCTGTCGGTCGGGAGACCCACTCCGTGTTCCGCCATTCCTGATGTGAAGGTCGCTTCGCGACAAGCGCAACACCTCCGCGCCTCCGCGTGAACAAATCCTTCCTTCCTATCACCTCCGAAGAACCAATTGCCCGCCCCGCCCGCGCTTGCTATCGCGCCCGCATGCATCCGCCGCTCGAAACCACCCGCGTCACCCACGCCCGCGTCGCCTGCGATGGCGCCACCGACATTCCCGGCGGCGCAGCGCTCGGCCATCCGCGCGTCTGGTTGCAGATCGACGAGACCGGCTATGTCGATTGCGGCTATTGCGACCGGCGCTTCATCCTGGTCGGCGGGGCCGCCGATGGCGCGGACCAGTCGACATTGCGCGACCATGGGGATGGCGCAGGGCGCTAAGCCGCTTATATCTATCGGATGACGATAGCTGCAGACCCCCGCTCGTTCCTCTACCGCGACACGCTCGACCCCGAGCAGGCGCAGGCGCTGACCGCCAAGGCGCTCGCTAAGGCCGATGACGGCGAACTCTATCTCCAGTACCGCAAGGCGGAGGCGTTCGGCTTCGACGACGGCCGACTGAAGACCGCCTCCTATGACACCAGCTCGGGCTTCGGCCTGCGCGCGGTGTCGGGCGAGATGACCGCGTTCGCGCATTCGAACGAGATGACCCCCGCCGCGATCCGCCGCGCCGCGGAGACGATGGCGCTGATCGAGCCGGGCGTTGCCGCCAAGGCCGGCCCGCCCCAGGGCACCAACCGCCACCGCTACACCGCCGCAGATCCGCTCGACCTCGTGCCGTTCGCGGACAAGGTGAACCTGTGCCAGACGATCGACGCCGCCGCGCGCGCACGCGATCCGCGTGTGGCGCAGGTGTCGGTCAGCCTGTCGGGAACATGGTCGGTCGTCGAGATCGTCCGCGCCGACGGCTTCGTCGCGACCGACGTGCGGCCATTGGTGCGGCTCAACGTGTCGATCGTCGCCGAGCAGAATGGTCGTCGCGAGACGGGCAGCTACGGCATCGGCGGCCGCTATCTCTACACCGACCTCTTCCAGCCCGAGACGTACAACCGGGCGATCGACGAGGCGCTGTCGCAGGCGTTGGTCAATCTGGAATCCATCGCGGCGCCGGCAGGCGAGATGACCGTGCTGCTCGGCAATGGCTGGCCCGGCATCCTGCTGCACGAGGCAATCGGCCACGGGCTCGAGGGCGATTTCAACCGCAAGGGCACGTCGGCATTTTCGGGCCGCATCGGCGAGCGCGTTGCGGCCGAGGGCGTGACCGTGGTCGACGACGGATCGCTCCAGGATCGCCGCGGCTCGCTGACGATCGACGACGAGGGCACGCCGACGCGTGAGACCGTGCTGATCGAGGACGGCATCCTCAAGGGCTATATGCAGGACAGGCTCAACGCGCGGCTGATGGGGGTCGAGGCGACCGGCAATGGCCGCCGCGAAAGCTATGCGCACGCGCCGATGCCGCGGATGACCAACACCTTCATGAAGGCGGGCAACGACGATCCCGCCGAGCTGCTGAGCCGCGTCAAGAAGGGCATCTTCGCCAAGGCGTTCGGCGGCGGGCAGGTCGACATCGTGTCGGGCAAGTTCGTGTTCAGCTGCACCGAGGCGTATCTGGTCGAGGACGGCAAGCTCGGCGCGCCGATCAAGGGCGCGACGCTGATCGGCGACGGCCCCAGCTCGCTGACCAAGGTGCGCGGGATCGGCAACGACTTCGCGCTCGACGAGGGTATCGGTATGTGCGGCAAGGGCGGGCAGTCGGTGCCGGCGGGTGTCGGGCAGCCGACGCTGCTGGTCGACGGGCTGACGGTCGGCGGCACGGCGGCGCAGTAACGGGCGCCGCCGTTCAGCGGCGTCCTAGTCCTCGATCCCGAAGTTCAATCCGCGCGAGACATTGGGGTCGACGACCGCGACCACGAAATAGGCGCCGAACTGCTTTACGCGCTGCAGCCAACCGGTCTTTGCCTTGTAGAGCGCCGGCGTGATCTCGGTCGAGGCGGCGATTTCGGCGTCGACATAGCGGCGGACATGCGCAGCGAAGTCGGGATCCTCGATCCGGATCATCAGCTCCATGTTGATGAACAGGCTGCGCATGTCGAAATTGGCGGAGCCGATATGGACCGCGTCGTCGATGACATACAGCTTGGTGTGCAGCTTGGTCGGCTGATATTCGAAGACGTGAACGCCCTTGCGCAACAGTCCGGCATAGGTGAACCGCGCGGCGGCGATCGTCGCGTTGTTGTCCGATTTCGCGGCGGTGACGATGCGCACGCGGTCGGTGCGACGCCCGGCACGATCGAGCCTGCGCAACATCGTCGGGCTCGGGGTGAAATAGCCGGCGATGATGTCGATCCGCGTCGCGCGGCGCATGTCGTCGCGGACCGCCCGCGCCCAGGGTGACAGCCGCCGCGTCGGTCCGCCGATCAGCCAGCGTGTCGGCCCCTGCGTCTCGCTATACCGGCGCAGCGCATGGTTCAGTTTGCGCAGCTTGCCCTTGGGCTGGTGGATCCAGCTGCTCAACGCATCGAAATAGCCCGTCAGCCGCCCCGCGGCCGGGCCTTCGATCAGCAGGCCGAGATCGCGCCAGGCGTTGTCGGCGATGGTGCCGAAATAGTCATCCTCGACGTTGAAGCCGCCGACGATGATCCGTGCGTCGTCTCGTTCGCCGTCCGCCAGCGCGAGCTTCTGGTGATTGCGCAGCAGATATCGCCGGCCGAATCGTGCGGAGAACCGGCACACCGCGATTCCGGCGGCTTCAAGCGGGTCGAAGAAATCGGCGCTCGCCGCATCGTCGCTGCCGAAGCCGTCGACGATCAGCGCGACCGTCACGCCGCGTTTCGCCGCCGCGATCATCGCCGCGTTCACGCGCTGGCCGGCATCGTCGTCGGCATAGATGTAATAGAGGATGCGCAGCGACTGCCGCGCGCCGTCGATCAGCCCGATCAGCGCCGTCAGGCGTTCGGGGCCCGCCTCAAGCAGGGTCAGCCGGTTGCCATCGACGGTGAAGACCGACTTCGCCGCCTGCGGGGTCGTGGTGCGATCGAGCTCGGGGGCGGGCATGGTCATGGCCCGGGGTAGTGGACATAGCATCGGGCCGATGCAACCTTGCGGCGGGGCGACACGGGGTAGCGCCGGACACCCAACCGGCAAAATCTTGACTTTGTGGCGCGGTGTGGGTAGGCGCCTGTGTTCTCCCTATCGGTGTTTGTTGCGAAGGAAGCGTCATGGCGCGCGTTACCGTCGAAGATTGTGTCGACAAGATCCCCAACCGGTTCGACCTGGTGCTGTTCGCAGCGCAGCGTGCGCGGCAGATCTCGGGCGGCGCCGAACTGACGCTTGACCGCGATCGCGACAAGAACCCGGTGGTCGCGCTGCGCGAGATCGCCGACGAGAACGTCAAGCCCGCGCATCTCAAGGAATCGGTCATTCAGGGCCTGCAGAAGGTTCGTGTCGACGATGACGACGAGGTCGATGCCGTCGGCAGCCTCGCGGCATCGGCCGAGGCGCTGCGCCTCACCGCCGCCGCCCCGCCGCGCAACCAGAATCTGGGTGCCGATTACGAAGGTTGATCGCACGGACGTGGTGCGGCGCTAGCCGGGCCATGTTGTGATCTGACCCTGATCGGTTTCCGGCGAACGATGCTTCGGCATCGCTTGATTGGTGTGATTGAAAGGCTCGTGGACCTGAAGGTCCGCGGGCCTTTTCTTTGCGGGTGTCGTTGGGGGTGAGGCGGGGGGTAACGGGGGCGGTTCGCATTCGCCGTCCCGATGGCCACCGGTCGCAACCCTCATACCGGTCGCCACCCCGACACCGGTCGCCATCCCACACCGTGCGTCACCGCCCGCACCGTGCGTCACCGCCCGCACCGTTCGCCCTGAGCGTAGTCGAAGGGCATGGGACTCGAGGTGCTTCGACTACGCTCAGCACGAACGGGGTAGGCCGGTTCGATCGGTCGATCAGCGCTCCCGATCGACCGATCGCCCCTTGAACCCCTGCGCCACTACGAACCACTCGACCGAGCCCTTGCGGCTCGCCGGCGGCTTGGCGTGCTTCACGCTGGTGAAGTTGCGCTTCATCTCGGCGACCAGCGCAGAATCAGCGCCGCCCGCGAACACCTTCGACACGAAGGTCCCGCCCTTTTCCAGCACGTCACAGGCGAAATCGAGCGCCGCCTCGACCAGCGCCATCGTCCTGAGCGCGTCGGTCTGCGGATGGCCGACGGTGTTCGCGGCCATGTCCGACAGCACCAGGTCGGGCGCGCCGCCGAGCGCGTCGATCAGCATCGCGGGCGCCGCGTCGTCCATGAAATCCATCTGGAAGATCGTCACGCCGTCGATCGGATCGACCGGCAACAGGTCGATCCCGACCACCGCCGCCTTGGGCAGGCGCCGCTTGATCACCTGTGCCCAGCCACCCGGCGCGATGCCGAGGTCGATGACACGCTTCGACCCCTTGATGACCTCGAACCGTTCGTCGAGCTCGGTCAGCTTGTACGCCGCACGGCTGCGATAGCCCTCCGCCTTGGCGCGCTTGACGTACGGGTCGTTTAGCTGGCGTTCGAGCCAGCGCGTCGACTGCGCGGTCCGCTTGCGTGCGGTGAGGACGCGGGTGTGCCCGCCCGAGCCGCCGCGGCTCATGGCCTGGGGCTCCCCATCAGGCGGCGCAATATGCCCTCGCGAATGCCGCGGTCGGCGATGCCGAGCCGTTCGGCGGGCCAGATGTCCATGATCGTCTCCAATATCGCGCAGCCCGCGACCACCAGGTCGGCGCGCTCGTTTCCGATGCAGGCGAGCTTCGCCCGTTCCTCGATCGCCATGTGCGACAAGTCCGCGCTGATCCGCCGCATCGCGCTGGCGGGCACGATCAGCCCGTCGACCTCCGACCGGTCATAATGGCTGAGCCCGAGATGCACGCTGCCCAGCGTCGTCACGGTGCCGCTGGTACCGAGCAGTCGGGGGCGCTCGACGTCGAGCGGCAGCCGCGCGGCGAACGGCGCGATGCTGTCCGCGACGACCTGGCGCATCCGCGCATAGGCTGCGCGCCGGCCCGCCTCGCCCTTGCCGCCGCCCGCATGTTCGGTCAGCGACACGACGCCCCAGGGGGCAGAATGCCAGTCGAGCACGGTCGGGATCGGCGTCGACGTATCGACCAGCACGAGCTCGGTCGAACCGCCGCCGATGTCGAAGATCAGTGCGGGGTCGTTGCCGGGTTCGATCAGCGCATGGCAGCCGAGCACGGCCAGCCGCGCCTCTTCCTCCGCGGTGATGATGTCGAGATGGATGCCTGTCTCGGCAAGCGCGCGGGCGATGAAGGCGGGGCCGTTGCGCGCCTGGCGACAGGCTTCCGTCGCGACCGAGCGCGCCAGCGTGACGTTGCGGCGCTTCAGCTTGTCCGAACACACGCGCAGCGCGGCGATCGTGCGCTCGATCGCGGCGTCGCTCAGCTGCCCGGTGGACGCGAGCCCCTCGCCGAGCCGGACGATCCGCGAGAACGCGTCGATCACCGCGAATCCGCCGGCCTGCGGGCGCGCGATCAGCAATCTGCAATTGTTGGTGCCGAGATCCAGCGCGGCAAACGCCTGCGCATCGGCCCACCGCCCTCGACCGGGCCGGGTCGCCGCCGGACGGGCAGGACCAGCCTGCCGGGACGGCATTCGGGCGGAAACATCCCCCATCGCCGTAAAACTCACTATCTATATCTGCCGCCGCGGGAAAATACCCGCCCGGTGCTTGGCGACGAATGTAGCGCAGCGCGGCGATTACGCAAGCGACGTGGCGAATTGGCACCATCAGGGCGTTGACACGGCGCAAACCCCCGCTTAGATCGCGCCCTCGCTGATGCCCCGTCGTCTAATGGTAAGACTGCGGTTTCTGATACCGCCTATTGAGGTTCGAATCCTCACGGGGCATCCAGCGCTTTATCCTTTGACACTGAAACCGAACCTCCGTGACAGGAGTACGCACGCCTTGGGCGTGCTTCCCCGTGACGGCGGGAGATCGCCGTATTTCCGTGGGGAGGTGAGGCTGAGCTGCCTGGGAAGGGTAACGCCGCTGAGATGAGGAGGCGCTTCGTTCCTAGAGAGGCACCGGCAAGATCATATTCTGCCTGACGAGGGGCAGTTTAGTCTCGTATGCTGCCGAGAATGGTGAGCGGGCAGCCGGCTGCAGCGGTTGCTAAGGCCCATTAGCCCACACCCTTAATCTGATCGCGGAAATCTTGCCCGACATCCGCCCTTGCGAGATGCAATCGATCTACTTCCAGGCAATGGAGGATGGACCGGAGACGCTGCTAGTGCCGATCGAGGTAGAGTTCGCACGTCGTGGCCTGTCACCATACGCGACTTACTGAACCGACTACATCTGATGGGTGGCATGATCACCGCGGCGCGGATCGCGTCGCTAATCGAGGATGCTCCGGCCTGGGCGCTGATTGGTCTTGCCGCGACGGGAGAAAGCTTGCGTGCGGCTGGCCAACTCGAAGTTGCGCAGCATGTTTATAGTGGTCTATCTCAGCCAATGAACGTCGAAGCGACACAGATTGCCCTGCCTTGGTGATCTATGGGCTACGCGCGTTTCAGAACGCTCGGCGATTTTGCGAAACATGAAGCGAATGTCGGCGCTGTCTGTGGCCATTGCGGACGCAAAAGCGTCGTGCATCGAGCCATTTTTGCTAGCTGGTTTTTCCTCAGGTGGGCGAACAGCGCAGTTGAAAACCTGCCGCGATACCTCCGTTGTTTCAAATCTGGGGCGCGGCCAAACAGGATGGTGCCGACGCCGCTTCCATCATCCTTCCCGCTATACGGTCGGGACGAACGGCACTGGAAGCGGTTAGAGCGAAAACTCCGAAAGTAACAACGAGCCATCGTGCCACAGGAGCTGATCGGGATCCGTTCAACCAGATTGCCCAGGCTTGAATGCTGATCCGGTCATGTAAGACCGTCCAAAGCGCCTGACTGCAAAAAAGAAGCCTCCTCTCAAGATTCTAAGTCGCCAACCTCAAATCGTGAACGGCCTACCATAATCTTATCGCGAAATAGCGAACGACAAGCAGACACCGTCGATCGAAAAAATATCGCTAAGGAGACCCACTTGTTCTCACAATTTACGCTGTATTTCGGCATATTTTCTGGGTTGTTTTGATGACATGAAAGTGCGATCCGAACCTAGGGGGAGGGAAGCCATGGATATGTCGTTTTGCGGACGAGCTGACACATCGATGCTGATACTCGCCGATAATTATGCGACTAACGATCTCAATATTAACGATTTTGAGGGCGTCAGAAGGTCCATGTTGCCACAATCGCCGCAATCAGACTTGCAATTGCCAAGCCGCGATGACGCAGAACGGGACGTGGATGTGATGCTGGCCTCGCTCGGGCTCCAGCTTATTCGACGTTACATGGGGCAACACCATTGGTACGCAGAGTCGCAGCTCGCTCGTGCTGCCGACGAAGCCGAGCCGGGTTTGAAGCTGGAGAATGTAGCTGCGCATAGCTGGCATGTCGCTGATGCTACGTTGCTGCTAGCATCAAATTTTCCAAAGCTAAACGGTCAACATGCTCTTGAGCTCGCCATTCTTCACGATAAGCTTGAGCTTTTTACGGGCGACTTGGACCCTGTGGGGCCAGACGGTCAAGGAACCGCTTCACACGCCTTTAATCCAGCCGCGCGCGCAGTCAAAACCGAACTAGAGCTTGTGGCTCTGGAACGTTATATCGCGCAGCTGCGAGTCCCCATTCGCGAGCGCCAGCGTGCTTTAATGCTCGAAACAATCTACGGGGAAAGTGCTGAGGCACAACTCGTTAAAGGGGTCGACAAAATTCAGGCGCTTACCTTCGTGCTCGCAAAGAAGGCAGGAACGATGACAGATGAGCATCTAAATTTTAGTTTAAGATATAGTGCGAAAGCTATTGATTACTTTCCGGGCCTCATCATTCACTACAGGGTTCTGGTGCAGCGCCTGCTAACAATGATTGCTGAATACCGGCAGGTCTCAATCGCTGACGTTGCTGCGCGGCTATCGGTTGCGGTTCGTCCATTAGCACACGCGGCTCTCGTGTGAGTAAGGCGGCCCGCTTGGCGCTCATAGGAAAAAGCGGCGCAGGCAAATCATTAGCCGGGCGCTATTTAAGCGTCGGCTTGGGTGTGCCGCACATTAAGACCGGTGTGATCTGTCGGGAAATATCCCGCATGCTTTTCGACAATGAGGATAAGCGATCTACCCAGCGGCTTGATGACGCGCTTACCGCACTTGATCCAAGTATTTTCCTGCGAGCCGCCCTACGTCCGATCAAAATTGAAAATGGTTTCGTGGTGGATGCTCTACGATTTCGCGAGGATTTAAATCTCGCGCGAGATAACGGTTGTAAGATCGTGCGTATATTGGCTCCTGACGAATTTCGGTTTACTCGGTTGGCCGAAAGGCAGCAGGTATTTGACCGGCAAACCGATAATCAGCATCGTTCCGAGACTGAGCTTGACGACGCTGAAGTCGATTTTGACATTGTGAATGACGCCGACTTAGTTGCCTTTGAGGGCAAGCTCGCGGAAATCGTGGCACGAGGCTGAGTTGCGGCGCGATATTTTTCTGTATTTTCTCAATCGCGATACTCGTGAAGTATTTGGACTTTACGATTGCCTTACTGTGCCGGCGCACACGCAACTTTTACGACAAGCCTTAAATGTGTGTGCGATCCTGTGCGAAAATCAATGTATCGCCCCCCCGGGTTTCATCGTTGAGGATGAAATCGCTTTCCTATTGGCTGAAAACCAGCAAGCCTATCTTCAAGAGGGCTTAATTCAGCTGCCGATGCGCGAAGACAATCTCGCCGATTTCGCCGAGAAGAAGCGGACGGGCTACGAGCCCATGCGGGATCGGTATTCCGGACTATTTAGCGACACTCGAATTGGCTTCCTTGGTAGGCACGCTACTGGCATCATCAAACGAAAAACTCATATTACTGAGGGCATTCTGCTCGGTTGGGAAAACGGTCCGGATCAAAATAGCAAGGTTTGGCAACCTGTTAAGAAGATCCTGACTGCCAAGACGATAAGCGATATTGGGCGCATTCCTCGAATTCTTGATGATCGCGGCGTTGCCGTAACCTGGGCAGCAATTGTTGAGGAGCTACCTACCGCGGCTAATAATGCAGGAAGCGCACTTAGAAACGTCCTGCAGCACGTATATTTTGGTCAGTACTGTAGGGAGTTTAAGCTGATCGGCTTAACCTCTATTCCACATGTGCGGCAACATTTTGATATTCCGTTTGCGATTGGCTACGACTACCGCGCCCTGTCGTCATTTCTGGATATATTTTTCCTTCGCGATATTCTTTTCGAAGCGCCGGCTCAGTTAATCCTCGAGCTTCGCAAGCAGCCTGGATTTATTGCGTTCATTGACGGGTACGGCGAACTCGCGAAGCGCTACAAATCTCTGACCGACCTTCAGTATATGGCTGGGCTGGCGCGAGCTGCTGTCAAATATCCGGGCGAGACGATCGCAAAAAAGCGCTTCAGCCTATACGAGCTTAGTTATATCGAAATACGCGAGCTTGGTACGATACTGGAAGAAGTTGCGGCACACTTGTCCATTAGACATGATTTGCCAACACGGCTGGACGCTAAGCAGCCATTGCCAAACCTGAACGAGAAGAAAATAGCTTTGACCCATGAACCGCAACTCGTCCTTTATGTCGCGCTGGAAGAAGAGCTCAAGGTGCTTGCAAAGGCTCTGGGCTTAACCAAGAACGCGCAGACGCCCGAGGCGACCGGCAAGCTTGGTGACATCGACATCGCGGTCATATGTCCGCGATATATGGGACGGGTCCCGGCAGCTGTCTCGATGGCGCATTACCTCGCAAAGCGGCAGACCAAACCAAAGCTGATTTTGATCGTTGGTTTGGCTGGCGGATTCAGCGAGAACGATACCCGGGAAGGGCATATTATCGTTGCGACGAAGGTTGTCGACTTAGCGCTTCGGAAAGTCATTGATGAAGAAAAAGGGGCCTCACCAAACTTTCGGCGTGAGGACTACAAGCTTGACGATGCACTGATGAATCAGATTTTGTCTGACGACCTCGACATCGGCGCCTGGGCGGCGAAGGCCTGCGATGTGCTCGACTGGCCTCCTGATCGTCGGCCGTCTATCCACACCGGGATGATGGCAAGCGCGGACGAAGTTGTAGCGAGCGACAAATGGCGTCAGAACATCCTAAGCGGGAAGGGCGGCGAAACGAAGCTCCTAGGCGTTGAAATGGAAGCTGGTGGCATCTGTGAGGCCGCGCGCAGAGCGGGGGTACCGGTCAGCATGATGCGTGTAATTTCGGACCAAGCAGATCCTTCGAAAGCTGACAACAGCTGGCGGACCCTCGGTATGCGGACGCTTGCCGACCTATTGAGTAACCTACCTATGGCAAAACTCATTGAGGCTGTAGGTTAAGAACAAAGCTGCGCCTGAAGGTCTTGATCCGTAACCAAGCGCGCCGACCATTTGTCGAAGCGTTCAATATCGTT
Source organism: Sphingomonas aerolata (assembly GCF_023935825.1). NCBI lineage: Bacteria > Pseudomonadati > Pseudomonadota > Alphaproteobacteria > Sphingomonadales > Sphingomonadaceae > Sphingomonas > Sphingomonas aerolata. The sequence goes on along the minus strand of NZ_CP098762.1, from coordinate 178,565 downwards.
AAGGCGCACGGGTAGCGGCAGCCATTCGGCTGACATTCTTGCGTCGATAACATCCGTTATTTCGGTCACGTCAGAACATTCAAATCTAAGATATACGACGAGATCGGGGGATGCGCTGGTAGGACCACCCCCGTTTTCGACAACCGCCCGCGGATCTGACCAGCGCGATGACTCTTCCAAAACGGACCGGAGATGCTGAGGTAGTTCGAAGCGTTCGAATAGCGTCCGGATTGCAGCGTCTAGTAACCCGAACTCGTCGGTTGAGAAAAGAGAGCGATCGCTCCATTTGACGACGCCCTCAATCCCGATCACGGAGTGGCGGGGAAGATCACTTTCGCTAGCCGGCAGCCTGCGATTGTCGAGATAGATTCGATCATTCGCGAGTAGCAAAAGATGAAAGCGGAAGGGCACGAACCTTTTTGATCGGCGTAGCTGGTAAAGCCGCGCATACCGCCACGGGAGTGAGCATAAGTGAGAGACTGAGAATGGCGAATGCATTTGCGCGGCGAGCTCAGCCAGAGAGGTCCGCGAAAACGCGACGACGTCAAACCGTCCAAGTTGCGCAGTACGTAACGGCGCGTGATATTCCTGGGTTATACCGGTACCAGCCGCTCGTGCGGTTAAAAACATTCTCAGATAGAAACGCCCCGGACCGGTTCGATAGAACTCGCTCCGTAAACGGTGTTTCAGAATATCCGTCGCGAGGCGGGCCTGCATAGTCTTATGCTGGGTTTGGCCGAAAAGCTCGCTCGGCACGAGGTGAAGCTGATGCGCCGTCCGAAGGATTTGGCGCGCGCTCATCGGCTGCCGAACGCTCTTAAGAACTGTCCGCGCAATATCGAGATAGCTGTCCATTACCAGCCAAGCACGCTCTGGCCCATGGGCCAAGGCGTAGGGCTTTAAGCCGCTCCAAGCAAGCCCGTTGCAATGAGGCGTTGTCCGCTCATCACGATAGCTACGCGCCGAACGTTTGCTGAATTTGCGAGGAAGATGCCTTCGTCATTGTGCCGGACTGCAAACGAGTATCTCCGGCGGTGCTAGTTGGAAGTGCTAGCTGCAGCCGAAGGCACCCTCCTTGTTGTAAATGGGACCGCGTCGACACCCACCGCCCCGTTGATGTCCAACAGGTGCGCCTGGATCGGTTCGGTCTCCAGTTCGAAAAACCTATCGACCGCTTCACTGGGCTTGCCGAGCGTCGATCCCTGCGCGGCACGATGCCCAGCAGTACGAGTGGCGTGCGGTGCGCGGCCAGTACGTCATCGCGCGCCGCATTCTTGGCCCCCATGAAGTCTTCGTTCGCGCCGACTCGGGCGATCGGCAGGATCTTGATTACCCCATCCTTGCCGCCAGGCTGGTGGACAAACGAGTTGCGGAATTGCCCGGCCCCTTCGACCGCTTCAGCGCGTCGCGGATCGCATTAACGTCGCCATCGGAAAATTCACCGGTCGCATGTAAGATGAAACCCGCGTGACTACCGTTCAGATAGTGCTTGCGACGAAACAGGGTGGCCGCTTCGTTGAGCAACGCCGATTGCAGCGCAGAAATATACCTTGGCACGGCGTATCTCTTGGTTGATGTCAGGCTGCATGATCTGGATGACGCTGCCGGACCGAAACTCAAACTCGGTCGCTAAATTTTCCACGAAGAAATACCGGCCTGACCACGATAGGCGTCGCTCGAAAGCGGACGAGCTGGTTTCTACCAAGGCAGGCTGTTGCGCCTCTCCCCGGAGTTTGGACTTCTCCGGGACAATGTAATTAAAATTCATCACTGAAAAAATCTTTTGAGATTGCATGCATCCTGCTTCGGATGAATCGCCAGTGATAATGCGCTAGCCACTAAAAAATCTGTTAAATCCGCCGATCTAAAGACGTTTCATGTAGTGTAAAATGTAAGATACGTCAGATGCATGTAAAATATACCGATTAACCGTTTACTCAGTAATAAGCTCGAAACCTTTGTGCGAGTCTATGATTTGTGCTGATAGATGTCGAGCAAAAGACAAGTTTGATAAATCAGCGAAAGCTAGCTTAATCAATAGTCGTAAAAACCGAATTTTGAAAAAACTCATAGCTTTAGTTTGGGTGGGCGCATTCCGACGCTGTCAATACTAGTCAATAGAAGCAAGGGCTTGACGGGAATGGCGATTCATGATTCGAATCGCATGTAAGTCGTGAGGGCAATTAGCCGCTGCGACTTGACGCAAATCACTTCCCAGTGAGGCAGGCAATGGGCGGCGAAAGTTGGCACGGACACATCAAATGGGTGCTGGAGCGCCGTGGCACTTCACTGTCGCAAATCGCCCGTGATCTGAGCGTCAGTCCCAGCACCGTCACCAGAGTTTCCAAAGGCCTCGTGCGCTCGCGCCGGGTCGAAGAGGCCATAGCCGCGGCGGCAGCCTTTACGCCTGCCCAGCTCTGGCCTGCGCATTATCCGCAGCCAACGATAGGAGAGCAGTGATGACGTAGCAGATGGTCGCGCCAACGCGCGGAAGCATTGCCAAGCTACGGAAATGAGAAGGCCCCGCCGGTTGCACCCAGCGAGGCCCATAGAAGATCAGAGACCTTACGAGCCCTGATCTCCTTCATTCCGTGAAACCTGTCAAGGTTCGGGGCCGCCCCGGATCATGTCCCCTCACGTCCATCGCATCTGATTGCGAGATGGAAGGAACGATCGATGACATTCAATGCCGCAGACCACGATCCTCTTCCGGAGCTATTGCTCAACTTGAATGGCGGCCCAACGCCGAAGTTCATCCGCGACAAACATAGCGACGCGCATCATGTGCGGATGATCCGGGCTGACGCTGGTGGCGCGCTGCGTACCTTCAACGGCGGGCTCGCTCATGAAAATGGATGGTTCACGAGTCGCAAGGCCAGACGCGTTCTTCACTGGCAGGGTGCGGCACAGTACGATTTCCTGACACGCGCCGAAGTGGAGTTCGCTGTGGTTCGCGTTGCATCAGAATCTGTGCGCTTTGAATTCACGCGGCGAGGCAAAAAGCAAGTTTACACCATAGACGTCGAATTGGTTGCATCTGATGGCACCGTCACGCTCATCGAGATCAAGCGAGACGAGCGTGACCTAGCCGACGCGGAGTACCGCGCTAAGTTGACGGCGGTTCACGAAATTTGTGATGAGCACGGCATTCGGTTTAAAATCGTTTTTCGTCATCAAATCTGGGACAGCCTCATTCATCGTCGTAATGTGACGCTGTTTTGTTCACGCAGGTTCGTGACGATCCTACCGGAGCATTTGGAGCGTCTGTACGCTCATGAACGGCAGGTGGGTAGGGATGCTACCTTCGGAAGCGCCGTCAGCGCGATCGCCCCTGACTGCCCCCGCACCGGCGAAGCCGTGCTTCAGGCAATGACGGTTGCTCGGCGTGTTGAAATGGATCTTACCCGTTTGCTTTTGGATACGACGCCGGTGACCATCCACTGAAGCGTCGATGTTTGCCCGGGATCCGATCTCCTCAATTGCCTGGGCAAAATTCAATTTCAATCCGATCCGCGCCTGTCGCCGGCATCATCTCGATGCCGACCGCCTCTGGCGCGTTCCGAAAGGGTAGCATTCCATGGCGCATATCCGCTTTTCCCCTGGCGCGATCGTCGATGTTCGCGGAGCCGAATATCATCCAGCCTATGCTCATGGCCGGGTCCAGCTTACCCATCTGATCACGGGCGATATCCTCAAGCACGAGCAAAAGGACGGATCGCTTGAATTGCCGACCGTCGAGCAATTCCAGCTTATGCAGCACTGTGGCGATGCCGTTACTCGAACGCCGCGTTCATCCGACAAAATTCGAAATTACAACGATAGCGCGGAATGGACCCGCGATCAGGCGGGTGCGATCTCTTCTCGCGCCTTGCGCATGGCGACCGCTTGCCAGATGCTAGACGAACGAGGCGTGCCGCAAGGCATCGGCGCTATCGAGGCCGCCCTCGACGACTGCTGGACGCCCGAGTTGGCTCATCGATTCGGTCAAAAACCTTCGGCGTCGTCGGTAAAGAATTGGCGAAAGAACCGCGGGAGCATCGGAAACCGCCATCCTCGTCATATGGTCCCGCTGTCCGGAAGGCGCATCGTGCGTTCACCAAACGGCAGCATCGACCAGCAGCTCCTCTGGACATGCGTGCTCGAGGGCAGGAAGGCGGGACGCAACGTCGCGGACATCTATGCCGATTACTCCTATTGGCTTAACCTGGTGAATGACGGACGCCACCCGTCCATCGACAAGCCTCACGAGCCCTTTGAGGTCTGCTCAGAGCGCACTGTGCGACGCCGTTTCAACGAACTAGAGTCGGACAAGACCTTGGCCACCTCCATAGAGGTAGAGGCCGTCAAGCAGGATTGGTCAGGAGCCGGCAAGCCGCTCGCGGCTGATTTCGTCATGCAGTATGTCATCGTGGATCACACCTGGCTTGACGTACATGTCGTATGTCCAGCGCTTCAGATGGTTCTTGGACGACCGTGGCTGACACTCGCTATCGACGTCAAAAGCCGTGCTATCGTTGGCCACCTGATCACCTTCCAAGATCCGTGCCGTTGGTCAGTCAGCGAGATATTACGGCGCATTGTGCTGCCCAAACGCCCCCCGCCGGCCATGGCAAGCCGGTATCCGGTTCTTGCCATGCTTTGCGGCAAGCCGGGCTGCCTGATCCTCGATAATGCCGTCGAATTTCGTAGCCACACGCTCGAAGCGGCAGCGCGGGACGCGGGATTTTCCGTGCGGTTCTGCCCGATCAAGCAGCCAACCTACCGAGCGATCGGCGAGCGTGCGATTAAAACCCTGAATGATCAGACAACCCGTCTGTTGCCAGGGCGAGCATTGACGCTGAACGATGCCAGACGTTGGGGTTACGATGCTGAAGCCCAAGCCATCGTCATGCTAGATGAGCTGGAGGCGATCGCGAACCAGATCATAGCATCGTACAATGTCGAGCCGCATGACGGCTTGGGTAGCCAGCAGCCCGCGCTTGTATTTGAACGTGATATTAATCGCTTCGGCATCAATGACTTTGCGGACTTCGCATCGTTTGCGCGCGACGTGATGGAGGTGCGCTCCGGCGCGCAGCTTTCCCCTTCCGGCATCCGTGCCTTCAACCTGCGCTATCATGACATCCAAGCGGTACCAGAACTGTTGCGGGACCTTGTGCCCATCGAGCCACGCCGTCAGCGGCGGAGTGATGCCACCGCGACTGTCGAGTTTCGCTACGATAGCATGGATATCAGTCGTATCTACGTCTGGAACCGTAAGACCCGGAAATATGTCGAACTGACGTGCGCCGATGAGAGGTACAGCAGCGGCATGCCCTTGTGGCTGCACGAGCAGATCGAACGCGAGGCGCAAAAGCAGGGGTTGGCGTTCAACACGCAGGAGGAGCGGATGAACGCCCGCGGGCATCTCATTGACGCTATCCGTAACATCAGCCCTGGCGACCTCGCAGCTTCACGAAAGCGCCTTTCCACCCTCATCGAAGTGCCACGCATACGGCAAGTCACGGGAAACATCGTCGATCTGGTTCACGCGACGCCCTCTTCGGTCACGCTTGGTGATTTCATTGCCAATGACCGCGCAAGATTAACCTCGCTCGATCAGGACATCCTGTCGTCACGACCTGATCCGCGCACCAAACCACCCAAATCGGCGCTTGAACGCCGCCGTGAGCACAGCATGCGGGGACAAAGCGAACCCGATACACCGGCTCGCGAGCGCCGGCTGCCCTTGAACAAGGGAGGCTACCAATGACCGATCGATCCCGCTCGGCACCTAAGCAGGAAACGCCCGCTAGCGCAGCCTCCCGCGTCGGTAAGGCTAAAGCAAGCTTCGACGCGATCCGCGTGGATTATCCACCTCAAACGGCTGTCATGGCAGCGCTCGACGAGATGCGCATCGCGGCGTTGGGTCGCTCAGAGCATGCTCCTTGCGGCGGGGCCATGCTTGTCGCACCGCATGGTTGCGGCAAAACCGAGTCCATCGTCGCCCTCCGCCGTATCCTCGAAGCATCGGCAGACGAGGGCTGCAAACCGCTGCTTCATGTCGAAACCGCAGGAGCCGGCACAACGGATTCTCTGCCGACCTCGATCCTGCAAGCGCTTGGAGCCGCCCGGCCCGATATCGGCACTGAGAAGGCGCGCTGGCCAAGAGCAATTGCTGAGATGCGGCGCTGCGGTGTGCAGATCGTTGTGTTTGATGAGTTCAATCGCGCCGCACGCCGACCTCGGATGAGCCGTCCTATAGCAACGGCAATCCGGGAGAAGATCATGGACGCAGGCGTCGCACCAGTGGCCTTCGTCGGTTCGGAAGATGCCGGATCGGTCCTGGCTCAGGTGCCGGAGCTGATGGAACGACTCGACGATGACATCGACCTCTCGCCACTGCGCTGGGACACGAGGGGTGACCGCGCGCTTTTTTTGAGCTTCCTCGTCGATCTCGACCAAGCAATGGTGAATGCAGGCATTCTGGCCTGCTTTTCGGCCCTCGCGGACGAGGCTATCGCGCGATCGCTTTGGGAGGCATCGGCGGGCCGGGTGCGGCGTATCTGCAAAATCGTCCGCGCTGCTATGGCTGCTGCCCTGCACGATGGACGAGCCTTCATCGATCGGAACGATCTGGCAGAGGCTGTCGATAGCTACTGCATCCCGCGCGGTTTCTGCCAGAGCAACCCGTTTGCCAAGCAGCCTGTGCAATGAGCACCGCTCGTTCGCCATGGCGTGTAACGCGCGTTCTTCCAATTATCGCAGGGGAATCGTTGGATGGCTATGTCGCGCGGATAGCGGCGGTTCATCACATGCCACGAATGGCGCAGATCACCGAGGTAACGGGTGACATTCAACCGAGCCGCCCCCACGCTTCCTTCTGCGACAATACGGGTTTGGAGATCCTTGCTGATTGTCTGGGGATCAGTCCTGAAACCACCCGGTTGCACTCGCCGTTATGGACGCCCGATACGAAGATGCTCAATCTTTGCGGTACGCTCGTGGCACGGGATTTTTTGCAATTCTCGTACAGGCGCTTCTCACCAAAAGCTTTGTCTATGTCCGCGCATCATCGTGCCTTGTGGCAAGTCCGCCAGCTCCCAATCTGCACTGAGACATGGGAGTATCTCGAAGATCTCTGTCCAAATCCGTCCTGCCGTCGCCGTCAGATTTGGCGACGTACAGCAGGGATTGAACTCTGCGACTACTGCGCAGAACCACTCGCGCGAGGGCTAGCGACGCCAGTGCCTGAGGGCTTACGTGATGGCCTTGAGAAGCTTGTGGGATTGATCCACCATGAATCAGACCGGCGGAGGATTACCCGGCGTCATCTTCCGCCGGGCTTAGCAGAATTGAGTGGTGGACATCTGCTCGAGCTCGCTTGTGTGCTGGCTCCCGTTGTCGATAGACGGTTGACCTCATTGTCCAACAGCAAATCTCTTTGCCTCGACAGCGCTCGCGACTTTATAGTTCCGGCCTTGGCAGCAACCTGGTCTTTTCTGGCTGGCTGGCCCGGCGCGATCGAGCAACATGTTGCAGAAAAGCTAAACCGTGGTAACAATGACAAGGGTGGCAGTACCCGCAAAGCCTTTTACAAAGTGCTTTGCGACTACAACGCGCCGAGATTGTCACCCGCTGTCCAAAAGGTGCTTTCCGAACTTGCTGATCGATGCCGAACCGCACGCTCACGTGGTTTGAGCATTGTCGAAATGACGAAACTGACAGGCGCGGACCGGCCAACCCTTTTGAAAATGCGCAAGGCCGGCAAGCTGCCTTACTTTCTAGCGCTTGACGGGATCAGGTTGCAGGTTCTCGTCAACCGAGAAGCCGTGGCGGCAATGCTCACCCTCAACAAGCCTCGCCTACGCCTAGTTCATGCCGCCGAGATGCTTGGAATGCCGACGTACGCTATCCGGGAATTGGCTCATCTCGGCTTGTTAACAGCTGCATCCGTACCGCCAGGCCGTGGAGACTATTTGCAGCTCGCCATATGTCGAGACAGCTTGGAGGCGTTCCGGGGCAAACTGTCTCACCTTTTAAGCCAGTCGCCAGAAAAGCACCCAATTAGGCTTGCAGAAGCAATGCGGGGGATTGGCGGGCGTCCGAAGCCATGGGCGAGAGTGCTCAAAGCGATTGCGGATGGCGACTTGCTGGCAAGCGCGGTTGATGGGGATGCTCCGTTGGCGCAACGTATCATGATTAGATCGGAGAAGGTCCTTTCGCTCGAACGTTTTCAGCATACCGGGGGCATGAATTGGAGCAGTTGCATGGTGACAAAAACGGACCTTGCTGAAATCATGAACATCAGCCCCCCGCATTTTAGTCGGCATTCGGAGTTCCTACTTGGACCCGGTCCCGCTTTTCGGGAGGTAACTATGGATATAGCTCGGCAATTAGCTCGAAGCTATATCACCACGAGCGAGATGAGCCGCAAGTTGCGTTTGTACCGGCGCGCAGTTGGCAATTTCGCCAGGATTCATGGAGTTAAACCTCAGGCATCGGGCTTGTTCAGCCGTACTGAGGCCGAACGGCTTATCCCAGGTCTCCTCGTCAGCTAACACTACGGTAGGAATTATAAAGGCGTGATCGATGCAGCCCATCGTTGCTTATGTTGATTTTCGCGACACGAAAACTGCTGCCGGCTATCGGAAAGATATGTATCGAAAACACCTGTTTGTCGTGCAGTCGTGATTACGACTAGGTTTTTCACACATTTGACCGCTGATGGAGACACTCCGCGCAGGTCGATATGAAGCCGACAGCTAAGCCGTTGCTTCCAGCTCACGTAAGCTGCGGCCGCGCGTCTCTCTACCTGAGCGTCCGATCAGTACCGCTGACAGCGTCATTGGTATGATCAACGCGATCGCCGCGCCCCCCATCGTCGGGATCAATCCAGCGAAGGCCCCCAGTTGGACAGCAACGCCACCAAATTTGCTACTACCCGCGATAAGCCCGGTAGCGCGTCCACGGACGCGTAATGCGTAGTTTTCGGCTGCATAGGGAAGTAGCACGGCGATTAATCCGTTTGTGCCAACCACCAGTAACGCGATCACTGCGATGAGCAGTGGTGGCCAAGCCAGGGTAGGCGCCGGCAGTAGGGCTCCGGCAAGCCCGGCGAGTGTGAGAAGCACAGTGCCGATCAGAGTGCGCTTGCTGCTCCAACGGCTGTAAAGGAAGGCCGCGATCATGATCGTGGGCAGGGCAACAAGTGCTGAGCTGGCGATAATGCCGCTTGCAATTTCGGCACTGAAGCCTCGATCTTGAAGATCCGAAGGCAGCCATAGCAACAAGCCGAAGTTGACGAAGCTCCAGGACAGGGCCGTGATCACCAGGGCGATGGTCAATTCGCGGTGGTGAGCCGCTGCGCTGCCAGCGTCCGCTGGGGCTGCTTGTGGCGCACGCCTGACGATGCCAAACTTTCGAGCCATGTCAGCTAGCTCGGCGTCCATACCCCGTTCCAACAGAAAGCGCGGGGACTCAGGAATCCACCTTGCCATCGCAAGCAGCAGCAAACCGGTGGGAAAGCCCTGCAGCCACAAGCTACGCCAGCCGAACAGGGGCTCGAACAGATGCGCGGCACCGCTCGCTGCGAGGTAGCCACCGACCAGTCCCGTGCCACCAACCAGCACAAGAACCCAGCTTCTGTGCCGTGGAGGCATGATCTCCGCCAACAGCGTGTAGACAACGGGCAGCATTCCGCCAGCCGAGCACCCCATCAGAAAACACATGACCAGGTTCCAGCTGTAGGAAGGCATAGCTCCGCAGATGGATGTCGAAACGAACAGGATCGTCGACAACAGGATCGACACACGCCGACCATAGATGTCCGCAAGCCACCCCCACAGAAACGAGCCAACTGTGGTCCCCGTAAGGGCAACGAACGGAAGCAGGGCAACGGTCGATTTGGCGAGCCCATACTCGCCACGCATGCCGGGGAGCACGAAGCCGAGCGTTGCTGGCTTCATAGTGTCGATGATGAGCCCGAGGGTAAGCACCAGCAGAACGGCAGCATGCGAGCGCGTCAGAGGGGTATCATCGGGCGCTTCATATGCGACGCCAACGCCTGCACTGTGATCAGGCCGTTTCTTGGGTAAAGCGCCAAAGATAGCTGCCGGCACGCCGATACCGATCAGCGCCATGCCCAGGTACATCCATCCGTCCATCGGCATACCCGACAGGTGATTGCCCATCGTATGGGCCATCGCGAGCATCGGTAGGTGAAGTGCAACCCCAACGCTGATCGCCGCACAGCCTGCCCAGAAGAGCGGCCAGCGCTCGCCGACAACCGAGTTTCCGCGGCTGCTACTGCCATTCGCCATTCATTTTCCCCCACCAGCAGTTGCGACATACGCCGCACGGCTTGCCAGCCGCAAGCAGAGCACCTGCCGGCGGGGCATGTTGCGGCTTATGGTTGCCGAATGGCTTTCAAGCCTGCGGCTCACCAAGCTGAGCGTCCATAAGTGGGCGTTTTCGACCGATCCCTTTTTCCGATCGGCGTTATGTTTTGGGAAGGGAAGTGCGGCAGTTTGAGTGCCGACTACAGTAATTATCAAACAGTGAAACAGCTTGATCACCGGGAGCCATGTCCTATCTAGAAAGAGCGGGCCGGGCCCCTCTGACAATTTCCCTCGGGTGATTGTGATGTCGGACCGCATCGGGTTATCTCGATATAGGCCTGGCCGCTTTGCCTCCTGTCGTCGTTGATGATCCGATCTTTCGATCACCGATTGAAAAGAGGCTCTGAGCATGGAAACCAACAGACTCGCCGAACTGCATCAGCAGTTGGACGAGCGCGCGCGTATCGCGATGGCGCGCCGAACTCCAATTTCTCCAATTCTGCTGCAATTAAAGCGCTTTGAGTTGCACCTGGAAGGTCGCTTGTGCGCACCACCGCGAGATACCTGCCCTCCTGATCGCTGATCCCGCCCCACGTCATCACGTTTGTCAGAGGTCCCCATGCCTGAGCTGCTCTCCTTATTATTCCTTGGTACGCCTGTCTGGATGTGGCTGGCATTTCTCGGCATCGTCGCAACGTTGCTGATCCTCGATCTGGGTGTCTTGCACCGCGGACAACGGGAAATTGGGGTACGCGAGAGCCTTGCATTGTCAGCAGGTTACATCACGCTGGGACTGGCGTTCGGCGGATGGATTTGGTGGTATATCGGGCCGACTGCCGGCCTTAACTACGTGACGGGCTTCGTCATCGAGAAGAGCCTTGCGATGGATAACGTGTTCATCATCGCCATGATCTTCGGCTACTTCGCCATCCCCCGCATCCACCAGCACCGTGTATTGTTCTGGGGCATCCTGGGTGTCATTGTCCTGCGTGCAGTGATGATCGGTTTTGGTGCGGCATTGGTCGATCGGTTCGAATGGGTATTATACGTCTTTGCGGCCTTTCTGGTTTTCACCGGTATCAAGATGTGGCTGACTGCAGACACGGAATATGACGTAGCCAGTTCGCCCGTTTTACGCTGGGTTCGCCAGCGCATGCCGGTTACCGACCAACTTCACGGGGAACGTTTCTGGGTGAAAGAGCAGGAGCCAGCGACGGGGCGCATGCGCCGGATCGCTACGCCGTTACTACTGGCTCTGGTCATGATCGAATGCGCTGACGTCATCTTTGCGGTCGATTCCGTGCCGGCCATCTTCGCGATCACAACGGATCCATTCATCGTCTACACGTCGAACATCTTTGCTATCCTTGGGTTACGCGCGCTCTATTTTGCGCTCGCCGCGATGGTCGACCGGTTCCATTACCTTAAATACGCCTTGGCCGCGTTGCTGGTATTTATCGGCTCGAAAATCTTCGTTGCCGACATGTTCGGGCTCGCCAAATTCCCGCCCGCAGCGTCGTTGGCGGTAACCTTTGCGATACTGGGTTGCGGCGTCGGCTGGTCCCTGTGGAAAACGCGAGCGGCTGCTTCGGCCTGAGTTTGAACGCGTCCGCCGGCATTGAAAGCGGACCGGTCATACGCTGTGGGTATAGCCGTACTCCATCTACCGGGACTGGCGTTTACGACGCGCGGGGATAAGGTGGCTGCTGACATGACCGACCGACCGTCATCAACGGGGCCGAAAAAAGGGATAAGGATGCGCTCCGCTCTAACCATCCTTGCGCTAGTCTCTGCTCAACCCTGCTTCGCGCAGACGGACCTGCGGCCGGCCCCCCCCGCAGGTCGGCCATTGGAGGCAGGCACTGCCGGATGGAGCATTACCGTTGGCGTCGCGCCAGTCCTGAGCCCTGCATGGCAAGGCTCGCGAGACATGGCCTTGTCGATATTCCCCGACTTGCGGATCAACTACAAGGACGTGATCTTTGCCTCAATTCCTGACGGTTTGGGCTGGAACGTGGTGAACCACGACGGGTGGAAGGCAGGACCTCTGGCCAAACTCCGCTTTGGGCGGGATGAGGAGCGCGGAGGATCGCCGTTCCTCATTACAGGCGGGAGTAACGCACTACGCGGCCTCGGCAACGTAGATGCAGCTGTTGAGGCGGGAGGCTTCGTCGAGAAACGGACTGGGCCATGGCGTGGACGGATCGAGGTTCGTCGCGGCTTCGGCGGGCATGACGGCGTTGTCGCCGACGGATCAGTTGCTTACCAGGCGCGCCGGGGACGGACCATCATCAACGTGGGGCCTCGCGCAACACTGGCAAGCCGCGAGTATATCGAGACGTATTTCGGCATCGATGCGCTCCAGTCGCAACGGTCCGGGCTCAGACCGTATTCTGCGTCAGGCGGACTATTGTCCTACGGTGTAGGCGGTACCGTAATTCGTCCCCTGAACCGGCGAAGCGCCATCACGCTTTTCACTGGCCTGGATCGACTAGGTCAGAACGCAGGCGATTCACCTCTCGTCCGCGAACGTGGGCGCCGGACCCAATTCACCCTAGGTCTCGGCTACGGATTTAGGTTCAACCTCTAATCGAACCAGACGCATATACCCTGCGCCGGTAGCCAGCGACCAAGCCTGAAATAACGAGGATCGCGGCAGCGCCGGTTGCTAAGGCAATAGGTCCGGAAGCCTGACCACCCGCCGCGAAGATAGCAGTAAGCGCCCAAACAAAGACGACTGCGTACGGTAGATTGCCACGTCCTCGGACCAGTACAGCGGCCGCGATGAGTCCGGCAGTCACGATCACCGCTGCACCGATCCCAGGAGCGGCTGCACCGCCCTCCACGCCGTGATACCTCAGGCTAGCCGCGATGTTTACGGTGGTAGCGACGGTCAACCATGCGGCGAGCGCGCTCAATGGAAGGTACGCACACCACCACTCAGTTTTCGACACCGTCGCATTCGCCAGGGCATGATAGGCAACGATCAGGCACGTCAGCGTGAAGGTAATGATCAGAACCGATACGAAGCTTAACCCGTAAAGCTGTGTGTAAGCAGCCCAGAGTCCGTTTCCCAAAAATGCGCCAGCTGCCGGCCAGCGCAGGTGATGAAGCAACGTATTTTGGCGCTGTGCGGGCATTGCCTGATAAACAGCAAACACCGTGGCTCCGAGGTAGAGCGCGCCCCAGATCGAGAATGCCCAGCCTGCCGGGGTTATCAAGGTTCGGACCGCCAGGGACCGGGATCCGATAGGCTCACCGATCCCAATCTGCGGTAAAAGAGGCGTCAGAATTTGAAGAGCTGCTGTCAGCAGCACCGCAAGATGCGGCAGATTTAACGAGGTCCGTTGGGATAAGGTATTCGTTGCCATTTTTCCACAACGGCCGATCGGCTTACGCGTTGCAATGTCACAAAGGACTTCCTCTCATTCACTGCTATCATTTCTAAACGGTCCTCGGGCGCCTGACATATTGTCATTTACCCGAGGCTTCAGTGGGACGACCCAGAGGCCTTTATCCACAATCCCGGTTGCGACGCGAAGACGGTATCTTATCGTGTTCTAAAGTGCGGAGGATAAGACGCAATATACCAGCACCGGCACGCCAACCAAAACGATCAAAAGTAACAGGTTGAGCTCCATAAGTCGGCTCAGCCAGTCCTTACCTTCATTTTGCCGGGCTTCGGCATCAGCCTTAGAATAGCCTTCTACGATTTCCAGATCGAATTTGTTCGAGAAAAAGCTTTGTGGTCGCATCCGCAGGAAAGGCTGAGGTGCTGAATTGGCAGTATGATGCTGATGGTCATCCTGACACAAATCATCGGATTTCGAGACTTGGTTTTCCACTACACGGTTTCCACTTATTCGAGATCATGGGTGCGCAGAACGCATCCCAAAGGTCAGATCGAATAAAGCCCGAACTCGAACGGCAATGGCCGCGAGCTCGGGCTAAGCGCGTGCGGCGAGTTGGCCGGCGTGGTCGCGGAAACGCTTATGTGTCGCAGGAGCGTACATGTCAGTAACATCGGGAACCCGTGTCCTAATGTCAACTCGTGCAAATCCATTCGCTCTCCTATTGACCTTGACCTGCGAAACCCTAGCTTGAAGGAGCGGGCCGGGCCCCTCTGGCGATCGTCTCAGGACGAACGTGATGTCGGACCGCATCGGGTTATCTCGATGTCTAGGCCTGGCCTGTTTGCCTGCTTTCATCGCGACTGATCCGATCGTTCAATCGTTGGTTGGAGAGCGGCTTTGCCTATATTTTCTCACAAGTTGACCCAGTTGCATGCCCGGCTGGATGAGCAGATCCGCGTCGAGATGAAGCGACGCATGCCCGATACCTTGCGGCTATTTCGGCTGAAGCGGTTGCGTCTCGACGTGAAGGACCGCCTGCACGCACGCGCCTTGCGGCCGGAGTTCAGCTGAACCGACACGCTGAACCATCGTTGTAGAATCATCGTCCGTAAGGATTGGCTTCACCGATCAGAATGGATCGGGATGGCAAAAGGAGAGCGAAAATGGCCTATCTTCTAACTGCCGGCTTGGTGCTTGCTGCTACCGGGGCGGCCCTTAGCATGACTGTCGATCATCAGAACCAGGTGGATCACCGCAGCGGTCCGGTCGCCGTCAAATATCGCGGCGACGTGGTCATCACCCATAAGCAGGTGGGCGCGGTTGCACCTGGCGGAAGACCGTCGTCGCTACGCTGCGACTGGGCGGCAAGTATGTCGGTGGCGCGACACGCGGTCGCGGCATCGGGTACCAAGCTGGTGCGCAGCATGAACAGCGAACCGGTGATTTCGGGCACCCGGCCCGGCTGGTGCGTTGCGAGCCATGGCGCGATCAAGAAGGAGGTCGCGACAAAGTCCGCGGACATGCAGCAGCATCTGGTAAAGCTGGCGCAGGAAGACGAGCAGATGCTGCGCGTCGAGCTCGACCGGATCCACAGTCCGCAGCGCGCTGGATGATCCGCCGCGTTCAATTGGCGGGCGTGCTCGGCGCCGTGAGCTGCGGCCTGATCACGCCCGCGTTTGCGCAGGATGCCGGGTCGGTAACCTTGGAGGTGATGAGCGAGGAGTAACGGCGCGGGCTGAGCTGGAGTGAGGGACGTGCCGCGCTGGGAGGCGATCTTCGCGTCTCACGCGGTCGGCTAGATGCATCGGCGCGCGCGGTGACGCTTCGGAACAGCGTGCGACACGGCGGTGCCGATGCGGTCGTCGACCTGTCAGTGGGAACCGGCTGGGATCTGGGTGCGGTGCGTATCCGCACCGACGCCACGGGCCACGCATTCGTGGGCGCGCGAGGGCGCATGGACTATGTCGAGGCCGGCGTATCGGCAAGCTATGCCTATGGTCCGCTCTACGCCACGGTCGGCGTGATCGGCGCGCCTTCGCAGCGCGCGATCGGCGGCAGCAACGTGCATGTCTATGCGAACGCCAATGCCGGTATTCCTGGTACGCCGTTCACAATACTCACCGAACTGGGCCATTCGTCCGGCAGCGTCAGCGACCCCGTAAGGGCGGAGCGTCTTCGTCCAGGCGGCAGTTACACCAACTGGCGGCTCGGCCTAGAACACCGCCGCGACCGCCTGACGATCGGCGTCGATTATGTCGGAACCGACATTTCCCGAACCGCTAACGCCACCGCAGACAGGTTTGCCGATCGGCGCAACGCCGGCGACAGAATCATAGGGCGCGTCCAGGTTTCGTTCTGACGATTACCGCGGTCAGCGAGTGCCAATTAACGCTGATGTGTACACGAACTGCCTCAACAGCACCGTCTGTATATGTTTGACAAACGGCCGGGGCTGTTGAAAATATTCTGACGTCGCGCTCCTGATCGTCTCGACCGGGATTGATTCCGAGAACGCCCTATCCGTCTCGATCATCGTTCGGTTGCGGGATTAGAAGTCGTGGATAGTAAGTTTTGCTGGCAAGCGATCTTGTTTGCTGCTGCCTTCAAGATATAGGGCTCATTGCTATTAAAGGGCCGTGACAAACTATCGGGAATAGCACGCAACGCGATTGCCGTTCGAAGGCAGCTATGAAGATGCGCGCCTACCAACGGTTGATCACCAGCATCCGCGACCGCCAAAGCTTCACAGATAATCGTTATTAGACGCTCGAGGTGCTGAGCGGTTGTTTCGCCATCCATCATTGCTTCAAAGCCTTGATCATTTTGGCGTACCCGGCAGCACGTTCCAGATGAGCGATGCGAGCTGAAACGTCGCTACTGGCTTCGGCCTGTTCTCGCGCGCGCGCTTCGTTACGAACAAGAGTGCTAAGATCGCTCGCGTTGGACACGTTTATGCTCCTATCAGGCGGGAGCGCTCCAGCGTCTCTCAGTCGCCGCCATGCCATTAGCGAGTCGCGGCGATGTACCGACTTTGCACATGCCGTTAACCCGATGCCAACCTCACTTATGCTACCGTCCCCCATGGTAAACATAACCGGCATAGTCGACGAGGTAGCGCGGCTGGACGCGCTTCGTGCTCTCGATATGCTCGACACTCCCCCTGAAGCCGAGTTCGATGCCATCGCTGCAGGGGCGCGGCATCTCTTTGGCTGCAAGTTCGCATTCGTTTCGTTAGTTGACGCGGACCGGCAGTGGTTCAAGGCAGCGTGCGGCCTTGAGGCTAGCGAGACACCACGAGATGTGTCTTTTTGCACCCATACTATCGCAGCCGACGATCTGCTCGTCATCGCGGACACGCGCGAAGACCCGCGCTTTGCAACCAATCCTATGGTGGTGGTAACACCCTTTGTGCGTTTCTATGCAGGCGTGCCGTTGCGAGTGACACCACCAGGAGGAGGTGCCGCGCTTCCGATCGGTACCTTGTGCGTGGCTGACGACAAACCGCAGGATCCGACCCGCGAAAAGCTGGAGATACTCGCCGGTATGGCGCGAGTCGTCGAAGCGCTGCTTGAGGCGCGCCGGACCAGCAAAGAGAACCTACAGCTAGCGCTTGATCGCCAGGAGGTCCTCGGTGACATGGCTCGCACGCATAGACTGCTCCAGCACGCCGAACGTATGGCAAGGATCGGGTCGTGGCGCCTCGAGCTTGACGGCGAACGAGTACACTGGTCGGATCAGACTTACGCGATCCACGGCTTGGAACCGGGCTCGCAAGCGCAGCTTGCCCTAGCAATGCAGTTCTACCCTGATGACGACCGTGCCAAGCTGGAAGCAGCGCTAGACCGCTGTGTGCGGCAAGGGACTGCATGGGATCTGGAGCTGAACTTCACCGATGCTCAGGGGCGGCCCCGTCGCGTGCGCACATTGGGTGAGATCGATGAGCGCGCCGGTAAGCGTGTCGCCGTCATGGGAGTGATCCAGGACATCACGGATCGGTACCAATTCGAGCGCCGCCTGGTTGCGGTAGCTCGAACCGACGAACTGACCGGCATACCAAGCCGACGCGCCTTTAACGAAGAATTGGAAGTTGCGCTCGATCGCGCCCGGGAAGGTGCACCGCTTGCTATCGCAATCATCGATCTGGATCGGTTCAAGGTCAACGACCGGCTTGGCCATGCGACCGGGGACAAGGTTTTGCAGGTGATGGCCGCCAAGCTGCAAGCAGTACAGTATCTGGGCGATCACTTCATCGCCCGACTTGGCGGGGACGAGTTCGTGCTGATCCTGCGCGGACGGCGTACGCAGGAAGAGCTCGTCCAAGACATCGCGCGATTGCTGGCGGATTTACGCTACGACGTACCTGACGACCGTAACGTTATAATGGTGTCCGCGACGATCGGAGCCTGTGCCTATGGTGCCAGCTATGTCGATCGGGCTTCGTTGCTCAAAGAGGCAGACGAGGCTCTGTACCGTGCGAAGCGGATGCAGCGAGGCACGGGCGCTATTGCAGGCAACAGCGCCCATATCCAAAAATTGGTTGGTGAGCCGCGTTAATCTGCTTTGACCCCGGCACCTGGTTGGCGAGAATAGGATTCAGGGATTTTGCATGTGACAATAGGCCGATAAGCACCGGACTGATGAAGATCCCCGTCTTGCTGGTATCCGGTGTCCTGTACTGGCTTTTCGTCTGCTGGGTGACAGGCGCGGCGGAACCCTGGGATGCCGACGCCTACTGGCGTCTCTGGTACCCCGCCTCGTTGGGCCTAGCTGCGCTAACAGGGGCAGCGTTCAAGACGAGGGGGTGGATGGCAGGATTCATCCTGACGTTTGCCCAGCTTCCTGTGATATGGCTCACCGCCGGGACTATCTCGCTCTGGGTAATCGGCCTGGCAATGTCCTGCGTCCTCGCTGTGCCGGCTGTCGCAATCTCAGGTTTTACCGGCTGGTTTGCCGCTCGCTCACGACCGTTGTGACAAGTCGCGAATGGATCCGCCTGTGCATCAGTAAAGATCATGGTAGGACCCGTTCGCCCGGGCTGGACGGTGCCCTTACCCGCCTTCCCACAAACGAACCGTTGAATGAGAAGGCCGCCCGCCCCGACCGATGTGTAAACGCTCACGCTTTCTGTCGGTGTTCTGACGCGCTCGTTGTCGTCCGTGTCTCGGCGCGCAGTAATTAGGAATGTCCGGGTTCGGAAGGAAACCGACCCGTCCGCTTTCGGGAAGGCGGGTGGCGATAGCCGACATTGGGCAGCTGCAGCCTTTCCCGAAAAGGAGGGTGAAGCGGGAAAACGTCCGCCGGCCCATTAACGGGCTGGCGGCTGCATAAGCTCTATCGTGATATGATCGGGGCCTGAAACGTAGGCAACCAACGTTCCCTTCCTTGGCCCACCCGCGATCGGCAACGGACTACCCTTCGCCTTCCATCCTGCTGCCTCGACGCGGGCAATAGCGACATGGATATCGTTTACGGCCAGAGCCAGGTGGGCCGCACCGATCGCCCCCGCGCTGTTGGGCACCGCACCGTTCTGGCGCCCTTTTGAATATTGCAACAGTTCGACGACATAGCCGTCCGGTGCCCTGACGATCGCCGTTTTGACATTAGGATTATCGACACCGGTCACCTGATGCAGGAAATCGCCCCCCATTTCCGATTGCCGCTCAAGTGTGAAACCGAGCGCTTCCGTCCAGAAGCGAACGGCTTCGTCTAAAGACGATACGGCGAAGCCTGTATGGTCCACGGCAATAACGTTTACGGCGTCTGTCATTACTTCACTCTTACTTGGCCGTGCTTGCGATGTCAGGACCTGCGCCGGCTTCAACCGACACCAACAGCATGGCGGACATGATCTTCATGGTGACGCTTTAACGCTTGAGCTTCTTCCCAAAAAGGAACTCATAGCGGGACAGTCGCCGGGGCGATCACGGCGAAAGCCGTCCAAGGCACTCCGTTTCCCAAAATCCGTTCCCGATTGCTCTTTCCCGAAATGGCCTGTTGGAGACGTAGAAACGGGAAAGATCGTGCCGGTTTCGGGAGCCCGGATCGCCATCCCCAACGTCCGCTAATGGGCGGCAACAACCAAGCTGCTACTGGGCGCCGACTGCCCGCCACACCCCGTCGCAAAACACAACCTTTCCGACAGGGCTATCGAACGACGTCAGGAACCTCGGGGTAAAGCGAGAACACGGATAATTTTGAGGGTGTCGGAAAACGGTATGTTTGCGGCAGGCTAGGATCGTCGTAGTGCCTAGTAGCCTGTCCGCAATCTCCTGTTTGTCGCATAATCGTAATTGCGACTGGGTTTTCCACATAGGTGCCCACGAACTGGCGTCATCGTTCAGACAGTGCGAAGGGCGGGAGACTCCCGTCCCAGCCAGCGCCTCGTTCAAGGGAAGCGACGCAGCAGGTCCCTTACAGTTATCGCTACGCTCAACACTCCGTCCTGAGTCATGCCGTGTTAAAAGCTGTAACTGCCGCGCATGAACACTGATCTACCGTTAAATCCGAAGGGGGAAACGGCGTTGTAAGGCTGGGTGCCGGCATTGTCGGCGCCATTGCTCCCGACCGCAACGCTAGAGACCGTTGAGGCGATATTCTCGTCCGGATAGATGTCGAAGACGTTCTGCGCTCCCACGCTCAGCTTAAGTGCACGGGTCGCCTGCCAGCCGACATCGATATCCGTCAGAATCTTGGCACCAAAGCGCTGGATGATGTCCGAGTTCGCCGCGCTACCTGTTGAGGGAATCAACCGAACGTCATAGCCCTGTACCAAAGCTGCGACTTGAGCCGGCGTACGATTGAGCAACGCTACCGTCGCGACGCGACCATACCGGGTGTTGGTGACAGACAACGTAAACGGCCCTCGCGCATAATTCAGATCCAGCGTGATCTTGTCGCGCGGTAGGCTGTCAGAGAAGCGGAGCTGCTGGGTGAGATCAAAGAGTGGCGTGGTGATGCCCAGCGCCGCGATCGGTGCCGGGGTGCCCGCGATCCTGTCGAACGTCGTCTTGTTATAATTACCCGCAAGCGTGGCCTTGATCCGGCTCCCGTCTCCGAAGCGGTGCCGATAGTTTATAACCAGATCGATGCCCTTGGTTTCCGTATCGACCGCGTTGGTCAGGAACGACAACGCAGCAAAGCCAGACTGCCCATTGGCGGCCAAATAGTTGGTCAGGCGCACGTCCTGAAAGGTCGATGAGATGGCGATGCGATCACGCACCTTGATCCGGTAGGCGTCGAGTGTCGCTGCGAAACCACCCGACTCAAAGACCGTGCCGATCGACAGGTTGCGTGACTGTTCAGGTTTCAGATCGGTCGCGCCTGCGAGCCGCGCCGCAGGATTGTCGACTGCCGCCACCCGCACGATCGCCTGGGCGCCGTTGAGGATCAGCGTATTCGATGCGTTATAGCCGGACTGTGCCAGCGCAGGCGCACGAAAGCCGGTGTTGTAAGAGCCTCGCAGCGCCAGCCCGCCGAACAGACCGAGCCGCCCGGCAGCCTTGAAATTCGTGGTGGTGCCAAAGTCGGAATAACGTTCGTGCCTGGCCGCACCTGACAGCAGCAGCCGGCCGAAAAACTGCTTTTCCACTTCGCCATACATCGCGACGCTGTCGCGAGTGATCGACGCACGATCATCGGGTCCGTTGCTTGGTCCGGGTTGCGAACCTATCGGCCCCGGACGACCGGCGTTGGGGCCATCCGGAATCAATACCCCGCCATTGCGATAGCCATCAGGCGCCCCCGAGAAAAGACGGTAGGCTTCCTCGCGATACTCGGCGCCGAAAGCCAGTCTGAACGGCTGATCGTCACCGACCGGGATCTCTCGTGTGAAATCGAGGTTCGAGGTCCACTGATAGAAGTCGCTCCCGCCACGGTAAAAGCGTGACGGGGAGGCAGCCCCCAAGGACACGTTGACGCTGTCGACGTAAGTCGTGCGGACGGTGCTGACGCCATAGACGGTCGACAGGTCCCAACCGAACCCCGCCAGGTCGTCTCCACGCAGACCGATCGCGGTGGAAATGTTCTCCAGCCTGGTGTCGAGGCCTGGGCTGTAACCGTCCGGGTAGAGCGCGCGTACCGTTTCGTCCTGTCCAGGACGGCGGAAGAAATACTGGATGTCGCCATCGAGGCGATTGTACCCACCAAAGCTGTAAAGTTCGGCCCCCCCTGGCAGGGGCGCGACGAGGTTGTAGAAGAGCTGGTAGTTTCGGTTTGGCTGATCGCCCTGCTGGAATACGTTCCGGTCGAACCCGGCTTCCCGCGGGTCAAGCGTCCCGTTCGATGGTGTCAGTCCAACACCGGAGCCATAGTTGCCAGAAGGCGCGACTGGCCGACCAGCGGCGTTCGTCCCGAAATACTGCTGCCGCGTATCTGCCCGCGCACGATTGGTGCCGTCCCGGTCTTGGTAAGCTGCGGTCAGGCGCAGGACGCCGTTCGCTCCGAGCGGGATGCCGGTGGAGGCGCTCGCCTCGTAGGTGTCACCGTCGCCCTTCGTGGTCTGCACATAGCCTGCCTGCGCGATGGTGCCGAGCGAGCGGTCGAGGATCATGTTGATGACCCCCGAGATCGCGTCCGAGCCGTATTGGGCGGCAGCACCATCGCGCAGCACTTCGATCCTCGACATGGCAAGGGTCGGGATGGCGTTGAAATCAACCGCGACGTCGCCGCGACCGATGCCGTTGCTCGAATTGAGGTCGGCCGTGGTGTGGCGACGTTTGCCATTGATCAGCACGAGCAGTTCGCCGGCCCCTAGTCCGCGCAGGGACGGTGGCTGGATGAAATCGCCGACACCTGATGCCAGCGGTCGCGGAGCGCTGAAGCTCGGCACCTGAACCTTCAGCATCTGGATGAGATCGACACGCCCGCTCTGTTGCAGCGCCTCGCGCGATATGGCGTCTACCGGCGTCGACGATTGCGTTGCCGTGCGGCCACCAAAACGACTGCCGGTAACGATGATCTCGCCGGCCTCATCGTCGTCTTCGACTGCGTCGGCTTCCCGAACGACCTCCTGCGCCAACACAGGCATCGGCATCGCAGCGGTGGCGGCAAGCGCTATCGCGAATGATCGCATGTAGATCCCCTTAGGTGATGTTATCTTATTATGTTTGGGGAATTGCTGGTGGCCGCTTTTTTGAAGAGCGGAAGGCCTGGTAGCGCCGGGTTAGCGATCACCGCCGTGGAGGGGCGGTATCGTCACTGGTCGGCAGCCTCGCCTGATCCACCCGCAGCATTTATTCGAGTGGTAAAGCTCGGCGCCCGGCCAAAGTCGGCTCTGCCAAACGGCCGGTCGCGAAACAGATACCCGTAGTAGAAATTGCGCAGCCTGGCGTGGAAGGCACGCACTCGGTCCCGATATGCCAGCTGTGCGCGAACGTCGGTGTCAGCCAGCCGTGTCAGCAAAGCCTGTACTCCCACCGAAGGCAGCACCCACCCAAGCATGCGCGCAGCGGCATCGCGGCGTTCCAACCCGCTTCGATAAGCACGGACCTTGGTCGCGACGCTTTCATCCCCGACCTGATGGAATGCGAAATACCATTTGTAATGAAAGGTGGATCCGAGCGGGGCGGAGTCCGCCCATTCGGGATGACCGGCATAGAAGCGGCGCATTGTCGTTTCGCGGGGAATGTCCCAGGCGCGGTTGACCATCTCGCGCTGGGCCAGCGCGATCTCTGCGCCCTGACCGATCGGCACGGCCCGGTTGATTGCGACGTGCGCCAGTGTCGGCAGGACTAGCACCAGTACAAGCCAGCACGCTGCGAGCGTTGCAGCGTTTGCGACCGAGCTCCAGCGGAGTCTTGCGACCAGTGCGGCGAGCGCCATCCAGAACAGGAGATAGGCGAGGATCACGGCGAGAACCGCCAGGATGGCTGCGCCCCCAACGCCGGACGCGACCGCGGCAACGAGGAAGGGCACGGCAAGCGCCGCCCATAACAGCGCGATACGCAACAGCATACGTCGCCGCAGCAGCGTTGCGCCACCCCGCGGTAGGGCATCCAGCATTCGCAGCCGCCCCGCCTCGCGTTCTCCGGACGTCAGATCGTGGAACAACGCCACGACGAACAGCGGCGCGAGGAAGACGAGCACGAACGCGAAATCGAACCGGCCCGGCAGAGCGAGCTCAGGATTGAAGACGTCGCCGTCATAGATTTGTGCTTCCAATCCCAAAGCCCGGACGCGCAAAATATAGGGCGTGACGTCGCGCATCCCGATTGCGGCGAAGGCCAGCGGGGAGGGTGCGTCCCAGGTTGGGTGGAAGCTGTAATAGCCCGCACTGCCCGCGTCCTTGGTCCGATCGACATAGTCGGCAACGGCCGCGATATCTTCGGACTGCGCGGCCGGGATCGCGGCGATCGCGGTACGCTGCCGGGAAGTTTCCACCATGCCCGCGGTGACAGAAGCGGCAGTGAGTATGGCCAGCAGGATCAGTGCCGCGACGCTTAGTCGCGCACGGAGCAGCAGGCGCAGTTCATGCATCCACAGCGTCATTGACGGGCTCCTAGACGACGGGTCACCCGTGTGAGCAGCATTGTGGCTACCGCCAGCCACAGTCCCAGAATAATGATCCCGGGCAGTGCTGCGGTCGCGAGCGCCGCGGCGCTTGGCGCAACGAAGGCGAAATCAGGCATATGTTGCCAATTGTCCGCTGCGATCCGCTTGCGGCGATCGGCACCCGCATCCTCGGCTATATCGTCGGCGTAGCTGACGTTCTTCGCCTCCATCCGGTTGAGACGTTGCACAAGGGCGTAGCGATACGCCTCCGCCTGTTCGAGGAAGCGGCGATGTCCGGCAAAGTCGGTGTTCGCCGCGGCCATCGACAGCGCGCGGATCGCGATCGTTGGGCTCAGCACACCGATCGCATCGACCAACCGGTTCTGAGCGGTCTGCGCCGCGAAGCTGGCACCTGCATAGCGATCGAACAGGCCGGACGTCAGCCGCTCCCCCTCCATCGCGAGCAGTCCTTTGTAGTTCACCGGCAGATCCTCGACCCGGGTTACGCCGTAGCGCTGCAGGACAGACTGCTTGAAGGCTGCCAGATGCGGATCATCGGGATTGTGACTGTCGCCCAGCTGGCGCAGGTCGCGCGCGATGGCGACATCGGTCTGAAGACGGTTCTGGAGCGGCACCGCGGCCCCCGCAATGTCGGGGGCGATGCGCGGCAGCAGCACGACCGCGACCGTCCATATTGCCAGCAGTGCAAGGAGGGCATCACGCCCGCGCCGGGCAAACCCCGACGCGAGCAGGATCAGGACGACCCACAACGCAAGATACAGCGCATAGCCAAGCCCGATAGCCGCCATTGGCAACGCCAGCGTGCCGGGTTGCGCGACGACTGCAACAAAACCGATCATCGCCGGTAATCCGACGATCAAGGCCACGATCCCGAGCGCGGCAAGCTTGCCACGCACCAGCTGTCCGCGCGAGACACCCTGCAGCATCAGTAATCGCAGTGTTCCCCGTTCGGTTTCGCGCGCCAGCACGCCGAAGCCCAGGAAGATCAGCAGTAATGGGGCGACTACCTGGAGGACGAAGGCGGGGGTGAGTTGCCCAAAACGGACCAGCAAGGAGCTTTGCCGCACGTCGCCAAAATTGGCGCTGTTCTGGCGGTGGCCTTCGAGGAACATGCTGTTGCCCGTATAGGCGTCGACACCGGGATCGAACGCGGCCAACGCCCCCAGCGGGCGATAGATGAAGGTGCCGTAATGGACCATGCGGTGCGGGTGGCGATCAGGTTGAGCCTTGAACGCCGCAGCGGCCACCTGCTGATGCCTCGTGCGCAGCTCGGCAATGCCGCGTTGGTGCGACCATGAACTGAGTACAGCCGCCAGGGTCAGCAGGACGAGCAGAACAAGCGCGATCACCGCCACGCGGTTGCGTGCCATCAACCGAAGTTCGTCACGCGCGATTAGGTGTGTCGCACTCACGCCGCACGGGTCCCTACGCCGACTTGGAATCGCGCGTGCAGGGCGCGAATGTCAAATCTTTCGGACCCGGTGGCCGCGACATCCTCGACGATCCGGCCCTGTTCAAGGAAGGCGATGCGGTCGGCGACATCGGCGGCAGATAAGAGGTCGTGCGTTACCATCAGCACTGCGGTGCCACGGTCGCGCACTTTCAGGAGCAGCGCGTTGAAGTCGGCGGTTGCGCGCGGGTCAAGACCAGAGGTCGGCTCGTCGAGCAGCAGCACCGGCACTTCGCGCAGCAGCGCCACTGCAATCGCGACCTTCTGCCGCATACCCTTGGAAAAGCCGCCCAGCCGCTGGTCCCACGCCCGGTCCTGCAACCCGGCAGCTGCCAGCGCGTCGGTGATCGTTCCCCGATCCTGACGTTGATCGGCAAGTGCCAGCAGGTAATCGGCATTCTCAACCGCGCTCAGATGCTCGTACAGCGCGACGTTCTCGGGGAGATAGGCAATGCGTCGGCGTGCAGCGTCAGCGTCAGCACCTGGATCGATGCCGCAGACCGCGATCTGTCCCGCATCGGCGCGCACAAAGCCAAGCAGAGCGGACAAGGTGGTCGACTTGCCCGCTCCGTTGCCACCCAGCAAGGCCGTGATGCTGCTGGCGGGAACAGTCAGCGATAGACCGTCAAGAACGCGATGGTTGCCGTAGGCAAGCGCCAGTTCGTGGATAGCGATAGGGTTACCGTTATTATCGGGCATTGGCCTCAATCTGCATGCGTCATGATATAGCGTATCATACGGCGTTGTTACCGCGTTGCAACATCGCATGGTGAGAAAGGGCGCTGGGAGCGCGCGACACGCGGGTCGGCGCTTCTGACGACTATCCCTTGTTGAACTATTCGTTCGACAGGTTCTTCATCGCTCTGGTGCCAGAACCGGTGGTTGTGACCCTGGCAAGCCAGCAAGCGATTCCATACCTTTGGGAAGCGGTATTGCGGTCACTCCTCACGGCGGACGGGATAGACGCGCACCTGGCTGTTCGGTAGCCGCTCCGCGAACCAGGTCAGCCGTGCTTGCGGATCGGCAGCGAAGGCCGGATCGACAGCGAGCTTCGCCTCAAATGCCGGACGCAGTGTTGGGTCGGCCGCGAGCATCGCTTCGGCCAGCGGCGCCGACACGAACGCTTCCGCCACTTGCGCTCCTGCCATTGCCTCGGGAAAGAAGCCCCAGGCAAGGAAGGAGTCCTGGCTTTCCGGCTCTAGCAGCGACGCGGCGAGTAGCCCCAGCGGCTGGTCAGCAGGCACGCGCAGGCTGCCTGCCGGCATCGTCTCGTGGACGGCAGCGTGAAGAAGCCTCGTCTCCACCGGCACGCGGCCTTCACTTGGCGCTTTCAACTTCGGGTCGACCAAAGTGGTGCGATCGAGCGTCATCGCCCGTGGCGCGGCAAGCACCTCAAAGCGGATACCATGCAGTCGCAGCCGGTCGATCACCTCCGTCTGAGCGGGCGGTACCCACCAGGCGGTGGGCACCCGCACTGTTTCAATCGGCTCCTGCCCGATGATCGGCATGCGCCAGGGAACAGGCCGACCCAGCCAGCGCTGCTCCAGCCGCCCGGTCGCAGGCGATAGATACCATTCGAAAGCAACTCCCTTGAAATTCTCGACCCACCCGATCGGCGTTCCGCGCGGTTTCCACCGCGTCATCAGTGTCGTCGGCCGGCTTGCCCGGTCCGCGGCCTTGGCAGCCGCGATTTGCTTCGCGTCGCGTGCCGCGACCCTTAACGCTTTTTCCAGCAGCACATAGGTGCCGAGCACGCGCTGCCGATAGGGCTTGAGCATGTGGTTCTCGACCAGCACCGTCGGCATGCCGATGAAATCGCCATAGCCGGTGGAATAGCGCGGCCCTTCGGGGCTGTAGCGGATGCCGCGGGTCGGATTCCGCGTATCAATTGGGCTGGGGTACATGATCGGCGTGTGGCCGGCCGCGGTCAGCGCGCTGGACACCGCCGGGCCGAACCTCGTCTGAAGCCAGTTGGCGGTCGCGCGATGGCGCGCATACGTCCCCCACCCCGCATAGGTGTAGGTCACGTCATACTGCATGTCGAAGCCTTCGCTGACATGGCAGTCGATGTAGAGGATCGGGTCAAGCGAGCGGATCAGCCCGATCATCGCGCGCGTTTCGAGCGCGTCCGCCTTGGCATAGTCTCGGTTCAGATCGATGTTGCGTGCGTTGGCATCGGTACCCTTTTGCGCCGGCCCGCGCACATGCACGAAATTGTACGCGCTGCGCTGTTCGTGCCCATCGACGTTGTAGATCGGCACGAACACCAGATCGACGCGATCAAGGAGGTCGTCTTTGCTGCGCAATGCTATGTCCCGCAGCAACATCAGCCCGGCGTCCTTGCCGTCGATCTCGCCGGAATGAATGCCCCCTTGGACAAGCACGACCGGCTTGCGCGCGATGCCTTTGTGCGCTCGGACCATCAGAAGATCACGTCCTTCGCCGCTTTTGCCGAACGTCTCCATTTTCAAAAGTGGCGATGCTTTGACGAGCCTTTCGAGCCAGGCGCGCGTCTCGGCATAGGTGGGGGTCGTTTGGAATCCAGCACGTTCGGCCGGCGTGATCCAGGGGTCGTCCGCGCCCACGATCAGTCGCTCGCTCGCTCCCGACCAAGGCAACACAGGGGGCAGAACGCTTTGAACATCGATTGCCTGAGCGTGCGCAGGCGGCGAGAGCGGCAGCAACACTGTGGACAGAAGGAGGGCAAAACGGCGGGTTCCACGTGCGGATCTGAAGGAGGTATAATGAGATAACATATCTTTCTTCTTGCATGAAATGCTGCGCAGCAGCAAGAGCTGTCGATTAGTTCCACGAAGGGGGATGGCGTGGCGACGCAATGGAAGATGATGTTACTGACAGGGGCGGCGCTGCTGACGGCAGATCGCGCGGCGGCACAAGCCGCGAAGGCAATCGCCGACGATCAGGCTGGGGCGACAGAAGCGGCCAACGGCAATGCTGACATCACTGTGACTGGCCTGCGCCAGCAGTATCGCGGCGACGTGCCCTTACGTGAACTGCCCCAGAGCGTGCAGGTTCTGTCTGCCGAGATGCTGGCCGATGCCGGGATCACCCGGCTCGATGACGCGCTCGATTTCGCCAGCGGTGTTTCGCGTCAGAACAATTTCGGCGGGTTCTTTGACAGTTTCGCCATTCGCGGCTTCGCGGGCGACGACAGTACCGCAAGCAGTTACCTGCTCAACGGCTTTCCCGCCTCACGCGGGTATGGCGGAATTCGCGACACATCGAATGTCGAGCGGATCGAGATCCTGAAAGGCCCGTCCTCGGCGCTGTTCGGCCGCGGCGAACCGGGCGGCGCGATCAACATCGTTACCAAGAAGCCGCAGTTCGATCGCTTCGCGGCAGGCATTACCGCGGCCTATGGCAGCTTCGATCGCTTCCGGGGCGAGGCGGATATCAATGCGCCGATCGCCGGCGGTGTCGCGGTGCGCGTGACCGGCGCCTATGACGAGGGCGACAGCTTCCGCGATTTCGTGCATTTCAAGAAATATACGGTGACGCCATCCGTCCTGGTCGCACTCGATCGCGACACTCGGCTGTCCTACGAACTGGAATATGTGCGCCAGGAAGCGCCGTTCGATCGCGGCGTCGCGGCCGTTAACGGCGATCCGCAGGGCCTGCCACGCGGGCGCTTTCTGGGGGAGCCGGGCGACGGCGACATCGTCGTCGATGCATTGGGTCATCAGGTGCAGCTCCAGCACGACTTCAGCAAGCGCTGGTCGCTGCTGCTCGGTGGCTCCTATCGCAACACCAGCCTTGAGGGTTTCTCCAGTGATCCCGAGAATGCCGACGGGCGCCAGCCTTATTTCAGCAATGCCGCCGTTGTGACAACGCCGATCCTGTCGCGCCAGCGGCGGTTCCGAAACTATGACACCAAGAATCTGGTGTTCCGCGCCGAACTCAGTGGGCACCTCGACACCGGCAGCATCCGACATCACCTGCTGTTCGGTGCGGATTACGACGAGTTCGACCTAGCCACCCGTCAGGACCGATTCCGCCCCGGCACCGGTGCGAACGCGCTGAGTGCGTCGGCGACGCCTGCCCAGCTTGCTGGTGCGAACGCGATCAACGTCTTTGCACCCGTTTATGGCAATCTGCCCTCTCTGGTGCCGTTCACTGATCAACGCGAGCGGCAGTGGAGTTGGGGACTGTATCTCCAGGACCAGATCGATATCACCGACGCACTGAAGGTACGCCTCGGCGGTCGCTACGATCATCTGGAACAGCAAGTCGATTTCCGCATCCGCAGCGGGACCGGCGTACCAGCGCTCGCCGCACGGCAGGTGCAGCAGCGTTTTAGCCCGCAGGTCGGTATCGCCTATGTCGTGGGTGCGCCGTTGACCCTTTACGCCAGCTATGCCCGCGGCTTTCGGGCGAATGCCGGCACGGGCGCACCTGACACCCGCGGCGCCGCCACGTTGTTCCAGCCCGAATATACGCAAAGCTATGAAGTGGGCGCCAAGTTCGCCGCCCTTGAGGAGCGGCTGACTGGAACGATTGCGCTGTTCCAGCTCGACAAGGAAAATGTGCTGACCGCCGATCCGACCAATCCCGGATTTTCGCGCGCATTGGGCAAGGCGCGCAGTCGGGGGGTCGAGTTCGATGCGGACCTGTCGCTGCCTGCCGATCTGCGGCTGGCGGTGACCTTCGCCTATCTTGAGGCGGAAGTAAGAGCCGCGGCATCGGATCCCAATTTCGGCTACCAATTGCGTATCGGCGATCCGCTCATCAACATCCCGAAAACCAGCGGCTCCGCTCTGCTGTTCAAGGACTTTACCTTGGGCAATCGCACGCTGACGATCGGAGGCGGCATCAACTATGCAGGTCAGCGACTTGGCGAAACCGGGTACCGCTTTCTCGACGGTTCGTTCTTCAAGCTGCCGGCCTACACGACGGTCAGGCTCAACGCTGCCGTAGACGTGACTGCTACGGTCCGGATCTCGGGTGAGGTCACCAATCTGTTTGATCGGGACTATTCGTCCAGCAGCTACTCGCGGGTGTGGATCCAGCCTGGTGCGCCACGCCAGTTTCTGGTGCGCGCCGGCTTCAAGATTTGATGGCCCCCTGTATGGCCCGCGCGTGTAGTTCTTTGTCATATGATGATGTCAGAACCGGTCGGTTGTGAAGCTACCGCAGGCCCCAAGCATTTTTGCGCCACGAGAAGTGTCAGAACCCCGGTTCGAAATGTCCGCTTTCAGGAACAACCGATCTTCTCGCTATGACCGGCTTTGGGCGTGAGCGGCCGGGCAGCTTTTGCCCCGCGCCCTGTCGGGAAACACATGATAGGCGACACCCGGGCGTACGCTTTTGCCAAACCAAACGCCCCGTAGGCTTTAACAATCGACAAACCCTGTCGCTTTGATAGTTTGTGTGGAAACATGCTTTTGAGGGTTTGTCGTACATGCTGGTCGGATACATGCGGGTATCGTCGGCCGACGATCGCCAGACGGTCGATCTCCAGCGCGATGCGCTGGTTGCAGCTGGCGTCGATCATCGTCATCTTCATACCGACAAAGCATCAGGCGCGCGTGACGATCGACCGGGGCTTAAAGCCTGTCTCGACTATCTGAACGCAGGCGACACGTTGGTCGTTTGGAAGCTCGACCGGCTCGGACGCTCGCTACCCCACCTTTTGGCGATCGTTACAGACCTGAAGGGGCGAGGCATCGCGTTCCGGTCCCTAACTGAGCAGATGGATACAACCACTCCCCACGGTGAGTTACTGTTCTCTATGTTCGGCGCATTGGCACAATATGAGCGTGCGCTGACGCGCGAACGGGTGATGGCGGGACTATCCGCGGCCAAACGCCGGGGCCGCCAGGGCGGCCGCCCGCCGATGATTGACGTTGAAACACTCGAACGAATTACGGCCGCGTTAGATGGCGGGGCCAGTAAGGCGTCTGTCTGTCGAACCTTTAAAGTGCCGCGCTCCACCCTACTCGGGACGCTTGCACGGATCGGCTGGACCGCGCAGACGAAAACTTAAGTCCCTGGTCGGCTTTGGGTTCTTCTCGCAGGGCCGTCTCGCATAAGTAGACTCCAAAAGGCCGATGCTCTGATCAGGCGATTCGAAATGAATCGTCGTAACGATTCGGATGCAGAAGCCGGGATGCGATGAAACGGGCTACCGCGTTCCGAGAGCTCGCCGTCGGCGTAGTACCTCGAATGCTCCGCTTGCTTTAGCGAGCGCAACCTCCACCGCGTGCAGATCATTTGCAAGTCCCAACTCAGGTCGCGCAGCCATGGTGAGCACGGCAGAGAGCACAGCATCGGACTCGCGCGCTAGCCTCACCAGATGATGGTCGCTGGGTCCGACATTCCCGCTCAGCCAGTTCCGCGCCGTACGGTCGGACGCCTCTGTCCATCGCTGAATCTGCTTAGAGGCTCCGACGCCTGTTCCAATCTCGGTCCGCAGGGCTTCGCTGATCGCAGCAATATAAGCGGCTTCGGTCAGCCTCCCTCCCTCATTTTGAAATCCCTTGCCGGTTTTTGGAAACATGTTGCCGTCCCTTTCAGGATAGTGGCGGCGGCGGGCGCGCGCGCCTTTGGTGAGAGGCCGCTAATGGTTATCAACTGGAACACACCCGACAATGACGAGTCACCGGAGCCACCACGCATACGAGCGGCTGAATACGTCCGCATGTCGACCGAGCATCAGCAATACTCGACCGACAACCAGGGGGTTGCGATCCGGCGCTTCGCTGACACCCATGGCTATGAGATCGTCCACACCTACAAGGACGATGGGAAGAGTGGCCTCAATCTCTCTGGCCGCACAGGTCTGAAGCTGCTGCTCGCTGACATCGAGGCAGGGCGTACCGACTTTCAGGCGTTGCTCGTTTACGACGTAAGCAGGCTCGGCCGCTTCCAGGATCCGGACGAGGCCGCTACGCATGAACTGCGTATCCGCGCTGCCGGCATTCAGGTCGAATATTGCGCTGAGCAGTTTCGCAATGACGGCAGCATCAGCTCATCGATAATCAAGACCGTCAAACGCACCATGGCAGCCGAATACAGCCGCGAGCTTTCGGTTAAGGTGTTCGCGGGACAGGCCAACCTTATACGGCGCGGTTACCGCCAAGGCGGTGCCGCCGGCTTCGGGCTGCGCCGGCTCCTCGTCGACGTGAATGGCGAACCTAAGGGCGAGCTCGGCCGCGGTGAACACAAGAGCATTGCGACCGATCGCGTCATCCTCGTGCCAGGCCCGCCGGATGAGGTGGCCCTAGTCCGAGAAGTCTATCGACTGTTCACCGATGCGGAGAAGTCGGAGCGTGACATCGCTAACCTGCTCAACGAGCGCGGGCTCGTCACCGATCTTGGACGCGCCTGGACCAGGGGCACCGTCCACCAGCTACTCATCAACGAAAAATATGTCGGCGACAACGTCTGGGCGCGCACATCATTTAAGCTCAAACGGAAGCACGTCTTGAACACTGAAGATGAGTGGATCAGGGCCGAGGGCGCGTTCACGCCCGTCGTCGACCGGGTCGTTTTCGCGCGAACACGCGCCATCATCGACGCGCGCTCTGCAAGGTTGAGCGACGAGATGATGCTTGCGCTGCTGGCATCTATCTTCAGCACCAAGGGTATGCTGACCGGTCTTATCATCGACGAAGCCGAGGAGGCACCGTCGAGTAGCGCCTATCGTAGCCGCTTCGGCAGCCTGCTGCGCGCCTACGAGCTGGTCGGCTTCGCCCCCGATCGTGACTATCGCTATTTAGAAATCAATCGGAAGCTGCGGCAGCTCCATCCCGCGATTGTCTACGATACAATGGCCGCGCTGGAGCAGGCCGGCGGCACCGTTGTTCGCGACGCTGAAACCGACCTACTCACCATCAACGGCGAGTTCACTGCGTCGTTAGTAGTGGTGCGCTGTGCCCAGACCGCGGCAGGTACACTCCGCTGGAAGGTCAGGCTTGATACTCCACTCAAACCCGACTTGACGGTTGCGGTACGTATGGCACCGGGTAACGAGCTTCCCCGCGACTACTATCTCCTGCCCCGGCTCGACATCGGTGACGCCGTGCTGCGCCTATGTGAGCATAACGGCCTGTCGCTCGATGCATATCGGTTTGACGATCTGTCCGCCTTTCACCGCATGGCGGCGCGACGTTTGTGGAGGGCTGCCGCATGAGCACCGCCCGCCCCGCTCAGCGTGTGGAATGGATCCCGCTCGAGCGGATTACCGTCGTTAATCCGCGAGTCCGCAACAAGCGTTCGTTTACGGAAATCGTCGACAATATCGCTCAAGTCGGGCTCAAACGACCGATTACTGTCACGCGTCGAGTGGAGGCAGACGGGCCCTTCTACGATCTCGTTTGTGGTCAAGGACGCCTTGAAGCGTATCAGGAACTTGGACAGATCGAGGTGCCTGCCCTCGTCGTGTTAGCCGATCCCGAGGATTGTCTGATCGCCAGCCTGGTCGAGAATTGTGCCCGGCGCCAGCACAGTGCGATTGACTTGCTCCAGGACATCGGCGGCATGCGCAAGCGCGGGCACAGCTTGCCCCAGATTGCTCGCAAGACCGGCCTCACGCTCGAATATGTAAGTGGCGTCGGTCGCCTCCTCGAAAAAGGCGAACAGCGCTTGCTACGTTCGGTCGAAGCGCGGACTATTCCATTAAGCGTTGCCGTTGATATCGCTGAGGCGGAAGATCACGACGTACAGCGTGCTCTCCAACTGGCTTATGAAAAGGGAACGCTGCGCGGACGTAAGCTGATGGCGGCAAAACGCATCGTCGAAGAGCGGCGCCGGCGTGGTAAGCACCTAAGACAGCAGACCGGTAAGCCGCCAGTTAACCAGAAACTGTCGCCGGCAGCGCTGATCCGTGCATACCAGGAGGACGTCGATCGGAAGCGCGGCCTGATCCGAAGGGCTAACGTTGCACGTGACCGACTTCTTCTTGTTACCGAGGCGCTGCGCCGGCTTAGTCTCAGCGAGCAGTTTACGGCCCTAATCGAGGATGAGGGGCTCGGGACCATGCCCGAGAATCTCGCATTGCACCTTGATCGCATGGAAGCCTCGTCGTGAGCAGTCGGCACACGGCCATCCCAGTCAAGCTGGCTTTTGAGGAGGCGAGCCTTCGCATTCCTATTGACTGCATCATGCCGCTTCGCACGATCTCCGCGTCGGTGAAGAAGTCGGTAAAGTACGGGCAGATCGCCGCTTCCATCGCCGAGGTCGGTATCATCGAGCCGCCCGTGGTCGCTCGAGATGCAACCGATCCCGAACGCTACCATCTGCTTGATGGACATCTGCGTGTTGAGATCGTGCGGGAGCGCGGCGACACTGAGCTCGTATGCCTAGTTGCGACCGACGACGAAGCCTTCACCTATAACAAGCGAGTCAGCCGGATCGCGACCATTCAAGAGCATCGGATGATCCTGAACGCGGTCAAGAAGGGGGTATCTGAGGAAAGGCTCGCGCGGGCGCTGAACGTCGACATTGCCAGCATTCGAAAGAAGCGGAACCTGTTGGTTGGGATTTGCCCTGAGGCGGCTGAGCTACTTAAAGACCGGCACGTGCCCATCCACGTGTTCACCGAGCTTCGTTTTATGAAGCCCGTCCGCCAAGTCGAAGCCGCCATGGCTATGGTCACTATGAACCGGTTCTCGGTAAGCTATGCCCGTTCGCTAGTCGCCTCCACACCCGATGATCAACTCGTCGCCGGCAAGCCGCGGCGCATGGCCGGCCTAACCGAGGATCAGGTGGCGACGATGCAGCGCGAAAGCGAGAACGTCGACCGGCAGCTGCGCGCGGTTGAGCAGACGTACAGCTCTGATCAGTACGACCTGATGCTTGCAGCCGGCTACGTGAACCGATTGCTTGGTAACGTCCGCATAGTCCGCTACTTGGCGCAGCATCACGCCGACATTCTCACAGAGTTTCAAAAATTGAGCGATCTGCAGAAGGCAGCGTAGCCGAAGCCTCGCCCTTCATAGCGGAGTTAAGAGAGGCGGCGACAGCTTTGGCCCGCATCGGGCGTGCCTAGGTGAGCGTTTTGCCAAAAATGGTAAGGGCGGCACCCGACTCGGCCATCGCACGATCATCAGGATGATACGGGGCCGTGTCATGTCTCAGCATGCTCTGGCGGAAGATCGGAATGGCAAGCGCGATCAGGTGCCGTGCGTTAGCTACGGGCTTCAATCTCGGTCAGCGATAAATCGCGGCCATGTTATTTGTTGGTGAGCGAGAGTACATCGGGGCGCGAAGCCGCCGGGTAGTCAATTGCCACCACGCCGCTCGTACCAGGCGCTGCTTGCTACTGCTTCGACCCCATAATTCGCCAATCCGCTACGCGAGATGCCGGAGGGGCAGGGGCTTGGGTGATCGTCTAGGACAAAATCTTGTCAAAAAATTGCGTGATCGGTCAACAATTCTGTCAGCTGGTTTTGACAGATCATGTTCTGTTCTGACGTGAGCGGTCAGGTTTATGTGTCAAAGGACACGCTTCACCCTTCGACGCCGAGACCGAACCTCCATGACAGAGGTATGCGACGGCGTGCCGTCCTTTGGGATCGGCCGGGTGCAGTTCTGCCGCATAGTTGCTGATGCCCCATTTGTGGGTTTGGACCATCACTGCGGACTCAGCGGTGGTCTGGCTTTGCAGTCTTGGGGCGTTCCGCGGCGGCTTTGTCGGTGTTCGGGCGACACAGGCGGGTCAGAGGCTGGCACGCGATGCCCGGATTCGAGCAACCCTGCTTGCCATCGGTCGTGGTGCAGGCGCGGCATTCGCGGCGTGTATCGATGCATCCTTGCGGTGCTGCGAGCAGGAGCGCCAACATGAGAACCATCATCGTGTCCTTACATCACGGGAAGTGTCAGCAGATTGCAGGCGCATGCTCTGCTGCGTCAAGCGACGGATCGGAACCGCAAGAAAGCGGACTGCGGTCTATGTCTTCGGTGGCCACGCAACGGTATCATGGTCAGGATGCTGAAGGGATCTAATTCCTGCCAGATGCTCCGCCGCTCGTGGCTCATCTAGCGGGTGTTCGGGGAAATTCGCCAATGCCTGAAAGTCGGCGATGCGCTCGGACGACGCGAGCTGTTCGGTCAGATGAACCAGGCGTGGTTCGTCCATGGCACCGAGCGTGAAACTGATGCTTCCCTCACCATATTCGAAGGTGAGCGGCGTGCCACAATCCCGGCAAAACCCACGACGAGCCTTATTCGAACTCTGAAAATGACCGGGCTGACCGCGGGTCCAGGTCACGGCAGACAAGGGCGCTCCGACATAAGGTCCGAACAGTCCGCCCGTTGCCTTCTGGCACATTCGACAATGGCAGATGGAGGCGTCTTCCAGATCAGCGTCAATCCGGAACCGCACCGCGCCACACTGACATCCCCCAGTGCTGGTCATCATCGCTGTAGAATTCCATATCGGCCGACCATTCGCAATGGGGAGGACGCGGAATATTCGGGGCGGAGCGGCAAGCGGAACGGCAGCATCTGAGGGGGGGGCGTAGCTAGCCACACCGAACGCGGCGTCTTTGCCGAAGGTTAAGGCACTTTGGGAAGCGCGACGAACCCAGTTGAGCTTGCGAAGCGACGATTTTGCCGGGCATGGTCTGATAAGACAACGAGCAGCAATCTGGTGGAGAGATCCGATGGCAGACGCTTCCAATTGGCTCCTTGATCATACCGGCATCGGTGTCACTGACATCGTTCGATCTGCGCGGTTCTACGAAGCAGCACTTCGCCCCCTCGGGGCTAAAGTCGTCATGCGGATCAACGCGACTATGGGGCTGGCCAACGATGGGGACGCCGACCTGGCAGGCGTCGCTTTCGGTACCGAATATCCCGCGTTCTGGCTCGACGTTTTCCATCCAACCGGCGCGAGGCAACACACGGCGTTCCGCGCTACATCGCGCGAAGCTGTCGAAGACTTTTACCGCCACGGGCTGGCTGCGGGAGGGGTGGATAACGGCGCACCCGGTCTGCGTTCGGATGGCTATCCCGAGGGCTATTATGCAGCCTTCATGTACGATCCCGACGGCAACAATATTGAGGCCGTGTACCGTGAGTCTAGGGGGTCGACCTGAGGCGCTTACCCCGTCGGAAGCCCCTGAGAGGACAGCGGCTTCGCCCGAGGCGCTTACAGCCAGCAGGTTTGTACGCTTCCCGATTTTGCATCCACGAAATGGAAAATGGGGAGCCATCGTTTGCACGATGTAGGCACAATGCCCGTTAATGCATGATTGATGGGTATCTCTCTTGTTTGTGCACGATCATCGGGCTAGGAACAGCGGATGCCAAATGACATCCCGTCCAGCCGTCGCGATACGATCCTTGCCCGTCTATCCCTGGGCGAACCGGTTCATGCTGGTACGCTTGCCAAGGAGTTCGGCGTTTCCGAGGATGCGATCCGGCGGGATCTGCGGGGTCTTGCCGCGGAGGGCCTGTGTCGCCGCGTCTATGGCGGCGCCTTGCCTGTCGTCGAAGGCGCGAGGCCGATGGCCGAGCGCGTCGGCGAGGATGTGCACAGGAAGCGGGCGCTGGCTGACGCCGCCGTTCGGGTCATCGAACCGAGCAGCCTTGTTTTCATCGACAACGGCAGTTCCAATCTCGCCCTTGTCGAGACGCTGCCGTCCTATCTCAATCTGACCATCGCGACGAGTTCGGTGACGATCGCCGCGGCGCTCCAGCATCGCGACGACATCGATCTGCTGGTGGTGGGGGGTATGATCGACCGGATGGTCGGCGGTGCCGTCGATGGTACGGCGCTCGAGGCGATCGCGCGGCTCAATATCGACCTGTGTGTCCTCGGCGCGTGCGCGGTATCCGCCGAGGGGGGCGTCAGTGCCTATGACCCGGCCGATGCCGGTTTCAAACGTGCGCTGACCGCGCGCAGTCACAGCACGATCGTCCTCGCGACGAACGACAAGCTCGGCCAGCACGCCCCGCACCGGGTCCTCGGCGTCGATGCCCTTACGCAGATCGTCGTCGAGCACGACGCCGATGCCGACCTTGTGCGCGATCTGACGAAGGCCGGCGCCACCATCGCGCGTGCCGACCCGCAAGACCCGCGCGGCCAGCGCTGATCCAAGGATATCCGCGAGTGACGATTCAAACTTCCGGCGCGCGCCTTGCGACGCGCCTGGCCTTTCTCGTGTCCGGCTTCGGGCTCGCCTGCTGGGCGCCGCTCGTTCCGCTGGCCAAGCAGAGGCTGGCGATCGGGGACGGATCGCTCGG
Organism: Sphingomonas aerolata; assembly: GCF_023935825.1. Classification (NCBI taxonomy): domain Bacteria; kingdom Pseudomonadati; phylum Pseudomonadota; class Alphaproteobacteria; order Sphingomonadales; family Sphingomonadaceae; genus Sphingomonas; species Sphingomonas aerolata. The sequence goes on along the minus strand of NZ_CP098762.1, from coordinate 139,725 downwards.
GCTGCTGCTGCTGTGTCTCGGCCTCGGCTCGGTGGGCGCGATGCAGCTTGCGGGGCCGCTGACCTCGAAGCTGGGCGCGCGACCGGCGATCCTTGTCGGCGGCATCGGGCAGGCGATCCTGCTGCCCTTCCTCGCCTTTGCGCCCACGGTGCCGACCATGGCGGTCGCGCTGCTGCTGTTCGGCGCATTCCTCGGCGTGATCGAAGTCGGCATGAACGTGCATGCGGTTGAAGTGGAGAAGCAGGCCGGCACGCCGCTGATGTCCGGGTTCCACGGGTTGTTTAGCGTCGGCGGCTTCGTCGGATCGGCGCTGCTGACCGCCGTCCTGTCGTTAAGGATCAGTCCGGGCGCCGGGGTCGTCGCAGCATCGGTCCTGATGATCGCGACGCTGGCACTGGCCGCGCCCCGGCTCATCCCGACCCCCAGGACCGAGGAGGCCCCGCTGGTCGTGATCCCGCGCGGGATCGTGATCCTGCTCGCGGCGCTCGCGGCGATCACCTTCCTGACCGAAGGCGCGATGCTCGACTGGGGGGCGTTGCTGCTGAGCGGCAAGGGCCTGCTACCGGTCACGCAGGCAGGGCTCGGCTACAGCGTTTTCGCGGTGGCGATGACTGCCGGGCGGCTGACCGGGGATGCGATCGTCGCGAGGCTCGGGGATCGGCGGACGATGCTGTGGGGCGGGCTGCTCTCGCTGCTCGGCTATGGCGTCATGCTGCTCGCGCCGGTCGCACCGGTCGCGCTCCTGGGGTGCCTGCTGATCGGTCTTGGCGCGTCGAACGTCGTGCCGATCCTGTTCCGCCAGGCCGGCAAGCAGACCGTCATGCCCGCGGGTCTTGCGATCGCCGCGGTCACGACGATCGGTTACGCGGGCATCCTCGCCGGTCCCGCCGTGATCGGCTTTGTCGCGCAGGGCATCGGCCTGCCCGCCGCCTTCTGGCTGCTCACCGCGCTCCTGTGTCTCGTGCCGCTGTGTGCGAAGGCCGCCACCGCCAATGGACGTCGATCATGATCCTTCCCGACACCGCCTTCCTGCATCGCCTTGCCGACCTTGCCGATGCCGAGACGATGCCCCGCTACCGCACTGACATCGCGGTCGATACCAAGGTGAAGGAGGGATACAGCTTCGACCCCGTGACCGAGGCGGACCGCGAGGCGGAAGTCGCGATCCGCGCCGAGATCGGTGCGCATTTCCCCGACCATGCCATCCTCGGTGAGGAATTCGGGCGGACGGGCAGCGGGCGTGTTCGATGGGTGCTCGATCCGGTCGACGGCACCCGCCCGTTCATCTGTGGCCTGCCCGTCTGGGGGACGTTGATCGGGCTGACGGTCGACGGCCGGGCCGAGCTGGGGATGATGAGCCAGCCCTTCACGCGCGAACGCTTCTGGGCGGATCGCGACGGCGCGTGGACCGAGCGGGACGGTGTGCGCCGACCGCTGGCGACGCGCGACGTCGGCAGCCTCGATCGCGCGATCCTGCACACCACCTCGCCCGAGCATTTCGGCGACGACCTCGCGCCCGGTTTCGCACGGTTGAAGGCGGCTGTGCGGATGATCCGTTATGGCGGCGAATGCTATGCGATGGCGATGATCGCGGCAGGCCGGATCGACCTCGCGATCGAGCCCTTGCTCCAGCCCTATGACATCGTCGCGCTGATCCCGATCATCGAGCGCGCGGGCGGTGTCGTCACGCGGCTCGACGGAGGGCGGGCGGAGGAAGGCGGCGCGGTGCTGGTCGCCGCGACTCCGGCACTCCATGCCGAAGCATTGCGGATCCTGGGATGACCGCTTCCTCGCCGCCCGTGGTGTCACGTCCTGCCCGTCATCGCGCGGATGTCGGCGTGCAGCGTCGGCCCGTCGGGGTTCCAGCCCAGCCGCTCGCGGGTCAGCGCGCTCGACGCCGACATGTCCTTCGACACGAAGGCGGCGAGCCAGCCGAAATGCGCGCTGGCTTCGTCTGCGCTTACCGACGTCACGGGCAGGCTGAAGGTCTCGCCGATCGTCTCGGCAATCGCGCGGAAGGGAATCGCTGTTCGAGGTCGGCCAGCTCGTCACCGAGCTGTGCGCGACTAGTCCCGAATTCGCGGCTCTATGGGGGACAATTACGTGCGCTTCCACGGCGAGGGCACCAAGCGGCTGCACCACCCCGTTCTGGGCGCGATGGAGCTGGAATATTCGGGCTTTGCGGTCGATGGTCGCCCCGACTTGGGGATGATCGTCTACAACCCGGTCGATCCCGATATGGCCGATCGCATCCGCGCGGTGCTCGCGGGCTAGTCAGCAAGCAGGCAGCAGGAGTTTTCGTGTCTGGCGTCGGATGTTCCTTAGGATCCCAATGGGAGCTGAGGCGCACGGACGAGATGCAGAACAAGCGACACGCGTGATACAGAAGGGTGCGCTTACCCTGAATGCCGATGACGCGCCCGTCCTGCTTTCGCGGCGGAGCGGCGCGTCGTCGTGCGGGGCGTTCAGCGGGCTTCGGCGATCAACTTTGCCGCGGCGGGGGTGTTCCATTCATAGCCACCCAGCATGCGCCAGACCTCGCGCCCGTCCGAATCATAGAGGATCGTGGTCGGCAGGTTCGCCTGATAGGCGATGCTGAGCGAGGCCTTGGCGTCGAGATAGGGTTTCAGCGTCGTGAACGCCTTTTGCGCGAAGAACGGCGTGACCTTCTCGGCGCCCTGAAGGTCCTGGCTGACCGCGACGACCTGGACCTTGTCCTTCATTGCGCCCGCGACCGCGTCGAGTGTCGGCATCTCGGCGACGCAGGGCGCGCACCAGGTCGCCCACAGGTTGAGCAGCAGCGGCTTGCCCTTGAAGCTGGCGAGCGTGACGGACTTTCCACCGGGGGCGGTGAAGCTGGACGTCGGCCCCGTCTCGCCCTTGTGGCTGCGGTCGATCTTGTCGACCGGGGCGACGGGGGTGCCGGTCGCTTCGTCGGGCGAGGCCGCGACTTCGTCCGATGCGGCGCCATTGCCCATCGCGGCGCCTGCCGCGTTTGCTTGCTCCGGAGCCGGCGATTTCCTATCGCAGCCCGCAATCAGCATTGCGCTACCCAGGAGACAGACGATCGACGCCCTTGAGAGCAGAGAAGGGGAGGACATGGACGGCTCCAATGCGATGTGGGGTGGACGCTTCGCCGAGGGTCCGGCCGCGGTCATGCGGGAGATAAACGCCTCGATCCCCTTCGACAAGCGACTGTGGAAGCAGGACATCGCCGGCTCCAAGGCGCATGTCGCGATGCTCGGCGCACGCGGTATCGTGTCGGCCGAGGACGCCGCGACGATCGCTGCGGGTCTCGACCGCGTCGCCGAGCACTATGCTGCCAATGGCGTCGCCGAGGACCTCGTCCTCGAGGATATCCACATGCAGACCGAGGCGCGGCTGGCCGAGGCGATCGGTCCGGTCGCGGGGCGGCTGCACACCGCGCGGTCGCGCAACGACCAGGTCGCGACCGACTTCCGGCTCTGGGTCCGCGATGCGATCGACCAGGTGCTGGCGGCGCTCGGCGGGTTCCAGGCGGCGCTGCTCGTGCGGGCCGAGGAGCATGCGGCGAGCGTGATGCCGGGGTTCACGCATCTGCAATCCGCGCAGCCGGTGACGCTCGGCCATCACCTGATGGCGTATCACGCGATGATCGCGCGCGACGTCAGCCGGTTTGCGGATGCGCGCGTGCGAATGAACCGCTCGCCGCTCGGCTCGGCGGCGCTGGCGGGGACGGGCTTTCCGATTGACCGCGAGATGACCGCGCATGCGCTCGGCTTCGACGGGCCGATGACCAATTCCCTGGACGGGGTCAGCGACCGCGACTTCGCGCTCGATTACCTCGTCGCGGCCACCCAGTGCGCGTTGCACCTGTCGCGGCTGGCGGAGGAATTCGTGCTCTGGGCGTCGCAGCCCTTCGGCTTCGTCGCGCTCAGCGACCAGTGGTCGACGGGCAGCTCGATCATGCCGCAGAAGCGCAATCCCGATGCCGCCGAGCTCGTGCGTGGGCATTCGGGGCGGATCATGGGCTGCATGACCGCGCTGATGGTGACGATGAAGGGCCTGCCGCTCGCCTATTCGAAGGACATGCAGGACGACAAGCCGCCGGTGTTCGAGGCGCACGACCTGCTCGCGCTGTCGATCGCGGCGATGACCGGGATGGTCGAGAGCGCGACGTTCCGGACCGAGCGGATGCGCGCGGTGGCCGAGGCGGGCTTTGCGACCGCGACGGACCTTGCCGACTGGCTGGTGCGCGAGGCGGGGCTGCCGTTCCGTGAGGCGCACCATGTGACGGGACGTGCGGTGAAACGCGCGGAGGATCTGGGCATCGCGCTCGACGCTTTGTCGATCGAGGATCTGCAGGCGATCGATGCGCGGATTGATGACCGGGTCTACGGCGTATTGTCGGTCGATGCGTCGGTCGCCAGCCGGACCAGCTTCGGCGGCACCGCGCCCGACAATGTACGCGCCGCGATCCGCGCCGCACGGGAGACGAGCGAATGACACGCCTGATCCTTCTTGCCGGGCTGACCCTGTCGGGTCTGTCGCTGACCGCCTGCGGGGCGGCCGACGGGCTCGAACCCGCGCCCGGCAAATCGCTGCCGGTCGCGCCTTACGGGGCGAAGACGACACCGACGCCGACCGCGCTGCTGACACCGACGCCGCAGCAGCGCCCCGAACGCAGTGATGAATTGCTCACCAGCTCGCGCGAGCGGCGGAGCGACGAATTCAACCTGCCGCCTTCCAACTGATCACAGGCCAGCATGGACCATTTCCACTATCGCGACGGCGTCCTTCATGTCGAGGACGTCGCGCTTCCCGCGATCGCCGAGGCGGTCGGGACGCCCGTCTATGTCTATTCGACCGCGACGTTCCGCCGTCATGCGCAGGTGTTCCGCGATGCGCTGAAAGGCGCGGGGCGCGTGCATCTGGCCTATGCGATCAAGGCCAATCCGAACGTCGCCGTGCTGCGCGTCCTGGCAGACGAGGGTTACGGCGCGGACGTGGTGTCGGCGGGCGAGATGGCGCGCGCGCTGGCGGCGGGCATTCCCGCGTCCGACATCGTGTTTTCGGGCGTCGGCAAGACCCGCGACGAGCTCGCCCGCGCGCTCGATGCCGGGATCGGCCAGTTCAACCTCGAGCTCGAGGAGGAGGGCGAGGTGCTTGCCGCACTCGCCCGCGATCGCGGTATTCGTGCACCGGCGGTGCTGCGCGTGAACCCCGATGTCGATGCGGGCACGCACGCCAAGATTTCGACCGGGCGCAAGGAGAACAAGTTCGGCGTGCCGATCGACCAGGCACCGGCGATGTTCGATCGGCTGGCCCGGCATGACGGGCTCGACCTGCGCGGGGTGGCGATCCATATCGGCAGCCAGCTCGCCGATCTCGCCCCGCTCGAGGCGGCCTATGCGCGGATCGGCGAACTCGTCGCCGAACTGCGCGCGGCGGGGCACGTCATCAGCCGGGTCGATCTGGGCGGCGGTCTCGGCGTACCGTACAAGCCCGACGACGTGCTGCCGAGCCCGGCCGACTATGGCGCGATGGTCGCACGTGCGACCGCCGGCTGGGACGTCGAGCTGATGTTCGAGCCGGGGCGCGTGATCGCAGGGAATGCCGGCGTGCTGCTGACCAAGGTCATCTGGGTGAAGCCGGGGGTCACCAACCCCTATGTGATCGTCGATGCGGCGATGAACGACCTCGCGCGCGTCGCGATGTACGATGCCTATCACGACTTCGTCGCGGTCGAGCCGGGCGGCGAGCGGATGACCGCGAACATCGCCGGGCCGGTGTGCGAGACCGGCGACACCTTTGCGATGGGGCGTGACATCGACGTCGTGAAGTCGGGCGATCTGGGCGTGTTCCGCACCGCGGGCGCGTACGGCGCGACGATGGCGTCGACCTATAACAGCCGCGCATTGGTGCCCGAGGTGCTGGTCGATGGCGACCGGTTCGCGGTGGTCGCCGACCGGATCGAGCCCGAGACGATCCTGGCCGCCGAGCGCGTTCCCGAATGGCTCAAGCGGTGAGCCTGCACAGCCTGCCGCTGTTCGTGCGGCTGGCGGGTCGCCCGGTCATCCTGCTGGGCGAGGGCGAGGCGGCGGATGCGAAACGCCGGCTGCTCGACCGCGCCGGCGCGCACGTCGTCACCGATGAGGCCGCCATGGCCGCGCTGGCGATCGTCGCGATCGACGACGAGGCGGAGGCGCTCGAGGCGGTCGCGCGGCTCAAGGCGCGCGGTGTGCTCGTCAATGCGGTCGACCGGTCCGAGCATTGCGACTTCACGCTGCCCGCGATCGTCGACCGCGAGCCGGTGCTGATCGCGATCGGGACCGGCGGCGCGTCGGCCGGGCTGGCGGCGGCATTGCGGCAGCGGCTCGAGGCGCTGGTGCCGGCGGATCTGGGCGGGCTGGCAAGCGCACTGCAGCGCGCGCGGGGCGCGATGCGTACGCGCTTCCCCGATGGCGGTGCGAGACGGCGTGCGCTGGCCGATGCGCTTGCGCCGGGGGGCGTGCTCGATCCGCTCGGACCGTCGCGCGACGTGGCCGGCTGGCTCGACCGGGGATCGGTGCAGGACGGGGCGATCGTGCGGATGACGCTCGCATCGCGTGACCCCGACGATCTGACATTGCGGCAGGCGCGGGCACTTGCCAGCGCCGACCGGGTCTATCACCGCAGCGACGTGCCCCCGGCGATCCTCGATCGCGCGCGCGCGGATGCGGCACGGATCCCGTGCGATGCGCCGCCCGATGCGCAGGGTTCGGGGCTGGTTGTCGATGTGGCGATGCGCGCGTGAGCGGGTTCGGGTTCAAGGTCGCTGACGGAGTCGCGTCGCGGCTCGCGGTCGAGGCGGCGCCGGCCGCGAGCGGCGATCTGGTCTGGGTGCATCTGTCGACCACCGAGGACGAGGCGCAGGCCTGGCTTCGCGACGAGGCCGGGCTCGAATCCTATGTGATCGACGCACTGACCGCGACCGAGACGCGGCCGCGTTGCGAGGCAGTCGGCGAGGGGGCGTTCCTCAACCTGCGCGGGCGGACGAACGAGGAGATGGATTCGTCCGACCTGCTCGCGTCGCTGCGCATCTGGGTGGTCAAGGGACGCGTCTATTCGCTGACGCGCAAGCCGCTGGTCGCGATCCCGCTGGTTGAAAAAGAGGTCGAGGCGGGGCGGGTGCGCGATCCCGGCGACCTGATCACCGCGTTCGCGACCGCGATCACCACCGATCTTGACCCCGAGGTGGCGGCGCTGGGCGACGAGCTCGACGATTGCGAGGAGCGCCTCGACGCCAAGCATGTCTTCGCCCTGCGCCGCACCGTCAGTGAGGTCCGCGTGGCGGCGATCAGCTATCGCCGGTTTCTCAATCCGCAGCGTGCCGCGCTCGAGAAACTGGCTGCGTTGCCCGGCGACTGGCTGCGCGACGACGACCGGCTGCATCTGGCGGCGGCGGCGGACCGCGCGGCGCGAATGGCCGAGGAGCTCGAATCGATCCGCGAGCGATCCGCGCTGACGCACGAGGCGCTGACCGACCTGCGCGCGGAACAGATCGACAATCGCTCGCTGATCATCTCGGTCGCGGCGATGGTGTTCCTGCCGCTGACGTTCCTGACCGGGCTGTACGGGATGAACGTGAAAGGGCTGCCCTTTGCCGAGGAGCCCTGGGCGTTCGATGCGATCGCGGGCGGCTGCCTGGTGATCGCGCTGGGTATCGTGATCTACTTCGTCCAGCGGCACTGGTTCGAACGGTAGCGGCTCAGGCCGCGCTGGCGGTGCGCCAGGCCTGCGCGATCTCGTCGAGCGTGTCCGCGGTGGTGCGGAAGATCGAGCCGTCCTGGCCGACCGATGCGTCGACGATCGTCCGGCGCGCGCCTGCATAGAGCCGCGCGAGCGTTTCCGACACCGCGCCGCCGCGGTCGAAATCGAGCCCCGCTTCGAGCGCGAACAGGATCGCGGTCGCGCGGGTCACGCGGTCGCTCTTGGTCGCATATTGGCGATTGTCGGAGGCCCAGGCGGCGGCACGCAGCGCCGCGACGAGTTCCTTGTAGAGCAGCTGGACGAGGCCCGGGCCGTCGGTCGTGGTGCGGCCGACCGCGTCGATCTGGCGATAGGTGGCGAACGGGTCGCGCGTGAGGGTGGTTGCGTACATCACGAGTCGCTCTTGTTCCAGGCGGCGATCTGGTTGGTGAGGAAGCTCTGGATCGACTTGTACGACGACACGCGCGAATTCATGCTCGAGAATTGCTGCGTCAGGCGGGTGGTCATCGCCGCGGACTGATCCGCGATCTTGGCCTCGGCATCGGCGATCGCGGATTGCGCGGCGGTGTAGCGCGTCTGCGAGGCGCCGAGCCCGAACGTCGTGTTGGTCGCGCTGGTCGTGATCGCGTTCAGCACCGCGCCAAGCCCCGTCTTGCCGTCCGCCGAGCCGTTCAGCATCGTCTCGATCGCGGTCGAATTGGTCAACATCGCGTTCGACAGCGCGGCGGCATCGACGCGCAACGTGCCGTCACGATTGGTCGCGACGCCGATCTGCGCGAGCGTCGTCGGGCTGCCGCCACCGGTGTCGCCCGACAGCGGCGCCAGCGTCAGCGCCTTGAGCGACGACAACAGTGTCTTTGCCGCCGGGTCCGCGCGCAGCACGCCGGTCACCGGGTCGGTCTGCTCGGTCAGCGTTGCCATGACCTGGTTATAGGTCTCGACGACGTCGGATACCGCCTGCGACAGCGCGCTGGTCGGCGTCGTGCTGCCCAGCGTGACCGGGCCGGTGGACACGGCGTTGAGCTGCAGTTTGACGCCCGTCACCAGGTTGTTGATCGTGTTGCTCGCGCGCTCGACCGCGATCCCGTCGACGGTCAGCTTGGCATTCTGCGCCGTCGCCGTGACGCTGGTGTTGGTCGCGCCGGGCCCGACATTATAGGCGGCCAGCTTGCCCCTCGTGTCCGTCGTCGCGTTCAGCGTGAACGCCTGTGAAGCGCCGGTCGCGCCCTTCATCGACAGATAGGCGCTGCCGTTCGAATCGGTCACGACCGAGGCGGTGATGCCTGCGCCCTTCGCGTTGATCGCCGCAGCGATCCCGTCGAGGCTGGCGTCGGTGACGTCGATCGTCACCGCGGTGCCACCGCCTGCGGTGAAGCCGGTCATCGTCGTCCCCGCCGCGTCATAGGTGGCGGTGCCGAAATTGAGCGTGAAGCTGCCTGAGCCGATCACCGCGGTGCGATCGGCGACCGCGGCGGTGGTGCGGATCGTCTGCGCGCCGGCGAGCTGGTTGACCGAGATGGTCGACGACAGCCCCGAGACCTTCGCGCCCGCCAGCGCGCTGACGCCGAGCGCGGCGGTATTGGAGCTGGTCGGCTGGCTGGTCAGCGTGCCGCCCTTCACCAGCGCGGCATAGGCGGTCGAGAAGCCCGAGATCGCGCTCTTCAGCGATGCGAGCCCCGAGATCTGCGTGGTGATCGTCTTCGACTTGGCGGTCAGCTGCGCAGTCTTGGCCGCGAACTGCGCCTCGACCAGCGAGGGCACCAGGCTTGCGGTGTCGATCCCCGAGCCGGCATTGAGCGAGGTCAGCAGCGACTGCGCCGCGTTCTTCGTCACGCTCGCCGCGGTCGGCGTCGGCGTGGCCGCCGGGGTTGGCGTCGCGGTGCTGCTCGTCGTCGAAATTGCCATGCCGGAATCCTTGCGCGCTCGAATGGAATAACGACCGCGGCCGCCGGATCTTTAGGGAAGTTTCACGCCGTTTTCGTCGAACCGCGCATCGACCGGCACGGTGATCGCGGGCTGCGGCATCGGCGTGCCGCCCGCCGCCGCGTTCAGCCCGAAGACGAAGGCGAGGACGGTCGCGATCGCCATGTACAGGTCGTCGCGAACCTCCTGGTTCTCCTTGCTCGTATAATAGACGGCACGCGCGAGCAGCGGATATTCGAGCACGGGTACGCGGGTCTCCGCGGCGAGTTCGCGGATCGCCAGCGCGGTCGCGCCGCGGCCCTTGGCGACGACGACGGGCACTTGGTCCTTGCCGCGATCATAGCGCAGCGCGACCGCGAAATGCGTCGGGTTGGTCAGGATGACATGCGCCTCGCCGACCGCCTTGCGCATGTTGCCGCTTGCCATCGCACGCATCTTGGCGCGCTGCTGACCCTTGGCCTCGGCATTGCCCTCATTGTCCTTGTGCTCGTCCTTCACCTCCTGTTTCGACATGCGCATCTTGCCGAGGCGGCGGATGATCTGGATCGGCACGTCGATCCCGGCGATCGCGACGAGCCCGAACGCCATCGCGATCAGGATCGACGAGAACGTCCCGCCGAGCGTCGTCAGCGCCTGGTTGAGATCGGCGGACGAGGCGAGCCCCATCGTCGTGTGCGATGCCTGCCACAGCATCCAGCCGCCGATCGTGCCGAGCAGCGCGACCTTCAGCAGCGACTTGCCGAGCTCGATCCATCCGGTCGGGCCGAAGATCCGCTTGAGACCCGAGGTGGGGTTGATGCGCGTGAACTTGGGCGCGAGCAGCTTGCCGTTGAAGCCGAGCGAGCCAAGCCCCGCCTGGCTGAGCACCGCGGCGACGAGGCTGACGACGAACAGCGTGACCAGCGACGGCGCAAGCTTCCACCCCGCTTCCTGGAGCGGGCGCCAGGGCGAGAAATCCTCGACGTCCGCGCGCCCGAACTGGAAGCTCGACGCCATCACCGCCTTGCACGCGGCGATCAGCGAGGGGCCGGCATAGATCAGCCAGGCGACGCCCGCGAGCATGCTGAGCGCGGTGGCAAAGTCGCGCGATCGAAGGATGTCGCCCTTCTCGACCGCGTCCTTCTTGCGCTTGTCGGTCGGGGCTTCTGTCTTTTCGCCGAATTCGTCCGCCATCAGCCGAGCACCAGGCTCTGCGTGGCTTCGAGGCCTTCGCGGATGATCACGACCATATAGTCGCCCATCGCCGGGAAGCCGACCGCGAGCGCGACGACGCCGACCGCGAGGCTCGCAGGCAGGCCGACCGAGAACAGGTTGAGCGCGGGTGCGGCGCGGCTGATCATGCCGACGACGATGTTGAGGCACAGCAGCAGGAAGCCGACCGGCAGCGCGAGCAGCAGCCCGGCGAGAAACGCATAGCCGCCGAAGAACGCGATCCCCCGCAGCCGGTCGACGCCGAGCCATGCGGCGCCGGGCGGCATCACGTCATAGCTTTTGACGAGCATCTCGACGAGCACGAGATGGCCGTCCATCGACAGGAACAGCAAGGTCAGCATGATCGAGAAGAACTGGCCGAGCGCGGGGCTCGACCGGCCGTTCTGCGGATCGACCGACGAGGCGAAGCCGAGGCCCATCGACCCGCCGATGATCTCGGCGGCGATCACCGGCGCGGCAAACGCGATCTGCAGCACGAAGCCGAGCGCGAGCCCGACCAGCGCCTCGGCGGCGACCGCGAGCACGGTCGCCGTCGCGAAGATCTGCTGTGGCGGCTGGACCGGGTGCGCGGCGAGCACGAGGAAGCCGATTGCGCCCGACAGCGTGACGCGCACGGTGACGGGTACCGACACGTTGCCGAACACCGGCGCGGCGATGAACGTCGCGCCGATCCGCACCATGACGAACATCAGTGCCCAGAGCTGCGGCTCGATTGAGAGGCCGAAGCCGAGCACCTGCCTATTTCACCAGATCGGGGATGCGTTCGAAGATGCTGACGGTGAAGTCGCTCAGCAGCCCGAGGATCAGGCTGCCGAAGATCATGATCGACACCGCGACGACGAGCAGCTTCGGCACGAACGACAGCGTCTGTTCGTTGATCGATGTCGCCGCCTGGATCATGCCGAGGATCAGCCCGGCCAGCAGCGCCGGGATCAGGATCGGCGCGCTGGCGAGCGCCAGCACCCACATCGTCTGGTTGGCGATGGTCAGGAAATATTGCGCGTCCATGGCTTATGATGCTTCCGTTCGCCCTGAGCCCATCGACTGCCTGGAAGGCAGGCGTTCGAGCTGACGTCCAAGGGCCTGGGACTCATGTGCTTCGACTGCGCTCGGCACGAACGGGAGTGTGGGTGCATCCACCGGGTCAGGTCGCGAACGAGTTGGCGAGGCTGCCCATTGTCAGCGCCCAGCCGTCGACGAGCACGAACAGCAGCAGCTTGAACGGCATCGAGATGATCGTCGGCGACAGCATCGCCATGCCGAGCGACATCAGCACGGTCGCGACGACGAGGTCGATGACGATGAACGGCAGGAAGATCAGGAAGCCGATCTGGAACGCGGTCTTGAGCTCCGAGGTGACGAACGCCGGCAGCAGGACCGAGAAGGGGATGTCGCGCGGCGAGGCATAGGGGCCCGACTTCGCCATCTCGGCGAACATCGTGACGTCCTTGATCCGCGTCTGCTTGACCATGAACGCGTGGAGCGGGACGCCCGCGGTGGTGATCATCTGCGTGCCCGCGAGCTGGCCGGCGGCATAGGGCTGGATCGCGGTCGTGTTGATTTGGGTGATCGTCGGCGCCATGATGAAGAAGCTGAGGAACAGCGACAGGCCGAGCAGCACTTGGTTGGGCGGCGTTTGCTGCAGGCCGAGCGCCTGGCGCAGGATTGCCAGCACGATGATGATCCGCGTGAAGCTGGTCATCATCAGCAGGATGCCCGGCAGGACCGTGAGCAGCCCCATGATGATGAGGACCTGCAGCGACAGCGACAGCGAGCCGCTCTGCCCGCTATTGCCCGCTGCCTGGCCACCGAGCTGGCCGAGCGCGCGGTCGACCGCGTCGCCGACCGCCGGGCTGGCGGGGGCGGGGACGGCCTGCGCGAAGGCCGGCATGGCGAGGAACAGGGCGACCAGCAGCGCGAGGCCGACCCACAGCCACGCAGCGCCACGCGACTGCGTCCTGACCTCTACAGCGGTAATCAGCGCCGGGCCCGACCCCTTGCGCGTAACGATCAGGCTCATGCGTCGACCTTGTCGATCAGGTGCACGCCGCCGCGACCGACCGAGACGAGCAGACGCCGGCCCTCGAAATCGATCACCGCGAGGCGCAGGCCCGGCGAGATCATCATCGTTTCCTTGACGCCAATCAGCCGCGACGTGGGCTTGCCGGGCATGCGGCTCTCGAACTTGCGCCACAGCAGCAGACAGCCGACCATCAGCCCGCAGACGAGCGGCAGGAGGATGACGAGTTTCAGGATATAGGACCAGAGCATCGGATCAGCCGCGCGCCGCGAGCGACTTGTCGGGGCTGACCAGCTCGGTCATCCGCACCCCAAACCGCTCCCCGACGGTGACGACCTCGCCGCGGCCGATCAGCGTGCCGTTGACGAACACGTCGAGCAGCTCGTTGGCCTGGCGATCGAGCTCGATCACGCTGCTTTCGCTCAGCGCGAGCAGTTCGCGCAGCGTCAGGCTGGTCGAGCCGATTTCGACGGTCAGCTTGACGTCGACGTCCTGTAGCAGCCTGAAATTGGCGGCCACGGCGGCGTCGACCGGAAAAGTACCGGCCATGTCGGTCATGCTGCGAATCCTTCGTCGATACGGGTAATGGAGGTGAGCTGGATGGCGGCGAAGCCGTTGGACGTGCCGACCGTGCCGCAGCCAAGCCGGTCGTTACCGACCATCACGGGGACGTCGCCCGAGATCGTGATCGGGATCACGTCGCCGGGTTTCAGGTCCATCAGCATCTGCAGCGACACGACGGGTTCGGCGAGCACCGAGCGGATCGGGAAGCGGATGTTCATCGCCGCGCGGGTCAGCTCGTTGCGCCAGGCCGGATCGGGCTCGGCGGTCTTGCCGAGCACCTTGGTGGTGAGCGACGGCGCGTGCGGCTTGAGCGCGGTGACCGGATAGACGAGGTCGAGAAAGACCGGCTTGCCCGCCCCCGTCGCCAGCCCGAAGCGGGTGACGATCATCGCATCCTCGCCGTCGAGCTCGGCGATCATCGCCGGGTTCACCTCGACACGGGTCGGCTGGAACTCGAACCGCGCCATCGGCTCCCACGCGGTCTTGAGCGGGGTCGCGATCAGCTGGCCGATCCGCGCGATCATCGCTTCGCCCGCGGGCGAGAATTCGGCCGGCAGCACCGGTGGTACCGCGCCCGTTCCGCCGAAGAACAGGTCGAGCAGCTCGAGGATGAATCGCCCGTCCATCACGCACAGCGCCTGCGCGGCGCCCGGCGTCATCACCATCGGCAGCCAGGCGATCAGCCCGTCGCCGCGCTCCGCCCGGTAGTCGGCAAAACGCTGGACGACGAGTGGCTCGGCCCAGCTGCGCACTTCCTGGCGCAGCATCGGCTCGAACACGCCGCGCAACGTCCGCGCGAACCGGGCGGACAGATGCTGCAGCGTGTGGAGGTCACCGAAGGGATTGAGCTTGGCCGACCCCAGCATGCCCGAATGGGCCGCCTGGGGACGATCGCGCTCGCGCCGCTCGCGCATCGTCTTTTCTGGGGGGGCGTTAACCATGCCTCACTGAACGACGAAACTGGTAAAGTAAACGTTACCGATCCCCCCGAAACCTTCCTTCTGCTTGAGCGTCGCGTTGATCGCCTTGGCCAGTTCGCCCTGCAATTTGCGCTTGCCTTGCGCGGTAAACACCTCGTCTTCGGTCGCCTCGCCGAGCGCCATCAGGATCGCGGAGCGGACCGCGATCTCGTTGGTCTTGAGATGGTCGATGACGCTGTTGTCATAGGGCGTCGAGACGGCGACGCCGACCTGGATGAAATGCGCGCTGTCCTGGAGGTTGGCGGTAAATTCCTTCTCCAGCGCATAATAGGTCGACGCATAGCGGTCGCCGCCCTCGCCCGCAGGCGGCGCCATGCCGTGATTCTCGGGTGCGGCATCCTCGCCGCCGCCATGCCCGCCGCCTTCGCCGTCCCCTTCGGCCCCGGCGGACTTCTGCTCGCTTTTCGGAATGAGCTTGGGCTTGCCGTCATCGGCCGCGGCATGGCCGCCGCCGATCAGCCCCGCGCTCGAGGCATAGACGCCAGCCCCGACGCCGCCGCCTACCAGGACGAGCAGCGCGACGCCGCCGATGATCATCTTGCCCATCTTCCCCTTCTTCTTGGGCACGGGGGCTTCGGTCTTGTCGCTCATCTAGGCAGTCCTTCGGGTCAGGCGAGTCGGGTGTCGGTAAAATCGGTATCGGCGGCGGTCGCGGTTCCGGCGCGGGCACGCGCAGGCGCCGAAGGCTGGTGCGGCGTCGCAGCGCGCTGCTGCTGCTGCTGCTGGCCGGCGCCGGTATCGACGTTGCTCTGCGTCAGCTTTATCCCGCGCGCATCGGCGAGTTCGGCCAGCCGCGGCTGCGCGTCCTGCAACAGCGTGCGCGTGGCGGCCTGTTCGGCGGCGAAATGCACATGCAGCGTATCGCCGTCCTTGCGGACCGAGACGTCGATCGTGCCGAGTGCATCGGGGATCAGGCGGATCCGCGTGTCGGTCGTGTTGGCCGCATCGCGCAGAATATCGATCCGCTCGATCATCGCAGTTGGCCAACGGTCTTGGCGCATGTCGAGCGGCGCTTGTACGTCCACGGTCGGGGCAAGTGCGTGAACGGTGCCGGCGGCGGCGAGCGGGGCGAGCAGCGTCGTGTCGTCCCGTAGGCGGGGCTCGTCACGGCGCTGCGCCGCCGCCTGGATCGCGGCGCCGAAGACCTGCGCGGCGGAGGCAACGGTGCCGGGTTGCGGCTGTGTGGCGGCGGCGGGCGGCTGCTGCACGACGAGGGTCACGGGTGGTGCGCCGTCGCGTGACGACCATCGCGGTGGCGGCGTGTCGGCGCTGGCGGAGTCCGCGGCAACTGCGGGCGGCAGTGCCGGAGCCTGAGCCGGCGCGCCCGGTGCCGGCAAGGGCATGACCGTGCCATTGAAAGAGGCGGGCGGCGGCAACGCTTCCCCTGCTGGCAGGCTGGGGGTGTCGGAAAGCGCGACCGGGCGGGTGCCCGACAGGATCGCGGCGGCGACCTGGAAATCGGAAGCCGCGGCAAATGCCGGGCGTGCGCCGGAAGGCGGCGGCGGGGCATTGCTGCTTGGCGTCTCATCGACGGCGGGCGTATCCGCCGTCGCTGGCGGGGCGATCCCGGACTGAAGGGCAGGAGGCTTCCTTCCAGCGTCGCGCGCAAACGCAGCGGCGGGTAGCGGCTCTGGCATCGTCGAGAGAGGGGGAGCCTGTCGCGCGCCGGGCATGTTCGACCTGGCGAACGCGTCTCCCGCCAACGTTGCCGTGCCGATACCAGCTTCGGGCAGCGTTGCCTGCGGTGCGGCGGGCGGCAGGGCTTGGGGGGCATCGGTCACGACCGGCACGGCGGTCGGGGCTGCCCCGGGGATCGTCGCCTGTTCTGTCGGTGTGTCGTCGGTGGCGTCGGAATCGCGCGGACGTTTCGCCGTGGTCGGACGTTCGGTGCCGCGCAGGCCGATCCGGATGACGCGCTCCGACGGCGGCGGAAGCCGGTTTTCGACCGGTGCCGGGTCCGGGCCTTCGATCGGCACCTCGCCGCCTCCGCCGACCAGCGACGACGCAAGCGGCGATTTCGCCGGCGTGAGCGCGGACGTGCCCAATGCGACCGGCGTCAGCGCGGCCGCCGCTGCGGCCGCCGGTACGTCGGTTTTAATGTCCGCTGTTGCCGCGACCGGCACCTGGACGAAGGCGACGCCCGGCGACCAGAACGGCAGTGTTTCGGCCTGGGCGGCGGCATCCGGCAAGGGCTTGCCGCCGATGACGGCCGGTTGCCGGGTGGTGATATCGGCCGGTGCGACGTCGGCCACCAGCCCGGTGTCCAGCAGCGCGGCCAGCGTGCCGCCGAAATCACCCGCGGACTCACCGCCCGCCACGCGTGGCGCGGCCGTAAGGGCGAGGCCAGGAGGGGAGGCGAGCGCGGGCAGGATCATGCAATCTCTCGAATAGGGCGGTGTCAGCCCGTACTCAGCAAGGATCGTGCCGGTTCTTCCTGCAGGCCGGTGCCTCCTCGAGCGCGCGCAGCTCCCGGATGACCGCATCGGCCTGCGCACGCGCGATGAGCTTTTCGACCGCGCTCTGGTCGCGCTGTGCGGCGCGGGTCGCATCGGTGGCACGCGCGACCTGATATTCCGCCGACCGGACGCGCTCGACCGCGGCGTCGGCGGACTGTTGCAGGCGTTCGCGGTAATGCGCCGACGCCCCCAGCGAGACCGCGACCGCCGTCTGTTCCACGGGAGCGACGGCGGCGGCCAGGCCGGAAATCCGGGTGGACAGCGCCTGTTCGCTGGCGGCCTTGTCGTGCGCGCGGGCTTCGTCGGCGCGGGTCAGGCCGAGCTGCAAGGTCCGGACGCGGTGGATCCGTGCCAGCGTCTTGGCGCGGGCGTCAGCCACCGAAGACACCGACCAGCTCGGCCACCGAATCCGCCAGCGACACCTTCTCGTCCGAATCCTGGCGGATATACTCCATGATCGCGCCGTGGCAGGCGATCGCATTGTCGATCGCGGGGTCGGCGCCCGCACGATAGGCGCCCATCAGCACGAGGTCGCGATTTTCCTCATAGGTCGCCAGATTGCGGCGCAGTACGCGCGCGGCCCGGACATGCGGCGCATCGGCGATGTCGGTCATCACGCGGCTGACCGACGGGCCGATGTCGATAGCGGGATACACGCCGCGCTCGGCCAGCTGGCGGCTCAGCACGATATGCCCGTCGAGGATCGAGCGCGCCGAATCGACGACCGGGTCGTTGCCGTCATCGCCGTCCGCCAGTACGGTATAGATCGCGGTGATCGACCCGCCGGTATGGACGTCGACGCCCGCGCGCTCGATCAGGTTCGGCAGCATCGCGATGGCGGACGGCGGATAGCCGCGTGCGGAGGCGGGTTCGCCGAGCGCGAGGCCGATCTCGCGGCCGGCATGCGCGACGCGGGTCAGCGAATCCATGATCAGCAGGACCTTCTTGCCCTCGTCGCGAAACCCTTCGGCGATCGCGGTGGCGCGCAGCGCGCCGCGGATGCGGAGCACGGGCGAGTGATTGGCGGGCACCGCGACGACGACCGAGCGTGCGCGGGCGGCGCCGGCGACCTTGGTCTCAAGAAAGTCGGCGACCTCGCGGCTGCGCTCGCCGATCAGCCCGATGACGATCACGTCGGCCTGCGCGGCGCGGACGATCATGCCGAGCAGCACCGACTTGCCGACGCCCGACCCCGCCATGATGCCGACGCGCTGACCCTGGCCGATCGTCAGCAGGCCGTTGATCGCGCGCACGCCCACGTCCATCGGCTGAAGCACGCGGCCACGGTCGAGCGGCGACTGGAGCTTGCCCGCGAGCGGCCAGCGGCCGGCCCCGCGGATCGGACCGAGGCCGTCGATCGGCTTGCCCGCGCCGTCGACGACGCGACCGAGCAGTGCGGCGCCGACCTCGGCCTCGCCCGGAGGACCGATCGGCTTGACCGGCGCACGCGGCAGGAGCGCGGCGGGACCACCGAGATTCATCATCAGCGTACGCCCGTTACGAAAGCCGATCACCTCCGCCTCGACGCTCGCGCTGCCCTCGCCGACCTTGCACACGGTGCCGACGGGCAGGGTCAGCCCGACCGCCTCCATCAGCAGCCCGTCGAACGAGGCGAGCCGGCCCGACACCCTGGGGGCCGCGACGAAATCGGCGTTGCCGAGCGTTTCGAGATAATCGGCGGTGAAGCGGTTCAGCACTCAGGCGGCTTTCGCGGGCACCGCGACGCGGTCGATCGCGCTGGCGAGCTGGTCGAGCCACATGGCAGGGCCGTCCTCGACGATCGTCGACGCGCTTTCGAGCACGAAGCTGCCGCGGGCGACATTGGGGTCGCCGGCGGCAAAGATCGACTTGGGCAGCGTGCCTTCGATCAGCGCGACGTCGTCGGGATGCAGGCGCAGCAACGCGGCCTCGGCGGAATCGGCGAGCAGTTCGGTCGCGGATTCGATCCGCCCAGCGAGCAGATCGGGCGAGATGCCGATCTCGCCGACCAGCTTGCCGACCAGCAGCAGGACGGTCTGACGAAGCTGCGTCGCGACCCGGTCGCGGTCGAGCCGGTCGGTGGCGAGCGCGGCGGCGAGCGAGGCGAGCAGCGCCTGGTCACGCGCGGCATTCCCCTGTGCCACCGCGGCTGCGGCGGCGAGGCCCTCGGCATAGCCTGCGGCATGCGCGGCGGCGAGCGGATCAAGGAAGCTCTCGGTCTCGCTGGCGGGATCGAGCGGATCCCAGCCTTCGGTCGGATTGCTGTCCTTGTCGGCGGGACTGAAATGCTTCGGCCCCGGAGTCGGCGCGCTCGGGGGCGGCGTGGGCGTGGCGCCCTGCGGCGCGAACCCGGTCGCCCGGCGCGGTGCGGCGGCGACACGATCGCGGATATCGGCAGCGGCAAAGCCCATCGGCGGCGCGAAGGCGTGCGCGAGCAGCTGCGCCGCGGTGTCGTGGCGCGCGGCGAAACCCGCGACGAAACCGGATGCCCCGACAAACTTAGACATAATCGTCCTCGCCTCCGCCCATCATGATCGTGCCGTCCTTGGCGAGCCCGCGTGCGGTCGCGATCATCGCCTTCTGCGCCTCGAGCACCTCGGCGAGCCGCATCGGTCCGCGCGACTCCATCTCGTCGCGAATGCCGTCGGCGGCGCGCGCCGACATGCAGCCGAGGAAGCGGTTGCGCACCGCCTCGTCGACGCCCTTCAGCGCCTTGGTGAGGATCTCGCCATCGACGTTGCGGATCAGCGTGCCCAGATTCTTGTCGTCGAGCTCGAGCAGGTTGTCGAACACGAACATCGCCTCCTCGATCGCCTTGGCGACGTCGCGGTCGATTTTGAACAATTTGGGCATGACGCGCTGTTCGGTCGCCTTGCGCGCGCCCGACAGGATCTTGGCCGCCTCGCGCGTGCCGCCCAGCGTCACGCCCTGGCCGCTCGACCCGGTGCCGGTGCGGTTGGCGAGCAGCGTGCGCAGCGTGTCGACCGCCTCGGGCGTGATCGGCCCGAGCCGGGCGATGCGGTGGAGGATGTCGGGCTGGACCGCATCGGGCATCAGTTCGAGCACCTGGCCGCCGACCGACGCGTCGAGATTGGCGATCAGCACCGCGGCGATCTGCGGATGCTCCTTCTCGATCATCGCAGCGATCTCGCTCGCATCGAGCCAGTCGAGCAGTTCGAGTTCGCACGCCGCCTCGGCCGGGGTGATCCGCGCGAGGACGCTCTCGGCCTTTTCGCGGCCGAGTGCGCGGTTCATCACCGCCTCGATCTTGGGACGGGGGTCGAAGCCGATCGTCGTGCGCTCGCGTGCGCGGTCGACGAAATCGTCGAGCACCGTCTCGACCTCCTGCTCGGAGACATCGGCAACCTTGAACATCGCCGCGCCAAGCTGACGAACCTCCTCCGGGTCAAGCTTCTGAAGGATCGCGGCGGCCTCGTCCTCGCCCACCAGCATCATCAGCACGGCGGCACGTTCCACGCCGGTATAGGTGCGCAAGCCCTCCATCAGCGTGCGTCCGCCTTGATCATGTCGCGCACGGCGAGCGCGGCGCGGGTCGGATTGTCGCGGGTGAAGCCGCGGACCGCGCCGACCCGCTCGTCATAGCCGCGCGAGCTTTCGAGCTGGTCGAGGCTGACCGGGGGGACGACGACCGGACCGGTCAGGGCTTCGGCGCCCTCGCCCTCGGCACCCTCGATCGTCTGGCCGAAGGCGGGCCGCGGCGTCGCGTCCTCGCGCTTCTTCATCAGCGCCTTGGCGATGGGCCGCACGCCGAGCAGCAGGACGAGCAGCGCGATGACGATCGCGGTTGCGTTGCGCGCGAGTACCGGCAGCCATGCATTGTCGTACCAGGCGGGGCCGGTATCGGCGGCGGCATCGGCGCCGGCGAACTTGCGGCTGATCACCGTCACATTATCGTTGCGCGTCTGGTCGAAGCCGACCGCGCTCTTCACCAGGTCGGTGATCTGGTTGATCTCCATCGCGGTGCGGCGCGTCTTGTCGGGATCGCGCAACAGTACCGCGACCGACAGGCGCTTGACGCTGCCCGGGGTGGCGCGGGTCACCGACACCTCGCGGCCCAGGTCATAGGCGCGCTGATACTGGTCGGACTGCTTCATCGCGTCGGGGGTGGGGCCGCCGGCGACGGGCTGCGGCATGCCGGGATTGCCGGTCGCGGGCTGCGGTGCCTGGAGCGTGCTGGCGGCGGGCGGCGTGTTGCTGAGCGCGCCGGGGATGCCCCCCGGTGTCGCCGCGCCGTCCTTCTGGTTGCCGGTCCAGTTGCCCGTCTCGGCGCGCAGCACGCCCTGCTTGTCATAGCTTTCGCGCGTCGCCTGGGTCTCGTCCAGATTGACGTCGGCCTGGACTTCGGCGGTGAAGTTGCCGGCCCCCACCAGCGGGGTCAGCAGCTGGATGAGCTGGGTGCGGTACTTGTCCTCGACGCGACGCTGGATCTCGATCCGCTTGTCGCCCGCCGCACCGACGCCGTCGACTCCGCCGGGCTTGGTCAGCAGCGCGCCCATCTGGTCGACGATCGTCACCGAATCGGGCTTCATGCCGGGTACCGACGATGCGACGAGGTTGATGATCGAGGCGACCTGTGCGTCGCTCAAAGATCGGCCGCCCTGCAGTTTCAGGATCACCGAGGCCGAGGGCGCGGCATTGTCGCGGACGAACACCGAGGCTTCGGGCGTCGCGAGATGCACGCGCGCCTCGGCGACCGCGTCGATCTCCTCGATCGACCGGGCGAGCTCGGATTCGCGCGCCTGACGCAGGCGTTCGCCTTCCACCGCGCGGCTGACGCCCATCGGCAGCTGGTCGAGGATCGCGTAACCACCGGGTGCCGCCTTGGGCAGGCCCTGGCCCGCGAGCAGCATCCGTGCGCGCGAGTAATCCTCCTCGGCAACCGTCAGTGAGCCCGTCGAATCGTCGATCCGGCTCTTGATGTTCGCGGTCGTCAGCGCGGAGGTGACCGCGGCCTTGTCGGCATCGGGCAGGTTGGTGAACAGCGTCTTCTGCGTCGGCGAGGACAGCGTCATCCACGCGAGCGCGGCAGCGGCGATCAGGCCGATCATCAGCACCATCGGCAGCGAGCGACGTACCGCGGGCTGCGCGAAGGCGGACTTTATCTGTTTGAGCGGGTTGGCGAATTTCTCGGGGAGGCCATTGGCCGACGAAGCGGGGATGAGGGCAGTGCTCATATCATTACACCGGCATGCTCATGATGTCCTTGTAGGCGGACAGGAGTTTGTTGCGGACCTGCAGCGTCGCCTCGAACCCGACCGACGCCTGCTGGCGCGCGAGCATCACTTTGGCGATGTCGACGGTCTCGCCGCGCTCATAGCTTTCGCTGAGCTTGGCGGCCTGGGTCTGGCCCTCGTTCACGCTCTTCAGCGCGGTTTCCATCGTGTCGCCGAAGCTGACGGGTTTCGTCTCGGTCGGCGCGACCATCGGGCCGGTCTGGCTGGCACGCGCGAGCGCCTGGTTGCGCTCGAGAATCTGCGAGCGCAGCGCCATGACGCGGTCGACGCTCATCGCGCCGCCGCCGATTCCGCTGACGCCGCTCATGCCGACATCACCCGGGCGAAGTCCTCACCCTGTTCGCGCGCCTTGGCGAGGCGGTAGCGCAGCGTGCGTTCCGAGATGCCGAGCCGGCGCGCGGTCTCGATCCGGCTGCCGCCGCATGCCTTCAGCGTCTCGCGGATCGCGGCGAACTCGCTCATCTGGACGATGGTGCCCAGCGTGTCGGTCTGCGGTTCGGCGGGCGTCTCGGCAACGGGCACGAGCGGTTCGGCGATGGGCGCGACGACCGGCGCGGGGCGCGGGGCGAAGGTCATCGTCACCGGGCGATCGAACAGGATATGGCTCGCCTCGATCGTGTCGCCGCCGCAGAACAGCAGCGCGCGCTGGATCACGTTCTCGAGCTCGCGGACATTGCCCGGCCAGTCGTGCAGCATCAGCGCCTCGATCGCCGCGCGCGACGGCCAGGGAATGACGTTGCGGTTGCCGGCATGACGCAGGATCATCGTCGCGGCGAGCGCGGGGATATCCTGCGGCCGCTCGGCGAGCGACTTGGTGGTGAGCGGGAACACCGCGAGACGGTAATAGAGATCGGCGCGGAACCGGCCTGCAGCGACCTCGCCCTGCAGGTCGCGGTTGGCGCAGGCGATGACGCGGACGTCGATCGGCTGCGGCACGGTCGCGCCGAGCGGCACGACCTCGCGCTCCTGCAGCACGCGGAGCAGTTTCGCCTGCAGCGTCAGCGGCATCTCGGCGATCTCGTCGAGCAGGATCGTGCCGCCGTTCGCGGCGCGGAAAAAGCCCTCACCGCCCGACGACGCGCCGGTGAACGCGCCCTTCTGGTGGCCGAACAGCATCGCCTCGAGCATCGATTCGGGAAGTGCTGCGCAGTTGATCGCGATGAACGGGCCGGCCTTGCGCGGCGAACCATTGTGGATCGCGCGGGCCAGCACTTCCTTGCCGGTGCCGGTCGGGCCGTTGATCAGCACGGTGATGTCGGCGGCGGCAACGCGCTCGGCCAGCGCCAGCAGCGCGAGCGATTCGGGGTCGGCGGCGGTCGGCATGTCGGGCCCGCCGATCAGCGCGCGGGCAAAGCCGTTGCCGACCGCGGTATCCTCGGCGGCGAAGCCGATCCGCGCGGGCGCGCCGCTCCGCGACGGGGTGACGCTGCGGCCTTCCGAACCGATCACGACGGTGCGCGCGGGGTAGGCGACGGCCTCGCCCTCGGCGACGAGGAACAGGTCGTTCGCGCCCGGCTGTGCCGTGTCGAGCGATCCGATCCCGAAGCCTTGCGCACGCAGGGACGAGACGAGCGCATATTTGCGCGCCGTGACGGCAGCGGATGGAAAGATCGAGCGCATGAAGTCCCCCTGTGACGATTCGGGAATGCGGCCTTGAGGGTAAAGGCGCGGTTAAATCGTGCCGCGTCGCGGCAAACTATTTCCGGGCGCGTTCGCGCGCGCGTGTACGGGAGCGCGCCACGCCGGTGCGCGAGGGGCGGATTTTTTTCTCTAAAGCCCGGAGAAGCGCGGCCGTTACCCATCCTGACGGCTCGGTCCTTCGCCACGGGGGCGGCGGGGTAGCCGGCATGAAGGAGCTTAATCATGACTGTTATCGGGACCAACATCTCGTCGCTGCGCGCCGCGACCGCGTCGACCAATGCCAACGCTGCTCTGTCGACCGCGATGGAACGCCTTTCGACCGGCAAGCGCATCAACTCGGCCAAGGACGACGCAGCGGGTCTCGCGATCGCATCGTCCATGACTGCGCAGATCAAGGGCATGAACCAGGGCATCCGCAACGCCAATGACGGTATTGCTCTGGCGCAGACGGCCGAAGGCGCACTCGGCGAAGTCAGCAACATGCTTCAGCGCGTTCGCGAGCTGGCCGTGCAGGCCAAAAGCGGCACCTATTCACAGGATGACCGCACGAACATCCAGGCAGAAGTCACCGAGCTGACCACGCAGATCAACTCGGTAATGACCGATACGAAATTCAACGGCACTCCGATCTTCAACAAGGGTGCAACGGCAAGTACGGAAGCCGAGGGCTTTACGATCCAGGTCGGAGCTAACGCCGGCGATAAGGTTTTGATCGCGAAGCCGCAGGTTGATGTAACCAACTTGAGCACGGCCGGTCTCAGCGTCGTTGGTGCCACTGCTGCAGCGTCCATTACCGCAACGGAAACGACTCTAACGAATGTCGACGCAGGCCTGAAGGCTGTTTCGATCGCGCGTGCGACGCTCGGCGCTTCGCAGAGCCGTTTGCAGTCCGCCGTCAACACCATGACGTCGAACTCGACCAATCTGTCGGACGCTAAGAGCCGCATCGAGGACGCCGATTTCTCGGCCGAGACTCAGGCGCTCGCCAAGGCGCAGATCCTGAGCCAGGCGTCGACTGCGATGCTGAGCCAGGCGAACCAGAGCCAGCAGGGCGTGCTGAAGCTGCTTCAGTAATCCGATCCCGGCGCCGGCACCGGCCCCCGATCGGGTGCCGGCGCCAGTCGGATCGCCCCCGGCAAACGGGGCGCAGCGAACCCCGGTGGCCTATGGCCGCCGGGGTTTTGTGCGTTGGGGTAGTAGCGGTTGGCTCGCGCGAGGTTCGCTTGCGCTATT
Source organism: Sphingomonas aerolata (assembly GCF_023935825.1). Taxonomy (NCBI): domain Bacteria; kingdom Pseudomonadati; phylum Pseudomonadota; class Alphaproteobacteria; order Sphingomonadales; family Sphingomonadaceae; genus Sphingomonas; species Sphingomonas aerolata. The sequence goes on along the minus strand of NZ_CP098762.1, from coordinate 114,731 downwards.
CTCGCGATGGCGATCGGACAGGCGGCGCGCATCCGCGCGGCGGCGGTATGATCCGCGGGCAACACATCATCGGCAATGTTCATACGCTCTATCCTCCCCCGCCAGGGGGAGGTGGCGCCAAAGGCGACGGAGGGGGCGGAAACGCAACACCAGTTCCCCCGCCCCGCCCCCTCCGTCAGGCTGCGCCTGCCACCTCCCCCTGGCGGGGGAGGATGAGGGGTACGTCAGACCTTGCGGGCGAGCGCCTTCTTCAGTTTCGCATGCGCGGACGCCTTGATCTGGCAGACGCGGGCGGCGCCGATGTCGAAGACCGCGCCGATCTCCTCGAGGTTCATCTCCTCGACATAATAGAGCTGGATCACCTGCGCCTCGCGTTCGGGCAGCGCGGTGATCGCGGCGATCAGCGCGCCGCGCAGGTCGCTGTCGGCGAGCTGTTCGAACGCGTCGGGGGTGTCGTCGGCGAACCACGGCATGTCGTCGGCATAGACCTCGTCGATCGAATCGAACCGGATCGCGTCCGCGGTCACATAGTCGCTACGCAGCTTGTCGATGCTGACGCCGATATGCTGGGCGATCATGGCGTCTCCGGGGGCCTTGCCCGTCTGGGCGGTGAGCGTGGAAATGGCGTCGGCATATTGCCGGCGGCGGCGCATCGCGCCGCGCGTCGTCGTCGCCTGGCGCCGCAGTTCGTCGATCATCGCGCCACGCAGGCGGGTCGCGACATAGGCCTTGAACGGCGTGCCGCGCTCCTCGAACCCGGCCGCGGCCTCGACCAGCGCGACGAGGCCGACCTGCACCAGATCCTCGACCTCGACGATGCTGCTCATGCTGCCATGCACGTGCCACGCGATCCGGCGGACCATGGCGAGATGCTGTTTGGCGAGCTGATCGGGGTCGCCGCCAGGGCGTTGCTGGGGACGATAGGTGAGCGGCCCCGTCGGAATTTCGCCGGCGCGCGCGGGGCGGGCCTTGTCGAACGCGGCCGTCATCGGTTCGGCGCTCATGCGGCCAGTGCCTGCTGCGGTGCGCCGATGACCGCGACGACCTCGACCGCCTTGTCCTCGGGCACTTCGAAGAACGACATGACCGGGGTATCAGGCAGACAGGTCCGGACCAGCTTGCGGATTGCGAGGCGGATCGCGGGCTGGACGACCAGCGCGAACGGCTTGGCCTCGGCGATCAGCGGCTGCGCGGCATTTTGCAGCGCCTCGACGATGCGGCGGCCGAGATCGGGTTCGATGACGTGGCGGCGCGACTGGTCGGCACGCATCGCCTGGCCGAGCAGCCCTTCGAGATGCCCCTCGAGCGTCATCACGCGGAGCGGCTCGCGCATCCCGCACAGCTTCTGGATGATCAGCGAGCCGAGACGCGGGCGGATCAGTTCGATGATCTCCTCGGCATCCTGGCTGCGCTGGGCGGCGACCGCGATCGCTGCGGCGATGCTGCGGAATTCCTTCAGCGGAATGTTCTCGGCGAGCAGCCCTTTCAGGACCTGGGTCAGCGTGGTGATCGGGATCGGCGCGAGCGCGGTGACGAGTTGCGCCGCGCGCTCCTTCAGCCCGTCGAGCAGTGCCTGGACCTCGTCGGGGCCGAGCAGATCGGACGCGGTCTGGCCGAGCAGGTGGTTGAGATGCGTCGCGACCACGGTGCCGGAATCGACGACGAGATAGCCAGCCCCGGTCGCCGCATCGGCGTCCGCGGTCGAGATCCAGGTCGCGTCGAGCCCGAAAGTCGGATCCTTGGTGGTCTTGCCGATCAGCGAGCCGAACGCCTGACCGGTGTCGAGCGCGAGCATGTCGTCGGGCGACACGGTGTCCTCCCCGACGACGACGCCGTTGACGATGATGCGGTAGACATAGGGGGCAAGGTTGATGTCGTCGCGGACGCGGACCTGCGGCACGACGAAGCCCAGCTCCTTCGACAGCTGGCGACGGACGCCGGTGATGCGGCCCATCAGCGGCGATCCGCGGCGGTCGTCGACCAGCGGCACGAGGCCGTAGCCGATGTCGAGATTGACCTGCATGCCGTCGGTGACCTCGTCCCAGCCGATCTTCGACTGGTCGATCGCCTCGACGGGGGCGATGACGACGGGGGCGGGGCGACGCTCGATCTGGCGCAGCTTCCAGGCTGCGAACCCGGCGATCGCGGCGGCGGGCAGGATGACCATGTGCGGCATGCCGGGCAGGACGCCGAGCAGCGCGAGGATCACTGCGACCGGCGTCCAGGTGCGCGGGGATCCGAACTGGCCGCCGATCTGGCCGGCGAGATCCTTGTCCGAGGTGACGCGCGTGACGATCGACGCTGCGGCGATCGACAGCATCAGCGAGGGAAGCTGTGCGACGAGGGCGTCGCCGATCGCGAGCAGGATGTAGTTGTGCGCGGCGTCGGCGATCGACATGCCGTGGCTGACTGGCCCCAGGATCAGCCCGCCGATGATGTTGGCGGCGAGGATCAGCATCGCCGCGACCGCGTCGCCCTTCACGAACTTCGACGAGCCATCCATCGAGCCGTAGAAATCGGCCTCGGTCGACACCTCGATACGGCGCGCCTTCGCCTCGTCGGGGGTGATCAGCCCCGCGTTCAGATCGGCGTCGATCGCCATCTGCTTGCCGGGCAGCGCGTCGAGCGTGAAGCGCGCGCTGACTTCGGAGACGCGGCCCGCGCCCTTGGTGACGACGATCATGTTGATGATCATCAGGATCGCGAAGACGAAGATGCCGACGACATAATCGCCGCCGATCAGGAAGGTGCCGAACGCCTCGATGACGTGACCCGCCGCGCTCTCGCCCTCATGGCCGTGGACGAGCACGATACGCGTCGAGGCGACGTTGAGGCCGAGGCGGAACAGCGTGGCGAACAGCAGCACGGTCGGGAAGGCGGAGAAATCGAGCGGCTTCTGCGCGTTGAGCGCGACCATCAGCACGGCAAGGCTGATCGCGATGTTCGCGACGAAGAAGATGTCGAGCATGAATGCCGGGATCGGCACGACCATGACGAGCACGAGCATCAGGATCGCGAGCGGCAGGACCGATGCACGGGCGTTGGAGAGCAGGCGGTTCATGGCTTAGCCCCCCATCTTCGCGAGCATCAGATAGGCGAGCCGCGCGGTGTCGGGCGTTGGGCGGAGCAGGCTCGCCGAATTCTGGCCCGCATTGAAGCCGGCGTTCCGGGTGCCGAACCGGCCCATCGTCGACGTCGCCCAGGCGAGCGCGTCCTCGGCGCTTTCATTGTTGCCGGTGACGACCGTGCTGCCGTCCATGTCGAGCGCCTGTGCGGCGAACTGGACCGAGCGGGTCGTGGTCGAACCGGTCGCGCCCGCGGCGGCGGCGCCGAGCTTCGTCGAGAACCGCTCGTAGATTGCCGACAGCGAGCGCGGCGTACCGTTGGACTCGTAGAAGACGCCGCGATTCGCGCGCGCGGCGGAAGGGAACAGCGCGGCGCCGCTCGCGTCGGGATTGGCCTGCATCGTCGTCAGGAACTTCGACGCGCCGCCGAGCCCCAGAAAATGCGCCATGTACAGATCGGTGCCGGTCGCGGTGCGGCCGAGCTTGCCCTCGAGCGCGTCCTTGTTGTCCGACGCATGTTCGGCCGCCATCATCGAGGCGGCGGCGGGATCGTTGCGCAGCGCGAGAATCGCCTGACGCGTGCCCGCATCCGCAACGCCCAGATGCCCGCCCGAGGACTGGCCGATGCTGTCGGCCGCCCAGCCCAGGCCGTGCTCCGCGCCGTGCTTCTTGACGACCGCGAGCCAGCTCTGTTCGATGAACTGGTACAGACCCGACGCGCTCGACGTGCCCGCCTTGGCATTGGCGTTAAGCCCGCTTTCGAGCTTCGCCTGGCCGAGTAGATAGTCGAAATCCACGCCCGTCTTGCTGCTCGCAAGCGCGATCGCGGACTGGATCCGGCCGGTAGTGATAGGATTGACGGTCATCCCGCGAGTAATGTCCCTGTTTCAGGACACTACACAGCAAGGGGCGTGCCAGATCTTGCCCGGCTGCGCGGATCAGGCGTAGGCCGCACCCATGCGCGGGCGATAGCCGGCAATGCCGCCCTCGCCGGTCAAGGTTTGCAGGCGGCGGCGGACATTTGCCGCCATCAGGTTGGTATAGATGCGGCAGGTTTCGTTGAGGCGGTTCGCCTCGTCCGCCAGCTCGCGCAATTCGGGACCGGCAGGGCCGGTACCGAGCGTTGCGACCGCATTGATGCCGTCGAGCTTTTGCGTCGTCGCGCGCTCCAAGCCGGCGACATCGTTGGATTTCAGCGCCGCAATCTCGGCATGCAGCGCGTCGATCACGCGCACCAGGGCGTCACGCCGGGTCATTCGGTGCCCATTCCAGTTTGAAGGCGAGGAGCCGGTCGGCGATCGTCGCGGGCAGGATCGGGAAGGTGCCGTTGGCGACCGCCTTCTTGACCGCGGCCACGCGCGCTTCGTTGATTGGGGCTGCGGCGGCCATCGTCCGCGCGAGCGCGATCGACGAGGTTGCCGAGGGTTCTGCCTCGACCGCACGGTCGGGCGCCTGCGCCAGAGGCTGGGCGGACGGCTGGACGGGCGTCGTCGCTGCGATGCGCGCGACGGTGCGCTCGCCTCCCGTCAACGGCTTCGAGCCGATCGATTCCACCATGTCTGCACCCTCTGGTTCTTGCTGACAGAGGGAGAAACGGCCGGTGCGCGAAAAGCTTTAACAAAATTAATTCGTCCAGCCGGGCAGGGTCGCGCGGCCACTGGCGACCGCGATCGCCTGGACCGGCGTGCGGGTGTCGTCGACCTTGACCATGAAGCGTGCGCCGGGGGCGGCATCCGCCAGCGCGACGCCCTCACGACTGATCGAAAAGCCGTCGGTGCCAGCCTCGATCACGATCGGATCGCCGCGGCGGATGACGGGGGCGGCCTTCACGACCGGGGCATAGGCCGCACGGGTCGTGGCCGGCGTCGTGCCGGGGGCGGAGGCCGGGCGGATGACGGGGACGAAGATGCGCCAGGCGGGGCCGGCACAGGCGACGACCACCGCGTCATGCGCCTCGGTCCGCCACGACATCGCGACGGTTGGGCACGTCGCGAGCCGCAACCGCGAATCGACCGTCGTGCGCGCGCCACCCTCGGCACCGATCGGCCGGCCGGTGAATGCCGAGATCGCGCGATCGAGCGCGGCGATATCCTGGAAGCCGGCGGACGGCGCACCGGCAGCGATCATCAACAGGGCGAGCATCATGAGGGGGTCCTTGGCGGTTCGCCGACAAAGGCTTGGGTGACGATGGCGGCGCGGCGGCCGGTGGTCGGCGAGGTCGCGAGCGTCACGCGGCCGGGGGCGACATGGGCGATCGCGGCCGCGACGGCGCGGGCACGGTCCGAGGCGAGGATCGCCGCGCTGCGCGTGACGGAGTCGACATCGCCGGGCGAGCCGTCGACCGATCCGGTGACGGTGATCTGGACGCGCGGGTCCCGCACCGCGTCACGCGCCCAGGCCGCCAGCGTATCGGGTGACGTCGGCAGCACAGCCGAACCGACCGCGAAGTCGAGCATGCCGGCCGCCGCAACGGGCAGGGCCGTGGGTTGGGCAGCGGACAGTGGACCGCCGGGTACAGGCAGTTTCGGCCGCGCTGTGTCGACGGTTGGCGTGACCGAGGCGCCGAAACCCTCGCGCAACCCGGCCGCCAGCGCGCGGGGCGCGAGCGGACGGCTACCTGCGGTCTGCGTGGCCTGGAGGAGCACGAAGAAGCCGACCAGCAGCAAGGCGAGGTCGGCGAGCGTGATCAGCCAGAGCGGACGCCCGGGCTGCGGCTCGGGATAATCACCGACCGTCATGCGACGCTCATCAACGGTGCGCGTGGGGCCTCGCGCGCAGCGAGCGCGACCAGTGGCGCCTCGATCCGGGCACGTTCGAAGGCCTCGTTGCGGCCTCGCGCGCGCAGGCGGTTGGCGACCGGCATGAAGACGAGGTTGGCGAGCAGCGCGCCATAGAGCGTCGCGAGCAGCGCGATTGCCATCGCGCCGCCGATCGCGGTCGGGTCGCTCATCGTCGCGAACATTTGCGCGAGCCCGATCAGCGTGCCGACCATGCCCATCGCGGGCGCGAGTTCGGCGGCACCTGCCCAGACCTCGGCGGCGGCGACGTGGCGTTCGATTCGCGCATGACGGCGATGCCGGATCAGCAGCGCCACGTCGCTGGCGCTCGCGCCGTCGACGATCGCCGCGATACCGGCGGCGATGTCGGGATCGGCAATGACCGTGCGGTCGAGCGCCATCGCGCCGTGGCGCTGGGCGATGCGGCCGAGCGCGACGATCTGCTGGAGCAGGGCATCGCCGTCGAGCCGGGCGCGGCCGAGCGTCTTCAGCGCCGCGATCGCGCGGACCAGATCGCGTAACGGCGTCCGCAAGGCGACGCCGAGGATCGTGCCGCCGCCGACGATGGCGAGGGCAGCAGGGTCGAGCAGATGGGCGAGCGTGATCATGTCTCGCAAATCGTTGCAAGGGCCGGGCCAGTTCGCGATCCCATGGTGAGCGGGACTCGCGCGGGCCGGTGGTTTGCAGGCTGCGCGACGGGTCGGCACCACGCCTGCCGGCGCGCTTGCCGCCACCTCTGCCGGGGCGGCAAGGCGTTGCCGGCCAGGTTGCCGCGCGCTTGCCGCCGGGCGGCAAAGCGGCATCATCCGGTCGGCGAGCGCGAACTGGCACGGCCATTGCTCTGGAAGGCTTGCGCAATTCAGCGCGGGAGTTCGGTCCAGTGTCAGGTGACTCGCTGTTCGGCGTTCATGGTGCGGCCCTCGAGGTGCGATCGCAGCGCATGGGGGTGCTGGCGTCGAACATCGCCAATGCCTCGACCCCCGGCTTCAAGGCGCGCGACATCGACTTCAAGTCGGCGCTCGCGTCGCTCGAGACGGACGGCGCCGGCGGGCTCGACGCGGCGACCAAATACCGTGTGCCGACGCAGACCTCGATGGACGGCAACACCGTCGAGCTGAACCAGGAGCAGACCGCGTTCGCCGAGAATGCGGTGCAGTACCAGACCACGCTGTCGTTCCTGAACGGGCGGATCAGCCAGGTCACCCGCGCGCTGAAGGGGGACTAAGCGATGGCCAATGCGCCGATGACGATTTTCCAGGTCGCGGGCCGCGCGATGTCCGCGCAGCTGTTGCGGATGAACACCACCGCGTCGAACCTCGCCAATGCGGGCGGCGTCGCGGGGTCTGCGGAGGCTGCGTACAAGACGATGAAGCCGGTGTTCCGCACCAGCTTCGACGCCGCCAGCGGCATGTCGACGGTCGATGTCGAGAAGGTCGTCACCGCCGGCGAGGCCCCCGCCAAGCGCTACGATCCGAACAATCCGATGGCCGACAAGGATGGCAACATCTTCGAGGCGGCGGTCGATGAAACGCGCGAGCTGGTCGACATGATGGAGACCGCGCGCAGCTACCAGAACAATGTCGAGGTGATGCAGACTGCGAAGTCGCTGATCATCGATACCCTCAAGCTAGGCCGCTGATCATGGCAAGTTCCTTCGACTCCACGCTTTCCAACCTCGGCATTACGCGCGCGACGACCGCCGCGACGACGACCACGGCATCCAATTCGACGACTCTCAACCAGTCGGATTTCCTGAAGCTGATGACCGCGCAGATGCAGAATCAGGACCCGTTCAACCCGGTCGACAACACCCAGATGGTCGCACAGATGGCGCAGTTCTCGAGCCTCGCCGGTATTTCCGAGATGAGCACGACGATGAAGTCGATTGCCGACAAGCTGAACGTGACCAGCGCGAGCGATGCGATGGCCTATGTCGGCAAGACCGTGCTGACCGCAGGCGACACGGCCTATGGTCGGACCAGCGGCGGGCTGGCCGGCGGGATCGAGCTCGGCGCAGCGGCGAGCAACGTCAACGTCACGATCACCGATGCCAATGGCGGCGTGCTGAAGACCATGTCGCTCGGCAGCGCCGACAAGGGCACCGTGAACTACGACTGGGACGGCAAGACCGCGACCGGCGAGGATGCCGGGACGGGACCGTTCAAGGTCATCGTCAACGCCCAGAATAATGGCACGACCGTTGCATCACAGAACCTCGTCTGGGCGCCGGTTCAGTCGGTTTCGACGACGACCGGTGCCGCCATCCTCACGCTACCGGGCCTCGGTGAGGTCCCCGTCACCGCGGTTCGCCAGATCGGCTGATCGCCCGCTGCTTGCCAGAATTCCAGGAGTAACCCGATGTCCTTCTATACCTCGCTTTCCGGCCTCCAGGCCTCGCAGACCGAAATGTCGACGATCTCGCACAACCTCGCGAACGTCTCGACCAACGGTTTCAAGAAGAGCCGTACCGAATTCGCCGACGTGATCGCGTCGAGCGTGTCGCTGAACCCGGCGCAGCAGATCGGCTCGGGCACCGTGGTGCAGGGCAATCGGCAGCAGTTCAGCCAGGGCAATCTCATCCAGTCGGCCAACGCGCTCGATCTCGCCGTGTCGGGCGACGGCTTCTTCGTGGTCAAGCCGAGCACGACGTCGCTCAACGTCAACTATACGCGCAATGGCGGCTTCCTGGTCGATGCCGATCGCTATGTGGTCGATTCGAACGGCAGCCATCTTCAGGTCTATCCGGTCGACGGGTCGGGCAAGGTCGTCGCATCGGGGCTCGATTCCGCGGTCAGCCTCCAGCTTCCCGCCACCAGCGGCAAGGCCGTTCCGACCGCGAACGTGTCGATGTCGCTGAACCTCAGCGCCAATGCGGCGATCCCGGCGACGAAGACGTTCGACCGGTTCGACCCGACCAGCTACAACCAGTCGGCGCAGACGACGATCTACGACGCGAGCGGCAACGCGCAGACGCTGACCAATTATTTCAAGCGCACGACGACGCCCGATGCCGCCAACGGCAATACGAGTAGCTGGGAAGTGTTCAGCTATGTCGGCGACAAGCCGATGACCACCAGCGGTGCGGCAAGCGTCGAGCTGGACTTCGACACCACCGGCAAGCTGACCGCGCCGACCACTGCGGTCGCGTTCGACCCGTTCACCACTGCAGGCAGCAGCACGACGCAGCAGTTCGGCTTCACCTTCGGGCTCGACACCACGCAATTGGCATCGGCGTTCAACGTCGCCGCGCGCGCGCAGGACGGCAAGGCGGTCGGCCAGATCCAGGGCGTGACGATCGACGAGTCCGGCATCGTCAAGGCGAGCTTCTCGAACGGCGACACGCAGGCACTCGGCCAGGTGATGCTCGCCAACTTCTCGAACCCCGAGGGTCTGCGCCAGCTCGGCAGCAGCTACTGGTCGGCGACGGGCATTTCGGGCGAGGCCAAGCTCGGCATCGCCGACGTCAACGGCTTCGGCAAACTGATGTCGGGGACGATCGAGCGCTCGAACGTCGACATCACCGAAGAGCTCGTCTCGCTGATCGCGGCACAGCGCAATTTCCAGGCGAACTCGAAGGCCTTGGATACCGCAAGCCAGATCTCGCAGACCATCTTCAACATCCGCAGCTGACCCAGGGCGCGGACGGAGAACCCTGAATGGATAAGCTGGTCTACACCGCGGCGACGGGACTGCGCGCGCACATGGCGGCGCAGTCGGCGATCGCCAACAACATGGCGAACGCGTCGACCACCGGATTCCGCGCCGACCGCGTGGTGTTCGACCGGATCGACCTGAAGGGTGGCGGCCAGCAGTTCGAGGCGCGCGCGCCGACGTCGGAGGAAGTGACCGACGCCGACCGCGCGCCGGGGGCGATCCAGACCACGGGCCGGCCGCTCGACGTCGCGGTCACCGGCGCGACCGCATGGCTCGCGGTCCAGGCGTCGGACGGCTCCGAAGCCTATACGCGGCGCGGCGACCTGAAGATCGCGCCATCGGGCGTGCTTCAGACCGGCGACGGTTTTCCGGTGATGGGGTCGGGCGGGCCGATTACGATCCCGCCCTATGACACGCTCTCGATCGCGGGCGACGGGACGATCTCGATCGTGCCGCAGGGTGGCGACGCGAATGCACCGCAGGTGATCGACAAGCTGAAGCTGGCCGACACCAAGGGGTCGGACACGGTCAAGGGGCTCGACAATCTGCTGCGTGTGCGCGGTGGCGGCGTGCTGCCCGAGGATCTCGATGCGAAGGTGCAGGGCGGGGCGATCGAGGGATCGAACGTCAACATGACGCAGGCGCTGGTCGACATGATCGAGAATCAACGCAGCTACGAGGTCCAGGCCAACATGCTGAAGTCCGCCAAGGACATGGATGAAAGCGGTGCATCACTGATGCGCCTGCCGAGCTAAGGAAGGATTAGGCCATGAGCAGTTCCGCCATGCATATCGCGCGTACCGGGCTCGATGCCCAGGATACGCGCATGCGGGTCATTTCGAACAACCTCGCCAACGTCAACACGACGGGGTTCAAGAAGGATCGCGCCGCGTTCGAGACGCTGGCGTACCAGGTCGTCACCGCACCGGGTGCGCAGTCGACGTCGGAGACCAAATACGCGACCGGGCTCAACCTCGGTACCGGCGTCCGGATCCAGGGCACGGCGCGGATCGATACGCAGGGGTCGATGCAGACGACGGGCAACAGCCTCGACCTCGCGCTCGACGGCGACGGCTATTTCCAGGTGCAGATGCCCGGCGGCACGCTCGGCTACACCCGCGCGGGCAATTTCTCGCGCAGCCCCGAGGGGCTGATGGTGACCAGCGAGGGTTATCAGGTGATGCCCGGCATCACCGTGCCCGAGGGGACGACCAACATCACGATCGGCCAGGACGGTACCGTCTCGGCGACGATCCCCGGCCAGTCGGAAGCGCAGCAGATCGGCCAGATCCAGGTCGCGAGCTTCGCCAATGGTGCCGGGCTCCAGGCGACCGGCGACAATTACCTCGTCGAGACCGCCGCGTCGGGCGCCGCCAATCTGGGCGTTGCCGGGCAGGATGGCCGCGGTCGCGTGCGGCAGGGGATGCTCGAGGCGTCGAACGTCAACGTCGTCGAGGAGCTGGTCGACATGATCGAGACGCAGCGTGCGTATGAGGTCAATTCGAAGATGATCTCGGCGACCGACGACATGCTGAAATACGTCAACCAGAACATCTGATCGCAGGGCGCATCATGGCATTTCCGATCCCCACGCGCGCGCCGATCGCGCTCCTCGCGATTGCCGCCGGCACGCTCGCGCCGTTGTCGGCGCCGGCCAGGCTGTTCGGCAAGAAGGCGCCGCCCGAGGACTTCACCGTCGCACGGCCGCTGCCCGTGCCCGTGGCGTCGCCCGCGACCGGATCGATCTTCCAGGCGCAGGACGGCTATGCCGCGCTGTACGAAGGCTGGCGGGCGCGGAAAGTCGGTGACCCGCTGACGATCGTGCTGGTCGAGCGCACCGCCGCGTCGAAATCCTCGGGCTCGAAGCTCGACAGCAGCGGCTCGGCAAGCATCACCCCGCCGACGACGGGCGCTCTGAACCTGTTCAACCGCGCCGATGCGACGATCAGCGGCGGGCGCAACTTCAACGGCGCAGGCGCCGCCGACCAGGCGAACTCGCTGTCGGGCGAAGTCAGCGTGACGGTCGCCGAAGTCTATCCCAACGGCACGATGCTGGTGCAGGGGCAGAAGCGCGTGACGCTTAACCGCGGCGACGAGTTTCTTAAGATCAAGGGGCTGGTGCGCACCGCCGATGTCGACCGCGACAACCGCGTGCTGTCGACGCGGGTCGCCGATGCGCAGATCTCGTACACCGGCAAGGGCGATGTCGCCCGCGCCGGCCGCCAGGGGTGGCTCAGCCGCTTCTTCTCCGTCGTCAGCCCTTTCTGAGGCCGTGACCATGCGCTTCCTGCTCGCCCTTTTCGCCTCGCTCCTGATCGCAGCCCCGGCGTCTGCCGACCGGATCAAGGATCTGGGCGGGTTCCAGGGGATCCGGTCGAACCAGCTGACCGGCTACGGCATCGTCGTCGGGCTGCCCGGCACGGGCGACGACAATCTGGAATATACCGTCCAGTCGCTTAAAGCCGTCGCGTCGCGCTTCGGGCTGCAGCTGCCGCCCAACGCCAATCCGGGGATGAAGAACGCCGCGGTGGTGATGATCACTGCCGAACTGCCGCCCTTCGCCAAGCCCGGCCAGCGGCTCGACATCACCGTCGCGTCGATGGGCAAGGCCAAAAGCCTGCGCGGCGGCAGCCTGATCATGACGCCGCTGCTCGGCGCGGATAACCAGATCTATGCGATGGCGCAGGGCAATCTCGCGGTCGGCGGGCTCGGCGCGGAGGGCGCGGACGGGTCGAAGATCGTCGTCAACATCCCCTCGACCGGGCGCATCCCCGAGGGCGCAACGGTCGAGCGCGCGGTCGCGACCGGGTTCGACAGCGCGCCGATGCTGACCTTCAATCTCGCGCGCGCCGATTTCACCACCGCGCAGAACGTCGCGGGCGCGATCAATTCGAAGCTGGGCTTCGGCAGCGCACAGGCGATCGACGCGGTTTCGGTCGCGGTCCGCGCGCCGGTCGGTGCGGACGTTCGTGCGACCCTGATGTCGACGATCGAGAATCTCGACGTGGTCTCCGCCGAGCCCTCGGCAAAAGTAATCGTAAATGCGCGCACCGGTACGGTCGTTATAAATTCCGCGGTGCGCGTGGGGCCTGCCGCGGTGACGCATGGGAAGCTGACGGTGCGGATCGACGAGAAGCCACAGGTGAGCCAGCCCGCGCCGTTCAGCCAGGGCCAGACCGTCGTCACGCCGAACAGCGCGGTCGCGGTCGAGGAGGAGCGTCGCCCGATGTTCCTGCTGAACCCGGGGCCCCGGCTTGCCGACATCGTCAAAGCGGTGAACGCGATCGGCGCGTCGCCCGCCGACCTCGTCGCCATCCTCGAGGCGTTGAAAGAGGCCGGCGCGCTCAAGGCCGAGTTGATCGTCCTGTGAGCCCGATCGCAGCCCCCGGCCCGATCGATGCGGGCGGCATCTCGACCGATACGAGCCGGCTCAAGTCGAACGACAATCTCGACAAGGCGGGCAAGAAGTTCGAGGCGGTCTTCACCGGCATGATGCTCAAGAGCATGCGCCAGGCGAAATTGAGCGATTCGCTGTTCGAATCCAAGGCGCTCGACACGTTTACCGAAATGCAGGACGCGCGCGTCGCGCAGACGATGGCCGAGCACACGCCGCTCGGCATCGGCAAGGCGATGACCGATTTCCTCGCCAAATCGCAATCCGATCTTAACCCGGGCGCGGCAGAGCCGTCGGCATGAGCGACCTCCTGTCGATCGGCGCGTCAGGCGTGCGGGCGTACCAGACCGCGCTGAACACCGTGTCCGAGAACATCGCGAACACCGGCACCGCGGGTTATACCCGGCGGACGACGAATCTCGGCCAGGTGACCTCGATCGGCAGTGGCATCAATGCGAGCGTCGCGACGGGCAGCAACGGCGTCACCGTCACCGGCATCTCGCGCTCGGCCGACACGTTCCGTTCGCTCGCGGTCCGCAATGCCGGGTCGGATCTTGCCAGGACGGAGACCGCGGCGGCCTGGCTCGGGCGGATCGAGACGTCGCTGACCGACAACAAGCTCGGCGATCGTCTCACCAGCTTCTTTTCCGCCGCGCAGACCTTGTCGGCGGATCCGACCTCGGTGCCGGCCCGGTCGGTGATGCTCGAATCCGCGACCAGCGCGGCCGCGGCGTTTACCGCTACGGGCAAGGCGCTCGACACCGCAGCGGCCGATCTCGACACCGCGACGCGCCAGGCGACGCAGACGCTCAATTCGTTCGGCACCGCGCTCGCCAAGGTCAATGACGGCATCGCGCGTAGCCAGAAGGGGTCGACCAACGCCGCGCAGCTCGGCGACCAGCGCGACCAGTTGCTCGAGCAGATGAGCACGATCACCGATATCAGCACGGAGTTCGACGATCTCGGCCGCGCGACGGTGCGGCTGGGCGGGGCGAGCGGCCCGGTATTCGTGGCGGGCCCCGATGCGGGCAATGTCAGCTATCTGAAGAATGACGAGGGCGCGGTCGGGTTCGTCGTGCAGCGGACGGGCACGACATCGGCGGTGACGCCGTCGGGTGGCGCGCTGGCCGGCTATGCCGAGGGCGCGCAGAAGATCGTCGCGGCGCGCGACACGCTCAACGGCATCGCGACCGATTTCACCACGCAGGTCAACGCCATCCAGGCGCAGGGGCGCGATCTCGACGGCAATCCGGGTGCGGCGCTGTTCAAGACCGGCGACACGCCAACCAGCATCACCGTCGCGCTGACCGATCCGCGCGGCATTGCCGCGGCGGGCGCGACCGGCGGCGCGCGCGATGCGTCGAACCTGGCCGCGCTGCTCGCGACGCGCGACCCGACGACGGGCAGCGAACAGCGGCTGACCAACATGATCACCAGCAATGCGGCGTCGCTGGAGCAGCGCAAGCTGGTCGGCGATGCGCAGGGTGCGATCCGCGACGGCGCGGTGACCGCACGCGATTCGGGCAGCGGTGTCGATCTCGACAGCGAGGCGGTCGACCTGCTCCGCTTCCAGCAGGCCTATCAGGCGTCGAGCCGCGTCATCCAGACCGCGCGCGACATCCTCCAGACCATCCTCGAGATCCGGTAGGCCTTATGCAGATCGCGACCAGCCTGTTCTACGACCGCTCGGCCAAGGCGATGAATACGCTGTCGAAGCAGGCGGACGCGTTGCAGACGCAGATCTCGTCCGGCATCAAATTCACCGCGCCTTCGTCCGACAGCGCCGCCTATCAGCGGCTGGCGGGGCTCGCGCGCGATGCGGTCGACGACAAGGCCTATGCCGCGAACCTGACGACCGCCGCATCGGTGCTGAAACAGTCGGACACCACGCTCAGCGCGATCACCGCGCAGTTGCAGCGCGTGTCCGAACTCACGGTGCAGGCGCGCAACGGCACGCTGAGCGGCGATGCGCGCAAGGCGATCGGCGTCGAAATTGCGGGCATCGTCGATACGATCTCGAGTCTCGCGAACGTGAAGGACCTGCGCGGCCAGCCGATCTTCGGCGGCGCGGACGGCGGGCCCGCGGCGGTGAAGCAGCCCGATGGCAGCTATGCGCTGGCCGCGACCAGCGTCTCGCCGATCCCGGTCGGCGACGGCGCGAGCGTCCAGGCGAACGAATCGGCGTCGCGCGTGCTGCGCGCCGACGGCAAGGATACGCTGGCGGTATTGAGCGCGATCGCAACTGCGCTCCAGGCCGAAAGCTACGATCCGGCCGCGCTCGATACCGCGCTCGACGATCTGTCGGCGGCGTCGGAACAGGTGTCGTCGATCCAGGCGTCGCTCGGCGCGCGCGCGTCGCGGGTCGATCTGGAAACCGCCCGGCTGAAGGACGTCGCGGTCGACCGCGAGGATACCCGTCAGTCGATCGAGGGCACCGACATCACGACGGCGATCACCGAATTGCAGAAGACGATGACGATCCTGTCGGCGACTCAGGCGAGCTTCTCGAAGCTCAGCGCGCTGTCGCTGTTCGATTATCTTCGCTGAGCGCATTTATAGGACGGATCGAGCGGGTCCGGTAACCGGATGGCTACGAAATCCGGTTAATCCTCCGGTGACAGGGCCGGCATTCCGGGCTTTGGGGGAATTTCCAACACCATGTTTCCGATTATCGGCATCGTCGTCCTGCTCGTCATGGTGTTCGGCGGCTTTGCGTTCACCGGCGGGGCGCTCGGCCCCGTGCTCGAGGCGATCCCGCACGAGATGCTCATCATCGGCGGCGCGGCCGCCGGCGCGCTGATCATCGGCAATTCGGGCAAGGAGCTCAAAGGCCTCGGCGGCGGGCTGATGAAGGTCTTCAAGGGCCCGAAATACAAGAAGCAGGATTATCTCGACGTCATTTTCCTCGTCAGCAAGCTGATGAAGATGCTGCGCGTCGACGGGCCGATCGCGCTCGAGCCGCATGTCGAGGACCCCAATTCCTCCGCGGTCTTCGCCGAATACCCCAAGCTGCTGAAGGACCATGCGCTGATCAACCTGATCGCCGACACGCTGCGCCTCGTCGTGGTGTCGAGCGGTACGCTCGACGTGCATGCGGTCGAGGAGGTGATGGACCAGTCGATCAAGACGCATCATCACGAGGAGGAAAGCGCGCACGGCACGCTGACCAGCCTCGCCGACGCGCTGCCTGCGCTCGGCATCGTCGCGGCGGTGCTCGGCGTGGTGAAGACGATGGGATCGATCGACAAGCCGCCGTCGGTGCTCGGCTCGATGATCGGGTCGGCGCTGGTCGGCACGTTCATGGGCGTGCTGCTGGCCTATGGCATGGTCGCGCCGCTCGCGAACCGGCTGAAGCAGGTGCTCGACGCGGACGCCTCGATCTACGGCGTGGTGAAGCAGATCATCATCGCGTCGCTGCACGGCCATCCGCAGCCGCTGGTGATCGAGGCGGCGCGCTCGGGGATCGCGCATCGCAACCAGCCGGGCTTCGCCGAAGTCTTTGACGGGCTGCGCGGGAAGTAGGATGGCACGCGCGCCGCACGGGGCGAACCAGCCGCCCAAGATCATCGTCAAGAAGGTCTATATCGAGGGCCATGGCGGCCATCATGGCGGTGCCTGGAAGGTCGCCTATGCCGATTTCGTGACCGCGATGATGGCGTTCTTCCTGCTGCTGTGGATCCTCGGCGCGACGACCGAGAAACAGCGCAAGGGCATTGCCGACTATTTCGCGCCGACGCTGATCGACACGCACACGCTGGGGATCGGCGGCGGTGCGCTGCTCGGTGGCGAATCGATCCTGTCGAAGAACAAAATCGGTCCGCAAGCCGGACAGACCAGCCTGCCGCAGATCGCCATTCCGAATGCGGGCGCGGGCGGCGCGGACACCGGCACCGGGCCCAAGGGCAACAAGAAGGGGCTCGACGCGCTGAATGCGGAGGATCGCCGCAATTTCGACGCGATGCGCCGCAAGGTGCTCCGCCAGATCGAACAGTCGAAGAACCTGTCGCGTCTCGCGAGCCACATCCGCTTCGTGCCGACCCAGGACGGGATGCGCATCGACCTGATCGACGATGCCGATTATTCGATGTTCGCGATGGGCACGACGGCGCTCGACGCCAGGGCAGGCGATCTGATCGGGATGATCGCGGGATCGATCGCCGGGTCGGCCAACCCGATCATGATCCGCGGGCACACCGACAGCGTGCCCTATGGCGATCCGCGCGCGATGAATAACTGGATGCTTTCGTCGGGCCGCGCCGAGGCGACACGACGGCGGCTGCTCGCCGGCGGCACGCCCGAGGCGCGCTTCGAACGGATCGAGGGTGTCGCGGACCGCGAGCCGCTGATCGTCAAGAACCCGAGCGATCCGCGCAACCGGCGCGTCGCGATCACCTTGCTCTACCGTCGGGGTCGTTTCGGCAGCTAGCCCGGCGCGACGACCCGGCCGGTGTCCGCCGGGGTGGTGAGGGGCGGCAACGGTGCGTGCGACCTGCCTAATGCGAAAAGGGGCCGGTGGCGAACCACCGGCCCCTGCAGGCGCTCGTATCGATCGACCCGCGTTGCTTATTCGGCGACAGCCTCGACCTTGCGCTTGCGCTGCGGCGCAGCAGCCGGGGCTTCGGTCTTGCGGGCGCCGGGCTTGCGACCGAGACCGATCTTCTTGGCCATGGCACGGCGGCTTTCCGAATAGGTCTCGGCGACCATTGGATAGTCCGGCTTCAGCCCGTAGCGTTCGCGATATTCGATCGGCGTCATGCCGTGCGTCGCCAGGTGGCGGCGCAGTGTCTTGTACGGCTTGCCGTCGATCATCGAGATGATGTGATCTTTCGATGCCAGCGATTTCCGGACCGAAACTGCCGGGGTGTATTCGGCGACGGGTTCGACCACGGGCTCCTCCGTCGACGTGCCCAGCAATGCAGACACGGTGTCGTGCATCTTGCCAAGGAACGACGGAACCTCTTCGGCAGACGTGCGCGTATTGGGGTTTGTCAGCCACGCGATCGTCAGTTCGGTCGCCAATTCAACAGCGTTCAGCTCAATAATGTCTTCGGACATGATATGCTCCAGTCTTTGATCGACGCCTACGCCTATAGCACCCTATAATCAACATCCGATTTGAACCTATTATGCCATTTGCTATGCATTTTCTTCCAAAAGCCGTGCGGCACGGTCTCAAGACGCAATTTCACCGGCATGGATGCAGTCTCGAGGAAGATCGGGAAGTGGTCCGGGCGGACACTTATTATAGGGGATAATGTCCGATATCTTCATTAACTATGATGCAGATCAGGCCTGATTGATCCGTGGGATGAATATGGGACCGATACCATGGACCTGAATGCTACTGCGGAGGAAGGACGGTTGACCCTAACCCCTCACTGTCTTTGACGGTCCTTCCGAAGTCTGGGGCGGCGTGCGCCTGAGGTCAGTCGGCTCAAGCCGGACGCGTGTGCCTCAGTGCATCGAACCCGGGCAGCAGGCCTAGCGCTGGAGCGCTGATCTGACGGGGGCGGACCGGGCTTCGGTTGCCGAGGTGGTCGGTAATGTGTGAGCTAAGATCTGATTGCTTGGGGCATTGCCGATCGGCCGCCCGACGGGTCGCCTAAGGCGCTGACCGTCGTCTCACCCACCTGGCGAGAATGGTGCCCGGAAGAGGACTCGAACCTCCACGACCTTGCGATCGCCAGCACCTGAAGCTGGTGCGTCTACCAATTCCGCCATCCGGGCACGGGGTAGGAGGGCGCCTCTAGTGGAGGGTTGCGATGCTTGTCAACAACCCTCTTGCTGGGGCAAAGGGCGGGCAGGCATAAAGAATTGGACGGACGGGCGATGAACGACAGACTGGTGACGCTGATCGGGGGCGGAGGTTTCGTCGGCCGCTATGTCGCGCAGGCGCTGCTGGCGTCGGGTGCGCGGGTCCGGATCGCACAGCGCGATCCGCGACAGGCGTTTTTTCTCAAGCCGCTCGGCGGGCTCGGGCAGACGCAATTCGTCGGCGCCGACGTGACCAAGCCCGCGACGATCGCACAGGCGGTGCAGGGTGCGGACATCGTCGTGAACCTGGTCGGGGTGCTGGCGGGTGATTTCCACGGCGTCCAGACGCTCGGCGCGCGGACCGTGGCGGAGGCCGCCGCCAAGGCGGGGGTCGGCGCGCTGGTCCATGTCTCGGCGATCGGTGCGGACGCCGCATCGGACTCGGCCTATGGCAAGTCGAAGGGCGAGGGCGAGGCGGCGGTCCGCGCGGCCTTCCCCAACGCGACGATCCTGCGGCCGTCGATCATCTTCGGGCAGGAGGATCACTTCGTGAACCGCTTCGCCGGGATGATCGCCAAGGCGCCGGTCGTGCCCGTGCTGCGCGCAGGAGCAAAGTTCCAGCCCGTGTTCGTCGGCAATGTCGCGGACGCGATCGTCGCCGCGGCTGCGGCTCCCGAGACGTTCGGCGGCAAGACGCTGGAGATCGGCGGGCCCGACGTCATCACCATGGGCAACCTGATCCGCTGGATCGCCGCCGCAATCGGCCGCGAACCGTCGATCGTCGAATTGCCCGATTTTGCCGGGGCACTGATCGCCAAGGCCGGGTTCCTGCCAGGCGCGCCGATCACCCAGGATCAGTGGCGGATGCTGCAGAGCGACAATATCGTCACCGGGGTCGACGGGCTGAAGGCGATGGGGATCGAGGCGACACCGATGTCGACGGTCGCGCCTGGCTGGCTCGTCCGTTTCCGCAAGGCGGGGCGGTTTGGTCGCCGCGCCGAGACTCGTGTCGAGACTGGGGTGGACATGCATTCGGCGACCCACGTGGTCTGATCCCGATGCGGGTCTAGCCGCCATCGACACTGATCGACCAGTCCTGATTCACCGCGCTGCGGGAGCTTTTGCGTGTCCGAACTTCTTACCGTCATCCTTCTCGGCATCGTCGAGGGGATCACCGAATTCCTGCCGGTCTCGTCGACAGGCCATCTCATCCTCGCGACGCGGTTGCTCGGCTATGATGCGGGGCGCTGGGAGGTGTTCAACGTCGTCATCCAGCTCGGCGCGATCCTTGCGATCGTGGTCCTGTACTGGCGCACCTTCTGGGCGGTGGGCATGGGCCTCATTCGCCGCGAACCGAAATCCTGGCTGTTCCTGCGCAATCTGGTGGTCGCCTTCATCCCTGCCGCGGTGATCGGGCTGGCGCTGCACCATTATATCGAGGCGCTGCTCGGCAATGCCGAGGTGGTCGCGATCGCGCTGGTCGTTGGCGGCTTCGCCATTCTGGCGGTCGAGCGGTTCGCACCGCGCAGCGACATCAGCGGTGTCGCGGACATCCCGCTGCGCACCGTCGTCGGGATCGGCCTGCTCCAGTGCCTCGCGATGATCCCTGGCGTCAGCCGCTCGGGCGCAACGATCCTCGGGGCGCTGGCACTCGGCGTCGAGCGGCGCACCGCCGCCGAGTTCAGCTTCTTCCTCGCCATCCCCACGATGCTGGGCGCGAGCGGGCTCGAACTGATGAAGAACCATGCGGCGCTGACCAGCGGCGATGGTGTCGGCCTGCTGTCGATCGCGATCGGCGCGCTCGTTTCGTTCGTCGTCGCGTTGCTGGTGGTCAAATGGTTCGTCGGGATCGTCACAAAGCACGGGTTTGTGCCGTTTGCCTGGTATCGCATCGCCGCGGGCTCCGCCGCGCTGGTATGGCTTCTGTCGAAATAGGTCCGGGTCGGCATATATTCTGTGAGATTTGTGAATATATTCCCCGTCCTGCCAAATTTGGCATAATTTATAGGTCAGTATAGCTGACTTAATGGGCGATTTTGCCGTGACAAACCTCCGACGACGCAATAACGCGATTGTCGGAGGCATACATGGCGAACGATTCGATGCTCAAATTCGTCGGGCGGGAGCAATCCTATCCCGACAAGCGTAATGCGGCGGAACGCGCGGACGATTTTCGCGAGATCGCCGCGCGCTATGCGGTCGAACCCGCCGAAGAGCAGGCGGGGCGCTGTTCGCAATGCGGCGTGCCCTATTGCTCGGTCCATTGTCCGCTCCACAACCATATCCCCGACTGGCTGCGCCTGACTGCCGAGGGCCGGCTCCGCGAGGCGTATGAGCTGAGCAACGCGACCTCGACCATGCCCGAGATCTGCGGTCGCATCTGTCCGCAGGACCGGCTGTGCGAGGGTAATTGCGTCATCGAGTTCACGGGCCACGGCGCGGTCACGATCGGCTCGGTCGAGAAGTTCATCACCGACACCGCCTGGGAGAATGGCTGGGTCGAGCCGCTGGTCCCCGGCAAGTCTCGCGGCCAGTCGGTCGGCGTGATCGGGGCAGGGCCTGCCGGGCTGAGCGCCGCCGAATATCTGCGCGGCCACGGCTATGACGTGCACGTCTATGATCGTTACGACCGCGCGGGCGGCCTGCTCACTTATGGCATTCCCGGGTTCAAGCTCGAAAAGCCGATTGTCATGCGTCGGGTCGAGCGACTGAAGACCGCGGGCATCGTGTTCCACGAAGGCTTTGCGGTCGGTGACGACGCCAGCCTCGACGAGCTGCGCCAGCGCCACGACGCGATCCTGATCGCGACCGGCGTGTACAAGGCGCGCGCGATGGACCTGCCCGGTGGCGGTTCCAATGGCGTGGTGGCGGCGCTCGACTTCCTCGTCGCGTCGAACCGCAAGGGTTTCGGTGATGCGGTCCCCGCGTTTGACGACGGCAGCCTGAATGCCGAGGGCAAGGACGTCGTCGTGATCGGCGGTGGCGATACCGCGATGGACTGTGTCCGCACCGCGATCCGCCAGGGCGCCAAGTCGGTGAAATGCCTCTATCGCCGCGACCGCGCGAACATGCCCGGGTCGCAGCGCGAAGTCGCCAATGCCGAGGAGGAGGGCGTCGAATTCGTCTGGTTGTCGGGCCCGCAGAGCTTCGACGGCGGCGAGAGCGTGTCGAGCGTCAAGGTGCGCAAGATGCGTCTGGGCGCAGCCGATGCGAGCGGTCGCCGCACGCCCGAACCCGATCCTGCCGGTGACTATTCGGTCGATGCCGACCTGGTCATCAAGGCGCTGGGCTTCGATGCCGAGGACCTGCCGACCTTGTTCGCGACGCCCGAACTGGGGGTAAGCCGCTGGGGTACCGTGCTGGTCGATGGCAAGACGCTGATGACCAGCCTCGACGGCGTGTTCGCAGCGGGCGACATCGTCCGCGGCGCAAGCCTGGTCGTGTGGGCGATCCGCGACGGGCGTGACGTGGCGGCGACGATGCACAAATATCTGAAGGCGAAGGCGGCCAGCGCGAAGGTCGCGGCGTGAGGTTGAAGCCCGACGAGGTCGCGGCGATCAAGAACGCGGCCGCGGAGACGTTCGGTGAATCCGCGGTCGTGCGTCTGTTCGGCAGCCGGATCGACGACACCGAGCGCGGTGGTGATATCGACCTTCACATCGAGGTCGACGCGGTCGCCGACGAGGGCCGTGCGCGCGGGCTATTCGAGGACAGGCTCTTCCAGCGGATCGATCCGCAGAAGGTCGATGTCGTGCTGACGATCCGTGGCGGTACGCCGCACGGCTTCGAACGGATCGCCTACCGCGACGGGATCGTGCTGTGACGGCGCCCGAAAACGATATTCTGGCCGTCATCTGCGATCGCGTGCAGTCGCTCATCACCGCCCTGGACGAGGATATGCGGCTGCTCGGTACCGTCCCGGCCGATCTCACCGCGTTCAACGCCATGACGGAACACGGCCGCGTCGGATCGCGCGCCTTGCTAAAAACGGTCGAGCAGCTGGAAGACCAGTTGATGCGGCTGTTTCGCACCATCCTTCAGGCACGCGCGGTCAATACGAAGGACCTCTATGCCCGTGATGTTGCCAACCGGATGGAATCGCTGCGCATCATCGACAGCGCCGACGACTGGATGGCGGTCGTCAAGCTGCGCAATCGTCTGGTCCACGACTATCCGCTGACCCGCGAGGCGCGGTTCGCCAAGCTGGTCGAGGCGGCCCGGGCCACCGAGACTCTCCGCGCCGCTGCCCAGCGCGCGCTCACCTACGTCGACAAGAAGGAATGGTTGGCATGACCAACGAAACCGAACGCGCCTATCTCGCCGAACACGGCATGTACCGTCCCGAGTTCGAGGGTGATGCCTGCGGCGTCGGGCTCGTCGCCGCGACCGACGGCCGCGCCTCGCGGCGCGTCGTGCAGTCCGCGGTCGATGCGCTGAAGGCGGTGTGGCACCGCGGCGCGGTCGATGCGGACGGCAAGACCGGCGATGGAGCAGGTCTTCACATCGACCTTCCGCTCAAGTTCTTCGACGACGCGGTCGCCGCTTCGGGGCACAAGGTGCGGCCGAACCGGCTCGCGGTCGGCATGATCTTCCTGCCGCGCACCGATCTGGGGGCGCAGGAGGATTGCCGGACGATCGTCGAGAGCGCGATCATCGAGGCGGGCTATACCATCTATGGCTGGCGGCAGGTGCCCGTCGACGTGTCGGTGATCGGCCAGAAGGCGCAGGCGACGCGCCCCGAGATCGAGCAGATCATGATCGCCGGGCCATTGCCCGACGAGCAGGATGCCGCCGAGTTCGAAAAGACACTGTATCTGGTCCGCAGGCGTATCGAGAAGCGCGTGATCGCGGCGCAGATCCAGGGCTTCTACATCTGTTCGCTGTCGTGCCGCTCGATCATCTACAAGGGGCTGTTCCTCGCCGAATCGCTGTCGGTCTTCTATCCCGACCTGTGCGACCAGCGGTTCGAGAGCCGCGTCGCGATTTTCCATCAGCGCTATTCGACCAACACCTTCCCGCAATGGTGGCTGGCGCAGCCGTTCCGGTGTCTTGCACACAACGGCGAAATCAACACGATCCGCGGCAACAAGAATTGGATGCTGTCCCACGAGATCCGGATGGCGAGCCTCGCGTTCGGCGATAATTCCGAGGACATCAAGCCGGTGATCCCGGCAGGCGCGTCCGATACCGCCGCGCTCGACGCGGTGTTCGAGGCGATCTGCCGGTCGGGCCGCGATGCGCCGACCGCCAAGCTGATGCTGGTGCCCGAGGCCGCGAGCCCCGACATGCCGCCCGAGCACCGCGCGATGTACCAGTATCTGGCGTCGGTGATGGAGCCGTGGGACGGCCCGGCCGCGCTGGCGATGACCGATGGCCGCTGGGCCGTCGCGGGCATGGACCGCAACGCGCTCAGGCCGCTGCGCTATACGCTGACCGTGGACGGGCTGCTGATCGTCGGATCGGAAAGCGGGATGGTCGTCGTCCCCGAATCAACGATCATCGCCAAGGGGCGGCTCGGGCCGGGCGAGATGATCGCGGTCGACCTCGACGAAGGGCGGCTGCTGCAGGACCGCGCGGTCAAGGATCGCATCTCCGGCGAGGCGGACTATGCCGCGATGATCGGCGAGTTCCACACGCTGGCAGACCTGCCATCGGTCGAGGATGCCGTCGTCCGCTATGATCGCGCCGAGCTGGCACGGCGCCAGGTCGCGGCCGGGCAGACGATCGAGGACATGGAGCTGATCCTGTCGCCGATGGTCGAATCGGCCAAGGAAGCGATCGGATCGATGGGCGACGACACGCCGCTCGCGGTCATTTCGGACAAACCGCGGTTGATCAGCCAGTTCTTCCGTCAGAATTTCAGCCAGGTGACCAACCCGCCGATCGATCCTCTGCGCGAGCGGCACGTGATGTCGCTCAAGACGCGGTTCGGCAATCTCGCCAACATCCTCGACGTGCGCGACCAGCGCGAGCGCGTGCTGGTGCTCGATTCGCCGGTGCTCACCGGCGAGCACTGGGCGCGGCTGAAGGCGCATTTCGGCGGCGCGGTCGCCGAGATCGACTGCACCTTCGATGCCGGCGGCGGCCCGGAGAAGCTGCGCGCGGCGATCCAGCGGATCCGCAACGAGGCCGAGCAGGCGGTCCGCCAGGGCAAGAGCGAGTTGTTCCTGACCGACGAGGCGATCGGCGAAGACCGCGTCGGCATCGCCGGCGTGCTCGCGGTGGCGGCGGTGCACACGCATCTCGTCCGTCGCGGCCTGCGCTCCTATGCGTCGATCAACGTGCGCACCGCGGAATGCCTCGACACGCATTATTATGCGGTGCTGATCGGCGTCGGCGCGACCACCGTGAACGCCTATCTAGCCGAGGCCGCGATCGTCGATCGCCAGAGCCGCGGGCTGTTCGGTGATCTCGATCTGGCCGAATGTCTCCGCCGCCACCGCGTTGCGGTCGAGGAGGGGCTACTCAAGATCATGTCGAAGATGGGCATCGCGGTCATCTCGTCCTACCGCGGCGGCTATAATTTCGAGGCGGTCGGCCTGTCGCGCAGCCTGGTCAACGACCTGTTCCCCGGCATGCCCGCGAAGATCAGCGGCGAGGGCTATGCCTCGCTTCACGTCAACGCGACCGATCGCCACGAGGCGGCGTTCGATCCGGCGGTCGCGACGCTGCCGATCGGCGGCTTCTATCGCCAGCGCCACACCGGCGAGACGCATGCCTATTCGGCGCAGCTGATGCACCTGCTCCAGACTGCGGTCGCGACCGACAGCTATACGAGCTATCTGCAATTCTCGCGCGGGGTGTCGGACCTGCCGCCGGTGTATCTGCGCGACCTTCTCCAGTTCAACTTCCCGGCCGAGGGCGTGCCCGTCGACCAGGTCGAGGCGATCACCGAGATCCGCAAGCGGTTCGTGACGCCGGGCATGTCGCTCGGCGCGCTCTCTCCCGAGGCGCACGAGACGTTGGCGATCGCGATGAACCGGATCGGCGCAAAAGCGGTGTCGGGCGAGGGCGGCGAGGACAAGTCGCGCTTCGTGCCCTATGCTAACGGCGACAATGCGAACTCGACGATCAAGCAGATCGCGAGCGGCCGGTTCGGCGTGACCGCGGAATATCTGAACGCGTGCGAGGAGATCGAGGTCAAGGTCGCGCAGGGCGCCAAGCCCGGCGAGGGCGGCCAGCTCCCCGGCTTCAAGGTGACCGAATTCATCGCCAAGCTGCGTCACGCGACACCCGGCGTGACGCTGATCTCGCCGCCGCCGCATCACGACATCTACTCGATCGAGGATCTGGCGCAGCTCATCTACGACCTGAAGCAGATCAATCCGCGCGCGCGCGTCTGTGTGAAGCTCGTCAGCTCGGCGGGCATCGGCACCGTGGCGGCGGGCGTCGCGAAGGCGCATGCCGACGTGATCCTGATCGCGGGGCATGTCGGCGGCACCGGCGCGTCGCCGCAGACGTCGATCAAATATGCGGGCACGCCGTGGGAAATGGGGCTGTCCGAGGTCAACCAGGTGCTGACGCTCAACGGCCTGCGCGGCCGCGTGCGGCTGCGCACCGATGGCGGGCTCAAGACCGGACGCGACATCGTGATCGCCGCGATCCTCGGCGCGGAGGAGTTCGGGATCGGCACGCTGTCGCTGGTGGCGATGGGCTGCATCATGGTCCGCCAGTGTCATTCGAACACCTGCCCGGTCGGTATCTGCACGCAGAATGACGCGCTCAGGCAGAAGTTCGTCGGCACGCCCGAGAAGGTCATCAACCTGATGACGTTCATCGCCGAGGAAGTCCGCGACATCCTCGCGCGGCTGGGCGTGAAGAGCCTCGACGACGTGATCGGCCGGACCGAGCTGTTGCGGCAGGTCAGCCGCGGTGCCGAGCATCTCGACGATCTCGATCTCAACCCGATCCTTGCCAAGGTCGATGCGTCGGATGCCGAGCGGCGTTTCTCGCTCTCGACCTTCCGCAACGAAGTGCCCGACAGCCTCGACGCGCAGATCATCAAGGATGCCGCCGCGGTGTTCTCGCGCGGCGAGAAGATGCAGCTGACCTATTCGGTGCGCAACACGCACCGCGCGGTGGGGACGCGGCTGTCCAGCGAGATCACGCGCAAGTTCGGCATGTCGACGCTCGCCGACGATCACGTCACGATCCGGTTGCGGGGCTCGGCGGGCCAGTCGCTCGGCGCGTTCCTCTGCAAGGGGATCACGCTCGAGGTGTTCGGCGATTCGAACGACTATGTCGGTAAGGGACTGTCGGGGGGGACGATCATCGTCCGGCCCGCGGTGAGTTCGCCGCTCGCCAGCCAGGACAACACGATCATCGGCAACACCGTGCTCTATGGCGCCACCAGCGGCCGGCTGTTCGCGGCGGGGCAGGCGGGCGAGCGGTTCGCAGTCCGCAACTCGGGTGCGACCGTGGTCGTCGAGGGCTGTGGCGCGAACGGCTGCGAGTATATGACCAACGGAATCGCGGTCGTGCTCGGCGCGGTGGGGGCGAACTTCGGCGCCGGGATGACCGGCGGGATGGCGTTCGTCTATGATCCCGAGGGCCTGTTCGCAAAGCGCGCCAACCCTGAGAACATCACCTGGGACCGGGTGAAGTCGCTCCACTGGGCGGACGTCCTGCTCGACCTGGTGCGCGACCATGCGGATACGACCGACAGCAAATGGTCGAAGGGCCTGCTCGAGGACTGGGACCGGGTGGCACCGCATTTCTGGCAGATCGTGCCGAAGGAAATGCTGACGCGCCTGCCGCATCCGCTGGATGACAGCGCGGAGCTGGTCGCGGCTGAATAGCGTCTGCCGCGTATTCCACCCCGGCGAAGGCCGGGGCCCAGTTGGAAAGGTCGCAGTAACGGAGCACCGCGCTTCGTTATCTGCGCGTCCCAACTTGGCCCCGGCCTTTGCCGGGGAGGGGGTAAGAAGGGGGTTCACGCGGAGACGCGGAGACGCGGAGCTTCAATTACCTCTGCTGCTTCTTGATTGCGATCGGCGATGAGGGCGCTTCGCGCGCCACGAGCGCAACACCTCCGCGCCTCCGCGTCTCCGCGCGAACCCAATCTTCTTACGCACCAGCAAACCCGCGCTAGTGACACACCCGCCCGATGCCGCCTAAACGGACGCTATGTGGCAGCTTTATCAATTCCCCTTATGTCCCTTCTCGCGAAAGGTGCGCTTGCTGCTGGGCGAGAAGGGCATCGGCTACGAGCTCGTCCGCGAATCGCCCTGGGAGCGGCGTGACGAGTTCATGGATATGAATCCCGCGGGGCAGACGCCGGTGATGGTCGATGCGTCGCGCGGCGTGGCACCGCTGATCGATTCGATGGCGATCTGCGAATTTTTCGAGGAAACCGTCGAGAAGTCGGCGATGATCAACGGCACCGCGACCAACCGCGCGGAGATCCGCCGGCTGGTGACGTGGTTCGACACGCATTTCTATCGCGACGTGACCGGCCCGCTGCTCCACGAGCGGATGGTCAAGCGCCTCGCGCACCGCGCCGCACCCGATGCCAAGGGCCTGCGCGAGGCGATGAAGGCAGCGGTGGGACATCTGGATTACACCGATTACCTGCTCGATCACCGCAACTGGCTGGGCGGCGCGACGATGAGTCTGGTCGATCTGGCCGCCGCGGCGCAGATCTCGGTCACGGATTATCTCGGCGGGATCGACTGGAAGGGGCACGACCAGACGGCACGCTGGTATCGCGGGTTCAAGAGCCGGCCGAGCTTTCGTCCGTTGCTGAGCGAGCGCATGGAATTGATCGCGCCGCCCGCGCATTACGACAATGTGGACTTCTGACGATGGCCGAGCCCGGAATCGCGTTCGACGACTTTGCCAGGGTCGATATCCGGGTCGGGACGATCATCGCGGTCGAGCCCTTTCCCGAGGCCCGCAAGCCTGCGTTCAAGCTGACGATCGATTTCGGTGACACGATCGGGACCAAGCGATCCTCGGCCCAGATCACCGACCATTATTCGCCGGAGACGCTCGTCGGCCGCCAGGTCGCCGCGGTGGTCAATTTCCCGCCGCGGCAGATCGGGCCGATGATGTCCGAGGTGCTGACGCTCGGCTTTCCCGATTCAGACGGCAAGGTCGTGCTGATCGCACCGTCCGAGCCCGTCCCGAACGGCGGCCGCCTCTTCTGACGCGGCGCCGTCCGGGCCGAATCCGGCCCGGCGCCTAGCCCTCGAGGCTTTTCGAACTCTGCTCGACCATGTCGCGCGACAGTCCGGGCGTGTGCAGGATCCGCTCGAGTTCCGCACGCATCAGCCCGGCGCGTTTGGCGTCGAACCGGCGCCAGCGACCAAGCGGCGGCAGGAGCTTTGCCGCGGTCTGCGGATTGAGCCGGTCGAGCGCAATCAGATGATCCGCGAGGAAGCGATAGCCGCTGCCGTCGATCGCGTGAAAGGCACGCTGGTTTGCCGCGAACGCGCCGATGAGCGCGCGCGCGCGGTTCGGATTGGTCAGCGTGAAGTCGGGATGGCGGGCGAGCGCCGCGACGACCGTGCCGGTATCGTCGCGTGACGACTGGGCCTGGGTCTGGAACCACTTGTCTAGCACCAGCGGATTGGTGCTGTAGCGCGCGTAGAAGCGGTCGAGCGCCGTGTCGCGCTGTGCCGCCGTCGAGCTGACGAGCGCGGTCAGCGCGCCCTGGCGGTCGGTCATGTTGTCCGCCCCCTCGAACTGCGCGAGTGCCAGTTCGGCGGCGTCGGGGGCGTCGCTCGCCATGATATAGGCGAGCGCGACCGAGCGCAGCCGGCGCAGGCCCTTGCCCTCGGGCGTATAGGCAAAGGGTGCCGAACCGGCGCGCGCATGCGCCTGGCGCCACTGGCGTTCGAGCTGCGTGCCGAGATCGCGACGCAGGCCGTCGCGCGCGCGGAAGATGGCGTCGGGATCGACGATCCGCATCTGGTCGCCGATAAAACTCTCGGAGGGGAGCATCACCGCTTCGGCGATGAAGGCGGGGTCGAGCTCGGGATCCTCCAGCGTCCGGGCGACCGCAGCGATCACACCGTCATGCTCCGCGCGACCCGTGCTCGCGCTGGCCACGAGCGTCTCGAGCATCAGCTGCTGCATCGCCTCATACCGCGCGAAGGGATCGTCGTCATGCGCGCTGAGAAAGGCGAGGTCCGCCGCGGTGCGATCGCTTTCGACCACGACCGGCGCGGAAAAGCCGCGATTGATCGACAGGACCGGGCGTTCGTCGATCCCCTCGAACCGGATCGTCTCGCCCGGCCCGTCGAGCAGGACGAGCCGTTCGTCGATCAGCGCGGTGCCCGTGTCGGCGCCGAACAGCTTGATCGCGAGCGGCAGGACCATTGGCGCCTTGTCCGGCTGGCCCGGCGTGGCGGGCACATGCTGCGCCAGCGTCAGCGTCGCGCGCCGCGCCGCCGGATCATGCGACAGGCTTGCCGAGAGACGCGGAGTGCCTGCCTGCGAATACCAGAGGCGGAACTGCGTCAGATCGATCCCGCTCGCCTCTTCCATGCTGGCGACGAAATCCTCGCAGGTCGCGGCGGTGCCGTCGAAGCGGTCGAAATACAGATCGGTCCCCGCCCGGAAGTTCTTCGGCCCGAGGATCGCCGCCATCATGCGGATCAGCTCGGCGCCCTTGTTGTAGATCGTCGCGGTGTAGAAGTTGGAGATCTCCTGATAGGATTCGGGGCGGACGGGATGCGCGAGCGGCCCTGAATCCTCGGGAAACTGCGACGCACGCAGGCCGCGGACGTCCTCGATCCGCTTGACCGCACGGCTGCCCTGGTCGGCGGAGAAACCCTGGTCGCGATAGACCGTGAAGCCCTCCTTCAGCGACAGCTGGAACCAGTCGCGGCAGGTGATCCGGTTGCCCGACCAGTTGTGGAAATATTCATGCGCGACGACCGCGGCGATCGCGTCATAGTCGTAATCGGTCGCGGTATCGGGGTCGGCCAGGATGTAGCGCGAGTTGAAGATGTTGAGCCCCTTGTTCTCCATCGCGCCGAAGTTGAAGTCGTCGACCGCAACGATGTTGAACACGTCGAGATCATATTCTCGGCCATAGGTCGCCTCGTCCCAGGCCATGGAGAGCGCCAGCGCCTCGAGCGCATGATCGGTCTTGGCGAGGTCCGC
Organism: Sphingomonas aerolata; assembly: GCF_023935825.1. NCBI lineage: Bacteria > Pseudomonadati > Pseudomonadota > Alphaproteobacteria > Sphingomonadales > Sphingomonadaceae > Sphingomonas > Sphingomonas aerolata. The sequence goes on along the minus strand of NZ_CP098762.1, from coordinate 83,976 downwards.
CTTGCGCACCCAGATGCCGAGCGACACCTCGCGCCCCGACATCGTCGTGAAACGGCCCGAATTGACCGCAAGATCCCCGGCGACGATCGCGAACAGATAGGAGGGCTTGGGGAAGGGGTCGTTCCATTCCGCCCAGTGGCGGCCATCGGCGAGATCGCCCTGTGCGACGGGGTCGCCGTTCGCCAGCAGCACGGGGAAGCGCGCCTTGTCCGCCGTCATCCGCACCGAATAGCGGCTGAGCACGTCGGGACGGTCGGGGAAATAGGTGATGCGGCGAAACCCCTCCGCCTCGCACTGCGTGCATAGATTGCCGCCCGAGGCATAGAGCCCCATCAGCTGGGTGTTGCGGTCGGGGGCGATCTCGACCTCGGTCTCGACGACATGCGCGTCGCCCGACAGGGGGATCACCAGCTGCTCGCCCTCGAAATGCCAGTCGTTGACCGCGACGCCGTCGACCATGATCGACAGCGGTCGCTGGCCTGCCCCATCGAGCTTCAGCGGATCGTGATGGTCACCGTTGCGGGTGACGGACAGCGTCGCGATGACGCGCGTCGCGGACGGATCGAGCGTGAACTCCAGCCGTGTCGTCGGCACCAGCCAGGCCGGCGCCGTATAATCGACCCGGCGAATGGCGACCGGGGCAGCGATGTCGGGCTGGGCGAGGCTGTGTTGGATGTCGAGCATAGAAGTCGAATATAGGGGCCGTCGCGGGCTCCGCCAGCCAAAGCTTGCCGGGCTGTGCTTGCGTGTCGCGGCCGGCGTGCTACCCGGCTGCAACACGTTCGTCTTGCGAGGATTTCGGCATGTATCGGTTCATCGGCGCGCTCTCGGTGCTCGCCCTCTCCACGGCGACGCTGGCGCAGACGTCGGCCCCGCAACCGAAAGCCGCCGCGCCGACACCGGCACCCGCATCGGGGGCCACCCCGGCGGCAAAGCCCGATCCGGCGATCCTCAATGCACGGCTCGCAGCGCCGCTGCCGGCGGATCAGGCGGCGATGAAGGCGCACGTCCTGTTCCTCGCCTCCGATGCGATGAAGGGGCGCGAGGCGGGCAGCCCCGAGTTCGACATCGCTGCGCAATATGTCGCGGCGCAATTCTATGCCGCCGGTCTGCGGCCGGGCGGTGACGATGCCGGCTATCTGCAGCGCGTGCCGCTGGTCAGCTACAAGGCCGCGGACAAGGGCAGCTTCACCTGGACGCCGCAGTCCGGCGCCGCGCAGCCGCTGGTGTTCGCGGCAGACTATGTACCCGCCGCCAACGGTGCGAAGGCGGATACCGCGGTGTCGGCGCCGATCGTGTTCGTCGGCTATGGCATCGACGCCCCGCAATACGGCCAGAACGACTATGCCGGCGTCGACGTGCGCGGCAAGATCGTCGCTTATTTCGGCGGTGCGCCGGCGCGGTTCAACGGCGAGGAGCGTGCTTTTTTTGGATCCGGCGGCACCAAGGCCCGGACCGCCGAGAGCAAGGGGGCGGTCGGCGTGATCACGCTCGAAAGCCCGCGCACCGCCAAGGCCCGCCCGTTCGCGCGATCGGCGCAATTCTACGACGCCGCCCGAATGACCTGGGCCAACCCCGACGGCACCGGCAAGATCGACGCTCCCGGCGCGCCGTCGCTCGGCACGCTGAGCGTCGCAGGCGCGACCAAGCTGTTCGGCGCGTCGTGGAAGGCGATCGCCAAGCAGGCGCGGTCGGACAATGCGAAGTTCAGGTCGGAGCCGCTTGCGGGCACGCTGACGGTCGCGACCAAGACGAGCTTCGCGCCGGCGGCAAGCAGCAACGTCGTCGGCGTCATTCCCGGCACCGATCCGGTGCTCGGCAAGGAGGTCGTCGTGCTGTCCGCGCATCTCGACCATATCGGCATCACCCGGCCTGCGAACGGCGCGAAGGACGGCGATGCGCTCAACAACGGCGCGCTCGACAATGCGATCGGCATCGCCAGCCTGATCGAGGAGGCCAAGCGCTTCACGACCAGCGGCAAGGGCTCGAAGCGCACGCTGATCTTCCTCGCGGTCACGGGCGAGGAAAAGGGGCTGGTCGGCAGCGATTATTTCACCAATCACCCGACCGTGCCGCTCGCCAATATCGTCGCGGACGTGAACCTCGACATGCCGATCCTGACCTACAAGTTCGAGGACATGGTGGTGTTCGGCGCGGAGCGATCGACGCTCGGCCCGATTGTCCAAAAGGCGGTCGCGGCGATCGGTGTCGGCCTGTCGCCCGATCCGATGCCCGAAGAGGGAATCTTCGTCCGCTCGGATCATTTCCGCTTCGTCCAGAAGGGGATCCCGGCAGTGTTCCTGTGGCCGGGGCAGAAGGGGCCGGGCAAGGCCGCGGTCGCCTATTTCATGGCGAACAACTATCACAAGCCGTCTGACGATCTGTCGCAGCCGATCCTGTGGGATCAGGGCGTGCGGTTCGTCGATGCGAACTACCGGATCGCGCGCGAGATCGCCGATGGCGCGGAGCGGCCGGTCTGGAATTCGGGCGACTATTTCGGCACGCTCTACAAGGGGCCGATGGGCCGGGCGGCGGCCGCGAAATGAGCCGGCTGCTCGTTTTCGGCCTCGGCTATACCGCGTCGCGGATCGCACGCCAGCTGGCCGGGGACGGGTGGCATGTCGTCGGCACGTCGCGCGACGGTCGCGGCGACACGATCCGGTTCGACGACGCCGCTGCGGTCATGACGGAGATCGCCGCTGCGACGCATATCCTGTCCTCGGTCCCGCCAGAGCATGACGCCGACCCCGTGCTGGCGCGCTACGGATCGGCGCTGCTGCGGACGCGGGCGTGGCTCGGCTATCTGTCGTCGACCGGCGTGTACGGCGATGCCGGTGGTGCCTGGGTCGACGAGACCGCGCCGATCGGCGGCGGACGCCGGAGCGCGCGGGCAGCGGCCGATGCCGACTGGCTCGCGATCGGCGCGCGGACGTTTCGCCTGCCCGGCATTTACGGCCCCGGCCGGTCGCCGCTCGACCGCGTGCGCGAGGGCAAGGCGCACCGGATCGACCAGCCGGGACAGGTGTTCAGTCGCGCGCATGTCGACGATATCGGCGCGGGCGTAATCGCCGCGTTCGATGCGCCGCCAGGCGCCTATAATCTGGCGGACGACGTCCCCGCGTCGCAGAACGACGTCGTCGCCTTCGCCGCAGCACTGCTCGGTCTGCCCGCGCCGCCGTTCGTGACGATCGAGCAGCTGTCGGCGATGGGGCGCGGTTTCTATGCCGAGAACCGGCGGGTGGCGAACGGCAAGGCGAAGCGCGTCCTGCGCTGGACGCCGACCTGGCCGGATTACCGGGCGGGTCTGCGGGCGCTGAGCGCGATGACGAGCCCGGCACCGGCGAGCACCGCACCGGCCACCGCTAGCGTCGACCAGTGATAATGCTCGAAGATCGTCGATAAGATCATCGCGATGACCGGCACGATCACCCCCGAATAGGCCGCCTTGGCAGGCCCGATCGCGCGGATGACGTTGAAGTAGAGCGGGAAGGCGAGCGCGGAGGCGAAGATGCCGAGATAGAGGATCCCGGCGATATAGCCCAGCCGCAGCTCGAACACCGGCGGCCCGGTGGTGATCCAGGCGAAGGTCGCGTCGAGCGTCGCGCCGATCAGCATCGCGATCGCCAGCATCGGGGCCATCGGATAGCGTTTGGCAAACGCGCTGCCCTGCATGACATTGGCGATCGACGCGGCCAGGACGCCGCCCAGCGTCAGGGCGATGCCGATGGTCGCGGACTGCGGACCATGCGGATCGACCCGCGCCTCGTTGACGAACAGCAATGCGACGCCCGCCATCGCGACGGCGCACCCAAGCATCAATTGTCGCCCGAGTTTCTGCCCCAGGAAGATGCGGCCGAACACCGCGTTGGGGACGAGCAGCAACGCGAACACCACCGCGACCAGCCCCGACGTCACATAATGCTCGGCGCGGTAGACGAAGTTGAAGTTGAACGTGAACAGCGCGGTACCGATGACCGCGGCAAAGGCGTAGCCGCGGGCGTCGAGCACGAGGCTTTCGCGCTTTACCCGCGCATAGATCGCCATCGCGATGCCGGCGATGAGGAAGCGGTAGCTGATCGACCAGCTCGGCGGCACCACCGCAATCTGGTCGCGGATGACGAGCCAGGTCGACCCCCAGATCAGCGTGACGATCCCGAACGGGACGAGCACCGCCGCACGCGTCGACTGGATCGGGGGTTGGGGCGAACCGGACGGCCCGGTCATAACGCCCGGATCGCGTCCGCGAGCTGGTCGACCGGACCGACCGGCGTGTCCCACGCGGTCACCAGCCGGATCTCACCTGCTGCCCAGTCATAGAAATCGAACCCCTGCGCGCGGAGCGCGGCGGCTTCGTCGGGGGTCGCGCGGAGAAAGACCTCATTGGCCTCGACCGGATGGACGAGGCGGTCGCCCGCGGCCGCGGCCAGTCGCGTGGCAGCCTGGTTCGCGGTCTCGCCATTGGCGAGCCACAGGTCGTCCTCGAGCATCGCGAGGATCTGCGCGGCGAGGTACCGCCCCTTTGACAGGAGCAGGCCCGCGCGCTTGCGGCGATACTGGGTGACGGCGGCAAGCTCGGGCTTGAAGAACACCAGCGCCTCCGCACTCATCGCGCCGTTCTTGACGAACCCGAAACTCAGCGCGTCGACGCCTGCGCGCCACGTCATGTCGGCGGGCGAGCATCCCGCATGGACCATGGCGTTCGCAAAACGCGCGCCGTCCATGTGGAAGCCGAGCCCGCGCTCCTTTGCGAGCGCGCCGATCTCGGCAACCTCGTGGGGGCGGTAAACCCGGCCATATTCGGTGGCGTTGGTGATCGAGATCGCGTGCGGCTGGACGCGGTGGACGTCGTCGGGGATCGCGTCGAGCACGGTGCGGATCGTCGACGGTGTCAGCTTCGCGCCCTCCCCATCGGCGAGGAACAGCTTGGCGCCGTGGGTGTAGAATTCGGGCGCGCCGCCCTCGTCGTTCTGGATATGCGCGTCGCGGTGGCAGACGATGCCGCCATGCGGCGGGCACAGCGCGGCGAGCGCGAGGCAGTTGGCGGCGGTGCCGGTGGGCACCCACAGCACCGCGACCTCGGTCTCGAACAGCGCCGACAGGCGACCGTCGAGCTGCTGGCTCCATTGATCACCCGCATAGGCGGTGTCGAGCGTGTCGGCGGCGGCGATCGCGGCCATGACCTGTGGGTGGATCCTGGCGGCGTTGTCGGAGAAAAAGCGCATCGTCAGGACATGCTGCGATGCGGTGATGGCGTCAACGGGCGCTTCGCCTGGGTCGCCCCCTTCTACGTCGTCATCCCGGGTCCTGACTTTCGTCAGGATGACGGCGGGGGATCGGACTACTGCCCCTCGTCAAACCCCGGTTCCTCCTCGGGCGGCCGGCGATCGTCGCGGGGTGGCCCATCCTCCGGTCGATCGCGGCGTGCGGGGCCGACCGAGATCGTCCCGTCCTCGCCCATCTTCAGGTTGAAGCCGAGCCCCTCGATCTCGCCGCCGAGTGGCAGGACGCTGTTGTCCCCGTCTTCGGGGGGCAGCGCATCGGGGTCGATCTCCTCGACCGGCGGCGCGGGGGCGGCGACGGGAGCGATACCCAGCGCAGACTGCATGAAGTCGCGCCAGATCCGCGCGGGGATGCCGCCGCCCGACAGGCCGGGGTTCGAGCTGTTGTCGTCGTTGCCGACCCATACGCCGACCACCAGGTCGCGTGCGAAGCCGACGAACAGCGCATCCTTGTTGTCCGACGTCGTCCCGGTCTTGCCGAACGCATCGACCGTCAGGTTGGCGCTCCGCCCGGTTCCGTTGCGGATCGAGGCGGCGAGCAGGTCGAGCATCTCGTCATGGATCTTCGGCGGCAGTGCGGTCGAACCGCCGGTCAGCGACTGGTACCAGCCCTTTTCCCGAACATCGGCCAGCCCGCGCGGCTGCACCGGATAGGTCTCGCGCGCGATCGCGGCATAGGCGGCGGTCAGCTCGAGCAGCGACACGGTCGAGGTGCCGAGGCCGATCGTCGCCTCGTTCGGAATGGGCGTGGAAATCCCCAGGTCGCGCGCAGCCTTGATCACTGCCCGGACGCCGACTTCTTGCGTCAACCGGGCGGCCGCGACGTTGGACGAGCGGGCAAATGCCTGGCGCAGCGTGATCGTCCCCTGGTAGCGGCCGTCGCTGTTCTTGGGCGTCCAGTCGCCGATCGTCACCGGGCGGTCCTCGATCGTCGAATCGGGTGTCATTCCCGCGCGCATCGCGGCGAGATAGACGAACAGCTTGAACGTCGAGCCGGGCTGGCGCCGCGCCTGCGTCGCGCGGTTGAACGGGCTCTTGCGGTAGTCCTTGCCGCCGACCATCGCGACGACGCGGCCATCGGGGCGCATCGCCACCAGCGCGACCTGCGCCTCGCGCAGTCCGGCGCGCGCGACGGTGCGTTCGGCGGCACGTTGCAGCCGCGGATCGAGCGTGGTCCGGACGGTCGTCTCGGTCTTCACCTCGCCCGCCTGGTCGCGCGCCTCGGGCAGGATCCAGTCGGCGAAATAGGTGCCGTTGGGAAGTTGCGTCGGGCGGTTCGACAGCACGCGTTGCGGGCGGACCGCATCGCCCTCCGCTTCGGTGAGGAAACCCGCGGCGACCATCGCGCCGACGACGACGGCTTCACGCTTGCGCGCACCCTCGAGGTTGGAGGTCGGGGCAAGCCGCGACGGCGCCTTGACCAGGCCGGCTAGCATCGCCGCCTGGCCGACGTTCAGCGCCGCGGGTGTCCGGCCGAAATAATGCTTGGCGGCGGCGCTGATCCCATAGGTGTTGTCGCCGAAATACACGTTCGACAGATAGCGCGAGAGGATCTCGTCCTTCGACAGCCATGCCTCGAGCCAGACGGCGATCATCGCCTCCCGGATCTTGCGCGTCGCGGTGCGGTCCGAATCGAGGAACGCGTTCTTCGCGAGCTGTTGCGTGATCGTGCTGCCGCCCTGGCGCACGCCGCCCGACCCGAGATTCGCCCAGGCCGCGCGCGCGATCCCGCGCGGGTCGATACCCCAGTGCGAATAGAAGCGGCGGTCCTCGATCGCGAGGAACGCCTCGCGCACGTGCGGTGGCAGCGTCGCCGCGTCGACCGGTTTGCCGATGATCGCGCCACGCCGGGCGATCGGCGTACCGTCATCGGCGGTCAGCGTGATCGAGGGCGGGGTCGGCGGCTGCAGCGATTTCGACAAAGGCGCCGTGATCGCCAGCCAGATTATCGCAATCACCAGCAGGATGATGCCGATACCGGTGCCGCGCACGATCCACCGGCCGATCCCGCCCCGCCTGCGCCGCGGTGTCGCGGGCTGGGGGTAGCCATCGTCCTGGCGGGGATCGTAATTGCCGTCCGGATCCTCGCCCAGTCGCTCGCGCTCATATTTCTCGCGCAGGCGTTCGCGCTCGGTGATCAACCGCTCGCGTTCATAGGCATAGGGCTCGCGTTCGCCGGACATGCCGGAGCCGGATCGGGCGGGGTCGAAGGGATCGGGGCGCATCGGATCGTTCCAGCGGTCGGGCATCTGGTGTGTTATCGTTCTATGACAGTTCGGACAAGCCTATGCGCACGCTTAACGTGTACGCGCGCTGAGCGACAGCATTGGCCTGTTGTCATCACCGGGCGAAACGGGGAAGAGCATAATGATGACGTTCGAACAGGGTGACACCGTGGCAGCTACCGACTCTCTATCGCCCTCCCTGCCGCTTGTCGTCGGCATTGGCGGGACGATCGGCGGCGTGTCGTCGACCGAGCGCGCATTGCGGATCGCGCTCGATTCGGTCGAGCGACACGGATACCGGACACAGATGTTCGGCGGCGCGGACATGGCCCGGCTGCCGCTCTACGATCCCAAGGCGACCGAGCGGACCGAGGACGAGCGTGCCTTTGTCGCGGCGGTGCGCGGGGCATCGGCGGTGATCATCGCCAGCCCGGGCTATCATGGCAGCATCTCGGGGGTAGTGAAGAACGCGCTCGACCTGCTCGAGGAAACCGCGCGTGATCCCGACCGGCCCTATCTGGCGGACATGCCGGTCGGGCTGATCGCGACCGCCTATGGCTGGCAGGCGACGGGCAGCACGATCGCGGCGCTGCGCTCGATCGTCCATGCCTTGCGCGGCTGGCCGACGCCGTTTGCCGCAGCAATTAACACGCAGGTGACGAAATTCGACGCCGAGGGCGGGGCGAGCGATCCCGCGGTCCTCGAGCAGCTTCGGCTGGTCGGCCGGCAGGTCGCTCGGTTCGCGCCGCTGTCCGAACCGGCAAACTAAGCACGCGTCGCACCGCCGCGTCACCCGGGTCTGGCCCCAGATGACGCGGCGGACCGGTCTTACCGCAGCCCGCCGCCGAGCGCGCGATAGAGCTCGACCGCATTGGTGTCGCGGACCAGCCGCGTCGCGAGCAGGCTCTGCTGCGCGGTGTAGAGCGACCGCTGTGAATCGAGCGTGTTGAGGAACGGATCGATCCCCGCGCGGAAGCGCAGTTGCGACAGGTTGAACGCGCCCGCCGCATTGTCGCGCAGCGACGTTTGCGCCTCGAGCTGGGCGTTGATCGTGCCGCGCCGCGCGAGCGCATCGGCGACCTCGCGGAAGCCGGTCTGGACGCTCTTCTCATAGGTCGCGAGCATCGCGTCGCGCGAGGCCTTGGCGTAGTCCAGATTACCCTTGTTGCGACCGAAGTCGAAGATCGGCTGCGTGATCGACGGCGCGACCGACCAGGATTCGCTGCCCTTGCCGAACAGGTTCGACAGGCCGAGGCTCAACGTGCCGAGCGACGCGGTCAGCGAGATATTGGGGAAGAACGCCGCGCGGGCCGCACCGATATTGGCGTTCGCCGCGATCAGCTGATGCTCGGCGGCCGCGACGTCGGGGCGGCGCAGCAGGACTTCGGAGGACAGGTTGGCGGGCAGGTTTTCGAGCGTCGGCGTCTTCTCCGGCATCCGGGCCGGCAGCAGGTCGGCACTGAGCGTCGTGCCGGCGAGCAGGTTCAGCGCATTCTGGTCCTGCGCGATGAGCGTCGTCGCATCGGCGATGTCCGACCGTGCCTGGTCATAGGTCGTCCGCGCCTGGCGCACTTCGAGTTCGGACGCGATGCCGATGCGGAACCGATCCTGCGTCAGCTTGAGTGTCTGGCCGAATGCCCGTTCGGTGTCCTGCGCGATCTTCAGCCGATCCTGGTCCGCCGCCATCGTCAGCCAGGCGGTCGCGGTTTCCGCGATCAGCGACACCTGCGCGGCGTTGCGGTTTTCCTCCGCGGCGAAATAGGCCTGTTGCTGCGCCTGGGTCAGATTGCGGACCCGGCCGAACAGATCGATCTCCCAGGCAGAGACGCCGAGATTGGCCGAATAGATATCGAAGCGGCCGCCGCCGGCGACCGCCCCGGCACCGGTGCCGCCGCCGCCGGTGCCGCCTCCAGTACCGCCGCCCGTGCCGCCACCCGTGGTGCCGCCCGTACCGCCACCGACGGCGCCGAAGGGGGACTTCTGATAGGTCGCACTGCCCGTCGCACCCAGCGTCGGGAACAGGTCGGCGCGCTGGACGCGATATTGCGCCCGCGCCTGCGCGACATTGGCGACCGCGATGCGGACGTCGCGGTTGTTGTCGAGCGCGGTGCGAATGACGCGGCGCAGACGGTCGTCGGTGAAGAACGCCTCCCATGCGGTGTCCGCGGGCACGATCGCACCCGCCGCATCGGTCGCCGCATAAGCCGGTCCGGTCGGCGTGGACGGAGCCACCGGAAGCTCGGGCCGGACATATTTCGGGGCCAGGTTGCAGCCGGCGAGCGTGAGCCCGGCGGCGAACGTCAGAGCGATTTTGCGCGAGAACATCGGATCAGGCCTCCTGCGGCCGCTGGTCGTGGGGCGTGGTGTCGCCGTCACGGGTGTCGTCACGGTTACGGTCGCCGTCCTGCTTGCCCGGCTTGTCCTGCTTGTCCTGCTTGAAGACGCGCTTCACGAGCAGGAAGAACAGCGGCACGAAGAAGATCGCGAGCACGGTCGCGGACAGCATGCCGCCGACCACCGCCCAGCCGATCGCGTTCTGGCCGCCGGCACCCGCACCGCTCGACAGCGCGAGCGGCAGCACGCCGAAGATGAACGCGAACGAGGTCATCAGGATCGGGCGAAGACGCAGCTTGGCGGCCTCGACCGCGGCATCGGCCGCGTTCATCCCGTCACCCATCTTCTCCTCGGCGAACTCGACGATCAGGATCGCGTTCTTCGCCGCCACGCCGATCGTCGTGATCAGGCCGACCTGGAGATAGATGTCGTTGTTGAGCCCCGTGACCATCGCCGCGAGCACCGCACCGAGCACGCCGAGCGGCACGACGAGGAGCACGGCGATCGGGATCGACCAGCTCTCGTACAGTGCGGCAAGGCAGAGGAACACGATCAGCAGCGACAGCGCATAGACATAGGTCGACTGCCCGCCCGAAAGCTGTTCCTCATAGCTGAGGCCGGTCCACTCATAGCCGATGCCGGGGGGCAGCTTGGCCGCCATCTCCTCCATCGCCTTGATCGCGGTGCCGCTGCTGACGCCGGGTGCGGGCGACCCCATGATCTCGAACGAGGCGACGCCGTTATAACGTTCGAGACGTGCGGGGCCGTAGGTCCAGTCGGTGGTCGAGAAGGACGACATCGGCGTCATCGCGTTGGTCGCGCCGCGGACATAGAAGTTGCCGAGATCGGCAGGCGACTTGCGGAACGGCGCATCGGCCTGGACGAACACCTTCTTCACGCGACCGCGGTCGATGAAGTCGTTGATGTACGATCCGCCGAACGCGGTGCTGACGGTGGTGTTGATATCCGCCTGGCTCAGCCCGAGCGCACCTGCCTGGGCTTGGTCGACGTTCAGTTTGAGCTGTGGCGCATCCTCCAGGCCGTTCGGACGGACCTGCATCAGGCGCTTGTCCTGGCTGGCCATGCCGAGCAGCATGTTGCGGGCCTCGAGCAGCTTGTCGTGGCCGACGCCGGCATTGTCCTTCAGCATGAAGTCGAAGCCGTTGGCGTTGCCCAGTTCCTGCACGGCGGGCGGCACGAAGCCGATCACCATGCCGGCGCGGATCCCGGCGAGGGCCTGGTTCGCGCGCTGGGCGACCGCGGCGACGGTATTCGCGTCGCCTTCGCGATCCTCCCACGGTTTGAGCTGGATGAAGGCGAGGCCGACATTCTGGCCCTGGCCGACAAAGCCGAAGCCGCTGATCGTGAAGATGCCCGCAATGTTGGCCTTTTCGTCGACCAGGAAGTGGTCGCGCAGCTTGTCCATCGTCCGCGCAGTCTCTTCCATCGTCGTGCCCGTGGGCATCGACACCTGCGCGAACATCAGCCCCTGATCCTCTTCGGGAAGGAAGCCCGAGGGCAGTCGCAGGAAGACGAACAGCATCGCGCCGACGATGACCGCATAGACGATCATCGTCCGCACCCAGCCCTTTTCGACGCGACGCAGGCCCTTGCCATATCTGTCGACGCCGCGATCGAAGGTCCGGTTGAACCAGCCGAAAAAGCCCTTCTTGTCGCCGTGATCCTGCTTGGACGGCTTCAGGATGGTGGCGCAGAGTGCGGGCGTCAGGATCAGCGCGACCAGCACCGAAAGCACCATCGACGAAACGATCGTGATCGAGAACTGGCGGAAGATCACGCCGGTCGAGCCGCTGAAGAACGCCATCGGCAGGAACACCGCGGACAGCACGAGACCGATGCCGACCAGCGCGCCGCTGATCTCGTCCATCGATTTCTTGGCGGCCTCCTTGGGGCTCAGCCCCTCTTCCTGGATCAGGCGTTCGACATTCTCGACGACGACGATCGCGTCATCGACGAGCAGGCCGATCGCCAGCACCATGCCGAACAGTGTCAGTGTGTTGATCGTGAAGCCCGCGACCTGAAGCACGGCGAGCGAGCCGAGCAGCACGACCGGCACCGCGATCGTCGGGATGAGGGTGGCACGGAAGTTCTGGAGGAAGAGGAACATCACGAGGAAGACGAGGATGATCGCCTCGATCAGCGTGTGGACCACCTGTTCGACCGACAGCCGCACGAACGTCGAATTGTCGACCGGATAGGCGATCTTGACGTCGGCCGGGAACTGCTTGGCGATCTTCTCGACCTCGGCCTTCACCAGCGTGACGGTGTCGAGCGCGTTGGCGCCCGGCGCCAGCTTCACGCCGAAGCCCGCCGCCTGCTTGCCGTTGTAGCGCGCCTGGAAGCTGTAGTTTTCCGAGCCCATTTCAACCCGGGCGACATCGGCGAGGCGCACGGTGGCGCCGCCGGTGGCCGAGCGGATGATGATCTGGCGGAACTGTTCCGGGGTCTGCAGACGCGACTGCGCAGTGACGGTGGCGTTGAGCGCCTGGCCCTTGACCGCGGGAAGGCTGCCGACCTGACCGGCGGAAACCTGTGCGTTCTGCGCGGTGATTGCCGAGGTGATGTCGGTGACGGTGACGCCGAGGTTCGACATCTTGAACGGATCGACCCAGATCCGCATCGAATATTGCGCGCCGAACACCTGCGTGTCGCCGACGCCCTTGATCCGGCTGAGCGGATCCTGAAGCTTGGATGCGATCAGATCGCCGAGATCGACCTGATCATGGCTGCCGTCCTGCGAATAGGCGGCGATCACGAGCAGGAAGTTGGCGGTCGCCTTGGTCACGCGAAGCCCGGCCTGCTGCACTTCCTGCGGCAGGAGCGGGGTCGCCTGTTGCAGCTTGTTCTGCACCTGGACCTGCGCGATGTCCGCGTCGGTGCCCTGTTCGAAGGTCAGCGTGATCGCGAGATTGCCCGCGCCGTCGCTGGTCGAGGCGAAGTAGCGAAGGTTGTCGATCCCCTTCATCTGCTGCTCGATGATCTGCGTCGTCGTATTCTCGAGCGTCTGCGCGTCGGCGCCCGGATAGGACGTCGCGACCGTCACCTTGGGCGCGGCGATCTCGGGGAACTGCGCGATCGGCAGCGACCGGATCGCCAGTACGCCGGCCAGCATCAGGATGATCGCGATGACCCATGCGAAGATGGGTCGATCGATGAAATAGCGTGACATGAGGCGTTACTTCCCGGCCTGCGTGGAGGCGGCACCACCAGCCGTGGCATTCCCGGCGGCGTCCTTGCCACCGGCCTTGCCGACCTGCTGCGGAGCGGCGGGCTTGACGGTCGTGCCGGGGCGCAGGTTGAGCAGCCCCTCGACGATGAGCTTGTCGCCGGGCTTCAGCCCGCTGGTGACGATCCACTTGTCGCCGATCACGCGGTCGGTGACGACATTGCGCTGTTCGACCTTGTTCTGCGCGGTGACGACCATCGCGGTCGCCTTGCCACGCGGATCGCGCGTGATGCCTTCCTGCGGGGCCATGATCGCCTGGCTGCGGATACCCTCGACCAGCTTGGCGCGGACATACATGCCCGGCAGCAGCAGCCCGTTGGGATTGGGGAAGCTGGCGCGCAGCGTCACCGCGCCCGTCGCGGGGTCGACGGTCACTTCGGCGAACTGCAGACGACCCTCGATCGGATAGGTCTGGCCGTTGGGCAGGATCAGCTGGACGCGTGCGGTACCGTCGCCACGCGTCACGCCGCCCGAGGCCATCGCCGCCTTCAGGTCGAGCAGCTGCGCCGCCGACTGGGTGACGTCGACATAGACGGTATCGGTCCGCTGGATCGTCGCGAGCGCGTCGGTCTGCCCGGTCTGGACAAGCGCGCCGGCGGTGAAGATCGACCGGCCGATACGACCCGAGATCGGCGCCTTGATGCGGGTGAAATTGAGGTTCACGCGCGCGGCTTCGACCGCTGCACGCTGCGCTGCAACATTGGCACGCGCCTGTTGTGCGGACGCGGTGGCGTTGTCCGCCTCCTGCTTGCTGACCGCGTTCAGCGCGACGAGCTGGCCGTAACGCTGCGCCTGGAGTCGGGTCGCATTGATCTGCGACTGGGCGGCGCCGAGCTGGCCCTGCGCGGTGCCGAGCGCGGCGCGATAGGGGGCGTCCTCGATCTCGTACAGGACCTGGCCCGAACGGACCATCGCGCCCTCGGTGAACAGGCGACGGCGGATGACGCCCGACACCTGCGGGCGGACTTCCGACGTCTCCACGGCGGCGATTCGGCCGGGCAGCTCGGTGGTCAGCGTCACCGCCTCCTGCGCAACCGTCACGACGCCGACCGTGGGCGTCGGCGGGGGCGGGGGGGCCTCTTCCTTGCTGCACGCCGCCATCAGCGCCAGCGCGGCCAGGGCCACCGATCCCTTGAGATTCAATCGCTGCATGTTGAGCATCCCGACGTCCGTGCAGAAGAGTTCACCGGAATGAACGTTCATTCCGCTTGCGCCGCCGCTATGGACGTGCAAACGCCGGGTCAAGTTAAAACGTCGTCCGGAGTGGAATTTTGAGTGCAGTGCAACATGAGAAGTCGGCGCGTTCGCACATCGTTGATGCGGCCCGGCATCTTTATGCGACGCAGGGATTCCATCAGACGTCGATGGCCGAACTGGCTGCCGCTGCGGACGTCAGCGTCGGCCAGATCTATCGCCTGTTCACCGGCAAGAACGCGCTGATCCAGGCGCTGATCCTCGAGGATGCCGAGGCCAAACTCTCAGACCTGCGCAAGCTGACCGACGACGTGTCGACGGGGCGGCTGTCGATCGAGCGCGGATTTGTCGAGCTCGCGCGGCGGTCGCTCGCCAAGGGGGACGAGGCACTGTCGTTTGATATCATGGCGGAAGCGCATCGCAACGGCGAGGTCGCGGACACGATCGGCTCGCTCTGCACCGGGTTTCGCACGGTGGTGCGCGATCTCGCCTGCGTCGCCAATCCCGCGCTGTCGGCAAATGCGCTCGACGGCGCGGAGGAGCTGGTGCTGGCGTGCATGTTCGGGCTGGGGCACCGGACCTTGTCCTGTCCGCGGCTGTCCGAGACCGAAACCGCAGAGGTCACCGGGCGGATGATACTCGCGGCGCTCCACGCGCTCTGAGACACGACACGGTGTCCTGACGACGGGGCAGGCGGCCCCGTTTGGCGGGCGGGCGGCGGCGCGGGGCATTACCGATTGTTGCACTGCGGCGCGCGAAGTCGGATAAGCGGTGCATGACCGAAACGACACGACGCGACATCATGATGGCCCTTGCGGCCACCGGCCTGTGGCCGGCGGCGGCACTGGCACAGACGGGGGCGGGCACCCCCCGCAGGCGCGGCGCCGCGGCGTCGTCCGCCCCCGCGCTGGGCAAGCCCGAGTCGTTTTCCTGGGAGGCGCTGCAACAGCGCGCCGCCGCGCTGGCGCGCGCGCCTTATCGCGCGCCGGCCAAGGTCGCGGCGGCCGAGGCGATCGATTATGATGCGGTCGGCTCGATCAGCTATCGACCCGAGCGTACGCTGGCAGGCGGCATCCGCCTGTTCCCGCTCGGCCGTTATGCGCCGACCCCTGTCGCGATCCACGTCGTCGAACGCGGGCAGGCGCGCGCGGTCGACTTCGCCGCGGATCTCTTCAAGACCGAATCCGGGCATCACGCCGCACTCGGCATCGCCGGCTTCCGCGCGGTGTCGAGCGACGGCAAGAGCGACTGGATGGCGTTCATCGGCGCCTCTTACTTCCGCACCGCCGGTTCGCAGGACCAATATGGCCTGTCCGCGCGCGGTATCGCGATCGACACCGGGATCGACGGCAAGGAGGAATTTCCCGCCTTCACCGCCTTCTGGATCGAGGCGACGGGCGCGCAGAGCTATACCGTCTATGCCCTTCTCGACGGGCCCAGCGTGACCGGTGCGTACCGGTTCGTGTGCCGCTACACCGACGGGACCGATGGCGGCGTCGTCCAGGATGTCTCGTCGACGATCACGCTGCGCAAGGACGTCGCGCGGCTTGGCATCGCGCCGGCGACGAGCATGTTCTGGTATGGCGAGGGCAACCGCGCCGCGGCGATCGACTGGCGCCCCGAAATCCATGATTCGGACGGGCTGGCGATGGCGACCGGTGCCGGTGAGCGGATCTGGCGTCCGCTCGCCAATCCCGCGACCCCCACGCTCGACAGCTTCCAGGACGACAATCCGCGCGGCTTCGGCCTGATCCAGCGTGACCGGGCGTTCGATCATTACCAGGACGACGGCGCCTTCTACGATCGCCGCGCGAACCTGTGGATCGAGCCGAAGGGCGACTGGGGCAAGGGCGCGGTGACGCTGTACGCCTTCCCGACCGCGAGCGAGACGGTCGACAATGTCGCCGCCTTCTGGGTGCCCGCCGCGCCGGCGACCGCGGGGAAGACGATGCAGTTCGACTATCGGCTGACCTGGTCGTCGCGCGATCCCTCGGTCGCGCAGCCCGCGCATGCGGTCGAGAACTGGCGTGGCTCGGCCGGCCGGCCGGGCGCCGAGCCAACGCCGGGCGCGCGGAAGGTCGTCGTCGATTTCGTCGGGGCGGCTCTCGCCGGTCTCGACCGGTCGAGCGGCGTGACGGTGCAGGCCGATGTCAGCCGTGGCCGGGTCCTGGCCAGCGCCGCCTATCCGGTCGTCGGCCAGCCGAACCGCTGGCGCGTGACGCTCGATGTCGCGCCCGAACGCGGGGCGCTGGCCGATGTCCGGCTGTTCCTGAAGCGCGGCGGGCAGTCGCTCAGCGAAACCGTGCTGACGCAGGTGGGTTGAGCCATGACCGTGGACAGCCCGGGCCGCCCCGGTCATCCCGCTCTTCCGGCACGATTGCCCGCCGGCGTCCCGATCGACATGCCGCTGCAGAATTTCCGGGCGCGCGGCACCGGCGGCGGACCGACACCCGACCCGCTGGCCGGACCGTCGAACGGCTCGGACACGCTGACCTCGCCCGAGGGCATGTCGTCGCGGCGACTGCTCCTGTTCCTGCTGACGATGCTGCTCGCCACCACCGCCTCGGCGGCGGTCCAGGATTCGCTGCTCGGCGACGGCATCGACCTGTGGGACGTCGCGCTGCTCGTGCTGTTCTTCCCGCTCTTCGCGTGGATCGCGTTCGGGTTTCTCAACGCGCTGATCGGCTTTGTCCTGCTGATGACGCGGATGCATCCGGGCTTCGTGCCGGTCCCGCAGAACCGCCAGCCGCTGACCGGGCAGACCGCGGTGCTGATCCCGGTCCATAACGAGGATGTCGACGCGGTGTTCGGGCGGATCGCGCGGATGATGCACGCGATCGAGGCTGCGGGCGAGGCGGGCAGTTTCGCCTTCTTCGTACTGAGCGATTCGGGCGAAGAGTCGGGCGCACAGGAAGTCGCGGCCTGGGAGGTGCTCGCCCCCGGATCGCGCGTTCCGCTCTATTATCGCCGCCGGACCGACAATGTCGCGCGCAAGCCGGGCAATGTCGCCGACTGGGTCCGGCGCTTCGGCGGCGGCTATGATCACATGCTGGTGCTCGACGCGGACAGCCTGATGAGCGGCGACGCGATGATCGGCATGGCGCAGGTGATGGAGCGCCGCCCCTCGGTCGGACTGTTGCAGACCGTGCCGACGATCCGCGGCGCGACCACGCTATTCCAGCGCTGGATGCAGTTCAACAGCCGGCTCTACGGACCGATCTCGACCGCCGGACTGGTCTGGTGGTCGGGGTCGGAGGCGAGCTTCTGGGGGCATAATGCGATCATCCGCACCCGGGCCTTTGCCGAAAGCTGTGGCCTGCCCGTGCTGCCCGGCGGCCCGCCGTTCGGCGGCGCGATCATGAGCCACGACATGGTCGAGGCCGCCTTGCTGCGGCGGCGCGGCTGGGCGGTCCACCTGATCATGATCGACGACAGCTATGAGGAATTTCCCCCGACGCTGATCGACATGGCGGTGCGCGACCGGCGCTGGGCGCAGGGCAATATCCAGCATCTGAAGCTGCTGGGGTCGGACGGGTTCCATCCGGTCAACCGGCTGCAGCTGGCGATCGGGGCGTCGGCATACATGACGTCGCCCGCCTGGCTGGTCCTGATCCTGACGACCATCGCGCAGGCCTTTGCCGGCGAAAGCAAGCTGGTCGAGGCGACCACCTCGGCGCGCGTGCTGGCGCTGACGGTCATCCTGCTGTTCGGTCCCAAATTGCTCGGGATCATCTGGGCGGTGTCCGACCGGAGCCGGCGCGCGGCGTTCGGGGGCGCGCGGGCGATCATCCTGTCCGCCATTGCCGAGATCCCGCTATCGATGCTGTCCGCGCCGGTCATCATGCTGACGCAGACGATGGACCTGATCAGCATCTTCCGCGGCCAGCCATCGGGCTGGAGCCCGCAGAACCGGGATCGCGACGGGCTGTCGATCGCGGATGTCGTGCCGCGCTATCGCTGGCATCTCGCGGCGGGGGTCGCCCTGCTCCTGATCTCGCCTGCCGTCCCGATCACTGCGCTGTGGCTGGCGCCGGTGACGCTCGGGCTGTTGCTGTCGCCGTGGCTCGCCAAATGGAGCGCGAGCAACGCGGCGGGGAGCCGCGCTGACGCGCGCGGCCTGTTCCAGGTGCCCGCCAGCGGCATCGACCAGCTGCCCGCGACCGAGGCATCGGCGCTCCACGCGATCGCGCACTGACGCGCGACGCGCGGCGCCGCCGAGGCTACCGCACGGCTTCGGCGGAGGCCGAAACGGCCGGGGCGGATGCGGCGACGATCAGCGTCGGGGCGTCCGCGACGAACCGGTCGAGCACGCCGTCGGCGACCCGGATCGCACCGTCGAACCGCGTCGCACCGGGGATGGTCTGGACGGCCGCGGCCTGTGCGGCGAGACGGCGCGCCTCGGCGAAATAACCGGCGGCGGCCGCGCCGTCGCGGTTTGCGGCGTCGAGTCCGGCGGCGGTCATCTGCAACGCGCGACCCCAGAGCTGCATCGCATCGAGCCAGGGGCGTGCCTGGTCCGCAAAGCCCGGATCGATCGTGCCCGAGCGGATCGTGTCGGGCGCGGCCGCCAGCATGTCGGCCGCCCTGGCCAGATCGGCGAGCGCGCGACCGCGGGCCGCCGCGTCGCCCTCCGCCAGCGCGAGGCGCACGGCGTCGAGCTGCGCCTTGAGCCTGGGCGCCTGGGGCTGCCAGGGTTGGCTGCCGAAGGTCGGGGCGAGATGCTGCGTATCGAAGAAGCTCAGCAGCGCCGCGGTCGCGCGCGGATCGCCGCCCGCCAGCTCGCGGGCGGCGAACTGCCACGTGCGGTCCGCGTCATAGTCCTTGTCGTTCCAGCCGAACGCGGCAACGCCGGTCACCGCGACGCGGCTCGGCGCCTCCTGGTTCATCGGGTTCGACAGAATCCCCGTCAGTTCGCCCGCCAGCCCCGCCTCGCGCCGCGCATAGGGCGCGAGCAGCAGCCGCCCGGTGGTCTGGGCATAATCGTTGACCGGATAATTGTCCCACAGCAGCGTCTTGCGCCCGAAGGCTTTGGTCGCGGTCTTCGCATCGGCGATCGAGATCGCGGGGGGGACGACATCGGTGCCGGTCCACTGCACCACGACGCGGGGATCGAGATATTTGCGCAGCGCCGCCTTGTACGGGGTTTCCTTCGCGTCGTAATATTCGGTCGGCACCATGATCAGCGGGCGCGACGACGGATCCTTCGCAAGCAGATCCGCCTGAACCGCGTTCAGCAGGCGTGATTGCGCGATGCCTGCGGCCTCGGCGCCCGATGGTCCGAAACTGGCCTTGTCCCGTTCGCAATTCCATTTGGTATATTCGATGTCGTCGAGCGCGACATAGAAGCTGTGGACGCCGATCGATCGCAGCGCGGCGAACTTGCGTTCGAGCGCCTGAGCATCGGCGGGGTCTGAGAAGCACACCGACGGGCCCGGCGAGACCGCATAGACGAAATCGACATGATTGCGCCGTGCGGTCGCGACCAGTGTGCCGAGCGCGGACAAAGTCGCCGCGGGATAGGCCTCGCGCCAGCGATCGCGCGCATAGGGATCGTCCTTGGGGCTGTAGACATAGGTGTTCGCCTTGACGGTGGCGAGGAAGTCGAGATGCTTCGTCCGGTCCGCCATCGTCCAGGGCTTGCCGTAAAAGCCCTCGATCGTGCCGCGCATCGGCATCGCGGGATGATCCTGGATCACCAGCGCGGGGAGGGCCGGGCGTGCCGCGAGCTGTCGGAAGGTCTGGACGGCATGGAACAGTCCGTCCGCGTCCTGGCCCGCCAGCGTGATAATGCCGCTGCTGCCCGCTGCGAGCGTGGCGATCGTATAGCCTTCGGGATGCGTGTCGCGGACGGTACCGGCGCGGGCGAGCGCGTCGCGGACGATCGCGGTGTCGCCGGTGCCGAGCAGGATGTGCGGGCGATCGGGGGCGGCGGGCAGCCGCCGCGCGGTCGTGATCGTCGTGACTCCGGCGGCGCGCAGGATCTCACGGACCAGCGCGACGCTGTCACCGTCGGTGCCGGCTGGGGCGACGAGCACCACCGATCGGCCGAGCGTTATCGTGCCGGTCCGCAGCGCGACCGACGTCGGCGCGGGGAAGATGGCGGGCATCGTCACCGGCTGCGCGATGCCCTGCGCGGAGACCGTGGTCGCCAAGCCCGTCGCGATCAGGGCCGCGTACGTCCCCGTCATGGCCATGCGTCGCGTCATAACAGCTCTCCGGTATTTCATTGGTATTATGAGAGCGGTTTTAGGCACAGGACGGCGTCACGGCAAGGCGTCGCTGCCATGGCGGCCATTGCCGACAGACTTTGGTCAGGATGGGGTAACCGACCTAGGGCCCGCTGCTGCGGGGCCAGCGGGACGTCGGGTCCACGCGGCGGTCGGATGAAAAAAATGCCGCTGACCCTTACGAACTTCGCATGTGACCCGCTATTTTTCAATGGCTTAGAAACAACGGGGCTACTTAAGCGAATTTTGGCAGGGTGTACCCCTGTCACTTATGAGGTTCGTCCGCCAGCCGGGGAGTGCTTCTTGAGAATGCGAAACCGATCTTCTTGAAGATGGTCGGCTCAGCCATGTCGCTGCGGGCTATTGCCTGGAGCTCTCGCAAGGTGTTTTTACAAGCGGAAGAAGATGCGTCCAGCGAGTCCTCGGCAGAATGATAGTCTGCACGAAGTATCGCTTCGAGCCGCATGACGCAGTCATGTGCCGCCTCAGGCAGGATCCAGCTATGCCGGAAAGCAGTTTTTCCTAACTGGTCCATGGCCGTACGATAGATCGCCACACGACGGTTCGTGTCCTCGTCATCCCGGTCGTGGCGGAAAATTGCATCTTGATACGCGAGCTCGAGGTAACGTCGCATCTCGTTCAGGGCGTCAAAAATGTCGGAATAGGCGGCAGCCTTGCGATCCCAAACCTGCTCACGAACACGTTTGACCTCGGCGAACCGCGAACCAAGCCATACGGCGACAAGTGATGCAACTGAGCCGGTCAATAGAGAGGCGAAATCGGCCATCATCCCGAGGGAAGCAGACCTCGCCAGCCGAGGCAAGCACCCAGCTACTAGGTGGCGATTCGCCGCGTCGAAGTGAAGCGGTGTGTCATCCGTTCAGGCGCCAATGTGAATTGCGCCAACCGCGGTCCATTTCCCTAGACCAGCGGCCTTCGCAATGTCGCCGCCCTTGCGACCTAGGACTACTGAGTGAAGCGACAGCGCCGTGCTGATAAGCGCAAGGACCGCGACGAGAGCCCCGGCATCGCGCCACATGAGGCTTGACTGATCCTCGTAGCACGCGGCGTATCGTCGGCCGTCCGCCAGCAATTGAATCGTCGTTCCGGTCGTGGCGCCGCACAGCTCGCGGCTGACGCCGAAAGACCGGTCCCGCACCTGAGCATCGCAGAGGTCCACGACGCCTGGCAGGAGATCATGGTGACGATCGCCCTCGCCGGGCAGGGACCCGCGATGATCGACTTCGACCGCGCGTCGCAGGTCCCCGCGAAGGTCGGCGCGTTCCTGGCGTACTGCGACCTCTCACTGGCGAATGCCAGGATCGGCATCGTCGCATCGCGGCCGATCATGCTGGACCGCATCAAGCGCCGGCGGCGGCAGATCCACTTCGGGCCGGCACACATCCTGTACGGCACGTTGGACGGCGGCGACGGAGAGCGGACGGTCGAGGCATATCGGCGGCACCTGCAGCGGCTCTCACGATCGGGCGGAGCCTTGGCTCTTGGCGACCTAGGCCAGATCACGACTGACGCGTTTCGGGATCTTCCTCTTCAGCTCGATCGACCGACCTGACCCGCTTCCACAGGTGTCGTACGGCCGCAATGGCGGATCAAGATTTCCTCTACCGGAGCCCCGTCCTGACGTTGCGATCGTCCGCTTCCATCCGTACGCAGTTCGCGGAGACGACGATGACGAGCGATGCAGGGGAAGCACGGCAGTCCGAAGCGAAGGCGAACGTCGGATTACCCGCGCGTCTCGTCCGCCCTCGCTCAAGGCGCCCGTCCCGACCGATGCGATCGCATCGGCTGGAGGGAACCGCTTCGTGAGGTTCATCGCCGACGGTCCCGATCTGCCAGGCGATCTTCTCGATGCGCGCGACGAGGGTCAGGTCGTTTTCTTCTGCGGCGCCGGCGTATCCCGCCATCAGGCCGGAGGCCCGAGCTTCAACGAGCTTGCCGGCAGGGTGGTCGACGAGCTCGGATCGTCGCGCACGAGCCCCGCGCGTCGCCTGATCGAGCTCGCCGGGCGAATCGATCCCATCCCCGGAGCCGGCGGCATCCCGCCGGCCGACCGCATATTCGCGCTGCTCGAGCAGGAGTTCCCCGTCGAGGACGTGCGGCGGGCCGTAGCCCGCTCGCTCGAGCCGCCCGGCGTGCCCGGTCTCGCTGCCCACCAGGCGCTGATCGACCTGTCGCGCGCACCCGACGGCACCGTCAGACTCGTCACGACCAACTTCGATCGCGTGTTCGAGCTTGCCGATCCGTCCCTGCGGGCAGTGGCGCCACCGTCGCTGCCGGATCCTGCGCGCGCCGGTGCGCTGGCAGGCGTGATCCACCTCCACGGCAAGGTCACCCTCGACTACCGAGGACCCGACGGACCGGAATTCGTCCTCTCCTCCGCCGATTTCGGACGCGCGTACCTGGCGGACGGGTGGGCGACGGCCTTCATGCGTTCGCTGATGGACCGGTACCGCATCGTCTTCGTGGGCTATTCCGCAGACGATCCGCCAATGCAGTATCTGCTGGAGGCGCTCAGCACCGGTGTCAGGCCGGGCCGGCTCTACGCGCTGCAGGACGGCGAGGCGTCGCGTGCGACTGCACTTTGGCGTCACAAGGGGGTAACCGCCATTCCCTTCGACACGTTCTCCGGCCTGTGGACGACACTCGACGCCTGGGCGGACCGCGCTCGCGACCCGGACGGCTGGCGCCGGGACGTCGCCGCCATGGCCATGCGGGGACCTAGGAATCTGCTGCCGTACCAGCGTGGGCAGGTCGCGCAGCTGATATCCTCGCGTCTTGGCGCCAGGATCTTCGCCGAACACGAGCCGCCGCCGCCGGCCGAGTGGCTTTGCGTCTTCGATCCGCAGGTTCGCTTCGACAAGCCCCGGATGACGAGCCTCGACGGCTCCGCACGAGAGGACTTCGATCCGTTCGCAGCCTACAGCCTGGATGGAGAGACGGCTCCGCCTCGCGATCAGGATCGCCACCGGTCCGCGACGGTTCCGCAGAGCAGCTGGTCGGCGTTCGAGGCCGTCTCGGGCGAGCGGCCGGCCGGCAGAAGCGCCGTCCCGGTGTCGCTGCGGGGGCGTTCCTCGATCGACGCGCCGCAGCTGACGGAGCGGCTTGCACGCCTTGCAGGCTGGTTCGGGCGGATCGCTGCGGATCCCGTCGCGCTATGGTGGGCCGCCGGGCAGGATGCGCTTCACCCGGACATGACCTTCAGGGTCCGCCACACCCTGCTGCGCGACGACGTGCCGGCCGCCGTGCGCAGGGGATGGCGGTTGCTGCTCGCAGCGAGCGAGGAGGCGGGGGATGCGGGACGGAGCGTGTACGACCTGCAGCGCGTCGTTCAGGCCGAAGGATGGTCGTCGCTCGCGGTAGCCAGCCTCGTCCGGATCGAACGCCCGCGTCTGACCGTGCAGCGACCGATGACGGCGCCGGTCGCCGCCGCTGCCGCCGGCATTCGTCTCGTGGATGCCGACGTGGCCTACGCGCGGCACGCCGATCGCCTCGAGGTTCCGCCCGAGCATCTCGCGGACTATGTCGACGGCGTCCGCCGAAACCTTGTGCTCGCCACCCGGCTCGAACAGGCCGTCGGCGGCTTCGCGCTGACCGGGCTGGCTCCGTTCGCGCGATACGAGCTGGGGCCAGGCGAGTTCAGGATCGGGGTCTCGGACATCTCCGCCCTGATGTTACGCTTCGCGGCGCTCGTCGCACAGCTGTACGAGACCGCACCCGATCTGGCGCTGGCCGAAATCGGCAGCTGGCGGAATGCGCACGGCACGCCGTTCCGCAACCTGCGGGTGTGGGCCGCGGGGCAGCGGCAGCTGACGGACCCTGCGCAGGCCGCCGCGATCGTCCTCTCCCTGGGTTCCGACCTGTGGGATGGGCGGCTTGAGCGGGATCTGCTCATCACGCTGACGGCGCGCTGGACGGAACTGCCTGAGGACGCCCGCGGCAGCATCGAGGCCGCGATGCTCGCAGGACCGGAGCCACGGGAGGGGACGGCTTCCGATGCGTTCGAGCCCTATCGCATCAACTCGGTCCTGCGACGTCTGCACTGGCTCCGGCGCGAGGGGCTCGAGACGACGTTCGATCCCGGTCCGCTGATGACGAAACTGGCTGCACGGCTTCCCGGCTGGAGCGAGGACGACGCTTCCGAGCAGCTCGACCGCAACCCGTCGCGGGGCGGTCAGGTCTCGGCCGACAAAACCCACGACCGGCTCCTTGAGGTTCCGCTCGACCAAGTGCTGACGACTGCCGAGGAGGGCGCGGGGCGGCGGCGCGACTTTCTCGTCGAGCCCCGCCCGTTCCGCGGCCTTGCCGAAAGCAGGCCGGTCAGGGCCCTGGCCGCACTGCGACGTGCCGCCGCTCGCGGTGAGCCATGGGCGTGGGCCTGGAGCGATTTGTTCTGGTCGGAAGCACGTCGGGCGGATTCGCGGCGCCTGCGCTGCATGCTCGCGAGGCGGATCTGCCGCCTGCCGGACGCGGTACTCGCAGAGAACGTCGGCGCGGCGACCTACTGGTTCGCGACACGCTCGGAACCGGTCTGGCGGCAGCACCGCGATCTGCATCTCGCCACGTGGCAGCGGCTGGTGGAGGTCCTCGCGCGGCATCCGGAGGCGGGAGCTTCCGGCGTCGTCGTACAGGGCGAGCACGAGTGGATCGGCGAGGCCATCAACGCGCCCGCCGGCCGGCTGACCGGGATGCTGTTCGCCGAAGCCGACTGGAGCGGCGACCCGCAAGCGCTGCCGGGAAGTTTCCAGGAACGCGCGACCGCGCTGCTGTCTCTGACGCAGGAGCCCCGTGCGCATGCCGCCGTCCTGCTTGCGGGCCAGGCCAACTGGCTGTTCACAAAGGATCGCAGGTGGACGGAGCGGAACCTCCTGCCGCTCCTTGGCGGCGCGCGGGACGATACCGCCGTCGACGCCGCGCTGGTCGGGCTGCTCGCGCTCGAGCAGCAGCTCCTCGACGGCCTGTTCGTGCTTGTCCGGCCGCTGCTGCTCGGGCTTGTCGAGGACGGGGCCATGCCCTCCCGCCAGCGGGATCAGGCCATCGGCCACCTTCTCACCGCCTGGTTCGGCACCCCAGTCGGCGATGATCCGACGATCGCGTCCGCCGACCTGAGGGAGGCGCTTATCGTGACCGGCGAGCACCAGCGCCTGGCGGCTCTGCGTATGGTAGGAAACTGGGCGGAGGCTTCGGACGCGTGCGCCGCCCGCATCGTCCAATTCGTCCGCGACGTCTGGCCGCGCCAGCTGGTCGCACGTAGTCCTGCGGCGTCGGCGGCACTCGCCACGCTGGCGCTCGGCTCGGGCGAGCGCATGCCGGAGGTCACCGCCGCCGTGCTGCCGGTCCTCGGCATCACCGCCGACCAGGTCGACGTCTTCCCCCGCAGCGGCGAGGGCGACGACGAGGAGGTCAAGCGCTATCCCCAGGAGTATATCGCGATCCTTCATGCAATCCTCCCCGAGGATGCAGGTCTATGGCCCTGGGGGGTGCCGCCCGTGATAGGCCAGCTTGCGGGCATAGGGGCGCTCGCCGGCGATCCTCGTGTAGCGGAGCTCAGGAGGCGCATGGCGCAGGCATGAGAAGCGGTAGAACCTCGTTCCCGCAACGGCCCGGCGGGCCGGGCTGCGCCAGTGGGAGGACCTGAGCGATGGGGGTCAGTGGATGCCGGGTCGTGGATCGCCGGCTATCGGCCAGCGGTGTTCAAGCAAGCGCTCCGCGCCTACTCGCGCAGGCTCGATCCCGGTGCCCTGATCAACCTGCGCAGCCTCTTCCCGCTACGGCGCGACGGCGCGATCCTCCTTGAGCAAGCGCTGGACCGGCGCCTGATCGACCCCTCATCGCTCACGCCGACCGTCGTTGGGGAGGTTTTGACAAGGGCGAACATGCAGCCGCGTAGGAGGGGCGGCGGCGCATCGGGATATGGCGTCCGCTTCACCATCCGGTCTATCGTCGTCGCATGGCACGCATTATCCCTGAGATGCACACGCTTGGCAGCATCAATCCCCACACTCTCTTCGTCGATGTTAATCGAGCCAGCGAAGCGGAGATCACCGCCGCCAGGTCTGGCGGCGGATCACCGGCAGGATGGGAACTGTACGAACACGAGGCCAGACATTGGCGCGATCTGGTCGGGACGGTCTGGGGCAGGGGCTACCTCGACCTGCTCTTCGCCACGTACGATGCAGTCCTCACGACCCCGCCGAACCGGATGGACACGGCGTACGCCACGGTGCTCCGGCTCTTCGACGCGGATCGTGCGATCCTGTTCCCGGCCTACTACAAGTACGTGCTCCCCCACGCGAAGCCCCGCGGACAGGACGAGCGGTGGTCGATGGGTTTCAGCACGGGCGTCACGGTCGGCAGCGACGGCGAGCTCGACCCAAGCAGGCCATTCATCTTCGTGCGCTTCGACAACGGGCCGATCCACATCGCGCGTCAGCCCATGTCCATCGGGACGCTCATGGAAGTGCGTGCGGTAGCGGCAGAGGTCGCAGCGACGACCGCCTGGCTCGCCGGGCGACCTGCCGGCGAGGAGGTCGTCACGTGGCGGCTCAAGGAGCCGCAGCTGGCAGCCATGTTCTACGATCCTCAGCTCACCACCTATTCCGTAGCTGCTCACGTGACCGCCTTTGCCACGGGCATGACCGACGTCCGGGGGGCGCTGGCACTCGCCGACAAGCTGGCGGACATATCGCTGACCCTGACGGCACCCGGGTTCGCCACGCTGCGGCCGACGGCCGATCTGGGTGATCCCGGCTTCGCCCGACTACGAGGATTTCGTCGCAGTCAGAGCCGGGGCTACGCCTTCTGCTGCCTTGCATTCGCCCTGCGGGAGCACGTCGATCGGCTCGGAACCGGTCAGGCGGCGATCGCGGCAGCGCTGAAGACGGCGGGACTGCCGACGCTGGACAGGATCTACGCGGACGCCGCCGACCTCATGGGGCGAAGACCGCGCCGTCCTGCCCTCGATCCAAGGCTCGGGGGCATACGGCTCAAACTGCTCGCAGCCGGTCGGGAGCTTGCTGTGCGACCCGACTTCGACGCGTCGGTGGCGACGCTGTGCCCGGACGGGGACGCGCCGGCGCCACTGATCTGCGACGAGGGCTGCAGCACCTTCAGTCTGGGCCAAGCGCCGCTCGATCTCGCCGAGAGCGAGTTTCTGTTCGACTGCCAGAACCGGTACGAAGCCGTTCTGAAGACGGCGCTTCGAGCGGCTCGTGGTCTGGATTTTGGGTTCACCGACTACGTCTACTGATCCAGAACGGAAGGTCGAATGGTACCCGGCGGAAAGCACCATCGTTAAGCGCGCGCAGGCCATTTGGACACGCCTCGAAAGATACCGCAGGGCTGGGCGACACGCGTCGATCGACCGATCCCGAGGAGTGCCCCCCTTTACCACTTAACCACTGCTCCTCGATCAGTGCTCGCTGCCCCCCTGAACCATTAGTATCTTCTCCCTGTTCGGCACCATGTCACCGCTCCCGCACAAAGGAGCATCGTCATGGCCCGTAACGATCCACAGACCGGCCCCTCCCCGACCGACGCCTGGCTGGGCTGTCCGTCCGACGCCGCCCCGATCACCGTCGTGCGCGCCAGTCTGGTCATGATCGGCGGGACGCATCATGTCGCGATCCTGCGCGAGCTTCGCTGCGGCGACGTGGTCCTGGCCGGCGGCCCGGTGTGGTCGAGGTCGATCGAAGACGAGATCGAGGCAGCGGACGTGTTCGAGGGCCTGGGGCTCGTCGGCGACCATCTCGTCTATCTCGCGGAGACCGCTCTCGTCCTTGCGACGTCCAGCGTGGACGACGTCGTCGACGAGCACCTGAGGAACGTTGCCGCGGAGCGGGAGAAGGAAAGTGCGAAGGCCGCCGAGAAGGCGGCCAAGTCCGAGGCGAAGGCGCTCCGCGACCGCACCATCGCCGTCTACTTCACCGGATCGGACAAGAAGAAGCTGGGGGTGGAGCTGAGACGGGGGCCCCACGCTCCGCCGTTCCTCAAGCTGACCTTCGGGGCGGAATGGGAGCGGGAGCGCTTCTGGGACTGGCTCAAGTGGCAGGAGCACCGCCACGAGGAGATGGCCATCAAGGTGGAGGAAGCGGGCGCGGACGAGGTGGGCCGCGAGCTTCTGTACGAGATGCTGACGACTGAGCAGGCGGTGAAGAAGCGCGGCCTGGGTGCAGGCGGCCGGCGCCCGCTGCTTTTCTGGAGGGGCGACCTGTGATCACCCCCCGCTCGGGCGCCGTCGCCACCGAGACCTTCGTGATCGGCGACGTCGAACCATCGATCCGCATTGCCTTTCCGACGACGGCGGACGCCCCGACGCTAGGCCTGGATCAGCCGACCCGGCTGTCCGGCGGCGCGGCGCTGACGCCGGACGCGCTGTCGTCGGCGACGGGACTCGATCACGTCCTGGGCCTGCGCTCCTTCCTCGCGGAGGCGTGCCGGAGCCAGGCCGCGGCCGGGCGTAGCTGGTTCCGGCACCCGCCACTCGTCCTCGTCGGCGCCGCCGGATTCGGCCGCGGGCATGTCGCCCGCCGCATCGCCCATCTCACCGGCGTGCCGCTGGTGGAAGCCTGCGGCTCGGAACTGAACGACGCCGGCGAACGAGAAGGCCGGTCCACGCGCGGCATCCCCATTCCGGTCCTCGCCATGGCGCTGACACGCTGCGCCAACCCGATCGTCCTCCTGGATCTGGGAGAGAAGCCACTGGACCCGCTCGCGTCCCGACGGCTCGTCGAGATGCTGGATCCGGTCCGCACGGGACGCTGGCTCGACGAGGGGCTGGGATGCGTCTTCGACCTCTCCAACGTCTCGTGGATCGTGCAGGCGTCCGAGACGTCCCATTCCATCGCAGCCATCGAGGCGCACGGCGGCAGGGCGATCGCCACCGTCAGATGCGCCGATACGCGCGAGGAGCTTCGGCGCCTCTCCATCGCGCAGCAGGTCGTATGCGACGGAGAGGGCGGCGCCTCCGATCCTCATATGGTCGGCAACATCGTGTCCAGGCTTCGGCGCCACTTCATGGATGACGTCCCCACCGGCAGGGCGCTCTTCGATCACGCAGTCGCCCTGCGCGATCGGGCTGGATCCGGCGAGTGAGGCGCCGGCCGACGCAGCGCGCGCCGCCGATCGTTGTGCGCCCGAACTCCCATGAAGCGATCAGCAAGGAACGACGACCATGAACGACATCGATACCAGAGACCCTGCCTTGGGCACGCCGCCCCCCTCCGGCGCGCTCATGCGGACCTCGACCGTTCGCACCATCGTGGTGAACGGCCGCAGCCACCTCTTCGCCGGCGAGGACATCGGGCCGAGGGATCTCGCCCGGCTGGCCTTTCCCGAGCAGGAGGGGCGCAGCTACGCTGCGCTGACGGTCGCCTACGAAGGCGGACCGCTCGGCGCCGCTTCCGGGCTGATGACAGGCAGCGTCAAGACACCGGTGACCGAAGGGCAGAGCTTCAGTGTCTCGCTCACCGACAAGTCCTGACCCGCAGCTGAGGCGCCTGCTCGACGAGGGTTACGACGCGACCCTCGTCGGCGGCATGCTGGTCGTGCGCCATGTTCCGTACGTCGCCCCCGGCGGGGGCGACGTGAGGCTCGGCACGCTCGCCGTCATCGCCTACATCTCCGGCAATGTCCTCGTGCGCCCGCACGGTCACATGGCGTGGTGGGTCGGTCAGCCCCCCTGCGATGCGGACGGCCATCCGCTCAAGCATCTGATCGCGGGCGCGGAATCGCGGCAGATCATGCCTGGTGTCCAAGCCGATCTGCAGCTTTGCAACAAGCCGAAGGGGCGCGAATTCCATGATCACCACGAATACGTGACCACTTACGTCGCGATCATTTCCGCACACGCCCAGCGCCTCGATCCACTCGCGACAGCCCGGGTCGGGGCGCCTGCGTCCCAGGTCTGCACAAGCAGTCCCTTCCGCTACGCCGACACCGCGACTGCCCGCGCCGGCACCGGCGCGGCAGCGGAGCGAATTGCAGGTCAGACGGTCGGGATCGTCGGGCTGGGCGGGACCGGCTCCTATGTCCTCGACCTCGTCGCCAAGTGCCCGGTCTACGCCATCCACCTCTTCGACGCCGACCGGTTCGAGCAGCACAACGCCTTCCGTTGTCCCGGCGCTTTCGCGATCGAAAATCTCCGCGCCCCGATCGCGAAGGTCGAGCTGCTGACCCAAGTATACTCGCGCCTGCATCGTCGCGTTGTCCCCCACTCGATGCGCATCGACGCAACTACCGTCCCCATGCTCGATCTGCTCGACTTCGTGTTCGTCTGCGTCGACGACGGTGCCGCCCGACCGCCGATCCTCGAGCACCTCGCTTCGCGGGGCATTCCCTATGTCGATGTCGGAATGGGGCTGTCCATGAGCGACGATGGTGTCGTCGGCGCGGTCCGTACGACGCTTGGCACGCCCGCGACGCACGATGCGCTATCATCGCGGATCCCGTCGACCGGCGATCCCGCCGGCCTGTACGCCTCCAATGTCCAGATTGCCGAACTCAACGCGCTGAATGCCGCTCTAGCCGTCCTGGCGTGGAAACGCATGTTCGGCTTCTATGCTACCCTGCAGCTCCGCGTGCGGAGTTCGCCCTGGACGATGATCCTGGCGCCGATCGCGGTCGCGGTGGAATGCATCAGCGGCATCGCCAGCTCGTCCGCATCGAAGGCCTCGAGATAGTCGAGCAGGCTCACCGGACGTTCGTGGCGCAGTCTGCCGACGGACGCAATCGCCGGGGGTCAGCAGGAAGCACGAGCGCCGCGTCCACGACGGGCTGACTGCATGCATCGGGAACGTCTGGCCTTCCACATGGCGCCGTCCATCCCGGAGACCGCAAGCCCCTCTTCAGGTGGCATCGCAGCGCCGGCGGCGAAAGTTCGTGCTTTCGAGTATGGATGGCGTGCACCCCAGCCCTCCTGGCCGATAGCCACCCGTGCGATCCCGGGGCATGTAGTGGCAACGGCCGCATCGGGAGAACGGATGCAATTCTTCAAGGAGCAGGACGACGCCTGCTTGGCGAAGATGCGGAACCGCCCGTCAGCGTGCCGGCTGCGCCGCCATGCGACGGGTCCCGGCGGCAGGCCCGACTTCGATCTGCTGCGCCAGGTGGCGCAGCTATATGGGATGGACAGGGGTGCGCTCCTCGATCCGAGGCCTCGGAGGATCGGGACAGTCCGCTTTAGCCCAAAGGATCGACACCCCGGGGCGTCCAGAAGCCGTACGGACTGCGCTCGGCGCGCCTCCCGCCCTCGATCAGGCCGAGTCCGTCCGGAGCGAGGACCAGGAGGCGGGCCCCGAAGCCGATGCGTTCGCCGCCTTCGCCGACCCGTGGCCGGTACGTCGGCGGCATGCCCACTTCGTCACGTGCGAATCCTTCGGCTTGACGCCTGTCGGACAGTCCCATGGCGTATTCGAACGCCTCTTCCGCCATTCCGATCGCCATGCCCCCGCTGCCATCGCGCCGCACGACGAAGCGCATGTCGTCGACTTGCAGCAGCTCCAGAAACATACCCGGCGAGGGAAGAGGGACAAGCCCGGCGACCTGCCGCGACATTCCGCCCAACCCCATGAGCGCGAGCGCCGATGCGAAGTGGTTCCTCACCACGCCTGGATCCGGTACGGTCGGCGGCCGGCCCGTCGCTGCCCCAGGCAGCAGCGGTGACGGATGCGAGCGGACAGCAGCCACCTGCGCCGGCTGCGAGTGGCTGACGCGAACGCCGATGGCATAGCCGCCGACGATCGGGGTGCCCGACGGCGTGTATGCCAGCTTCCAGTGATCGACCTGCTCGTCGAAGGCCTCGTGCACCCTGGCCTTGAGCGTGGAGAACGACTGGGTAGAGCCGGCCATGCCCTTGACCTCGGAGACGACGATGCCGGTAGCGCCCAGGGGGTGGAACCAGAGGTAGTCCGGTCGCCGTGCCTTGGGCAGGACCTCCTTGGCGTGAGCCCGCCAGACGTATCCCAAATCCTCCATGCAGAGCCCCGCGATCCCGACGGCGACGTCGTGGGCGAAGGCGTTGAGTGCCTGATCCCCGAGCTGGTCGACGTCGGGAAGCGTGACCAGATCGGCGGCCGTCCGGTCGACCAGCGCCTTCATCATGTTGGAGGCGTTCCGGGTCAGCGTCCGCGTGATCGCCGGTCGAACCGTCGACTTCGCTATGTTTCGCGCCATGCTGAACGCGATCTGGTGACGCTCGAAGGACCGCGATCCGGGAAACGGCGATGGATGGATCCCCGCCCCACGATCCGGCCATGCGACTATCTGCTGGTAGGGTATCGAGACGATCTTGCGATTGGGGTTCCACTGCATCGGCGCGGACTACTTCACTCCCGGCCATTACCGCAACGCGTCCGGCAGGACGGGCCTCCGCGGACCGCTTTCCCGGAGGCCATTGCATCCCGGCCCTTCGCGCGGCAGCCTTGCGATCGGCCCGATGCCGCGACACCGCGGCGGGGGCCGCGATCAACCCGGCCTTCCTTCGAGCATCGAGCACGATCAGTTATCCCCATCGACTTCGACAACATCTTCGGCACGCTGTGGGATCTCGACAGGGAGGCGGCGGAAAGGTTCGCGTTCGAGCCGGGTGACTGGCTGCGGGTGCTGGCGAACGCCTACCTGATATCCGTGCCGATGGACGAGCAAGCGGAGGCGGAGGTCGCCAGGTGGTTCAGGGAATGCATTGGCGGTCGTCGCTCCACTGCGGGCAGCCGGCGTTCAGCCGCAGTAAGCGTCATCGGAAACGCACCGACCCGAGGTGTGTCGCCCATCGTGTGCGACCCGACCGGGCCGTACCTCTAGCCCTTGAGCCCTGATGCTTGTCCGTCGGATCGAGCGAGCGATCATTTGCTAGGATTGAGCAACAAGTTCAGCGCATGCCCTCGCGTCGCAGTACGTTGGATACCGTAGACTGGGATATGTCCAGCCGGCCGGCGATCTCCGTCTGGGTCAGATCCCGCCGATACAGAGCGACGATGTTCTCGTCGCGCGAGGCCTTCCCGCCCTTGCTTCTTGGATCATAGGTCATCGTCGCCGTCAGTCCCGGGCCGACCACCTCCTGCGTGAAGGTCTGGCCGCGACGCCCGACCGCAGTGGCCTTCGCAATGCCGGTATCCTTGTTGACCGTCACGGTGAACTTCTTGACGCCGGGATCCTCTGAGAGGCGATTCGTAAGCGCCTTCAGCTCCGATGCCAGACCCGCGCTGCTGGCGATCGGGGCGAGAGCCTTGCCGGCCTTCGGCGCCTTTGCTGGTCGAAGAACTTTTGCCATGTAATGAACCACCTCTTAGAGCTGGTATTCAGACTACCAATTTTAGCATAAATTGCAATAAGTGACTTGGCGGTCCCGCCGAAGCGCAGATCGTCGCTTCGAACCTTCCTCGACTGCAGCTTCGATCGCGGGGTGCCTCGAACTACGGCAGGTCGAATCCTATCAGCTCGAATGGTCTTCCACGGGAGATGTCGTCGACGGCTCCCCTGAGATCGCCCGTCTCCAGACCCGTCAGCCCGTGCCGTTCGGACAGGAACCGCGCCAGCCATCCGAACATCTGGTCCCGCAGGTCTCCGAAGAAGACGACCTCGATCAGCACCGCGAGCGACTCCACCTCCTCGAGCGTGATGTGGCGGCGCTCGTCCGGCAGATCGCCAAGATGGTCGCAGAGCCAGGCAAGCATTCCGAAGTGCCGCGTCACCAGACTGCCTCCCGCCTCGCGGTATACGTCGGTCTCTCTCGCCATGAGCGGCTCCGCCACCTCGGTCCGCAGGCGGTGGCCCATGCGCGCAATGCAGCCGGCATTGCCGACGAGCGATCCCAGGACGATCACGCCACAGACCTTGCGGGTCAGGTTGTACGGCCAGTCGTTCCCGGGCACGCCGATCCCGGGCAGAGCCGCCACGACGCAGTCGACCGCGTCGCCGATTCCGTCTGCCAGAATGTCGGGCCGGATTCCGGCCGGGCACGCGACGGCCGGATTCTCAGCGAGGACCAGCCCCGCCTCGCACAGGGTGTTGGACCGATATTCCCTTGTCTCCAGCTCGTGGAAGAGGATCGCGGCCTCGGCATAGCTCTGCATCGCCTCGTCCGGGCGCTGAAGGTCCGCAAGGCAGTTGCCGCGACGCTGTAAGGCTGCGCCTGCGTTGATCGGGTCCGTTGCCTTTCGAAGATAAACCAGCCCCTGGTCGAGCAGCGGCAGGGCTTCGGCCGGTCGACGCGCGTCGCTCAGCAGCGCCGCCTGCTGAAGCAGCGAGAGCGTAGCGCGGTGGGTCATGACACCGCCGCTCGCCTGCATCAGGAGCTCGAACGAGCGCCGGGCGTCGTCGATGGACGCGGCTAGCAGGTCCATGTCCCGCTTCCACGGGTTCTCCGGCGCGGGCCCGACGTGCGCCTCCATGCTCAGAAGTACCGCATGCGAGCGCGCATCGGTTTCGATATCGAGCTTCCTCGCATCCTGCAGCGCAAGATCCGCAAGATCGTCGCGCCCTGCGCGGCCGGCTAGAGACTGCAGCTGCGACAGCAGTTCCAAGGCCTCGAACGGCTGGCCGGCGGTCATGGCCAGGTCCGCGGCGGTGCGCATGACCTCGGCGCCTGCCGCGAAGGCGCCCGAACTGAAGAAGTAGGTCTGGAGGTTGAACGCCAGCCAGGTGACGAACGACCGGAAGTGCGGTTCGGACATGGCGCGCGTGCATGCGAGCTCGAAGATCGACATTGCGTTCGGAAGCTCGCGATCGAGCAGCCGCATTCCCAGCCTGACGTGCCCGCCATGCACGAGGTCATTGTTGAGATGCGCGATCATCCCGGACATGCACAGCGCAACGCCTTCCCGCGTTTCGTCCAGCCCGGGCGGCTGCGACCGGGCAACGGCGCGTCCTACGAAGTCGCGTACGGGCGACAGCATCGTGATCAGGCGGTCCTCCCACAGTGGCTGATCGTCGACAAGATGCCAGCGCCGGAGCGTCGCGAGCGTTATGACCGGCTCGTGGATGCCGAACCGCGCCGGATCGACAATGCCGGTAGCCAGGCCGGCGGGTAGCTGCGCCAAGACCCAGAGCGCGAGCCGCTCGCGGTCGTCCAGCCCGTCGTACGCGACGCCCAGACACCGGTCCAGGGATGAGCCGGGGTCGTGGGCCGCCCGCCCGGGCAGCTCCACCGGCAGCTCGGGACGCCGTCTCACCCGGTCGACCACGACCTGCGCGCCACCGAGATGGCGCACGAGCGCGGCGAGAATCCTGAGGGTGAGCGGATGGCCGTCGCCGATCTCGAGCAGTCCAGCCAAGTCGTCCTTCCGGACGTCCGCCGGCAGAAGATGGGCGGACGAATGCCGATCGAGGCGATCGAGCGGCAGGTCCGCATCGAACGCTATCTCCGGCAGGCGGGCCTGCGTCGTCAGCACCACCTGGATGTCCTCGCCGTCGGCTGCGAGCCGCTCGACCATCCGTGAGACTGCCGGAAGGCCGCAACCTCCGCGCTCCACGCCGTCCAGCACCACGCAGGCCCGAACGGAGGCCAGCACGCTGAAGGGGTCGCCCTCGCCGATCCGGCCGGCGGCGGCGGCGACGTAGGCGTGTAGCAGCGCCTCGGTGCCGCACTCCTCCAGCGGGATCCAGACGAGCGGGCGCCCCGTTCCGGCTGCCGCGGCCGCATGCAGGACGAGCTGCGTCTTGCCGATCCCGCCGACCCCGCGGACCACGATCGCTCTGACGGAACGAAGCGCAGCGACGAGCGCCGTCAGGTCCCGGTCGCGACCAAGCAGCTTCGCCCGGGGCGGCAGCCCTGCGATCCTCGCTGTATCCCCTGCGGCCAGCCGGTCGCGTACCCGTTGCACGAGACCACGCTTGAGGTCCTCGATCTGCTCGCGTCCAAGCAGCCCCCGATCGTATTCATCGTGACAGGACGAGCACAGCCGTATGACGTTGCGGTGGTGGTTGGATCGCGTCGCGCTGTAGGGCTCGATATGGGCGTTCTCGATCTTGACGCCAGCATGGCAGCGGGCGCAGCCGCCGCCGGCTTCCACCCGCAGATGGGCGGTGACGGCGGCGTCGCAGTCCACGCGGCGCTCTCCGATGGCCGATCGCGGCTCCGACAGCCTGACATCGAACGCGTCCACGTCGGCCGCAGCAAACACGGTCCCGCCGTCCACCGTGCGCGATGGCAGTCGAAAGGCACCATTTACGGTTCTCGCTCCCCGGATCGCATAGTGGAACAGCAGCTCGGACGTCACGCCGAGCCTGATCGCCGCCTGGACGGGACCCAGCAGCTGTTCGCCGCCCGCCTGCAACGTCATTGCCGATCTACGCCGGGGGATCGACGGCGTGCTAATCCGTCAGCCATCGAGCCTTCCCGTCCTCGCCTCGTCCTTCGATCTGTCCCACTCCTTCTTGATCAGGCGCTGCGCCGCCTCTTCGACTGCATCGGTCTTGAGCAGCCACTCCGGGCGAGGACTATGTCTGGCGGAGACGAGATCCTGAAGGGCCATGAACAGCCTCCGGTCCAGTTCGTGCCTGTCGTCCCGAACACAGACCTCGCGGCAGGCCGGGTTCAGACGCAGGACGATTCCGGCTCTGGCGACGTACACCTTGCGCCAGTTCACCGGCCTAGCGGGGCTCACCGCTCCGCGCCTGAGCTCGGCCGTGAGATCGACGACGAGATCGCGCATCGCCTCGCGCCAGACCGCCCGCTCGGCGGTCACGTGCTGGACGAAGATCGCCTTGTCCGCGTTCGCCTTCCCCGCCTGTGCGCCGAAGCGGGCGCCAAGATAGGCCAGCGCCCCGGCGAATGCGGTACCGGCTCCCTGGGCCCAGACCCAGCCGTTCATCGAGGCAGATGCTTGCGCGGCATTCGTCATCCTTCCTGGTCCATCCTCCGACGCGGCGGCCCTTCCTGCAACCCGCGATCGCGCGACCTGGACGGGAGCGATGCGTGCACCTTGAAAAATTTGCGTTCATCGCCTTTTTCTGCGATGAGCGGCCGATGACGTACCCCGGGGGAAAAGGCAGGGCCTACCAGCGCATCATCGGCCTGATGCCGCCCCATGCCACGTACATCGAGACCCACCTGGGCGGAGGTTCGATCCTTCGCCGCAAGCGGGCGGCGCGCCGCAGCATCGCGATCGACATGGACGAGCGGGTGGTCGCCCGCTGGAGGGGGAGCGGCATGGAGGGCGTAGACTTCGTCCATGGCTGCGCCGTCGCGTTCCTGCGCGGATACGAGTTCACCGGCGACGAGCTTGTCTATTCCGATCCGCCCTACTGGCCCGATGCGAGACGCCGGACACGCTGCTATCGGCACGACTATACCCGCGAGGACCATCACGAGCTGCTCGACACCCTCAGGGTGCTTCCGTGCCGCGTCATGCTCAGCGGCTACGCCAACCCGGTGTACAACGAGGCGCTGGCCGGCTGGCCACGGCATGCGGTGCTCAACCAGACGCATGCAGGACCCGTGGAGGAGTGGGTGTGGACGAACTACACGCCGGACCACCGGCTCCACGACTACAGCTACGTCGGAGAGGACTTCCGCGAGCGCGAACGCATACGGCGGGGCCGTCAGACGCAGGTCCGGCGTCTGCACCGGGCTCCGCCGCTCGAGCGTGCCGCGATGCTGAGCGACATCGTCGACACGTTCGGGGACGACCTGAGGGCTCTCGTGGACCGCATCCGGTGAGCGACGAACGCATTTTCCTTGACGCACACGCGACGACCGCGGTCGATCCGGTTGTGCTCGATGCCATGCTGCCATGGCTACGGCAGCCGGCGAACAGCCATGCCGGCAACGCGCTGGGCAGGGACGCCGCCGCCGCCGTTGAGCGTGCTCGGGCACAGGTCGCGGCACTGATCGGCGCGCAGTCGGACGAGATCGTCTTCGTTCCCAGCGCCACCGTGGCCGCGAACATCGCGCTGCGCAGCCTTGCGCGGCCAGGCACGACCGCGCTCCGCTCCGCCATCGAGCATCCGTGCGTGGTCGAGACGCTGGCCGACCTGGAGCCGACCGTCGCGGTCGCGGAGATACCGGTGGACGACGACGGACTGGTCGACGCGGACGCCATCGCCGAGGCGGCGGAGCATGGGGCGAGCGTCATTGCCGTTATGGCCGTCAACAACGAGGTCGGCACCGTCCAGCCCATCCGGGAGATCGGCACGCTGTGCAGGTACCTGTCCATCCCCTTCTTCGCGGATCTGGCGCAGGCTGTTGGCCGTATACCCCTGGATGTGACCCGCGACCGGATCTCGGCAGGCGCCCTGTCGTCGCACAAGGTGTACGGCCCGCAGGGCATCGGCGCACTGTTCTGCGAGCGCGGCCTGATGCCGACCATGCGTCCGGTGACGAGCGGGGGTGGCCAGGAAAGAGGCCTCAGCCCAGGCACGCTGCCCACTGCGCTGTGCGTCGGCTTCGGCGAGGCTTGCACCGTAGCGCTCGCCCGCCTGGACGCCGAGACGATGCGCTTGACCGGCCTTCGCGACAGGCTCCTCGGCATCCTGAAGGCAGGCGCCCCCGACACGGTGGTGAACGGCTCCATGACGCATCGCGTGGCGGGCAACCTGAACGTGTCCTTCCCGGGAGTCGATGCCGATGCCCTACTGGCGCTCGTGCCGGACGTGGTCGCGTCCACCGGGTCCGCGTGCAGCTCCGGCGCGATCGCGCCCTCGCCCGTGCTCATGGCGATGGGCCTGCCGGAAGCGCGGATCGCAGGTGCCGTGCGCTTCGGGCTGGGTCGGCAGACGACGGACGACGAAATAGATCGCGCCGCAGCGCTGGTTATCGCCGCCGTAAAGGCGCTAAGGACGGAAATTACGCCATGAGGGCAGGGGATGCGATGATCGCGGCAGACGCCGCGCGCGAGACGAGCGCGTGGCACGACGACAGAGGGCTGAAGTTCTCCGGACACGAATCCTTCGTGATCCGCTACGGCTGGCTGCCTAAACTTTACGGTGCGGTCGTCGAGTCGCCGGAACTCTTCTCGGCGGACGAACGCGCCATCCTCTCGCTCGGCCTGGGCCGCAACATGGTCAAGTCGATCAGGTTTTGGGGCGATGCGCTGGGACTGATCCGGCAGGATGGGCGTTCGGTCGTGCCGACGCGGTTCGCCGTGCGACTGCTCGACCCCGTCACCGGGCACGACCCCTACCTGGAGGACATCGGTTCCCTCTGGAGGCTGCACTGGATTCTCGTCACGCGCGCGCGGCTGGGTGCCTGGGCGACGCTCTTCATGGATCTGCGCGATTCCGTCATCCCGCGCGAGCGGCTGGTCGCTGCGGTGGCGGGCCGCGCCGAAGCTCTCGGCTCGCGGATATCCCCGAACACCGCCGCCGCCCATGTAGACATCCTGGTGCGGACCTATCACGCCGGGCGGAACGACGGTCCCGCGATCGTGGAGGATGCTCTGGGCTGTCCTCTGCAGGAACTGGATCTCGTCCGTCAGGAGGCCGTGCTGGGCACCCCGACCATCCGCCTCTCGCGAGGTCCGAAGCCGACGCTCGACCTGCCTGCCCTTGCTTTCGCGCTACACGACTTCTGGACCGGTACCGCGCCCGGCTCTAGCGCGATCTCCCTGCGCTCGCTGATGCTGGCGCGGCGATCGCCCGGCATGGTCTTCGCGCTGGACGAGGCCAGCCTCCACGAGCGGCTGGCCGCGCTCTGCGACGCGGCCGGCGGGCTCGAGCTGCGCGACGACGGCGCCGGAGGCGTCGACCTGGTCGCGGTACGCCCGGCCGCCCTGAACGAAATGGAGTCTCTCGCATGGTGACCGCCCGTACGGTAGCCGACCACGTCCACGTGACGCGGCGCTATGTCCGCTCGACCGACCTCGCGCGCGACCTGAACGACGCGGAGGCGCTGGACGGCTACGTCGTCACCGCTACGGTACGCGAGGCGGTTCTGCGGATCGTCCACGGGCTGCGTGCGGAATCGCGGCAGCGCGCCTTCCGCATCACGGGGCCCTACGGGGTCGGGAAGTCCAGCGTCGGCCTGCTGCTGGCCCGCCTACTGCGCGGGGACGGGGATGCGATGACGGTGGCGGCCGATATCCTGCCTGCCGGAAGCCAGCCGCCCCGATACGAGCCCATCGTCCTGAACGGCCGGCGCGCCAGCTTCGTCGACGACCTGCTCTCGGCGCTGGCCGAGGCGGCGGACCGGCTGGGCGCCACCGCCGTCGCTGCGGACGTGGAGGACATTCGCGCGTCCCGGGACCGCTCCGGTCCGGCGCTTGCAGCGCTCGAGGCGCTGGCGGTCCATCTCCAGGAGAGCAGCGGCCGGGGACTGCTGCTGCTCGTCGACGAGATGGGCCGGTACCTCGAGTTCGCGGCTTCCCACCCGCGACTGGAGGACCCCTCAATCTTCCAAGCGCTTGCCGAGCGCGCCGGGGGGCGGGGGCGCGCACCCCTGGCGGTCGTCACCATGCTTCACCACCGCTTCTCCGACTACGTCGCCGGTCTGGGCGAGTGGATCGAGGCCGAGTGGGCCAGGACTGCCGAGCGCTACGAGGAAATCTCGTTCCGCGAAAGCGCCGAGCAGACCCTGTTCCTTCTCTCGAACGCGCTGGAACCGGTAAGTCCCGCGAGCGCGGTCACGAAGGCTGCCGGCGTGCTGTTCAGCGCCGCGGGCGAGCGGGGCATGTTCCACACGGCGCCATCGGAGCTGCGCGCCATGGCAGGCCGGCTGTTTCCGCTCCACCCGGCGACCGTCGCTGCCCTTTCGGCGGTAGCGCGACGGTTCGGCCAGAACGAGCGGTCGG
Source organism: Sphingomonas aerolata (assembly GCF_023935825.1). Lineage (NCBI taxonomy): Bacteria > Pseudomonadati > Pseudomonadota > Alphaproteobacteria > Sphingomonadales > Sphingomonadaceae > Sphingomonas > Sphingomonas aerolata. Next base: position 42,729 of record NZ_CP098762.1, on the reverse strand, counting down.
TCTTCGGCTTCCTCCAGTCGCACGAGCCCCACGGCTTTCGCGATCATGCCGGGCGCACGGCCTACACCGCTGCAGGCTGGTACCGCCTGCCCCAGCTGTTCGACTACCTCAACGCCCAGGGCGACCTGCGCCTGCGCGCGCCCGAGCGCGAGCGGCGCTGGCAGCTTGCGCTGGACGCACTGGTGCAGGCCGACGCGCTCGATACGCGCGACACGGACGTCCTGAAGGCCGTCGCCGTAATAGCCGTGCTCGATCCGCTGCCGGGGCTGCGGACCGACGCGGCCTCGATCGCATGGTGTCTCGGGATCGGAGAGCCCGAGGCGGAGGCCGCGCTGGCTCAGCTCGCCGAACGCCGCATCCTCTACAGACGGCCCCACCGCGACGACTTCAGCCTCTGGTCGAGCACGAGCGTCGATCTGGATCACTGGATCGACGAGGCGCGGATCCAGGTGCCTGCCGTGACGCGGATCGACGCACTGGCGCAAAGCCTGCCGCCGGCGCGTCCGATCGTGGCCCACCGTCACTATCACCGGACAGGCACGCTACGCACCTTCGCCGTGACGACCGACGAGGCGGTCCGCGACGGCGACGGGGCCATAGTCCTCGTGCCGCTCCACCCGGACGAGGACGAGGATGCCGTCCTAGCCGCGGCAGCCGAGCTGTCGCGCACGGCTCCGCCGCTCACGCTGATCTGCGTCCAGCGTGTCGACGCGACGGACCTGAAATGGGCGCACGAGCTGGGCATGTGGCGCTGGATCAGCGAAAGCTGCGAGGAGCTGCGCGTCGACGATCTGGCGCGAGGCGAGGTCGCCGCCCGGCTCGCGGCCTCCGAGGCTGCGCTCGGCCGTACCTTGAGCGCCTTCGCCCGGCCGACCGTCGGCGATAGCTCGACATGGTTCGACCGGGGAACGCGCCTGGAGCTGCCCGGCGCAGCGGATCTCAGCCGTCACCTCAGCGACATGCTCGACGAGGCCTTCGCCGGCACCCCGATCCTGCGCAACGAGCTGATAAACCGCGGCAGGATATCCACTGCGGTGGCGAGCGCCCGCATGCGGCTGCTCGAGCTGATGGTCACTAGCGCGGACGAACAGTACCTTGGACTTGAAGGGGCTCCGCCGGAGCGCACCGTCTATCTTGCCGTCTTCGCCGCCTCGGGCATGCACCGCCCCGGTCCGGACGGCCTGTTCGCGTTCGGGCGTCCCGACGAGGATCAGCTGAACTGGGGACCGGCATGGGATCACCTGGACGCGCTCGTGAAGAAGGCGGGACTGATCCGGTTCGATCACCTGGTGGAGGCGCTCGGCGAGCGTCCGATCGGTCTGCGGGCCGGACCGGCGCTGCTGCTCATCGCCGCGTTCATGCTGGCGAGCCGTCGCGACATCGCGCTGATGGAGCGGGGCACGTTCCAGCCCGAGATCACCGGACCGCACTTCATGCGTCTGGCCAAGGCTCCAGCGAACTTCGCGCTGCGGCATCTGGGCGAGGCCGACGACCGGCGGCAGGTACTGGAGCGGCTTGCGTCGGAACTGGTGGTGTTCGACGGCGGCGCCCGGCCCGAGGCGGCGCTGAAGCAGATCGTCGAGGGCATCTACCTCTGGTGGCGGCGTCTGCCCGAGTACACTCTGAACACCCGGAACGTGTCGGCGATGACCGACGCGGTCAGGTCGGTGCTGGCCAAGGGCAAGGAGCCGATCGATCTGGTGTTCGCCGACCTGCCGCGGGCGTGCGATGCCGTCCTTCCGTCCGGAGAGATCGACGCGACCCTCATGGTGGAACGGCTGAACGCGGCTCTGCTGGAGCTGGGCGAGGCCGAGCCGATGCTGCGATCGATGGCGGCCGCGGCGCTGGCAGAGGCCTTCGGGACCCGTGACCTGGCCGGCGTGCACGAGCAGATCAGGGTGGACTACTCGCCGCACAGGCTGTCCCTGCGAGACTTCACTCTCCGGCAGTTCGTCGAGCGGATGCTCGCGCCCGAAGGAGAGCGGCGTCAGCTGGAGGGGGTCACCGGACTGCTGGGCGGACGTCGCATCGACGGCTGGACCGACGAGAGCCTGGATGCCTTCGCGTTCGAGGCGCGCTCGACGGCCGAGCGGCTGGCCCGCTGGCTCATGGCGATCCGCAGCGCGGTGGCCCAGAAGTCGGACCTGCGCACGGTTCACGTGGTCTCGACATCGGGGGACGAGCAGATGATGGTGGTTCGCGCCGGAAGCGGTCCGCGCTCCTCCGCGCAAGTGGAGGGCGAGATGCGCAGGCTGCTCGAGGGCCGCGACGACGCAGGGGCCATCCTGGGACGGCTGCTCGTCGAACGGATGCCCGAGGGCGTGAAGGAGGAAACCACATGAAGCCCGTCCGTCACGTCCTGAGTTTGTCCGGGGGCAAGGATTCGGCCGCGCTCGCGATCTACATGCGCGACCGCGTCCCGGACATGGAGTACATCTTCTCGGATACCCGCAAAGAGCTGCCCGAGACGTACCAGTATCTCGAGAGCATCGAAGACTACCTCGGCAAGCGGGTCCACCGCCTGAACGCCGACCTGGGCTTTGATCACTGGTACGACGTGTACGGCGGAATGATCCCGTCGAACCATCGCCGGTGGTGCACCAAGATGCTCAAGCTCAAGCCGTTCGAGACCCACGTCGGCGACGACGAGGTGCTGAACTACGTCGGTCTTCGCGCTGACGAGAACCGATCGGGGTACATCAGCCACAAGGCCAACATCACACCTGTCTACCCCTTCCAGGAAGATGGGCTGCGTCTGCCCGACATCGAGCGCATCCTGCGGGATTCGGGCGTCGGTATGCCGCCCTATACCAAGTGGGGCCGTACCCGGTCGGGATGCTTCTTTTGCTTCTACCAGCAGAAGATCGAGTGGGTGCGGCTGAAGGAGACCTACCCCGACCTGTACGAGAAGGCGAAGGACTACGAGAAGCCGTTCGAGGGCAGCGGCAATACCTTCACCTGGAGCGAGCGGGAGAGCCTGTCCGAGCTCGAGAAGCCGGCACGGATGCAGGCGATCAAGGACGACCACGAGCGTCGGCGTCTCGCCCGCGAGCGCCGGGGCGACGGGCTTACGCTTGCCGAGGTCTTCGCCGATGGAGACGGGGAGGAGCCCGAGGGCGACGCCTGTCTGATATGCACCCTCTGATGACGCGGCGTTCCAGCGCATCAACGCCGGTGTGCGTTAAGCATTTCGTCCGGGTGCGAGGCTAGGATCGAGGCATGGCGTTCCGAATCATGGCCCGCACCATCCTGGAGCTCGGCGCCGAGCTCATCAGCTCGGACGGGATCGCGCTCTACGAACTGATCAAGAATTCGGTCGATGCCGGATCCCGACGCGTGCGCATCGACGTCGTCGCCCACGTCACGCGCTCGCAGTTCGACGAGCTGCTATCGCTCATCGACTTCGAACGCGACCGGAACGAGATAAGGCGGCAGGCATCGATCGCCTTCAGGCAGCCGCGCCTGGTCGCCATACCCGCCAGTCTCGTTCAGGACCTGGACGAGCGGCTGACGGATGCGGATGGCGGCGGAAGCCGGGCCGCGGCGACCGCGTGGTACGAGGAGCACAACTGGATCACCGTCTCCGACACAGGCGACGGCATGTCCCTCCAGGCTCTGGACGAGGTCTATCTGACCATCGGCACGCGATCGCGTCGCGAGCAGCGGGAAGCGATCATCGCTGCCGGCGGAGGTCGAGCCCCTCTAGGCGAGAAGGGCGTGGGGCGCCTCTCGACCATGCGACTGGGCGATCGGCTGGAAGTGAAGACGACACGGAAGGGCGACCCCAGGCATAGCATCCTCGAAGTGGACTGGAGCCTGTTCAGCCACGAGTCCGATGCTCTTCTCGAGGATGTCGTGGTGGAGCCGCGAAAGGGCGGACTGAAGCCGGATTCGTCCAGGAAGGGCACCACCGTCACCATACGCGCTCTCCGGGGCGACTGGTCCGCTGCCAAGCTCGAGGGCATCGCCAGGGACGAGTTCGCCAGACTTGTCGACCCGTTCGAGAAGGAGACCGCGAACGACCTGCTCCGGCTTACCTTCAACGGCGCCCACGTCGACATCCCCGAGATCGATCGCAAGTATCTGGACCTGGCCCACGGCACATGCACCGCGAGACTGGTATTCGAAGACGGGCGCCCCGTGATCCACGGGGTCAGCGAATACCGGTTACGCGGCAAGCGTCGGCCGTTCACGCTCAATGCCACCGAAGTGGTGACGGCGAGCGAAGCCTCGTCGCTGGACGTGATCGAATCCCTTGGCCCCTTCGAAATGGAGATGTGGTGGTTCAATCGCCGGCTCATCACCGGTTCAGAAGTGGGAACCCAGAAGGAGATTCGCGACGAGGTGAACCGCTGGTCGGGCGGTCTGATGCTGTTCCGGGACGGCTATCGCGTCAATCCCTACGGCGGCGGCAGCGACGACTGGCTCGAGCTCGACAGAAAGGCCTTCGCGTCGCGCGGCTACAAGCTCAATCGGCAGCAGGTCATCGGTCGGGTGCGGATCTCATGGCAGAACGACGGGCTGTTCGACCAGACGAACCGCGAGGGTCTTACCGACACCCCCGAAAAGCGCGCGATGGTCCGACTGCTCCAGAAGATCCTGCTGACGGAGTTCAAGTCGTTCATCGACACTGAGGACAAGGCCGCGCGGATCCAGGAGAAGACGACCTTCGAGAATATCGAGGAGAAGATCGAGACGACGGAGGAGGAGGTGCGCTCGAGACTGCGGCGCATCGAACAGCTTCTTCCGAACGATGGACGTCATCTGGTGGATCAGGCGCTACGGCTCATCAAGGAGATGACGAGCTATCTCGGAGAGGCCCGGGCGATCGCCGACGAGGTCGCCAGCGACCGCGCACAGCTCGTCCATCTTGCGGGGGTAGGCCTGATGGTGGAGTTCATCATGCACGAACTCGAGCGCACCACGTCCGCCACGCTTGAGACCCTAGGCGACATCGACCGTACGTCGCTTCCTCGCGCGGATGCCTCCGCCATGATCGTTCTGACAGATCAGCTGACGACGATAAGCAAGCGCGTCGCCAACCTGGATCCGCTCAGCGCTGCCCGCCGCCAGGTGAAGGAAACGTTCGACGTGGGTGAACTGATACGGGACATCGTGTCAGGCCATGGCGGCAAGATCGCGCGTCATGGCATAGACGTCGACGGCACCTATCTGTCGGCAAGGCCCTGGCGCATAAAGGCGGTGAGGGGCATGTTCATCCAGATCATCGAGAATCTTCTGTCGAACTCCTTCTTCTGGGTGAAGCAGGAGCATCGGATAGACCCAAGCCTGAAGCCCCGCATCACCATCAATGTCGAGCCTGACGAGCGGGTCGTGACGCTTACCGACAACGGCCCCGGAGTCGCGCCCGAGATGGCAAGCGAGATCTTCCAGCCGTTCGTCACGCGGCGCCCCGCTGGCGAGGGGCATGGGCTAGGGCTCTACATCTCGCGGGAGGTCGCCAAGTACCATGACTGGGCGCTGGACCTGGAACGCGTCTCGACCGTCCGACCTGGACGATACAATACCTTCGTACTCGACATGAGCGGACAGTAGGATGGCCTATCACGAGGAACTGCGGGAGACGCTGAAGAGGAACGCGGTCGCGAAGATAGCGATCGTGGACGACGCGTACGATCCGCTCGACCTTGCCTCGCTCAACGCGGCGGACAAGCGGCAGGTGCGCACCACGATCGACGACCTGCTGGACAGGCAGGAAGACGACGCCGCAGAGGAAGCGGACATCGCAACGTGGGACGCGCTTGCCGCAGCTGGCATAGCGGCGGAGCAGGTGAGGGACGGTCTTGACGATCCGGGACTGCTGGAAACGCTGTGGGCGGCATTCATCGGCGCAGAGCCCGACGCACCGCTCACGACGCTGTTGAGGCCACTGTTCGGTGTCGCTGGGGTGGATCGCGCCGCCAAGCTGCGGCCGCTACGCAGGCTCAAGGCGATCATCGAGAACGATACGGAAGCCACCGTCACCGAATTCGGCAGCGACGCAGCGGGTGCCGACGTTGCGGGCTTCGACATGGTGTTCCTGGACTACTATCTCAGCGGCGCGGTTCCGGCAGTCGTCGGTCCGGGTGTGACGAAGAAGGACACGGACGATGCTCGAGACAGGTCCGTCCGTTTCCTGAAGGAGCTGATTGCGGCGGCGAGTCGCATACCTCTCGTCATGCTGATCTCGTCGGCGGCGGTCGCCGAAGACCTGCCGAAGTTCAGGGCGGACACGGCCATGCTGGCCAGCAAGCTGTCCTTCCTGCCCAAGGAGATCGCCGTCCGGGATCCGGCGCGCGCACAGCACAAGATCATGGGGCTGGCCAAGTTCAGGGGTGAAAGCGACGCTCTCTGGAAGCTGATGGAGACGTGGCAGCGCGTCGTCGCGGAGGCGTCGAACGAGGTGCTGCTTTCGCTGCGCGAGCTCGACGTGATGGACTTCTCGTACATCCAGGAGTTTCGCCTGGCCGACGAGAAGACGCCCTTCGCCCAGTACCTGATCTGGCTGCTCGGAGGAAAGCTCACCGACGAGGTGGAGCAGATGATGCGCAAAAGGGAGGCTGACAAGCTCGTCAAGAGCGTCGTCCTGCCGCAGGCCATTCCCGGTCGAGTAGGCCCGACGGCTGCAATCACCGGGCTGTACAGCGCTGCCACGACATCGCGGCTGGCGGTGGCCAACGAGACGTTCAAGCCCAAGACGTGGTCGGGCTACATCTACATCGACACGGCGAGCTACAACAGGATCTACGAGAAGAAGCTGAAGGTAAGACGTCGTGCGAAGAACCTGCCCCAGGTGCTGGCCGTGCTGACCCCCGCGTGCGACCTGGTTCCCGGACGCAGCAGCGAGGACAAGCTGAAGACGGTCACCATGATCGGAGGGTCGCTCGTCCCGCTGGAGGAATCGCTCAACCCCAGCAATCACCTGATCATGCTGAACGACAAGCCCTACATCGTCGACTGGAACACCAAATGGCCCGTCACGATGACGGTCGACGCGATGGCGACGGAGAATCTCGGCGGGCGCTATCAGTGGGTAGGGCGGCTACGCGAGATGTACCATGCCGACCTGCAGCAGAAGCTGATGGCGGATGTCGGGCGCGTAGGTCTGCCCGTCGCCCCGCCCATGTCGGAGGCGGTCGGCGTGCGGGTGCTCGCCCGGACGGGTGGTGGCCCGACGGGCTGGACTGCGGTAATCGAGCACGGCGCGGAAGATCGCGCCGCCTGGACGTTCCCGGCGAGCAAAGGCAAGCGCGCCTTCTGCCTGCGCGAGGACGTCGTCTGGGAGGTGCGCGAGTGGGTGCTGGGAACGGCTGCCAAGGACAAGTGGGGGAAGGCGCTGGACGCGAAACTAAGCGATGGTGCCGTGATCGGAGAACTCCAGCTGCCCGTGACGTTCCAGAAGCTCGACGAGGTGACCGGATCGTCGAAGGCCGTGCACTACCGGCGCGTCAAGAACGTAGCGGATGTCACGACGGAGAAAAAGGAGACGCAGTTTCTGGTCGTATTCGGCCGGGTCGATCCGCCTTCCCCGCCGAAGCAGGTCGACGAGGAGCTGGGAGATCGAGCCATCGCCGCGACGGCCGTGGCGGCATAGGGCGTCAGCACCCGCGGCGACACGAAGGAGCTGTTCACGCGGCTACTGACGGCGGGCACCGCAGATGAGGTCCAGGCCATCCTGGACGCCCAGGGTCTCGCGACCGACGCCAGCAAGTGGACGCCCTAAGGCGACAAGGAGGCGTTCTACGGCGTCGTCGAGACCCAGCAGGCGCATCCAATCCCCGCGCTGGTCGAGAAGATCACCAACGGCATCGACGCGATCCTGTAGAAGAAGGTCCACCAGGAAGGTATCGACATTCGGTCGAAGGACGCGTCCGGCAACGACCGAGAACCGATGCGCGTCGCGACATAGCAGCTGCAAGGAAGTCTGTCCTCCTTCGCCGGCTGCGGCAGAGAGGAGCCGCTCCACGGGGGGGGGGCGGCCTCTCGGCTAAGTCGAACGACGCACGAAGGCGTAGGCCGATCGTTCGAGGCTTGGGGCCACCGACGAACACTGCCGGTCGAATGAACCAGGGGCCGCGCTGGTCGGTCAGGTTCTGCCCGAACAGCTTGAGGGAACAGGGCGTCCTTCTGAAGGCCGATCGCATCGACGAGGGTGAACTTCGCCGTCCCGACGCCGGCGTGGTTCGAACGCAATGCCTGCGGCGACGCCGACGCATTCGTGTAGAGGTTCGGCGAGCGTCGTCGTCGCGCACAATGCCGCCTTCGACCGTCCGTGGATCGAACGTCGTCTGGAGGATGCAGGCGATCTCGACTGGGCCTGTTCGATGAGCCAGATCGACTGGCGCGGAAACGGCTTCGACGGGCTGGCCCTGGGACACCTGCTCGGTCAGACCGGATGGTTCCACGAGGCGCATCGCGGGCCCGCGGACGTCGATGCTGTCATCCAGCTTCTGCGCCACTCTTTCGCGGACGGCGCCACTGCACTTTCCAGCCTCCGCACGCGCTCGGCGACCCCGTCCTGGATCGTCCGCGCGACCGGCGCTTCCTTCGACGTCAAGGAGCTGCTCCGCGAACGGGCCTACCGTTGGGATCCGGCGCGGCGGGTCTGGTGGAAAGAGATCGAGGTCGGGGAGCGGTCGGCGGAGGAGTTCTGGCTCGCCGCCAACGTCTACTCGGCCGGGCGCGGTGCGAGATCCATGGGCCCGACGTTCGACGAGATGAACGCAGCCGCGCGGTTTCGATATGGCGTGTGAATTCCGGACAGCCAGGTAGTCGTTATCACCCTGTATGACGATGGCGACTATAGGACGCAGATCAGCCTGGGGTGAACGGAGCAGCCTGAGTGCAGCCTCGTCGTCTATTCGCGACATCGCCGACTTACCGCCGCGCTGCTCGTAGTGAGCGAAGAATTTACGACTAAGGAAGCGGGCTGACGAAGGTAGTCGCGCGACAAATTTTCACGGCGTCGAGCAAGAGTGCGATCCAGCAAGGAGAAAAAAATGTTCGTCACTTCGACCCAGATGAATACCGACCTTATGCCTCTATTTACTCTTGCCTCCCGCATCACGGAGGCGCCTGATCACGGTGCGGTGAGCGAACTTTGCGATCGGTTGACCGGGATGACGTCCCACAAGACACTGGAGGCGGCAGCCCGTGTCGCCGATCTCGAAGGTCCTCGTGGCTACATCCATGTTCGCGTGTTCGATCGCGCGGACATGCGGGAGATCGTCTCCTGCTTCTCGGAGCGGAATAAGCCGATCGAGCCTTTGATGCTGGCGACCCTCGTCGCAATGTGCGCACGCTCTCTTTCCGGGCAATGGGTAAGGACCGAGCCGCTGTACGATCATCCGTACGTCGCTCATGGCGTCCTCGACCTCCTGGCGACCTTCGAGCCGAGACCCAGCAAGCTAGGCTACCTCGACTTCGCGTGAGGCTTGGGGCGGATCCCGCGATCCGCCCCGCCAACGGGCCGTCAGAAAGTATGTTCGATCCTCATGTCGGCGAAGGTTGCCAGAAACGCATCACGATAACGACGCATCATGGGGCTGCGTGCCTTCCACCTGCCGGTCAGCTGATTGACCACATGCCGGCTGTTCGTCTTCAACGTCACATCCCTGAGGCCCATCGAGCGCGCCAGGAATGCCAGGTGGAAGTACGCCAGCCACGCGGCCTCAGACGCATTGCCGGCATCCGAGACGAGTGTGACTCTTCTATCCGCGAATTGCAGTCCAAGAACCTTCTGGCCGCCCTTGATCTGGTGGCAGGTGCCACGGCTTTTCATCTCACTCACAGCAGTTTTCCTTAATATCCCCCGTCACCTGTGAGATACGCCTGCCACGCTAACAAAACGTTCGGATAAACGCCTAAAGGCCCGCTAACCGTGAATCGGTTCGGGCACTTTCTTCCTGATGCGACCACGCATACAGAAGGCTTTCTTACCAAATCGTTAAAAGGATGGGCGGGTGATCATCGCCCGCCTTGATCAGGTCATTTGATGGCACGCCGAAATGTTTTTGTTGGCGTGGCGCAGCGCGACGACGACAACGCTAGTCTGATGAGGTCAGCCGCTGGTCGGCGCAGGATAAAGCCGCAACAAGCGGATTTGCGAACGTGCACCGCAAGGGGATGGCTGCGGATGTCGGCACCCAGGTGGACGTGCAGCTAAATGCCTAGGAATGCCGTGACCAAAGGGTTCGCTTATGTAGCATAAGCGAACGTCCTAAGGGTCAACGTCAAAAAAGCTGGTGCTGCCGGTGAGGATTGAACTCACGACCTCAGCCTTACCAAGGATGCGCTCTACCACTGAGCTACGGCAGCACTCGTCGACATCGCTGTCGGCGGAGTGGGGCTAAGAGACGAGGGCGGGACGATTGTCAAGGCGTCGCGCGACGATGTAGGGCGTTATTATGCAATCGAACGATGAAAAAGCGGCGGAAAAAGCAGCCCGCATGGCCGCCGCGCTGCGCGAGAATCTGCGCCGTCGCAAGGCGCAGGCGCGTGCCGCGGCGGCCGAGCCCGCCGTGGCTCCCCCTACGGACGAGCCGCCTGTGGACTGAGGCGGTCAGCCGATCGGCGCGCATTTTGCCTGAAGCCAGGCGAGGTCGTCGCCGGTCATTTCGGGCGAGAGCGTGTCCAGCACCTCCGCGTGATAGGCGTTGAGCCAGGCGAGTTCCGGACCGGTGAGCAGCGACGGCTCGATCAGCGTGCGCTCGATCGGGCAGAAGGTCAGCGTCTCGAAGCCGAGCATCGCGCGGTCCGCGCCGGGAATCGTGCGCGGTTCGATCAGCAGCAGATTCTCGATCCGGATGCCGTATTCGCCCGCCTTGTAATAGCCGGGCTCGTTCGACAGCATCATGCCCGCACGCAGCGGCTCCATCGCCGCGCCGCCGGGATAGTTGGGCGAAGCGATCCGCTGTGGCCCCTCGTGCACCGCCAGATAGGCGCCGATGCCGTGACCGGTGCCGTGCGCGAAATCGAGCCCCGCCTCCCAGAGCGGACGGCGCGCGAAGGCGTCGATCTGGCCGCCGAGCGTGCCGTCGGGGAAGACCGCGGTCGCGATCGCGATATGGCCCTTGAGCACGCGAGTGAAGCGGTCGCGGATCTCCTTGCCCTGTTCGGGTGCCAGCGCGCCGATCGGCATGACGCGCGTCACGTCGGTGGTGCCGTCGGCATATTGCCCGCCCGAATCGACCAGATAGAGCTGGCCGGGCTCGAGGGGGACGTTCGACTCCTCGGTGCAGTGGTAATGCGGGCTGGCGCCGTGCGCGCCGGTGGCCGAGATCGTGTCGAACGAGGTGTCCTTCAGCAGCCCGGTCGCCTCGCGGAAGGCGAGCAGCTTCGCGGTGGCGGACAATTCGGTCTGGCTGCCGTCGGCGCAGTCGGTCTCGACCCAGCGCAGGAAGCGCGCGAGCGCGGCGCCGTCGCGGACCGAGGCGGCGCGGTGGCCGGCGATCTCGACCGGGTTCTTGAGCGCCTTGGCGAGCACGACGGGATCGCGCAGCGCGAGGACCTTGGCGCCGCCCGCGGTCAGCGCGTCGGAAATCGCGGCGACGGCGCGTTCGGGATCCGCGGCAACGCGCTTGCCTGCGAAGTCGCGTAGCGCGGGCTGGAACGCGGCGCGGTCATGGACGCGGACCGCGTTGCCGAGATGCTGGCGGACGGTGTCGTCGAGCTTTTCGGGTGCGACGAACAGGTCGGTGGTGCCGTCGGCGCCGACGATCGCATAGCTGAGCGCGACGGGGGTGTGGCTGACGTCGTCGCCGCGGATGTTGAGCGTCCAGGCGATCGAGTCGAGCGCGGACAGCACGACCGCGTCGGCGCGCTGTTCGGCGAGCCAGTCGGCGATCCGCGCGCGCTTCTCGGCGGACGAGGCGCCGGCGAACGCGTCGGGCTGAATGGTGATCCTGGCGGGCGATGGCGCGGGGCGGTCGGTCCAGATCGCGTCGATCGGGTTGGCGTCGACCGCGACGAGCTCAGCGCCGCGATCGGCGAGCACTGCGCTGGCTTCGGCGACCCAGGCGCTGGTGTGCAGCCACGCGTCATAGCCGATCCGCGCGCCCTCGGCGACGTGCGTGCCGAGCCAGGCGGCGACACTGGTCTGCAACACGGGGGCGTATTCCCAGTGATCGCCATCGACCTGTTCGCGGACCTGGAGCGTGTAGCGGCCATCGGTGAAGATCGCGGCGCGGTCGGCGAGCACCGCGGCGCTGCCCGCCGAGCCCTGGAACCCGGTCAGCCAGCCGAGCCGCTGCGCATAGCCGCCGACATATTCGCTCATATGCTCGTCGGTCAGCGGCACGACGAAGCCGTCGAGGCCGGCGGCGGCGAGATAGGCGCGCAGGGCGGTGAGTCGGGTCGGGCTGGATCGGGTCATCGGGGCTTTCGTCGATCTGAATGTTGTGAGTGTTGAGACGCTGGCAGCAAAAAATGCGGCTTTGTCAGGGGCAGCGTGCCGGTCGGGTGCCGCGCGGGCGGGGCGTGTGCGGGCGATTGGGGCCGGGACAGGGCATGGCGCGTGTTGTGACAGAAACGCGGCGTGTAGGACAGCGGGGTTTGCTTGCGGGCGGGGGCCTCTTGCGTTGGCTTCCGGTCTTCGGGGCGGTAACAGGGGGGATGACCATGAATTCCCCTGCCATCTCTTCGCCCGAGACCCCATCCGTGCCGCCGCGTGCCGAGCAGCGGCCGCACAGCTTCACCGCGCATGGCGTGACGATCGAGGATCCCTATGCGTGGCTGAAGGATCCCAACTATCCCGAGGTCGATGACGCGGACGTGCTGGCGTATCTCGCCGCCGAGAACGCCTATTTTGAGGCGCAGATGGCGCCGCACAAGGCGCTGACCGACACGTTGTACGAAGAGATGAAGGCACGCATCAAGGAGGACGAATCTTCGGTCCCGCAAAAGGACGGCGACTGGCTTTACTGGACCGCCTACGAGACCGGCGGCCAGTACAAGAAATGGTGGCGCAAGCCCGTTGCGGGCGGTGACGACGAGCTGCTGCTCGACGAGCCCGCGCTCGCCGAGGGGCATGAATATTTCCGGCTCGGCGCGTTCTCGGTCAGCAATGACGGGCGCTATCTCGCCTATGCGATCGACGACAATGGGAGCGAGCGGTTCGAGGTCCGGGTCAAGGACCTGAACACCGGCGAGCATCTGCCCGACGTGATTCCGGGCATGCTGAGCGAGATCGTGTGGACCGCGGACGATGCAGGCTTCCTCTACGGTCTGGCGAACGAGCAGTGGCGGACCGACAATGCGCGGTTCCACCGGCTGGGGACGCCGATCGCGGACGACGTCGTGCTGTTCCACGAGGAGGACGAGGGCTTCCGCGTCGGCGTCGGCGAGACGAGTTCGCGCAAGTGGATCGTGATCGCGACGAGCGACCATGTGACGAGCGAGATCTACCTGCTGCCCGCGCACGAGCCGCTGGCGGTACCGATCCTTGTGTCCGCGCGGAAGGTTGGCCGCGAATATGACGTCGACGAGCATGACGGCACGCTGTTCATCCACACCAACGACGTCGATCCGAACTTCCGCCTATGTACCGCGCTGGTCGAGGAGCCGGGCGCGTGGAGCGAGCTGATCCCGGCCAGCCCGACTTTCTACATGACCGGGGTGGAGTGCTATCAGGACTTCTTCGTGGTCGACGGGCGCGAGGACGGGCTCGATCAGATCGCGATCCACCGGTACGAGACGCCGACCGAGGGGAAGCGGATCGAGTTTCCCGAGGCGAGCTATGTCGCCGGGCTCGGCGATAATCCCGAATATGACATGACCGTGCTGCGGCTCGGCTATGAGTCGATGGTCACGCCGGGGACGGTGTACGACTATGACGTCGATACCGGTGAGCGGACGATGCTCAAGGTGCAGGAGATTCCGAGCGGTTACGACGCGGCGAAATACGCGACCGAGCGGCTTAAGATCACCGCGCGGGACGGGACCGAGATTCCGGTGTCGATCGTCTATCCAGCCGGTTTCGTGCGCGACGGGTCGGCGCCTGTGTTCCTCTATGCCTATGGCGCTTACGGCTATGCGATCCCGCCGGGCTTCTCGACCGGGCGGATGAGCCTGCTCGATCGCGGCTTTGCCTATGCGATCGCGCACATCCGCGGCGGCGATGACCTCGGCCAGCAATGGTATCTCGACGGCAAGCTGGAGAAGCGCGAGAACACGTTCAACGATTTCGTCGACGTGGCAAAGGCGCTGGTCGACGCAAAGTGGACGTCTGCGGGGCGGATCGCGATCGCGGGGCGGTCTGCGGGTGGCGAGCTGATGGGCGCGGTGGTCAATTCCGACCCCGCGCTCTGGGGCCCGGTGATCGCCGACGTGCCGTTCGTCGACGTGCTCAACACGATGCTCGATGCCGAATTGCCGCTGACGCCGGGGGAATGGCCCGAATGGGGCAATCCGATCGAGGATCCGGCGGCGTTCGCGCTGATCCGCTCCTATTCGCCGTACGACAACGTCAAGGCGCAGGCCTATCCGCCGATGTTCATCAGCGGCGGGCTCAACGATCCGCGCGTGACCTATTGGGAGCCGGCGAAATGGGCGGCCAAGCTGCGACTGATGAAGACCGACGACAATGTGCTGTTGCTCAAGACGAACATGGGCGCGGGGCATGGCGGCAAGTCGGGCCGGTTCGAGTCGCTGCGCGAGGCGGCGGAGGAGCATGCGTTCGTGCTGTGGCAATTGGGCGTCGCGGGGTGAGACCTGGGTCGCGCGAAGGCGCGAAGGCGCGAAGATTTAGAGTTTTCGCGCGGAGACGCGGAGGACGCAGAGAGAAGATGCACACCATTCTCAGCGTCCTCTGCGCCTCTGCGCGAACCACCCTTCTTTGCGCCTTCGCGCCTTCGCGTGACCAAGGACTGCTTGCCGCGTGACGATCGAGGCGTTGGTGGCGCGGTACGGGGTCGTGGCGATCTTTCTCGGGGCGGGGGTCGAGGGGGAGGCGGCGGTCGTGACGGGCGGGGTGCTCGCGCATCAGGGGCTGGTGTCGCTGGCGGGCGCGATGGCGGCGGCGGTGGTCGGGTCGTTCGTTGCGGACCAGCTGTTCTTTGCGGGCGGGCGGTATTTCCGCGAATCGCGCCCCGTTGCGGCGATCCGGCGGCGCTCGGCCTATGCGCGCGCGATCGACCTGCTCGAACGCTATCCGCGGCGGTTTATCTTCGCCTATCGCTTCGTCTACGGGATCCGCACCGTCAGCCCGATCGCGATCGGGACGAGCCGGATTTCGCAGCGCCTGTTCCTGGCGGTGAACCTCGCCGCGGCGATCGTGTGGGGCTGTGTGTTCAGCGCGATCGGCTATGCGTTCGGCAACGTCATCGAGGAGATGCTCGGGCGGATCGGCACCGGGCGGCTGATCCTGTTCGGCGCGGCGGCGCTGCTGGCGGTCGGCGGTGGCTGGTTCGCGTGGCGAAAATGGCGGGAGCGCAGCGCATGACCTTCACGATGACGATCACCGCGGCCGAGGCGGATATCGACGAGCTGGGCCATGTGAACAATGCGGTCTGGGTCCAGTGGATCCAGCGGATCGCGACCGCGCATTGGGAGGCGGTCGCGCCTGCCGAGCACAAGGCCGCCTATGTCTGGGTCGTGACGCGGCACGAGATCGACTATCGCGGCAACGTGGTCGCGGGCGAGACGGTGACCGGCGAGACCTGGGTCGAGGGCGGGCCGAAGGGCGCGCGGTTCGACCGGCATGTGCGGTTCGTCGGCGACGACGGGCGCGTGAAGCTGGACGCGGTGACGACCTGGGCGCTGCTCGACCGGGCGAGCGGGCGGTTGTTGCGGGTGCGGCCGGAGATTGCTGCGCCTTTTTTTGACGGGGCGGGCTGAGGGTTCTGGGTGAGGGTTTTGGGGTGAGGGTTTTGGCCTGACTTGCCCTCACCCTTCCCGCGGCAAGGGCCGCGGGCCCCTTCCCTCTCCCCCGGGGGGAGAGGGAGATTAGCCTGAGTTTCTCAGGCCGGTGGCGATCGCGTTGATCGACAGGAGGATGCCTTCGCCGATGCGCGCATCCTCTTCGCCGGCGCGGCGGCGTTTGATCAGTTCGATCTGAAGCAGGTTGAGCGGCTCGATATAGGGCAGGCGGAGGCGGATCGACGCCTCGAGCGCGGGGTGTTTCTTAAGCAGGCGCGACTGGCCGGTCGCATCGAGCAGCCCGTCATGCGTCTGCTGCCAGCCGTCGCGGATCCGGCCGAAGACGGTGTCGCGCAGCGCCGGATCCTCGACCAGCCCGGCATAGCGTGCGGCGATCGCCATGTCCGACTTCGCCAGCACCATCTCCAGATTGGCGAGCGCGGAGGCGAAGAGCGGCCAGCCCTGCGCCATGTCGCGCAGCAGCGCCTTGTCCTCGAACCCGGCGAGCGCCTGGCCGACGCCGTACCAGCCGGGGAGCATGACGCGCGCCTGCGCCCAGCTGAACACCCAGGGGATGGCGCGCAGATCCTCGATCCGGTCGGACTTGGTGCGGCTGGCGGGACGGCTGCCGATCTTGAGACCGGCGATCTCGGCGATCGGCGTCATCTGGCGGAAGAAGGTGCGAAAGCCGCGCTCGTCGCCGCCGACCGTGCCGTAGACGAGGTCGCGATAGCTGTGGAACGCGGTGTCGCTGAGCCAGTCCATCGCGGCGCAGAAGCGCTTGGTGTCGGCGTTCGACAGGCGTTCGGGTTCGAGGCTGGCGAGCAACGTGGCCGAGGCGATCGCCTCGAGATTGGTCATCGCCGCGTCGCGCGTGCCGTATTTGGCGGCGATCACCTCGCCCTGTTCGGTGATGCGGATGCGGCCCTGCACGGTGCCGACGGGCTGCGCGCGGATCGCCGCGAAGGCCGAGCCGCCGCCGCGCCCGACCGCGCCGCCACGGCCGTGGAACAGCTGCATGCCGACGCCCGCCTGCTCAAACACGGGCCTGAGCGCGGTCGAGGCCTTGGACAATTGCCAGGTGGAGGTGAGGTAGCCGCCATCCTTGTTGCTGTCCGAATAGCCGATCATCACCTCCTGATGACCGCGCGCCTTGGCGATCGTCGCGATCTCGGGCAGCGCGAACCAGGCGGTCATGACCGCGGGCGCGGCCTCGAGATCGCCGATCGTCTCGAACAGCGGCACCGCCATGATCGCGGCGCTGGGCGTGTCGCCGGGGCGGTAGAGCCCGACCTCCTTCAGCAACAGATTTACCTCGAGCAGGTCGCTGACCGACTGCGCCATCGAGACGATGTAGTTGGTGATGCAGGCGGGGCCATAGGCGGCATGCGCGTCGGCGGCGGCCTGGAGGATGGCGAGCTCGCCCGCGGTCTCGTCGCTATAGGCGGCAAAGCGGGTGGTGAGCGGGCGCGCATTGGCGAGTTCGCGGCGGAGCAGCGCAACGCGCGCGTCCTCGTCGAGCGCGAGATAGTCCGCCTCGACGCCCGATACCTTGAGCAGTTCGGCGACGACGCGTTCATGGACTGCGCTGTTCTGGCGCAGGTCGAGCGTGGCGAGGTGGAAGCCGAACGTCTCGACCGCGCGGATCAGCCGGCCGAGCGCGCCGCCGGTCTTGAGCGCGGTGCCGAGCCCGTGGGCGAGCGTAACGAGATCGGCGCGCAGATCGGCGGGGCTTGCATAGGGCGCGCCGGTGAGGCGGCCGGGGCGCGGCGCAGCCTTGCCGGTCAGTTTCTGCTGCGTCGCGGCGAGGCGCGCATAGATCCCCGACAAGGCGCGGCGATAGGGTTCGTCGGCGCGGCTGGTGGCGTCGTCGCCGCTTGCCGCAGCCAGCGCCTCGACCGCGGGGTCGGCGACGGCGTGCTCGGTCGAGATCGAGAGCTCGGCGCCGAGCGCGTGGACCGCCTGGCAATAATAGCCGAGCACCGCCTCGCTCGCGCGGGCAAGCGCGGTCTTGAGCGAATCGGCGGTGACATAGGGATTGCCGTCGCGGTCGCCACCGATCCAGCTGCCGGGCTTGAGGAAGCTCGGCGTGCGTTCGCCGAGCGCGCGGTCCCAGCGCTGGTAGAGCGCGGGCAAAGCGGGGAGGAAGACGTCGCGCAGATAGCTGAGCGCGGTATCGACCTCGTCGGTGACGTAGAGCCGGTCGCGGCGCAGCACGCGCGTCTGCCACAGCAATGCGATCTGGCGCAGGATCGCGTCGTCGACCCGGTCGCCATCGGGGGTGGTGTCGCGACCCGCATCGCGCAGCGCGAGCAGTTCGGCGATCCGGTTGCGGTGGTCGATCATGCTCTTGCGCCGCACCTCGGTCGGGTGCGCGGTGAGCACGGGGACGATCAGCGCATGGTCGAGCAGCGCGCGGACCTGCGTCCGGTCGATCCCCTCGGCTTCGAGCTGGGCGATCGCGGAGGCGAGGTCGGCGCCGTGTTCCGCCGCGATCCCCTGCCGGTCCTCGGCCAGATTGGCGAGCATCGAGAACAGCATGAAGCCGCGGACGAAATCGAGCGTCTCGTCGAGGCTGAGCTTTTCGAGGCTGAGATCGACCGCGGCATGATCGTCGGTCCGGCCCTCGGCGAGGCCGCGGTGACGCTCGACCGAGGCCTTGCGGATCGTCTCGGTCGCCTCGAACAGACGCGGTCCGCCATAGCTGCGGATGACGTCGCCGAGCAGTGTGCCGAGGAAACGGATGTCGGAATTGTTCGCGATTGCGGGAAGACTGGCCATGCGCCTTGCTGCGCTGCGACAGGGATCAGGTCAACCGCCGAACCCGCAATCGGCGATGAAATCCGCGTCTGAAGCCGTGCGGTCAGGACATAAAGTTACAGGCGATCACCGCCCCTCGCGCTTGCGGGCTTCGGCGCGCTCTTCGGAGGTGACGGTGCCGTCGTGGTTCAGGTCCATCCGGTCGAACCATCGCAGCGTGCCTTCGCTCCACTCGACTTCGGTGATCACGCCGTCCTTGTTGCGGTCGAACGCCTTGATCCGTGCATTGGGGGAGGGCAGCTCGTCCTTGGTGATGCGATCATCGGCATTGCGGTCGAGCGTGCGGAAGCGGCGCTCCATGCTGGCGCCGAAATCGAGCCGCGAGGTGACCGAGGGGGGGACGAAGCCGACCGCGCCGGCATCCGCCTCGGCCCGCTGCGCGTCCTTGTCGCCGCACCCTGCGACGATCAGTCCCGCCGCGATCACACCCATCATCACCCGCATCGACCCGTCTCCCGCACAATGCTGCGCGGCCGGACGGTCACGCTTCGAGTTCAATGTCCCAGTAGAGCCAATCATGCCAGGTTTCGTGCAAATAATTCGGCGGGAAGCTGCGGCCATGTTCGTGCAGATGCCAGTTGGTCGGGCGGATCGGCTCGAGATGGAGCGGCATCGCCGCCTGACGCGGGGTGCGCCCGCCCTTTTTGAGGTTGCACGGCGCACAGGCGGTGACGACATTTTCCCAGGTGGTCCGCCCGCCTTGCGCGCGGGGAATGACATGGTCGAAGGTGAGATCGCGCAGCTTGCCGCAATATTGGCAGGTGAACTTGTCGCGCAGGAACAGGTTGAAACGGGTGAAGGCGGGAAATTGCGACGGTTTGACGAATTGCTTGAGCGCGATCACCGACGGGAGCTTCAGCGCGAAGCTCGCGCTGCGCACCTCGCGTTCGTAATTGGCGACGATATCGACGCGATCGAGGAAGACGGCCTTCACGGCGGTCTGCCAGGGCCAGACGCTGAGCGGATAATAGGAAAGCGGCGTGTAATCGGCGTTGAGCACGAGCGCCGGACATCCATCCGGGTGGCGTATCAGGTCGGGGTGAAACACGGCTCCTCCCACAAAAGTCCCGGACGCGCTTTCGCGCACCGGCATGACAGGGTCATGACAGCACGGCGCGGGACATGGGGTCAAGTCCAGTGAAGGGCGCGGAATTCGTCACGACGCGGTTCGCGCCCAGTCCGACGGGGCGGCTGCACCTCGGCCACGCGCTGTCGGCGATCCGCGCGCACGACTTTGCGCGGGCGCGGGGCGGGCGGTTCCTGCTGCGGATCGAGGATATCGACATGGGCCGCAGCCGGCCCGAGCATGTCGCGGGAATCGTGGAGGATCTGCGCTGGCTGGGGCTGGACTGGGACGATCTGTCCCACCAGTCGGCGCGGCTCGCATCCTATCAGGCGGCGCTCGATGGCTTGAACGCGCGCGGGCTGCTCTATCCGTGTTTCTGTACGCGCGCGGAGATCGCGGCGAGCCTGTCGGCGCCGCATGCCGGAGACGCCGCGGTCTATCCGGGGACGTGCCGGAAGCTGGCGCCCGCCGAGGTCGCGGCGCGGATGGGCGAGGCGCATTGCTGGCGGCTCGACATGGCGGCGGCGCTCAACGTGACGGGACCGCTCGACTGGGTGGATGCGCGCGCGGGGACGGTGCGGGCCGATCCGGCGGCGCAGGGCGATGTGGTGCTCGCGCGCAAGGATGCACCCGCCAGCTATCATCTCGCGGTGACGCTCGACGATGCGGTGCAGGGCGTCACCGACGTGGTGCGCGGCGACGACCTGTTCGCGGCGACCGACGTGCACCGACTGTTGCAGGCGCTGCTGGGGTTGCCGACGCCGCGCTACCATCACCATCCGCTGATGCTGGGGGCGGACGGCGCGCGGCTGGCCAAGCGCACCGGCGCGCCCTCGCTCGCGGCGATGCGCGAACGGGGGGAGGACGGGCTCGCGGTTGCCGCGGGGGTGCGGGCGATGCTGGCGGGGGATGCGCCCTATTCGCCGTCATCCTGACGGAAGTCAGGATCCAGGGTTACGACGTGCGGCGTGTTGGGGTCTGGGCCCTGACTTTCGTCAGGGTGACGGGGTGGGTGGGGTGACCCGGCCCCGTCGCGCCGGACGGATTAATAGAGGCCGGGGACTTCGCGTTGCGGCGTGGTGGGGTGGTCGGGGATGAGCAGCGCGCGCGTAGGGAGGTCGGTCGTCGGCGCGGGCGTGCTGGTGCGGGCGGACGCGGTGGCTGCGGTTGCGGTGACCGGCAGGCAGCTGCGGCCGGCGAGGAAGTCGATCGCCTGCCGCGTCGAGGCTTCGCGCGGGTCGCCGAGCGGATAGCGGATATCGTCCTCGGCCCGGCAGCTCGCCTCGACTGTGCCGGCAAGCCCGTCATAATAGGCGCCCTGGCGTGCGGCGTTCTGCGTCGACAGCGCGACCACGCGCAGACGGTCGTCGCAGGCGGCGCGGTCGAGCCCGATCTGGCCGACGGGCTTGCCATAGGTGTTGGTGCCGATCAGCCCGGCAGCGCTGTGCAGATAGGGGATCATCGCGTTGATCACGAGTTCGCTCGCCGAGGCGGTCCCGCCCGTGCCGATGAACGCGACGCGCGTCGGCGCGATCGATTCGGGCTGCGGCGCGAAGAAGCGCGTCGTGTTGTTGGCGGATTTTTCGGTGCGGAAGGTCGTGTAGCTAGACACTTCGGAGGTCGCGCGGTTGCGGCCGAGCAGGTCGGTCATCAGCTCTGCGATCGAGATCAGCCCGCCGCCATTATAGCGCAGGTCGATGACGATATCGGTGACGTTCTGCGCGCGGAAGCTGGCGAAGGCGGCGCGCAGCGCGGGGTCGGCGGTCGAGATGAAGGTCCGGAGGTTGATATAGCCATAGTTGCGGCCGCCATCGGCGATGACCTTCGCGCCGTAGCGGCTGGAGACCGGGAGCAGCGCGAAATCGGTCTTGGTCAGCGTGATGTCGCGCGTCCCCTGCGCGTCGCGGATCTGCAGCACGCGGCTGGTGCCGACCGTGTCCGGGCCGAGCGCGGTCGAGACGCCCGCGCTGCCCTCTGCGGCAAAGATCGCGCTGACGGTCCGCAGAGTGTTGGCGTTGGTCCCGATCGCGACGATTTCGGCACCGCGATCGACCTGCGCCGCCAGCGCGGAGCCGCCTTCGAAGGATTCGATGACATAGGCGCGGCGCCCGCTGCCATCGATGCCGAGACGGAAGCCGAAGCCGGCATTGGACCCCGCCTCATAATAGGCATCCTCCTCCTTGATCGACGTCAGATAGGTGAAATAGCGGTCGCGGCGCTGGCCGCGCGCGGTCGCGGTCAGCGCGTCGATATAGGCGTCGACGGTCGTATAGGGTGTCGGGTCGAGGCTGGCGGGCAGCGTCTCGGGGAACAGATACCATTCGCGCAGCTGCGCCGCGGCCCAGTCCTGCCGCTCGCTCAGGCTGCATCCGGCGACGGTCGTCGGGGTGGTCGTGCCGGTCGTCGGGGTGGACACCCCGGGCGTACCGCCGGTCGATCCCGATACCGCGCCGGAGTCTCCGCCGCACGCACTCAACATAGCCAGCATCGCCAGGCTGGCGCCGATCCGTCCGTTACGCATACTCATTCCCCCATTTGTCACGATGCTAGCCGGGAAGATCGGGGCTGTCAGCGTAGAATTCCGCCCGTTTCGAGGCTTGTCCGGCGACCGGCGGAACGGCCATTGCGGGGCGGGGCGCGCATGCCTAGATTGTCGTCATGAACACCTTCCTCGTCATCCTCCTGATCGCGGCGATGATCGCGACGCTCGTTGCTCTGGTGCGCGGGGTGGTGACGTTCCTGCAGGACCAGTCGGCGCAGGTGAAGGACGGGGGGCCGAGTGCCGCTTCGCTGAAATCGAACCGGATGATGCAGCAGCGCATCTTCTTCCAGGCGATCGCGATCCTGATCGTCGTGCTGATCCTGTTCGCCGCGGGCCGGACCTGAGCCCGAAGGGCGTAACGTCATGGTAAAGCTGAACAAGATCTACACGCGGACCGGCGACGCGGGGACCACCGGGCTGGTCGACGGATCGCGCGTGTCCAAGGCGTGCCCGCGGATGCAGGCGATTGGCGATGTCGACGAGGCGAACAGCGCGATCGGCGTGGCCGCGGTGGCGCTGGGCGATCATCCGCTTGGCCGAGCACTCGAGCGGATCCAGAACGACCTGTTCGATCTCGGTGCGGACATCGCGACGCCGGGCGAGGATTTCGCGCCGTCCGAAATGACGCTGCGGATCATCGGTTCGCAGGTCGAGCGGCTCGAAGGCGAGATCGACGCGATGACTGCGCAGATGGCGCCGCTGACCAGCTTCATCCTGCCGGGCGGATCGCCGGGGGCGGCGGCGCTGCATCTGGCGCGCGCGATCACGCGCCGCGCCGAGCGCGCGGTGGTCGCGGTCGACGACCCGATCAATCCATTGGCATTAGCGTATGTTAACCGCTTGTCGGATTTCCTGTTCGTCGCCGCGCGTGCGGTGAACCAAAACGGGGCGAGCGACGTTCTTTGGCGACCGGGGGCAACGCGCGGATAGCGCTCCGTACCGCTGCATCCTTTTATAAGGGGCCATGCCGCGTGCATCGCCCGCACGAGGACAGTCGATGCCGAACCCCGTCCCCACCCATGATCCCGTGACCCTGCCTGACACGGACGCGCTCGGTGCCCGTTTCACGGCCGTGCGCGACCTGTCGATCGCGCTGGCCGCGCCGCTGTCGGATGCGGATGCGACGGTGCAGTCGATGCCCGACGCGTCGCCGACCAAATGGCATCTGGCGCATACCAGCTGGTTCTTCGAGACGTTCGTGCTGCGCGATCATGTCGCCGGCTACCGGCTGCACGACGAACGCTTCCCGTTCCTGTTCAACAGCTATTACGAGGCGGAGGGCCGGCGGCATGCGCGCGACCGGCGCGGGATGATCACGCGGCCGACGCTCGACGAGGTTCGCGCCTACCGCGTGCATGTCGATGCGGCGCTGGTCGCGGCTCTGCCCGATCTGCCCGAGGCGGCGCGCGAGCTCGTGGCGCTGGGCTGCCATCACGAGGAGCAGCACCAGGAATTGCTGGTGACCGACATCCTCCATTTGTTTTCGGAAAACCCGCTCGAGCCCGCAGTCTGGGCTGCGCCGCGCAAGGTGCCGGTCGAGATGCCGGGCGCGATCGGCTGGATCGAACGCGACGCCGGGATCGCGCGGATGGGGCATGACGGCGACGGCTTCGCGTTCGATTGCGAGACGCCGCGGCACGACACGCTGCTCGCGCGCCACGCGGTCGCCGACCGGACGGTGACCAATGGCGAATGGGCGGCGTTCATTGCCGATGGCGGCTATAGCGAGCCGCGCCACTGGCTCGCCGATGGCTGGGCCTGGGTGAAGGCGGAGGGCATCGTCGCGCCGATGTACTGGGAAGAACGCGACGGCGGCTGGACGCGGTTCGGGCTCGACGGGCGGCGCGCGATCGATCCCGCCGCACCGGTCACGCATGTCAGCTTCTACGAGGCGGACGCCTATGCCAGCTGGGCGGGCGCGCGGCTGCCGACCGAGGCCGAATGGGAGGCCGTTGCGGCGGACTATGCCGGCGATGGCGGCAACCAGATGGATGCGGCGGGCCCGGTCGAGCCGCGGCCGGCACGCGCCGGCGACCCCGCCTTTTTCGGCGACGTCTGGGAATGGACGGGGAGCGCCTATCGCCCCTATCCCGGCTTCCGCGCGGTCGAGGGTGCGGTCGGCGAGTATAATGGCAAGTTCATGAGCGGACAGTTCGTGCTGCGCGGCGGGAGCTGCGCAACGCCGCGCGGCCATGCGCGGGCAAGCTACCGCAATTTCTTCTACCCGCACCAGCGCTGGCAGTTCACCGGCGTCCGGCTCGCCAAGGATATCTGATGTTGAAGCGTGAAATCGAAGACGGCGAGCAGAGCCTGGCCGACCCCGCCTTCCGGGCGGACGTGCTCGCCGGGCTGGAACGGCGGCCGCGCGCGATTCCGGCGCGCTGGTTCTACGACCGGCGCGGGTCGGAGCTGTTCGAGGCGATTACCGACCTGCCCGAATATTATCCGACGCGGACCGAGCGCTCGATCCTCGAGACCGCCTGCCCCGAGGTCGCCGAGATTGCCGGCGCGGGACGTGCGGTGGTCGAATTCGGGTCGGGGTCGTCGACCAAGACGCCGATCCTGCTGAGCGCGGTGGCGCCGTCGGTCTATGTGCCGATTGATATCTCGGGTGATTTCCTGCGCGAATCGTCGCGGGTGCTCGCGGCGCAGTTCCCCGAGCTGCTGGTCCTGCCGTTCGAGGCGGATTTCATGCGGCCGCTCGCATTGCCGAAGACGATCGCGGACACGCCCAAGCTCGGTTTCTTTCCGGGGTCGACGATCGGCAACATGATCCCGCTGATGGCGGTCGACCTGTTGAAGGCGATGCGCGCGTCGCTCGGGATCGGCGCGATGCTGCTGATCGGGATGGACCGGATCAAGGATCCAGCGGTGCTGGTCCCCGCCTATGACGATGCGCAGGGCGTGACCGCGGCGTTCAACATGAACCTGCTCGAGCGGATCAACCGCGAGCTCGACGCCGACGTGCCGGTCGAGGCGTTCCGGCACAAGGCGGTGTGGAACGACGATCGCGCGCGGATCGAGATGCATCTCGAGGCGCAGCGTGACGCCGCGTTCACGATCGAGGGGCGACCGTTCGATATCGCGGCGGGCGAGACGATCCACACCGAGAACAGCCACAAATACGGGTCGCGCGATGCGCGGATCCTGTTGCGGTCGGGCGGGTGGACGCCGATCCGCGAATGGACCGATCCGGCGGGGTTGTTCTCGCTGTACCTGGCGGAGGCACAGGCGGAGCGGCCGGCGCCGTAAGGGCGGGGCGGCTGGGCGAGGGCGGGGCAGGTGCTTCGACTTCGCTCAGCACGAACGGGGGGGCGTAGTTCGCGGCCCCGTTCGCCCTGAGCGCAGTCGAAGGGCGCGCCGGGTGCGCGCCGCTTCGACTTCGGTCTTTTGTAATTAGCGGCCTGCGGCGTCGTCCGCGTTCATGGGCTCGTCGCCCTGCTTCTTGGCCTCTTCGTAGCGCTCGATCGCCTCGATCGTGATGCGCTTGGCTTCCTCGGCATCGCCCCACTTGCCGACGCGGACCCACTTCTTCTTCTCGAGGTCCTTATAGTGGGTGAAGAAATGCTCGATCTGCTCGAACACGATCTCGGGCACGTCGGCACGGCCGCCGACGTTCGAATAATAGGGGAACACGTCGTTGACGGGGACGCAGACGAGCTTCTCGTCGCCGCCGGCCTCGTCCTCGAGGTTGAGCACCGCGATCGGGCGGGCGCGGACGACGCAGCCCGGGATGAACGGCGAGCGCGCGATCACGAGCGCGTCGAGCGGGTCGCCATCGGGGCTGAGCGTGTGGGGCACGAAGCCGTAATTCGCGGGGTAGCGCATCGGCGTGTGCAGGATGCGGTCGACGAACAGCGCGCCCGATGCCTTGTCGAACTCGTACTTCACGGGCTCGCCGCCGGTCGGGACTTCGATGATGACGTTCAGGTCTTCGGGCGGATTCTTGCCCGTCGGGATGAGGTCGATACGCATGGCGGTCCTTTCAGAAATGGCGGTGCCGGCCGCTTCCCCTTGGGGAGGCGGCCGGCACCGGAAAAATATCGGAACTGTCAGCGCGGCATCAGCAACTTGTCCAGTCCGCCGTCACCTGTACCGACCTTCTCGAGCCGCGGATAGCGCGGGCCGTCATGGTAATCGAGCGAGACGTCGCGGAATCGCTCGTTGTTTTTTACAGTCAGACGGATCGGCAGCTTGGTGCCCTGGGCCGCGAGAATTGCCGCTTTCATGCGGTCCGACGAGTAGGATTCGCCGTTGACCGCCTCGATTTCGGTGCCGACGTCGATCCCGGCGCGGAACGCAGGGCTGTCCCAGATCGAGGCAGTCACGACGCCGTCCTTGTTCATCACCAAGCCCAGCGAATAGCTGACATCAGTGCCGCGGGTCTTCTCCGCCTGCTTCAGATACGGGCTCTGCACGGGGCCATAGACCAGCTTGTAGCCGTTCATCGCAAAGCCGTTGATCGGCGCGGGCTTGCCCGTCTCGGTCAGCCGCGTGTTGAGGAAGCCGGCCCAGTCATAGGGCAGGATGCCGTTCAGCGTCTTGGCCACGTCGTCGAACGTGTAGGTAACCTCGCCATAATCGCCGTTGCGGATGCCGAAGAAGGCTCGCGCGAAATCGTCGATCGACTTGGTGCCGCCCGACTTCTGGCGGAGCATCGCGTCGACCTCCATCCAGACCATCAGCCCTTCGTTGTAATAATCCTCCGAGCGCTGCCAGCTGGTCCAGCCCTTGGGACGGCGCGACGAGATGACCGGATCATTGGTGGTGTCGATCAGCGGGCGCCACTGGCGACCCTGCGCGGTGTCGTAGGTGCCCAGAATCGAGGCATAGCCGTCGAGCGTGTCCTGCTTGCTGACCAGACCCGAGCGCGCCTGGAGCACATAGCCCCAAAACTGCGTCTGGCCCTCATAGACCCAGAGCAGCGAGTTGCGCATCGGCGTGCGGAAATCGGGGGTCCACAGGTCGGCGCCGCGGCGGAACTTGCCGTCCCAGCTGTGCGTGAATTCGTGCGGCAACAGGTTGCGCGCCGACGCGCCCGTCTCCCATTCGGTGAAATAGCCGGGGCGTACGCCGTTTTCCGAGCTGCGATGATGTTCGAGGCCGATCCCGCCGAGCTGATCGGTGATCGAGAGCAGGAACTCGTAATGATCATAATGCTCGGCGCCGAAGGTGCGCGCGGCCTGATCGACGAGCCGCTTGTGCGCGTCGATCTGTTCGGGCTTGGCGGCGAGCTGGTCGGGGGTGTCGGCGAAGACGTTGAGGTCGACCTTGGGGCTCAAAGGCCAGACCTTGCCGTATTTGCCCGCGAGGATCGGCGAATCGACGAGGATCTCGTAATTGGTCCGGTCATAGGCATAGGTCGCGCCCGAGACCTTGGCGGGGATCGCGCCCGCGGCGGTCCAGCCGGTCGGGTAGGTGACGGTCATCTTCACCGGGATCTGACGCGTATAATAGCCGGCGGGGTAGAGGCTGACCGAGTTCGGCTGGAGGCTGATCATCGTCGGGGTCATGACGACACGGCCCTGGTCCGCCTTGGTCGCGGAGATGAACTGGAAGGTGGCGTCGAGCTGTTTGGTGCCCGCGGGAACGTCGATGTGGAAGGCGTAGACGTCGACCGGGTCGCGCGTCCAGGGCAGGATCCGGCCGTTCGCGCGGATCACCAGCCCGGCGAGCTTCTCGATCTCGCCGCGTGGCGCATGGTTGCCGGGCAGCCATTTCGGGAAGAGCAGCGCCATCTTGCCCGATTTGGCGACGGGGATCGTCTCCTTCACGCGGAAGATGCCGCGCTCGGTATCGGTCGCGTCGATGTCGAGCAGGATCGTGCCGGGATAGGGCGTGTCCTGTGCGGCGGGGATCGTGTCGATGAACGGCACCGGCTGCGGGGCGGTGTTGCCGGCGGGGACTTGCGCGACCGCGGGAAGTGCAGACGCGAGCAGGGATGCGACGAGAAGCTTGCGGATCAAGGAAAGGCCTTCCGGCAAAGAGACGATGGTCAAGGTGTAAGCGGCAGAAAGGGCAGTCGTCCAGCCCTTTGCCGGGGGGTATAGTTTCGCGTCGCAGGCGTTTGGTGCGTCGCGCTTTGCCACATGCGCCGTCATCCTGACGAAAGTCAGGATCCAGGGTTACGGGCAGTGGTGTTTATGGCTCTGGATCCTGACTTTCGTCAGGATGACGGAAGAGGGATGACGGAAGGGGCAGGGTCAGCTGCTGCCGAGCACGTTGATGGTGAAGGCGAGCACGCCGATGTTGAAGACGAACGCGGCCATGCACTGGCCCAATGCGACCTTGCGCACGCGCCGCGACGTGATCTCGACGTCGGAGGTCTGGAAGGTCATGCCGAGCGTGAAGGCGAAATAGGCGAAGTCCCAGTAATCGGGCTCGGCACAGGACGGGAAGTCCAGCCCGCCCGCATCGCTGCCATCCGCGGCGTCGCTGTAGAACAGATGCGCATAATGCAGCGTGTAGACCATGTTGGAGAACAGCCAGGCGAGCACGAGCGTCGTGACCGAGATCAGGACCGCGACGAGATCGGTCTTGCCCTGCAATTCCTTCGCCACCGCGACGAGCACGACGATCAGGATCGTCCCGCTGAACGCGAGCAGCACCGCGCGGTTGGCGTCGTTCTCGTCCGCATAGCGCCGCATCCGCTCCGCGGTGGCGTTGCCGAACAGGGTCGCGACGGTGGCGAGGAACAGGACCGCGGCGATATCGAACGCCGCCATCGTGCCGCGGCCCAGCCCCAGTCGGGGGATCAGCGCGACGAGGCCGATCGCGAAGACGCATGCAAACAGCACGAAGCGCGGCGGGGCGATGCGCCGGCCGAGCCCCCAATAGCGGACGTCGTTGCTCATGTGACGGCGCTAGCGCTTCGCGGGCACGTCGCCTAGATACGCGCGCATCATGGCCAGAACAGAAACCCCGCGTCGCATCCGCGGCACTCAGGACATCTTCGGCGACGAGCAGCGCCGTTTCGCGCATGTTCTCAGCACCTTCGAACGCGTGCGTGCGCTGTATTGCTTTCAGCGGATCGACATCCCGGTGTTCGAATCCACCGCGGTGTTCGCGCGCTCGCTCGGCGAGACGACCGATGTCGTGTCGAAGGAGATGTACACGTTCGAGGACCGCGGCGGGGATTCGCTGACGCTGCGGCCCGAATTCACCGCCGGCATCGCGCGTGCCTATCTGACCGAGGGGTGGCAGCAGTTCGCGCCGCTGAAGATCACGACCAGCGGCCCGGTGTTCCGCTACGAGCGCCCGCAAAAGGGCCGGTTCCGGCAGTTCCACCAGATCGACGCCGAGGTGATCGGTGCGGCAGAGCCCGCGGCGGATGTCGAGCTGCTGGTACTGGCGGATCAGTTGCTGCGCGAACTCGGCATTGCCGACGGCGTGACGTTGCAGCTGAACACGCTGGGCGATGCCGAGACGCGTGAGGCATGGCGCGCGGCGCTGGTTGCGCATTTCGAGGCGCATCGCGGCGAGCTGTCCGAGGACAGCCTGACCCGGCTTGAGAAGAATCCGATGCGGATCCTCGATTCGAAGGACCCGAAGGACCGCCCGATCGCGGACAGCGCGCCCGATATCGACGCGTATCTGACGCCCGAGGCGCGCGCGTTCTTCGACGCGGTGACTGCGGGGCTCGATGCGGCGGGTGTCGCGTGGGAACGCAATGCGCGGCTGGTGCGCGGGCTCGATTATTACCGGCACACCGCGTTCGAATTCGTGACCGATCGGCTGGGGTCGCAGGGCACCGTGCTGGCCGGTGGGCGCTATGACGGGCTGATCGGGTCGCTCGGCGGGCCGGAGACGGCGGGTGTCGGCTGGGCCGCGGGCGTCGAGCGGCTGGCGATGCTGCTCGACGAGCCGGCGGCGGCGGGGATCGACGCGGTGGTCGTGCCGATGGGTGCCGCGGCCGAAGCACGCGCGACCGGCATCGTCGCGGATCTGCGCCGTGCGGGCGTGGCGGTCGAGATGGCCTACAAGGGCAAGATGAAGGCGCGGATGGCGAAGGCGGATGCGCTCGGCGCGCGGTTTGCGATCATCCTCGGCGATGACGAGCTCGCCAAAGGCGTCGGCGCGGTGAAAGCGCTCGCGACCGGCACGCAGACCGAGGTCGCGTTCGCAGATCTGGCGGAGGCGCTGCGTTGAGCCTCCCCGTCATCCCGGCGCAGGCCGGGATCCAGCGCCATGAAGGCTCCGTCCGGTCACCCTGGATCCCAGCTTTCGCTGGGATGACGGAAGAGGGAGCGTCCGCATGACCCAGATCTCCCCAGACCGGATTCGCGCGATCGAGGCGCGGCGGGACGAGTTGCAGGCGCTGATGTCGACCGGCGACCTGCCGTCCGACCGCTTCGTCGCGGTGTCGAAGGAATATGCCGAGCTCGAACCCGTCGCGCAGGCGGCGACCGAGGTGCGGCGGCTGCGGCAGGAGGCCGAGAGCCTCGCCTTCATGGCCGAGGATGCCGATGACGAGCTGCGCGCGATGGCGTCGGAGGAATTGCACGAGAATCGCACGCTGCTCGAGACCGCGGACCGCAAGCTCGCGCTCGCGTTGCTGCCGCGTGATTCCGCGGATGAGCGCTCGGCGATGCTCGAGGTGCGCGCGGGGACGGGCGGGGACGAGGCGGCGCTGTTCGCGGGCGACCTGTTCCGGATGTACCAGCGTTATGCCGAATCGCAGGGCTGGCGGGTCGAGTTGATCTCGGGATCGTCGTCCGACGCGGGTGGCTTCAAGGAAGTCGTCGCCAGCGTCACGGGGCAGGGCGTGTTCGCGAAACTGAAGTTCGAGAGCGGCGTCCACCGCGTCCAGCGCGTGCCCGCGACCGAGGCGGGCGGGCGGATCCACACCTCGGCAGCGACCGTCGCGGTGCTGCCCGAGGCTGAGGACGTCGACGTCAAGATCGACGACAAGGACCTGCGCATCGACGTCTATCGCTCGTCGGGGCCGGGCGGCCAGTCGGTCAACACGACCGACTCTGCCGTGCGGATCGTGCATATCCCGACCGGGCTGACGGTGATCCAGCAGGACGAGAAGTCGCAGCACAAGAACAAGGCGAAGGCTTTGCGCGTGCTGCGGACGCGGCTCTACGAGGCGGAGCGCGACCGGTTGCATGCCGAGCGTGCGGGTGCGCGCAAGTCGATGGTCGGGTCGGGGGATCGATCGGAGCGGATCCGGACGTATAATTTTCCGCAAGGCCGCGTGACCGATCACCGCATCAACCTGACGCTGCACCGGCTGCCGGAAATCGTCGCGGGCGACATGGGCGAGCTGATCGGCGCGCTGGTGGCGCAGGACGAGGCGGACCGGCTGGCGCAGCTGGATGGGTGAGCTCGCCTGCTTCCTCCCGTCTTGCGTGCGGGAGGGGGCCGGGGGGTGGGCGCGCGGCCGGTTCCATGAGGGCGCTTCGTTCCGGTTTTTCGACGCATCACCGATGGTGCGGTCGCGGTGAGCGCGTGCCCACCCCCCAGCCCCCTCCCGCAAGCGGGCGAGGGGGTAAGTCAGGCCCTCGCCACGGCGGCCGCACGCTTCGCCTTCTCCGCCACCCCCCGCCTCGATGCCGAATTGCTGATGGCGCATGCGCTGGGCGTCGAGCGGAACGCGATCCTGCTCGATCCCGACCGCTACGCCGTCCCCGCCAGCTTCGCGGCGCTGGTCGCGCGTCGTCTCGGGCATGAGCCGATCGCCTATATCACCGGCACGCGCGGCTTCTGGTCGATCGATCTCGCGGTCGGGCCGGGGGCGCTGGTGCCCCGCGCCGACAGCGAGACGCTGCTGATCGCCGCGCAGGCGCATTTTGCCGGCGGTGCGCCCGCGACCATCCTCGATCTCGGCACCGGCCCCGGTACGCTGCTGCTCGCCGCGCTCGACGAATGGCCCGCGCGCGGTCTCGGCATCGACTTTTCGGCGGAGGCGCTCGGCTATGCGCGTGCCAATGCGGCGGCGCTCGGCATGGCCGACCGTGCGCAGTTTTTGCGCGGCAGCTGGGCGGACGCGATCGAGGCGCGGTTCGACCTGATCCTCGCCAACCCGCCCTATATCGGTACCGCCGAGACGCTGCCGCCCGAAGTCCGCGATCACGAACCGCATGCGGCGCTGTTCGCAGGCGCGGACGGGCTCGACGATTACCGGATCCTCGCGGCGCAGCTCCCCGCGCTGATCGCACCCGGCGGCGCGGCGGTGATCGAGATCGGCGCGACGCAGGCGGCGCCGGTCTCGGCGCTGCTCGAGGCGGCAGGGCTGCACGTTGCGCTACATCATGATTATGGCGGAAACCCGCGCGTCCTGCTTGCGCGATGACCGGCGCGACTTGACGATTATGGCCTGCCGCCGCATATTTCGCTTGTGGGAGGCCCTTCCGGGCCGCTATCACGTGGGCAGGGGCACGCAATCTCGACAACTTGGTCGTTTTTGAGCGTTGACCCGCATCCTTCGCCTTAAAGTCGCTGCAGTCCGGCGGCCCTGGCAAGTCCGACGCATCGTCATCGGTGCGCGGCGGGGGGTTTGCACCGCATTTCGGAGCACGACCAGATTTTGGTTCGACGACTGAGGACACAAGCTTGATCAACAACCGGCAAGCCGGCCGCCGTCGCGGTCGTGGCAACAATAATAATGGCGGCGGTGGCGGCGGTGGCGGTCAACGCCAGGGCGGCGGCGGTGGTGGTGGCCAGGGTGGCCGCGACACCGGCAACCGCATCGACAGCCGCGCGCGCGGCAACGCGAGCCAATTGTACGAGAAGTACAAGAACCTGGCGCGCGACGCGCAGATGCAGGGCGACCGCGTCAACATCGAATATTATCTGCAGTTCGCGGATCACTATTTCCGCGTGCTGAGCGAAACCCGCGCGCGCTTCGAAGAGAGCCAGCCCCAGGCGCAGCAGCAGCCGCGTCGCCAGCAGCCGTTCGATCTCGACGGCGACGACGATTATGGCGACGAGGGCGAACCGATCCGCTCGGGCGAGCAGCAGGGCAGCCAGCAAAACGGGCAGCAGCACGGGCAGCAAAACGGCCAGCAGGGGTCCGGCGACCAGGCGGCGATGGCGAATGGCGGCCAGTCCAATGGCCAGTATTCGAACGCCCGCGCGCCCCGTGAGAACCAGGGCCGCGAAGGCCAGGGCCGCGATGGTCAGGGCCGTGACGACCGCTCGCAGCGCGACGATCGCCCACGCTACGACGCGAACCGCAACGAGGGTCAGCGCAACGAGGGCCAGCGTAACGAGGGCCAGCGTGGCGAGGCTCGCGGCCCGCGGATGACGCCGTCGCGCGACGAACAGCCCGGTGACGAGCAGGGCCAGCAGCGCGAGAGCCAGCCCCGCGAAAACCAGGGTCGCGACGAGTATCGCGATGCCCCGCGCCGCGACACCATCCGTCGTACACCACGCGCCGCGCGTCCGGTCCAGGCCGAGTCCGAGCAGCAGGGCGAGCGCGCGGACGAGGTCGCTGCCCGCAGCGTAACGCCGGCCACGCCCGACGCTGCCACGTCCGACGACCGGTCGTCCGCGCCCCAGTCCATGGGCGACCCGGTCGACGTTGTGGCCGCAACCGCCCCGGCGCCCGCGTCGGACGGTTCGGGCGAGGAGCAGCCCCGCCGTCGTGGTCGCCCGCGTCGCGACCGCAGTCTCGACACGCCGGTCGCCACGGACGATGCCGCACCCGCGGCGTTCGACGCAGACCGCCTGCCGCCATCGCTCGGCATCTCGGGCTCGGCACCGGCACCAGCTGCCGACGCTTCGGCGGATGGCGCAGCCGCAGAAAAGCCGCGTCGCCGTCGCGTCCGCGTTGCCACCGACGAGGTCGAGGCGGGCTGACCGTCGCGCCAGACGGCAAAATCGAAAAGGCCGGTACCGCGACGCTGCGGTACCGGCCTTTTTTCGTTTCATCCCGCGGCCGCGCGCACCGCCCAGCCGGCTAGTCGATCCGAGTCACGTCCTCGTCATGGCCACTTCCCGAACTCAGGAAGACGAGCCCCATCAACAGCCCGGCCATGATTACCGATCCGCCGACCCCGCCGAGAATCGCGAGCATCGTCACGAGGTGCAGCGCCCCCTGAAGATGCGCCATCGCGACGATGACGCCCGCGGCGCAGATCGCCGCCGCCAGTATCATCCACGCCATGATCGTCCGGAACCGGCCCCAGGCGAACGCGGCATAGTGTGGATCGTCGAGTCCGGTCGGTGTCTCGGCAGAAGGATCGGTCATCGCTTTTCATTGCCGCGCAAACATGGTTTTCTCAAGCCACGCGCATGGAGACGCGACAAGGAGAGGCGGAGATGACGATCGCGACGATCCTCGAGACGAAGCGGCGGACCGGTGACGGCACGCGCGCGGACATGGTGCTGTCGTTGCACCCCGATGCGAGCGTCGCGGACGCGGTGGCGATGCTCGCGGAACAGCGGATCGGCGCGGCGCCGGTGCTCGACGACGGCCGCGTCGTCGGGATCTTTTCCGAACGCGACGTGATCCATTGCCTGCAGGCCAAGGGCGCGGGGGCGCTGACGCAGCGGATCGGCGACGTGATGACGCGCGCGGTCAAATCGGTCGCGCCGACCGAATCGGTGATCGGCGCGCTGTCGCTGATGACCCAGCGGCGGATCCGGCATCTGCCCGTGATCGACCATGATCAGCTCGTCGGCTTCGTCTCGATCGGCGATCTCGTCAAATTCCGGATCGACCGGATCGAGGCGGATGCCGCGGCGATGCGCGCCTATATCCAGTCCGCCTGACCCGCGGACCCGGTCAGGGCGTAACGGGGCGTTTGCGCAGCACTGCGACGAGCTCGCCCAGCGCCGCGCGCGCGAAGGCGAGCATCCCGCCCGCATAGACTACGCCGCCGACCGCGAGCAGCACCGCGAGTCGCCAGACCGGATTGAGCACTGGCAAACGCTGATCGACCAGCCCGACCGCGAGCGCCATCGCGATCGCGGCCAGCGCGGGCGACGCGACCGCGCG
>NZ_CP098762.1:0-2500 GCF_023935825.1 Sphingomonas aerolata | reverse complement strand
GGATGAGTTGTGTTTAGGGGTGAAAGGCCAATCAAGCCGGGAAATAGCTGGTTCTCCGCGAAAACTATTGAGGTAGTGCCTCGCACGAACACCTTAGGGGGTAGAGCACTGGATGGGCTAGGGGGTCGCGAGATCTACCAAACCTAACCAAACTCCGAATACCTAAGAGTGATATGCGGGAGACAGACGGCGGGTGCTAAGGTCCGTCGTCAAAAGGGAAACAGCCCTGACCTACAGCTAAGGCCCCCAAATCGTATCTAAGTGGGAAAGCATGTGGGACTTCCAAAACAACCAGGAGGTTGGCTTAGAAGCAGCCATCCTTTAAAGAAAGCGTAACAGCTCACTGGTCTAAACAAGAGGTCCTGCGGCGAAGATGTAACGGGGCTCAAGATACGTGCCGAAGCTTAGGGTGTGCCACTTATGTGGTACGCGGTAGCGGAGCGTTCCGTAAGCCTGTGAAGCGATCTGGTAATGGGTCGTGGAGGTATCGGAAGTGCGAATGCAGACATGAGTAGCGATAAAGAGGGTGAGATGCCCTCTCGCCGAAAGACCAAGGGTTCCTGCGCAAGGCTAATCCGCGCAGGGTGAGCCGGCCCCTAAGACGAGCCCGAAGGGGGTAGTCGATGGGAACCACGTTAATATTCGTGGGCCTGGTGGTGTGTGACGGATCATGTGTGTTGTCATCCCTTATCGGATTGGGATGGCTTCGAAATGGTTCCAGGAAATAGCCCCACCGTATAGACCGTACCCGAAACCGACACAGGTGGTCAGGTAGAGTATACCAAGGCGCTTGAGAGAAGTGTCCTGAAGGAACTCGGCAAATTGCCTCCGTACCTTCGGAAGAAGGAGGCCCTCACTATGCGCAAGCACTTTGAGGGGGCACAGGCCAGGGGGTAGCGACTGTTTAGCAAAAACACAGGGCTCTGCTAAGTCGGCTTCAAGACGACGTATAGGGCCTGACGCCTGCCCGGTGCCTGAAGGTTAAGTGGAGGGGTGCAAGCTCTGAAATGAAGCCCAGGTAAACGGCGGCCGTAACTATAACGGTCCTAAGGTAGCGAAATTCCTTGTCGGGTAAGTTCCGACCTGCACGAATGGCGTAACGACTTCCCCACTGTCTCCAGGACATGCTCAGCGAAATTGAATTCTCCGTGAAGATGCGGAGTACCCGCGGTTAGACGGAAAGACCCCGTGCACCTTTACTGCAGCTTCAGAGTGGCATTAGGAAGAAACTGTGTAGCATAGGTGGGAGGCTTTGAAGCATCGGCGCCAGCTGATGTGGAGCCATAGGTGA
Source organism: Sphingomonas aerolata (assembly GCF_023935825.1). Classification (NCBI taxonomy): domain Bacteria; kingdom Pseudomonadati; phylum Pseudomonadota; class Alphaproteobacteria; order Sphingomonadales; family Sphingomonadaceae; genus Sphingomonas; species Sphingomonas aerolata. The sequence continues at coordinate 1,209 of NZ_CP098762.1, read as the reverse complement.
AATACCACCCTGTTTGTTTCTGATGTCTAACCTCGTTCCGTAAGCCGGAACAGGGACCCTCTGTGGCGGGTAGTTTGACTGGGGCGGTCGCCTCCTAAAGAGTAACGGAGGCGCGCAATGGTGGGCTCAGGACGGTCGGAAACCGTCTGTTAGAGTGCAATGGCATAAGCCCGCCTGACTGCGAGACTGACAAGTCGAGCAGAGACGAAAGTCGGTCATAGTGATCCGGTGGTCCCTCGTGGAAGGGCCATCGCTCAACGGATAAAAGGTACGCCGGGGATAACAGGCTGATAACCCCCAAGAGCTCATATCGACGGGGTTGTTTGGCACCTCGATGTCGGCTCATCACATCCTGGGGCTGGAGCAGGTCCCAAGGGTTTGGCTGTTCGCCAATTAAAGTGGTACGTGAGCTGGGTTCAGAACGTCGCGAGACAGTTTGGTCCCTATCTGCCGTGGGCGTCGAAATTTGAGAGGAGTTGACCCTAGTACGAGAGGACCGGGTTGAACATACCTCTGGTGTACCAGTCGTTCTGCCAAGAGCGCAGCTGGGTAGCTATGTATGGACGGGATAACCGCTGAAAGCATCTAAGCGGGAAGCCTCCCTCGAGATAAGATTTCATAGAGCCGTCGGAGACCACGACGTTGATAGATCGGATGTAGAAGTGCGGTAACGCATGGAGCTAACCGATACTAATTGCTCTATTCGCGCTTGAGAGTCTCACACCATCAATGACAACACTGGGTTCGCCCAGCGTCAAAGATGCGTGCGGATGATTAAGACGACGCCAGATTGCCAATCCCCTCGCCGTCGAGGGATTGGTCATAAATACCACTAACCTTGCACGGTATCGATTTTAAAACCCTCAAGACCCGTCGCAAGGCAGGCCTCGAGGGACCCAGATATCACAGTGACGCATGTCGCACCGGCTCCATTGCCTGGTGGCTATAGCGTCGGTGTCCCACCCGATCCCATTCCGAACTCGGCCGTGAAACCCGCCTGCGCCAATGGTACTATCGCTCAAGCGATGGAAGAGTAGGTCGTCGCCAGGCATTGAAGCCCGTGCGACATGCATCACACGATATCTAAACCCATTCACAATCTCATCTACCCTTACGTCCCTAACCGGACCGTCGCGGGGTGGAGCAGCCCGGTAGCTCGTCAGGCTCATAACCTGAAGGTCACAGGTTCAAATCCTGTCCCCGCAACCA